>JAVBYI010000015.1 GCA_030824115.1 Rhodocyclaceae bacterium | reverse complement strand
CGCGTCTCTGAAAACCCGATGCCGTTCATGATGGCTCAGGATCAGGTCGCCCTGTTCTACTGGATGCGTGAATGGTCCGGCGTCGCCTTCCTCATCGGCCTTATCGTCTATATCTGGTCTTTCTTCGTGCCAGGTGAGACTAAGGCCGCGAACTAAGGCCTCGGCTTGCAGTCAATCCATGCTGTAATCAAAACCGGCGCTCAGCTTGAGCGCCGGTTTTTTTTGAGCCATCACCGAAGGAATTGAAATGAATGGGCCACTCACCATTGCGAAGCGTCTCTCACTGGGCTTCGGCCTTTTCCTGATCCTTGTCCTGATCTCGGGTGTGCTCGGCTTGAGCCGCCTCAGTGCCGTCAATGACATGCTCGACCGCATCGTCACGAAAGACTGGAAAAAGACGGTGCTGGCCAATGAGGCCATCGACCTGATGAACGCCAATGCACGCGAAACCTTTCTGTTGTTCCATGTCGATGACCCCGCCCCGGTGCGCCAGCGGATTGCCGCCAATGTGAGCACCATCACCAAGAAACTCGACGAACTGGACGGCATCCTCTATCTGCCCGAGGGCAAGGCAGCGCTGGCCCAGGTACGGGAAAAGCGCCAAGCTTATGTTGCCGCGTTCCTGAATGTTGGCAAGTTGCTGGAAGCGGGCAACCGCGCAGAAGCATCCCAACGCATGGCCACCGAAGTCACGCCTGCACTGGACACACTCCTGGGCGCGATGGACAAACTGATTCGACTACAGGGCGATCTGCTCGAAAAATCGGGGGTGGAAGCCCGCGCTACCTACGAGTCGGCACGTATCGTGATGATCATTTTCCAGCTTGTCGCGATTGTGCTGGCCTTCTTCTGCGCCACCTGGATCATCCGTTCCGTCACCCGTCCGCTCGGCGGTGAGCCGGAAGAGGCCAGCGCCGTCTTCGAAAAGATTGCGGCCGGCGACCTGACCGCAACCGTTCCCGTCAAGCCGGGCGACACCCACAGCCTGATGGCCGCCGCTCAAAGAATGCAGAACAGCCTGCGCAGCATGTTGGTCGAACTCCAGCAGAATGCCGAGGGCGTCGCTGCTGCGGCGGAGCAGTTGGCCAGCGGTGCAGAACAGATTGCCCGCAGCTCGGAACACCAGAGCGATGCCGCCTCCAGCATGGCGGCCGCCGTCGAGCAAATGACGGTGAGCATCACCCAGGTGTCGGATAGTTCCAATGAATCCCGCCGGGTCACCTCGGAAACCGGCGACCTCTCCGCGCAGGGTGATCGGATCATTCGGGAAACCATCGCAGAGATGGAACTCATCTCGCAATCCGTTGGCACGGCTGCTCACACCATTCAGGCGGTGGGCGACAGTTCCAACCGCATCTCCGCCATCGTCCAGGTGATCCGTGAAGTCGCCGACCAGACCAATCTGCTGGCGCTCAATGCCGCGATTGAAGCCGCCCGCGCAGGCGAGCAGGGACGTGGCTTTGCCGTGGTGGCAGATGAAGTCAGAAAGCTGGCCGAACGTACTTCCCAGGCGACAACCGAAATCAGCGCCATGATCGATGCGGTACAGGTCAATGCCCAGACCGCTGTCGGCACCATGAACGACGCCGTCACGCGGGTTTCCCAGGGGGTTGCCAAAGCACAGCATGCCGGTGAATCGATGTCGGCCATCAGCCACGGCGCACAGAATGTCGCTTCTTCAGTCAACGAAATCTCGCATGCGCTCAAGGAGCAAAGCGTGGCCAGCAACGAGATTGCAATCAACGTCGACAAGATTGCGCAAATGTCTGAAGAAAACAGTGCGGCCACCCAGGAAGCCGCCGCCACGGCCGTGCAACTGAAAGCGCTCGCCATGGAAACCAATCGGGCGATCGGACGCTTCCGGGTGTAATCAGGAGGGAAAACCTGAATGTCGGCGCTGACAGGACGGCACCGGGCGTGCCGTCTCGTGCGGCGCTTGTTTCAGGTCAAGGCAAGAAAGCATCAGCCCTGACTAATATGGCGGCATGATCGCCCATACCCCCATCCCCGCGCCCGCCGATCCCCACAAGGGCCACAAACATCACGAATACCCACCCGGTGACCTCGCCATCTGGGTCTTCATCCTGGCCGAGTTGTCGGCCTTCTTCGTTCTGTTTGCGGCCTACGCCTTCACGCGCCTCAAGCATCTCGATCTCTTCAACGAAATGCAGAAGACGCTGGACAGCGACGCCGGCATGCTCAACACCCTGCTGCTGATCACTGGCAGCTGGTGCGTCGCCCGCGCCATCGCCGCGATCAAGCGCAATCTGTGTCGCCAGAGCGCCCACTGGCTGCTGGCCGGTATCCTCACCGGTGTCGGCTTCCTGATCGTCAAGTATTTCGAATACGGCGCCAAGTTCGCGGTGGGTATCAACCTCGACACCAATCTCTTCTATACCTTTTACATCGCGCTGACGATGTTCCATGCCATGCACGTGGTGCTGGGCATGGCAATTCTGCTGATCATCTGGAAGAAGGCGATGGCCGGCGGCTATTCGGCACAGGACCACCACGGCATGGAAACCGGGGCCAGCTACTGGCACATGGTCGATCTGGTATGGATCATCCTCTTCCCGCTTGTCTACATCATGCGTTAATCCATCATGAGCACACACTTCCTCAATGTCATCTGGGTTGCGCTGATGGTGGCAACCCTCCTCACCTGGTTCATTGGCAAAAGCATGGCGATGAACGTTTCTCTCGTCGTTGCCGTACTGATCATCTCTGCCGTCAAAGGCTGGCTGATCATTTATGACTTCATGGCCTTGCGCCGCGTCAAGGTTTTGTGGCGGGGCCTCGTGCTAGGGTGGCTACTCCTGACGCTCGCCGTCATTTTGCTGGCCTACTGGCTGGGACTTAAATGAGTGACTTACCTTTCTACGAAGCCTCCGGCAACGAAATCGACCTGTTCGAACACGCCCACCGCAATCATCTGCCGGTTCTGATCAAGGGCCCGACGGGCGTCGGCAAGACGCGCTTCGTCGCCTACATGGCCGCGAAACTCAATCTCCCGCTCTACACCGTTGCCTGCCACGACGACCTGACTGCCGCCGATCTGGTCGGCCGCCACCTGATCGGCGATGGCGCCACCTACTGGTCCGACGGCCCGCTGACCCGCGCGGTGCGCGAAGGCGGCATCTGCTATCTCGACGAAGTGGTCGAGGCGCGCAAGGACACCACCGTGGTGATCCACCCGCTCGCCGATCACCGCCGCGTGCTGCCGATCGACCGTACCGGCGAAGTGCTGCACGCGCCCGACAACTTCATGCTGGTGGTGAGCTACAACCCCGGCTACCAGAACTTCCTCAAGGGCATGAAGCCCTCGACGCGCCAGCGCTTCCTCGCCCTGCGCTTCGACTTCCCCGCCAGCGACCGCGAGGAAACCATCCTGCGCGGCGAAACGGGTTGCGACGAGATGACCGCCAAGCGCTTGGTCAACATCGGCCACAGCCTGCGCGCGCTGAAGGATGTCGATCTCGAAGAAGTCGCCAGTACGCGTCTCTTGGTCTACGCCGCCATCCTCATCCGCGATGGCATGGACCCGATTGAAGCCTGCCGTGCCGCGCTGGTTGAGGCGCTCACCGACGACCTCGAAGTGGCCGCCGCGCTCAACGAAGTCGTGCTCGCCACCTTCGGCAAATAAGCGCAATGAACGACGCAGCACCTGACGTCGATAACGAAGCGGAAGACGAGGAAGAGGCCAGCGGCCAGGAACTCGCCGTGCTCGCCGAGGCGCTCTATCTCATCAACCTGATGCTGGCGCCGGGCATCGCTTTCTGCGGCATTGCTTGGTTATGGTTCAAACACCGGCACACGGCGACCCCGCTGGCACGCTGCCATCTCGACCAGACCTTTTTCGTCAGCCTGTGGGGCGGCGTATTGATCATCGGCTTGAATGCGGCCCTGTTCCTGATCTTTGGCTGGGACTGGGAATGGACCTGGGTCTTCGTCATCATGTATTTCACCTGCATTCACTCCACCCTGATCCTGCTCGGCATGCTCGGGCTGGCCAAGGCGATGGCGGGCAAACCCTATGTCTATCCCTGGATCGGCCGCCGCTGCGATTGACATGACCGCGCGTTACCCGACCTGGACCATTCAGCAGGCCCCGGGCACGGCCGGCCGGACACAACGCCTGCGTCTGTGGGCGCAGATCGGCTTCTTTGTACTCTTCGTCATGGCACCGGTATTCGACCTGCTGCGCTACGACCTGACGCGCGGCCACGCCTACCTGCTCGGCTTCGAATGGCGCCTCGGCCTCGATGACTACTTTGCCGGCAAGATCACCGGCACGCAGGCCGGCATCAACATCCTGCTGCACCTGTTCCTGCCGATCTTCGCCGGCGCCGGCCTGTTCCTCGCCGCCGCCTGGCGCTGGGGCCGTCTCTACTGCGGCTGGCTGTGCCCGCATTTTTCGGTCGTCGAAACCATCAACGCACTGATGCGTAAAGCCACCGGCAAGCAAAGCCTGTGGGACAAAAAGCCCCTGCCGGCCACCAATCCCGATGGCAGCGCATTCAAGGTCGATCCACGCTGGTGGTTCGTCACCCTGCCGCTTACCGTCGCCTTCGCGCTGCTGTGGGCGATCGTCCTGCTCACCTACCTGCTGCCGCCGGCCGAGGTCTATGGCAATCTGTTCGCGGGCGCTTTGACCACGAATCAGGCGACCTTCATCAGCGTCGGCACCATCGTTCTGACCATTGAATTCATCTTTGCGCGCCACCTGTTCTGCCGCTTCGGCTGCGCCGTCGGACTGTTCCAGAGTCTGGCGTGGATGGCGAACCGCGACGCGCTGGTGGTTGGCTTCCAGCGTCCGCGCGCCGCCGATTGCGCCACCTGCTACGCTGACAACGGACCCGGCTATGCCGTCTGCGAAGGCGTCTGCCCGATGCGCCTGCGCCCGCGCGTACCCAAGCACCAGATGTTCACCTGTACGCAATGCGCCCAGTGCGTCGCCGCCTGCAGCACAGTACAAAAACAGACCCTGCTCGAATGGGTAGATCAGGAAGAAGCGCGCAGCAACGAAACGCGCATGAGCCTCACAGGGAAACGGTAATGGAAGAGTGGATTGGCGGCATCTGGGATCGCTGGATCACGCAAACCGCAAGGCGTGACCATCCGGCGGCGGCCGTCCATCTCAAGGATATCGAGAAAACGCTAGGGGTAATTTTCCGTGCCCTCGGCGGCGATGCCGGCCTGCGCGTCGCCGCAGCAGCCGATCGCCACCACGGTGCGCGGCGCACGATGCTGCAACGCATTGCCGGCACGCAGGAGCGCGCCGCCCATGCCGCGCTCGACATGGAAACCCTGCGCCTGCCGCCGAGCATTGCCGTCTTCCCAGCGCCGACATTTAACCGCGACCTGTATGTGTGGCTGGCCGCTCTCGCCGCCGGTGCCGGTCCAACCTTTCTGCAGGCCGCCCACGCCACCCATGCAAGCGACTGGATCGTGCGCAACCAGCAGGCCACGCAACTGGCCCTGCAGCGCTATCCCGGGTTGCTGCCCCGCTATCGTCGTCTGGTCGACGCGCTGCTGGCCGAGCGCTTTGCCCCAGAGGCCATGCCTGCCGATGAGGCGGCACAGGAAAGTGCCATCCGTCAGGCGCTGGCCGAGCCGGGCAGCGTGTCGACCCTACCGCCGCTCACGCGTGCCAAGGCGAAAGCGCTCCAGCCCGTGCCGCTCTGGCTTTACCCCGCGCCTCCCGTGGCCGGTACCACTCGCAAGAACAACCAGCCCAACGAAGCCGAAGGTAATGAACAACCGCAGGAGCAGCAGGCGCTCAACAAGCGCTACGAGGCCGAGCGCACCGAAATGCCGGAAAACGAAGCGCCGCTGATCCTGATGTTTCGTGCCGAGAGCATCTTCTCGTGGGCCGAGTATCTCAAGGTCAATCGCGCCCTCGACGACGACCCCAACCCGGATGCCGGGCGCGCGGCCGAGAACATGGACAAACTGACGCTGGCCGAGAATGACCAACGCGTCGCCTCGAAAGTACGCTTCGACCTCGACCTGCCGGCGGCGGCTGAAGACGACATCACCCTTGGCCCCGGCATTCCGCTGCCGGAATGGGACTGGAAGCGCCGTACCATGAAAGCCGACTTTTGCCGCCTGCAACCGATGGTGGCACGCGAGGCCGAACCGCAGCCGCTGCCCGAGCGTCTGCGCCGCCATGCGCGCAAACTCAAGAACCAGTTTGCCGCCCTCGCCCCGGTACGGCGCTGGCAAAAAGCGCAGCCGGACGGCAGCGAACTCGACATCGACGCCTGTGTGCGCATCGCCGCCGACCGCATGGCCGGCTGGCATTTTTCGGGTGCCGGCGCTTACCTCAACCATCGGCCGACCGAGCGCGATCTCGCCTGTCTCGTCCTTGCCGACCTGTCCCTCTCGACCGATGCGCACGTCAACAACGAGCAACGCGTCATCGACGTGATTCGCGACAGCCTGATGCTGTTCGGTGAAGCGCTCAATTCAACCGGCGACCAGTTCGCTTTCTACGGCTTCTCGTCACTCAAGCGCAGCTTCGTGCGCTTTCACGAAATCAAGGCATTCGACCGCCCGCTCGACAGTGTGGCACGCGGCCGCATCGCTGCACTCAAACCCGGGTACTACACGCGCATTGGTGCCGCCGTACGGCGTGCCACGCAACTGCTCGACAAGGTACCGGCCAACCGCCGCCTGCTGCTGATTCTCTCCGACGGCAAACCGCACGACATCGACCTTTACGAAGGTCGCTACGGCATCGAAGACACGCGCATGGCGCTGATCGAAGCACGCGAAGCCGGTATCAAGCCCTTCTGCGTCACCATCGACAAGGAAGGCGCCGGCTACCTCCCCCACCTGTTCGGCCCGGCGGGCTACACCATCGTCAGAAAGCCCGAAGAACTGCCCGACCGCCTGCCCCTGCTTTACGCCCAACTCACTGGCAATGCCTGAAAGAACCACCGATATGACCGACACCGCCGCCACCTATCATCCACGCAACATTGGCAAGAAGATCGCCCTGATCTTTGCCGCCTGCAGTGGCACCTGCGGCTTTCTGACGATCGGTGCGACACTGTGGGCATGGACGACCTACGGCAAGCATGTCATTACCGCCAGCCTCGGTGCCACCACCTTCTTTTTTGTCACCGCCACTATCGTGCTCTACGAAATGAGCCGGCCACGCCCCGTCATTCAACCTGACAGCCCCCAGTAATCAGCGGTCACCGCATCATCCGGTACTCCAGGCCCGCGGCCGCCGCATGCCGGCAATTTTGCACGCCTGGGCCGGGTAGCCATAGGGAAACAGTTCGAAGAGGCGCCGCCGCGCCGTACCGGGATAGCGTGCCTCCAGATGCTTGATGACGTGGCGCGCATCGGCAGCCACCTGGTGCTCCTCATAGTATTCGCGCATGAAGCGAATCGCATCCCAGTGATCGGAATCCAGTTCGATGCCCAACTCCTGCGCCAGCACTTCGGCCACTGCCTCATTCCACTTTTCAGGCTCGATCAGATAGCCCTCGGTATCGCGCTCCGGTATTTCTGAAATAGCCAGCATGTCAGCCTCCAGCGATTAGTTGATCGGAATATTGCATCACGCCGTGATATTATTTGCCGCAACCCATGCTGCGGTCAACTCCCCCATTTGGATTACGCCCATGCCCGAGCCGAATTTCAACAAAACGGATTTCGAAACGCTCTCGAACTTTCGCTACCAGTTGCGCCGCTTCGTGCATTGGAGCGAGGATCTGACCCAACGGGCCGGCATCACCAATCTGCAATACCTGCTTTTGTTGCACGTCAAGGGCTTCCCGGGACGGGATTGGGCGACCATCGGCGAACTGGCGGAACGCCTGCAGGCGAAGCATCACGGTACCGTAGCACTGGTCACCCGCTGCGAGAAACTCGGTCTCGTCGAACGCCGCAGCAGTCGCTCGGACGGACGCGCAGTGGAGGTGCACCTCACCCGGCAAGGCGAAAAGCTCGTCAAACTCCTCGCCCGTCAGCACCGCGACGAACTGATGCGTCTGGAAGGAATCTTCGCCGTACCCGGCCGCCAGCAGTTGCAGCCGGACGATTAGTCTCGACCCAACGCAGCGGGCAGCATCAACCGAGGCTGGTGAGTCGTTGCAGCACGTCGCTGAAACCGTGGCTCAACAACACCAGCACCGGCACCAGCACGACAAAGGCATGCAGCAGGCGGCGGAAGCGCGGGCTGGCTGTGCGCATCTCCATGTAGTGGTCAATCACCAGATGACCCTTGACGCCGATCAGCCCCGCCACAACCAGGCTCAAGCCCCAGCTCGAATGCCCCGTCTCGGCCAGCCATGCACCAGCCGCCGTCAGGCCGATCAGCAGCAACCAGATTCTCTCAGCGTGGCCCATGGCTATCTCAGCACGTAGAAGAAGGGAAAGATCACCAGCCAGATGACATCGGTGGTGTGCCAATACACGGCGGCGGCTTCGAGGCCGCTGTAATCGCGCGGTGAATACATGCCCAGCGCCGTGCGCGCCGCCACCCAGAACAGGCCGAGCAGGCCCCAACTCACATGCACCAGATGATTCAGCGTCAGGTAATAGTAGGTGGTGTAGAAAATACCCGCCTCGCCATCGATGCCATGCGCGACATTCCAGCGGATTTCGAAGAACTTGACGAGCGGATAGCCCAGCCCCAGCACGATGGCGCCGAGGACCCAGCCCAGCGTGGCACGGCGACGGTCGGCACGAATCGTCTCGACCGCCTTGACCATGCAGTAACCGCTGGTCAGCAACAGAAAGGTAATCGTCACGCCCGCCACCGTCGCCAGTTTGTCCGGCCCGGCGAGAAAGGCCTCTCGGTGATGCGCCTTGGCGACGAAATAGACGCCGAAGAGCAGCAGGAACTCAACCAGCACGCAGAAGATGCCAACCCAGATGCCGGCATTGCCGGGCACGCGGCCAGTGGCAGCGACAGGCGGCGGCAGGGGGCTGACGGAAATCACAGTATCACTCATTGGCGCAGTGTAGGCACAGCAAACCCACCTGCCCATGAGCCAAATCAAGCGGGCTGCTTACATGTGGTAACAAAGTATCCCTGAATGTCGGCGCTGGCCGGACGGCGGCTTGTGCCAGATCAATTGTCCGATCATTAGCATCAACTAATATCCTTTCCACACGCCAACACCCCACCTTTCCACGAGGCACGGAGTACCACCATGAAATCACCATCCCGCCGCACCCTGGCACTGTCTGCCTTCGGCATTCTTTTCCTTGCCGCCTTCGGCTGGATCGTTGCCACCCAAGGGCCGCTGGCTGCCACCAAGGTCACGCTCGCTGAAGCTAGGGAAACCCGCCTCGCTCGCAGCCTGTTCGGCATTGCCACCGTCGAGGCGCGGCGCAGCCACAGCATCGGCCCGACGCTGGCCGGCCGGGTAGCGCAAGTGTTGGTCGATCAGGGCGACGCGGTCAAGGCCGGTCAACTGCTGGCCGAGATGGAGCTGGTTGATATGGACGCCCGCCTCGCCGCCGGGGCCGCGTCTGCCGCCGGCGCAGCACAGCGGGCGCACGCCGCAGAAGCCGCACTGGCCGAGAGCACCAGCCGCGCCAAGCTGGCGAGAAACAGTGCCGACCGCTACGCCGATTTACGCAAGAAGAATTTTGTGAGTCAGGAAGCCGCCGATGCCAAAGCGCATGAAGCCGCTGCCGCTCAATCCGCCCGCGAAGCCGCCGTTGCCGCGCTGGCCGCTGCCAAGGCTGACATGCAGCGCGCGCAATCGGAACTGGTCGGCACGGGGAAGAACCGTGCCCACCTGCGACTCGTCAGCCCGGTCGATGGCGTCGTCACGGCACGCCTCGCCGAGCCGGGTTCGACCGTCGTTGCCGGTCAGGCGGTGGTACAGGTGATCGATCCGGCCAGTTTGTGGTTGCGCGTACGCATCGATCAGGGGCGTTCGCAAGGGCTGGCGGTCGGCCTGCCGGCTGAGATCACGTTGCGCTCGCGGCCGGGTGAGCAATTCCCCGGCCGCATCGAACGTGTCGACTGGGTGGGCGATGCGGTAACCGAAGAACGCATCGCCAATGTGGTGTTTGACGCTTTGCCCACCGGCATCGCCATCGGCGAACTGGCGGAAGTCACGCTGCGCCTGCCGGCCATCGAAAACGCGCTGGCGATTCCCGCCGCTGCGCTGCAACGACAAAAGAATCAGAGTGGCGTCTGGCAGGCGAAGGATGGCCAGGCGCGCTTCCTGCCGATCACAGCCGGCCTTATCTCGGCCGATGGTTGGGTGGAAATCCGCCAGGGACTTGCCGCCGGCGACACGGTGATCGTCCATAGCGCCAAGGCCCTCGCCGACGGCAGCCGCATCCAGCCCGTGGATGCGCTGAAATGATCAACCTCGCCAGTCGCGACGTCCTGCATGGTTGGGGCAAGTTCCTGTTCACTGGCGTCGGCCTCGGCCTGCTGATCGGCGCCACGCTGACCATGGGTGGCGTGTTCCGTGGCATGGTCGATGACGGCCAGGTGCTGATCGACAACAGCGGCGCCGACCTGTGGGTGGTACAGCAGGGCACGCTCGGCCCGTATGCCGAACCGTCCAGCCTGCGCGACGATGTGTGGCGCAGCATTGCCGGCATCAAGGGGGTGGCGGAAACCGGTAACGCCGCCTACCTCACCATCCAGATGGCACATAAGGGCAAAGACACGCGGGTGATGATCGTTGGCATCGAGGTCGACCGCCCGAACCGGCCTGGCGCGCCGCCCTACCTCACCGCCGGCCGGCCGATTTTGCAGGGCCATTACGAAGCCATCGCCGACGAACGCGCCGGCCTGAAACTCGGCGAACGCGTGAAGATTCGTCGCCATGACCACACGGTCGTGGGTCTTACGCGACGCATGGTGTCGTCGAGCGGCGACCCGATGATCTTCGTGCCGCTCAAGGACGCGCAGGAAATCCAGTTTCTCAAGGACAACGACGCGCTGGTCAATGAGCGGGCACGCACCGCCGCCAACCCCGCCTTCAACCGCCCCGGCGTGCCCGGCCTGCTCGAAGCGGCGCAGGCCAGCGCAACCCAGGCGCGCAGCGTGAATACCGTGCTGGTGCGCCTCGCCCCCGGCGCCGATCCGACCGCCGTCGCCGGCGAAATCCAGCGCTGGAAGCGGCTCACCGCCTACACCAAAGCGCAGATGGAAGACATCCTCATCGCCAAACTGATCGCCACTTCGGCCAAGCAGATCGGCATGTTTCTCGTCATCCTCGCCATCGTCACTGCCGCCATCGTCGCCTTCATCATCTACACCATGACGCTCGCCAAGGTGCGTGAAATCGCTGTACTCAAACTCATCGGCGCAAAGAACCGCATCATCGCCGGCATGATCCTGCAGCAGGCGCTGGCGCTCGGTATCATCGGTTTCCTTGTCGGCCGTATTGCTGCCGGCCTGTGGGGGCCGGCGTTTCCGAAATATGTGCTGCTGCTGCCGCAGGATGCCGTCGCCGGCTTCGCCATCGTGCTGACCATCTGCGCGCTGGCCAGCAGCGTCGCCATTCGTGCCGCGCTGGCCATCGATCCGGCCGAGGCCATTGGGGGCTGAGATGAAAGATATTCCCGCCATCCAGCTCACCGGTCTGAAGAAGCGCTATGGCACGGGCGATGCCGCCGTCGATGCACTCAAAGGCGTCGACATGACCATCTGGCCCGGCGAAGTCGTCGGTCTGGTCGGCCCGAGCGGCTCGGGCAAGAGCACGCTGCTGAAATGCCTCGGTGCGGTGATCGAACCGACCGGCGGGCGCATGGCACTCGCCGGCGATGTCATCTATGAAGATGGCTGGAAAATCCCCGACCTGCGCGCGCTACGCCGCGACCGTATCGGCTTCGTCTTCCAGGCTCCCTACCTGATCCCGTTTCTCAATGTCACCGACAACGTCGCCCTGCTGCCGATGCTCGCCGGCCAGGACAACGCCAGCGCCCGCAAGCGCGCGCTGGAACTGCTCACCGCCCTCGACGTACAACACCGCGCCGGCGCGCAGGTCTCGCAACTCTCCGGCGGCGAGCAGCAGCGCGTCGCCATCGCCCGCTCACTCTCCAACCACGCGCCGATCATCCTCGCCGACGAACCCACCGCACCGCTCGATTCGGAGCGCGCGCTGACGGTAGTGCGCATCCTCAACGACCTGGCGCGCGAATATCAGACTGCGATCATCGTCGTCACCCATGACGAAAAGATCATCCCGACCTTCAAGCGCATCTATCACATCCGCGACGGCAAGACGCATGAAGAAGCCGGTGAGGGGCGCCCGATCTGAAGTTTGAAAAGTCGGCGCTGGCAGGACGGCACACCGACAACCTGATCCAGGTCAATTACCTGACAAACACCGTCAACTATGATGAGATACCCATTCACCCACGGAGTTATGTCATGACCACGATCCCCGTTCACAACCACACCAACGCAGAAGGCATTTACGGCTTTGACGCACGCGGCATCGCCAAGCGCTTTCGTCATGCGGCCATCTTCGGCGCCCTGGATGCCCTGCAGCCCGGCGAGGTGATGCGCTTCGTCAATGATCACGATCCGCTTCCCTTGTTGCAGCAGATGCAAGCCCGTTATGGCGAAAACGTCGAAATCGCCTATCGCGCACGCGAACCGGAAGGCGTGATGATCGACTTCATCAAGCGCTGAGCACCACACGCCGGTATGATCAACTGGCGTTATCACGTTACCGAGGAGCCTGAGCATGCCTGAAACGCTTGCGGACAATCTTGTCCTGGATACCGATCATGAGCCCGAACTGACCGATGAGGACATCATCGACGCCATGCAGCACATCCCGGGCTACCTCGACATCAGCACGGAAGACTTTCGCATCATCTACCATCTTGCCTGGCACCACGCGATCGAGCGCCTGCGCTCCCGCCAGCGGAATGCCCCGCAATGAAGATCGAAGGCAGTCTGTTTGAATACCTGAAGAAGTGGCGCGGCACCACCGCTGGCGGCCCGCCGCGCGTTCATAGCGACGAGGTTTTCTGGTCGTGGATCGGTGCAGTACTGGGAATTGGCTTGCTCGCCTGGCTCGGCACGCGCTACTTCACGCCGCACGAACTGCCGCTGATGATTGGCTCTTTTGGTGCGTCGGCCGTGCTGCTCTACGGCGCACCGCGCAGCCCGCTGGCACAACCACGCAACCTGATCGGCGGCCATGTCGTTTCCGCCTTTATTGGCGTTGCCTGCTGGCAAGTGTTCCATGATTTCCCCGTCGTCGCACAAGCCCTCGCGGTCGCCACGGCCATCGCCATGATGCACTTGACGCGCACGCTGCACCCACCCGGCGGCGCCACGGCACTGATCGCCACATTAGGTGCGCCCGAAATCGAACGGCTGGGGTTCTGGTATATCCTCATGCCGGCCCTGCTCGGCCCGCTAATCCTGCTACTGGTGGCATTGCTGGTTAACAACCTGCCGCGCACCCGCCGCTATCCGGAAATCTGGTTCTGAACATGTCTCGATTCCTTTCCCTGCTCGCCACCACGTTTGCCCTGATCTGGTCGCCCAGCCTGTGGGCGCAATCCAGCAGTGAATTGTTTGCCGCCAGCCTGATCGACCTGCAAGGTCAAGTCACCACCATGAATCGCTGGCAGGGGTCACCCCTGATCGTCAACTTCTGGGCGCGCTGGTGCGGCCCCTGTCGTACGGAGATCCCCGAGCTC
Organism: Rhodocyclaceae bacterium; assembly: GCA_030824115.1. Classification (GTDB taxonomy): domain Bacteria; phylum Pseudomonadota; class Gammaproteobacteria; order Burkholderiales; family Rhodocyclaceae; genus Sulfuricystis. Next base: position 20,698 of record JAVBYI010000015.1, on the reverse strand, counting down.
ATCAAGTTGCGGCAAGCCTATCGTAATAAGGGATTGGAAGTGCTTGGTATCGCCCTCGAAGACAAGGTCGAACCGGTGCGCGACTTCGCCAAGGCTTACGAAATGGATTACCCGGTGCTGCTCGCGCAGGACAAGGGGCTTGCGCTGATGAAGGCGCTCGGCAATACCAAGATGGGGCTGCCATTCACCGTAGCGATCGACCGCCACGGCAAGATCACGCTCGTAAAAATGGGCTTGATCACAGGCAGTGAACTCGAAGCGGCCGCCGCCATGGTGTTACGTTAAATGGCGCTGTGATCATTCGGAGAGACGCCATGTCACAGGGTCTCGAACCCAGCCTCGCCCGCCTGCCGCACCCGCTGATGCGCTATTTCGTCGCCACGCGACCGGCTTTCCTGTCCGTCACCTTTGTAGGCGTCCTGCTCGGCCTTGCCAGCGCCAGCCTTGGCGGCATTCGCCTTGACCCACTCCAGGCAACTGTCACGATGCTGTTTGCCTTGCTCGCCCATGCCGGCGCCAATGTCATCAACGACTATTACGATGCCCGCAGCGGCTGCGATGCTGCCAACGATGAACGCGTTTTTCCTTTTACCGGCGGCAGTCGTGTGATCCAGAACGGTGTGCTGTCCTTGCAGGAAGCAGGCACCTTCGGCTATACCCTGCTCGCACTGGTGATTCCCGCCGGCCTGTGGCTAACCGCCACCAGCGGCAGCGGATTGATTGCCATCGGCTTGGCCGGCTTACTCACCGGCTGGGCGTATTCCGCACCGCCCGCCAAGTTGCAGGCGCGCGGACTGGGTGAGTTTGGCATCACGGCGGCTTGGCTGCTGATCGTGATCGGCAGTGACTTTGTACAGCGCCACAACTTTTCGTTTGCCCCCATCGCTGCCGGGCTGGGATTCGCGCTGCTGGTCGCGAATGTGCTCTACATCAATCAGTTCCCCGACGTAAAGGCCGACACCTTGGCCGGCAAGCACACCCTGGTGGTGAGAATCGGGACGCAACGTGCCCGCTGGGGTTATGCCCTGATCGCAGCCTTATGTTATGGCTGGGTACTTGCGATGGTGGCGTTGGGGCAGTTGCCACTCACCGTCCTGATCGCGCTGCTACCTGCGGTCGCGAGCATCAAGGCCGCTCAAAATCTGGCCCGCCACGCGGCCACGCCCGCCGCCCTGCAGCCCGGCATCAAGTTAACGATTCTGGCGGCGGTACTGCACGGACTGTTGCTGGCGGCCGTGCTGGCGCTCAGAGGAACTTGAACAGACGCGAGAACTGCGCAGTTTCGAGGGTCTGCCGCACCAGGGGTTGTGGGCTCACCAAAGAGATTTCCTTTTCGTGCTGCTTGGCGAGATCGCGCGCCATCAGCAACATGCCCAGCGCGGAACTGTCGATGTAAACAACGCTAGCCAGATCGACGCGAATCTCCGGCACTTCGGCGTGGGAAATGGTTTCCTTGATGTGTGCAATGAACTTGTCGCGCGTACTGAAATCAAAACGCCCCGTCAGGCGTACCAGCACATGGGTCGATAAGTTGGTGCTGTCGATCTGCATGAGAGCCTCCTAAGCCTGACTGATGGTTGCCGATAGCATAAATGAATTCATGCTGATTCGGTAATGGATGCTTTTTCCTGCCGGTGCGGGCAGTTCTTCTTCTGACAATCGACATACAAATACAGGGCATGCTCGACGACCGCAAAGCCACGCTCCTTGGCGATCCGATTTTGCCGCCGCTCGATTTCAGGATCGTTAAATTCCTCGACGCGACCACATTGCAGGCAAACCAGATGATCATGATGCTTGCCATCATTCAACTCGAACACCGCCTTGCCTGATTCGAAATGATGGCGCTCCAGCAAGCCAGCCTGCTCGAATTGCGTCAGTACACGATAAATCGTCGCCAGACCGATATCGAAGTGCTCCATCACCAGTTGACGATAGACGTCCTCGGCTGTGAGGTGTCGCGTCGGCGAACGGCGAAACAGGTCGAGGATGGTCATGCGCGGCACGGTGGCCTTGAGGCCCATACTCTTGAGTTCTGCGGGATCGGACATAGTAATCAGGCGAATATGCGTCGAACCCCTATGATATAGTTTTCCTGCCCTCCACGCCCAACTACGCACCCACCCACGCCCTATCAACATGCCCTCAAGATTCCTGTTTCTGGCCCTGCCTCTGCTGGCCGCCTGCTCCAGTTCCCCGGATATCACCTCGATGCTGTCGCCTTATCGTGTCGACGTGCGCCAAGGTAATTATGTCGATCAGGAAATGGTCGCCAAACTGCGTCCTGGCATGACGCGCGAACAGGTGCGTTTCGCCCTGGGAACCCCCCTTGTTGCGGACATGTTCCACACCAATCGCTGGGACTATGTCTATCGACTCCAGCCAGGCAAGGGAGAAGTTCAATTGCGTCGGCTGGTGGTTTTCTTCGTCGACGACAAGTTGGCCCGCGTCGGTGGCGATGTGGTGGCCGAGACGGCCGAAACCGCAGCGGCGGCAACCGCACCCAACCAGAGTGCGCGGGTCATTGAAGTGCCCGGCTCTGCAAATAAGGACTGACCATCATGTCGACAATACGTTGCGCCATCGCCGGCGCCAGCGGCCGTATGGGCCAAATGCTGATCGAGGCTGTCGAAGCCGCACCCGATGCCGAGCTCGCCGCCGCCTTTGATATCAATGATGACGTTGAAGCCGCATTGAGCAAGGCCGATTGCCTGATTGACTTCACCCGCCCCGAAGGCACGCTCCGGCATCTGGAAATCTGTCACCGCCTCGGCACCCATGCGGTGATCGGCACCACGGGATTCACCCCGGAACAGAAGCAGCAGATCGAGGCTTTCGCGAAAGATATCCCGATCGTCTTCGCGCCCAACATGGCCGTCGGCGTCAATACGGTATTCAAGCTGCTCGACCTGGCCGCACGGATTCTCAACGAGGGCTATGACATCGAGGTCATCGAGGCACATCATCGCCACAAGATCGATGCCCCATCCGGTACGGCATTGCGCATGGGCGAAGTGGTCGCTCACGCACTCGGACGCGATCTGGCCGAATGTGCGGTCTATGGCCGCGAAGGCCACACGGGCGAGCGCCCGGCGCCCCAGATCGGCTTTGCCACGATCCGTGGTGGCGATATCGTTGGTGACCATACGGTGCTGTTCGCCGGCACCGGCGAACGCGTCGAGATCACCCACAAGGCCGCCAGTCGCATGCCGTATGCCTTGGGTAGCCTGCGTGCCGCACGCTTCCTGCAGCACAAGCGCACCGGACTCTTCGACATGCAGGACGTGCTCGGGCTGAGATGAGCGGGCCACGTTGAGGGACAGCCCGTAATCGGGTACAATGCGGCGGTTTGGCCAAGCCATTGTTTTCGATGGCTTGTGCATCGCACCAATCGCCCAGGAGCCCGATTTTGACCACATTTCCGTCCGCCTTGCTTGCTCTCGCCGACGGAACGGTATTTCGGGGCAAAGGCATAGGCGCCACAGGATCGAGCGTCGGCGAGGTAGTGTTCAACACCGCCATGACCGGCTATCAGGAAATCCTCACCGATCCTTCCTATACGCGCCAGATCGTCACGCTTACCTACCCGCACATCGGCAATACCGGCATCAATCGCGAAGATTGCGAAGCCAGCCGCGTCTATGCCGCCGGTCTGGTGATCCGTGACCTGCCACTGCTTGCCTCAAACTTCCGTTCCGAACAAACCCTGTCCGACTACCTGCGTGCCGAAAATATCGTCGGCATCGCGGACATCGATACCCGCAAGCTGACCCGTGTGCTGCGCGAAAAAGGCGCCCAGGCGGGTTGCCTGGTTACTGGCGAGAACCTGAATGCGGATAATGCCATTGCTCAAGCCAAGGCTTTCCCTGGCTTGGCCGGCATGGACCTCGCCAAGGTCGTGACGATTGACAAGCCTTACGACTGGACCGAAGGCGAATGGCGCCTCGGCAAGGGTTACGTGCCGCAAACCAATGCAAAATTCCATGTCGTCGCCTACGACTTCGGTGTCAAGCGCAACATCCTGCGCATGCTCGCTGAGCGGGGCTGCAAGCTCACGGTGGTGCCAGCACAAACACCAGCCGCAAACGTGTTGGCGCTGAACCCGGATGGTGTATTCCTCTCCAACGGCCCCGGCGACCCTGAGCCCTGCGACTATGCCATCACAGCAATCCGCACCTTCCTCGACAAGAAACTCCCCACCTTTGGCATTTGTCTCGGCCACCAACTCATGGCGCTAGCCGGCGGCGGCAAGACGCTGAAAATGAAGTTCGGTCACCACGGTGCCAACCATCCGGTCAAGGACCTTGAGTCCGGCCAGGTGATGATCACCAGCCAGAACCACGGCTTTGCCGCCGACCCGTCCACACTGCCGACCAACATCAAGGTCACGCACATTTCGCTGTTCGACGGCAGCCTCCAAGGTCTTGCCTGGACCGATCGTCCGGCCTTGTGTTTCCAGGGCCACCCTGAGGCCAGCCCGGGACCACATGATGTGTCCTACCTCTTCGACCGTTTTATCGGAATGATGGAACATGCCAAAAAGAACTGACATCCACTCCATCCTCATCATCGGTGCCGGCCCGATCATCATCGGCCAGGCCTGCGAGTTCGACTATTCCGGCGCCCAGGCCTGCAAGGCCCTGCGCGAAGAGGGTTACAAGGTCATTCTCGTCAATAGCAATCCGGCGACGATCATGACCGACCCGAACATGGCCGACGTCACCTACATCGAGCCAATTACCTGGCAGGTGGTGGAAAATATCATCGCCAAAGAACGGCCGGATGCACTGCTGCCCACCATGGGCGGCCAGACCGCACTGAACTGCGCGCTCGACTTGGCAAAACACGGTGTCCTCGAGAAATATGGCGTCGAGATGATCGGCGCCAGCAAGGAAGCCATCGACAAGGCCGAAGACCGCGAGAAGTTCAAACAAGCGATGACCAAGATCGGCCTCGGCTCGGCGCGCTCCGGCATTGCCCACAGCCTTGAAGAGGCGCAACAGGTACAGAGCGTAATGGGCTTCCCGACCATCATCCGCCCCTCCTTCACCATGGGCGGCTCGGGCGGCGGCATCGCCTACAACCAGGAAGAGTTCGTCGAGATCTGCAAGCGCGGCCTCGAAGCCTCGCCGACCAAGGAACTGCTGATCGAAGAGTCTCTGCTCGGCTGGAAAGAGTTCGAGATGGAGGTGGTGCGCGACCGCAAGGACAACTGCATCATCATCTGTTCGATCGAGAACCTCGACCCGATGGGCGTGCATACCGGCGACTCAATCACCGTCGCCCCGGCGCAGACATTGACGGACAAGGAATACCAGATCATGCGCAACGCCAGTATCGCGGTGCTGCGTGAGATCGGCGTTGATACCGGCGGTTCGAACGTACAGTTCGCGATCAACCCGGACGACGGCCGCATGATCGTCATCGAGATGAACCCGCGCGTATCGCGTTCCTCTGCTTTAGCGTCCAAAGCCACCGGCTTCCCGATTGCCAAAATTGCAGCGAAACTCGCGGTAGGTTTTACGCTCGACGAACTGAAGAACGACATCACCGGCGGTGCGACGCCCGCTTCCTTCGAGCCGTCCATCGACTACGTCGTCACCAAGGTGCCGCGCTTCGCCTTCGAGAAGTTCCCGCAGGCTGACAGCCGCCTAACGACACAGATGAAATCGGTCGGCGAAGTCATGGCCATCGGCCGCAGCTTCCAGGAATCTTTCCAGAAAGCGCTGCGCGGCCTCGAAGTCAGCGTTTATGGCCTTGACGAGATCGAGGCCGACCAGGCTGAGATCGAGCACGAACTGGCAAACCCTGGTGCGCAGCGCATCTGGTACGTCGGCCAGGCTTTCCGTACCGGCTATTCGATGCAGGACGTGTTCAACCTGACCAAGATCGATCCATGGTTCCTCGTACAGATCGAGGAGATCGTCAAGACCGAAGAATGGCTGACCACGCAAAAACTGGCTGCTCTTGATGCCGACACACTGCGTAACCTGAAGCGCAAAGGCTTCTCGGATCGCCGCATCGGTACAAAAGTCGGCGCTGGCGAGACGGCAGTTAGAGAGCATCGTCAGAAACTGGGGGTACGCCCGGTGTTCAAGCGCGTTGACACCTGTGCCGCCGAGTTCGCCACTTCCACTGCCTACATGTACTCGACCTACGAGGAAGAGTGCGAGTCGCGCCCCACTGACAAGAAGAAGATCATGGTGCTCGGTGGCGGTCCGAACCGCATCGGCCAGGGCATCGAGTTCGACTACTGCTGCGTGCATGCCGCGCTCGCCATGCGCGAGGACGGCTACGAGACCATCATGGTCAACTGCAACCCGGAGACCGTGTCCACCGACTACGACACCTCGGACCGCCTCTACTTCGAGCCGCTGACACTGGAAGACATCCTTGAAGTCGTCGCTGTCGAAAAACCGGTCGGCGTCATCGTCCAGTTTGGTGGCCAGACGCCACTCAAGCGTGCCCGAGAACTCGAAGCCAACGGTGTGCCGATCATCGGCACCACGCCGGATATGATCGACGCCGCTGAAGACCGTGAGCGTTTCCAGAAGCTGCTGCAGGATCTCGGCCTCAAGCAGCCGCCCAACCGCACCGCGCGCACTGAGGCCGACGCGCTGCGCCTCGCCAAGGAAATCGGCTATCCGCTCGTCGTACGACCCAGCTACGTGCTGGGCGGCCGGGCGATGGAAATCGTGCACGAGGAGAAAGACCTCGAACGCTACATGCGCGAAGCCGTCAAGGTTTCCAACGATTCGCCGGTGTTGCTCGACCGCTACCTCAATGACGCGACCGAGGTCGATGTCGATGCCTTGTCCGATGGCAAGCAGGTGATCATCGGCGGCATCATGGAGCACATCGAACAGGCGGGCGTGCACTCCGGCGATTCAGCCTGCTCGCTGCCCCCCTTCTCACTCTGCGAAGAAGTGCAGGACGAACTGCGTCGCCAAACCGAATTGATGGCCAAGGGCCTCAATGTGGTCGGCCTGATGAACGTTCAATTCGCCATTCAGGGTCGCGGTGCCAACAGCGTGGTGTATGTCCTCGAAGTCAATCCGCGCGCCTCGCGCACCGTCCCCTTCGTCTCAAAGGCCACCAGCCTGCCGCTCGCCAAGATCGCCGCACGCTGCATGGCCGGCCGCAGCCTGGCTGATCAGGGCGTCACCCATGAAGTGGTGCCGCCCTACTTCTCGGTCAAAGAAGCCGTGTTCCCGTTCAACAAGTTCCCCGGCGTCGACACACTGCTCGGACCGGAAATGAAGTCGACAGGTGAAGTCATGGGCGTTGGCCGCACTTTCGGCGAAGCCTTCGTGAAATCCCAGATCGCCGCCAATACCAAATTGCCTGCTGCCGGACGTGCCCTCATCACCGTCAAGCAGGCCGACAAGGCGAAGGCGGTCGAGGTCGCCGGCCTGCTGCATGAACTGGGCTTCACGGTACTTGCCACGCGTGGCACGGCAACTGCCATTCAGGCTGCGGGCATCCCGGTCACCATCGCCAACAAGGTCAATGAAGGCCGCCCGCACATCGTCGACATGATCAAGAACAATGAGATTGTGCTGATCGTCAACACCGTCGACGAAAAGCGCACCGCCATCACCGACTCGCGCTCGATCCGTACCTCAGCACTGGCACAAAAGGTCACGCTGTTCACCACCATCGAAGGCGCACGTGCCGCCTGTGTCGGCATGCAGCACTCCGGCCTGGAAACCTATTCGATTCAGCAACTGCATACGGAACTCAACTCATGAGCAAGGTACCTATCACGCTGCGCGGTGCCGAACTGCTCAAAGCCGAATTGCAACGCCTGAAATCGGTCGAACGCCCCGCCGTCATCGCGGCCATCGCCGAAGCACGCTCGCATGGCGACTTATCGGAAAACGCCGAATACGATGCCGCAAAGGAACGCCAGGGCTTCGTTGAAGGACGAATTGCCGAAGTCGAAGGCAAACTCGGCAACGCCCAGATCATTGACCCCAAGTCGCTGGATGCCGATGGTCGCGTCGTCTTCGGCGCCACGGTCGAACTCGAAGATACCGATGAAGGTCAGACGGTGACCTACCAAATCGTCGGCGACGACGAAGCCGACATCAAGCAATCGAAGATTTCCATCAACTCGCCCGTCGCACGTGCGCTGATCGGCAAGTTCGAAGGGGATGTGGTCGAGGTGCAAACCCCGGGTGGGCGGCGCGAATACGAAATTCTTGACGTTCGGTACGAGTAGTCTTTAACTCAATCCTCGCCGGGAGGCGAGGCGAAAGCGTCGGCCAGATATTGTGCAATTGGCTGACGTACGCCGCGAGCCACCAAAGCTGCGTGAATTGCCGCTCTGTCGTATCCCCAGTCGTGAAGCTTCCCCGCGAAGTCCCGATATTGCTCGACCTCAAAGGTCATCGTCGAATCAAACGACGGTGAGCCGCCTGAAGACGAGGTGATCGGGTCACGAACCTTGTCATATTGCGACCGCAACACCGGGTCTGACAGGATCAGATAAGCCTCATTGATATCTGTCATGTGGGTATTAGCGGCCAACTGATCCCCAGACAATCGATCGGGATGATAGCGTTGAGCCAGCGCCCGATAGGCCCCCTTGATCACCACATCTTCGGCGGAAGGTAATACGCCGAGGATTTCGTAATAATTCTTTCTGGGGTTGATTCGTGCGGAAGTACTCACGTCCCCCCTGCCTCTTCTGTCATCAAGAAGCGAACAATGTCAGGGTTGATGTCAACCACTCTCAGGCTAGTCACCGACCTTTGTTTTACATCGATATCGCAGGCAAAAACGGTAATGGGTGACTGCATACCATTTGCGAAGTTGATCGTCACACGACCACCCGACAGATAGGGGCAGTGTTCTTTGCCCTGGATGACATAGCACGTCTCCGACTGAGGATTTCTACGATTGGCAAGCGGTCTGAGATTGCTTGCCTGAAATACCTCACGCAAGCGCGATACACACGCCTCGGCAGGAATCGTCAAATCATTCTCTGTCACGCTGGAATCGCGCTCGGTCGGAATGGTTTCAGACACATGTACTGCCTGCTCAATATCAACCGGCTGCCGCTGTTGTTGCTGAGGGGGTGGCAATCCATTTGATACGTCATTCTTTGAAGTGGGCTGTTGATTTTTCTCACCTGTCGAAACTGGCCCTGAAGCCTTTTCGCTTTTCCCGCCGGTCTCAAGCAAATGCTGGCTTTCATGCACGGCATGAGAGTTCATGCCAAACCCCAAGACAAGCCCCGCAATTACCAAGGCAAGCATAGTCAGGAGACCAAACCGGAACCTGCTGTTACGTACGGGAGTTGGCATAACCAGAGCTACGCTAGCAGAACCTGTTTCGTGTCGCGGAACAATATTAGCGGGTAACACGTTCTCTGTGTACGTGGCTGCCAAGGACGACAGGGGCACCTCGGGATTCCTCACGACAGCACTCGGTATGTTTGTCTTCACCCGCTTGGCTGCATAGTCAAACAGTTCGGCATCTGAAGCCAGTTCAATTTTCTTGCTGGCCAAGGGCTCTTTTACAACCCACCCCATACCGGCCTTCTGAAGGTCGTAACCCTTTTGCCAAAGCTCCTCCACGACCTGTACAACCAGATTCGCAACCTGGCCAGTACTTGGCTTGCTTAGGATACCTGCGGTGATATTCATGACAGTACTCAAGGCTCCTGTAATGCCGTAAAGGTCCGTTTCAGCAATGGCTGGAGAAGATAGTGAACCAGGCTGCGCTCACCCGTCTTGATTACAGCGGTGACAGGCATACCGGGCCTAATCTGCCGACCCTGCAACTCACCCAATCCCTTAGGTGTGATTTCGATACGCGCAAGATAATAAGGTGGCCCACTCTGTGGTGTGTGCTGATCCGATGAAACCGATGCGACCGTTCCCTCGATTACCAATGATGGATTGTCAGCAAAACTGGAAAACTGCACTTGGGTAATCAGCCCCGGTGTCACTCGGTTGATGAGGTTGGTTGGAATCTGGACGTCCACCAGCAGTTTCTCTCCCGCAGGAATAATCTCCAGTATGCGGCTTCCGGGTGTTACAGCAGCGCCGGTTGTTCTTGCCTGAAGCTCGACCACCTGTCCGGATACAGGAGCCCGTACTACAGTCGAGTCAAGATCACGCCGGGTCTCGCTAATTCTTTCCTGAAGATTTGCCACCTCGCGGGCAGTGTCGGCAATCTGAGCCTCGACTTCGCGCATAAACTCCTGCTGTCGCTGAAGGAGACGTAGCCGAATTTCCGCAGCGCTACTCGACTCTTTTGCCGCTTTGGATTGCAGCTCGCTGACAATGCTATTCAATTCGGCAAGTTGGCGTTCCTGTGCCAGAAGATTATTGCGCGGTGTGTACCCAGCCTCAACCAGAGGGCGTGTGTCCTGTACCTCTTGCTTGAGCAAGGACAACTGCTGGGTCCGCGCCTCGACTTGCGCTCTCGCACCCGTCACCTGCGCCGTGGATGCAGTCAGGTTTTCACGCAAAATCGATTGTTCACTCTGGAACGTCTGGCGACGAATCTTGAACAGTTGCTCTTGCGCGGTCAGATAGTCAAGCCGCCCCATCTGCCCTGCATAAAACAACAACTCATCGGGAAACTGGATTCGATCCGCAGCGATCTGTTCTGCGCGTAGCCTTGCCAGCTTGGCAGAGGCCGCAATATATTCCTGAATAGCCGTGTTGTAGGCGGCCTTGGTTTTGGTACTGTCAAGCGTTACCAAAGGATCACCCGCGCGCACTTGCTGGTTTTCATTCACGTGGACGGTCGCCACGCTTCCCCCGACAAAATGAGATACGACCTTGCGCATGGTTTCTACTGCAATCACGCCACTCGCAGGCACCCCCTCGTCCAGGGGCGCAAATGCTGCCCACGTAAAAAACAGCCCGAGACCATAAAAGATGATGCGATTGCCAAACGCAATCGCGTGGCTCGGATCCTCGATGGCCATCGAAGAATCTTGCGGCTGCGAACGAAATAAACCCGACAGGCCATATATCAGGCGCTGAAATAGGTTTAGTGGTTCTGCGGTAGTGTCAGGCTGGCTCATTCGTCACTTCAGTGGATTTCAAGCTCCCATCTGAAGATTCCGAAGCAGGAACTGCGCCAGCCGTGTTGGTCTTGCTTGCTTCAGGCGGTGGCTTGGCATTTTTTGCCGGGGCGGCAGCCCCTGTTGCCGCCTTTGCCGCATTTGCCAAGGCAGTCAGTACGGGTTCTCGCGGCCCATAGAGCGAGACCAGCCCCGACTGCATCACCAGTACCAAATCGCAATTACGAATTGCAATCGGGCGATGACTCACAATAAGGACTGTTTGCCCCTGTTTTTTTGCACTCTGCAGCGCCATATCCAGAGCAATTTCCCCGGCCTCGTCCAAATTCGAGTTCGGCTCATCCAGAATCAGAAGCGGTGGCGTTCCGTAAAGCGCGCGCGCCAAAGCAATACGTTGCCGCTGACCGCCAGACAAATAGGCACCATTGACCCCCACCTGAGTGCCGTACCCATTCGGAAGTCGCAAAATCACATCATGGACACCTGCTGCAGTCGCTGCCGCAATAACTTTGTCGCTATCGATCTCGCCATGACGGGCAATATTCTCGGCAACCGTCCCCTCGATCAACTCAACATCCTGTGGCAGATAACCGACGTATGGACCTAACTCATGTCGAGGCCAAGTCAGCATATCGGATCCATCGATCCGAACAACACCCGCACGCGGGAGCCACACCCCTGCAATCAAACGCAAAAGACTCGACTTTCCGGAAGCACTTGGGCCGACGATCGCCACGCTTGAACCGGCCGGAATTTTCAGGGAAACGTTGCGAACAAATACTGCTTCAGCACTTGGGGCACTGCCAGAGAGTCCTTCGAGAGTAACCTCCCCCTTCGGTGCAGGCAATCTCACCCCGGAATACGGGCGGTCCGGCATGACCAACGCATCGTCGATTCTGCGCCAGGCTTCCTGAGCATTACCCCACTGCGACCACGTCCCAATCAATTGCTCAATTGGTGCCAGCATACGTCCGGACAGCAAAGCGGCAGCGATCATTGCTCCCGAGGATATTTCTCCCTGTATTGCCAGATAAGCGCCAAATCCCATCGCCGCACTCTGGTTAACCACTCGCACCCCGCGCGAAATCGCCTGAATCAACCCGGCTCGATCACTCGCCTTGGCTTGCTCAACCAGATGCTCATCCTGCCGGGTCTGCCAACGTGCCGTCATTGCTTTCAGCATGCCCATCGCCTCGATCACCTCGGCATTACGCATATTGATGGTTGCAAATCGCGTGGCTTCGGCACCACGCTCGTTTGCACGCGCAAGTGGTGCCTGAATAACCTTCTCAGTCAAAAATGTCATCAGGACAAGCACGAGGCCCGAAGCCAGTGTGACTAATGCCAAGCTTGGATGCAGGAGCATGATCACTAGAAAATAGATCGGCACCCAAGGCGCGTCCAAAATGGCAAATACAGCCGAGCCTGTCAGCAGGCTGCGTATTTGACTGAGATCGGTCATCAAACGCCGGCCCGCACCACCATTCTGCTCAATGCCCAATCGATGTGACAGGGAGAGCAGGCGCTCACCAAGGGCATGGTCCAGCCGCACCCCAACCCGGACCAGAATTCTGGACCGGGCCCATTCCAAGGCGGCCATAATTGCCAGCAATACAACCGCAACAACGCTAATCACCCCAAGAGTGACCATGTTGCGGCTGGTCATGACCCGATCGAAAACCTGTAAGTTATAGATTGCCGGCACCAGCATGAGGATATTAATCACCATGCTGAACAGGAACACACTAACCCACACCGACTTGAGTTCGAACAAAATCCCCAGAAGAGGAGACTTCCGTCGGGTTCCGGGCTGCAAATGGGTCTGAACAGACAACGATGCCATCTTCGCATCGTAGGGCATGGCAATGCAGCACGGACGGGGCAATAGGGGGCAAAAATCCCCCTATCCCCAATCAGCCCATCATCCAATCCGCTTTAGACTCGGGGCAACCCTTATAGACTGCCCGCCATGCACCGGCCACGAGGATAATCGATGGAGCAATCTGCAGTTCGCTACGATCAAGCCGTCAAGCAAATTGAAGCTGGAAAGCTTGATTTGCTGGCCTTGATCACCGTCTCGGATACCCTGAACAATGAAGGACAGCCAGACTTGGCCATGGCACTCTACAAGCTATGGTTAATTGCCAACCCCGGAAGTCCCATGCGCTATGCCGCTGCCTTCAACTGTGGCTCAATGCACGTTGCACAAGGAGATCTCACCAACGGTGCAGAGTATTTACAGCTAGCAATCGCGAGCAATCCTGAATTTGCTGCAGCACGCATCAATCTATCGATGGTTCAGGAAAGACAGGGGAATATTGAAGACTCTCTAAAAACATCCCGTGACCTGATCGAGCGCTTAAGCAACATCAACCGCCAAAATATTGATAGCAAAATTCTGGCACTGAAAAACATTGCCCGCATACAGCGCGGAACACCCGATGCTGAAAATGCTTTAAGGCAGGCAATCGAAATTGACCCCGCGCAAACAGAGTTGGTCCAGCACTGGATCAACAATCGCCAAAGCCGTTGCATATGGCCATTATTTGAAACGGTGGGACGCCTCAGGATGGGTGACCTAAAGGAATCGATGGCACCACTCACGGCAAGCATGTATGCGGATGATCCGCTGTTGCAATTGGCAGTAGCCAGAAACTACGTCAATCAGGTCACACGCGACGAGGTTTTTTACACAGCAGGTAGGTGGCCGACCCCAAAGTCAGCCAAGCGGAAAAAGCTGAAAATCGGTTATTTATCTTCCGATCTTTGCAATCACGCCATTGGTTATTTGATGACCGACCTGTTCGGTTGCCATGATCGCTCTCGCTATGAACTCTTTGTTTACAACATCGGGGAACGAAACAACGATCCGATTCAAGTAAAGATCATGGGCGATGTAGATCATTGGTGTGACATTAAAGCCTTGTCCGACAGAGATGCCGCGAAAAAAATCATTTGCGACGGCATCGATATTCTCCTGGACATCAACGGCCACACCAATTACCAGCGGACCCGGTTGCTGTCGATGAAACCCGCCCCGATCATCGTCAACTGGCTTGGCTACCCGGGCACCATCGGTTCCGACTTCCACGACTACATCATCGCGGACGACTTCATCATTCCGGAAACCCACGAGATCTTCTATAGCGAAAAAGTGGTCCGATTGCCCTGCTACCAGCCCAATGGAAAGCTGTACCCCGTTCCGCTGCCTGCCAAATCAAAATCCGATCTTGGACTACCGGAAAATGGCGTGGTTTTCTGCTGCTTTAATGGCGCCGTAAAAATCACTGAGCCCGTATTTTCTCGTTGGATGGCGATATTGAGAAGCGTACCCGGAAGTGTTCTTTGGTTGCGCGGCAGTGTTGGCGATACGGATGAACGCTTGCGCAATCAGGCCAAACAACGCGGCGTATCTCCGGAGCGACTTGTCTTCCTGCCCTTCACGTCAAATACAGAATATCTGGCTAATCACCGCTATGCGGACATCTTCCTCGATACTTTCCCGTACGGCGCACATACAACTGCTTCGGATGCGTTACGGATGGGTGTTCCCATCATCACACTCGCCGGCCTCAGCTTCCCTTCCCGAGTCTGTGGCAGCCTGTCACGTGCTGCTGGCATTACCGAACTGATCTGCAACACGCCGGAAGAGTATGTCGAACTGGCCATCAGACTTGGTAACAATGCGCAGCAACGCGCCGAGTTGAAACAACGCATGTCCGCACAAGTTTCGACAGGAATTTTGTTTGACTCCGCAAAGCTAGTAACACATCTGGAGGTAATCCTTGAGCAGATGTGGTCAGACTACTGCACGGACAAAATGACTCGGCACAACCTCCAAGGATTGGATATCCGGAAGGCAATCCACACAGCCGATGATCGACAGGCCGCAAAGTGTTTAAGCATTTCCGGATATCTACAACAACGCTCAGGGTTGCAAGAACTGACGCATCTCCCGTCCTAACCAAGACAATTGACTAAGGAGCCATTTGATGGCCGATACCGACATTGATCAGACCTCATACAACCTGCAGGGAGACTTTTTCTCCAGCCCTGCGGCTGCCCTTCTTCTCACAAGCTTCAAGCGAAGCATGGCACTTGATCACAAATTGCACCCCATCGTCGCAGGAATGCAGGGCATGTCTGGACGCAAGTATCGGTATTTGATCAACAATCTAGTAGAGGCGATGGTATTCCCGCGCTATCTGGAGGTGGGATCATGGGCAGGCTCAACAGCGTGCTCGGCCATCTACGGCAATCGCCTGACGGCGGTATGCATTGACAACTGGGCGGAATTTGGCGGCCCCAAGGAAACTTTTCTCAATAATGTCGATGTCGTCAAAAATGAATTTGTCAATTTCAAATTCATTGAAAGCGATTTTCGTCAGGTCGACTACACCAATATAGGCAAATTCAATATCTACCTGTTTGATGGCCCACACGAAGAAAAGGACCAGTATGACGGAGTGGTAATCGCACAGCCGGCACTGGATGACCTATATATTCTGATCGTCGATGACTGGAACTGGCCAGCCGTTAGAAATGGAACATTCCGAGCACTCAAGGACACCAATAATTCAGTCGTATGCTCAATTGAAATTCGCACCACACAAACAGACACACACCCCAGGCTGGAAGCCTTCGAAAAATCAGAATGGCATAACGGATATTTTCTGGCTGTATGCAAGAAGGGGTAACTGCGATGGTCACAAAGAAAGTTCTCAACGTCGGGGGCAACAGCAAGGCGATACCCCTGCCGCCCCAGTACGCCGGATGGGAACACCATTTGCTGGACATCGACCCGACCGGCAAGCCGGACATTGTTTGTGACGCACGCAACATGACCACCCTGGCACCGGACCAATACGATGCCATTTACTGTTCGCACAACTTAGAGCATTACTACCATCATGACGTTGCCAAAGTACTTGCCGGATTCAGGCACGTACTCAAGTCTGATGGTTTCGTGCACATACGGGTACCCGACATGGCCGAGGTCATGCGGCGTGCCGTACAAAATTCGCTTGATATTGAAGACCCCCTTTATCAATCCGGGCTAGGCCCCATATCCGTACTCGACGTGATGTATGGCTATGGGCGCCAGATTGAAAGTAGTGGCTGTGAATTCTTCGCCCACAAGACAGGCTTTACAAAAAAATCGCTTAAAACGGCACTGGCCAAAAGCGGTTTTGCTTATATTTTTCTCCACGCGGCCGACCTGGAGATTGGCGCTTATGCATTCAAGGCACCACCTAGCGAAACATTGATGGCGCTACTGCAATTATCGTCAACGCCAGCAGAAGGAAAATTTGTCGACTCAAGCGCATCTGACAAGATAGCGGCACTCAGCCTGGCAGATTTATTCAGCCTGGCAGACAAGCTCACCACAGACGGAAAGGCATCTGATGCCATCCTGACTTATCGGACATGGCTAGAGAGCGCCAACTCACCCTTGGCCTATGCCGTGCGCTTCAATCTTGCCTGCTTATTGAGTAACTCGGGGGATCTCCATGCTGCAATGGAGGAGCATAAGCAGGCGCTAAACCAGAATCCGGCATTTGCACAAGCGAGGCTTAACCTGGGTAACGTGCTTGAACAACTCGGACGCCGTCCGGAAGCTATTACCGAATGGGAGCGGGCACTAAGGGATATCGAGAGTGCATCGCTGCCAGATTCCGGATTGCGTAAGCACGCACTGAACAGTCTGGGGCGCTTGCTGGAGGTAGAGCACCGCTATCCCGAAGCTGAAGCAATGCTGACCCAAAGCCTGTCACTCACCCCGGATCAGAGTGATGTTCTGCACCACTGGATTCATCTTCGCCAGAAACAGTGTCAGTGGCCAATATATTCGCCGTTGCCGGGTATTCCGGCTGAAGTAATGAGGAACTCCACCTCTGCGCTCGCAATGCTGAGTGCCTCCGACGATCCCGCCCTGCAGTTGGAAACTGCTTTGCGATACGTCAAGGAAAAAATCAGCGGCGACTTCTCGCCGCTTGCGCCGGGAAAAGGCTACAAGCATGATCGCCTGCGAATTGGCTACCTGTCCTCCAATTTCGGCTGGCATGCCGTTACGATCCTTACGGCCGAGCTATTTGAACTGCATGACCGCAAGCGGGTTGAGGTATTTGGTTTTTCATCCGCAGCAGACGACAACACCGCCATGGGCAAGCGCGTGCAAAACGCCATGGATCACTTTATTCACATCGACCAGATGAGCGATGAGGCAGCAGCGGCAGCTATCCGGTCTGCCGAAATTGATATCCTCATCGATCTGCAAGGGCTCACGCAAGGATTTCGCCCATACATCCTTGCCCGCCGCCCAGCGCCCGTTCAGATAACCTATCTGGGTTTTCCCGGGACAACAGGCCTACCCTGGATTGACTATGTGCTGGCGGATCGCTACGTAATACCGGAAGCGTCACGTCAATACTTTAGCGAGAAGCCGCTGTATCTCCCCGATTGCTTCCAGGTCAATGATCGCAAGCGCGCAATCGGTCCCATGCTCAAACGTGCGGATCACGGACTGAAGGATGATGCCTTTGTCTTTTGCGCCTTCAACCACAATCACAAATTCACGCCAGAAATGTTTTCCGCATGGATGCGTATCCTTCGGTACACACCGGAAAGCATCCTATGGTTACTGGCCGATAACGAACGGGTCAGGAGCAATCTGCTACGCCACGCCAAAGAGCTAGACATTGCCAGCGACAGACTGATTTTTGCCCCCAGAGTCCCGCCAGAGGAATATCTCGCGCGCTTTCAGCTCGCCGATCTATTCCTCGACACCATGCCATTCAATGGCGGCACCACGGCCAGCGATGCATTGTGGGCTGGTCTGCCGGTATTGACATGTTCGGGACGATCATTTGCATCGCGCATGGCTGGAAGCCTGCTGAATGCAGTAGGGCTGCCAGAACTGGTCACTACCTCATTGGCAGACTACGAGAAGAAGGCCATTGCACTGGCAAACGAAGGAAACGACTTGGCGACACTCCGCCAGCGTCTCGCAAAAAACAAATCGACCACATCTCTATTTGACACCCCTCAATTTGTCAAATCACTGGAGGATATTTTGGAGAGTATCGCCCAACGTCCACACTAAATCATGCCGCCTTAGCCTCAACCGGCGAGACCGAGAAAAAGTCGGCGCTCGCCAGACGGCATAGCAGTGGCCACTAACCCGAAGTCGATGCCAATTGATCCTTGAAGTATTCGATGGTCTTCTTCAGTCCGTCGGCCAACTGAATATTTGGCCTCCACTGCAGTGATTTCTCGGCCAAACTAATATCGGGGCAGCGTTGCTTCGGGTCATCCGAAGGCAATGGCTGATAGCTGATTTTTGACTTACTCCCGGTTAGGGCAATCACCTTCTCTGCAAGTTCGAGCATGGTGAACTCACCAGGGTTACCGATATTGACCGGCCCGGTAAAGTCGTCTGGCGAATCCATCATTCTGATCATTACATCAACAAGATCATCCACGTAACAAAAACTCCGTGTTTGAGTGCCGGTACCATAAAGCGTAATGTCTTGGCCTGTAAGCGCCTGAATAATGAAGTTGCTTACCACACGACCATCATTGGGGTGCATACGTGGGCCGTAGGTATTGAAGATCCGAACAACCTTGATGCGTAGCTTGTGCTGGCGGTGATAGTCGAAGCATAAGGTTTCAGCACAGCGCTTCCCCTCGTCGTAACAACTCCGCACCCCGATGGGATTGACTCGCCCCCAGTACTCTTCACGCTGAGGATGCACCTCTGGGTCGCCATAGACCTCGGACGTGGATGCTTGAAGCAACTTGGCTTTACAACGTTTAGCCAAACCCAACATATTGATGGCGCCATGTACGCTGGTTTTGGTGGTTTGGACCGGATCAAACTGATAGTGGATAGGGCTCGCCGGACACGCAAGGTTGTAAATCTCATCCACTTCAACATACAGAGGGAACGTAACGTCATGGCGAATGAACTCGAAGTTCGGCCTTTCAAGCAAGTGGTATATGTTTTGCTTTGTACCTGTGAAGAAGTTATCAACACAAAGCACGTCATCGCCACGGTCAACTAAGCGGTCACACAAATGGCTACCAAGAAAGCCAGCACCACCTGTTACCAGAATTCGACGTCGTGTTAAGTCTTTCATAAGTCTCCTATCATTCTGATTCACAAGAAATATACAAAACGAGGTTAGCAAATAAAGAGGGTATGTAATCGTCAATTAACCGTCAGCCTAACAGACTATACTTAATTCGCTAAAGTTTCACCAAAGGCTGCCGTTGAACATGATGTCGAGAACCGTAGGGTTGGCATTAGGGTGCCCGCTCGTTGTTCTTATTGAAAGATTTCGCAAGATACATCGAGCAAAGTTACACAAATCACGAGCTGTCAGATAACGAACGCTGCAGCGACCACATAGGTTAAGAAAGGAAGCAAGTCATGGCATCCATTACAACGCTAACAACTACGCAGATTGCTAGCCTTTCCACAACCTTCCTAAATGACTTAACAACGACGGAAATTGGGCAACTCGCCAGCACCCAGTTGCAGGCGCTCTCGTCAACGCAGCTAAATGCGCTATCTAGCACCAACTTTGCCGCATTTACAACGGCCCAGGTCCCGAAGCTGACCACCACTCAGCTAGCAGCCCTCACCAGTACCCAATTGAACTATCTGGAAACAAGTGACGTCGCTGCCCTCACCACCACGCAAGTCAAGGAACTGACCAGCACCCAGTTAAACGCCTTGTCGAGCACGAACCTAGAAGCCCTTACCACCGCCCAGGTCGCCGCCCTCACCACGACCCAGGTCGCCGCCATCACCTCCACCCAGCTCAACTACCTGCAGACCACTGACCTCGCCGCCCTCACCACCACGGCCGTGAGCAACATGACCAGCACCCAGTTGAATGGCCTGGATACCACCCACCTCGGCGCACTCTCCAGTGCCCAGGTCGCCGCCCTGACCTCCACACAACTCAACGCCCTGACCACCACCCAGGTCGAGGCCCTGACCACCACGCAGGTCGCCAAGCTGACCACCACTCAGGTCTCCAACCTCACTTCCACGCAACTGAATGCCCTCGAGACCACCGACCTGGCCGCCCTCACCACAGCACAGGTCAAAGTGCTCACCAGCACGCAACTCAATGCCCTCACCTCGACTCAACTGCAGGCCCTCACGACGACTCAGGTCGCCGCCCTGACGACGACTCAGGTCGCCGCCCTCACCTCCACCCAGTTGAATGCCCTCGAAACCACCGATGTGGCCGCATTAAACAGCACCCAGATCGGCAACCTTACGTCCACTCAGCTCAACGCCCTCACGTCTACTCAGCTCGAAGCCCTCACTACGGCGCAAGTGTCGAAGCTGACCACCACGCAGGTCGAAGCACTGACCAGCACCCAGTTGAATGCGCTGCAGACCAGTGACGTCGCCGCCATCACCACGACTCAGGTCAAGGCGCTGACCTCGACTCAGCTCAACGCCCTCACCTCCACACAACTGGAAGCCCTCACCACCGCCCAGGTCGCCGCCCTCACCACGACCCAGGTCGCCGCCATCACCTCCACCCAGCTCAACTACCTGCAGACCACTGACCTCGCCGCCCTCACCACCACGGCTGTGAGCAACATGACCAGCACCCAGTTGAACGGCCT
>JAVBYI010000006.1 GCA_030824115.1 Rhodocyclaceae bacterium | reverse complement strand
CGTATTTATATGTGTGCAAACGGCGCCGATAAGTTGACTGTGACGAGGAGAATCGCAATGGTCATCGAATCCGTCGAACTGATTTCCCTGCCGGGTGCCCCTTCCTACCAGGAGAAAATCTATCGTGCCCATATGGATAGTGGTGAGGATGTATTGCTGTTCCAGGCCCATTGGGACGTTCCTTTGCCGCCCGAATCCCTGGTTGGCCTGACGATTGATGAGGCGCGCAAGCAGCGCGTGGAGCGCATGCTGGCTTGTGCCGGTGCGTTCTGACGGCCTCGGGTATGATCTGATGCATCCCGGTTGGGGATGCCGCAGCGAGGTCATCAGGTCATCTCATGTATCGAAACCGATTGAATGCGCAACGGCTGGCGGCGGTTTTTCTGGTCGGTTGCCTGCTGTTCAACTATCCTCTGCTGGCGCTTTTCAACAAAGCGACATCAGTGTTGGGCGTGCCCTTGCTGTATGCCTACATTTTTATCGCCTGGCTGGGCATTATTGGCCTGATCGCCCTGATCGTCGAACGACGACTGGACTGAGATGCTTTCCGGCTGGACCGTCATCCTCGTTTCATTCGCCTATCTGGGCATTTTGTTTGCCATCGCATGGTGGGCGGATCGACGCGCTGACCAGCATCGCTCACTGATCGACAATTCGACGATCTACGCCCTGTCGCTGGCGGTGTATTGCACGACCTGGACTTTCTACGGCAGCGTCGGGCGTGCGGCGGCAACCGGCATTGGCTTCCTGCCGATTTATCTTGGCCCGACGCTGATGATGGCCCTCGGCTGGTTCATCATCGCCAAGATCATTCGCGTTGCCAAAGCCAACCGGATTACCTCGATTGCCGACTTTGTCGCCTCGCGCTATGGCAAGAGCCATCTGTTGGGCGGACTGGTGACGGTGATTGCCGTTGTCGGCGTGATTCCCTACATTGCCCTGCAACTCAAGGCGGTGTCCAACAGTTTCACGATCCTGGCGGCCGCGCCAGAGATTGTCATGCCGGTACACGTCGGTGCGGTGCCGCTGCTGCATGACAGCGCGCTCTACGTGGCCATGATCATGGCCGCCTTCACCATCCTGTTTGGCACGCGCCATCTGGATGCGACGGAGCGTCACGAGGGCATGGTGGCGGCCATCGCTTTCGAGTCGGTGGTGAAGTTGCTGTCCTTCGTGGCCGTCGGCTTGTTCGTTGCCTATGGCCTGTTCGATGGCATTGGCGATATTTTTGCCAAGGCGGCCGAGGTGCCGCAACTGGACCGTTTGATGACGTCGCGCGATACCGCCGCCGGCTACGGCAGTTGGGCTGCGCTGACCTTCCTCTCGATGCTCTCGGTGCTGCTGCTGCCACGCCAGTTCCAGATCGCTGTCGTCGAGAACGTCAATGTGGCCCACCTCAAGCGTGCGGCCTGGCTGTTTCCCCTCTATCTGTTCTGCATCAATCTATTCGTCTTGCCGATCGCGTTGGGTGGGTTGCTGTATTTCGGCCCGAACAGCGGGGTGGATGCCGATACCTTCGTGCTGACGCTGCCGATGGCCCACCACAACAATGCACTGGCCCTGCTGGCCTACATTGGTGGACTGTCGGCGGCGACCGGCATGGTGATCGTTGAAACGATCGCCTTGTCCACCATGATCTGCAATGACCTGATCATGCCGTTGCTGCTGCGTCGTGGCTGGTTCGGTCTGCATGAACGCAGCGATTTGTCCGGCCTGTTGCTCGAGATCCGGCGCTGGGCGATCGTGGTGATTCTGATGCTCGGCTATGCGTATTTCCGTCTGGCGGGCGAGGCCTATGCGCTGGTCAGCATCGGCCTGATTTCCTTCGCCGCCGTGGCCCAGTTTGCCCCGGTCCTGATTGGTGGCTTGTACTGGAAGGGGGCGACGCGCAGCGGGGCACTGGCGGGCCTCATGGCAGGCTTCAGCGTGTGGCTCTATACCCTGTTGCTGCCCTCGTTCGCCAAATCGGGCTGGTTACCGGCTGATTTCATGAGTGCGGGTCTGTTCGGCATTGAGCTGCTGCGGCCACAACAACTGTTTGGCCTGACCGGCCTCGACGAGATCAGCCATTGTCTGCTGTGGAGTTTGTTGGCGAACTGCGGGGCCTTCGGGTTCTTCTCTTTGCTGCGTGCGCCGGATGCCCGTGAAGTGCGTCAGGCCAGCCTGTTTGTCGATGTCTCCGGCTGGGAACAAGCGGGACCGTTACCGGGGCGGTTGATGACGAGTGGCGGCACGACGCTGCAGGTCACGGAATTACTTGCAGTGACGGGGCGCTTTCTGGGGCAGGCCAAGGCACAGGAGGCCTTTGAACGTTATGCCCGCAGCCGTGGCCTGCCGCTTGAGCAACTGACGGCGGACGCCGATACGGTTAACTTTGTCGAACGCGAATTGGCTGGCGCCATCGGCTCTGCATCGGCGCGGGTGATGGTGGCCTCGGTGGTCGATGAAGAGCCGCTTGGGCTTGACGAGGTGATGAACATCCTTGACGAAGCCTCGCAGGTGCGTGCCTACAGTCGTGAGCTGGAGCAAAAGTCGCAGGAACTGACGCGTGCCACCGCCGAGTTGCGCGAGGCCAATGCGCAGTTGCGCGAACTGGATCGCCTCAAGGACGATTTCATCTCGACGGTCACCCACGAGTTGCGCACGCCGCTGACCTCGATTCGCGCGTTTTCGGAAATGCTGCAGGACGATCCACGCATGGATTTGGCCGACCGAACGCGTTTCCTTAGCATCATCGTCAGCGAAACCGAGCGACTGACGCGACTGATCAATCAGATTCTTGATCTCGCCAAGCTCGAATCCGGTCGCGCCGACTGGACCACGGTTGAGGTCGATCTTGGACAGGTGATTCATGAGGCCTGCGAGTCCCTGAGCCAGTTGTACAAGGAAAAGGGCGTGGCGCTGACGCTTGAGATGGCCGAGCCCTTGCCACAAGTGATGGCGGATCGTGATCGCCTCATGCAGGTGATGATCAATCTTCTGTCGAATGCGGTGAAGTTCGTGCCCCAGACAGTCGGGCAGGTAAAAGTCGGCGCTGGCGCGACGGCAAGCGATGTGCGCGTGGCGGTGGTCGATAACGGGCCGGGCATCCGCACCGAAGACCGCGAGACCATCTTCGAAAAGTTCCGTCAGGGCGGCGATGTGCTGACCGACAAGCCGCAAGGGACCGGGCTGGGACTGCCGATCAGCCGTCAGATCATCGAGTATTTCGGCGGCCGTTTGTGGCTGGAGGCCCCCGTGGCTGGAGGCGGGGCGCATTTTGTGTTCACCTTGCCCCTGCCGACAAGCGATAATGCGATAAAACGAAAAGCGGGAGGAGCCCATGACAAAGAAAATACTGATCGTGGACGATGAGCCAAACATTGTCCTGTCACTCGAATTCATGCTGAAGAAGGAGGGCTTCGATGTTGCAGTCGCCGGCGATGGCGACGCGGCATTGGAGAAGATTGCGGCGTTCGCGCCGGATCTGGTCCTGCTCGACGTCATGATGCCCAAGAAATCCGGCTACGAAGTCTGCCAGACCGTGCGTGCCGATCCGGCGCAGGGTGCGCTCAAGATCGTCATGCTGTCGGCCAAGGGGCGCGAGACCGAAGTCGCCAAGGGCCTGGCGATGGGCGCGGATGCCTATGTGACCAAGCCCTTCTCGACCAAGGAACTGGTGGCCCAAGTCAAGGCGCTGCTTGCATGAACGCGAAGGCGCGTTTCGCCGTTGCCGTCGTCGTTCTTCTGCTCCTGATGACCGGCCCGTTTCTGCTGACGGCCGGGGTCGTTTATGGCGACCTTAACGAGGAACAGCGTCTTTCCTTCATTCAGGCGATGGATCGTTGGCTGCCGATTGGCGGCCTATTCACGATCGTTGCGCTCTTTCTTGGCTTGCAACTCCTGCGCGGGCTGTTCAAACAGTACGTGCAGGGCCTGATGGCGATGGCCGAGACCTTGCGCCTGATGCTGGGGGCCAATCGCAACTTTCGGGTGGTGATGGATGGGCCGCCCGAAGTGCAGGAACTGGGGCGTGCGGCCAATGACCTTGCCCAGCAGCGCGATGCCCTGCTCGATGATGTCGAGGCACGCATCGCCCAGGCCAATACCTCGGTCGAGGAGGAAAAAAATCGTCTCGCGGCGCTGATGTCTGAATTGGCGCTAGGTGTGGTGGTTTGCAATCTGGATGGCCGCATCCTGCTTTACAACAATCGCGCCCGCCTGCAGTTCAAGGCACTGGCTCAGGGGCCGACCTCAATGAGCGGCGGGGCATTGATCGGCCTCGGGCGTTCGATCTTTTCGATGCTTGAACGCGCCCAGATTACCCATGCGCTTGAGAATATCCGCCAGCGGATCGAAAAGGGCAGTGCGGAACAGGTCGCCAATTTCATTACCACGACGCGTACCGGCCAGTTGCTGCGTGCGCAGATGGCGCCCGTCCTGAGCGCGACCGATACGAAGGAAAGCCCGGCGCAGGTGACCGGCTACGTGCTGACGATTGAGAACATTACCAAGAACTTCGAGCGCGAGACACAGCGAGACCAGGCACTGCAATCCCTCACCGATGGCTCGCGTTCCTCGCTCGGCAACATTCGCGCCGCAGTTGAGAATCTGATCGACAACCCGGACATGGACCCGGCCTACCGCGAACGCTTCATCGGCATCATCGACGAGGAAACCGCCCGCATGAGCGAGCGACTGGCCAAGACGACGACCGAGTTTGCCGACTCGCTCAAGACCCGCTGGCCGCTGGAGGATGTGCTGGGCATGGACGTGGTGGTGGCGGCCCAACGGCGCATCGAGGACAAGCTGCAGATGACAACGCAGTCGGAATCGCTCGAAGACAGCCTGTGGATTCGTGCCGACAGCTTTGCCCTGATTCAAGCACTGACCTTCCTGGCTTCGCGTCTGCAGGATCACTACGACATCCGCGAGTTGCGCTTCCGCCTGTCGTCGGAAGGCCATATGGCCTATATCGACCTGATCTGGTCGGGTACGACGGTCTCCTCGGAAACCTTCTACACCTGGGAACTGGAGTCGATGAATGTCGGCAGCGACAGTACGCCGCTGACCTTGCGCGATGTCGCCCAGCGCCACGGTGGCGAAATCTGGTACCAGCGCGAGAAAGCCATTCATCGGGCCTATTTCCGGTTTGTGCTGCCGGTTGCAGAGCCGCAGGGGCAGGCGAGCGAGTCGGCGCACGCCTTGCGGGGCGACAGCCGGCCGGAGTATTACGACTTCAACCTGTTCAGCTTCAGCGATTCGCGCATCGATCTGGATCGCAAGCTGACCGAGGTGGCCTATTCGGTGTTCGATACCGAAACCACCGGGTTGCAGCCTTCCGAAGGGGATGAAATCATCCAGATTGGCGCGGTGCGAGCGATCAACGGCCGACTGCTGCGTCAGGAAGTCGTGGACCAGATCATTGATCCGCGCATTCCGCTCAAGCCGGAAGGCATTCCGATCCATGGCATTACCGAGGACATGGTGCGCGGCCAGCCGACCATCGATGTCGTGCTGCCGGTCTTTTACGAGTTTTGTAATGACACGGTGCTGGTAGCCCACAACGCGGCCTTCGACATGCGTTTCCTGCAGATGAAAGAGGCGCGGACCGGTCTCAAGTTTGACCAGCCGGTGCTGGACACCTTGCTGCTCTCGGCCGTTATCCATCCGAATCAGGAATCGCACAAACTTGAAGCGATTGCGGAACGGCTGGGCATCAACGTAATCGGTCGGCATACCGCGCTGGGCGATGCCTTCGTCACCGGCGAAGTCTTTCTCAAGATGATTCCGCTGCTGGCCGAGAAGGGCATTTTTACCCTGCGCCAGGCACTCGAAGCCGCCGAGAAAACCTATTACGCCCGGGTGAAGTATTGACGTGACAGGCGAGCCTGCCGTCATCTCGGGTGGTACTGCTGTGGCGGTGCATGATGCCTGGGTGGATGCGGTCGAGACGCTGGCCCGCCGCTTGATGACGGCCCGGGATATCGAGACGCTGGTCGCATTGGCGCCGCAAATCCGTGCGATTGCCATCGAGATGATTGCCGGAGATGCCGGTGGCGGGGTGGTTGCCCGCACCCTGTCCGCGCTGAATGACGCGCTTTCGGTCCGCGTCATCGATCTGGCGGCCCGCCGCCATCGCTTGCCGAGCGCCCCCTGGTGCTGGCTGGCCCTCGGTTCCGAGGGGCGCGGCGAACAGACCTTTGTGACCGATCAGGACAACGGTATCGTCTTTGCGGCGACCGATGTGGCCGAAGCGCGCATGCTGCGTCCCTTGTTGCTGGCCTTTGCGGGCGAGGTCAATCAGGCGCTGGCCGCTTGCGGCTTTTCCCTGTGCGAGGGCGGCATCATGGCCGGCAATCCCGATTGCTGCCTGTCGCTCACCGAGTGGCAGGCGCGTTTTATCGGCTGGGTACGCACACCCGATCCGCAAGCCTTGCTGAATGCGACGATCTTTTTTGACCTGCGGGCGCTGCATGGTGCGGCGGGCTTGGTCGATGAGCTGCGGGCGTATCTGGCGCGCATCACTGCCGGTGCCGATGCCTTCTTGCGCCTGTTGGCGGAAAATGCGCTGACGGCTGCGCCACCGTTGGGCTTTCTGCGCGATTTTGCGGCGAAGGATGGTGTGGTCGATATGAAGAAATTCGGATCTCGCCTGTTTGTCGATGCGGCCCGCATCCTCGGGATGGGCAGTGCCTGTCCGAGCACCGTGGCCCGGCTGCGTCATGCCAGCACGGCTGGCCTGCTGCGGATGAGCGAAGCCGAGGCCGCCATCGGCGCTTTCCATCACCTGCAACGCATGCGCCTGCTGGCGCAACATCGCGCGATCATCGACAATACGACTCCCACGAACCAGCTTGCGCCACAGCAACTCAATGCCTTCGATCGACACATCCTGCACGAGGCCTTCAAACAGGCCCGCCTGCTCCAACAGCGCCTCAAGATTTCTTTCAGCATCGATGGGTAACCCCGCATGGAACTGTTGATCGTCTTTGTCGTCGGTCTGCTGGTTGGCGGCCTGCTGATGTGGGTGGCGCGCGGCGCGATTACCGATGCCTTCCGTTCGTTGTCGGCCGAGGCGCTCCAGCGCAACAATCAGGCATTCCTTGATCTGGCCAAGACCACGCTGGAAAAGCAGCAAGCGGGTGCACAAAGCGAACTGGAAAAGCGCCAGCAGGCCATCGGTGAACTGGTGAGTCCGATTCGCAGCACGTTGGAAAAATTCGAGCAGCAGGTGCAGGGCGTCGAAAAAGCGCGATTGGAGTCCTATGCTGGTCTGTTCGAACAGGTGCGCGCCTTGCAGGAAGGTCAGGGCCAGTTGCGCAAGGAAACTGCCAACCTCGTGCGCGCCTTGCGCGCGCCGCATGCCCGTGGACGCTGGGGTGAGTTGCAACTCAAGCGCGTGGTCGAGATGGCCGGCATGCTTGATCACTGCGATTTCTACGAGCAGGCCTCGGCCGATGGCGAAGAGGGCAAGCTGCGCCCCGACCTGATCGTGCGGCTGCCCGGCGGCAAGCAACTGGTGGTGGATGCCAAGGCGCCGCTGGCGGCGTATCTGGATGCGATCGAGGCGGAAGATGATGAAACCCGCCGGCGCAAGCTGGATGACCATGCGCGCCAAGTGCGCGAACACATTACCAAGCTCTCGCGCAAATCCTACTGGGAGCAGTTCCAGCCGGCGCCGGATTTTGTCGTCCTCTTCCTGCCCGGCGAAATGTTCTACAGCGCGGCACTGGAGGCTGATCCGTCGCTGATCGAGACGGGCGTCGAACAGCGCGTCATTCTGGCGACGCCGACGACGCTGATCGCGCTGCTGCGGGCGGCGGCCTATGGCTGGCAGCAGGAGGCGCTGACCGAAAACGCGCAGAAGATCTCGCAACTGGGCAAGGAACTGTTCGAGCGCTTGGCTACGCTGGGCGATCACTGGGCCGGGGTCGGCAAGAATCTCGGCGACGCGGTGACGGCTTACAACAAGGCGACCACCTCCCTGGAGTCGCGCGTCATGGTCAGTGCGCGACGTTTCCGTGAGTTGCAGGCGGTGACCGGCGACAAGGAGATTCGCGATCTGATGCCGATCGACGCGCTGCCGCGTGCGCCGGCCGAGCGCGAATCCTGAACGCTATTGGGCGCTATTGGGTGCTTGACTTGAGTTGCGCCGAAGCGGCACGGAACAGCCGCAGTGCTTCGGCCCGATTGCCCGTGCGCTCGGCCTGACGCGCCTGTTCGAGCAGGCGCTCGACTAAGGTACTTTCTTGTTTCCTCTCTTCAGCGCGCGTGATCGAGAGACCTTGCTGCTCGGGTTGATCGCGCTTGGCACGGATGACCAGACCTTTCACTTCGCTGGGGGCAGTAGCCGGTGCCGTCCTGCCAGCGCCGACTTTTTTGGGTGCCTGTTCGGCTTTCAGGGCTGCAATGGCGCGGCGATAGAGGGCGGCGGCATCCTTGCGCCGGCCGCGTGACTCGGCCAGACGTGCAATACGCAGCAGTTCATCGACGCGGTCGGGCGCCGGGATGGAGCGAATCGCCTTGTGCGCTTCGGCAGCTTGGCGGGAAAGCTCGGCAAAGTTCTCGGCACTGGTGAAGGATTTTGCGATGTCGTAGTTCTGCTGGCGCATCGCCCAGGCCACGGCGTCTTCGTTGTAATCGTTCTGGAGGGCCGGGTTGGCGCCCATCTCCAGCAAACGCTTGGCCAACTCGGTGTGGCCTTCGCGGGCGGCCATCATGATCGGGGTGGAGCCATTGGTCGAGCGGGCATTCGGGTTGGCACCTGCGGCCAGCAGGTTTTCGACCAGCGTCGTGTTACCGGCAAAGGTGGCGTAGTGCAGCGCCGTCCATTCACGCTCCGCGCGGTTGGGCTGGGCGCCCCGTTCGAGCAGCCACTGCATG
The DNA here is from genome assembly GCA_030824115.1 of Rhodocyclaceae bacterium. Lineage (GTDB taxonomy): Bacteria > Pseudomonadota > Gammaproteobacteria > Burkholderiales > Rhodocyclaceae > Sulfuricystis. The sequence goes on along the minus strand of JAVBYI010000006.1, from coordinate 144,398 downwards.
GCCTCGGTGCGGTTTTTCCAGGCCGCCAGCATCAGGGCCGTTTCGCCAAAACGGTTGGTGCGATGGAGGTCGGCACCACGGGCGAGGAAGAGCGCCATCAGCGGAATATTGCCTTCCCAGGCACCGATCATCAGGCCGGTGCCGATCAGGTGTCCCTCAAAGTTGGGGTCCAGCCCTTCGTCGAGCCAGCGTTTGGCCTGGGCGACATCGCCCAGTTCCAGCGTGACGGAAAACTTGGTCGAATCGGGTAGTTCGGCGTGCGCGGCCAAGGGTATGGCACAGGCGAACAGCAGGCAGCAACTGGCGAGAATCTTTTTCATGGCCGGCAGTTTACCTTCCCTGCGGTAGCATTCGCGGCTTATGAGTTTGCTTGCATTGCGCTTGGATCGGCCGGGCGTCCGGCTGGGCCGGGCGTTGGGGGCGAGCCTTATCATCCATCTTTTCGTGCTGGCCCCGGCAGGATGGTGGGCCTCGGCACCATTGCCACCCCCGCCGGTGCCCTTGATGGCGCGCTTGGTCGATGAACCCAAGGAAGAGGCACATGCCTTGACGACGGTGACAGAGGAACCTTCGCCGATAGCCGCAGCACCTGCCGTCTCGCCAGCGCCGACTTTTTCCGCACCCAAGCCAAAACCCCTGCGCGGCAAGGCCTTAACAAGCGCCATGGCGGCCCTGAGTCAGGAGATGTTCTACCCGCGTGAAGCGATCGATCGTGGCCTCGAAGGGCACGTTGTCCTGCTGCTACATCTCGATGTGGACGGGCGCATTCAGACTGCCGAGGTGGCGTCGAGCTCCGGTCACGCGATCCTCGATGACGCGGCCTTGCAAGCGGTACGGCGCATCACGGCGATTGCCAGCAACGCGCGGCAGGTGTTGTTGCCCGTCGACTTCCGGCTGGACTGACATGACGGCTGACACAACTGAGATCCGCCTGCATGCCGCAGCGCCCGAGAAGCCTGCCGTGGGGGCGCTCTGCAATGGCTGCGGGGTATGCTGCAGTTTCACCCCCTGCCCTTTGAGTCGTTGGTTGTTGCGTCATCGAGAGGGCAGTTGCCCGGCCCTGCGTTGGCAGGGTGATGAACAGCGCTATGGCTGTGGTTTGGTAAGCTGCCCCGTGGATTATCTGGCCTGGCTGCCGCAGGGCTTATCCGGCCTGGCGACACTTTTTACGCGGCGCTGGATTGCAGTGGGGATTGGCTGTGATTGCGATGCCGAACCTGAAGTATCATCGGCCGTGAATAAGGAGATCGAGCGATGAGCGACAATTTAATGATTACCGTCCAAGAGGGCACCACCAGCACCCGGATTACCGTGTCCGGGCGGCTCGACCTGATCAGTGCCGAGAAGCTGCGCAAGGCGGCGCGCGGCTGCGTGCGCCACACGTCGCGCGAGGTGATCCTCGAAATGGGCGATCTGACCTATCTCGACAGCATGGCGATGGGCGCGATCCTTTCCTGTCGCACGCTGCTGGAAAACGAAGGCAAGAAGCTGGTGCTGGCGGGGCCTCGCGGGATGATTCTGGACGCCCTGCGCATTGCCAACTTCCACAAGCTGTTCGAGATTCGCTAAACCTTCGGCAAACCCCTAGCAGGCCATGCAGCTGTCAACGGGCAGCTTGCGCGCCAGCCAGCCGGGTCCCGCACCGCTGCCGGCCATCCCTTCCTTGATGTTGTAAACCTGCGTGAAGCCTTGCGCCTGCAGGAAGCGTTGCACCTGCGTAGTGCGATTGCCGGTGCGGCAGATCAAGGCGATGGGGGCCGTCTTGTCACCGCCGACTTTTGCCAGCACCTCATTGAGAAAGCCGGCGGCCCCTTGCGGGTGAATCATGTTGATGCGTGCTGCGCCGGGCGCGACGCCGGTCTGTTTCCATTCGGGGGGCGTGCGGATGTCGATCAGGGTGAGCTTGCCGTTCTTGACGGCTTCGTAGGCTTCCGGGGCGTTGATGTCTTGCGCTAATGCTGACTGGCTGGCCGTGGCCAGCAGAATGAGGATGAGGCGGAGATAGCGGGGCATGGCGTGTCCTTGTTGTGGTCTTTTATCGGACTGATTTTAGCGTTTGCCTTGGTATAGTCCGACTCGATGCTTGCCTACCTGATCCGCCGCCTGCTGTATGCCTTGCCGATCCTGATCGGCGTGAATGTCATCACCTTCGCGCTGTTCTTCATCGTCAATACGCCGGACGACATGGCGCGCATGCAGTTGGGCGTGAAACGCGTGACGCCCGAAGCCATCGAGAAGTGGAAAACCGAGCGCGGTTACGACAAGCCGCTGTTCTGGAATACGCAGGCGAGCGGGGCAGGGCAGGTGACCGACACCATCTTCTTCGGCAAGTCGGTGAAGATGTTTGCCCTTGATTTTGGCCGTGCCGACGATGGCCGCGACATCGCTCGCGAAATCACCCTGCGCATGGGGCCGAGTCTGGCCGTGGCCGTGCCGGTGTTCGTGCTGGGGCTGTTCGCGGCGATTTCGTTTGCCCTGTTGCTGGTTTATTTTCGCGCCACTTATCTGGATTTTGCCGGCGTGGTGTTGTGCGTGGCGATGATGTCGGTGTCGGGCCTGTTCTACATCATCGGCGGCCAGTGGCTGGTTTCGAAGATATGGCATCTGGTGCCGATTTCGGGCTATGCCGAGGGGCTGTCGGCCGCGAAGTTCATCATCCTGCCGGTGATCATCAGCGTGCTGGCCGGCATCGGTTCCGCGGCACGCTGGTATCGCACCATCTTCCTTGAGGAATACACGCGCGACTATGTGCGCACGGCGCGGGCCAAGGGGCTGTCCGAGCGCTTCGTGCTGTTCCGCCATGTGTTGCGCAATGCGCTGATTCCAATTCTCACTGGCGCGGTGGTGGTGATCCCCACCCTGTTCATGGGCAGCCTGTTGATCGAAGCCTTCTTTGGCATTCCCGGCCTCGGCAGTTACACCATTGACGCCATCAACGCACAGGACTTCGCGGTGGTGCGTGCCATGGTCTTCATCGGTTCGGCGCTCTACATCGTCGGCCTGTTGCTGACCGACATCTCCTACACGCTGGTTGATCCGCGCATCCGCTTATCATGAAGTTCGTGCTGCTCTGGTCCGATGCTCTGTTCTTTCTGCTGATCGCAGCGATGATCGCCGGGGGCGTCTGGGCCAGCCGCCAGCCGCATTTGCGTGCCAGCTGGCGCAAGGTTGGGCAAAGCCGGGTGGCCATCGGGTCTGCCGCGGTGCTGGCGGTGTTTTTTGCCATCGCCTTTGTCGATTCGCTGCACTATCGTCCGCAGTTGCCCGCCACGCCGCAGGGGGAGGTGCGCTACTCGACGGAGGTGTTGTCTGCGCTCGATGCGCTGCTGCTGCCCCTGCGCACGCAGACCGAAAAGACCTATTCCGCCCCGCTGGCGACGCACCTGTTTGCCAAGGAAACCCTCGACGATGCCGGTCGCGACTTTCCGCCGCTGCGCTATCCCGGTACGCATCTGTTCGGCACCGACAAGGTCGGGCAGGATGTGCTCTACCTCACCCTGAAAAGCATCCGCACCGCCCTGCTGATCGGCACGCTGACGACCTTGATCATGCTGCCGGCAGCGATTGGGCTGGGCCTGCTGGCCGGTTATGTCGGGGGCTGGGTCGACGATGTAATCCAGTATCTCTACACCACGCTCAACTCGATTCCCGGTGTGCTGCTGATCGCCGCGTCGGTGCTGATGATGCAGGTGGTGATCGACACGCATCCCGAGTGGTTCGCCACCAGTGCCGAACGGGCCGATGCGCGACTGCTGGCCTTGTGCGCGATCCTCGGTATCACCAGTTGGACGGGGTTGTGCCGTCTGCTGCGCGGCGAGACACTGAAGTTGCGCGAACTTGAGTACGTGCAGGCGGCGCGGGCATTGGGTGTTTCGAGTGCGCTGATCCTCTGGCGCCACATCCTGCCGAACGTCATGCACATCGTGATGATCGCCATGGTGATGGATTTTTCCGGGCTGGTGCTGGCCGAGGCGGTGCTTTCCTATGTGGGTATCGGCGTTGATCCGAACACCATCAGCTTCGGCACCATGATCAACACAGCGCGCATGGAACTGGCGCGCGAGCCGATGGTGTGGTGGTCGCTGGCGGCGGCGTTCATCTTCATGTTCGTGCTGGTGCTGGCGGCCAATCTGTTTGCCGATGCGCTGCGCGATGCGTTTGATCCGAGGGCTTCGCGGTGAGCCTGCTATCGGTACGTGATCTGTCGGTGTCGATTGGTGCTTTGCGTCCGGTCGACGGCGTGTCCTTCGAGCTCGAACGCGGCGAGACGCTGGCGCTGCTGGGTGAGTCGGGTTGCGGCAAGTCGATGACGGCGCTGGCCCTGATGCGTCTGCTGCCCGCTGGCGGACGCATTGCACAGGGCACCATTCACTTTGCCGATGAGGATTTGTGCCGCTTGACCGAGGCGCAGATGCGCCATGTGCGCGGCGGCAAGCTCGGCATGATCTTTCAGGAACCGGCCACCAGTCTTAATCCGGTGATGACGGTGGGCGAACAGATTGCCGAAGCGCTACGCTTTCATACGGGTGACACGCGCCGTGTCGTCGAACTGCTGGCGGCGGTGGGGATTCCCGATCCCGAGCGGCGCGCGCGCGAGTATCCCTTCCAGATGTCCGGCGGCATGAAGCAGCGCGCAATGATCGCGATGGCACTGGCCGGTGCGCCGGAACTGCTGATCGCGGATGAACCGACCACGGCGCTGGATGTGACGATTCAGGCGCAGGTGCTCGACTTGCTCGATGGCCTGCGTCGTGAACGCGGCATGGCGATGCTGCTGATCACGCATGACCTCGGTGTGGTGGCACGCATGGCCGACCACATCGGCCTGATGTATGCAGGGCATCTGGTCGAGATGGCGCCGCGCGCAGCCTTCTTCGCGGCACCTGGCCATCCCTATGCGCGGCGCCTGTTTGAAGCGCTACCGGAGATGGCGCAGGAAAAGCGCCGACTGGCCACCATTCCCGGCAGCGTGCCGCCGCTGGGGACGACATTTACCGGCTGCCGTTTTGCCGACCGTTGCAGCGAGGTGCTGCCGGTGTGTCATCGTGAGCTACCGCCGTGGCGCGAGCATGGGCCCGCCCATCAGGTGCGTTGCCATCTTGAGGTGCGTGTCGAACAAATCGTCCGAAAAGTCGGCGCTGGCGAGACGGCATCGGTTGGCGTACCTGCTCCGCCACCAGCCTTGCTGACGGTGCGCGAGCTGAAGGTTCATTTCCCGATTCGACGCGGCATCCTGCAGCGCGCCGTTGGCTATGTGCGTGCCGTGGACGGCGTCGATTTGACGCTGCCTGCCGGCCGCACGCTTGCCTTGGTGGGCGAGTCGGGTTGCGGCAAGACGACGGTGGGCAAGGCGATTCTTGGCTTGCAAGCGCCGACGGCCGGTGAAATTCATTGGCAGGCGGAAAAGCTTCAGGGGCTGGCGCCCGAGCGCATGCAGATGGTGTTCCAGGATCCCTTCGGCTCGCTCAACCCGCGCATGCGCATTTGCGAGATCGTGGCCGAAGGCCGACCGAGTGTGGACGTAGCGCGCATCCTTGAACAGGTCGGCTTGTCCGCCAGCATGGCGGATCGTTATCCGCATGAGTTCTCTGGTGGGCAGCGCCAGCGCATCGCCATTGCGCGGGTGCTGGCGGTTGCGCCGCAAGTGTTGATCTGCGACGAGCCGACCAGTGCGCTGGATGTCTCGGTGCAGGCGCAGATTCTCAACCTGCTGGCCGAGTTGCAGCAGACGCTGGGGCTGTCCTACCTGTTCATCACGCACAACATCGGCGTGGTGAATCATCTCGCCCATGAGGTCGCCGTGATGTATCTCGGCCGGATTGTCGAGCGGGGGACGGTCGCTGAGGTACTGCGCGCACCGCGCCATCCCTACACGCAGGCCTTGTTGGCGGCGGTGCCGCGCATTGACGGCCGGCGTATGGACGTCAAGGTGGCCGGTGATCCGCCATCGCCTTCGAATCCACCGGCCGGCTGCCATTTCCATCCGCGCTGTCCGCGGGCCGAGGCGCGTTGTCGGGAAGCGTATCCCCCGGTGGTCAGCGTGAGTGCTACCCAGTCGGCTTGCTGCTTCTTTGCAAAATGAGCGGACTTATTTGTTTCGGGGCTTTTTCTTTGGCGCGGCCTTCTTGGGCTTCGCGACAGACTTTGCGGCGGGTTTTGATTTTTTGTTTGCGGCCTTGCCTTTGACGGTCGGCTTCTTTACGGCGGTGATTTTTTCCGGACCGGGTTGGGGCAGGACGCGGGCAATCGCATCCGGATTGGCCAGACTGCCGGGGCGCGGTACCAGCAGGTTGAAGCCCGGCTTGATCTTCAGGCGCGGCGTGATGCCGTTGATCTGGCGCAGTCGCACTTCACTCAGCTTGTAACGCGCAGCGACCTTCGCCAGGGTATCGCCCTTGGCCATGCGGTAGCTCTGCCAGTTCGACAGCGGCTTGTCCTCGGCGGCATGGCGGGCCAGATTGGTCAGGAAGGTGTCGACCTTGTTCGTTGGCAGCAGCATCGGCCCAGCCTGATCGCCGTTCATCACCGGGCGGTGGTAGGCCGGGTTGAGCGAGACGAATTCCTCGATCGACATTTCCGCCAGTTTGGCGGCGACGGCGAGATCCATGCGCTCGGGTTTCATCACGGTTTCGAAATAGGGTTGGTTCGACAGGGGGGGCAGGTGGAAACCAAAAACCTCGGGATTGGCGACAATGTTTTTGAGGGCCTGGAGTTTGGGTACGTAGTAGCGCGTCTCGGCCGGCATGGTCAGGCTGGCGTAGTCGGTGGGCAGGCCCTTCGCCTGATTTTTGGCGATGGCGCGGGCGACGGCATGTTCGCCCCAGTTGTAGGAGGCGAGGGCGAGTTGCCAATCGCCATGCATCTCGTAGATGTTCTTCAAGTAGGTAAGCGCCGCGTCGGTGGACGCGATGATGTCGCGCCGCTCATCCACCCACCAGTTCTGGTCGAGATCGTAGGTCTTGCCGGTAGCGGGAATGAACTGCCACATGCCCATCGCACGAGCGCGCGAGACGGCCTGCGGGTTGTAGGCGCTTTCCACCAAGGGCAGCAGGGCCAGTTCGGTGGGCATACCGCGCTTTTCGAGTTCCTCGACAATGTAGTAGAGATAGCGGCCACCGCGTTCGAAAATGCGTCGCAAACCGTCCGGCCGGTTGAGGTACCAGGACTGGCGGTCGACCACCAACGGGTCGTGCAGGTCGGCCATGCCGAAGCCGTTGCGGATGCGTTGCCAGAGTTGGTCGGGCGGAACGGTCAGGTCGAGTAGGGCGGGGACTTGCGTCTGCGTGCGGATCGTTTCCAGCGGCGGCAGGGGCGTGGAGATGGGGGCAGCGGCGGATGCAGGAGCCACAGCCGTCTGCACGATAACCGGCGACGCAGTGGCAGGGCCGGCTTCGGCCTGACGTTCGCTACGCACTTGGTTGCCCGCACAGGCGGCCAGCAGCGGCAGAAAGAGAAACAGCCAGAGCGTACGACGGAACAGGGAGTTGGGCATCGGGCAGCGTTGCGGCAAAAGGGGCGCAGTTTAAGCCAGCGGGGATGGGACGTCTATTGCCTTGGCTTCCCCGCACGATACGCGGACATCAACTGGGCCAGTTCGACGGCCGAGCGCACTTTCATTTTTTCGAAGACATGCGCGCGATGAACCTCGACGGTGCGCATGGCGATCTGTAACTCATCGGCGATCACCTTGTTGAGCTTGCCGGCGAGGATGCAGGCCATGACTTCCTGTTCGCGTTCAGTCAGGGTGGCTAGGCGCTCCTCGATCTGTGTGCGGCTGGCATCCAGTCCGCGCTGGTTTTCCTCCTGCTGGAGTGCGGCCAGGATGCGGTCAACCAGTTCGTTGTCGTTGAAGGGTTTTTCGATGAAGTCGAAAGCGCCGCGCTTGAGTGTTTTGACTGCCAGCGGCACATCGCCATGGCCCGTGAGGAAGATCGTCGGCATGGCGCAGCCGAGCGCCAGCAGTTGATCGTAAAGCTCGGCACCGGTCATGCCGACCATGCGGATGTCCAGAATCAGGCAGCCGCTCATTGCGCTGTTGTAGTCGGCGAGAAAGGATTCCGCCGTGCTCCAGGCGCGCGAGTCGATGCCGCGTGAGCGCAGCAGCCAAGCCAGTGCGTCGCGGATGGCGGCGTCGTCGTCGACCAGATAAACCTGACGGGTTTTCATGCGGTGCTGATGGGCAGGGAAATGTGGAAAATGCTGCCGCCCTCGGGTTTTGCTTCGAACCAGAGGCGGCCCTGATGGGCTTCGACGACCGAGCGGCAGATGTTGAGACCAACCCCCAGGCCTTCGTTTTTCGTCGTGTAAAAGGGTTCGAACAATTGTGCCGCGTCATGCGCCGAAATCCCGCAGCCATTGTCGCTGACGGCGATTTCGATCCGCTGCGCGTCGGCCTCCGCGCGGACGGTCAAACAGCGATTCGCCTCGGGCGTCGTGCGCATCGATTCGATGCCGTTCTTGATGAGGTTGAGGATCGCTTGGCCCAGCAGAATCCGGTCCGCCAGGATGATGGGCAGATTCGGCGCGATGTCGCGGACGAGCCTGACTTTCTGGCGGCGGGCGTCAGCTTCGAGCAGCACGATCAGGTCACCGAGCAAGTCTTCGAGATCGCAAGGCTCCGTTTTCGTTTCGTGACGCCGCGCGAATTCGTAGATGCGCCGGATGATGCGCCCCGCGCGTTGCGCCTGTTCCTGGCATTTGGCCAGCGCGCCATCGATTTCGGCGCAGGTTGTGCCGGTGGCGATCAGATTGCGGCTGCCGGCGATATAGCTGGAAATCGCGGATAACGGCTGGTTGAGTTCGTGGGCCAGGCTGGAGGCCATTTCGCCCATGGCCACTAACCGCGCGGTGCCGGCGAGCTTGTCCTCGTGTTGCCGCGCCAGTTCGCGGGCGCGCTTGCGTTCGGTAATGTCGAGGATCGCACCCATCCAGCCGGTGTGGCGGCCATCGGCGTCGATCAGCGGGGCTTCGTAAAGCAGGGCATCGAAGCGCTCGCCACTGGCGCGTTGGAGCCGCAACTCGATGGCGTCGGAGGGACGGAGTGCCGAGCGGGCCGTCGTGAGCGCGGCGGCGACGTTTTCGTACTCCTCTTCCGGCCAGTAGGGTTGTGGTGCCGAACTGCCCAGCAATTCCTCGGCGGAATAGCCGACCATGCGGCAAAACGCCGGATTGACGTAAACGATTTTGCCGTCGAGACTGAGTGCGCGCATGCCGGTTTGCAGCGAATTCTCCATCGCCTTGCGGAAGGCAACCTCGGTTTGCAGCGCTTCTTCGGCGGCCAGCCGACGCTGCACGTGGCGTCGCAGTCCCCAGAGACTGGCAAGGACGAGTATCGCCAGCACGATCAATGCAGCGGCAATGATCCGGTCGATGAGGGCGGTTGGCGTCTGGTAGGGGATACCATGCAAGGCCAGCCCATGCCCGGGCGGGTCGAAGGGAATCTGGTAGCCGCTGTCTGGAATGACGGCATCGACCCGCGAACGGACGGCCAGCGGCTGGCCGGTCTGGTCGTCGATGCTGATGCGGTAGCGTTCCGCCAGCCACCAGGGCACTGAGTTGTCCAGCAGGCGGCGGAGCGAATAGATGCCGATGGTGGTGCCAATCTTCTGGGTGCCCAGAAAGACGGGGACATGGACGGCGAATTGCCAGTCATCCTCGTCGCCCGGGTAGGCTTGGCTGTAAACCGGTCTTCCCAGCGAATGGGCCAACTGGGTCAGGGCAGGCGCTGGCAAGGCGTGGTCATGAAGGTTTGTCGCTGCCGGCAGGGCGTGGCGCAACTGACCATCGCGATCCTGCCAGAGAACGCGGTAGATGCCGGTGTCGTTGGAGATCAGCGTGCGGGCGTAGGCATCGAAGACGTCGGCCTGAGCGATCCGCCGAGGGTCGAAGCGGTTCAGGAGTTCTTCGTTGTGCGACAGCAGAAAGTGCAGGTTCTGTTCGAGCCATAGCATGTCACTGATGAGCGTGGCCCTTTGTTTTTCCTGCTCGTTCCTTTCGCCAAGCCAGAGCAGGGCGATCACGGTCGCGACAAACAGGGCAATGGCGGCACGGGGCAGCCACCAGATCAGACCGGCGTGTGCCGCGTTGGCGGGGTGGGCGGGCGCGGAATTCATGGCTCCATCCTACCGGCAAGCGACGGACTTGGGCGAAAGGGGCTGTGGAAATCCACAATGGCGGCTGGTTTAACTAAAGAGATAATTCTACCCACAGGTCGTCGGGTGCAGTTCGCCGACGGATCCACTATATAAACAACACGAGGAGAAATCATGAAACTGCATTCGCTCGCCATCGGCCTGCTGGCTGCCACATTCTCGCTGGCTGCTGCGCCAGTCATGGCCCAGCAGCCCATCGTCATCAAGTTCAGCCACGTGGTCGCCAACGACACGCCCAAGGGCAAGGGCGCCGAATTCTTCAAGCAGAAAGCGGAAGAGCTGACCAAAGGCAAGGTCAAGGTCGAGGTTTATGCCAACAGCACGCTCTACAAGGACAAGGAGGAAATGGAAGCCTTGCAACTGGGCGCGGTGCAGATGCTGGCCCCCTCGCTGGCCAAGTTCGGCCCCTTGGGCGTCAAGGAGTTCGAGGTTTTCGACCTGCCCTTCATCTTTGATAATTACGAAGATCTGCACAAGGTGACCACTGGCCCGATCGGCGCCTCCCTGCTCAAGAAACTCGAAGCCAAGGGCATTCTCGGCTTGTCCTACTGGGACAATGGCCTGAAGGTGATGAGCGCCAACAAGCCCTTGCGCAACCCCGAGGATTTCCGCGGCTTGAAGATGCGTATCCAGTCCTCCAACGTCCTGGATGCCCAGATGCGCGCCGTGGGTTCCCTGCCGCAGAAGATGGCTTTCTCCGAGGTCTATCAGGCGCTGCAGACTGGGGTGGTCGATGGCACCGAGAATCCGCCCTCCAACCTCTATACCCAGAAGATGCACGAGGTACAGAAATACGTGACGCTGTCGGATCATGGCTATCTGGGTTATGCGGTGATTGTGAACAAGAAGTTCTGGGATGGCCTGCCGGCGGATATCCGCAAGCAACTGGAAAACGCGATGGAGCAATCCACCCGCTATGCCAACCAGATTGCCAAGATCGAGAACGATACGGCACTGGAAGCGGTCAAAAAGTCGGGCAAGAGCGAACTGATTACCCTGACAGCCGAACAGAGAAAAGCCTGGAAGAAGGCCATGATCAAGGTGCATGACCAGATGGCCGGTCGGGTGGGCAAGGATCTGATTCAGTCCATCTACAAGGAAACCGGTTTCGATCCGTCCAAGCTGTAAAAAGCAGATCGCGGGGGCTTTGAGTAGGCCCCCGCTTCATTTTGGGGACTCCAAATGAAAATACTCGACCACCTTGAAGAGTGGCTGATTACATTTCTGATGGGCGCAGCGACACTGGTGATTTTTATCTCCGTCGCCCATCGCTATGCGTCCGGATATGCCATACCGGGTTTGCAGGATTGGCTGATTGGCCTCAATGTCAGTTGGGCGCAAGAGTTGTGCATCATCATGTTCGTCTGGATGGCGAAATTCGGTGCTGCCTACGGCGTACGTACCGGCATTCACGTCGGCGTCGATGTGCTGATCAATCGTCTTTCTGCCCAAAGCCGCGGCAAGTTCATCATTTTCGGGCTGCTGGCCGGGGCACTGTTTACCGGCATCATCGGTACGCTTGGCGTGACCTTCGTCTGGGAAAACGGCGCCCACTACAGCTTCTACAAATTCCTTGGCATGGAGATGGGGGAGTTGTACGAAGGCCCGATCACGCCTGATCTCGAATGGCCCACCTGGATCGTCTATTCCGCGATTCCACTTGGTTCCTACCTGATGTGCTTCCGCTTCCTGCAAGTGACGGTGGGTTTTTTGCGTACGGGCGAACTGCCGCACCACGATCATGGTCACGTCGATGGCCTGGACGAGGGTGAGCCGCTGAGTCCAGGCAAGGACGATCTGATCTACAGCATGGAAGATAACCTCCATCCGCACGACCTGAACTATGTGGAGCGGCGCCATCATGACGAGGGGCCGCCGCACGACTGGATGGAGCGTCGTCATCCTGAAGAGCCGTCCGGGAGGGAGAAACAATGAACTCGATCATCATCTTCTCCCTGCTGGTGGTGCTGATGCTCACCGGCATGCCGATCTCGATTTCGCTTGGCCTGACGGTGTTGTCCTTCCTGTTCTTCCTCACCGAAGTACCGGTCGAAGCGGTGGCGCTGAAGTTGTTTACCGGCATCGAAAAGTTCGAGATCATGGCGATCCCGTTCTTCATCCTGGCGGGTAATTTCCTCACGCACGGCGGGGTGGCGCGACGCATGATCAAGTTCGCCACGGCGATGGTCGGCCATTTCTATGGTGGCCTCGGTCTCGGCGGCGTGCTGGCCTGCGCTTTGTTTGCGGCGGTATCCGGCTCCAGTCCGGCGACGGTGGTGGCGATCGGCTCGATCCTGATGCCGGCAATGGTCAAGGCGGGCTTTCCGAATCGCTTCGGTGCGGGCGTCATCACGACCTCCGGGGCGCTGGGCATCCTGATTCCGCCGTCGATTGTCATGGTGATGTATTCGGTGTCGACCAACACCTCCGTGGGCGCCTTGTTCATGGCCGGTGTGATTCCGGGCTTGGTGCTGGCCTTCATGCTTGGCATGACGACCTGGTACCGCGCCTGGAAGAACGACTACCCGCGCCAGCCCAAAGCCAGTTGGATCGAACGCTGGCATGCGTTTCGTGAGTCGGTCTGGGGATTGCTCCTCATCGTCGTGGTGATGGGCGGTATCTACACTGGCATCTTCACCCCGACCGAAGCGGCGGCAATGAGTGCGGTGTATGCCTTCTTCGTGGCGGTATTCGTCTACAAGGACATGGGCCTCAAAGACGTGCCGCGTGTGCTGCTTTCGTCGGCCAACATGAGCGCGATGCTGCTCTATATCATCACTAACGCAGTCCTGTTCTCGTTCCTGATGACGCACGAGAACATCCCGCAGGAGATGGCGGACTGGATGATCGGGACTGGCGTGGGTGTGATCGGATTTCTGATCATTGCCAACATTTTGCTGTTAATTGCTGGCAACTTCATGGAACCGTCGTCGATCGTTCTGATTCTGGCGCCAATTCTGTTCCCGATTGCGATGAAACTTGGCATTGATCCGGTGCATTTCGGCATCATCATGGTGGTGAACATGGAGGTTGGCATGTGCCATCCGCCGGTCGGCCTGAATCTGTATGTCGCCTCCGGTATTACCAAGATGGGTATTACTGAGCTGACCATTGCCACTTGGCCTTGGCTGTTGACCATGTTGGTATTCCTGCTGCTCGTGACTTACTGGCCTACCATGTCGCTGTGGTTGCCGCGGACGATTGGCATGATCAGCTAGTCCGACGAGCTTAGGCACCGCCCGGCTTCGGCCGGGCTTTTTTCTTGGTGGAGCCGGGAACTGGGGCTTTCTGCGATAAAATCCGCAGCCCTTTGTTTTACTTATCAATCTGCTGGAGAAAAGAAGATGGCCGTTGAGCGCACCCTGTCGATTATCAAACCCGATGCCGTAGCTAAAAACGTGATCGGCAAGATTTACTCTCGTTTCGAGACCAACGGTCTCAAGATCGTGGCTTCCCGCATGGCCTGGCTGTCCGAGCGTGAGGCCGGCGGTTTCTACGCGGTTCACAAGGAGCGTCCCTTCTTCAAGGATCTGGTGCAGTTCATGATCTCCGGCCCGGTGATGATTCAGGTGCTCGAAGGCGAGAACGCCATCGCCAAGAATCGCGATCTGATGGGCGCCACCGACCCGAAAAAGGCCGAAAAGGGCACCATCCGTGCCGATTTCGCCGAGAGCATCGACGCCAATGCCGTGCATGGTTCCGATGGCCCGGATACCGCCAAGGTCGAGATTGCCTACTTCTTCCCGGCACTCAGTGTTTTCTGATTGCGTATTCTGATTCATGGTCAATCTGCTCGACTTCGATGCTGACAGCCTGACGGCCTGGTTTGCTGCGAGAGGGGAAAAGCCTTTTCGCGCGCGTCAGGTGTTGCGCTGGATACATCGCTTTGGCGTCGACGATTTCGAGCAGATGACGGATGTGGCCAAGTCCTTGCGGTCCAGTCTGGCCACCGATGCCGAGATTCGTGGCCCGTTGGCCGTGCGTGACAGCACGGCGGCCGACGGCACGCGCAAGTGGTTGCTGGATGTGGATCGGGACGGCGGCAACCGCAATGCGGTTGAAACCGTTTTTATCCCTGAAGCGAACCGTGGCACCTTGTGTATTTCCAGCCAGGTGGGTTGTGCGCTGGAATGTGCATTTTGCTCGACCGGCAAGCAGGGCTTTAACCGCAATCTGACGACGGCCGAGATCATCGGCCAGTTGTGGCACGCCAATCGCGTCCTGGGGGCCGTAAAGCAGCCGGGCGTGGGTGATAGCGGCGAGCGGGTCATCAGCAATGTTGTGATGATGGGCATGGGTGAGCCGCTGGCTAACTACGACCATACGGTTGCCGCGCTGCGTCTCATGCTTGACGACAATGCCTATGGCTTGTCAAGGCGGCGCGTGACGGTGTCGACTGCCGGTATGGTGCCGGCCATCGACCGTTTGCGCGAGGATGTGCCGGTGGCGCTGGCGGTATCGTTGCATGCCCCGACCGATGCGCTACGGGATGAGCTGGTACCGCTTAATCGCAAGTATCCGCTCAAGGAATTGCTGGCGGCGTGTCGGCGTTATCTCGACAAGGCACCGCGTGATTTCATCACCTTCGAGTATGTGCTGATTGCCGGTGTCAATGATAGCGAGACCGATGCACGCACTTTGCTCAAACTCGTTCGCGACGTGCCCTGCAAGTTCAACCTGATCCCGTTCAACCCCTTCCCTGGTTCGGCTTATCGCAAACCTGCGGCAGAGCAGGTACGGCGCTTCCAGGAAATCCTCATGCAGGCAGATATCGTAACCACCGTGCGCAAGACGCGTGGGGACGACATCGATGCGGCATGCGGCCAGTTGGCCGGGCAGGTGAAGGATCGGACGCGGCGTGTGGGTAGGCTAACAGGGGTTCAAGAACTCGTTGAGGTACATTCATGAAACAGGGGCTGATGTTTTGGCTAGTCAGTACCACGATGCTGGTTGCAGGCTGTAACTCGTCTTTGCCGCGGCCTGATACCAACGAGCAAGCCAACGTGGAGTTGGCTGTTTCCCGGCAAACCGCTGGTAGTAATGAACTGCAGCGCGCGCGCGCGCATACCGATCTCGGACGTCATTATCTGTTGGATGGTCGCTATGAAGTTGCGTTAGAGGAGGCTCGGATTGCCCTTGAATCTGAGGGTAGCTATGCCCCGGGGCATAATTTGCGTGGCCTGACCTATATGGCGCTTAACAAGAATGAGTTGGCTGAAGAAAGCTTTCGCCGTGCCTTGGGTCTTGCTAAAAACGATCCGGAGATTAACAACGACTACGGATGGTTTCTGTGTCAAACAGGGCGCGCCAAGGCTGCTATTAACCACTTTAGAGTCGCCATCAATAACCCGCTATACCAGATGCCTGTCAAGCCATTGACCAACGCAGGTCTTTGTCTGTTGTTGATGAATGAGGACAGGAAAGCTGAGGATCGCCAAGCGGAAGATTATTTGTTGCGTGCCTTGCGCCTTGACCCTAAACACGCGACAGCGATTTTCTGGTTAGCCGATATTGCCTATCGTGGGAATCGCTTTGGTGACGCCTTGGTGCGTCTAAAGGACTTGCATAACATGATGGAGCCAGTGGCGCAGTCGGCCTGGCTGGCCTTGCGTCTGGCGCGCAAGATGGGAGATCGAGATGAGGAGGCGCGCATGATGGGCATCATGCGGCGCAAATATCGTGATTCGCCTGAGTACCAGAAGTTGTCGCGTGGAGAATTTGATTGAGCGATAGCAATAACACGGTGGATATGTCACCAGAGCAAATCGTGGACGGTGCAGGCCCAGTCGAGACGGTCCCGCTTTCCGAAACAGTTGCGGACGTTCCGGTCATTCAGCAACCCTCTGTCGGGCAGCAACTGCGGGCGGCACGGCTGGAAGCAAAGCTCTCTATTACGGATGTGGCCCAGACGCTCAAGTTCAGTCCGCGCCAGATTGAACTGCTCGAGCAGGATGATCACGCAGCCTTGCCGGGCATGACGATTGTCCGTGGCTTCGTGCGCAGCTATTCACGCTTGCTCAAACTGGACACGGATGCGCTGCTGAAAATGCTGGATACAGCCTCGCCCGTGGTGATTGCCGACGTTCGGCCGCCCGAGAATATGGGCTTGGCAGGTGTTGAAGGCGACCGGCAACAAATTGGCCCCTTGGTATCGCTGGCCATTGTGGTTTTGTTGGCGGCACTGATGCTGGCAGGCTGGCATTTCCTCGGCCCCAAGCCCGTGACGTCCAATCATTCTGCGGCCGTTTCAGCGCCTGCAACGATCACGTCCATGCCGGCGGTTTCGCCGCAGCCAACTCAACCTGATGCGGCCTCCGGCGCTTTGCCGCCTGCAGCGCAGGCTACCGTGCTGATATTTGCGTTTGAAGATCGTTCCTGGCTTGAGGTGACGGATGCAGACGCAAAGGTGGTGCACAGTGCTGAAAATCAGCCAGGCACGCAGCTTTCGCTGACCGGCAAGCCACCTTTCGATCTCGTGGTGGGCAACGCCACCAAGGTGAAGCTGACGTATGGCGAGCGCGTGATCGACTTGCTGCCCTATACCCGTGCGGATGTTGCCCGGCTGAAAGTCGAGTGATGACGGCAGGATGTCCTGCGCGCCGTGCGACGCGCCGTGTGATGGTTGGAAATGTCGGCGTTGGCGGGACGGCCCCCGTGGTTATTCAGTCGATGACCAATACCGATACCGCCGATGTGTTCGGCACAGCGCAGCAGGTGGCCGAGTTGTATCGTGCCGGCTCCGAGATCGTGCGCATCACTGTGAATACCCGTGAAGCCGCAGCAGCCGTACCAAAGATCAAGGAGCGGCTTGAGCTTTTAAACCTGAATGTGCCGCTGGTCGGCGACTTCCATTTCAACGGCCACAAGCTGCTGACCGAAGTCCCCGAGTGCGCCGCCGCGCTCGACAAGCTGCGCATCAATCCCGGCAATGTGGGCAAGGGCGCGCGGCGCGACGAGCAGTTCGCCAGCCTGATCGAGATTGCCTGCAAATACCAAAAGCCGGTGCGTATCGGCGTGAACTGGGGTAGCCTCGACCAGAGTCTGCTGGCGCGTCTGATGGACGCGAATGCGAAACGTCCCGAGCCGAAAGATGCTACCGGCCTGATGCGTGAGGCGATGGTCACGTCGGCGCTGGAATCGGCAGCGCAGGCCGAGTCGCTGGGCTTGCCGGGCGATGCCATCATCCTGTCCTGCAAGGTGTCGGGTGTGCAGGATCTGATTGCCATTTATCGTGACCTTTCTACGCGCAGCGACTATCCCCTGCACCTCGGTCTCACCGAAGCCGGTATGGGCAGCAAGGGCATTGTGGCCTCGACGGCGGCGCTGTCCGTGTTGCTGCAAGAGGGCATTGGCGACACGATACGAATCTCTTTGACGCCCGAGCCGGGTGGCGATCGCACGCGCGAAGTGATAGTGGCGCAGGAAATTTTGCAGACCATGGGTTTGCGCGCCTTCGTGCCGATGGTCGTGGCCTGCCCCGGTTGCGGTCGTACCACCAGCACCGTCTTTCAGGAGCTGGCGCAGGACATCCAGACCTACGTGCGGGCACGCATGCCGGAGTGGCAACTGCGTCATAAAGGCGTGGAGAACATGACGCTGGCGGTGATGGGCTGTGTGGTGAATGGTCCCGGCGAAAGCAAACACGCCAATCTTGGCATCTCCCTGCCCGGCACGGGCGAGGAACCCGTCGCACCCGTCTATGAAGATGGCGAGCGCATCACGACCTTGCGCGGTGACAATATCGCCGCCGAATTCCGCAACATCATCGACGCCTACGTCGAGAAAAAGTATCCAAAGCATTCATGAGTCAGACACTACAAGCCATCCGCGGGATGAACGACATCCTGCCCAATGATGCCGAACGCTGGGAAGCCTTCGAGGAACTCGTGCGCGACTGGTTGGCCGCCTACGGCTACCGGCCGATCCGCATGCCGCTGGTCGAACCGACGCCGCTGTTCGCCCGCGCCATTGGCGCCGTGACCGACATCGTTGAGAAGGAAATGTATTCCTTCACCGATAGCCTCAACGGTGAGCAACTGACGCTGCGTCCCGAAGGCACCGCTTCCTGCGTGCGCGCCGTGCTGCAGCACAACCTGCTTTACGATGGCCCGAAGCGCTTGTGGTACGCCGGCCCGATGTTCCGTCATGAGCGTCCGCAAAAGGGTCGCTACCGCCAGTTTCACCAGTTCGGTATTGAGGCGCTTGGCTTGCCGGGACCGGACATCGACGCCGAGCAGATCATCATGTGCGCGCGCCTGTGGGACGATCTTGGACTCAATGGTGACGGGGGCATCAAGCTCGAGATCAACTCGCTCGGCGAAGCCGAGGAACGCGCAAAGCATCGTGCCGACCTGATTGCCTATCTCGAAAAGCATGTCGATCAGCTGGATGAAGACGGCAAGCGGCGCTTGCATACCAATCCGCTGCGCATCCTCGATACCAAGAATCCAGCGCTGCAAGCCATTGTCGAGGCAGCCCCGAAACTGATCGATCATCTGGGTGAAAATTCCCTCAAGCATTTCGAGGGCGTGCAGCAGTTGCTGAAGGATGCGGCGATTCCGTATCGCATCAACCCGCGGCTGGTGCGCGGACTCGACTATTACAACCTGACCGTGTTTGAATGGGTGACCGATGCGCTGGGTGCCCAGGGTACCGTCTGTGCCGGCGGCCGTTATGATGGTCTCGTCGCCCAGTTGGGCGGCAAGCCGGCGCCGGCCTGTGGTTTTGCCATGGGTATCGAGCGTCTGATGGCGCTGCTGGAAGCGCAAGGTGGGCTGCTCGAAGCGCCGGCGCCCGATGTGTATGTGGTGCATCTGGGCGAAGCAGCGGGACGCCTTGCTTTCCGTGCCGCCGAGATGTTGCGCGATACGGGTTGCCGGGTGGTGACGCACATGGGCGGTGGCAGTTTCAAGTCGCAGTTCAAGCGGGCGGATGCGTCCGGTGCGCAACTGGCGCTGATTGTCGGCGATGACGAGGCGG
This sequence comes from Rhodocyclaceae bacterium, assembly GCA_030824115.1. Taxonomy (GTDB): domain Bacteria; phylum Pseudomonadota; class Gammaproteobacteria; order Burkholderiales; family Rhodocyclaceae; genus Sulfuricystis. Next base: position 125,268 of record JAVBYI010000006.1, on the reverse strand, counting down.
CCAAGAATGAGGTGACAATCAAGCCGCTGCGCGTCGAAGCCGAGCAGCAGCGCGTGCCGCTGGATGAAATGGCCGACCGGGTGGGCGACTGGCTCTACGGTGCGGATGAAGATTTTGAAGAGGATTGAACATGGCAACTTATGACCTGGAAGAACAGGAACAGCTGGAAGAACTGAAAACCTGGTGGAAACTGCACGGTGCCATCGTGACCGCTGTTATCGCCTCTTTGGCGATTGCGCTGGTCAGTTGGCAGGGCTGGCAGTGGTGGCAGAAAAGTCAGGCGACGCAGGCATCGCAGTTGTTCGGCAACATGCAGCAGGCGCTGGTGCAGCAGGATGTCAAACGTGTCCGTCTGCTGGCCGGGGAACTGATCGACAAGTATTCCGGCACGGCCTATGCCGGTATGGCTGCCATGCTGTCGGGCAAGGTACTGGCCGAATCGGGCGACCTCAAGTCAGCTCAGGCGCAATTTGGCTGGGCGGCCGAGAAGGCCAAGGATGCCGGTTTGCGCGATCTGGCCCGCCTGCGTCAGGCGATCGTGCTCGTCGAAGACAAGCAACTGGACGAGGCGCTCAAACTGCTTGCCGTCTCGCCAGCGCCGATATTTGTGGCCCGCTATCAGGAAGTGCGTGGCGATATTCTCGTGGCGCAAGGCAAGACGGCCGATGCGCGCCAGGCATATGAGGCGGCACTCAAGGCGCTGGCCGATGCCAAGAAGGGTGAAGATCAATCGTCCGGGCCTTATCGCGAAATCCTGCAGGTCAAGCGCGATAGTGTTGGAGCGGCTTCGTGAAGCGAGTTCTCTATGGCTTGATCCTTGTGATGACGGGTTGCTCGACCGTCAGTTCGACGCTGGATACGATGAATCCGTTCAGCAAGTCCGCTCCCAAGGTCAAGCCAGCCGAACTCTCACCGTTTCAGGCGAGCGTGGAGATCAAGAGCCAATGGCAGGCGAGCATTGGCGCGGGCGGCGAGTTTGTATTCACGCCTGCGGTGGTGGGCAATACCGTCTATGCCGCTGCTCACGATGGTTCGCTGGCGCGTTTTGAGGGCGGCCGCCAAATCTGGCGCATCAATGCCGGACAAAAGCTGTCCGGCGGCGTTGGGGCGGACGACAAACTGGTGGTGGTGGGCACGGCCAAGGGCGAAGTGCTGGCCTTCAAGGCTACCGATGGCAGCCCGGCCTGGCAGGTGCGGGTCAGTTCTGAAATTCTGGCGGCCCCTGCGGTTGCCGGCGATTTGGTCGTGGTGCGCAGTGGCGACGCACGCATTTTTGGATTTGAAGCCGCAGACGGCAAGCGGCGCTGGGTCTATCAGCGCAGCACGCCGGCACTGGCGCTGCGTTCGAACGTCGGTGTGACGCTGACAGGCAAGGCACTGTATGCCGGCTTCCCCGGCGGCAAGCTGACAGCAATTGCGCTCAACAATGGCGCGGCCTTGTGGGAAGCCACCGTGGCGCTACCGAAGGGGGCGACCGAGCTGGAGCGCATTGCCGATGTGGCGAGTGATCCGGTGGTGGATGGTGGCAGCGTGTGTGCTGTCGCTTACCAGGGACGCGTGGCGTGTTTTGATCCCGATAACGGGCGGCAGCAGTGGGCGCGCGATGTGTCGTCGATCAGTGGCCTCGATATCGGCACGCGTGCCTTGTTCGTGGCCGATGAAAAGGGTGCGGTGCATGCCTTTGACCGCAACAGTGGCGCCAGCCTGTTTAAACAGGACAAGCTCTTCATGCGCAGCCTGACACGCCCGATTGCGCTGGGCAGCCGTGTGGCCATCGCCGACTTTCAGGGCTTCGTGCATCTGCTGGCCGGTGAGGATGGCGCCTTCGTTGGCCGTTATGCCACCGATGGCTCGGCGATTTCAGCGGCACCGCAGCGCATTTCCGGCGGTTTTGTCGTACAGACGCGCAATGGCGCGCTGCATGGTCTGAGTATTCAATAACTATGCTTCCTACCTTGGCCATCGTTGGCCGGCCGAACGTCGGCAAATCCACCCTGTTCAATCGCCTGACCAAGTCGCGCGATGCGCTGGTGGCCGATCAGCCGGGCCTCACGCGGGATCGCCATTACGGCCACGGCAGGCTCGGCAACCGGCCCTTCCTGGTCGTCGATACCGGCGGCTTCGAACCGCATGCGAAAGAGGGCATCGTCCAGGAAATGGCCCGTCAGGCCGAGGCCGCGATTGCCGAGGCGGATGTCTTGCTGTTCCTCGTCGACTGCCGCACGGGTTTGGCACCGCAGGATAAAGTGATTGCCGAGCGGCTGCGCAAGAGCGGGCGTCCCCTGCATCTGGTGGTGAACAAGGCCGAGGGCATGAATCGTGATGTGGTGGCGGCCGAGTTTCATGAACTGGGCTGCGGCGAACCGCGCGTGATTTCCTCCGCGCATGGCGAGGGCGTGCGTGAGCTGCTCGAATTCGCCTTGGCCGGTTTCTCGGAAGAGCCGGACGATATCGATGCCGAGAATGGGCCGCGTGTCGCCGTGGTGGGCCGTCCTAACGTCGGCAAGAGCACGCTGATCAACACCCTGCTGGGCGAGGAGCGCATGATTGCCTTCGACATGCCGGGCACGACGCGCGATGCGATTTCGACGCCGTTTGAGCGCAATGGCAAACACTACACCCTGATCGACACCGCCGGCCTGCGCCGCAAAGGCAAGGTCTTCGAGACAATCGAGAAGTTCTCGGTGATCAAGACGCTGCAGGCGGTTGAAGCAGCGAACGTGGTGGTGCTGATGGTCGATGCCAGCCAGGATATTTCCGACCAGGATGCCCACATCGCCGGTTTCTGTATCGAAGCCGGGCGCGCGCTGGTACTGGCGGTGAACAAGTGGGATGCCGTCGATCAGTATCGGCGTGAGCAGATCAAGCAGGACATCATGCGCAAGCTGAATTTTCTCGGCTTCGCGCGCGTGCATTACATCTCGGCCCTCAAAGGGCAGGGCGTGGCCAGTGTGTTGCAGTCGGTCGACAAGGCCTATGCGGCGGCGATGGTCAAGCTGACCACGCCGAAGCTGACCCGGGTATTGCTTGATGCCGTGCAGAAACAAGCCCCGCCGCGCCATGGCAACGTGCGGCCCAAACTGCGCTACGCCCACCAGGGCGGCAGCAATCCGCCCATCGTGGTGGTGCATGGCAACGCGCTGGAGCATGTACCGCCGGCCTATGTGCGCTATCTGGAGCATGTTTTCCTGGAAACCTTCAAGCTGCAGGGCACCCCCTTGCGCATCCAGTTCAAGATCACCAAGAACCCTTACGTCAATAAGGACTGAGGATTGAAAAGTTGGCGTACCCGCTTCGGGGCATTTCATCCCACGGGGATTTCCTTCGGTCACTGGCAGGACGGCATGGCAACGCTATACTGGATGCGTAAGCAGCGAGGAGGGTGGCAATGACCTATGTGGTGACCGAGAACTGCATCAAGTGCAAATACACGGATTGTGTCGATGTGTGTCCGGTCGACTGCTTTCGCGAAGGCCCAAACTTTCTTGTCATTGACCCGGATGAATGCATTGATTGCACCCTGTGTGTGCCCGAGTGTCCCGCCGAGGCGATTTTTGCCGAGGATGACGTGCCGCTTGAACAACGTGAGATGATCGCGCTGAATGCCGAGTTGGCCAAGCAGTGGCCGGCGATTATCGAGCGCAAGGAGCCGCCGGCGGATGCCGATGCGTGGCGAGGTAAACCCGGCAAGCGTGGGTTGCTGGAACGATAAACCGGAGGAGGGGAAAACATGCAAGTCAGGCAGATTCTCGATATCAAGGGGACGGTGCTTTACACCATTGCGCCCGACAAGAAATTGTCCGAGGCCATCGCCATCATGAGCGAGCAGGATGTTGGCTCGCTGGTCTGCTTCGAGGGTGGACGCATGGTCGGCATGCTGACCTTCCGCGAAGTGATGCGGGCCTTGCACGGCCATGGCGCCGCCTGGGGTGGCCTGACGATTCGCGAAGTGATGCACACCAATCCGCGCACCGCCGATCCCTTCATGGATGTCGATCAGTTGCGCGCCCTGATGGTCAGCGAGCACATGCGTTACCTGCCGGTGATGGATGGCTATACGCTGCTGGGCGTGATTTCCTTCCACGACGTGGCCAAGGCGGTGCTTGAAGAACAGAACTTCGAGAATCGTATGCTCAAGGCCTATATCCGCGACTGGCCGGATGGTCTGGAGCCGGGCAAGGAGGCGTAGGTCGCGTATGTCCGGCAGCAGTTTCGGCACCCTGTTCCGGGTGTCCTCGTTTGGTGAGTCGCACGGCCCGGCGATCGGCTGTGTGGTCGATGGTTGTCCTCCCGGGCTATCCATCAGCGAGGCGGAGATTCAGCTTGAACTCGATCGACGCAAACCGGGCACGTCGCGCCATGTTACGCAACGTCGTGAGGATGATGCAGTCGAAATTCTCTCTGGCGTATTCGAGGGCAAGACGACGGGTACCCCGATTGCGCTGCTGATCCGCAACACCGATCAGCGCAGCAAGGACTACGGCAATATCGCCCAGAGTTTCCGTCCCGGCCACGCTGACTACACCTACTGGCAGAAATACGGCATTCGCGACTATCGCGGTGGTGGACGCTCGTCGGCGCGCGAAACGGCCGTGCGGGTTGCTGCCGGGGCGATTGCCCGCAAGTGGCTGCATCAACGCTATGGTGTGACGATTCGTGGCTGGATGAGCCAGTTGGGACCGATCGAGATTCCCTTCGTTGACGCAGCCGCCATCGACACCAATCCGTTCTTTGTGCCCAATGCCGACATCGTGCCGGAACTCGAAGCCTACATGGACAGCTTGCGCAAGGACGGCGATTCGGTCGGCGCGCGCATCGACGTCATGGCTAGCGGTTTGCCGCCGGGCTGGGGCGACCCCGTGTATGAACGGCTGGATGCAAAGATCGCTCACGCCATGATGGGCATCAATGCCGTAAAAGGGGTAGAGATCGGCGCCGGCTTTGACTGCGTGGCGCAGCGTGGCAGTGTGCATGGCGACGAACTGACACCGCAAGGTTTTCTGAGCAATCACGCCGGCGGCATTCTTGGCGGGATTTCATCGGGTCAGGATGTCACCGTGTCGATTGCCATCAAGCCGACTTCCAGCATCCGCATTCCGCGCCGCTCGATTGATCTGGCGGGACAGCCGACGACTGTTTCCACCGAAGGGCGTCATGATCCCTGTGTTGGTATTCGCGCCACACCGATTGCCGAGGCGATGCTGGCGCTGGTGCTGATGGATGCGGCCTTGCTGCATCGGGCACAGTGTGCCGATGTGTCGTGCCCCACACCGATCATTCCTGCCAGCGTAACCGGCGCGTAGAATCAAAAAGTCAGCTAATAACAAACCAGATTAGGGAGCCTTACATGCAAGTCGATCACCACGATCTCTACACCGAATTTCCGGACATGCGCGACGCCATCGATACCCTGAAAGCCGGCAATAGCTATTTCGCTGGTCTGTTCGCACGCTATAACCGCCTGACCGGCAAGGTGGAAGATCTGGAAGCGCACGACATGCCGGTCGCAGATTTCACCTTGGAAGACATGAAAAAAGCACGCGTCAAACTCAAGGACGATATCTATCAATTGCTGATGGCATTCCGCCTCGGCCAGAAAAGCCCGGCTTGAGTCAGGCAAGCGCCGCTGCCGTGCCGGGAACCCTCGGCCGGCTGGCCGGCTGGTATTTCTTCTACTTCGCTTTCGTCGGCGCCTTCGCGCCGTATTTCACCCTCTACTTGCAGGACATCGGCCAGACCCCCTGGGAAATCGGGGTGCTGATGTCCGTGCCGCAAGTGATGCGGCTGCTGGCCCCCAACCTGTGGGGATGGCTGGCGGATCATCTGGGGCGGCCCGCACTGATTGTGCGATTTGCGGCCCTGTTTTCCGCATTGGGTTTTGTCGGTTTCCTGTTTTCCCGAGACTATGTCTGGATGCTGGTGGCGATGGCGCTCGTCTGGTTTTTCTGGAGCGCCGCACTGCCGCTGGTCGAGACCATGACCCTGAACCAGTTGGCCGGTAAAACCGAGCGCTACGGGCGGGTTCGTGTGTGGGGGTCGGTCGGTTTCATCGTCAGCGTGTTGGGGCTGGGCGCGATTCTCGACCACTGGCCTATCGCGGCAGTGCTGTGGGCCTGCATCGCCATCCTCGGCTGTGTGTTTGCCAGTGCATTGACGCTGCCGGAAGCAAAAGTCGGCGCTGGCGAGACGGCAGAACCGCTCGGCCCGCTGTTGCGGCGCCCGGCAGTGCTGGCCTTGCTGGCTTCGTGCTTCTTCATGTCGGTCGCCCACGGGCCCTTATACGTGTTTTTCTCGATCCATCTCGTTGAGCATGGTTATGGCAAAACAGCGATTGGCCTCTACTGGTCGCTTGGTGTGGTCGCGGAAATCGTGGTGTTCCTCGTCATGGCGCGGCTGATGCGCCACTTCAGCTTGCGCGCTATTTTGCTGGCCAGCTTTGCCCTGGCGGTGTTGCGCTTCCTGATGATCGGCTGGATGGCTGATTCGCCCGTGCTGCTGGTTATTGCCCAGATCCTGCATGGCGTAACCTTTGGTGCCCACCACGCGGGCGCGGTGGCGGTGCTGACACACTGGTTTGCGCCGCGCCAGCAGGCACGCATGCAGGGCTTGTATGGCAGCCTGTCTTTTGGAGCGGGCGGCTTGGTCGGCGGACTCCTGAGCGGTCAAACCTGGGGTAGTTTGGGTGGGGGAATGACTTACACGCTGGCCGCCCTGTTTGCGGCAGTGGGTGGCCTGCTGCTGTGGCGCTGGTTACCCAGCGTGCTCATGCCCATTCGTCCCATCCCGCCTGCTGCAGCGCCTTGATGCTATGCGATAATCGTAGCCTTTCCAGGCCATTTTTGACGAGGAGACATCCATGAGAAAAATTCTATTCCTGATGGTCACTGCGGCCACGGCTGTCGCGCTGCTTGGTTGCAATACTGTGCAAGGTGTGGGCAAGGATATCGAGAAGGGTGGCGAAGCCATCCAAAAGGCTGTCAAGTAATTCTGATTGCATAGGAATGATCATGAAGATTTGTGTGTTGCCCGGTGATGGCATCGGTCCCGAAATTACCGCCGAAGCGGTACGTGTCCTGAAGGCGCTTGATCTCAAGTTCGAGATGGAAGAAGCGCTGCTGGGCGGTTGTGCGGTCGACGCGACCGGTAATCCCTACCCCGAGGCAACGCAGAAGCTGGCGCGTGCGGCCGATGCCGTGCTGCTCGGCGCCGTTGGCGGGCCGCAATACGACACGCTGCCGCGCGAGCAGCGTCCGGAGCGTGGCCTGCTCGGCATTCGCAAGGACCTCGGCCTGTTCGCCAACCTGCGTCCGGCGATTCTTTATGCTGAACTGGCGAATGCCTCGACGCTGAAGCCTGAAGTCGTTTCCGGCCTCGACATCCTGATCATTCGCGAGTTGACCGGCGACATCTATTTCGGTCAGCCACGTGGTATCGAAACCCGTGAGGGTGAACGCGTCGGCTTCAATACCATGATCTACAGCGAGAGCGAGATTCGTCGTATCGGTCGTGTCGCCTTCGAGTCGGCGCGCAAGCGCAACAAGAAGGTCTGCTCCGTCGACAAGATGAACGTGTTGGAATGCACCCAGCTCTGGCGCGATGTGATCATTGAAGTCGCCAAGGATTACCCGGATGTCGAACTGTCTCACATGCTGGTCGACAATGCGGCGATGCAACTGGTGCGTAATCCCAAGCAGTTCGACGTGATGGTCACCGGCAACATGTTCGGCGACATTCTCTCGGACGAAGCCTCGATGCTGACCGGTTCGATCGGCATGCTGCCCTCGGCATCACTCGACGAAAAGAACAAAGGCCTGTATGAACCCTGTCACGGTTCGGCGCCGGATATCGCCGGCAAGGGCGTTGCCAATCCGCTGGCCACGATTCTTTCTGCCGCCATGATGCTGCGCTACACCTTCGCCAATGAAGAAGCCGCAATACGTATCGAAAATGCTGTCAAGAAAGTGCTGGCACAGGGTTTCCGCACCGGCGACATCTACGAGTCGGGCACGAAGAAGGTGGGCACGAAGGAAATGGGTGACGCGGTACTGGCGGCGCTGTAATCAATCAACAGGAAAACGAGAAAATGAAGAAGGTTGGTCTGGTCGGATGGCGTGGCATGGTCGGTTCGGTGCTGATGCAGCGCATGCGCGACGAAGGCGATTTTGCGCTCATCGAACCGGTGTTTTTCACCACATCGAATGTGGGAGGCAAAGGCCCGGCCGAAGGCGGCGGTGCGCCACTCAAGGACGCGATGGATATCGATGCGCTGAAGGCGCTCGACATCATCATTACCTGCCAGGGTGGCGACTACACGAAAGAAGTCTTTCCCAAGCTGCGCGGCGCTGGCTGGAACGGCTACTGGATCGATGCTGCCTCCTCGCTGCGCATGGCCGACGATGCGATCATCATCCTCGACCCGGTTAACCTCGATGTCATCAAGACCGGTTTATCGAAAGGCATCAAGAACTACATTGGTGGCAACTGCACCGTATCGTTGATGCTGATGGGCCTTGGTGGTCTGTTCCGCGCCGATCTGGTCGAATGGGTGTCGGCGATGACTTATCAGGCGGCCTCGGGCGCCGGTGCGCAGAACATGCGCGAACTGCTGGCTCAGATGGGCGTGTTGCATGATGCGGTGAAGGCTGAGTTGGCCGATCCGTCCTCGGCAATCCTCGAGATTGATCGCAAAGTGGCCGAGACGATGCGTGCGCCGTCATTTCCGACCAAGAACTTCCGTGGCATGCCGCTTGCCGGTAGCGTGATTCCCTGGATCGATGTGCCGGTCGAGCACGGCCAGTCCAAAGAGGAGTGGAAGGGCGGCGCTGAATGCAACAAGATCCTCGGCAAGCCGGCATTCCGTTCGCCGGGCAGCATCCCGATCGACGGCATCTGCGTGCGCGTCGGTGCCATGCGCTGCCATTCGCAGGGGCTGACGATCAAGCTGAAGAAGGATGTGCCCCTGGATGAGGTCAGCGACATTTTGGCCAAAGCGAATGACTGGGTGAAGGTAGTGCCGAATGAGCGCGAGATTTCGGAGCGTGAATTGACGCCAGCTGCCATTACCGGGACTTTGACCGTGCCTGTCGGTCGCTTGCACAAACTGGCGATGGGGCCGGATTACCTCGGTGCCTTCACCTGTGGTGATCAGCTCCTTTGGGGGGCGGCGGAGCCGTTGCGCCGGATGTTGCGGATTTTGCTCGGATAAGCGGATTTTTGAGGTGAGGCAAAGGTTGAGCTTGCGCCTTTAACCTCATGATGTTATTTTGATTAACGTCTAACAAATCCCCGGCGGGGTGTCATTGTGAATAAAGCGGACAAATCCATTCTGTTTAAGTCGTCCTTGATGGCGGCATTGCTCGTTGGTTCTTTCAGCGCGCATGCGGCTGGGCTCGGCAAGCTGACGGTGTACTCTGCCATTGGCCAGCCGTTGAGTGCCGAGGTAGCGGTCACGGCGACGCCGGAGGAGCTCAATTCCTTGTCGGCCCGGATAGCCTCGCATGATGCCTTCAAGGAAGCCGGGATCGAGTTCATGCCGGCCCTGACCGGGTTGCGCTTCAGCGTGATCAAGTCGGCGAGCGGACAGCCGATGTTGCGCCTGACGACGGATGCTCCACTCAATGAGCCCTTCCTGCACTTCCTCGTCGAACTGAACTGGACGTCCGGGCGCATGGTGCGCGAGTACACCTTCCTGCTCGACCCGCCCGAGATGCTCAAGGTGGCCAAACCCGCTGCAGCGGTGACACCGGCCATGACTGAACCCGCCGTCAAGCCTGCGGCGAAACCGGTTGCGTCTGCCCCTGCTCCGGCGCGGGTTGAGTTGGCACCCGCAGCAGCAACTCCTGCGGCTGTACCGGCTGCCAAGGAACCGGCTGCAAGTGAGGTGCGCGTCAAGCAGGGCGATACGCTTAGCAAGATTGCGCGCGAAAATATGCCTGCCACGATCAGCCTTGATCAGATGCTGGTGGCCCTGTTCAACAAGAACCGCGATGCCTTCGACGGCGACAACATGAACCGCCTGCGCGCCGGCAAGATCCTGCGCGTGCCGGATGCTGGTGAGGCGGCCAAGGCAACACCAACCGAAGCACGGAAAGTGGTACTGAGTCAGGGTGCGGATTTCAATGCTTACCGTCGTCGCCTTGCAGAAGCTGCTGGTAGTGCTGCACCCAGTGAAGCGCCTGCCGGACAGCAGGTTGCCGGAAAGATCAAGCCGCAGGTCGAGGAAAAAGCTGCCCCTGCGCCGCAGGCTGACAAGCTGGAAGTTTCTCGTACCGAGACCGGCAAGGCGCCCAAGGCGGATGGTAAGGGTGATGCCGCTGCCAAGGCGCGACTGGAAGAAGAGTTGGTCGCGCGCGACAAGTCGTTGCGTGAAGCTTCCGAGCGTATTGCTCAGCTTGAAAAGAACCTCGAAAACCTCAAGAAGCTGGTTGAGTTGAAGAGCCAGGCGGGCGCACAGTTACAGCAACAAGCGGCGGCGCCCGCAAAACCTGAGCCAGTGCCTGCCAAGCCTGCTGCGGCCCCTATCCCCGTCGTGCCTGCGGTGCCCGCACCGGAACCCAAGGCTGAACCAATGGTTGCCCCCGCAGTCGTTCCGGCTGCGAAAGCCGAACCAACCCCCGCGCCTGCAGCCGTCGAACCTCCCCCACCTGCTGCGAAGAAGAAGCCGGCTGCTCCGCCTCCGCCTCCCCCACCGGAGCCGAGCTTTGTTGAAGACAACCCTGAACTCGTGTTTGGTGGCGGTGGCCTGCTTGCGCTCTTGCTGGGCTATTTGGGCTTCTCCGCCTGGCGCAAAAAGAAGCAGGCCAAGGATCAGTCCGCCGATTTTGCCGAAACACCCAGCGCAATGGTCGAGGCCGCGCCGGCGCCAGTCGCAGCGGCACCTGCTGTGTTGGCGGATGATGTGTCGATCCTGGGGGATTTCAGCGAAAGCGGTGCATTGACCAGTGAAGAAAATGTCGATCCGGTCGCGGAAGCTGATGTCTTGATGGCTTACGGCCGTGATGGACAGGCTGAGGAAATTCTGCTGGAAGGCCTGAAGAACGATCCCGAGCGCAGTGCCATCCACATCAAGTTGCTGGAGTTGTATGCCAATCGCAAGGATACCGAGCGATTCGACGCCGTTGCGGTGGATGTCCGCAAGTTGAGTGGCGGGGCCGGCCCGGATTGGGACAAGGCTCTTGCGCTGGCCGCTGGCTTGGGTGTCAGCCTTGTCGAGGATACCGTGGCACCTGCCCGAGAGGTAGCTGCCGTGATGGCCGAAGAGGCTGACCTGCCCGCTGCGGTGGATGAGGATGGTTCGAATAGGACGGTGATCCTGTCTGCTTCTCCCGTAGCCGAGGTGCCTGCTGAGGTGCCCGCTCCGGCGCCTGCTGCGGGCGACTCGCTCGACTTTGATCTTGATCTCGGAACAACCAGTGGTCCGGCCAAGGCAGCAGCTGAGCAGGCCGCCGCCGCACAGCCGGCAGCCGAAGAAGTGATGAGCCTGGACTTTGATTTTGATCTTGGCTCGCCTGAAACGGAGGTTGCGGCCGAAGTGTCGGCTGAAACACCGGCTGCCGCCATTGAAATCGAAGCAGCACCTGCGCCGGCCGATGACAACGCGATTGATTTTGCTTTTGAGCTTGATGCACCTGCGGCAGACGCTGCAGTTGCTGAAGCGCCGGCTGCACCTGATGAGGAGGTACCTGCGGCAACAGCTCCCACGAGTGCGATGGACTTTGATATTGATCTGGGTGAGCCAGAGACGGCCGCTGCACCTGCCCCGGTGGATATTGCCCCGGCAGGTGGCGCATTGTCCGACTTGAATATCGATTTTGATCTGGATCTCGATGCAGGTACGCCTGCTGCCGAGGCTGAACTTCCCATGGATGCGATCGAAATTGATCTGCCCGTTGCTGAGGTTGCACCGCAAGAAACTGCGGCGAGTGGCGGTCTGGACATGGATTTGTCGCTGGATGCCGACTTGCCCTTGCCGGCGGTGTCCGTTGATCCCGTCGAGACACCTGAAGTTGCAGGGGGTGTTAGCGAGATTGAATTACCTGATCTTGAACTGGCTGCGCCGGCGATGGATGTCTCGCTGGATGAAGCAGTTCAAGCGGATTCTGCGGATGCGGCCTCTGAAGCACCGGCCGGGCTGTCGGATATTGAGGATCTGCCTGATGTGGCAGCCGCTGACGTGGCTGATGTCGATGGTCCTGATGATCCTGAGGTGGCGACCAAGCTTGAACTGGCCCAGGCGTACGAAGAAATGGGTGATCGCGAGGGGGCTCGCGAGTTGCTCAATGAAGTACTGACCGAGGGGAGTGCTGCCCAGCAAGCTGCAGCACGCGCCCGTCTGGACCAACTCGACGCATGATTGACGCGCTACGACATCTGTCGTAGCGCCATACTGTCGCCCCATGTTTCACCCGGCTTCGCTTTTGCTCTCTTGGGCCGGGTACGCGCTTGCACTCCAGTGGTGTCATTGGATGTGGCTATTGCCTTTACTGCTCATCACCTCCTCGCTGGCCTTTTTGTTGGCCACGCACCGTAGCAGGCAACTGCTTTGGCGTACCCGCTGGCTGTTGCTTTCCCTGCTGCTACTTTTCCTGTTCGCCACTCCGGGCGAGTATTTGCCGGGACTGGCCGGTCAGTTGGGGATTACCCGTGAGGGGCTGGCGCAAGGAGGGGAACAGATCGGTCGTCTGCTGATCCTGTTATTGAGCCTTGCCCTGCTGCATGAGCATCTGGGCAATCAAGGGCTGATGACCGGGCTTTACTGGCTGCTACAGCCGTTTGCGTGGCGTGACGTCACGGTGGTGCGCCTTATGCTGGTGCTTGAATATGTCGAACAAAAGTCGTCTGTAGCGGCGTGGCGCAATTGGTTTGCCGATGAAGCCAACCTGCCTGACGTCGTGGATGGCGCCACTTGTCGCTTGGCGCAGCAGCCGATTGCTTGGCGGGACAGATTGCTGATTTTGCTGCTTGGTGTGGTCATGCTCATTCTTTGGAGCATCGCATGAGGATTGCGCTGGGCCTTGAATATGATGGCAAGGCATTTTCTGGCTGGCAATCGCAACCCGATTGCCCGACTGTGCAGGATGCACTGGAATCGGCCTTGAGTCAGATTGCCTGTGGCGCTGTGCGTACCCATTGTGCCGGACGGACGGATGCCGGGGTGCATGCTTTGGCGCAAGTAGTGCATTTCGATGTGGCGGTGCAGCGTCCGCTGTCGGCGTGGGTACGTGGTGTCAATGCGCTGCTCCCCTCCGCTGTTGCCGTGAGGTGGGCTTGCGAAGTGCCAGCAGAATTCCATGCGCGCTTCTCGGCCCAATCACGGCGTTATCGTTACATCCTGCTGAATCGGCCAGAGCGTCCGGGCATTTTGGCGGGGAAGGTGGGTTGGTGCCATCAGCCGCTGGATGATGGGGCCATGCGAAAAGCAGCGGTTTGCCTGCTCGGCGAGCATGACTTTTCCTCCTTTCGCGATGCCCAGTGTCAGGCAAAGTCACCCGTCAAGACCCTGTATCAGTTGCATCTGACGCGCGAGGGCGATTGCCTGCTGTTCGATTTTCATGCGAACGCATTCCTGCATCACATGGTGCGCAATATCGTCGGGGCACTGGTCTATGTGGGCATGGGCCGCCAGGCGCCGGAATGGCTCCCGGAACTGCTGGCTGCATGCGACCGCCGTCGCGCGGCGCCGACCTTTGCGCCGGATGGCTTGTATCTGTCCGGGGTAGCGTATGAAGCCCATTGGGGATTGCCTGCTGCCACAGGTATGATGCTGGTTCCCCGCAACCTGTCTGTCTGACCCATGTCGCGTACCCGTATCAAGATTTGTGGCCTGACGCGCCCGCAGGATCTGGAAGCCGCCATTCAGTTGGGTGCGGACGCGGTCGGTTTTGTGTTTTATCCGCCCAGCCCTCGTTATCTGAGTCTGGATCAGGCGCGCGAACTGGCCCTGCGCGTGCCCCCTTTTGTGACTCGTGTTGGTTTGTTTGTAAATGCCGATCCGCAGCAGATTCGTGACACATTGGCCGAAGTTCAGGTTGATTTGCTGCAGTTTCATGGGGAGGAGGATGCCGGTTATTGTGCCCAGTTTGGCTTGCCCTACCTCAAGGCGGCCCGGGTGCGGCCCGGGGTCGATCTGTTAGAATTCGCCCGCACTTACGCGACTGCCCAGGGAATCTTGCTCGATGCTTGGGTCGAGGCTTACGGAGGTGTGGGGCAATCGTTCGACTGGTCGTTGATTCCCTCGAATTTGCCCGTTCCCATGATCCTTTCTGGCGGGCTTCATGTAGATAACGTCGGTGAAGCTGTCATGAAAATCAAGCCATGGGCGGTAGATGTGAGCAGTGGCGTCGAGATCGCCAAGGGCATCAAGGATGCCGACAAGATCGCCGCATTTGTTACGGCAGTGAGGATAGCGGATGCCTGTTGATCAGTACAATTTGCCAGATGATCGTGGTCACTTCGGTCAGTTTGGCGGAATTTTTGTTGCCGAGACGCTGATCCCGGCGCTGGCGGAACTGAAAGCTGCCTATGAGGTGGCGCAGGACGATCCCGAGTTTCGTGCCGAGTTTGAGTATGAACTGGCCCATTACGTGGGGCGCCCCAGTCCGATCTATCACGCCAAACGCTGGTCTGACTTGCTGGGTGGCGCGCAGATCTACCTCAAGCGCGAAGATCTCAACCATACCGGTGCACACAAGATTAACAACTGCATCGGTCAGGCCATGCTGGCGCGGCGCATGGGCAAGCCGCGTGTCATTGCCGAGACGGGGGCCGGGCAGCATGGCGTAGCTACCGCGACCGTCGCCGCGCGTTATGGCATGGAATGCGTGGTCTATATGGGTAGCGAGGACGTCAAGCGCCAGGCGGCCAACGTCTATCGCATGAAGCTCCTCGGCGCGACCGTCGTGCCGGTCGAATCCGGTTCCAAGACGCTCAAGGATGCCCTCAACGAGGCGATGCGCGACTGGGTGACGAATGTTGGCAATACCTTCTACATCATCGGCACGGTGGCCGGGCCGCATCCGTATCCGATGATGGTGCGCGATTTCCAGTCGGTGATCGGTCGCGAGTGCATTCCGCAAATGTCGGCGCTGGCAGGACGGCAACCGGATCAGGTGATTGCCTGTGTCGGCGGTGGGTCGAATGCCATGGGCATCTTCTACGACTACATTCCGCATGCCGATGTAAAGCTGGTTGGCGTTGAAGCGGCTGGCCACGGCATTGACAGCGGCAAGCACTCAGCCTCGCTGACGGCCGGGCGTCCCGGCGTGCTGCATGGCAACCGCACCTATCTGCTGCAGGACGACAACGGCCAGATCATCGAGACGCACTCGATTTCCGCCGGTCTGGACTATCCCGGTGTCGGCCCCGAGCATGCGTGGCTCAAGGACTCAGGCCGGGCCGATTATGTGACTGTGACCGACGACGAAGCGCTGCAGGCTTTCCACGATCTGTGCCGCTACGAAGGCATCATCCCGGCACTCGAGTCGAGTCATGCGCTGGCCTATGCCGCGCGTTTGGCGCCGACACTCGCCAAAGACAAAATCCTGCTCGTCAATCTTTCCGGGCGTGGTGACAAGGACATGCACACCGTCGCCGAAAAGTCCGGTATCCAGTTCTAATCATGAGCAGAATTCCAGCAAAATTCGCCGAACTTCAGTCCCAGCAACGCAAGGCGTTGATCCCTTTCATTACCGCCGGCGACCCGGAGCCGGGTCAGACACTGCCGCTGATGCGTGCTTTGGTTGAGGGCGGGGCCGACATCATTGAACTGGGCGTGCCGTTTTCCGACCCGATGGCGGATGGTCCGACCATCCAGCGCGCGTCGGAGCGGGCACTGGCTTACGGCATCAGCCTGAAGATCGTGCTGGGCATGGTGCGAGAGTTTCGCAAGGGGGATGCGACCACACCGGTGGTGCTGATGGGTTACGCCAATCCGGTCGAGGCCTATGGTGTTGATGCATTTGCCGCCGATGCCGCCGCTGCCGGCGTGGATGGTGTGCTGATCGTCGATTATCCGCCAGAAGAGTGTGGCGAGTTTTCGCGCGTCATGAAGGCCGTCGGCATCGATCCGATTTTCCTGCTGGCACCCACTTCGGTTGAGTCACGCTTTGCCGATGTGGCGCAGCTCGGCAGCGGCTACATCTACTACGTCTCGCTCAAGGGCGTAACCGGTGCAGCGACCATTGATACCGATGAGGTGGCGCAGCGTATTCCGGCGATTCGCGCCAAGGTCGGCATGCCGGTGGGCGTCGGCTTTGGCATCCGTGATGCAGCCAGTGCGGCGCGTATCGCCCGTGTGGCCGATGCCGTGGTGATTGGCAGCAAGATCATTGAAACCATCGAACAGGCACCGGCAGGGACGGCGGCGGAGCGCGTGACGGCTTTTCTGCGGCAGGTGCGTACGGCGATGGACAAGGAAAAATGAGGGAGACGCGATCATGAGTTGGCTCCAGAAACTGTTACCCCCGAAGATCAAGCGTGCCGAAGGGGCGAAGAAATCCATTCCCGAAGGACTGTGGCGCAAGTGCCCGTCCTGCGAGGCCGTACTGTATGCCACCGATTTGGCGCAGAACCTGAATGTCTGCCCGAAGTGCGGTCATCATCATCGGCTCAAGGCGCGTGAGCGTCTGGATTTTCTGCTCGATCCCGAAGGGCGCGATGAAATTGGTGCCGAAGTGGTGCCGCTTGATGCACTCAAGTTCAAGGACAGCAAGCGTTATCCCGAGCGTCTCGCCGCCGCCAATGAGGAAACCGGCGAGAGCGATGCCATGGTCGTCATGCAGGGCGCCATCAAGACGCTGCCGGTAGTGGTGGCCTGTTTTGAATTTGATTTCATGGGCGGTTCGATGGGCTCGGTGGTCGGTGAGCGCTTTGTGCGTGGCGTGAATGCCGCCGTCGAGCATCAGGTGCCCTTCATCTGTGTCACCGCCTCGGGCGGGGCGCGCATGCAGGAAGGCCTGCTGTCGCTGATGCAGATGAGCAAGACTACGGCCGCCACCACGCGCTTGGCACGCCACAAACTGCCGTTCATTACGGTGCTGACCGACCCGACCATGGGCGGCGTATCGGCGTCCTTCGCCTTTGTGGGCGACGTGGTGATGGCCGAGCCGGGTGCGCTGATCGGCTTTGCCGGTCCGCGCGTCATCGAGCAGACGGTGCGTGAGACGCTGCCGGAAGGCTTCCAGCGTTCCGAATTTCTGCTGGAAAAGGGCGCGATCGACATGATTGTCGACCGGCGCGAAATGCGTGACCGTCTGGCGGCCGTACTGGCCCTGCTGCTGCGTATTCCGGCACCCTGATGTCGGTTGTGCCGGTGAGAGCGCTGAACATGCTCAGCGATTGGCTCACCCACCTCGAAAGCCTGCACCCGCGCGGGCAGGCGGGTATCGAACTGGGGCTGGATCGCATCCGCGTCGTCAAGGAGCGCTTGCAACAGCGGCAAGAGGCTGCGGTGATTACCGTCGGCGGCACCAATGGCAAGGGTTCCACCTGTGCCATGCTGGAACGCATCCTGCGCAGTGCAGGCTATCGCACCGGTCTCTATACCTCTCCCCATCTGCTGCATTACAACGAACGCGTCCGTATCGATGGTCAGCCTGTCGCGGATGAGCACCTGTGCGAAGCGTTTGCGCGCGTGGAAGCCGCCCGGGGCACAGAGGCACTGACCTATTTCGAGTTTGGTACGCTGGCAGCATGGGAAGTATTCGCTGCGGCTGCCGTCGACGTCGTCATTCTCGAAGTCGGGCTGGGAGGGCGTCTCGATGCCACCAATAGCTACGATGCCGACTGCGCGGTTGTCACGACGATTGATCTCGATCACATGGATTATCTTGGACCGACACGCGAGGATATCGGCCGGGAAAAGGCCGGAATCTGTCGCTACGGACGACCGCTGATCTGTGGCGAAGCCAACCCACCGCAAAGCCTGCTGGAAACCTGCCGTCTCGCCAGCGCCGATTTTTTGCAGATCGGCCGTGATTTCGGCTTTCTGCGTCAGGAAGGGCAGTGGCAGTGGTGGCGCGGGACTGATCGTAAGCTGGGCGGGCTGGCGTTTCCCGCCTTGCGTGGCGATTACCAGCTGCAAAATGCCAGTTGTGCCTTGATGGCGCTCGACGTTTTACGCGATCGTTTGCCGGTGGCTGCGCAGGACATTCGCCGTGGTTTGGCCGAAGTCGAGGTGGCGGGACGTTGTCAGGTATTGCCCGGCCAGCCGCAGATCGTGCTGGATGTCGCGCATAACCCGCAAGCCGCGCTGGCGTTGGCGAGCAGTCTGGGCGGCATGGGCTTTGCGCGAACGACGTGGGCGGTGTTCGGCATGATGGCGGACAAGGATATCGAAGCGGTGGTTTTGGCGCTGAAACCAAGGGTGGATCGCTGGCTGTGTTGCGATTTGCCGGGGGTGCGCGCGGCTTCGGCAGAAACCTTGCGTGGCGTGCTCGAAAAAGTCGGCGCTGGTGAGACGGCACAGACTTTTGCATCACCGGTCGCTGCGCTGGCTTTTGCGCAGGAGAACGTGAGTGGCGATGATAGAATTCTCGCCTTCGGATCGTTCCTGACGGTAGCGGATGTGATGCGTTCGCTGGGCTGTAAAACAGGCTGATGGGCGTGACATGGCACAAGAAAACAAGCACGACGAAACGCGGAATGATGATCTGACAGGCGATGCGGCCTTGCTGTTGAAAAAGCGCGCCCGTCGTCGCCTGATTGGTGCGGCAGCGCTGGCCCTGTTTGCGGCCATTGTGTTGCCGATGGTGATGGATCACCAGCCCGCGCCACCACTCAAGGATATTCAAGTCCGCATTCCCAGTCCCGATGAAGGTGTCACCCAGCGGGTGGCGTCGCCGGTTGAGGCGAAACTGCAGCGCGAAGCGGCCAAGCCGATTGCCAAGGTCGAGCCGCCGGCTGAAATCAAGCCGGAATCAAAGCCGGAAGTACAACCAAAACCCGAGTTAAAGCCGGAGCCAAAACCCGAACCCAAGGTGGCCGAAAAACCGGTGGTCGAGAAAGCGGTTGCGCCGGTGCAGGAAAAAGCCGATAAGGCCGAAGCCTGGGAGGTTCAGTTGGGTGCCTATCAGGAACTCGGTCGAGTCAAGCTGCTGACGGGCAAGATCAAGGAACTCGGTATCCCGGTTTACACCGAGAAAGTCGATACGCCGAATGGGTCGCGTACTCGTGTGCGTGCCGGTCCCTTCCCGACGCAAGAGGCTGCCGAAAAGGCGCGTGCGCGCGTCAAGATCGTCGGTGTGGATGGACCCGTGGCCAAGAAGCCATGACGGCCGGCCTGATCGCAATATGCAAGCAAGGATATCGGGGTGACCCCATTCGACTACGTGGTACTGGCCGTGATTGCCCTCTCGCTGCTGATCGGCGTATGGCGCGGCGTGGTCAGCGAGATTCTGGCACTGCTGGCCTGGATTGCCGCCTTTCTGTGCGCGCGCCTGTGGGCCGGGCCGGTGGGCGACATGCTGATGGCCGGCGATGTGGCCCCGCACTGGCGGCAGGTGGCCGGATTTCTGGCCGTGTTTGCTGGCGTACTGGTGGGGTTTGCGCTGGCACGCTGGCTGATCTCACGCTTTCTCAAGGCCGTGGGGCTGGGCACGTTCGATCGTTTGCTCGGCGCGCTGTTCGGCATTGCGCGTGGCGTATTGCTGGTATGGGTCGGGGTGTTGCTCGCGGGATTGACTGCCTTGCCGGCCCAACCCTGGTGGCAGGCGGCCACGCTGGCGCCACCTTTCGAAACGGCGGTACTGGCGAGCAAACCCTGGTTGCCACCCGATTTGGCAAAACGAATTCGCTACCGATAAGGATGGGCTGAACAATGTGCGGCATTCTCGGCGTGGTCGCAACGACCGCAGTTAATCAATTGCTCTACGATGGTCTGCAGGTGTTGCAGCATCGCGGCCAGGATGCCGCCGGCATTGCCACGGCGGAGGGTGGGCGTTTCCACATGCACAAGGGGCCGGGGTTGGTGCGCGATGTCTTCCGCACCCGCAACATGCGCGCGCTGGTGGGTAACTGGGGTATCGCCCATTGCCGCTACCCGACCGCCGGTTCGGCCTATAACGTGGCGGAAGCGCAGCCGTTCTACGTCAACTCGCCCTTCGGCCTGATGCTGGCGCATAACGGCAACCTGACCAATTCCGAGCAGTTGAAGCGCGACATGTTCCTGCAGGATTTGCGGCACATGAACACCAATTCGGATTCTGAGGTGCTGCTGAACGTGCTGGCCCATGAGTTGCAGGCCGCTTCGTCCAAGTACCAGGTTGAGGCCGAAACCATTTTCAAGGCAGTCGCTGGCGTGCATAAGCGTGTCAAGGGCGCTTATGCCGTGGTGGCGATGATCGCCGGCTATGGGCTGCTGGCTTTCCGTGATCCTTATGGCATTCGCCCGCTGGTGATCGGCAAGAACGAAACAGCGCAGGGCACTGAGTATCTCGTGGCCTCGGAAAGCGTCGCCATTGACACGCTGGGCTTTCAGTTCCTGCGCGATGTCGAACCCGGCGAGGCGGTGCTGATCGATATGCGCGGCCAGTTAGTGAGTCGCCAGTGCGCCGACAAGACGCTGCATGCACCATGCATGTTCGAATATGTCTATCTGGCCCGTCCGGATTCTTTGATTGACGGTGTGTCGGTTTATGCGGCGCGCGTCAAGATGGGCGAGTTCCTCGCCGAGAAGATTCGCCATACCCTGCCGCATCTGCAGATCGATGCGGTGATTCCGATTCCCGATTCGAGTCGTCCTTCGGCGCTGGAGCTGGCGAATCGCCTTGGTGTGCCGTTCCGCGAGGGGTTCGTCAAGAATCGTTATATCGGTCGTACCTTCATCATGCCGGGGCAAGCCTCGCGCCGCAAATCTGTGCGCCAGAAACTGAACGCGATTACCCAGGAATTCAAGGGCAAAAATGTGATGTTGGTGGATGACTCGATTGTGCGCGGGACGACCAGCCGCGAGATCATCATGATGGCGCGCGAAGCCGGTGCCAAGAAGGTTTACTTCGCCTCGGCCAGCCCCCCCGTGCGCCATGCCAACGTGTACGGGATCGACATGCCAACACGCGCAGAATTGATCGCTGCCTATCGCAACGATGAGGAAATTTGTCGCGAGATCGGTGCCGATGCCTTGGTCTATCAGGATCTCCCCGCACTGAAGCAAGCGGTGCGCGATCTCAATCCTGCGCTGACCAATTTCGATACCTCGTGCTTCGATGGTAAATACATCACCGGCGATATCAGCGCCGATTACTTGGCCAGTGTCGAGGACGCGCGCGGCAAGAGTTCGCGCGAGGAGCCAGATGCCGGGCAGCTGGATCTCAATTTGGTGTCATCCGAATGAAGATGGATCCTGACTGGCAACTCGATACTCTGGCCGTCAGGGCAGGGCAGGAGCGTAGCCAGTTTGGCGAGCATGCCGAGGCGCTTTACCTGACCTCAAGCTTTGTGTTTGAAAGTGCGGCCCAAGCGGCTGCGCGGTTTTCTGGTGCGGAAGTCGGCAATGTTTACTCGCGTTTCACCAATCCGACCGTCACTATGCTGCAGGAACGGCTGGCGGCTTTGGAAGGGGCAGAGGCTTGCGTGGCGACCGCCAGCGGCATGGCCGCGATCCTGGCCACGATCATGGCGTTGCTTAAGGCGGGCGATCACATCGTCGCTGCGCGTGGCATTTTCGGGGCGACACAGCAGATGCTCGGCACCATCATGCCGCGCTTTGGTGTCGAGGCGACCTTCATCGCCGGCAATGATCCGGCGGCTTACCGCGCAGCGCTGCGGCCGAATACAAAGTTGTTGTTCATCGAGACGCCCTCGAATCCCTTGACTGAGGTGTATGACATTGCGGCCCTGACCGATGTCGCGCATGCGGCGGGGGCACTGCTGGTCGTTGACAACTGTTTTTGTTCGCCGGCTTTGCAGCGACCGTTGGCGCTGGGGGCCGATCTGGTCATTCACTCCGCGACGAAGTATCTCGATGGCCAGGGGCGTGTGCTTGGCGGCGCGGTATGCGGTAGTCAGGCGCTGGTCGAGGAAGTTTTCAAATATTTGCGCACGGCGGGGCCGACCTTGTCGCCCTTCAATGCCTGGGTGATTCTCAAGGGACTCGAAACCCTCAGGATTCGCATGCAGGCCCAGTCGGCGAATGCGCTTGATCTGGCCCGTCGTCTGGAGGCGCATCCGATGGTGGCGCGCGTGTTTTACCCGGGGCTTCCCTCCCATCCGCAGCATGCGCTGGCGATGCGTCAGCAACTGACGGGCGGAGCGATTGTGGCTTTCGAAGTCAAAGGCGGGCGTACCAAAGCCTGGCGTGTGGTCGACAACTGCAAGCTGCTCTCGATTACCGCCAACCTCGGCGATACGAAAACCACCATTACGCATCCGGCCAGTACTACTCATGGCCGCATTTCGCCAGAGGCTCGGGCCGAGGCAGGCATTGGCGAAGGTCTGCTGCGCATTGCGGTTGGTCTGGAGGCTGTTGACGATATCGAGGCCGATTTGCGGCGCGGACTCGACGTTCGTTAAGTCGTCGGTCAGTGTCCTGGAGCAGCAGGAGCCTGCTGGTAAAATTGCTCCCCAAGTTGTTACTGACCTGCTTTCAATAGCTGCCCCCATGAAACGTTCGCGCTTTTCCCGTCGCACCAAGCAAACCCCTGATACCGAAGAACTGATCAGTCTTGCCACGGACCTCAGTCTGTCAGGCAATCGCCTGGAAGATGCTTTCTGGGAGCGACGTTTGGCCGAGTTGGTGGATCGCTTGCTGGACGGCAATGACGAGGCGGCGATGAACGCTGCGCTGGATCATTTGTATGGTGCAGGTGGCCGCGCCTATGACGAGTTGGCCGACATGATCGAATATCGTGCCGAGGCGCACAAGCACGAGAACGGCGCAAGTGGTACTACGCAAGATGTGCTGTTGTTCGCCGCCCCGGTCTTGGCTTGGTCGCGTTATGCAATTCCGTCCGGTGCTATTACTGGCGATGCGCTGACCAGTCTGCGTGTCCAGTTGCAGGCGCATGTGTTGGCGGCAGATGTCCGGTTTGGCTTGTGCGATTTTCTTTTCAGTCCGGATCAGTTGCCGCAAAGCTATTGTGAAACTGCGGCACTGTCCGACAAATTGGTCAAAGCGGCGCTGCATGGCCGTGACCTCAAAATCGATGTGGGCCAGATGCCGGAAACGATGAACTTTCTGTCCGACACCCGCTACCTGATCGGGGTGGTGTGCGCGCCGGCAGGGACACCCCTGTTCCGCTGGCAGGAGGCGGATGGCAGTCGCAATGAAGCGCTCAAGCAGTGGCGTGCGCAGGGTGGTGAGGTGTTGCGTACCATTCTGCCCGCTTGTGCCATGGAGCCCTTGTTGCCGCAGTCCTTCCATGCCGCAGTACGCGAGGCCGATCGTGCCTCACGTCCGTATTCGTTGCGCTCGGCGGTGGCCTTCCTGCAGACAACGCTGAACGTCTCGGCCAGCAACTTACGCGCGGTAGTGGCGCCTTATTACGATCGCCAACTTGAAGAGTTCCGCGTCGGATTCACGCTGGGTGATGCCGTTGAGGTGGTGCATGGCGTGGTTTGGCCCCTGCTTGAAAACGAGGAGGAGGCGAACGAGATGCCGGGGCAGATCGAGAGCGTGCTGCGCGAGGCGGGTCTGCGCGAGGTGATTGTCCTCGAGCATCGTTTCCCGCTGGAGTACTGCGACGATTGCGGTGCGCCGCTGTATCCGAATCCAGAAGGCGAGCCGGTGCATGCTGAACTGCCCGAACCGGAAGAAGAGGCTTTGCCTCGTCACCTGCACTGAGGGGTACGGTGGCAACGCCCACGAGTCCATCGAGCCTTGAGGAGTTGGTGGGCGCCTTGCGCTGTCTGCCAGGGGTCGGGCCGAAATCGGCGCAACGCATGGTGTACCACTTGTTGCAGCACGATCCGCGCGGCGCAGAGCGCCTTGCCAAGGCACTCGAAACGGCGCTGCGTACGCTACGCCATTGCGACCGTTGCAATAACTTTACCGAAGCTGAAGTTTGTGAGCGCTGTCTTTCGCCAAAGCGCGATCCATCGCAGTTGTGCGTAGTGGAAATGCCGGCTGATCTCAATATTATGGAGCAGACGCATGCTTTTCAGGGGCTGTATTACGTCCTGATGGGGCGACTTTCTCCTCTGGATGGCATCGGGCCGCGCGAACTGGCTTTTGATCGGCTGTTGGCGCGCGCGTCTGATGGTGTGGTCAAGGAGGTGATTTTGGCAACCAACCTGACCAACGAAGGTGAGGCCACGGCTCACTACCTCTCGGAGATGCTGCATGCCCGCGGCGTCAAGGTCAGTCGTATCGCACGTGGCCTGCCGCTGGGTAGTGAACTCGAGTATTCCGATGCCGCCAGCGTGGCTCAGGCTTTTATCGAGCGGCGCGACTACTGATCGCACTGTATTGGTGCTTTCAGGCTTCGTCGACTATAAGATTGAGCTAATTTGCTCTTTAATATCCCCTCGGACTCCGCTATAATCGCGCGGTTTTTCGTATTTGCATTCTCACTTTTCAGGAAATCCCACCATGAGTTGTGACGACAAAGTGGATTGTGGCAGGCGTCGACTGCTGGTTGCGACGTCTGTAGCC
Organism: Rhodocyclaceae bacterium; assembly: GCA_030824115.1. GTDB lineage: Bacteria > Pseudomonadota > Gammaproteobacteria > Burkholderiales > Rhodocyclaceae > Sulfuricystis. Next base: position 100,682 of record JAVBYI010000006.1, on the reverse strand, counting down.
GGGGGCGTGGCTGGTGTCGCAGTGGCCATACCCTTCGTGAGCACCTTTGCTCCTTCAGAACGTGCCAAATCGGCCGGCGCACCGGTTGAAGTGGACATCAGCAAGCTGAATCCGGGCGAAATGATGACCGTTGAGTGGCGCGGCAAGCCGGTCTGGATCATCCATCGCACCAAAGAAATGCTGGCTGATCTGACCAAGATCGCCGACAAAATGGCCGATCCGCAATCCAATCGGACGATGCAGCCCGAGTACGCCAAGAACGAGCACCGCTCGATCAAGCCGGAATATCTGGTGGCTATCGGCATCTGCACCCACTTGGGCTGCTCGCCAAGCGAAAAGTTCAAGACGGGCGCCGAGTCGGGTATCAATCCCGAATGGACGGGTGGTTTTTTGTGCCCCTGCCATGGTTCGATGTTCGACCTCGCCGGGCGTGTTTACAAAAGCATGCCAGCCCCGGACAACCTTGAGGTTCCGCCGCACTATTACCTGTCCGATGCCAAGATTCTGATTGGCGAAGACAAGAAGGGAGCGTAAGCGATGGCTGCTGCCAACGTTGAAAAATACAAATCCGACGGTACTGCGGTCGGTGGCCTACTGGAGTGGGTGGATGCGCGCTTCCCCCTGATGGCGTTGTGGAACGACCATCTGGCCAAGTACTACGCGCCGAAAAACTTCAATTTCTGGTACTTCTTTGGCTCCCTCGCGCTTCTGGTGCTGGTGATTCAGGTCGTGACCGGCATCTTTCTGGTGATGCACTACAAGCCGGATGCCTCGCTGAATGCTTCCGGTGTGCCAGTGGCCTTTGCGAGCGTTGAGTACATCATGCGTGATGTGCCGTGGGGCTGGTTGATTCGCTACCTGCACTCGACCGGGGCGTCGGCCTTCTTTGTCGTCGTTTACCTGCATATGTATCGCGGCCTGATCTATGGTTCCTACCGCAAGCCGCGTGAACTGGTCTGGATCTTCGGCGTCATGATTTTCCTTGCGCTGATGGGTGAGGCCTTCATGGGCTACCTGCTGCCGTGGGGCCAGATGTCCTACTGGGGGGCTCAGGTGATTCTCAACCTGTTTTCGGCCATTCCCTTTATCGGTAACGAGTTGACGCTGTGGATTCGTGGCGACTACGTGATCGGTGATGCGACCCTGAACCGGATGTTCTCGCTGCATGTCATTGCTGTGCCGCTGGTGCTGATCGGTCTCGTCGCTGCGCACATCATCGCGCTACACGAAGTGGGTTCAAACAACCCTGATGGTGTCGAGATCAAGAAGAAGAAGGACGAGCATGGCATTCCCCTCGATGGTATTCCCTTCCACCCGTACTACACGGTGAAGGATATTGTCGGTGTGGTGGTTTTCCTGATGGTCTTCTCGGTGATTGTGTTCTTCATGCCTGAAGGCGGCGGTTACTTCCTGGAGTTCAACAACTTCTTCCCCGCCGACCCACTGGTGACTCCGCCGCACATCGCACCGGTCTGGTATTTCACGCCTTACTACTCGATCTTGCGCGCCAACACGGTCAACTTCTTCTGGATTGACGCCAAGCTGTGGGGCGTGATCTTCATGGGTCTTGGCGTGATGATCTTCTTCTTCCTGCCCTGGTTGGATCGTAGCCCGGTGAAGTCGATTCGTTATCGCGGTCCCTTGTTCAAGTGGGCGCTTGGCATCTTCCTCGTCTGCTTCTTCATCCTGGGTTATCTGGGTATGCTGGCGCCGACCCCCGGGCGCACGTTGGTGTCGCAGATTTGCACGATTCTCTACTTTGCCTTCTTCCTGTTGATGCCGATCTACACATCGCTGGACAAGTGCAAAGCTGAACCGGAAAGGGTGACGGGATAATGAAAAAGCTGCTTCTTGCGTTTTTGTGCGCACCGCTTTTGGCGCTTGCTGCTGGTGCCGAACTGCATCTTGACAAGGCCCCGGATCGCTCCCGCGATTACGCTGCCCTGCAAAATGGTGCCAAGCTGTTCATCAACTATTGCCTGAACTGCCACTCCGCTTCCTATTTTCGCTATAACCGTCTGACGGACATCGGCCTGACCGATGCGCAGATCAGGGACAATCTGCTGTTTACGGCAGACAAGATTGGCGAGACGATGACCATCGCCATGCGGCGCTCGGAAGCCAAGCAGTGGTTCGGTGCGGCACCGCCTGATCTGACGGTGATTGCACGTGCGCGAGCCTCTGAGTTTGGTTCTGGCGGAGACTGGCTCTACACTTACCTGCGTGGTTTCTATCGTGACGATGCACGTCCGACTGGTTGGAACAACACGGTGTTCCCAAACGTTGGCATGCCGCACGTGCTTTGGGAGTTGCAGGGTGAGCAAGTCATGGGCGCCGATCACGCGCTGACCCTTGCCAAGCCAGGTCGTCTCAAGCCGGAAGAATTCGATGTCATGGTTGGCGATCTGGTGGGTTTCCTTACCCATATGGGCGAGCCGATGGCCAACTTCCGCAAACAGTTGGGTGTGATCGTACTGATCTTCCTGGCGGTTCTGTTCGTCTTCTCGTATGCGCTCAAGCGTGAATACTGGAAAGACATTCACTGATTAGCGTGAGTAGACTCACATGGGGCATCGAGATATGAATCCACCCGTCCGTCGCGTGGTGCGAGATTCCGACTATTCCTGGGGTACGAGTGCCATGATGAACTTGTACTCGGGGACCACCTGTCCGTTCAGCCATCGCTGCCGTATCGTGCTATACGAGAAGCAGATGGACTTTCAGGTGATTGATGTCGATCTCTTCAATAAACCCGAAGACATCGCCGTCATCAACCCGTACAACCGCGTTCCTGTACTGGTTGATCGTGATCTCGTTCTGTACGAATCGAATATTATCAACGAGTACATCGATGAGCGTTTCCCGCATCCGCAGTTGATGCCGCCCGATCCGCAGACGCGGGCGAAGGCGCGCCAACTGTTGCATACGATGGAACTGGAGCTTTTCAGCCATATCGATGCCCTCGAGCGCAACCTCAAATCGGCTGACAAGTCCCGGGCGCATATCCGGGATCGTCTGGCTGAGCTGGTGCCGTTGTTTGCCAAGCAGAAATTTCTGCTGGGCGACGACTTCTCGATGCTTGACGTGGCGATTGCCCCGTTGCTCTGGCGTCTTGACCATTACGGTATCGAGTTGCCCAAGACGGCAGCGCCCGTCATGAAGTTTGCCGAGCGCATCTTTTCCCGCCAGGGTTTCATCGACGCGCTGACGCCGTCGGAAAAGGTGATGCGCCGCTGATTTTCAGCAGCGCATCTTTTTCCCGCTTTTTTTCATGGGCTCCACAAAGCCGTATTTCATCCGGGCCATCCACGAGTGGTGCTCGGATGAAGGCTTTACCCCGTATCTGGCTGTGCAGGTTTCATCGCGTACGCGGGTGCCGCGTGAATTTGTCAATGATGGACAAATAGTTCTCAATGTCAGTCTTGATGCCACGCATCAGCTACAGATCGGCAATGAGGAAATCAGTTTTCAGACCCGTTTCAACGGTGCTTCATTTCCAGTGCTTGTGCCGGTGGTTGATGTAGTGGCGATCTATGCGCGGGAAAATGGCCAAGGCATGGCTTTTGAAGCAGGTGAGCCGGATGAGGCGGAAGTGACTGGTGAAGAGGTAAAAGTCGGCGCTGGCGAGACGGCACTTGAAAGCGATGTCAGCGAACCTGTCGATTCCAATACCCGAAAAAGCAGCCACCTGACACGCATCAAGTAAGCAAGACCGCTTTTACTTTGACTCCATCACCCAGACACCATCCCATTCGGGGCCGGGTGGATTCGCCGCGAAGTGTTCGCAGCGTTCGATGTAGAGTTTGGCTGCCTTGTCCTTGGGGTTCAGGCCCAGAACCTCATTAAACTCGGTTGTGGCAGTCTTCCAGTCCTGCTTGCGGTATTTGCTAATACCCGCTTTGAAGAGTCGCAGTGCATCGGTGAGATGCGGATAACTTTCGTCGGTGTGGAAGTCGAGGATTTCGTAGATCGCCACCGGTTTGGTTTTTCCCTTGACGATGACCAGATCCAGTTCACGACTGAAATAGGTACCGCGCAACAGCTTGTAGGTGAATTCGCTGATGAGGATATGGGCGCCATATTGCTTGCAAGCGGATTCGAGGCGGGCAGCCAGATTCACACCATCGCCGATGATGGTGTAATCCATGCGCTTCTTGGACCCGATATTGCCGGACACCACGTTGTCGGTATTCAGACCGATGCCGATATCGACCGCCATTTTGCCTTCATTGACGCGCAGACGGTTCCAGGTAGCAAGTTCCCGCATCATCGCGATGGCCGTTCGTACGGCACGATCAGCATCGTCGTCATGGCCAACCGGAATGCCGAAGGCCGCCATGATCGCATCGCCAATGAACTTATCGAGCATGCCTTCTTCACGCTGGATGCAGTCCACCATCAGCGTGAAATATTCGTTCAGTAGCGCCACGGTTCCCTGTGCACCTAACTGCTCGGTAATTGTGGTGAAACTGCGCACATCGGAGAAGAGAATTGTGGCATTGACGCTCTTGCCACCGAGCGCTTCGGCACCCGATGCGAGCATCTGATCGGCAATGCCCGGATCCATGTAACGCGACATGGTGGTCTTCAGGCGCTTTTCGTTGGAAATGTTTTCGAGCAGCAGCATCGAGCCGATGCGCTTGCCTTCAGCCGACAGGAGCGGTTGCAACGTGAGATTGACCGACAGCCTGTCTTCGCCCAACACAATTTCGGCATCCATCAACAATTCGGAACCCTGTGTTTCGGCGACACGCTTGAGTTTTTCAATGATCCATGCGTTGCTGCCACTAAAGAATTCGGCAGCAGGCTTATGCAGAATTTGCGAAGGATGCAGCTTGAGCAGACGCAGGCCGGCGGCATTGCAGGTGGCGATGCGCTCGGCTTCGTCGAGGGTGATGACCCCATTCGACATCGATTCGAGCATTGCCTCGTTGTAGTTCTTCATGGCCTGCACGTCGGCAAACAGCTTGGCGTTTTCCAGGGCGATGGAGATTTGCGCCGTAAATGCCCGAAGACGCGATTCATCTTCGCTGGTGAAGGGGCCGCCGCGCCGGTTCAGAACCTGCGTGACGCCGATGACCTTGCCATGTTTGTTGACGATCGGCACGCACAGGATCGAGCGCGTGAAAAATCCGGTCTTCTTGTCGAAAGCTGGATTGAAGCGCAGGTCGGCGTAGGCGTAGGGAATGTTGATTGCCTTGCCTGAGGTGAATACGGCGCCGGCGATGCCGAGATGGTTGGGCAAGCGGATTTGCACCGACTCCAGCCCCTGTCCAACCTCCGACCACAGTTCGTTGGTTTTCTCATCGTTGAGGAAGAGCGTCGAACGTTCAGCGTTGAGCAGGCGTGTTGCCTCGCCCATGACCTTCTGCAGCAGCGACCCAAGCTTGATATCCGCCGTGACTTCGGAGACAACGTCGATGAATTCCATCTCCTGGCGACGAATCGCTTGCATTCGTTCGATGAACTGAGCGCTTTGCAATGCCAGCGTGCCCTGACTGGTCATCGCTTCGAGCAGATGCAGGTCCTGCTTGGTGAACTTGCCGGTGCGTTTGTTGAGCGTCTGTGCGACACCAATGATCTCGCCCTTGACGGTCTTGATCGGTACGCACAGGATGCTGCGTGTCGTGAAGCCAGTCTGTTCGTCAATCGAGCGATTGAAGCGCCCATCGGCGTAGGCGTCATGAATGATCAGCGCTTCGCCTGCGGTGAAGACATGGCCGGCAACACCGCTGGTGTTAAGGATGCGAATCTCGCGCTGGATATTGCCTTGGGCAACGCGTGAGTAAAGCTCGTTGGTATCCGGGTCATTGAGGAACAGGGAGCCGCGTTCCGCATTGATCTCCGTGGTCGTCATGTCGACCAGTGCGTTCAACACCTCGTCGAGCGTGCCATAGCCGGCCATGCGCCGGGTGACTTCGAGCAACAGTTCGGCGTGACGCAAGCGACGCTTGGTGTCGACACTTTTTTCTTGTACTTTTGCTTTGGCAGATGCGGGAGGAGGGGGGGCTTCCATGACATTCAACCGTTCGCAGTAGGATGTTCGAGTTGTGTACGCAACGCCTGAATGGTGGCATGCAATTGGGCTGTCTCGTCGCTGAACAGCGTATGTTCGCGGCGCACGGCATTGTCCTTGTCGAGCTGCAGCAGTTCCAGCGTATCCCGCAGCGAACCGACCGTTTCACGTAGTTGCGCGATTTCACCTTGCTGGGCGGAAATGGCCGACCGCACGGCACCGTCCTTTTCTGCGCGCAGATGTTCCAGCTCTTCCCGCAGCTCACCTACGGTTGCCTTGAGCATCTGCATTTCATTGTGTCCCACAGCGCGTTCCTGTTGTATCAAGCGATCACGCTCAATACGTGCATGCTCCAGTTCGGCACGTAGTGCGCTTACGGTGGTTTTGAGTTGTGCGATTTCGGCCGCACTGGCCTGGCCGACCTGGCGTACCTCGTTTTGCCGGATCATTTCGGCATGTTCCAACTCCGTACGCAAGGCGACAACGGTGCGCTTGAGGTCGCGCACCTCTGTCTGTGCCAATGCCAACGTTTCCTCGATGGTGAGTTCTTCTGTCGTTGTCATGTACGATAGTGGCGCCCTCAGCACGAATCGAACGTGCGACCCCCTTCTTAGGAGGAAGGTGCTCTATCCACTGAGCTATGAGGGCATGGCGAAAATTTCTTGCATTTTAACCATCTAAGTCAATACATGCCGGATGAACTGAAACTTGCTAAACAAGCATCAAGCCAAAGATGGCACATCCTTGGTTGGTTGATACTGGGCGGTATGGTCGGGGCGATCCTGGCGGCAGTTTTTCTGGCTTACGGCCAGCCTGAGTTGCTGCTGGAGCAACTCAACCTGCGTTATTGCGGCTGAGGATCTGCTGGGGGTTCTTCTGTCGGCGGCTGTCGGGGTTCAATACCCAAGCGACGCAAGGTAGCATCTTCGTTCAGGTGAAGAAGTTCGCTAATCGCCTTGTAGTCATCGGGCAGTGCCGCATCATCCCAGCCATTGGCGGAGTGCCTTGCCAGATCAACGGCCAGCTTGACGTTCCTGACCCGGGGATGTTCGGCATGCTCCGGGTCCATCAGCGACTTGAGCAACTGGGGCAGACGCCAGGTTTCGGCCAGGGCGGCCTTGATCTGGTAAAGCGGAACGTTGTAGATCTCTTCCTGAATGGATACGGAACGTAGCGTTCGGTCGGCTTTTTGGCGCTCCACGATTTCCAGAGCCAGTTGGGGTGCAAAACACCACATCAGAATTTCGGGGAAGTCGTAGAGCAGGGTGGCAACGGTCACCTCATCGACATCCAGGTCGTGGCGATATAGCGCACAGTCGCGCGCCCAACCGACCGCCTTACGGGTGCGATTGACTACTCTAAGTAAGCCGAGCAGCGCACGAGGGTAGGGCTTGAGTTGTTCCTCGACGATCGGAAGGTCTTTGAAATCATTGAAGAACGGCTCCATGCCGATCATCATCAATGCGCGCTCGATGGTGGTGATGTCTGTTTGGCGCGTTTTGCTGCGCTTGACTTCAATGTAGCCGAGGACGCGCAAGGTCAGCATCGGGTCATGCAGAATGACCGACGAGATCCGCCGTGCATTGGTGCGTTCGGCGTTTTCCCGCAACTCGTCAAGCTGCGTCATCGTGTGCCGCAACACGGGAATGTCGGCCTGACCAAAATAACCGACCCAAGCATCGAGATCGGGTAAGGGAGTATCAATCATGCGCATCATTATCAGCGAGTTGCTGCGGGAACGTGAACTTGAACAGCGGGGAATTTACGTGTTTGCCAATTTCACTGGCACTTGATAGCGCTAAGTGTCTTGAAATCCAGTTGTTTTATGGCTAAAATGGCGGGCTTTCCATCCTTGCCCAACCCGTACGCATGCGGGAGGGCTCAACCACTGACCCAAAAGGAGCGTGCATGCGACATTACGAAATCGTTTTCATCGTCCATCCGGACCAATCCGACCAAGTGCCGGCCATGATCGAGCGTTACAAGGCGCTGGTTACTGCCAAAACGGGCGCCATTCATCGTCTCGAAGATTGGGGTCGCCGCCAGTTGGCCTACCCGATCCAGAAAGTTCACAAGGCCCACTACGTGCTGATGAACATTGAGTGCGATGGTGAGACCCTAGCCGAGCTCGAGAACGCATTCAAGTTCAACGATGCCGTGCTGCGTCACCTGACCGTCAAGATGGATAAGGCCGAAACTGCGCCGTCGCCGATGATGAAGGAAGAGAAGTCGCGCTCCCTGACCAGCGAAGGCCAAGGCGAAGTCCGTACCGAGGAGGCTGCGGCTGCCGCTTGAGATTAATCGCTGCGCGCTTTCCGGGCAGCTGATCGAGCGAGGCCAGCTTCGTTACACGCCTGCAGGAATTCCGGTCATCGAATTCCGCCTGACGCATGTTTCGGAGCAGCAGGAAGCCGGCAATCCACGCCGGGTCGAATGCGAAATGCCTTGTGTGGCCGTGGGGCCTCCCGCCCTGATGCTCAAAACAGCCGATCCCGGAATGGCACTGGAAGTCGAGGGTTTCCTCGCCGCCCGCAGCCTCAAGCAAAAGTCAGTCGTGCTGCACGTTACGCACATCGAATTTACGGAAAATTGAACAAAGGATTTTGAAATGGCATTTAAGCCCGGCAACAAAAAAAAGGACGACCGCAACAAGAACCGCAACATGTTCAAGCGTCGCAAATTCTGCCGCTTCTCGGCAGAAAAGATCGAACAGGTGGATTACAAGGATGTCGATATCCTGAAGGACTTCATCACTGAAAACGGCAAGATCATGCCGGCCCGCATTACCGGCACCAAGACGCGCTTCCAGCGTCAGCTGTCGACTGCCATCAAGCGTGCGCGCTTCCTGGCCCTGATGCCCTATACCGATCTGCACCAGTAAGCGAGGAGAACCACGATGCAAATCATTCTGATGGACAAAGTTGTTAACCTCGGCAACCTCGGTGATGTCGTCAAGGTCAAGCAGGGTTACGCCCGTAATTTCCTGATCCCCAAGGGTTTCGCCAAGCGTGCTAGCGCTGAGAACATGAAGGTGTTCGAAGCGCGCCGTGCCGAGCTCGAAAAGATTTCCGCCGAGAAACTTGCTGCAGCGCAAGCCAAGGCCGCCAAGCTCGAAGGCTTCAAGGTCGAGATCGTGCGCAAGGCCGGTGTCGATGGTCGCCTGTTCGGCTCTGTGAGTCCGGCCGACGTTGCCGAAGCGCTGACGGCCAAGGGTATCGAGATCGAGAAGAGCATGGTGCGCATGCCCGATGGCCTGCTGAAGACGATCGGCGAGGTCGTGCTGGAGGTGGCGCCGCATGCTGATGTGGTTGCCAGTGTGACGGTTAGCATCATCGGCGAACAGTAATCCCGTCTGCACCTGATAAAAAAATGGCTGCTTCGGCAGCCATTTTTTTGTGCACACCTCGCCCACAATTAACTCACAGCTTTTCCACCGGTTTTAGGCCAGATTTCCACAGCTTGTTCTATCGCCTTGCCAGACGGTGACGAGTAGACTCCTGCTGCTCGCAAAAAGATAAAACGAGGAGTCGCGCGTGGCCCAGCTTCAATCTGTTCCTTCCTACAATCCTTACGCTGGCAGCAACGATAGTCAGGTTGCTGCGCTCAAGTTGCCGCCTCACTCCATCGAGGCCGAACAGTCTCTAATCGGGGGCTTGTTGCTCGACAACCAAGCCTGGGATCGTATTGCCGATATCGTCAATGAGTCTGACTTTTATCGCGATGATCATCGGCGTATTTTTGGACATATCCGCAAGCTGATCGAAACCGGCCGGCCGGCCGATGTGGTCACGGTCTTTGAGTCAATCGAGAATGCCAACCAGGCCGATCAGACGGGTGGTTTGGCCTATCTGGGCGAAATTGCGAATGCCACGCCTTCGGCAGCGAATATCCGCCGCTATGCGGAAATCGTCCATGAACGTGCTGTGTTGCGCAAACTGGTGACGGTGGGAGATGAAATTGCCGGCGCTGCACTGAATCCCTCAGGCCGGGATGTCAAGCAACTGCTCGACATGGCCGAGCAGAAGGTGTTTGAAATTGCCGAGACGGGCAATCGCTCGGTACAGGGTTTTGCAGCGATCGATAATCTGTTGGGCCAAGTGGTCGACCGCATCGAGGTGCTCTACAACCGCGAGAATCCCTCCGATATTACGGGGACGGCGACCGGTTTCCATGATCTCGACCACATGACTTCGGGTCTGCAGCCGGGTGACATGATTGTCGTCGCCGGGCGCCCTTCAATGGGTAAAACGGCGTTTGCGCTGAACATTGCTGAACATGTTGGCATGGAACTGAAAAAGCCGGTGGCGATTTTCAGTCTGGAAATGTCGGGGCCACAACTGGCGATGCGTTTTCTCTCGTCCGCCGGGCGGCTCGATCAGACCAAGATCCGTACCGGGCGCCTGTCTGACGAGGATTGGGAAAAGATGTCGATGGCACTGGGCAAGTTGCACGAAGCGCCGATCCACATCGACGAAACCGGCGCGATCAATGCCTCCGACTTGCGTGCCCGTGCCCGACGTCTGCACCGTCAGTGCGGGCAGTTGGGGTTGATCGTCATTGACTACCTGCAGTTGATGACCTCGGTCAAGGACAACGAGAACCGGGCGACCGAAATCTCCGAGATTTCGCGCTCGATCAAGGCGCTGGCCAAAGAGCTCCAGGTGCCGGTGATCGCGCTCTCGCAGCTCTCACGGAAAGTCGAAGAGCGCAACGACAAGCGGCCCTTGATGTCCGACCTGCGCGAATCCGGCGCTATCGAACAGGACGCGGACATCATCCTGATGATGTATCGCGAGGAGTACTACAAGCTGGACACGACCGAAAAGGGCATCGCCGAAGTGATTATCGGCAAGCACCGGAATGGCCCAACCGGCACGGTGAAACTCACCTTCCTCGGCGAGTTCACCAAGTTTGAGAATTTCGCCGCGCCGGGCTCCTATTAAAAAGTCGGCGCTGGCGAGACGGCGTCTGCTACAGCACTTCTGCAGCGTGATCAGCAAGGCGCGAACGCTCGCCACGCTGCAAGGTGATGTGCCCGGAGTGCGGCCAGCCCTTGAAACGATCAACCACATACGTTAAACCGGAACTGCCTTCGGTCAGGTAAGGCGTATCGATCTGTGCAATGTTGCCGAGGCAAACCACCTTGGTGCCTGGCCCTGCACGCGTGATCAGCGTCTTCATCTGTTTCGGCGTCAGGTTCTGTGCCTCGTCGATGATCAGAAACTTGTTGAGGAAAGTGCGGCCGCGCATGAAGTTGAGCGACTTCACCTTGATGCGGCTCCTGATCAGATCCATGGTCGCCGCGCGTCCCCAGTCGCCGGTATAGCTGCCGGCGGCTTTCTCGCCTTCCTCGGCGGGCTTGTTGAGGACGTCGAGGTTGTCTTCCAGCGCGCCCATCCATGGTGTCATCTTCTCCTCCTCGGTGCCGGGCAGGAAGCCGATGTCTTCGCCGACGGGAACGGTGACACGGGTAATGATGATTTCCGAGAAGAGCTTGCGCTCCAGCGTTTGTGTGAGGGCTGCGGCGAGGGTCAGCAGCGTCTTGCCGGTACCAGCCTGACCAAGCAGGGTAACAAAGTCGATCTCGGGATTCATCAGCAGATTGAGGGCGAAATTTTGCTCACGATTGCGCGCGGTGATGCCCCAGACCGCGTTCTTGGTGTGGCTGTAGTCGATCAGGGTTTCCAGTTCTGCCGTCTTGCCAGCGCCGACTTTTACCCAGGCTTGCAGGGGTTGTGGGCCTTCCTGCCAGAGGAACTGGTTGATCAGCAGGTCCGGGCAAAGCGGCCCCTGAACACGGTAGTAGGTGCGGCCTTCCTTCTTCCACGATTCAAGTCCCTTGGCGTGGGTGTCCCAGAAGTTGGCCGGCAGTTCCATGCTGCCGGTGTAGAGCAGGTCGGTGTCTTCCAGCACCTTGTCGTTGAAGTAATCCTGTGCGTCGAGGCCCAATGCGCGGGCCTTGATACGCATGTTGATGTCCTTGGTGACGAGGATGACCGGGCGCTTCGGGAGCTTTTCATGCAAGTGCATCGCCACGCCGATGATCTGGTTGTCGGCGCGAGCAGTGGGCAGTGAACTTGGCAGAACGTTGTTGATTGCCTCAGTTTGCAGGTACAGCCGCCCGGTCGCCAGTTCGTGCGAGGGTACGGTCAGGTCAATGCCATGCTTGATGGATTCCTCGCTGGCGCTGACGATTTCATCGAGTGTGCGGCTGGCTTGGCGGGCATTGCGCGCAACTTCCGACATACCCTTCTTGTTGGCGTCGAGTTCCTCGAGCGTCATCATCGGCACGAAAATATCGTGTTCCTCGAAACGGAACAAACTCGTGGGGTCGTGCATCAGTACGTTGGTATCAAGAACAAACAGCTTGGTGATCTTGCTTGCTTTGCCTGACTTGGGGGGGGCACGCTTGGCACTGGGTTTGGCGTTCATGATGCTCCGATCTGGTCGCGTTAAAGAGATTTCACGGCGTCGAGAACAGCGGCGGCATGGCCTTCGACCTTGACGCTACGCCACTCTTGCACAAGTCGTCCGGTGCGATCGATCAAAAAACTGCTGCGTTCGATGCCTTTTACCTGTTTACCGTACATGTTCTTCAGCTTGATGACATCAAACAGCTGGCAGGCCAACTCGTTGGCATCGCACAGCAGTTCAAATGGCAGGCCGAGCTTGGTCTTGAAGTTCTCGTGCGACTTGAGGCTGTCGCGCGAGACACCCCAGATACTGGCGCCGGCTTTGATGAATTCATCATGCAGGTCACGAAACTGCCCGGCCTCGGTGGTGCAACCGGGGGTGCTGTCTTTTGGGTAAAAGTAGATGATCAGCGGCTGGCCACGCAGCGCACTCAACTGAAAGGTTTTGCCGCTGGTGGCGGGCAGGGAAAAGTCCGGGACTTCGAGACCGATGGCCGAAGGGGTGGTGCTCATGATGGAATCTCCGTGAGGCGGGTGATGCCTCACAGTGTAATCACGAACGTGCGATCAACCAAACCCCCAGGATGATGAAGCTGATCCCCAGCAGTTTCTGGGCACCCAGCGGTTCGCCCAGCCAGGCCCAGGCCGCAAAGGCGTTGATCAGATAGCCAATCGCCACCATCGGATAGGCAACGCTGACGGGGACGCGTGAGAGCGCCATGATCCAGACGATCAGGCTGATGGCATAGCAACTCAGGCCGGCCACGATGGCGGGCTGCTGGGCCATTTTGGTGGCGATCGGCAGGGCATTTTGCCAATGGAAGTCAAATTGGCCGACAGCGTTGGTGCCCGCCTTCAACAACAACTGGGCGGCGGCGCCCAGCAGTACGCCGACCATGATCAAAGTCAGGCTGATGGCGCTCATGCGGCCCCGCTGCTTTCAATGATCAGTGCGGCGCAGACCAAGCGGCCTTCTGCAGCTAGTAGGTTGTAGGTGCGGCAGGCTGCCGGCGTATCCATGATCTCGATGCCACGTCCGGTCTCGTAGATCGGACGGAGTAGGGCAGGGGGCGGAAAGTGCTGGCGTTGCCCAGTGCCGAGTAGCAACACGTCGCAGGGGGTGCGGGCAAGTATTTCGGTGTGCACCTGTGTCAGGTCGGCGAAGCTGGCCGGCCCCCAGTTTTCATCGAGACATTCAGGCAGCAACAGCAGGCTGCGCTGCAGCATGCGCCCATTGATGGCGACGTGACCAACGCCGCAGGCGGTGATGCTCAGGTAAGGTGTGCGCGAATCGGCTTGAAGTTTCACGGTAACATTATAGGCTTCGACTTTTAATCGATTGATCGCCATGCAGCCCATCCTGAAATCCGCCAAGCTCGCCAACGTTTGTTACGACATTCGCGGGCCGGTCATGCAGCGTGCCAAGCAGATGGAGGAGGATGGCCATCGCATCATCAAGCTCAACATTGGCAACCTGGCGCCCTTTGGTTTTGAGCCGCCGGATGAAATTGTCCATGACATGATCGTCAACCTGCCGGCAGCAGCAGCCTATTGCGACTCCAAGGGGTTGTTTTCTGCGCGCAAGGCGGTGATGCACTACACGCAGCAAAAAGGCATCAAGGATGTGCAGCTGGACGATATCTACATCGGCAATGGCGCCTCCGAACTGATCGTGATGGCGATGAATGCGCTGCTGAATCCCGGCGACGAAGTTTTGGTGCCGGCACCGGACTACCCGTTGTGGACCGCTGCGGTGAGCCTTTCCGGTGGTACGCCGCGCCATTACCTGTGTGACGAAGGCGCTGGCTGGACTCCCGATCTGACGGATATCCGCGCCAAGATCACGCCGAATACGCGCGCCATCGTCATCATCAACCCGAACAATCCGACCGGCGCGCTCTATCCTGACGATCTGCTCAAGGAAATCATCGAGATCGCGCGGCAGAACGATCTGATCATCTATGCCGACGAGATTTACGACAAGGTACTTTACGAGGGTGCCAAGCACACCTCGATCGCTTCACTGGCCGAGGATGTCCTATTCATTACCTTTAACGGTCTGTCGAAGAACTACCGCTCCTGCGGCTTCCGTGCCGGCTGGATGATCGTTTCCGGCGAGAAGCGTCATGCCCGTGACTACATCGAAGGGCTGACCATGCTGGCCTCGATGCGTCTGTGCGCCAACGTGCCGGCGCAAAACGGTATCCAGACCGCCTTGGGCGGTTATCAGAGCATCAACGACCTGGTGGGGGAGGGCGGGCGTCTCAGGCGCCAGCGCGATCTGGCTTATGACATGATCACGGCTATTCCCGGCGTCACCTGCCACAAGCCGCAGGCAGCGCTCTATCTGTTTCCGCGCCTCGATCCAAAGATCTACCCGATTGTGAATGATCAGGAATTCGTACTTGAGCTGCTGCAAGAAGAGAAAGTGCTACTTGTGCAGGGCACTGGTTTCAACTGGCCGCATCCAGATCACTTCCGTATTGTCTTTCTGCCTCACGAAGATGACCTGAAGGAAGCTTTCGGTCGGGTGGCCCGCTTCCTCGAAAATTTCCGCAAACGCCACAATACTTAATGCAAAGAAATCCTATGAAACCTATTCATGTTGGTCTGCTCGGCGTCGGCACGGTCGGTGGCGGCACATTTACGGTCCTGTCCCGCAACGAAGCTGAAATTACACGACGTGCCGGCCGGCCGATTCGCATCGTGCAGGTGGCAGACAAGAATATCGAACTGGCAAAGCAGGTTACCGGTGGCAATGCGGCCGTGACCGATGACGCCTTTGCCGTCGTCAATAATCCCGAAATTGACATCGTCGTTGAGCTGATTGGTGGCTATGGCGTGGCCAAAGATCTGGTCATGAAGGCCATCGAGAACGGCAAACATGTCGTCACCGCCAACAAGGCGCTGCTGGCCGTGCATGGCAACGAGATCTTCGCCGCCGCCCAGAAGCATGGCGTGATGGTGGGGTTCGAAGCCGCCGTGGCGGGCGGTATTCCGATCATCAAGGCCCTGCGCGAGGGTCTCACGGCCAACCGTATCCAGTGGATTGCCGGCATCATCAATGGCACCACCAACTTCATCCTTTCCGAGATGCGCGACAAGGGCCTCTCGTTCGACACCGTGCTCAAGGAAGCACAGCGTCTCGGCTATGCCGAAGCCGATCCGACGTTTGATGTCGAAGGCGTCGATGCCGCGCACAAACTGACCATCATGTCGGCGATTGCCTTCGGCATCCCGATGCAGTTCGACCAAGCGCATATCGAAGGGATCAGCAAACTTGAGGCAGCCGATATCAAGTATGCCGAACAGCTTGGCTATCGCATCAAACTGCTAGGCATTACCAAGCGCCGCAGCAAGGGTTTTGAACTCCGCGTGCATCCGACGCTGATTCCTGCCAAGCGACTGATTGCCAACGTTGAAGGGGCGATGAATGCCGTGCTGGTGCAAGGCGATGCCGTGGGTTCGACGCTGTACTATGGCAAGGGTGCCGGTGCCGAGCCGACCGCTTCTGCGGTGATTGCCGATCTTGTCGATGTGACGCGCATGGAAACGGCTGATCCGGAAAATCGCGTACCGCATCTGGCCTTCCAGCCTGATGCCGTGGCCGACATGCCGATTCTGCCGATGGCCGAGGTCGAGTGCGGTTATTACCTGCGCATGCATGTCGAGGATAAGCCCGGCGTGTTGGCCGACATTACACGCATTCTGGCCGACCAGCAGATTTCCATCGACGCGATGATCCAGCGCGAACCGGCCGAAGGCGAGCAACAGACCGATATCATCATGCTGACCCACGTGGCGCGCGAGAAACAGGTCGATGCGGCCATTGCCAGGATTGAAGCCTTGCCGGTCGTGACGGGCAAGATCATTCGCCTGCGCTTGGAAAACCTGAGCTGATCATGAAGTACATCTCGACCCGTGGGGGTTCTGAGCCGCAGTCTTTTTCCGACATTCTGCTTGGCGGTCTGGCGCCTGATGGCGGCTTGTATCTGCCCGAGCAGTATCCGCAAGTCTCGGCGGCTGAGTTGGCTGAATGGCGTGAACTGCCCTACCATGCGCTGGCACTGCGCATCCTGCAGAAATACATCGACGACATTCCCGCCTGCGATCTCAAGACACTGGCGGATCGTACTTACACCGAGCATACCTATCGCTGGTGTCGGCCAGGACGCGATGCAGCGGACATTACGCCGCTGACGACGCTGGCCCCCGGCTTCCACCTGCTTGAACTGTCCAATGGCCCGACGCTTGCCTTCAAGGACATGGCGATGCAGTTGCTCGGCAATCTGTTCGAGTACGTGCTGGACAAGCGCGGTCAGACCATCAACATCCTCGGCGCGACTTCCGGCGATACCGGTTCGGCGGCTGAGTATGCGATGCGCGGCAAGCATAACGTGAAGGTCTTCATGCTCTCGCCGCACGGCAAGATGTCGGCCTTCCAGCGCGCACAGATGTATTCGTTGCAGGACGAGAATATCGTCAACATTGCCATCGAGGGTATGTTTGACGACTGCCAGGACATCGTCAAGGCGGTATCCAATGACGCTGAATTCAAGGCGCGCTACAAGATCGGCGCGGTGAACTCAATCAATTGGGCACGCGTGCTGGCCCAGATTGTCTATTACTTCAAAGGTTATTTTGCCGCGACGCGCAGCAACGATGAGCAGGTCGCGTTCAGCGTGCCTTCCGGCAACTTCGGCAACATCTGCGCCGGCCATGTCGCTCGCATGATGGGCTTGCCGATTGCTCGTCTGGTGCTGGCAACTAACGAAAACGACGTGCTCGACGAGTTCTTCCGCACGGGTGTTTATCGTCCGCGCGGCACCGCCGATACCTACGTCACCTCAAGCCCGTCGATGGATATTTCCAAGGCCTCCAATTTCGAGCGCTTTGTGTTCGATCTGGTTGGCCGTGATCCTGCTGTCGTGCGTGATCTGTGGTCGAAGGTGGATGCCGGCGGGAGTTTCGATCTGCGTGCTACGCCGTACATGGCGAAACTGGCTTCGTTCGGTTTCGTTTCTGGCAAGAGTACGCATGCCGATCGCTTGCTTACGATCAGCGATGTCTGGCAACAGCATCAGGTAATGATCGACACCCATACGGCCGATGCCGTCAAGGTCGGTCGCGAACATGACTTATCGGGGGTACCAATGGTGGTGTTGGAAACCGCACAGCCGGTGAAGTTTGCCGAGACGATTCAGGAAGCGCTCGGCTGCGAGCCGGGGCGACCGAAGGCGCTGGAGGGGATCGAGTTGCTGCCGCAGCGCGTACAAGTCATGCCGGCCGATGTGGGCCGGGTCAAGGCGCTAATTGCGGCGCGTTGCTGAGGCTGTCTAGAGGTAGATGACAGCGGGGAATACGGTTACGGCAAGTGCCAACACCAGCCATTCAAGGTTGTAGCGGGCCAAGACGCCGGTGAAATGCAGCACCAGCACAATGATGGCGATGACGTAGTACAGGATGAACAGCATGGTGTGATTCTCCAAAAAGGAAATGGTGGAGAGAATGGCGCATTTTTATTAAGGTAATTATAGGGGCAAAGCCTGACGTGTTGATCACCTGCCAAGCCCCGGAATAGCGGGGTATTCCCGAGAAAAATCGCGCTAGGCCCTTGACGGCACGCGTAAATATCCAGTTAGAATTGGCGCAGGCAATTCAGCCTTTCCACACGTGAGGAGCAGATCAATATGAACAAAGGGGATCTCATCGAAATCGCCGCCAAGGAAGCTGCCATTTCCAAGGCGGCTGCCGGCAAGGCACTGGACGGCATGATTGACGCTATCGTCAAGTCCGTCGCCAAGGGCAATCCCGTGACCCTCGTCGGTTTCGGTACTTTCAAGTCTTCCAAGCGCGCTGCGCGCGCCGGCGTGAATCCCAAGACTGGCGAGAAGATCAAGATTGCCGCGACGACCGTCGCACGCTTCACCGCTGGTGCTGGCTTCAAGACTGCCGTTGCAGGCAAGAAGAAGACGGCTGCCAAGAAGTAATCCTGGTTTTCGAAGATCCTGAAGAAGCACAGCCTAGGCTGTGCTTTTTTGTTGAGGTGATTGGTGCGTCCGGTGCAACAGCCAAGCATGGCGTGCACTCAGCAATAGCGTGAGCAAGGCACAGCCAAGCAGGGTGCTGCGCACGCCGACTGCTTCGGCTATCGCGCCGACCACGAGGCTACCCAGTGGAGCGATACCGAGGAAGGCGGTTGAAAAGATTGACATGACACGTCCTCGGTAGGTGTCTGCGACGCTGATCGAAATCAGGGTATTACTCCCGGCGACGGTCAGTACGACGCAAAAGCCCAGCAACATCAACAGCGGATAAGCCCAGACGATGCCGGGTGTCAGGGCGAAGCCGCCTAGTGCGACCCCGCCGCAAAGCGCGGCGCGGGCGACGAGTGTTTCCAGTCCCTGCGTGGTCGTGGCTTTTCTGCCCGCACGGAGGGCCAGCCAAAGTGCGGCACAAAGTGAACCGGCGCCTGCGCTGGCAACCAGAAAACCATAGGTGTCGGCCGCACCAGCGAAGATCTCGCGGGCAAACAGGGGCATCAATATCGTGTAGGGCGTGACGAACAGACCAAAGCCAGCGACCAGCCAGAGGGCGCGACGAATGGCCGCGTGCGTGTGCGCGTATTGAAGCCCAGACTTGAGCGATGACCAAGCGGATTCGCCGGTCGGCTTGTCCGTCTTGGGTGCGACGCGGATGGCGCGTAGGGCCAGCAGGACGGCGCCGTAGGACAGTGCATTGAGCAGGAAGCAGAATGCTTCTCCCCAAGTGGCGACCAGCAGGCCGGCCAGCGCTGGGCCGATGAAGCGGGTGCCGTTCATCAGGAAGGAATTGAGGCCGATTGCATTGGCGAGGTCCGCCTTGTCGGTGACCAGTTGGGCGACGAAGGCCTGACGCGCGGGCAGATCGATGGCGTTGATGCAGCCCAGTACAAAAGCGAGGGCCACCAGCCATTCGGGTTGGATGGTGCCGAAAAAGGTCAGGGTGGTGAGTAGCAGCGCCTGTGTCAGCGCGGCCGTTTGCGTCCACATCAACAGGCGGCGCCGGTCTACCCGGTCGTTCCAGACGCCGGCGACGGTGCTGAACAGCAGGATCGGAATCTGGCTGGCAAAACCAACGAGTCCGAGCATGGCGGCTGAATCGGTCAGGCGATAGGCAAGCCACACCATGGCGATCTGTTGCATCCAGGTACCTGTCAGCGACACGAGTTGGCCGGCAAAGAACAGGCGGTAATTGCGCGAGCGCAGGGCGGGCAGAGAAGGCATCCGCGCATTTTCGCCGATCATCGGGTGGATTGCGCATCGATGCCCTGATTCCGGCATACAATTCCACGTTCCCAGAATCCTGACCCCATCCCGATGCCAAGCGCCCGCGACAAATCCGTCGTGTTGATCGTCGATGACATGCCCGAGAATCTGGCAGTTCTCGGTGAGTCTCTGCAGTCCGAGTTTCATGTGCGCGTCGCCAACAATGGCCGGCGTGCGCTGGAGGTTGCCACCAGTGATCCGCGACCGGACCTGATTCTGCTCGATGTGATGATGCCCGACATGGATGGTTATGAAGTTGTTCGGCGTCTCAAGGAAGACAAGCGCCTGCGCGATATCCCCGTAATCTTCGTGACGGCGATGGACTCCGATGCCGACGAAGAAACCGGACTGACGCTGGGCGCCGTCGATTACATCCATAAGCCGATTCGCCCCCCCATCGTGCTGGCCCGGGTACGTACCCACTTGGAGCTGAAGTCAGTGCGCGATGCGATGGCCGAGCGCAACCTCAATCTTGAGGTTGAGGTACAGCGGCGCATGCGCGAAAACCAGCAGATTCAGGATGTCTCTTTGCGTGCTCTGGCAGGCTTGGCAGAAACGCGCGACAACGATACTGGCAACCATATTCGCCGCACCCAGTCTTATGTCGACTTGTTGGCCCGGCATCTTGTCGGACATCCCGACTTTGCCCCGCTGCGTGCCGATGGCATTATCGAACTGATCGTCAAGGCGGCGCCATTGCATGACATTGGCAAGGTCGGCATTCCCGATCACATCCTGTTGAAGCCGGGCCCGCTTGATGCCGACGAATGGCGCATCATGCAGACGCATGCCCGTCTCGGTGCCGAGGCGATTGAGTCTGCGCTGGAAGGCGAAGAGGATCATGCGCCGCTGGCTTTTCTGCACATCGCCATGGATATCGCCTACTCGCATCACGAAAAATGGGATGGCAGCGGTTATCCCGAGGGCCTCAGCAAGACGGCCATTCCAATGTCGGCGCGCCTGATGGCCGTGGCGGATGTATTTGATGCCCTGATTACCCGGCGCGTCTACAAGCCGGCCTTCCCGATCGACAAGGCAGCGACGATTGTGCGCGAAGGCAGAGGCAAGCACTTCGATCCCGCCATTGTCGATGCGTTCGATGCCTGTTTCGATCAGTTCGTCGAAATTGCGCATCGGTATGCAGACGATTGACTGCACTGTAATCACCGCAGGTCCATGAGTCTGTTCTTGCGTCGACCGGCAGCGTTAGTCTGGCTGCTATGCGGCTGGTGGCTGTTGCTGTCGACCTGGCCCGTCCGCGCCGATGCGCCGCTGACCCTCGGTGTGTTCGCTTTTCGATCCAAAGAGGCCACACTGACGCGCTGGCAGCCACTGGCGGATTACCTGAGTCAGCAACTCGCTGGCCGCAAGGTTAAGATTCTCGCACTCGACCCGAATGAAATCGAGGCTGCCTTGCGTCAGGGGGTACTCGACTTGGTCTTTACCAATCCGCGCCACTACGTCGAGATCAAGCAGGACTATGGTTTGTCGGGTGCGCTGGCCACGCTGGTTGATCTGGATTCGAGCGGGCGGCCGGTGCAATCGGTTGGTGGGGTCATCATCACGCGCCAGGATCGGCGCGATATCCAGACGTTGCAGGACTTGTCCGGCAAGCGCGTCGCCATGGCCGACCCCAACAAGGTGCTGGGCGGCAATGCTGCCCAGCAGTATGAGCTTAGTCGCGCCGGGGTCCGTCTTGATGCCAGCAAACTGATTGAAACCGGCATGCCTCAGGATCGTGTCATTGAAGCTGTTGTTGCCGGCAAGGCCGAAGTGGGCTTCGTGCGTGCGGGCGTGATGGAAAGCATGATGCAGGAGGGCAAGCTGGCAGCCGATACCTTGCGCGTCATCAACCGCCGCACCGAGCCGGGGTTTTCTCATGCGCTGTCGACGCAGTTGTATCCCGAGTGGCCCTTTGTGGCCTTGCCTCATGTCGAGTCTGCCGTGGCGCGTCGGGTGGCAGCGGCCTTGTTGGTGATCGAACCGGGGCAGTCCGTGGCCCGTGCGATACGTATCCATGGCTTCAATGTGCCAGCGGATTACGCGCCGGTCGAGACGATGATGCGCGAACTGCGCCTCAAGCCTTTTCATGCGCCGGCCCTGACCTGGAGCGGCTTGTGGCGCGATCATCCCCTGCCCATGGCCGCGCTTTCCGTCAGTATCGGACTCGGTTTGCTGTTGTTGATTGGCTTGATTATCTCCACCTTGCGCTTGCGTGATGCGCGTCGGCGTGACCGTGAGGCGACGCATAACCTTAACGAGGAGCGCGGGCGTTTGCGGACCCTGATCGAAACGCTCCCCGATCTGGTCTGGCTGAAAGATCCGGAGGGTGTCTACCTCGCGTGCAACCCGGTTTTTGAGCGTTTGTATGGTGCCAAGGAAGCCGACATCATTGGCAAGACCGACTATGATTTTGTCGATCGGGAACTGGCGGACTTCTTCCGTGCCAATGACCGTGCGGCGGTGGCGCAGGGCGGTTCGCGCAGCAACGAGGAATGGCTGACATTTGCCGCCGACGGTTATCGCGGGCTGTTCGAGACGATCAAGACACCGATGGTGGCCACAAATGGTCGGCTGATTGGTGTGCTGGGCGTGGCGCACGATGTCAGCCGGGTGCGTGCCGACCAGTATGCCCTGCGCGAGCGCATGAAGGAGCTGGCCTGCCTCTATGCGGTGTTCCAGCTGACCGAAAATACGACGCTGGCGCTGGATGACATGCTGCAGGCGGTCGTCGATCGTCTCCCCGCAGCCATGCAGCACCCGGAACTGGCCGCAGCTTGCATCGAGGTGGAGGGACGCCGTCTTGCCAGCGCCGACTTTTACGAAACGCCCTGGCAGATCACGGTTGATTTCGATGGCACGCCGGCGCATTCCGATCGCATCATCATCGCCTATCGCAGTGCGCCACCGAGCTTGCGCACACCGCATGCCGATCCGTTCTTCCCCGAAGAACATGAATTGCTGCATACCATCGCCGAACGTCTGACGGGCGTCATCGAGAACCACCAGGCGCGTGCGGCACTGAAGCGTTCCGAGGAGCGCATGCGCATCCTGTCGCTGGCGGTCGATCAAAGTCCGGCGATGGTGGTGCTGACCAATGCCATGGGCACGATTGAATGGGTCAGCCGCAATCTCTTTGAACATACGGGTTTTAAAGAGACGGAAATCATCGGCCAACCCGTCTCGATACTGGGTGCGACGGTAGCGGACGAAAAGCCGATCGGTATCTGGAAAACCCTGCGTAGCGGCCATACCTGGCAAGGCGAATTCATCAATCGCTGTGCCGATGGCAGCGACTACATTGCCTGGGCGCAGATTGCGCCGGTGCGCCAGGACGATGGCACGGTGACGCACTTCCTTTCGATCATGGAGAACATCACCGAGCGCAAGCGCATTGGCCAGGAGCTTGACCAGTATCGTCATCAACTCGAACAACTTGTTACCGAACGCACCGTCGAGCTTGAGGCCGCCAAGACGGCTGCCGAGGCGGCGAGTCTGGCAAAGAGCACCTTCCTCGCCAACATGAGCCACGAGATTCGCACGCCAATGAATGCGATCATCGGCATGACCCATTTGCTGGCGCACGATATTACCGAACCCCGCCAGCAGATGCGCCTGTCGCGCGTCAGCGATGCAGCGCAGAACCTGCTTGGCATCATCAATGACATTCTCGATCTCTCCAAGATCGAGGCTGGACGCATGAACCTGGAGGCGACCGACTTCGGGCTGTCCAAGGTCATCAACGATGTGGGCAATCTGATGCGCGATCGCGCCATGGACAAGGACGTGCGCTGGCAGGTCGAGGTTGATCCGCAACTGCCTGCGCTCCTGCATGGCGACCCGTTACGCTTGGGGCAAGTGCTGATGAACTTTGCCAGCAATGCGGTCAAATTCACCGAGGCGGGCAGTGTGACCTTGTCGGTCGCGCGCATGTCGGTAGCGACAGACGAACGGCTCTGGCTGCGCTTTGCCGTGCGCGATACCGGTATCGGCTTGGACCAGAATGCGGTTGCGCGCCTGTTCCAGCCTTTTGAGCAGGCCGATAGCTCGACCACACGGCGCTATGGCGGCACGGGATTGGGGCTGGCCATTGTCAAGCGTATTGCCGACCTGATGGGGGGGCATTGTGGCGTGGAGAGCACGCCGGGTCAGGGCAGTACCTTCTGGTTCGAGGCGCCATTCAAACCGGTCAGGCTGTCGCAAGGGCAGGATGTGCTGCGGGGCTGGTTTGATCCTTCACTGCCGGACGAAATGGAAGCAGACGCCAGCGCGGCTTCGAACCTGGCTGACACGCAAACCGCAATGACCGTCGCTGCGCTGGCCGATCGGTTGGGCGCCCGCATCCTGATGGTGGAGGACAATCCGGTCAATCAGGAGGTGGCACTCGATCTGCTTGAGGCGGTCGGACTGGCTGCCGATGTGGCCCCGAATGGTCAGGTTGCACTTGAGTATGCCAAGGCGCAGGCGTATGACCTGATCCTGATGGACATGCAAATGCCGGTGATGGATGGCATCGAGGCAACCCTCGCCATTCGTAGCCTGCAAGGCGCGCCGACTGTCGCGCAGGTGCCCATCATCGCCATGACCGCCAATGTGTTTGCCGAGGATCGTCAGCGCTGTCTCGATGCCGGCATGAATGACCACCTTGGCAAGCCGGTGACCCCGGAACGCTTCTATGCAGTCCTGCAGCACTGGCTGCCGGTACTTGATGAGGCACAGGGAACGCGGGCCGTAACCACTCTTCCCGTACCGGTTCCTGTTGTGCCGGCGCAAGACGCATTGCCGAATTTTCCGGGCCTGGATACCGTTGCCGGGCTGACCAGTGTCGGTGGTCGGGTGACCAGTTATCGGCGTGTGTTGGTCATGTTCATCGAGCATCATGCGGATGATCCGGCGCGTATTCGCACCGCACTGGCCGACGGCAATCTGGATGAGGCGCGGCGCCTCGCGCATTCGCTCAAGGGGACAGCCGCAACCTTGGGTGCCGAACCCTTGCGGGCGGCTGCGCTGGCGCTGGAAACGGCCATCAAGTCTCGGGCTGACGCCGTCACGATCGAGGCTGAAATCGTTGCGATGACGCCTGTGCTGGAGAGTTTGCTGGATGCTTTGCGTGCCCACTTCCAACCGACAAGCAGGATGGAGGATCAGGCGGCCAATGTTCCTGCACTCGATGCGGCCGACCGGGTGCTGCTGAATCAACTGAAAGCCTATCTTGAGGGCGACGATCTGCGTGCCAGCACGCTCTGGCAGGAGCAGAAAGCGCGCTTGACCGAACTGTTCGGGACGCTGGCGCCAAAAATTCACAAGGCCATCGAGCGTTACGATTTCGCAACGGCACTCAAGCGTTTTGAAGATGCGGCGCTTTCATGAAGCGTCGCTTTAAAATACGCTTCCCTTTCCCGTTACGTCTGCCATGAATCGTCTCGTCAAGACCCGCTTTGCACCCAGCCCGACCGGCTATCTTCACATCGGTGGCGCGCGTACCGCCCTGTTTGCCTGGGCCTATGCCCGGCGCCATGGCGGCACCTTCGTGCTGCGCATCGAGGATACCGACGTGGCGCGCTCGACGCCGGAAGCGGTGCAGGCAATTCTCGACGGCATGCAGTGGCTCGGCCTGCAGCACGACGAAGGCCCCTACTATCAGATGCAGCGCATGATGCGCTACAAGGAAGTAATCGGCCAGATGCTCGCCGCCGGCACCGCCTACCATTGCTACACCTCGAAGGAAGAACTCGACGCCTTGCGCGCCGAACAGGAAGCGCAGAAGGAAAAACCGCGCTATGACGGCCGTTGGCGCCCCGAGTTGGGCAAGACCCTGCCAACACCCCCGTCCGGGATTCATCCCGTGGTGCGTTTCAGGAATCCGACCGCAGGCGTGGTCGCCTGGGACGATCAGGTCAAGGGCCGCATCGAGATCGCCAACGCCGAACTCGACGATTTCATCATCGCGCGTGCCGACGGCACGCCGACCTACAACTTCTGCGTCGTGGTGGATGACCACGATATGGGCATCACCCATGTCATTCGCGGTGACGATCACGTGAACAACACGCCGCGCCAGATCAACCTGCTTGAAGCGCTCGGTGCGCCAGTGCCACGTTACGGCCACCTGTCGATGATTCTCGGCGACGACGGCACCAAGCTCTCCAAGCGCCACGGCGCCGTCAGCGTGATGCAGTACGACGACGATGGCTACCTGCCCGAGGCGGTGCTCAACTATCTGGGGCGTCTCGGCTGGTCGCACGGCGACGAAGAAATCTTCTCGATGACGCAGTTCGTCGAGTGGTTCGATCTCGATCACATCACCAGCTCCGCTGCACAGTTCAACACCGAGAAGCTCAACTGGCTCAATGCGCATTACATCAAGCTGGCCGATGATGCGCGCCTGGGGCAGGAGATTCACCGGCGCCTCGCCCGCGAGGGCGTCGAGAACACCGCCAGCCCCGATCCTGCCGAGATTGCCGCACTTTACAAGGATCGTGTCAGCAACCTTAACGAACTGGCCGACAGCGCCCATGCCTTCTATGTGGCGCCGCATGCATCAGAAGAACTCAAGGCGCAGCATTTGACCGATGTGGCGAAAGCAGCATTGGCCGATCTCAAGGGCCGCTTATTGGAAAAAAAGGCCAGCGCCGACTTTTCACCCGAGGTGCTCGGCAAGACCCTCAAGGAAACCCTGGCGGCCACTGGTCTGAAGATGCCACAAGTGGCCATCCCGTTGCGTGTCGTTCTGCTCGGCCAGCCGCAAAGCCCTGCCATCGACCGCGTGCTGGCAGTGCTGGGCCGCGACGAAGTCTTGCGGCGTCTCGATCAGGCGTTTTGAAGTCCGCCGTCGCGCTCACTGTCTGTACCTGTCTGTTGTTGGGCGGCTGCGCGACTTCTGCCGATTCGAAGCGGGCGCGTCTGGTCGTTCCCAGCGATGTCGGTGCGCTTTATTCCGATGTGGAAATGCAGGCCAAACTGGCCTTTGTCCCGGAAGCACCGTCATGTCAGCCGTTGGACTGCACGGCCACTGACGAATTTCGTGGCCAGGTCAGACGACTGACCGAGCGCCTGATGCCGGCGGCGATGCAGTTGGCCAGCGAGGAGAAAACCGGTATCCCGCGTATGACTGTCAATGTGCCTGGCAAGCGCGACATCGGCACGATGTCGAGTGCAAGTGGCAGCATCGTGGTTTTCGACGGCTTGCGCCTGCTTGAATTGTCCGACCCGGCGCTGGCCTTTGTCATTGCCCGCGAAATGGGCCATGTCATCGGCAAACACCACGAGGAAAACACGGCGACCGGCCTGGCGGTTTCGGTCACCGTCGCCCTCCTGTTTCCGCTGGCGGGTGTGTTGCAGGGCGTTGAGGCCGCCTATACCGCCTCCACACTGGCTTCAACGGCAACATCCTTTGCCGGTGCGCGGGTGGTGCGTGTTTTCTACGAGGAAGATCAGCGTCGCGAGGCGGATGCCTACGCGCTGACGATACTGACGCATGCCGGTTGGAGCACACGGGAAGTGGCACATGCGGTTCGTGAGGCCGCCCCCCGTTATGTCGGCGATGGCTGGCTGGCTGAAATGCGTGACTCGCAGCGCTGGCTCGACGGAATTGCACCGCCCAGTCAGGTTGATGCTGTGGAACAAAGTCCGGCGACAATCGCTGAACCTGCGGCACCCGTGATGCCTGAGCCGGTTGTCGTGCCATCCACGGCGTCAATAGCAACGGCGATTTCTCGTACGGAAAGCCGACCGATATCGCCCACACCACCAAAGCCGAGCATAAAGAAAAAGCAAAAGCAAAAGCCGAAGCCTAAAAAACAGGTCGGGCGCGCCGCCTCGCAGCGCACCCGACTGCGTTAATCAGTTGGTGCTAATCAGCCGACCGTTATCGAGCTTGACGCGACCGCCGATACGCCAAGCCGGGACACTGTCCTGACTGACCGTGCGCAAGGAGCCGTCTTCCATGCGCACACTGATCTCATAGTTGGCGGTCTGCTTGCGCGTCTTCTCGACCTGGTGGCCGGCATAGGCGCCACCGGCGGCGCCGAGCACGGTCGCAATCTTGTTGCCACTGCCGCCGCCGACTTGGCTGCCGAGTAGCCCACCGAGCACGCCGCCGACCACGGCACCGAGACCACTGCCTTCGCCTTCCTGCATCACCTCGCGCACATTGTCGATCGTGCCGCAGTTGAAGCAAATCGGTGCGGGGGTCGGACTGGCAGCCAGCACAAGCGGGGGCGCGGATGTCGTGGCCTCAAGCGGCGGCATTGGTTGCGGTGCCGGTGTCTTGGCGGCGACTTTGGGTGCCGAACGGTATACCGGTTTTTCCACAATCACAATTTTCTCAACTACCTTGGGCGGGCTGACCGGCGCGGTTTCAACAAAAGTCGGGGCTGGCGAGACGGCGCTTACCGCCGGTTGCGGGGCAGCCTGGCTCATCGGCAGCCAGCCGCTCATGGCGGCGATGCCGGCGAACGAAACAGTGGTGACGGCAATGGCGGCCGTGGCCAGCAGGGGGTGCAGACGGGGGCTAAGCGGTGCCGGGGTGGTTTGTGTGTTCATGATGTCCTCTCGAAAAAAGGGGGCTGCACCGCCAATAACGCGGCCGACTGCCCGGCGGGGACACTTGCAACAGTTGCTTACACTCTGGCTTTGGCCTTGAACCGTCCCGGCGATACGGCGGCCACCAGATCGGCCGCCAGTGGTAGCGGTTCATTGCTGATCTGGCAGGCCAGCAGTTCGGCGCAGATGCTCGCAAACACCAGCCCGCGTGCGCCAAAACCATCAATGATCCACAAGCCCTCGCTGGCCGTGAGCGGCCCGACAATCGGCAGGCGGTCGGGCGACATCGGGCGGAAGGAAACGCGGCCATTGAGCGTGGCCGGGTCGAGGGTCTTGCCGAAACCGGGCAGCAGCATGTCGAGGCGCTGCAGGTTTTCGATGTGATCGTCCAGACGCGGTGCTGGACTGAGGTCGTCGAGCATCGAGGTAGCGCCCGCACAGCGCATGCCGTCGACCGCCGGGGTGACATAGCCAAGTCGCGTGGCGACAATCTGGAACGGCGGCGTGGCTGCTTCCGGTACATGGCTGACCAGACCGCGTCCGGCGCGAATCGGCAGCTTGAAGTCCGGTACCAGCGCCGGCGCTTCGTAGCCGTTGGCCAGCACGATGTCTTCTGCATCGAGATCAGCAAGGCGGTCGATGCGTTGCCCGTAGTGCACATCGAGGCCGGCGAGCAACGCGCGCACGAGGCTGGGCGGGTTGATCCAGCCGGCCTGCGGAAACCACCAGCCGCCGAATTCGACCGGCCAGCCGGCCAGTTCGCTGGCTTCTGCGCGCGTGACGAAACGGCAGAAGTCAGTGGGCTGATCCGCTGCTATCCGCTGCTGGGTGGCTTCATGTTTCGGATCGCGGGCGATGTGCAGTGCGCCGGTCCAGCCCAGCCGTGCATCCGGCAGCGTGGCGAACAGTTGGCGGCCGCGCAGAAAGCCGGCGCGCAGCAGGCGCGAGAGCCGGCTGTCGTCCAGCGAGGGCAGGGGGCGGAACACGCCGACATGATTGCCGGAGGCGCCTTGGGCCGGTGCATCGGCCGCTTCGAAGACGGTGACGGCATGGCCACGTTGCGCCAGCGCATGGGCAACCGACGCGCCGGCGACGCCGGCGCCAATCACTGCGATCCGGCGCTTCATGTGCCGTCCTGCCAGCGCCGACTTTTTATTCCGGCCGCATCTGCGGGAAGAGGATCACGTCGCGAATCGCCGGCGCGTTGGTCAGCAGCATCACCAGTCGGTCGATACCGATGCCGCAGCCGCCAGTGGGCGGCAGGCCGTATTCCAGCGCGCGGATGTAGTCGGCGTCGTAATACATCGCCTCTTCGTCGCCGGCATCCTTGGCTTTCATCTGTTCGAGGAAGCGCGCAGCCTGATCTTCGGGGTCGTTCAACTCGGAGAAACCGTTGGCGATTTCGCGTCCGACGATGAACAGCTCAAAGCGCTCGGTCACGTCGGGGTTCTTGTCCGAACGACGCGCCAGCGGCGAGACTTCGGTCGGGTAGTCAATGATGTAGGTGGGGTCCCACAACTCGGCTTCGGTGGTCTCTTCAAACAACTGCATCTGCAGCGTGCCGAGGCCGGCAGTGGGGAACACTTCGACCTTGAGGTCAGTGAGCTTCTGACGCAGCCAGCCGGCATCGTTGAGCATCGACAGGCTGTAGCCGGGATGGTGATAGTGGATCGCCTCGACCGTGGTCATGCGCCGGAAGGGCTTGGAAAGATCCAGTGTGCGGCCCTGATAGTCGAAGGTCTCGGTGCCGAGCGCTTCGCGAGCGGCGTGACGGATCAGCCCTTCGGTGAAGTCCATCAGGCTCTGGTAGTCCGCGTAGGCCTCGTAGAACTCCATCATGGTGAATTCAGGGTTGTGGCGCGGCGAGAGGCCTTCGTTGCGGAAGTTGCGGTTGATCTCGAAGACCTTCTCAAAGCCGCCGACGACGAGGCGCTTCAGATACAGCTCCGGCGCGATGCGCAGAAACAATTGCATGTCGAGTGCGTTGTGATGCGTGGTGAAGGGCTTGGCCGAGGCGCCGCCGGGAATCGGGTGCATCATCGGTGTCTCGACTTCGAGGAAGCCGTGGTGTGTCATGTGGCCACGGATTGAGGCGATCATGCGGCTGCGCGCGACGAAGGTGAAGCGCGTTTCTTCGTTGGTGGCGAGATCAAGATAACGTTGGCGGTATTTCTGCTCGACATCGGTGAGGCCGTGGAATTTTTCCGGCAGCGGGCGCAGGCACTTCGACAGCAGGCGAATTTCCGAACACTGCACGGTCAGTTCGCCGGTTTTGGTCTTGAACAGTGAACCGACACCGCCGACGATGTCGCCGAGATCCCACTTCTTGAAGTCGTCGTAAACCACCTCGCCGACGCCGTCCTTCTGGACGTAGAACTGAATGCGTCCGGACAGATCCTGAACCGTGATGAAGCTGGCCTTGCCCATCACGCGCTTGAGCATGATGCGGCCGGCCACCTTGACCTGGATCGGCGTGGCTTCGAGTTCTTCCTTGGTTTTTTCGCCATAAAGCTCGTCGAGCTTGGCAGCGAGGTTCTCGCGGCGGAAATCGTTCGGATAGGCGCGGCCCGAGGCGCGCCATTGCGCGAGTTTCTCGCGGCGCTCGGCGATGATGTGGTTCTCATCCTGCTGAACGGGGGGCTGGTTTTCGCTCATGATTGTGCTTTCGGCTGGAGGGTTAAACGCCTTGCTTCAGGCTGGCTTCAATGAAGGGATCGAGGTCGCCGTCGAGCACCTTCTGGGTGTTGGAGATTTCGACGTTGGTACGCAAATCCTTGATGCGGGAATTGTCGAGGACGTAGCTGCGAATCTGGTGGCCCCAGCCCACGTCGGTCTTGGTGGCTTCGAGCTTGTCGGCTTCGGCCTGGCGCTTGCGCAGTTCGAGTTCGTAGAGGCGCGCTTTCAACATCTTCATCGCCTCGGCGCGGTTCTTGTGCTGCGAACGGTCGTTCTGGCACTGCACGACGATGCCGGTCGGATTGTGGGTGATGCGGATCGCCGAGTCGGTCTTGTTGATATGCTGACCGCCGGCACCGGAGGCGCGGAAGGTGTCGACGCGCAGGTCGGCCGGGTTGATATCAACCTCGATCGAGTCGTCGATCTCGGGATAGACGTAGAGGCTGGCAAAGGAGGTGTGGCGGCCGCCGGAGGAATCGAAGGGCGACTTGCGCACGAGGCGATGCACGCCGGTTTCGGTGCGCAGGAAGCCGTAGGCATAGTCGCCTTCCACCTTGATGGTGGCGCTGCGAATGCCGGCCACGTCGCCGTCGGTTTGCTCCAGCAGCTCGGTCTTGAAGCCCTTGCGTTCGCAATACTTGAGGTACTGGCGCAGCAACATGCTGGCCCAGTCGCAGGCTTCGGTGCCGCCGGCGCCGGCCTGAATGTCGATGAAGCAGTTGTTCGGGTCGGCGGGATTGGCGAACATGCGGCGGAATTCAAGATCGGCAACCTTGGCTTCGACGCCGGCCAGGTCGGTTTCGACAGAGACCATGGTGTCCTCGTCGTCCTCTTCCTTGGCCATGGCGAAGAAGTCGCGGGCATCGGCGAGCGCATTTCTCACGCCGACCAGTGTGAGCACGACAGATTCGATGGATTTCTTTTCCTTGCCCAGGGCTTGCGCCCGTTCGGCATCGTTCCAGATGCCGGGGTCTTCCATGAGCTGATTCAGCTCGGCGAGTTTCTCCGACTTCGCATCGAAGTCAAAGATACCTCCGGAGTTGATCGCCGCGAGCTTCGAGGTCGGCGATGTGGTTGGCGACGGCGTTGATGCGTTCTGCTTCCATGGATGCGATGTCTCAGTTATTTGTTACGCCCGGATTATAGCGGGGCGACTCCTTGCGCCCGGTGAATGACCGTGTTTATGCCGAGGTTTATGTTAAGGTTGGAATAATTTCAACTTGTATCATTTTCGATGTCCGAAAATCTGCCGAATACCACTTTTTCTGCCGAGGATGATGACGATGCCATCTCGGTACGCGATGAGGTGCATGCCGAGTACCATGAGGCGGCGGAACTGATCAGCAATGTGCGCGCTGGCCTGCATCATCCGGGCATGGACAAGGTGCGTGCCTGGTCGAAGCCAGCCAGCCAGATCAGTGGTGACTTTCTCTGTTCGGCGGAACACCCCAAGCTGGGCTGGTGTGCCCTGTTGGGCGACGCAGCGGGTCATGGCCTGGGGGCGGCGGTATTTGCCCTGCATATTCCCATGCTGTTCCGCGAAATGGTGCTGCTTGGCATGTCGCTGCCCGGCATCCACGAGCGGATCAACCAGTTTCTGTTGAGCCAGGAAATTTCCGGCTATTACGTTTGCGGCGTTCTGGTGCGCGTCCATGGGCGTGAGGTCGAGATCATCAATGCCGGCATGCCTGATGCGCTGCTGTTCGCCAGTGATGGCCGTTTGTGCGAGGCATTCTCTTCTCAGCATCTGCCCTTTGGCGTCGATCGACACATTCTGGACGATCCCCCGCAGCGTTATCGTCTGGCACGCAACGAATCCGCTTCCCTGTTGCTTTACTCCGATGGCTTGACCGATTTGCGTCTGGCGAATGGCAATTATTTTGGCCGTGCTGGCGTATTGGCCACGGCCGAGGGCGGCGCCGACGAGATTTTTGACCGTCTGGTGGCGCGCGTGGAGCAGGAGAGCGCCACCCTGCATGACGACACCAGCCTTGCCCTGATCCCCATTCCACTCGGCCAGCATGAGGGCGAGAGCATGGTGCAACTGGACGAGAGTCAAGTCACGCTGGATCGCGCCAGCCAGATCGGGGCGGCGCTGTGCATCGTCGAGAACTTCGAGCGTGGACTGGTGCTGACCGATGCGGAGCAGCGCATCCTGTTCGTCAACCCGACGTTTACCACGATCACTGGTTACAGTCTGGAAGAGGCGGTGGGCCAGACGCCGCGCCTGCTCAATTCGGGACGTCACCCGCCCGAGTTCTATCGGACGATGTGGAATGATCTGCATACGGACGGTATCTGGCGCGGTGAAGTCTGGAATCGTCGCAAGGATGGCACGCTCTACCTCGAATGGCTGGATATTCGCGCCCTGCACAACACGACCGGCCAAATCGCGCACTATCTGGCCACCTTCACGATGATCGACCAGCAGCATGGCCAGGAGGCGCGCCTGCGCTTCCTCGCCCTGCACGATTCGCTGACGGGCCTGGCCAATCGCATTCTCCTGACCGACCGGGGCGAACAGGCGCTGCGTCGGGCCGACCGTTCCGAGCGCGCGGCAGCGATATTGTTCGTTGATCTCGATCGCTTCAAGTCGATCAACGACAGCCTTGGACATGACATTGGCGACGAGGTGCTGGTTAACGTGTCGCAACGCCTGTCTGCCGTGCTGCGCAGCGACGATACCCTGTCACGTTTTGGCGGTGATGAATTTGTCTGTCTGCTCCCCGATATTGCCGATCGCCATGATGCGGGCATGGTGGCCAACAAGCTGCTGGCCGCGCTGGACAAGCCGATCGACATTGCCGGCCACAAGTTCAAGGTGGGCGCTTCGATCGGTATCAGTGCCTATCCGTCGGATGGGCATACCCTCGACGACCTGATTGTCGCGGCGGATCGTGCCATGATGCGGGCCAAGCAGGCGGGCGGCAATCTGGTCAAGTTTTTCTCTGCCGAGATGGCTGTCGCGGTCGAGCGCCAACTTGAGATGGAGGCACAGCTTGACGATGCGCTGCGTTCGGGTCACCTCGAACTGCATTTCCAGCCGAAGATTGATTTGACCGCGCGTACCGTGATCGGGGCGGAAGCCCTGGTGCGCTGGCGCGATCCGGTGAGGGGCCTGATCGCACCGGGCGTGTTCATCCCGGTGGCGGAACGCAGCGACCTGATTGCGAAAATCGGCAACTGGGTGCTGATGCAGACCTGTTCGATGCTGGCCGAACGTGAATGCCAATTGCCAGAAAATTTCCACGTCGCGGTCAACGTGTCACCGATGCAGCTGGAGCGCTGCGACCTGCCGGGTGAGGTGGCGCGCGCGCTGGAATACACTGGCATTGCGGCGAGTCGTCTGCAGCTTGAAGTGACTGAATCGATGTTCATCCGCGATGAAGGCGGTGCCGCTGATGCCCTGCGACAGATTGGCCATATGGGCGTTTCGGTGGCGCTTGATGACTTTGGTACGGGTTATTCGAATCTCGGTGTCTTGAGCCAGTTGCCGCTCGATACTTTCAAGCTCGATCAGCGCTTCGTGCGCGGGATCGATCAGGATGCCGCGAATATGTCCATTGCCCGCTCGGTCTGGCATTTGGCCGATGGTCTGGGCAAGGAGGTGGTGGCCGAGGGCATCGAGACCTGTGAGGAGTGCGTCAAGATGATGTCCATGGGTTATCGGGTCGGTCAGGGCTATCGTTTCGGCAAGCCAATGCCGGAGAAGGAGTTTTTTGAATTCCTCAGGAACTGGAACTCCGACAGCTTTCCCTGCCAGCGCGACGGCGATTTGTCGCTCTGCCAGATTGTGCTCTGAGCTTATCCTCGGACTTTATCCTCGAAGTGCCTGCAGTTCGGTGATGGTGGCGTGCAGGCGTGTCGAGAGGTTGCGGGCGATATTGCCAAAGAAGGCCAGCATCAGGTCGCCGTGTTCGACGGCCAGATATTCAAAACGTTCGCGCTGCAGCACATAGACTTCACAGTCGCTGATCGCCAGTGCATCGATGGCATGCTGGGCGGATTCGATGAAACCCATGTCGCCGATCAGTTCGCCCGGCCCGCAGGTGGCGAGGTGATAGCTCTCCTTCTTGCGCAGCGGCACCATCAGCTTGACGGTGCCGCGCCGGATGATGAACAGCTCGTCGCAGGTGTTGCCGGCCTTGAAAATGCGCTTGCCGGCTTTGATGTGACGGGTTTCCACCGCCGCTTCCAGTGCTGTGAGGGCGTCCGGCATGCAACCGGCCAGGAAGGGCATGGCCCGTAACTCAAGCTGCCGGTCGGCGTTCACGCTACCTGTGCTGGCCTGCTCCTGAGCATCAAGCCACTCCAGCGCATCATCCAGTTGGCGGAAGGCGAATGCCTTGTTGCTCGGACGCACCACGCCGGTTTCCTTGAGGAAACGTTTCATCTTCAGACCGCTGGGCAGCCCCTTGGGAATGTCGCAGAACACCAGATAGGCATTGTTTTCCTCAAGACGGTCCTTGATTTGCTCCAGCACATGGGTGGCGGTGACGTCGAGCGATTGCACGCGACGCATGTTGAGGATGACGTATTTACGCTTGCCGGTTTCCGGCTCCAGCGCCGCATGCAGTTGGCTGGCGGTGCCGAAGAACAGGCTGCCCTGCAGTTCGAAGACCACCACGTCGCTGCCATCACGCTCGATGTGTTCGATGTCCTCCGGCGAACGGGCGCGTTTGGTCAGAATCTCGTTACCTTCGATACGGTTGCGGACGACCGAACTGCGGGTCTGCTCGCGGATGAAGAGGATGATGGCGAGCGCCACGCCGACGCCGGAGGCAGTGATGAGGTTGCCGAGCACGGCCACCAGGATTACCGTGAGGATGACGAAGAAATCGATACGCGTGGACGCCGAGAAAAAGAAGGTGAGGCTATGCGTGTCGATCATGCGGACGCCAATCACGATCAGGATGGCCGCCAGCGCGCCGACGGGCACCCAGGCAATCAGCGGCGCTAGCAGCAGGAAGGCGGCCAGTGAGAAGACCCCCGCCATCAGTCCTGCCAGCTTCGTGGTGCCGCCGCTCGATACATTGATCAGCGAGGCGCCCATCGTACCGGCACCGGGGATGCCGCCGACCAGCGAAGAGGCGATGTTGCCCAGCCCCTGCCCGATCAGTTCGCGGTTGGACTCATGGCTTGAGTTGGTCATTGCGTCGATGACCAGACAGGTTTTGAGTGTGTCGATGGAGAGCAGGACGGCCAGCGTGAGCGCAGGCACCAGCACCTGCAGAACGCTGCTGAAATCGAGCGCCTTGAGCGAGTTAAGATTCTGTCCGATGCTGGCCGCGAGACTGCCTTCGCTGTTGGCAAGCGTACCGACCAGCAGCGGGTTGCCATCCGTGATCAGCAGTTCCGGGTTGAACCAGCCGAGCGTGAGATAGGTGGCAATGCCGGCGAGCAAGGCGAGGATGGCGGCCGGGATCGCTTTGGTGAGGCGTGGGGTGAGCAGCATTGCAAGGATAACGACGGTACCCACCACAATGCTCGGCAAGGCCCAGAGCTTCGGTTGCGTCAGGGCTTGTAACAGGCTGGTACCGGTCGGTGCACCGAGCCACTTGGGCACTTGACTGCCGATGATGATCAGCCCGACACCCGACAGGTAGCCGCTGACCACCGGGTAGGGAATGTATTTGATTAATCGCCCGATGCCGGCCAGGCCGAGGCCGATCTGCATGGCACCGGCGAGCAGGCCGATCAGTGCCAGCAGTAGCAGGGCGCTCTCGGGGGTCATACCCTGCGAGGTAAAGCCGATGGCCAGCGCTGCCAGCACGGCCGCAGCAGGTGCGCATGGGGCTGTAATCAGCCGTGAACTGCCGCCGCAGACCGGGGCAATCAGGCCGAGCGCCGTGGCGCCCAGAATACCCGCCATGGCGCCTTGGGGAGCCAGGGAGCCACCCAGCGGCGCGAAGATGGTGACACCGAAGGCAATTGCCGAGGGCAGGGCGACCAGCATGGCCGCAAGCCCGCCCCAGATGTCGCCGGTGAGGTGTGGCGGGACGCGTGAAGCAAGCGGGGCTTGGGCGGCAAACATGAAGGGCAGACAGGAAATGTTCAGCCCTCATGTTTACTCCCGTCAGGGCGCGGTGCCCATCTGACAATGGTTTGCGGCAGTCCGCCGGTGTTTCATGTTGCGGAAAGATGACAGAAGTGTGACACCGCTAATGGATTTCCCGGGTTTCGAGAAAAACGATGTTGGGGTGGCGTTCCTGTGCCATCTGCAAATTCACCCGGTTGGGGGCCAGATACACGTAGTCGCCAGCGCCATCAAGTGCGAGGTTGGCCGGGGCCTTGTCTTCGAGGGCGCGCAGGTCGGCCTCTGAACCGCGTAGCCAGCGTGCGGTGGCGACGTTGACCGGCTCGAAGAAACAATCGACACCGTACTCGAATTCGAGACGGTGGGCGACGACGTCGAACTGCAGGGTGCCGACGGCACCGAGGATCAGATCATTCGAGCCCAGTGGCTTGAATAACTGTGTCGCACCTTCCTCGGCCAGTTGCTGCAAGCCCTTCTGCAGTTGCTTCATCTTCATCGGATTGCGAATCTGCGCGCGGCGGAAGTGTTCCGGGGCGAAGCAGGGGATGCCGGTGAACTTGAGGTCTTCGCCTTCGCTGAAGGTGTCGCCCAGCAGCACCGTGCCGTGGTTGGGAATGCCGAGGATGTCGCCGGGCCAGGCTTCGTCCGTGGTGCTGCGATCCTGCGCCATGAAGGTGATGGCGTTGTTCACCGCCAGTGTCTTGCCGGTGGACAATTGCTTTAGCTTTATTCCGCGCGTGTAGTGGCCGGAGCAGACGCGCACGAAGGCGATGCGGTCACGGTGCTTGGGGTCCATGTTGGCCTGGATCTTGAACACGAAGCCGGAGAACTTGGGCTCAAGGGGTTCGACCTGCCGGGTCTCGGCCGGGCGGTGCTGGGGCGGCGGCGAGAGATCGACGATGGCGTCGAGCAGTGATTGCACGCCGAAATTGTTAACCGCCGAACCAAAGAAAACGGGGGTCTGCTTGCCTGCGAGGTAGGCATCCTGGTCGAAGGTATGCGAGGCGCCCTTGACCAGTTCGACTTCGGCACGCAGTTCCTCGGCCTGGTAGCCGAGCAGTTCGTCGAGTACCGGGTTGTCGAGTTTCTCGATGATCCTCGAGGTGCCTTTTTCGGCCTGCGGATCAAAGAAGTGTACGCAGTCGTCGTAGAGGTCATAGACGCCGCGAAAGGTCTTGCCCATGCCGATCGGCCAGGTCATCGGGGCGCACTGGATCTTCAGCACGTCCTCGATTTCGTCGAGCAGGTCGATCGGGGCACGGCCTTCGCGGTCGAGCTTGTTGATGAAGGTGACGATGGGCGTGTCGCGCAGGCGGCAGACGCCCAGCAGCTTGATGGTCTGTGCCTCGACGCCGTTGACCGAGTCGATCACCATGGTCGCCGAGTCGACGGCGGTGAGGGTGCGGTAGGTGTCTTCGGAAAAGTCCTCGTGGCCCGGTGTATCGAGCAGGTTGATCATGTGCTCGCGGTAGGGGAACTGCATCACCGATGAGGTGACCGAGATGCCGCGCTGTTTTTCCAGTTCCATCCAGTCGGAGGTGGCGTGGCGCGCGGCTTTGCGTGCCCGCACCTCGCCGGCGACCTGAATGGCGCCACCGAACCACAGCAGTTTTTCGGTTAGCGTGGTCTTGCCCGCGTCGGGGTGGGAGATGATGGCAAAGGTACGGCGGCGGGCGATTTCGTGGGCGAGTTTGGACACGGCGTTAATTTGAAAAAGGGAACATTATAAAAGTCGGCGCTCGCGGGACGGCGACGCGTGGGGTGTTTTATCCCTCACCCCCTCGGGGTGAGCCACTTCAGCAGGGTTTCGTACATCACTTCAGGATCGACCGGCTTGGCGATGTGGTCGTTCATGCCGGCTTGTTCGCAGGCCTGCCGATCTTCCTCGAACACGTTGGCGGTCATCGCCAGAATTGGCGTATCACGATTCAGCGACTCGGCGCGGATTGCCCGGGTGGCCTCGATGCCATTGCGCTTGGGCATCTGCATGTCCATCAGGATCAGGGCGTAGGGTTTCTGCCGGGCGAGGGCGATGGCCTGCGCGCCATCTTCTGCCAGATCCACGCTTAGCCCAATATCCTCCAGCAGAATGCGCCCGACTTCCTGATTGACGGGCTCGTCTTCTGCCAGCAGGATGCAGGCGCCGGCAAATTCCCGTTGCAGGCGATCTTCGGCGGCTTCCTGAATATGTGCCGATAGCGGCGCAACGGCACGGCTTTCCGGGGCCACATCAAGTTGGGCGGTGAACCAGAAGGTACTGCCAACTCCCGGTGTGCTGCGGACACCGATATTGCCGCCCATCATGGCGGCGAGGCGCTTGCTGATGGCCAGCCCCAAACCGGTGCCGCCATATTTTCGAGTCATCGAGCCATCGGCCTGTTCAAAAGCGGTAAACAGCCGAGCCTGATCTTCCGGGCTGATACCGATGCCGTTATCCTCAACCTCGAAGCGCAGCAGATGACCCGTCGGGGCTTCGCCGACAAGCAGGACGCGCACCTGGATGACGCCCGTGTCGGTGAACTTGATGGCGTTGCCGACCAGGTTGATGAGGATCTGGCTGAGTCGCAGTGGGTCGCCGATAAATGTCCTGGCCTGCAGGGCCGGGGGAAGGTCGATCTGGAGCGTCAGGCCTTTTTCGTGGGCCTTGTGGCCGAGCAGGGTGTCGATGTTTTCAAGGATGGCATCCAGATTTAACGGGATGGCTTCCATGGTGAGGCGTTCCGCCTCGATCTTGGAGAGGTCGAGGATGTCGTTGAGCACGGCCAGCAGGCGCTCGGCGGAGCGCTTGGCTTTATCGAGCTGGTCGAGCCCTTTTTCATCCGCCATGCGCCGCCGGGCCAGGTTGACCATGCCGAGAATGCCGTTCATCGGCGTGCGTAATTCATGGCTCATGTTGGCCAGAAAGGTGGTCTTGGCACGGTTGGCCGTCTCGGCCGCTTCCTTCGCCAGTTGGAGATCATGGGTACGTGCTGCGACTATTTTTTCAAGGTGGGTCTGGTAGTCGCGCAGGGTTTCCTCTGCCTTGCGCCGGCGCGCGATCATGCGATTGGCCCCTTCGGCCAGTTCGCGGAATTCCTCGATGGCGAGTGCGTCGACCGGCATATCGGTCTGGTCCAAGGTGCTGCGATTGAAGAAACTAGCAAACTCCTGAAGCATGGCGCGAATGCGTACGCTCAGGCGCGCCACCAGTCCATATACCGCCAGCCACAGGATCAGCAGTACCGTGCAAATCTTGGTGATGTTCCAGATCAGATCGCTGCGCGCCTGTTCGCGGGCCTGGTGAATGGATTTGTCGATGTCGTCGATATACAGGCCGGTGCCGATATACCACTGCCAAGCCGGTAGACCTCGCGTGTAGCTGATTTTCGGCGCCGTCCGCTGGCCGTCGATGCGCGGCATGACGTATTCGAGAAAACCGCCATCACCCTTGGCCAGCCGAATCATTTCCTCCACAATCCGCACCCCGTTGGGGTCGATGAAGCCAAGCACGTTCTTGCCGGCTCCCGGGCCGGAGAGGCTCATGCCCTCCCAGTTGCCGGCAAACAGGTAGCCATTGCCGTCGTAACGAATCTTGCGAATCCAGTCGAGCGCTTCTTTCTGCAAGTCGTGCTCCGTATCGTCCAGATACTCGCCGGTGCCGATGAACCAGTCGAAGGGTTTGAAGTACTTGATAAAGGCAATCTTGTCGACCTGCTGCTGGGGGGCGTCGGGTTTGCTCCAGGCGTAGCGGTAATAGCCTTCTCCCGCTTCGCGTACCAGCGCGACCATGTCACGGATGACGAAGGCGCCGTTCTTGTCGCGCAGATCGATCAGGTTCTTTTGCTCCAGGTGCGGGCAGGTCGCACAGAGCATTTCCAGTCCATCCAGCCGGGTGGCAAAGTAGTAGCCGCGCCCATCCAGAAAGCGGATCGGGCGCAAGGCTTCGCGCACCATCTGTTCCAGCTCGGCGCGGGACTTTTTGCCCTTGTAGGTTTCAACCAGGTGGGTCGCGATGCGATGCGCTTCCAGCGTCCGCTCCTGGATGATGCGGCGCGTGCGTATCTCCGTCTGGCCGCGCATGAAGTCGAGGTAGGCCACCGCCCCGTCGACCTCTTTCTGCATGCGCTCCTTGCGCGTGGTGAGCAGGCGTTCGCTCATCGCCGCCACTTCCCTGTTGAACACGAGGATTTCCTGCACGATCCACAGGCTGCCGGTTAACACACAGGCCAGCGTCGCCACCAACAGCATGTTGGTGAGGAAAATCTGACTCATGGTCTTGCGCGGTGTCATGGCTTGCCTGCAGAAAATCAAGGTCTATTTGAAGCAGTCGGCAAGGCCACCCTTGCTGCCCGAGCGAACGACACAGTCGCTGGCGGGATCGGTCGTATCGATATGGGTCGGCCTTGCGGCGGCCGGCTTGGGTTTGGCCTCGCCCGAGGGCGTCGCGGCAAGTGAAGCGCGCATCCCGTCCATATCCTGCTCGATGGTTTTGACGGTCTTGTTCAGTTTGCGCATCTGATCTTCAAGGTGCGACACATCGCTGGAAAGCGACATCGACAGAAGCAGCGCGATCATTGCCAACAAGGTAATGAGGGTGACGCCCACGGCCACCGAGATCAGGGCGACCGGACTGATCCGGCTTAGCAGCTCGGTTGTCCCTGCCTCCGTGCCTTCTTGTACTTCCGGTTTGTGTTCGCTCATTGTTTGCCGATTTGGATGTCTTTGCCGTAATCCGGGGCCGGATAGTGGAAGGCCACCGGGCCGTCTGGTTGGGCATCGATGAATTGTCGCACGGCAGGGTCGTCGGTGGTCTTCAGCTCTTGCGGTGTACCTGCGGCGACCACGCGCCCCTCGTGGATGAAGTAGGCAAGGTCCACCACCTTGAGCGTTTCCGGTACATCGTAGGTGACGATGATGGAGGTCGTGCCGATGGCATCGTTAAGGCGGCGGATCAGTTCGGCGATGACGTTGAGCGAAATCGGGTCGAGTCCGGCAAAAGGTTCGTCGTACATGGCCAGCATCGGGTCGAGGGCAATCGCGCGGGCGAGGGCGACGCGGCGTGCCATGCCGCCAGAGAGTTCGTTCGGCGTCAACTGGCTGGCACCGCGCAGACCGACCGCATTGAGCTTCATGATCACCATGTCGTGGATCAGTTCTTCCGGCAAGTTGGTCAGCTCCCGCATGGGAAAGGCGATGTTGTCATACACATTCAGGTCGCTGAACAGGCCGCCAGCCTGGAACATCATGCCCATCGAACGGCGCATCTGGTAGAGCGCGTCATTGTCGAGTTCATGGACGATCTGGCCATTCACGCGCACCAGTCCGCGGGCGGGGCGCAACTGCCCGCCGATCAGCTTGAGGATGGTGCTCTTGCCGGCACCGCTGACGCCGAGGATGCCGACCAGCTTGCCGCGCGGCACGACCAGATTGAGATTATTGAGGACCTGGTTGTCGCCATAGGCGAAACTGAGGTTTTCGATCTGGATGAGGGCATCGGTGGGGGCTTGGCTGGGCGTCATGGTGTCGGAATGGCCTGTTGCAGGCGTGATGTCAGTATCGAAGCGGGTTCGGGCTTGCCGAACAGGTAGCCCTGCAGGGTATCGCAGTGGTGGACCGTGGCTAGAAAGTAACGCTGCGCCTCGGTTTCGACGCCTTCTGCGACAACTTCCAGGCCGAGGGTATGCGCCAGCGTGATGGTGGCCGCGCAGATGGCGGCGTCGTTGGTATCGGTCTCGATGTCGCGCACGAAGCTGCGGTCGAGCTTGAGCGTCTGGATTGGCAGGTTCTTCAGATAGGCGAGCGAGGAATAGCCAGTGCCAAAGTCGTCGATGGCCAGCCGCACGCCCAGTGTGCGCAAGGCGTGCAGTTGATCGATGGCCCGTTCGGGGTTGGCCATGGCCACCGACTCGGTGATTTCCAGTTCGATGTCGTTTTCGCGCAGAGCGTGACGGCACAATGTCAGACCGATCAGATTGATCAGGTCGGGGGAGCGTAGCTGGTGAGCCGAGAGGTTAATCGCCATGCTCAGGTTCTGGATGCCGGCCGCCCGCCAGGCAGCCAGTTGGCGGCAGGCTTCATCGAGCACCCAGGCGCCGATCGGTTCGATCAGGCCGGTTTCCTCTGCGAGCGGGATGAAGTCGAGCGGCGAGACCAGTCCTCGGGTCGGGTGGCGCCAGCGGATCAGCGCTTCGACGCCGCAGATTGTGCCGAGCCTGGCGCAAACCTTTGGCTGGTAGTGCAGTTCGAACTGATGGTCCGCCAGCGCGCCGCGCAGGTCGTGTTCGAGTTCGAGGCGACGGCTGGCGGCGGCGTTCATTTCCGCCCGGAAATACTGTGCGTTGTTGCGGCCCTGTTCCTTGGCGTGATACATCGCGGCGTCGGCGTTTTTCATCAGCGTCACGGGGTCGCGGCCATCGTGCGGAAACAGGCTGATGCCGATGCTCGGGCTGGAGTGCAGGGTGTGGCCAGTGATTTGATAGGTTTCACTGAGCGCATGCAGCAATTTGCTGGCAACCGAGGTGGCCGCGAGATCTTCGGTGATGCCGGTGACGGCCACGACGAACTCGTCGCCCCCGAGGCGGGCGACGATATCGGATTCGCGCACGCAGGTGCGCAGGCGTTGCGCCACTTCGATCAGCAACTGGTCGCCGATATG
Organism: Rhodocyclaceae bacterium; assembly: GCA_030824115.1. Lineage (GTDB taxonomy): Bacteria > Pseudomonadota > Gammaproteobacteria > Burkholderiales > Rhodocyclaceae > Sulfuricystis. The sequence goes on along the minus strand of JAVBYI010000006.1, from coordinate 57,055 downwards.
GTGGCCGAGTGTGTCATTGATGAGTTTGAAGCGGTCCATGTCGATGAACATCACCGCGACTTCCGTGCTCTTGCGTTGCGCGTCGGCCAGCGCCTGTTCCAGGGCGATGGCCAGGTGCAGGCGATTCGGCAGTCCGGTGAGCGCGTCGTGGTGGGCGATGTGGCGGATGCGCTCCTCGGCGGCCTTCTGCTCGCGAATGTCGGAGAAGCTGGCGATGTGGTAATCGATCTCGCCGTGCACGTTCTTGACCGTCGAGATGGTCATCAGCTTGGGATAGATTTCGCCGTCCTTGTGGCGATCCCACATCTCGCCCTGCCACATGCTTTTCTCGATGACGGCACGCCACATGGCCTGATATTCCTCGATCGAGGTGCGGCCGGACGACAGCATGCGCGGATTCCTGCCGCGCACTTCGTCGATGACGTAGCCGGTCAGGCGTGTGAAGGCCGGGTTGACCTCAATGATCAGGTTGTCGCGGTCGGTGATCAGGATCGCCTCGCCGCTGTATTCGAAAACGTGGGCGGCGAGACGCAACTGGCGCTCGGTGCGCTTGCGGGCGAGCAGGTTTTTCACGCGCGCCCGCAGCACGGCGCTGACCACCGGCTTGGTGAGATAGTCGTCAGCGCCGCCTTCGAGACCATCGAGCTGGCTTTGCTCGGAGGTGTCCGCCGAGACGAAGATCACCGGGATATCGCGTGTGGCATGGTCGGCACGCAAATGACGCAAGACATCGAGGCCGCTCATGCCGGGCATCATGACGTCGAGCAGGATCAGTTCGGGACGATCGCTGCGGGCGACAAGTGCCAGCGCTGCCGGACCGCTGGTGGCGGTTTTGACGCGATAGTCGGTCTTGAGGGCGGCGGCCAGCACATGCAGGTTGGCGGGCATGTCGTCCACGAGCAGCAGCAGTGGTTTTTCTGCATCGGACTTGGGCAGTCCAGGGTCGAAGGTGGGCGTCATGGGGATGAGTGTAGCTGGAGTCCGAATTGCGCGGCAATCTGCGCAAGTGAGGCGAGGGCGCCATCGTGGTCAAAATCGTCGATCTGGCGCAACAGCCGGGCAAACGGGGCGCCGGGCAGTCCGGCACGGGCCAGCGCGGCAAGGGCCTGCAGGGCGTCGTCCGGCACCAGTTCGCGCTCTGCCAGATAGGGGCGCAGGCGTTCAACCAGGGCCGCAATGGCGGCGGTGTCCGGTGGCGTTGCACTGTGGCTGTCGGCGCTGACTTCCAGCGTGGCAATGGCGTGTCTCGCTTCGCCGATCTTCATGGCCAGCGCATCCAGTGGCGGGATGTTGCCGGCGCGCACTTCCGATTCCATCTGGCGGACGGCCTCGGCCAGGTCGGTCATGCCCAGATTGCTGGCGACGCCCTTGAGGGTGTGCAGTTCGCTCGCAGCCTCATGCAGCTTGCCTTGCGTGAGGTGGGCGGCGAGACTTTCGGTGAAATCGGTGTGCGTCCGGGCAAAGTCGATCAGCAGGCGTTCGAGCAGGGGACGATCGCCGCCAACGCGACGCAGCGCGGCCGGCAGATCGAAGCCGGGCAGGTCGGGCAGCGGGGCCGTGGCGATCGGGGCGATGCCCGCAACCGGCAGGGCCACCGCGCTGGTGTTCAGGTAGTGGCTGAGGACGCGGATCAGCTCGTCTGGATCGACCGGCTTCGGGACGAAATCATTCATGCCGACGGCGCGGCAGCGCTCGCGATCCTCTTCCATCACGGCGGCGGTCATGGCGATGATCGGCACACGGTTGCCCTCGGGCAGCGCGCGGATGCGGCGTGTCGCTTCGAGGCCATCCATCACCGGCATGTGCAAATCCATGAAGATCGCATCGAAGGTCGCATGACCAGCCATGGCGAGAGCTTCGCTGCCATTGTCGGCGAGGGTGACGGCGATGCCGAGTTTTTCGAGGAAGCCGGCAGCCACTTGCTGGTTGTAGCGATTATCCTCGGCCACGAGGACACGCGCCCCGCCGAAGTGTCGTCCCGCCAGCGCCGACTTTTGGCGCAACTGGCTAGCCGGCCGATGGTCTGGCTGGTCTGCCTGGGTGCGGCTGCCGATCAGCGTATCGAACAGCAGCGAGGGCGTCACCGGCTTGGTGAGAATGCCATCGAGGCGTAACTCGCCAGCGGCCTGGATCAGTTTGTCGCGATCGTGCGCAGTGACCATCATCACCTTCAGGGCGTGGCCGTAGCTGGCCGGGTTGGCGGCAATGCGGCGTACGATGTCGACGCCATCCATGTCGGGCATCTGCCAGTCAAGTAACACGATGCAGTAGCCGTCCTTACGTGCCTGGGCGGCCTCGATCATTTTTAGCGCCGTGTGACCATCGGCGGCGGTGTCATGCTCGACACCCCAGGCAGTCAGCAGTCTGCCGAGAATGTCGCGGGCGCTGCCCTGATCGTCCACCACCAGCACCTTCATGCCGGCGATTTCCTGCAAACGAACATTCGAGCGGTCCTGGTGAGAGCGGCCAACAATGAGGGTGAAGGTGAAGGTCGCGCCCTGGCCTTCATTGCCGGATGCGGCGATCTGACCACCCATCAGCGTGACCAGCCGGTGGCAGATGGCGAGACCCAGCCCGGTGCCGCCATACTTGCGGGTGATGCTGCCGTCGGCTTGGGTGAAGGGTTCGAAGAGATGCTGGGCCAGTTCGCGGCGAATGCCGATGCCCGTGTCGCGCACGGCAAAGCGCAGGGTCAGGCCGTCACCCGGGCTGTTCTCGCTGTAGACGGTTTCAGCCAGGACATGGATTTCGCCCCGTTCGGTGAACTTGATGGCATTGCCAATCAGGTTGGCGAGTATCTGATGCAGGCGCAGCGGGTCGCCGATCACTTCAACCGGCAGGTCGGGGGCGATATCGAAGAACAGCTCGATGCCCTTTTCGGCGAGGCGTGCCGAGAACAGGTCGCCGATTTCGCGTAGCACTTCCTCGACGGAAAAAGCGGTCTTGTCGATGTCGAGCCGGCCGGCCTCGATCTTCGAATAATCGAGAATGTCGTTGAGGATGCCGAGCAGAGCGCGGCCGGAACTGAGCGCCTTGCCGAGGAAATCACGCTGGCGTGCCTCCAGCGGCGTATCGAGCACCAGTTGTGTGAGGCCGAGGATGGCGTTCATCGGTGTGCGAATCTCGTGGCTCATGTTGGCGAGAAATTCCGACTTCGCCTGGTTGGCGGACTCGGCGGCCTGCATGGCGTCGCGCAACGCGCGCTCAATGTCGACCTGGCGCGTGACTTCCTGCACCGTGCCGGTGGCTGCGTAGAACTGCCCCTTGGCGTCGAAAACGAACTCGGCCATCTCGCGTACCCACTTGGTCTCGCCGGCGATGACGATGCGATGGGTGATGTCGTAAGGCGCACCCTTGAGCGCAGCTTGCCAGGCGGCATTGACGGCATCGCGTTCGTCGGGATGAACGCACTGGATGAAATCTTCATAGGCCAGCGGTGTGCCGCTGGGGGTGCCGAAGATGCGGCAGGTTTCGTCTGACCAGGTGAGCTGGTTTCTGGTCAGATCCAGATGCCAGCTGCCGAGTTGCGCGACCGACTGGGCGCGATTGAGCTGGGCTTCGTTTTCGGCCAGGGCATGGGCATTTTCGGTTACCCGGGCTTCCAGTTGCGTCTGCCTGCGGCCGAGGATCAGTGCGAGCGTTCCAGAGAGCAGCAGCAGGGCGGCCAGGGCACCGAGGCTGTAGTTGCGCATCGCATGCAGGGGGGCAAAGGCTTCGCTGGCATCGATTTTCACCACCATGCCCCAGCCCAGTGCCGGCAGGTGGCGCCAGGCTGCCGCGACGGGGCGATTGGCGTAATCGATTGTGAGGCCGCGCCCCTGCTGGCCGGTCAGGGCTGCCTTCAGGGGCGGTGGGGCGTCGATGACGGGAAGCCTGTACTGGAAGGCGGCATCCGGTCTGTGTCGTTGTGGGCTGACAAACAGGGCTTGACCATCCTCGACCTGAGCCAACACGGTTTCGCCGGTTTCACCGAGGCCGGTCCGGTCGGTGGTGACGGCCGTGAGGCGATCCAGATCGAGTTGCAGGGCCACGGTGCCGAGCAGGCGGCCCTGCTCGATGATCGGCGAGACGAAGAAGATGGCTGGCTTGTTGCCGGAAGGCGGGTAGCGGCCGGCGCGGGTGACCTGACTGTCGAGCAGGGCGAGCGCTTCGCGGTGGGCGCTGGCGAGCCGGGTATCGCGATAGGGGCCGTTGTTCAGGTTGGTGCCCAGATCGTCCTCGTGGCGGATCGAGAACACCACATTGCCGCTGGCGTCGATCAGCAGCAGGTCATGGTAGCCGGAGTTTTCGAACAGGCTCAGGAAGTAGTTGCGGTAACGCTGGATGTCGTCGGCCTTGCCTGGGCGGGCCGTGTTAAGGGTGCGGAGGGCCTCGCGGGTCACCGAGGATTTGGCGAGCAGGCGGCCATTGGCGAGGCGTTCGTCGAGATAATTGTTGATCTGGTCGCTTTTCTTGTCGGCCAAAGAGGCCAGATTGTCCAGCACGGTGGTTTGCAGGGTGCGCTCGAAGGCCGATAAGTGCAGCCAGGCCAGCCCGCCCAGCGGCAGCGGCGAGAGCAGCAGGAAGGCCAGGAACAGACGCGGGATACTGCTGCCGAAGCTGGCGCGCAGATCGGTCATGGTTGCACCTTGATCAGGGTCTGCCATTCCTCGCGACTGCGGTAAACCGGCCAGGGCGCCGGACGAATGGTGTGGCTCGACGCATAGACTTCCGAGAACTGGCCATTCGACTTCACCTGCCCGATGCGCACGCGCTTCCACACGTGGCGTGTGGCGGCGTCCACCGAGGTGATGCCGCCGGGGCCGGCAAAGCTCTGGCGCAGCAGCCCCGAGGCGTTGACGTGCAGCGGGTCGGCGTAGCCGATTTCACGCACGGTGTTGGCCCACAGATGTACGCCGACATAGCTGGCTTCGACCGGGTCGCTGGTACAGGCCTCCGGCCCCTGCTGGCGTTTGAAGGCGGTGACGAAGTGCTGGTTGGCCGGCCCCGTGGTCGACTGGAAATAATTCCATACCGCGTAGTGGCGCGTCAGCCGACCGCCGCCCCAGGCGAGCATTTCCGGTTCGGCCACGCTGAAGGAGACGATCGGCAGATGGCTCAGTCCGGCAGCCACCAGCGCATCGAAAAACGCGGCATTGCTGTCGCCATTGAGCGTGTTGAGCACAACCGCCGGGGCGCGGCGACGCAGGTCGGCGATCACGGCATCAATATCGCGGCTGCCGAGCGGCAGGTACTGTTCGGCCAGTACGGTGCCGCCGCTGGCATCGACCAGATCGCGGATGATGCGGTTGGCAGTGCGCGGAAAGATGTAGTCCGAGCCGATCAGATACACGCGTGGGCCGAACTGCTGCATCGCCCAGCGCGTGCCGGGCACGATCTGCTGGTTGGGCGCTGCCCCGGTGTAGAGGATGTTCGGCGATTGCTCCATGCCCTCGTATTGCACGGGATAGAACATCAGGTGCTGGTGGCGTTCCACTACCGGCTTGACGGCTTTGCGGCAGGCCGATGTCCAGCAGGCGAACAGGGCGCTGACCTTCTCCTGCACGATCAGGCGCTCGGCTTCACTCGCGAAAGTATCCCAGTCCGATTTGCCATCGGCCAACACGATCTCGACCGGACGACCGAGCAGGCCGCCGCCGGTATTGATTTCCTGAATCGCCAGTTCCACTGCGGCAACCAGCGGCTTTTCGCTGGCCGCCATGGTGCCGGTCAGGGAGTGCAACACGCCGATGCGGATCGGCGGCGCCTTGGCCGGGCGTTGCTGCAGCCACAGGATGCCGACGGCCAGCGCCACAACCACCAGCAAGGCGAATCCGGTGCGCAGCAGCGATGAGGAAATGGCAGGTTGGGGCACCCGCCGATTTTAACGGCGTGTTGACGCCCGTGGGCCGTCTTGCGAGCGCCGACTTTTTATGGCGCGATCAGATCAGTTCGGCGGTGTGGCGGGCGATCATCCACTCTTCGTTGGTGGGGATCACCAGTACCTCGGTGCGGCTGCCGGCTTTCGTGATGCGCGTCGCTTTTTGTTCATTGGCGGCGGCATCGAAATCGATACCGAGCCAGCCAAGAGGCGCACAGACCTTTTCGCGGATCGGCGCGGCATGTTCACCGATACCGCCGGTGAACACGATGGCATCGAGTCCGCCGAGCGCGGCGGCGAGCGAGCCGATTTCGCGCTGGATGCGGTAGCAGAACAGGTCGACCGCTTCCTTCGCTTCGGGCTGGGGGGCGGCGAGCAGTTCGCGCATGTCCTGCGAGATGCCGGAAACGCCGAGCAGACCGGATTCCTTGTAGAGCAGCTTGGTCAGTGCCTTGGCATCCATCTGGTGATAGTCCATCAGGTAAAGCAGCACGCCGGGATCGAGGGCGCCGGTGCGCGTGCCCATCATCAGGCCTTCGACGGCGGTGAAACCCATCGTCGTGGCGACACTCTTGCGTTTTTCCATCGCGCACATCGAGGCGCCGTTGCCGAGGTGGGCGACGATGATCTTGCCGTCGGCCTTCGCGCCAAGATGCTTGGGCAGCACGTCGGCGATGAATTCATAGGACGAACCGTGGAAGCCGTAGCGGCGCACGCCTTCGGCGGTGAATTTGCGCGGCAGGGCGAACAGTTGTGCAACGGCCGGCTGGCTGCGGTGGAAAGCCGTGTCGAAGCAGGCGGCTTGCGGCACATCGGGCAGGGCGGCGCGCATCGCATCGATGCCGGCGAGGTTGTGCGGCTGGTGCAGCGGCGCGAGCGGGATGAACTGGCGCAGCGCCTCGATGCTGTGGTCATCGAGACGGATCGGCGCGGAAAAGCGTTCGCCGCCATGCACGACGCGATGGCCGACGCCGACGATCTTCCAGCCGGCTTCGTGCGTTTGCAGCCAGTCGACGAGGAAGGCCATGGCTGCCTTGTGCTGCTGGTCGGCGGGGCCTTGCAGACTGAGGTCGGTGTCGTCAAGCACCGTGCCGTGGGCGTTCTTCGCTTTCAGGTGCGGATGGGCGCCGATGCCGTCGATCTGGCCGGCCATCACCGGCTGGGCCGGAATGTCCTTGTCGTTGGGAAACAGGGCGAACTTGATCGAGGACGAACCGGCGTTGAGGATGAGGAGGGCGTCAGCCATGGTGAATCCTTATTTCTTGCGAAGGGCATGGGCCATCACGACGGCGATGGCGGTGGAGGCGGTACGGGTCTGCGCCGAATCGGCGCGCGAGGTCAGCACGATCGGCACGCGGGCGCCGAGGACGATGCCGGCAGAGAGCGCATCGGCAAGATATTCGAGCTGCTTGGCGAGCATGTTGCCCGATTCGATGTCGGGCACCAGCAGGATGTCGGCCTGACCGGCGACGGCCGACTTGATGCCCTTGGTGCGCGCCGCGACAACCGAGATGGCATTGTCGAAGGCGAGCGGGCCGTCGAGCACGCCGCCCTTGATCTGGCCACGGTCGGCCATCTTGCACAGCGCCGCCGCATCGAGCGTGGCGATCATCTTGGGATTGACGGTCTCGACAGCGGCGAGGATCGCCACCTTCGGGTCGGCGATGTGCAGCATGCGCGCGAGGTCGATGGCGTTTTGCACGATGTCGATTTTAGTGACGAGGTCGGGCGCGACGTTGACCGCCGCATCGGTGATCATTAGTGGCCGTGGATAGGTCGGCACATCCATCATGAAGACATGGCTGATGCGCCGTTCGGTGCGCAGGCCGGTAGCCTTGTCAATGACTTCGCCCATCAGTTCGTCGGTGTGCAGCGAGCCTTTCATCAGTGCTTCGACGGCGCCTTCACGCGCCAGCGCGACGCCCGATTCGGCCGAGGCATGGCTGTGCGGCACGTTGAGGAAGGTGCAGCCATACAGGTCGAGCTTGAATTCCTCGGCGAGGGCGCGAATCTTGTCTTCCGGGCCGACCAGGGTCGGGTCGATCAGGCCTCGGTCGCGGGCCAGCAGGGCGCCCTTGAGGGATTCGCCATCGCAGGGATGAATCACCGCCATCGGGATCGGCGACAGGCCGCGTGTGATTTCGAGCAGATGCTCATAGCGCGAAGACTTGGTGGCCGACAGCTTGAGTTCCGGGAGGGCGACCTTGGGGCGCTTGACTTTTTCGAGCGGTGCAATCACTTCGGCGGTGCCGTGGATGACGCGCTCGTTGTCCTGATTCAGGCAGTCGCAATCGAAAATGATGTGGTGATTGTGGTCGAACTTGCGTTTGCAGGTCACCGTCACCGTGAGCGTGTCGCCGACGCGTACCGAGTGTTCGAAGTGCAGGCTCTGGTCGATATAGACCGTGCCGGGGCCGGGGAACTGGGTGCCAAGCACATTCGAGAACAGCATGCCGCCCCACATGCCATGGGCGACGACTTCGCGAAACTGCGAAGAACGCGCATATTCGGGATCGACGTGGGTGGGGTTCATGTCGCCGGACAGGATGGCGTACATCTGGATGTCTTCGGGACGCAGCGTGCGGATCAGCGTCGCGGTGTCACCCTCATTGATTTCGTCGTAGACGCGGTTTTCGATGTATTCGAGGAGTTGGGGCGTGCTCATGGGGAGTGTCCTGGCTGGGTTATTTGCTCATTTTTACCAGAGATTTGTTGCGATGCAATAACGGATAAACGCCGCGCCGTCCGGCCAGCGCCGACATTTAGCGCGGAGTCTGTCGGTAAAACAGACACAACTGCGTATAAACCGCAGGATAGGTGTCGCGCAGCAAGTCGGGGGCTTCGAAAAAAACTTCGCTGGCGACGGCGAAAAATTCGGCCGGATGTTCGGCGGCATAGGGATCGATGGCGGTTTCTTCACCCGCATCCACTCGTCGGCATAAATCCTTGTAGGCGGGGGCGAAAGCGGTCGTCCATGCTTCTACCGACATGTTGGTGTGAAGGCGCGGTATGCCGTCCGTCTCACCGTTGCCCATGTCGAGCTTGTGGGCGAATTCGTGGATGACGAGACTGACATCACCGATCTCATTCAGATTGTCGAACCACGACAGCAGTACCGGGCCACCCTCCCAGGCTTCGCCGAGCACCGGGTCGTCAAATTCATGGACCACGCCCGATTCATCGACGATCTGGCGCGGAATGACGAAGTCGCCGGGATAGACGACGATGCCCACCCAGCCGTCGTACCAGTCCAGCCCGAGGTTGAGGATCGGCAGGCAGGCCTGCAGCGCGATGGAAAGCTGGATGGCGGGGGTGAGTTGCAGACCGCCAGCCGCGTTCCATTCCTTGGTGGCGATGAAGGTGGCGGCGAGTTCGCGCAGGCGCTGGCGTTCTTCGTCAGAGAGTCGGTCGAGGAAGACCAGCGGGTATTCGGCGGCCTGCCATTGCGCATCGCTAATGGCGATGGGGGCGCCGTGCCACCAGTCACGCAGCCAGCGGATCATTTCCGGGTGGTGAGGAAAATGCCACCGAAGATCAGCGCCACGCCGATGAAATGGAAGCCGAGCAGGCGTTCGCCGAGGAACAGGGCGGCGAGCAGGATGCCGAAGGCCGGCAGCAGGTGGATGAAGTAGCCGGCGCGGGCCGCACCGACCTGCTCGACCCCTTTGTTCCAGAAGATGTAGCCAAGCAGCGCCGGGAAGATGCCGGTGTAGGCGATGGTCAGCCAGGCTTGTGGCGAGGCGATGATGTGTCGTCCGCCGGCGAGTTCGGTGGCGTAGAGCGGCGCGAGGCCGATGACGCCGATGCTGGCACAGGCGAACAGTAGCGAGAAGGGATGCACGGCGGGACGCTTGGGCAATAGCAGCGTGTAGGTGGCCCAGACGAAGACAGAGAGCAGGATCAGCAGGTCGCCGAAATTCAGTGAGAGGTGGCGCAGCGTGGCCGCATCGCCGCGCGCCACGATGGTGAGTACGCCAATGAAGGAGGCGGTCATGCCGACGCCCTCTATGGTGCGTAGTCTTTTACCCTGAAAGATCCAGGCCAGCGCGACGATGACGACCGGGATGAAGGAGTTGAGCAGCACCCCGTTGATGGCTTCGGTCTGCTGCAGCCCGGCATAGGTCAGCGCGTTGTAGAGCGCGGTGCCGAACAGGCCCAGCAGCGCCAGCGGACGCCAGGCGGCACGCAGGGCCGGCCAGTCCTTTTTCAGATACGGCCAGGCGAAGGGCAGCAGGCAGGCGATGGCGATGATCCAGCGCCAGAACGACAGGGCCAGCGGCGGCACATCGGCGCGCATGCCGCGACCGATCACCCAGTTGCCGGCCCAGAACAGGTTGGCAAGGATCAGCAGCAGGTAGGGTGAAACCTTCACTGGGGTCCTCCCAAAAGTTCGGGGGCCTTGGCGGCCCCCGATATGTTGCGTGATGCCGTCCTGCCAGCGCCGATAGTTACTCGACCTTGGCCTTGGCGCGCAGGTCGAGGATGTGCTTCTCGACTGCCAGTTGGCGCATGCGCTGGACGATCTGCGGCTTCACTTCGTCAAAAGGCGGTGCCTTCAGTTCGCGCGTGTCGTCGAGCTGAATGACGTGCCAGCCGAACTGGCTCTGTACCGGGGCTTCGGTGAATTTGCCCTTTTCGAGCTTGGTCATGGCGTCCGAGAACGGCGGGACATAGCTGGCCTTGTTGCCCCAGCCGAGTTCGCCGCCACGATCCTTGGAGCCGGGGTCTTTGGAGGCCTTGGCGAGGTCTTCGAACTTGGCGCCGCCCTTCAGCTTGGCGATGATGTCCTTGGCTTCGCCTTCACTTTCAACGAGGATATGGCGGGCCTTGTATTCATTTTTGCCGACGGCGGCATTGATGCCGTCGTATTCCTTTTGCACGTCGGCATCGGAAATCTTGACGTTACGGGCATAGTCATTGAGATAGGCGCCGATCATCACGCCTTGGCGGGCCAGATCCAGTTGGGCCTGGACATCCGACTTCTTGTCGACGCCCATCTTGGCGGCTGCCTGGGCGAGTACTTCGCGACGCACCAGTTCTTCCTTGACGGCAGCTTCGAGTTCGGGGGTCTTGGCTTGGCCCTGGGCGATCTGGTTGGCGATCAGCACTTCGGCACGGTTGGCGGGGATGACCTTGCCATTGACCTTGGTCACAGGACCGGCAGCGAGGGCGGGGGCGGAGAAGATGGCCAGCAGCGAAAGGGAAATCAGCGCGCGTTTCATGGTGTCCTTGGGCTAATAAAGTAGTTGTTTAGAGTTCAGTGGGTGCCTTGGCATTGATGCTCAGCGCATGGATGCCAAAGGCTTTTAAATCGCCAACGGCATCATACACCAGGCGATGGCGCTGCATTGTGGACAGGCCGGCGAAGCGGGGCGACACAATCGACAGCCTGAAGTGGCCGCCTTCGCGGGCGCCGGCATGACCGGCGTGCTTGTGGCTGTCGTCCACGATCTCGAGTTGGGTGGGGTCGAGGGCGGCCAGTTGCCGGCGCAATGTCTCAATCACGCTCATGCGGGTAGCACTTTTTTGAAGGGTTTGACGCTCACGCGCGCATACACCCCGGCGGCGACATAGGGATCGGCATCGGCCCAGGCCTGTGCATCGGCCAGCGAGGGAAACTCGGCGACGATCAGGCTGCCGGAGAAGCCGGCCGGGCCGGGATCGGGGCTGTCGATGGCCGGGCAGGGGCCGGCGAGGATCAGCCGGCCTGCGGCCTGCAAGGCGTGCAGGCGTTCCAGATGAGCTGGGCGGGCGGCCAGGCGCTGGTCGAGCGTGCCGGGGGTGTCTTCGCCATGGATCATGTAGAGCATCAGGATTTCTCCTCGGTTTTTTCGTCGGGAATGTACGGGGCCAGCAGCATGCCCTGAATAATGATGAAGGCGAACATCAGGCCCATGCCGCCAAACAGCTTGAAGTTGACCCAGGTTGCTTCATCGTAGTGGTTGGCGACATACAGGTTGAGGCCACCCATGACGGCGAAAAAACCCACCCAGGCGAGGTTGAGCTTCATCCACAGCGGCTCGGGCAGGGTGACCTGCTGTTCGAGCATGCTGCGAATCAGGTTTTTCCGGAAGGCCAAGGCGGAGACGAGCAGGGTCGTGGCAAACACCCAGTAGAGAATGGTCGGCTTCCACTTGATGAAGGTGGGGTCGCGCAGGATCAGCGTCATGCCGCCAAATACGACGATCAGCCCGAGGCTGACCCACAGCATCTTGTCCACCTTGCCGTGGCGAAAGTGCACCCAGGCGATCTGGCCGAAGGTGGCGACGATGGCAACGCCTGTCGCGACATAGATGTCGGAAAACTTGTAGGCGGCAAAGAAGAGGATGACCGGAAACAGGTCGAAGAGGAATTTCATGGGGGCTGCCTATAATTGTTGCTCGTTCGCTCAATGGGAATCGGAATGCGTATTGTAGTGCTCGGCGCAGGCTTGATCGGCGTCAGCTCGGCTTGGTTCCTTGCCGAGGATGGCCATGAGGTGATCGTGGTTGATCGTCAGCCGGGGCCGGCGCGCGAGACCAGCTTTGCCAATGGCGGACAGATTTCGACCAGCCATGCCGAGCCGTGGGCCAACCCGGGTGCTCCCCTGAAGGCGCTCAAATGGCTGGGGCGCGAGGATTCGCCGCTGCTCTGGCGCCTGCGTGCCGATCCGGCGCAATGGGCCTGGGGCCTGCGCTTTCTCATGGAATGCTGCCCGCAGCGCACCCGAGCCAACATTCAGGCCATTCTGGCGCTGGCCCTCGACAGCCGGGCGCGCCTGAAGGTGTTGCGACGCGAACTTGGTCTGGAATACGACTGCCTGGAGCGCGGCATCCTGCACTTCTATATCGATCTGGCCGAGTTTGAGCATGCGATTCCGCAAGCCGCGCTGATGCGCGAATTCGGTTGCGAACGCGTCGTCAAGACCGCAGCCGAGTGTCTGGCGATTGAGCCGACGCTGGTCAATTCGCGTTTGCCCATCGTCGGCGGCACCTTCACGGCCGGGGACGAGTCAGGCGATGCACAGCGTTTCTGCACTTTGCTGGCGGAGCGGGCGGCCCAGCGTGGGGTGGTCTTCCGCTATGACACGCCGATCACCGGGCTGGCCAGCGACGGCATGGCCGTGCGCGGCGTGCATCTGGCCAATGGCGAGGTGCTCAGTGCCGATGCGGTGGTGGTGGCGCTCGGCAGCTATACGCCGCGCACTCTGGCGCCACTGGGCATTGATGTGCCGGTCTATCCGGCCAAGGGCTACTCGATCAGTATTCCCTTTGAGGATGCTGCGACGGTGCCTACCGTGAGTCTGACCGACGATGGCGCCAAAATTGTGTTCTCGCGCCTCGGCCAGCGCTTGCGTGTGGCGGGCACGGCCGAATTCGCGGGTTACGACACGCGCATTGCGCCGCAACGCATCGCGCCGCTGCTGCGTCGGGTGCGCGAAATTTTCCCGCAACTGAGTTTCGACGAAAACGCCATCGAGCCGTGGACCGGATTGCGTCCGGCCACCCCCGGCAATGTGCCGCTGATCGGCCGCACGCGCCTGAAGAATCTCTATCTCAATACCGGGCACGGGACGCTGGGCTGGACCATGGCGGTGGGGTCGGGGCGTCTGTTGGCGGATCTGCTCGGCGGCCGTTCGCCGGCTTTCGACGCCACGCCTTACCAGCCTTGAAGCAGTCAGCCATCATCATCGGTGCCGGCCCGGCCGGACTGATGGCCGCCGAGGTGTTGATCAATGCGGGCGTGGCCGTCGATGTCTATGACGCGATGCCCTCGGCCGGACGCAAGTTTCTCATGGCCGGCAAGAGTGGATTGAACCTGACCCATGCCGAAGCCTTCGATGCCTTCGTCGGCCGCTATGGCGCGCAACGCGCGTGGGTGCGGCCGTGGCTGGCTGCGTTCGACGCGGCGGCCTTGCGCGATTGGGCACGCGGGTTGGGTGTGGAGACGTTCGTCGGCTCGTCGGGGCGCGTGTTTCCTGCGGAGATGAAGGCCGCGCCGCTGCTGCGCGCGTGGCTGCATCGCTTGCGGGGAGTCGGTGTGCGCTTCCACATGCGCCATCGCTGGCTGGGGTGGGATGGGGAGACGCTGGTATTTGATAACGGCACAAAAGTCGGCGGTGGTGGGACGGCAATTATTCTTGCGCTCGGCGGTGGTAGTTGGGCGAAACTTGGTTCGGATGGCGCTTGGGTGCCACGCTTGCAGCAGCGGGGTGTTGAGGTGGCGAACTTGCGCCCGGCCAACTGCGGTTTTGATGTCGACTGGTCGCCCCACTTTCGCGACAAGTTTGCCGGCCAGCCGGTCAAGACCGTCGTGGCTTCACTCGCAGGGCAGCAGCGGCAGGGCGAGTTCGTGATTACACGCCATGGCGTCGAGGGCAGCCTGATTTATGCGCTTTCATCTACCTTGCGGGATGCACTGGACGCAACGGGTGACGCGGTGCTGATGCTTGACCTGGCGCCGGGCAAGTCGCTTGAGCGGTTGACGCAGGAGATTGCCCATCCGCGTGGCGCACGCTCAATGGCCAGCCACTTGCAGAGCCGGGCGGGGATTGCCGGCGTCAAGGCCGGGCTGTTGCGCGAGTGTGCAGCAAAAGAGGACTATGCTGATCCTGCGCGCTTGGCCGCCATGGTCAAGGCACTGCCCTTGCGGCTGGTTGCAGCGCGCCCGCTCGACGAAGCGATCAGTTCGGCAGGCGGGGTGATGGCGCCGGCGTTGGACGCGCAACTGATGCTGAAAGCGCTGCCCGGCATTTTTTGCGCTGGCGAGATGCTCGATTGGGAGGCACCAACTGGCGGCTACTTGCTCACCGCCTGCTTTGCCAGCGGCCATGCCGCGGGGCAGGGCGCGCTGGCGTGGCTGAGGCAGGCTAGTTCAACTTAAATCGGGCCACCGAGTTGAGCAGGGTGCGCGAGGTGGTTTGCAGATCGCGGGCGGCTGCGCTGGTATTGGCAATTTCACGGGCCGATTGCTCGGTCATCTGGGCGATACGCTCGATGCGGTTGGCGATGTCGCTGCTGGCCGAGCTTTGTTCGCGAATCGAGTAGCTGATGTTGGTCACCACGTCGGTGACGTGTTTGGCGCCATCGCGGATGCGCAGGATCGAATCGCCCGCCTCATTGGCCAGTGACATGCTCTGACTGGCCTGCGTGACGCCATTGCTCATGCTGGCGACGGCATCATGCGTGCCGGCCTGGATGCGCGCGATGGTGCCGCCGATCTCGGTGGTTGAGGCGGTGGTGCGCTCGGCCAGTTTGCGGACTTCGTCGGCGACGACCGCAAAGCCACGGCCCTGTTCGCCGGCGCGGGCCGCTTCGATGGCGGCATTCAGCGCCAGCAGGTTGGTCTGGTCGGCAATTTCCTTGATGACGTTGATGACCGAGCTGATTTCCTCGGAATGCTTTTCGAGTTCGCGAATACGGTCGGAAGATTCATTGACGGCAGCGGACAGGCGGCCCATTTCTTCGGTGGCCTGATGGATGATATTGCCGCCCTGTGCGGCGAGCTGGTCCGACTCGTTGGCGATTGCATTGGCATCGCCGGTACTTGATGCGATCTGATCGATGCTGACGGTCATTTCCTCAATGGCGGCCGAGATGGCCTGTGCCGCCGAGCTTTGTTCCTGGGCGCTGGTGCGGATGTTTTCGGATGAGGCCGAGAGCGCCTCGGCATCGCGTGTCAGGGCCGACGCCTCATGGACGATTTCCTCAATCATCTTGCGCAGGTTGCCCTGCATGTCGCGCATGCCAACCAGCAGGCTGTCGCGATCATCGGGACGTGTGGGAATCGACATGGCAAGGTCGCCCGCCGCGATACGGCGCACGATTTCAACCGCTTGTTGAGGTTCGCCGCCGAGCAGGTTCAGCAGGTTTCGGCGCAGCAACAGTAGCGGCAACAGAATGATGGCCGCCAGTAGCGTACCCAGGCCCAGCAGGACACCGGCCTTGCTGCGGAAGGCGGCATCGACATCGTCGATATACACGCCGGTGCCGATCACCCATTCCCACGGGCCGAACTTCTTGACGTAGGAGAGTTTGGGAAACAAGGTATCCGTCACGCCGCCTTCGGGTTTCGGTTTCGGCCAGAGATACTCGACAAAGCCATGCTCGGCCTTGTCGACCACTTCGACAAAGGCGACGAAAAGATTCTTCTTGTCAAAGGTGGCGTTGTTACTGCCATCGATGCCGAAATGGGCGGCGGTTGCCTTGTTGAAGCGATCTTCACCGAGCACCTTGCCATCCAGCGCCGGGACGGTTGCGTGCATCACCATCTTGGGCACCGGCTTGCCCAAGTCGTTGATCCAGAAATATTCGATCTTGTCGTAACGCAGGGTTTTTACGGCGGCCATGGCGGCTTTCTGGGCCTCTTCGCGGCTCATCTGCCCGGCACGTTCGGCAGCCTCGAAACCGCTGACCACGCCATGGGCAACCTCAACCAGATTGCGCAGCTTCTGTTGCCGATCCTTCATCATGCTGCTGCGCTCGTCGTAGAGCACATAGGCAAATACGGCAGCGAGTGCCACGAGTGTCGTGGCCATAATAAGGAGCATGCGCGCCCCCAGTGTCATGTTCTTCTTTTCCATGATCCGATTCCATCGTCCCTTATTCGGCGGGCATTGCGTGGCGCGCCCCCTATGTGTGTGAGTCCCTGCATCCCTCAGTGATCATTATAGCTTTTGATTATGCAGGCATAGAACTTTATGTGCCTATTTATGGGCCGTCGGCCGTCCAGCCGAAATGGGCCAGCAACGTGTCAAACTGATCGCCTGCCGTCGTCTCAGCGCCGACTTTTTCGCCGCTGACGGGGTGTTGGAAGCCCAGATGGATGCAGGCCAGCAATAGCCGGTGGCAACCGAACGCCTGTTGGAAATAGCGGTTGTGAATGCCCTTGCCGTGGGTGGCATCGCCAATGATCGGGTGGCCGAGGTGCTTCAGGTGGCGGCGCAACTGGTGCTGGCGCCCGGTCTGTGGCTTGAGTTCCATCAGCGCATAGCGGCTGGTTGGGTAGCGATCCACTGCAACCGGCAGTTCGACCGTGGCCAGCCGCCGGTAATACGTCACGGCCGGCTGGGCTTCGGCGCTGGGGAGGTGACGGCCATAGTCATCGTATTTGCGCGCCAGCGGGTGGTCGATCGTGCCGACCTCGGGTGGCCAGCCGCGCACCACGGCGAGATAAGTTTTCTCGACGGCGCCGGTTTCGAACTGCAGGGCGAGGGCCTTGACGATGGCGGGTTCGAAGGCAAACAGCAATACGCCCGAAGTGCCTTTGTCGAGCCGGTGGGCCGGGTAAACGCGCCGCCCCAGTTGATCGCGCAGGAGTTGTACGGCAAAACGCGTCTCGTGGCGGTCGATATCGCTGCGATGAACGAGCAGCCCCGGCGGCTTGTCGATGGCAACGAGATGGTCGTCCTGGTAGAGGAGTGGGAGCATGGGGGATAATTATGAACTTTCCTCTTTCCTTATCCTCCATGCCCATCCAGTGGTTCCCCGGTCACATGACCTCAGCGCGCAAAAAGGCCGCCGAGACCATGGCACGTACCGATGTCGTCATCGAAGTGCTCGATGCCCGCCTGCCCGAAGCGAGCAGCAATCCGATGATTCGCGAGTTGCGCGAGTTCCGCCAGCGTCCCTGCCTCAAGCTGCTGAACAAGGCCGATCTTGCCGATCCGGTGGTGACGCAAGCCTGGCTCGACTACTACGCCAAGCAGCCAGGCGTGAAGGCGGTGGCGATTTCCTGCAAGAAGCCAGGCGATGCGGCACGCGTGCCATCGCTGTGCCAGCAACTGGCGCCGCACCGCAACGACAACGCCGACGACAACACCAAGCCCCTGCGCATGATGATCATGGGTATCCCCAACGTCGGCAAGTCGACGCTGATGAACGCACTGCTCAAGCGGCGCATCGCGGCTGTGGGTGACGAGCCGGCGGTGACCAAGTCGCAACAGAGCTTTGACCTGTCGCCGCGCCTGACCATCATTGATACCCCCGGCCTGATGTGGCCGAAGATCGCGCATGACAGTGACGGCTTCATGCTTGCCGCCAGCCATGCCATTGGCCGTAATGCGGTGATTGATGAGGAGGTTGCCACCTTTCTGGCGGGCATTCTGCTGGCACGCTATCCGGCGCTGCTGGCGGCGCGTTACAAACTCGATCCGTCTGCCGTGGATGCCGTCGACGTGGTCGAGACGGTGGCACGCAAACGCGGCTGCCTGATCAAGGGCAAGGGCGGGGAACTTGATCTGGAAAAGGCCGCAATGATGCTGCTGACTGACTATCGCAGTGGTGCGCTCGGCCGTGTCAGTCTCGAAACCCCCGAGACGCGGGCCACGATGTTGGCGACTTCGATACCTATCGTACCCATGGCGGCCGAGGCGGAGGCTGAAGAAGAATGAGCGCGGATCGCGTCACCGAGCTTGAAGTCAAGCTGGCCTTTGCCGAGGACATGCTCGACACGCTCAACAACACCGTGTTTCGCCAGCAGGAACAGATCGAGCGTCTGATGCGTGATATTCGCGAGTTGCGCGATCAGTTGCAG
This sequence comes from Rhodocyclaceae bacterium, assembly GCA_030824115.1. Classification (GTDB taxonomy): domain Bacteria; phylum Pseudomonadota; class Gammaproteobacteria; order Burkholderiales; family Rhodocyclaceae; genus Sulfuricystis. Next base: position 38,682 of record JAVBYI010000006.1, on the reverse strand, counting down.
AGCATGCCGACCGAACCGCGCAGCCTGTTCGACGAATTGCCACCGCACTACTGAGCGCCTCAGTCCGTGAAAACGCTGTACTGGTTGCGCCCGGCATTTTTCGCTGCATACATGGCGATGTCGGCCTTTTTCATGAGGGCTTCGGCATCGTCGCCGCCATTCACCGGGTAAACCGCGATACCGATGCTGGTTGAGGTATCGATACGTTGCCCGGCGAGTTCAATCGGTTGTGTGAAGGCGCTGAGAATTTTGTCGGCCACGGTGGCGGCATCGGCCGGTTGAGAAATTTCCGACAGGACGATGATGAACTCATCGCCCCCCGTGCGTGCGACCGTGTCGCCGGTGCGGATGCAGCCCGCCAGTCGGTGGGCGACTTCGACGAGCAGCTTGTCGCCGGTATCGTGGCCGAGTGTGTCATTGACCAGCTTGAAGCGGTCGAGGTCGAGGAACATGATCGCCAGGGCGCGTTCGAAACGTTTGGCCTGGGCCAGTCCGTGGTGCAGCCGGTCGAGCAGCATGCGGCGATTGGGCAGGTTGGTCAGGCTGTCGAAATAGGCCAACTGGTAAGCCCGTTGCTCGGCTTCCTTGAGATCGGTAATGTCCCGGTTACTGCCACGGCGGCCGAGTGGTTTGCCATCGTGGCTGAAGACGGCAGTGCAGCCGTGTGCAATCCAGCGCACCTGGCTATCCTTGGTGAGGATGCGGAAGGTCAGTTCGCCGTGCGGCTTGTCCCAGGTCTCGTGCTTGTGCGTTCTGAAAGTCTCGCGGTCTTCCGGGTGGATGATGTCGAACTGCAGTTCTGGATGTGAGATGAACTCGGTGGCGCTGTAGCCGGTGATGCGTTTGCAGGACGGGCTGATATAGAGCATCTCCTGCTGGTTGCCCTGCCAGTACTCCCAGTCATAAGTGTAGTCGGCGATGGTGCGGAAGCGTTCTTCGCTTTCCTTGAAGGCCATGTCCTGCAGGGTTTGTAGCGTGACGTCCTGCAGGGTACCGACGAAGCGGATCGGTTTGCCCCGGGCATCCAGCACCGCCCGGGTGCACTGGCTGACATATTTGCTGATGCCATCCGGCATGATGAGTTGCGTGGTCAACTCGTAAGCCTGATAACTTTGGCGGAATTGCTGGTAGGCCGCCTTGACGTGCTGTTGCTCATTCGGGTGGACGCGCGCCAGGAATGCGTGGCTGCAGGGAATGGCCTGGGTCGGATCGAATTCCAGGATGCTGAATATCTCCTCGGACCAGAACAGGTTGCGGGTATCGAGGTCGTATCGCCAGTTACCGATATGCGCCAAGCGCTGAGCCTCGATCAGCGAGGTTTCGCTTTGCTTGAGGCGGTCATGCGTCGCCTTTTGTTCGGTGATATCCAGGCCGAAACTGAGTGTGCCGACGATCTCACCTTGCTCAACGATCTGGCTGTTGCGCCAGGAAATGTGTTTTTCTTCGCCGGACTTGGTCTGAATCGGATTTTCGAATTCGCCAATCCTGCCGTCGCGGGCGATGATGGCTTCGAACTCTGCCCATACCTCGGGGTAGCGCTGTCTCGGTGCAATCGTTTCGAACCAGTTTTTGCCCCGGATTTCGTCAAGCGTGTAGCCCGTGATGGCTTCTGCCGCAGGATTGATGCGTTGGAGATTGCCTGCCGGATCGAGTTCGACCACCATCACGTTGGCGGTTGCAATGAGTGCCTCGGCATAATCTTTTGCCGCGATCAGCGCCAGCTCTGCGCGCCTGAGTTGGGAAAAATAACGGTATGCGCCCCAGGCAGCCGCGCTGGACAGCAACAAGGCAAGGAAAATCTGGAGTGGCTGCCTCTGGGTCCAGCCGGCTGTTGGACTGAGGCTCAAGTGCCAGCGGCCATTCGGTACGTCGAAGGCCGCGCTGATCGGGTTTTCGGTCAGTTCTGCGGCGGAGTGCGCAAATACCTGTGGCAATCCCGTATCCGGGTGAGTGCGCCACAACTGGTAGGCATAGCCATGTTCGTTGAGATCCTCAATTTCCGTGGTGGACAGAAAGTCAGCCATGCGAATCAGTGCGATGGTGAAGCCCCAGAATTCATCCATATCCTTGCCGAGATAGACGGGAAGGCGGCCAATCACCGCTTCGCCGCCCTGAATCAGCTCAAAGGGGCCGGCAAGTGTCAGTTTCCCCGTCTGCATTGCCAGCAGGGCCTCTTTATTGCGCTTCCCGTCGGTGAGCAGGTTGTGACCGATGGCTTTTTCGTTACCAGCCAGCGGGATGGACTGACCGATCACTCCGCCCGGTGCCAGTTGCAGTGCAGAAACGCCGGGGTGCAGGGTCAGAAACTCCTGGGCAATGGCATCGAAATCCCGCACCTTGCCCTGGCCTTGCCGTACCAGCGCAGCAAGGGCGTACGTGGCGGCGAGGTTCTGGGTGAGGTCTCGCTCAATCTGCCGTGCGGTGCGTGTGGCCACTTCGACTGCCGCGCTGCGCGCCTCGGCTGCACGGGATTTTGCCTGCATCAGGATCAGTGTGCCTGCCACGAGCAGCACCACAATGGCCGTGATGACGACAATCCAGATTTGTTCTGGTTTTAGTGAAGTCGGATGATTTGGCGCCATGAGGTGAGATGACCAAGAAGCATGGTGATACACCCTGGCAAATCCACGATCATGAGCCACTGGCTCTTAGATTGGACCTTTGCGCCTCCAGCCTTTCGACCGAAGTTGCCCTTTACAGGTTTATTGTTTTTTGCCGGAAAGTCGATCCCGGATAGCGCAAATCATATCATTACTTGCTAATAAGTGGAACGACGAAAGTTATAGAAACCAGGTTGCGAAAACTGTTGATTTTTGAGGCCCATGCGACATCCCCGTGACTAGCTCATCACCCGGTTGCGCCCGGCTGCCTTGGCGCGATAGAGCGCCTGATCCGCCAGTTCCACCATGTCGGCGAATGAATCGCCCAGCGTGGTGGTCAAGCCGATGCTGACCGTCAGGGGAATGGTGCTGTCATCCCATGGGACGGGGTTTTCTTCGATTTCGGCGCGCAGCATCTCGAAGTAGGGTTGCGCACTTTCTGTGGTGGGCATGGGCATCACGCAGACAAATTCCTCGCCGCCGTAACGGGCCACGATGGTGGATTGGGCGAAGTGCCAGCGCATCACCTGGGCGATGTGTTTGAGCGCGGCGTCGCCGGCGGCGTGGCCCAGTTTGTCGTTGATGCGCTTGAAGTGGTCGGCATCGATCATGGCCACGACCAGTACGTGTTTGCCGGCACGCGCTGCGGCGTGGAGAGTCTCCGCCTGTTCGAACAGATAGCGGCGATTGTGCAGGCGCGTGAGGTAGTCACGATTGACGAGGTCGCGCAGTTCGCGCACGTAACGCACCATGTTGGTGTTCTGTACGACGCGGCAGTAGAACTCTTCGGTCGTGAAGTGCTTGGTGAGGTAGTCATTAGCGCCGGCCTTGAGCATGGCCGGCGAGATCTCGGGGTGATGGGTGGCCGAAAGGGCGATGATGGAGAGATCCTCGCGCCGGTACTGGCGGCGGATGCGGCGGATCAGTTCAAGGCCGTTCATTTCGGGCATGTGGTAGTCCGTCAGGATCAGGCTGACCTCGGGATGCTGTTCGAGCAGCGCGAGGGCTTCGCGGCCATTCTGGGCGGTGAGGATCGGAAAGCGATATTGGGCGAGCAGGCCGGCGACGTGCTGGCGGAAGGTGGTCGAATCGTCGACGATCATCACCTGCATGCGTTGGTTCTGGCGCAGGCGCCCGATCAGATAGGCGACATCTTCGATGGCGGCGGCGCCATTCTTGAACATGTAGTCGATGACGCGCAGGTCGAGCACGGCCTGACGCAGATTTTCGTCGACCGAGCCGGTCAGCACGATGATCGGCACGCCATAGGTGCGTACTGCTTCCACCGTGTCGAGGCCGCTGGCATCGGGCAGGGTCAGGTCGAGGATGGCGCAAAACATTTCACTGGCGTGCTGATCGAGAATCGTCCGCGCCTCGGCCAGCGTGCCGGCCTCGAACAGGGTCACGTTGTCGAGCAGCGCTAGGTATTGGCGCAGTTGGGCGCGCACCGTGCGGCTGTCTTCGACCAGCAGCAGGTTGATGGGTTCTTCGTCTTCTCCGCTATTGGAGAGGCGAGCCAGTTTTTCGCTATACAGCGGCGCTGGGCGGGTCATGATGTCATGGGTCCTTCGGCATGAATCAGTGGGTTGAAGTTGACCGGAGACTCGGCAGGGTGCGTCCACCGTGCCAGGATATCGCGCAGTTGCTCGGGCTTGATGGGTTTGCTCAGATAATCGTCCATGCCGATGGCGAGACAGCGTTCGCGGTCGCCCTGCATGGCGTTTGCCGTCATGGCGATGATCGGCATGCGCGGGCGGCCCTCGACGGCTTCTGCCTTGCGGATCAGCGTGGTGGCTTCGAAGCCATCCATGACCGGCATCTGGCAATCCATCAGGATGGCGGCGAAGGGCAGCGTATCGAAGGCTGCGACGGCTTGTTGGCCGTCTGCGACGATGTGTGTTTCGTAGCCAAGCCGTTGCAGCAGGCGTTGCGTCAGCTTCTGGTTGGTCAGATTGTCTTCAACCAGCAGCACCAGCCGGCCTTGGGTGAGCGCTTCACGCAGTTTGCCGCTGCGGGAGGCTGAGTCGCGTTCGCCGCTTTCGGTCGCGGCGATGTCTGTTATCTCGCCAGCGGGCGGTGCGGCCGTGTCGTCCGGCACGGCTGCTGCGCCGATTTCCAGTGGCAGTTCGAACCAGAAGGTCGCGCCGTGCCCTTCTTCGCTGATGACGCCGATCTCGCCTCGCATCAAGGTGACGAGTTGCTTGCTGATCGCCAGCCCCAGCCCTGTGCCGCCGAACTTGCGCGTGGTCGAGCTGTCGGCCTGGGAGAAGGACTGGAACAAACGCGACTGACCGGCGGGCGAGATGCCAATGCCCGAATCCTGAACCTCAAAGCGCACGTGGCGGGTTTCCACACTGCTGTTTTTCTGCGCCAGCATGACGCGTACGGCGACGCTGCCCTGGCCGGTGAATTTGATGGCATTGCCGACCAGATTCAGCAGAATCTGCCGCAGGCGGGTCGAGTCGCCGCGCAAGGGAATGGCCAAAGCGGGATCGATCTGGCTGGTCAGTGACAACTGTTTCTCTTGCGCCTTCGGAGCGAGCAGGCTGATCACCCCGTCGACGACGCGGGACAAGGAAAAGTCGACGGCCTCGATATCGAGCTTGCCGGCTTCGATCTTCGAGAAGTCGAGGATGTCGTTGATGATCGTCAGCAAGGACTTGGCCGAATCGCGCACCAGCTGAGCAAAGTCGCGTTGCTCGGCGTTGAGGGGCGTGTCGAGCAGCAGGTCGGTCATGCCGATTACGCCGTTCATTGGTGTGCGGATTTCGTGACTCATGTTGGCGAGGAATTCCGACTTCAGGCGGGCGTGGGCAAGGGCCTGGTCATGGGCGGCGCGCAAGGCCTGTTCGGCGGCGCGGCGCATGCCGATATCGGAGAGCAGGGCAATGAAGTGGGTGAGGCGGCCCTCGCCATCATGGACCGGCGAATAGTCGATTTCGGCGACGAGCAGGGTGCCATCCTTGCGCTGGTAATCAATTTCCCCCTTGAAGCGCTGGCCGGCCTGCAGGGCGCGGACGAGTTGACTGACCCGCTGTGCATCCGTCGCCGGGCCGCGCAACAGGGCGGTGCGCCGGCCGACCACCTCACTTGCTGTGTACCCTGTTATGCGGGTGAAGCCGGAATTGACGTACTGGATCGTGCCACCGTCTGCCGTGGCATCGGCGGCGGTGATGAGAATGCCCTGGTCGCTTTCCTCGATGGCCATTTCGAGCAGGCGGATGCGTGCTTCGGCCGCGCGGCGGGCACTGATGTTCTGGAAGGACACCAGCGCACCGATGATTTCGCCTTCCTGATAGAGCGGATTGGAGCGGTAGGACACCGGGAAGCACTGGCCGTCACGCTGGACGAACCACTCTTCGCCATCGCGCGCCTTGCCTTGTTTTTGCACCGCGAGAAGCGGGCATTCGCTGGCCGGGTAGGTGCTGCCATCGGGACGGTGGTGGTGGACGGCCTCGTGCGCCGGGCGACCGAGCAGTTCGGCGGCTTGCCAGCCGAACATGTGTTCGGCAGCGGTGTTGAGGAAGGTGATGCGTCCCTCCAGGTCGGTGGCATAGACGCCATCGCTGAGCGTATCGAGGATGGTGGCGACCTGGGTTTTCTGGTGGGCGACCTCCTTGCCGAAGCGTTGTGCTTCATCCAGTGCAAACTTCAGGCGACGCAGGAACTGGAAGCCGATGGCGGCGGCCAGGAACAGCACCAGGGCGATCAGCACGGTTTCCATCAGGCCCAGCTGCTCGCGTTTTTTATGCACTTCGGCTTCCAGATCGTCCAGCCGCTTTTCGCCTTCGACAAACAGGCGATTGGCATTTTCGTTGAGGCGTTCAAAGTAGGGGGGGGCGCGCTTCAGGCGCAGGGAAATTTCCGACTCGATGCGATAGAACTGACGCGTGTCATCATTTTCAAGCGCTGCCCAGCGCTGCTTCAGCAACTCCTCCAGTTCGCCGATCATTGTTTTGACCTGATCCAGCTTGCTGCCCACCTCGATCTGTTCCATGACCAGTTGTTGGTCTTCGGCGCGGGGACGGAAAATGACTTCCTGGGCGATTTCCTGCAATTCGGTGATGTTGAGCCGTAAGGAACGCCGTGCCGTGCCCCCTTTCTGGAGGACGCTCAAATCGTGGTGAATCTTGGCCAGCTTCGCGTCGATGTGGCGCAGGATGCGCTGGTAGCCGGCGGCATTGTGGGTGATCGCCACTTGATAGAGATCGCTCTCGATGGCCTGGATGCCCTGGACGATTTCCTCGCCGATGAACAGGCGGGCGCGTTCGTTGGCGCTGCGGCGTTGCAATTCGTCGTTGAGGTCGGCAAAGAAACCGCGCAGGCCGAGCACCAGCCCCATGCTGATGACGAAAATCGCCAGCAACCAGGGCAGGGAACGGCCACTGCCATGAACGCGGGAAGCGTCAGACGCGTCAACAGGATCGGGAGGGCGGGGAGTCATGGTGATGCCGATAAGGCGATGCTTATTGGCGGATTCTAGTGGCTGGCATCGCCTGAAAACAGGGTGAATCCGAATATTTCCAGCCGGCGGCGCCATGGCGGGCGATCTCTAGCCAAAGCTATAATCACACAAACTATAGGGGGATTGCATGAGAATGATGTCGAAGTGGCTCAGAGCGGTGTTGATCTGCCTCAGTTGCCTGGTCAGTCCGTTGGTTTTGGCCAGCGACACCCCGCCAGCCAAGTCGAAGTATGTTGTGGCCTTTGCGCAGGACACCATGGCCAATGACTGGCGTGCAGCCCAGGTGCGTGACTTGAAGAACACGCTGGCCAAGTATCCTTTCGTCGAGTTCGTTTTCAGTGATGCGAATGGCGACACGGCACGTCAGGTGCAGGATATCGAGAATTTTGCCGCCAAAGGCGTGGATATCCTGATTACCAGCCCGCGCGATGCTGAGTTGATGCGTGAACCGATTGCGCGTGTTCAACGCAAGGGCATTCCCGTGATCCTGTTGTCACGGCGCGTTCAGGGCGATGAATTTGCCCAATATATTTCGGCGGATAACCGGCGGATTGCCCGTCAGGCAGCACAGTATCTGGCCAAGCGTCTGAATGGTCATGGCCGGATATTGGTTTTGCAGGGTGTGCCGACGGCGAGTTCGGCCATTGAGCGCACGCAGGGCTTCGAGGAAGAGCTGAAGAAGCATCCGGGTCTAAAGATTGTCGCGACCAAGCCGGCCGACTATTTACGTGGCATGGCGATCCAGCGCGTCGAGGATGCGCTGACTGAGAAACTTGCCTTCGACGCGATCTATGCACAGTCTGACAGCATGGCCATGGGGGCGCTGATGGCACTCAAGAAGGCCGGGCGCGATCCCCGGAAAATTCCGATTACCGGCATTGATTACATCACCGAGGCGCGCGAGGCGATTCGGGTGGGTGATCTGTACGCCAGTTTCACCTATCCCACCTTCGGCAAGGAAGGCGCCGAGGCAGCGGTCAGGCTGATTCGCGGCAGGAAACTTGACAGGAAGGAAGTCATCATCGATTCGACCGCAGTGACGCGTGCTAATGTCGAAAAGGTCGAGCCAATCTTCTGACGCCCGAGGGGTGACGGCTGACATGGGGATTGCCCAGGTCCATCTGACGGTCGTAACGCCTGCTGGCGAGCAGACATTCCGTGTGCCCGCTGGCACTTCGGTGCGCGATGCCCTTGATCTGACCGAGCTACGAGTGCGCGCCGCCTGCGGGGGCAGCGGGGGCTGTGGCGCCTGTGGTGTGACCCTGATCGGCGGGGCCGTCACGCCGCCGACGACGGCGGAATACATGAAACTACAGCCCGCCGAGCGCGCGTGCGGGGTACGGCTGGCTTGCCAGATGCGCTTGCAGGGTGATGCGCTGGTGCGCATCGACGATCCCGCGCCGCCGTCACAGTGGCGCAGCATCCCGCCCGAGGAGTTGATTCCCTCGCCCGGCGCACTGCCTGAATTGCCCCAGCATGTTTATGGTGTGGCGGTGGATCTGGGTACTACGCATATTCGTCTCGCGCTGTGGAACCGCAAAACCGGGCAACGGATGGCCACGCGCCGTGGGCCGAATCCGCAGGGGGGCTTTGGTGCAGATGTGCTCAATCGCCTGTCAGCGGCGCACGGCAATCCGGCGCGGGCGGCCGAGCTGGCGAAACTGGCACGCACGGCCATCGTGCAGGCGGTGCGCGATATTCTCAAGCGCGATGTCGGCGAGGTGACGCCGATGCTCAAAGAGATCGGCGAAGTCATCATCGTCGGCAACACCGCGATGCTGGCGTTGCTCTCCGGGCATGGCGGGGCGGCCTTGCTCGATCCCGACCATTGGGCCGGCCGCATCGATTGCCAGCCGACCGACCGGACCGCTTTCCAGGCACAGTGGTTCATGCCGCATGCGACGATCCATCTGGTCGATTCAGTCGCTGGTTTCATCGGTTCTGACCTGCTGGCCGATCTGCTGGCCACGCGATTGACCGACGGGCCGGCGGGGGCGTTGCTGCTCGATGTCGGCACCAATACCGAGATTGCACTGTGGGATGGCACGCGCCTGCATGTCACGGCGGTGCCGGGCGGGCCGGCTTTCGAGGGGGTGGGTCTGCGCAATGGTATGGCGGCGGAGACAGGTGCGATTTATCGGGTGTGCCGTCCTGTCAGCGCCGACATTTCATTCGAGACGGTGGCCGGTACGCCCGCACGCGGCTTTTGCGGTTCCGGTCTGGTCGATGCCGTGGCCGTGCTGCTGGCGACGGGACAGCTCAAACCCTCGGGGCGCTTTGCCGTTTCGCCGGGACCGGATGGCTTTCTGCTCGATCCAGCCAATTTGTGCACTGCCTTGTTCAGCCAGGATATCGATACCTTCCAACGTGCCAAGGCAGCGACGGCGGCGGCGATGGTTGCGTTGCTGGAACGTGCCGGTCTGGGCTGGACGGACATTACGCGCCTGTGCGTTTGTGGTGCGTTTGGTCATCGGCTTGATGTTGCCAATGCCCAGGCAGTCGGATTGCTGCCGCCGCTCAATCCGGCGTGCATCGAGTTATTTGCCGATGCCAGTCTGGCCGGGGCCGAGATTGGCCTGCTGCAGCCGGCGGGGGCTGCGGTTTTTGCCGCGCTGGGGGAGCGCGTGGCGGCGATCAACCTTGCGCAGGTTTCGGACTATGATGATCGATATATAGATCATCTGCGTTTGCGGCCGATCGACATCAACAGGAAAGTGTAGGAATGTGCCATGCTGGACCGCATCATCAGGGACTACAACGAAGCTGTTTTTGAGACCGACAAGGATGCGGCTTTCGAGGTAGTGAATAACGCGCTGGCGAATGGACTCAGTGCGGAGGACGTGGTTTTCAAAGTGGTGATTCCGGCCGTCGAGGTGATGATGTCCGACATTACGCGCGACCCCGACGCCAATCTTGCCCAGCACTTCATGACGGCCCAGATTGCCGCCGAAGTCACCGAGAAAATGCTGACGAAGTTTGTGCATCCGCCGGAAATCATTGGCCGCGTGGTGATCGGCACGGCGGCGGGCGATCTGCATTCGCTCGGCAAGCGGATTGTGATGGGCTGTCTCAAGGCGCTGATGGTCGAGGTGGTCGATCTGGGCGTGAATGTGCCGGCTGAAAAATTCGTCACTGAGGCCGTGCATTACGGCGCTGATGTGATCGCCATTTCGGCGATGATGGTGCATACCGCCACCGGCGAAAACGGCGCCCGCAAGGTACGGGCTTTGCTCAAGGAACAGGGCCTGGAGCATCAGATCAGGATCGTCGTCGGCGGGGCGCCCTATCGCTTCGACAACGAGTTGTACAAGACCGTCGGTGCCGACGGCTGGGCGGCCGACGGCATCGCAGCAGGCAAGATGATCGTCGACCTGATTCGGGCGGGGAAAACATCGTGACACCACTGGAAATTCTGGCCGCCGCCACCAACGGCACACCCGCACCACGCATCCCGATCTTCTGCAACCTGCTCGATCAGGGCGCGCGCGAACTGGGGATGACCCAGCGCGAGTATTACCGCAAGGGCGAGCATGTCGCGGCAGGCCAGTTGAAGATGAATAAGCGCTTCGGCTACGACAATGTCTGGAGCCTGTTCTACGTTGGCAAGGAAGCGGAGTTTTTCGGCTGTGACAACATCCTTTATGCGGAGGATGGTTCGCCGAATGTCGGCGATTTCGTCATCAAGTCCTGGGACGACATTGCCAAGCTGCAGGTGCCGGCTGACATTACGACCCACCCGGCCTGGGCAGAAACGGCAAGCTGCCTGAAGATTTTGCGTGAAGAAGTGGGGGCGACGCATCCTGTCTGCGCCTATCTCACGGCGTCGACGACCATGCCGGCCCTGCTGATGGGCATGGACAAGTGGATGGAATTGTTAATGACCGGCCCGGCCGATCTGCGTGATCATCTGCTCGATCTGTGTTCGCAGTTCTTCCAGCAGGAAGTGGCGGCCTACCGTGCGGCGGGGGCGAATGTGCTGGTCTATTCGACCCCCTTCGGCACGCATTATTTTGTCGGCAGGAAACGCTTCGAGTCCTTCTCGATGCCCTGGATGAAGCGCGATCTCGCGCCGGGGGGCATCAACAACATCGTCTACTACTGCGGCATGGCGCCGTTCAATGAAGTCATTCCCGCCGTGATGGATGAGTTGGATATTGCAGTCCACTACATCAGTCCGCTCGCCGATCTGGCCGAAGCGAAGCGTATCATCGAAAGTCGGCGCTCGCAGGACGGCGCTGCCTACCTAACCTGCGGCGTGATCGACGATATCAAACTGATCCACTGGACGCCGGAAGAGGCGCGTGCCGAGGTCAAGCGTTTGATCGAGATTGGCAAGCCCGGCGGACACTTCCTGTTCGGTACCGGCGTGATGCCGATGGCGATTCCCGAAGCCAACATCAAGGCGATGCTCGATGCGGCGTTTGAATATGGAGCCTTATCATGACTGCGCCCATTTCCCTGGTTGGTTGCGGCATCCTCCACAAGGAAGTCGACTATCTCATCCAGAAGAACGGCTGGCAGATTGAGACGCACTGGCTGCACTCGGCCCTGCATAACTATTTCGACCAGTTGCACAAGGAACTCGACACTGGCTTGAAGCATGAGGAAGCGGCGGGCAAGCGCACCATTGTTTTCTACGGCGCCTGCCACCCGCGCATGGATCAGTTGCTCGAAAAGCATCACACTTGCCGCACGCACGGGCAGAACTGCATCGTCATGCTGACCGGTTACGAGAAATTCATGGAGGAACTCAGCCTGGGCGCCTATTTTCTCCTGGAGGACTGGGCGCTGACCTGGGAGCCGATGATTACCGAATGCTTTGGCAGCAACCTTGCCGTGGTGCGCGAGATTTTTCACGGCAGTCACAAGAAAATGATCGCCATCCGCACCCCGTGCACCACGGATTTCACGGCGGCGGCCGAGGCGGCTGCGCGCTTTGTTGATTTGCCGCTGGAATGGCTGGATGTCGACTTGTCGCATCTGGAAACCGTACTGGCCGAGTCGATTGCCGAGCGCGAGCAACAGAAAGCTGATTAAGTTGAACGACCCTGCCGATCTGACCTCCCTGACGGACGAACTGGCCTCCCTGCGCAAGCGCAACAAGCGCCTGGCGGAGGAGAAGTCTTATCTGCAGCTGATTGTCACCCTGACCGAGCAGCTCAACCCGCTCCCCGGTCTGGAATCGATGATCGCTGGCATGCTCCACAGCATTGTCGAGACCATCGGTGGAACGAATATCCGGCTCTGGTACTGGGTGGGGGATCAGGTTCGTTACAAGGAGTTTCTCTCACCCGAGCGGGTGGTGACCGAGGTGGATGATCCGCTTGCCCGGCAGGCTGTCGAGACGCGCAAATTTGTCGAGGTGGCGATTGATTCCGAGGAGGCATTGCTCCGCGATGGCGTAATTCCGGGCGCCTGGACCTGGGCTTTCCCCTTGCTGGCCGGCGATGAGTTGGTGGGCGTCATCAAGCTTGAAAACGTGCATATCATCGGCTCGTCGCTTCGCAGCTATCTGCCGCTGTTTTTCTCCCATACCGCGCTGATCCTCAACAATGAAGTAAAAAATATTCTGCGTCATCGTGATCAGGAGGCGCTGCGCGAGGCCGAAGAGAAATATCGCACCTTCGCCGACTTCACCTACGACTGGGAAGTCTGGGTCGGCCCCGAGGGTACCTATCGCTATGTGTCGCCCGCCTGTGAACGGATTGCCGGCTACAAGGCCGAAGAATTTATTGCCGACCCAGCGTTGATGGGGCGCATCATTCATCCCGACGATCGCGCGCAAGTCACCAGGCATTTCACGGATATCGATGTGCTGACCGTTACCGACAGCACTTGCCTGGAGTTCCGCATTCTTACCCGCAGTGGCGAGGAACGCTGGATCGAGCATATCTGCCATACGGTACGGCGCGAGGACGGTACGCATCTCGGTCGCCGGGCGACCAATCGCGACATCACCGAGCGCAAGCGCAGTGATCGGGAACTGGCCAGCTATCGGGAAGATCTTGAGGGCCTGGTGGTGAAGCGCACGCACGAATTGGCCCGGGCGCGCGATGCGGCCGAAGCGGCCAACCACGCCAAGAGCATGTTTCTCGCCAATATGTCGCACGAGATTCGTACACCGATGAACGCGATCCTCGGGCTGTCGCATCTGATGCGCAGCGGAGCGACGCACGAGCAGCAGGAACGGCTTGACAAGATCGAGGCGGCAGGGCGCCATCTGCTCTCGGTGATCAACGACATTCTCGATATCTCGAAGATCGAGGCGGGCAAGCTCGAACTGGAACAGCGGGACTTTGCCTTGTCCTCGGTGCTCGATCATGTGCGCTCGCTGATCGCCGACGAGGCCCAGAGCAAGGGGCTGACGATCATGGTGGATGACGACAGCGTGCCGGCCTGGCTGCGCGGCGATGCCACCCGCTTGCGTCAGGCACTGCTCAATCTGGCGGGCAATGCGGTCAAGTTCAGCAAGCGCGGCACAATTCGGTTGGCGGCACGGCTGCTTGCCCAGGATGAGGCAGGGCTGCTGGTGCGTTTCGAGGTCGGTGACGAAGGGATCGGTGTCCCGCCGGAAAAACTGGCGCGCCTGTTTCATGCCTTTGAACAGGTCGATACGTCGACGACACGCCGCTATGGCGGTACCGGGCTGGGTCTGGTCATCACCCGGCGTATCGCCGAGTTGATGGGCGGCGAAGTCGGTGCCGAAAGCACGGCGGGCCAGGGCAGCACCTTCTGGTTCACCGCGCGCCTGCAACTGGGGCACGGCATTTTGCCGCAGGAGACAGCGCCGGAGACGGCGGCCGCCGAGCAGGCCTTGCGTTCCCGCAGTGGCGCCTACCGCTTGTTGCTGGCCGAAGACAATCCGATCAATCGTGAGGTGGCGCTTGAACTCCTGCATGGTGTCGGGTTGGCAGTCGATACCGCAATGGACGGCCAGGAAGCGCTCGACAAGGTGAAGCAGCATCGCTACGACGTCATTCTGATGGATGTGCAAATGCCACGGCTCGATGGTCTGGAGGCGACGCAGGTCATTCGTAACCTGCCAGGCGGCGGCAAGATTGCGATTCTCGCGATGACGGCGAATGCCTTCGATGAGGATCGACAGGCCTGCGAGCGGGCAGGCATGAACGATTTCATTCCCAAGCCGGTTGAGCCGGATGCTCTGTATGGCACCTTGCTCAAGTGGCTGCCGGAAAAGTCGCCCGACGCCAGCACGGATGACCAGCGGCCCATTCCCGCACCGCCGGTACCGGCGCCGGAGGACTTGGGGGCAGAGGCAACCAATCAGGCCTTGCTGAATCGTTTGACCGGCTATCCCGGTTTGAATGTTTCGCGTGGCCTGGCGGTGGTACGCGGCAAGACTGATCGCTACCTCGATTTGTTGCGGCGTTTTATTGCCGGGCATGTGGATGACACCACCCTGATCATCGAAAACATTGAGAAGGATGCGCTGACCGATGCGGTGCGCCAGGCACACAGTCTGAAGGGCGCAGCGGCGACGCTGGGTGCCGACGCGCTGGCAGAGATTGCCAGGCGGGTGGAGTACGCGCTGCGCGACCATGCCCCGGGCGTGGAGATGACTGTCCGTGCCGATCTGGAAGCCTTGCGCCATGAATTCATGGCGCTGGCAGCCGTCCTGCCAGCGCCGACTTTTGCCGAGCCGGTGGGCGAGATGCCTTCGCCGGAGGTTCTGCGGGAAATTCTCGATCAGCTCGAAGCGCGTCTGGTCGATGGCGATTTCACCGCCGCAACGCTGATCCAGACGCATGCGCCCAGCTTGCGTGCCGCCTTCGGGACGCGCTGCGATGCACTGCTGGCGCAGATTCGCCAGTTCGATTTCAAGGCGGCCCAGACCTTGCTGAAAGAATTACGCGGCGATTTCTGACCCGCTGTCATTGAAACCACGATTGCGCCCGCCCGGCGCTTCGGGTAGTGTGCGCGCCTTTCTTTTTCACCTGCCACTCATGCTGCCTTCCATCGAATCCCGTATTGCCACCGAACTCGGCGTTCACCCCAATCAGGTGGCGGCTGCCGTCCAGTTGCTTGACGACGGGTCCACCGTACCCTTCATCTCCCGTTATCGCAAAGAGGTGACCGGCAACCTCGACGATACGCAGTTGCGAAACCTCGAAGAGCGTCTCGGCTACCTGCGCGAACTGGAAGACCGGCGTGCCGCGATCATCGCCAGCATTGACGAGCAGGGCAAGCTGACGCCGGAACTGCGTGCCGACGTCGAAGCCGCCGAAACCAAGCAGCGCCTCGAAGATCTGTATCTGCCCTACAAGCAGAAGCGCCGCACCAAGGCACAGATCGCCCGCGAGGCGGGGCTGGAGCCGCTGGCCGACGCACTGTATGACGACCCGACGCTGAACCCGGAAGAGGAAGCGTCCAAGTTCGTTCATCCCGACAAGGAGCCGCCTGAGCTGCATGTGCCCGACGTCAAGGCCGCGCTCGACGGTGCGCGCCAGATTCTCATGGAGCGTTTCGCCGAAGATGCGGGACTATTGGCCAAGCTGCGCAACTACCTCAACGAGCACGCGATCATCGTGTCGACCGTAGTCGCGGGCAAGGAAGAGGCCGGGGCGAAATTCCGCGACTGGTTCGAGTTCAGCGAACCGCTGAAGCAGGTGCCTTCACACCGTGCGCTGGCGATGTTCCGTGGCCGCAACGAGGATGTGTTGCGCGTGGCGCTGAAGACCGATCCCGAGCTGGCCGACCCACCCGGCGCGTCGCCGTGCATCAGCATGGTCGCGCGCCATGTCGGCATCGAAGACAAAGGCCGACCCGCCGACAAGTGGCTCAACGAAACGGCCCGCTGGACCTGGCTGGTGAAGCTCTCGCTGCATCTCGAAACGGAACTGATGGGCGCATTGCGTGAACGTGCCGAAGTCGAGGCGATTCACGTCTTCGCGCGCAACCTGCACGACCTGCTGCTGGCCGCGCCGGCCGGCCCGAAGACGGTGATCGGCCTTGACCCCGGCATCCGTACCGGCGTGAAAGTGGCGGTCGTCGATGCCACCGGCAAACTGCTCGATACCGACACCATCTACCCGCACGAACCACGCCGCGACTGGGAGGTAAGCATCGCCGCGCTGCGCCAGCTGGCGCAGAAGCATCATGCCGACCTGATCGCCATTGGCAACGGTACTGCCAGTCGCGAGACCGACAAGTTGGCCGGCGATCTGATGAAGCGTTATCCGGAATTGAAGCTGACCAAGATCGTGGTTTCCGAAGCCGGCGCCTCGGTGTATTCGGCGTCGGAACTGGCGGCGCGTGAGTTTCCCACGCTGGACGTTTCCCTGCGCGGTGCCGTGTCGATTGCCCGTCGTCTGCAAGACCCGCTCGCCGAGCTGGTGAAGATCGATCCGAAGAGCATCGGCGTCGGTCAATACCAGCACGATGTCAATCAATCGAAACTGGCGAAGAGCCTCGATGCCGTGGTCGAGGATTGCGTGAACTCGGTCGGCGTCGATGTGAATACTGCGTCGGCGGCGCTGCTGGCGCGCATCTCGGGGTTGAACTCGACGCTGGCCGCCAATATCGTCAGCTATCGCGACAGCAACGGTGCCTTTCCCTCGCGCGCTGCGCTGCTTAAAGTGCCGCGCCTTGGCGACAAGACCTTCGAGCAGGCGGCCGGCTTTCTGCGCGTGAATGGCAGTGAAAACCCGCTCGATGCATCGGCCGTGCACCCCGAAGCCTACCCGGTGGTCGAACGCATCCTCGCCGACATCAAGAAAAGCGTGAAGGAGATCATCGGCGACAGCCGGGTGGTCAAATCGCTGAAAGCCGAGAAGTACACCGATGAGCGCTTCGGCCTGCCGACGGTGCAGGACATCCTCAAGGAACTCGAAAAACCCGGCCGCGACCCGCGCCCCGAATTCAAGGCCGCCACCTTCCGTGAGGGCGTCGAGGATTTGAAAGACCTCGAACCCGGCATGCAGCTCGAAGGCGTCATCACCAACGTCACCAACTTCGGCGCCTTCGTCGATATCGGCGTGCATCAGGATGGTCTGGTGCATATCTCGGCGCTCTCCAACACCTTCGTCAAAGACCCGCACAGCGTGGTCAAGGCCGGTGACGTGGTGAAGGTCAAAGTGCTGGAGGTGGATGTGCCGCGCAAGCGCATCGCGCTGACCATGCGCCTGAGCGACGAGGTCAAGAAAACCGAAAAAGTCGGCGCTGGCGGGACGGCAAGTCCAAGAGACATCCAGCGTCACCAGCAGCAACGCCAGCCCGAAGCGGCCGGTGGTGCCATGGCGGCAGCATTTGCGAAGCTGAAGCGCTGAACAAACCTGATTGCACGGCAGGGAAACCCAGCGGTCCGTTGTGTGTAATGTAGGGTTGGATGCCGAAGGGCCAATGGCAAGCATGCAGCTTGGGTGCTGCCATTCGGATTTTTTGACACACGGCTTCTATTCGGCCGAAGCCGTCCTGCCAGCGCCGACATTTCAAATAGCGGCTACCGGCCCATTACAGCCTCTCAGCACATTGGCTTAGAGCCGCCGTTCTTGAAGATGGCAATCGCATGCGCGACGTTAGTACAATCAAAAGCGACAAGACCGATATCGCAAGGACACTTCGAATGGATGAAAGCCAGCAAGAAAAGCCAACAGATAATTGGTATGAGAAGTTCAGGGCTGGCCGCAAGAAAGATACGGATCGGTTCCATAACTATCTATCCGAGATTACGTTTGGCGGGCTAGTCGCTTGGCAAATGGCAATATTGATTGCGTATTCCACTCACGAACGACTTGTAGCAAGTGAATCATGGGCTGTCTTTTGGTCTTTTGTAGCCCTGCCATTTTTGGTTTTCGGCCTCATGCTAACCGGATTCTCAAAAACCGATACTTATGCCTTTTCGAAGGCGGGTGGCGCAATTAGCATCTTAAGGTTGCTCGGGACATTGTTTTCTCTGATATCAACGGGCTATTTCTCGTTTTCATTCTCAACGCTAACCGGAATCGCTTTCATCCTTTCCTCTTTAATTGCTTTTTTTATTTTTCTGCATGGCTGGCCAGGTGTTACTAATCCACCTTGGAAATTTGATAAAGATGGGAATGTGGTAGCTGCAGAGGAACCGACGAAGCCTCCTGGAAATGATGGACCGACGTGACCAAACAAGCAGGCAAGTGCGGAATCGAGACCGCTGAATGTCGGCTGTTATCCTGCCAAAGGTCCGCTCAGGGTCGGTAGTTCGCGTTCAGTTGCGAAGAGTTGATCTTCCGCTCAGGCCGAATTGTGTGAAATGACCGTCCGGCAGGTTTCAGAATGGACAAGCCGCTCGGATAGGCGACTTCTTTAGGTCAAGCCGCTGCTGACAACTTGCTCGGACGAATCAGGCTTTCGGCGGGAATGCCGAATTTCTCATGCAGCCGCCAGATCATGTTGAGCGTCAGCGGACGCTTGCGGGCGAGGATTTCGTAGACCCGGTTCAGGCGGCCGATGGCCGGCACTAGATCCTTCGGTGTCAGGCCACCTTGCTCCATGCGGAACTTGATGGCCTCCACCGGATCGGGCAAGTCGATCGGGAAGTGCTTGGCCTCATACGCCTCAACCAGGGTTAGCAGCACTTCGAAGCGATCCCCGTCCGGCGTGCCGGGTTCCGGTTCGTTGTCGAAATACGCCGACACTTCGCGCAATGCGGACTGGTAGTCGGCTTGGGTGTGAATCGGACGAATTTCCATGTCAGTGCTCCATCTCAACGGTTTCGGCATCAATCCCATCGTATTCGACATGGGTGCCGACGAACTTCACATACACGGCCTGGAAGCGGTAGGCCACCGAGACCACCAGACGATAGTCATTGCCCTTGATGTTGAAGACGATACGGCGGTTCTTCAGGACGCTGGCGCTGCGGTACTGATCCTTGATATCCGCAGGCTGGCGCCATGTCGCTTTCTTTACTTCATCCACCCACGATTTCAACGGCTGCTCGGCGTCTTGGTTGTTCTCCCAAAAGGCGCGCAACTGGCTGACGGCAATGATTCGCATGGGTGAAGTCTAGTCCCGTAATGGGACTATGGCAATACCTCGCGGCGTGTTTTGCTGAAAAATCGGATCCCGATCAGCAACCAAGGAGGATGAAATGGACCCAGCCGGATTGGACTTCGGCTATCCAAGCTCAGATTGACAATAGCCAGTAAGACTTACTCCGCTACCCGCACCCGCCAGAAGCTGGCGAAGCGCGGCATTCCTTGTGCCGTCAGTTCGCGGTAGCGATACGTCACCGTCGCCCCCAGCGGCGGCGGGTCGCGGCGCTGGGCGTCGCTGAGGCCGGTGCCGAGCGAGAATTCGCGGCCGTCGGGCGCTCGTACTCGCAGGGCGCCGAGCCTGCCGGCATGGCGGCCCTTGCCCGGCAGGTGGCCGATCACCACGGCTTCGGCGTCGTGCCAGAGTTTCAGCTTGAGCAGCGCATCGCTGCGGCCGGTGAGGTAGGGCGCGTCGGCGCGATGCAGCATCAGGCCTTCGCCGCCGGCCTTGATGACCTCGCGCAGGCGACGCTTCAGCGCCTTGTCATCGGGCAGACGAAATTGCTCCACGGCGATCAGCCAGGGCACGTTCGCATCCGCCACGATTTGCCGGATGCGCGCGGCGCGTTCGCTGAAGGAGCCGGGTGCGTCGGGCAGTTCAAATACCTGATAGCGCATCTGCCGCCATTCCGCCTCGCGCGGCATCTCGCGGCGGATGGCGGCGGCGGTTTCCTCGAAGCGGCCGCGTCCGAGCCAGAGTTCGCCATCAAGCGGGTGCGGCGGCAAGTCGGCGGTGAACCAGGCGGGCGCCTGGATCGGATGGCCGGCGCGGGTCCATAAGCGCTGGCCGTCCCAGTAGGCACGTACACCATCGTATTTTTCGCTGACCAGATACTGTGTGACATCGAGCCCGCCGCGCCAGCTTTCGGCCAGCAGCAACGGCGGCGGCTCGGCAGCGAAGGTCCGCAGGGCGAAAAGCGTCAGCAGCAGAAAAACATGCCGTCTTGCCAGTGACCGAAGGAAATCCCCGTGGGACGCCGACATTTGGGTGGCGGCAGGATCGCGTCGATAATCGAACATTGAACACCTCATACAATGCGTACCCATTTTTGCAAGGAGCCATCATGAACCCGCAGCAAATTGCTGACAAGTGTGCCACCCTGATGTGGGCCGATGACCATGCCGCCCGCGGCCTGGGTGTGGAGGTTGTTTCGGTCGGGCCAGGGACCGCCACGGTACGCATGACGGTGCGTCAGGATATGGTGAATGTACATGGCACCTGCCATGGCGGCTTCATATTTGCGATTGCCGATGTGGGGTTCGGATATGCCTGCAATTCGGAGAATTTCCGCACCGTCGGCGGCAGTTGCGATATTGACTTCATTGCCCCGGCGCATCTGGGCGATGTGCTGACCGTTACCAGCCAGCGTCGCCATCAGGGCGGGCGTGCCGGTGTCTATGACGTCGAGGTGCACAACCAGACCGGCAAGCTGATTGCCCTGTTTCGCGGCAAAACGGTGCGCATCAAGGGGCATTTCTTCGATCCGGCCTGAACTTGCCCTGGAATGCCGAGTTGAGTAGACTGGACTGTCCAGTCTAGCTTGGTGGTTTATGTCCGCACCTGCCTGTTTCGATGCCGCAGTCTCCAGCGATTGCCGCTCACGTTTGCTCAATGCCGCTTGCGGGGTATTTGCCGCTGAGGGTTATCGCGCCGGCGTGGATCGCATCGCAGCCCAGGCCGGGGTCGCGAAACAGACCCTCTACAACCACTTTCCCAGCAAAGCCGAGTTGTTTGCTGCGGTAATCCATCAGGCGACGCAGGAACTGATGGTGGCCCTGGACGATACCGGTGCAGGTTTGCGCGAGCGCCTGGTGCGCTTTGGTATCCGTTATCGCGAAAAATTGCTGTCGCCGAATGGCATTGGCCTTTATCGCATGCTGGTAGCGGAAACGCCGCGTTTCCCCGATCTTGGCGCCGCCTTTTATCAAACCGGGCCGCAGCGCACCGCCGCACGCTTGCAGAGTGTGCTGGCGGCTGCGATGGAATGTGGCGAGTTGCGCCCGCTTGCCCCTGAATTTGCCACCAGCCAGTTGTTGTCAATGCTGGTCGGCGTCGAGCGCAGTCATCTGTTATTTTCCGGCGATGCCCAGGCGGATCTTGATCCGGCCCGGGCGGCCGAGATTGTCGATTGTTTCCTGCGTGCCTTTGCCTCAGACACACAAAATATCTCGCGGAGTCTTCCATGAAAGCACCCACCCTTCTGATCCTGCTGACTTTGCTGGCCGCTTGCGGTGAAAGCGACAAGAAAGCCGCACCAGCGGCGGCGGCTGGTCCCGGTGCGGCACCGCCGCCGGCCGAGGTGGATGTGATGACAATTACTGCTGGCAACGCCACCTTGACGCAGGACTTGCCGGGTCGTCTGCAAGCCGTGCGCAAGGCCGAAGTGCGGGCACGCGTCGAAGGCGTGGTCGAGCAGCGCCTGTTTGCCGAAGGCAGCGATATCAAGGCCGGCACGCCGTTGTTCCGCATTGATGCGCGGACTTATCGCACCGCGCTGGTCGCGGCAGAAGCCGAACGCGCTGCGGCACAGGCGGCATTTGATCGCACCGACAAGCTGGTCAGCATCAATTACATGAGCAAGCAGAATCTCGATAGCGCTTCTGCCCGCCTCAAGCAGACCGAGGCGGCGGTGGCCAAGGCCCGGCTCGATCTGGAGAATGCCGTCCCGCCAGCGCCGATTTCCGGCCGCATTGGCCGTGCGCTGGTGACAGAGGGCGCGCTGGTCGGCAGGGGCGAGGCGACGCATCTGGCAACCATCGAGCAGCTTGATCCGATTCGCGTCGAATTCACCCAGAGCTATGCTGACCTGCAACGTTTGCAACAGGC
Organism: Rhodocyclaceae bacterium; assembly: GCA_030824115.1. Lineage (GTDB taxonomy): Bacteria > Pseudomonadota > Gammaproteobacteria > Burkholderiales > Rhodocyclaceae > Sulfuricystis. The sequence goes on along the minus strand of JAVBYI010000006.1, from coordinate 16,761 downwards.
GGTGAAGGCGGGCAAGCAGGCCAAGTCGGAAAGTGTCGAGGTGCAGTTGCTGTTTGAGGATGGCAGCCTGTATCCCGACAAGGGGCGCTTGCAATTTACCGATCTGGCCGTCGATCCCAACAGCGGCTCGGTGGTGTTGCGCGCCGAATTTCCCAATCCGCGCCGCGAGCTGTTGCCCGGTGCGTTTGCCCGCGTGCGTTTCCCGCAGGCGCAACTGGATAATGCCATCCGTGTGCCACAACGTGCGGTGCAGGGGACGCCGCAAGGACAAATGGTGATGACGGTCGATGCCGAAAACAAGGTGGTGCCGCGTCCGATCAAGACGGGTGGCATGGCCGGGACGGATTTCATCGTCAGCGAGGGGCTGAAGCCGGATGATGTGGTGATTGTGAATGGCCTGCAGAAGGCCAAGCCGGGCAGCGTGGTCAAGCCGGTGCCATGGACGCCGGGGGCGCCTTTGATGGCTGCGCCCCCCGCAGTTCCTGCCGCCGGAAAGTAAGTCATGTTCGCGCGCTTCTTTATCGATCGGCCCATTTTTGCCTGGGTCATTGCGCTGATCATCATTCTGGGTGGTCTGCTGAGTTTGCGTCAGTTGCCGGTGGCGAGCTACCCGGCCGTGGCCCCACCGGCGCTGGCGATCTCGCTCAACTACCCTGGCGCATCGGCGCAGGTCGTCGAGGAAACCGCCGTCTCGCTGATTGAGCAGGAGATGAACGGCATTGATCGCCTGCTCTACATGGATTCGTCCTCGGAGCAGAACCTCGGCACCATCACGCTGACGTTTGAGGCCGGCACCAATCTCGACCTCGCGTCGGTGGAAGCGCAGAACCGCATCAAGCGCGCCGAGGCGCGTCTGCCGGAAGAGGTGCGGCGTCTTGGGGTGACGGTGAACAAGGCCGCACGCAACTATCTGCTGTTCCTCTCGATTTTTTCGCCGGACAAGACGCTCGACAACGTGGCGCTCGGCAGCTATGCGGCGGCCAATGTGCTGGAGCGCATTCGCCGTACACCGGGTGTCGGGGAAGCGATCCTGTTCGGTACCGAATATTCAATGCGGTTGTGGCTCAGGCCGGATCGTTTGCAAGCTTTTGGTCTGACGCCGGCCGATGTGTCCAAGGCAGTGCGCGCGCAGAACGTGCAGATTGCCACCGGCGAACTGGGGCAGGTGCCGGCCGTGCCGGGCCAGGAAGTGGCGGCCACGATCATCACGCAGGGGCGTTTGAATACGCCCGAGGAATTCGGCAACATCATCGTCAAGAGCGATGGCCGTGGTGCGACGGTGCGGGTGCGCGATGTGGCGCGTGTCGAGCTTGGCGCACAGGACTACTCGATTGCCGCGCGGGTCGATGGCCAGCCGACCGCGGCGATTGCGGTGCGCATGTCGCCGGGGGCGAATGCGCTGGATACCGCCAGGGCGGTCAAGGAAACGATGGCACAGCAGGCGAAATACTTCCCGTCGAGCATCGACTGGATGGTGCCTTACGACACCTCGACCTTCGTCGATATTTCGATCCGCGAGGTGGTGAAGACACTGGTCGAGGCACTGATCCTCGTCGTGCTGGTGATGTATCTGTTCCTTGAGAATGTGCGCGCCACCTTCATACCGACCATCGTCGTGCCGGTCGCGCTGTTTGGCGCGATGATCGGTCTCAATATTCTAGGCTACTCGATCAACGTGCTGACATTGTTCGCCATGGTGCTGGCGATTGCCATTGTCGTGGATGATGCGATTGTGGTGGTCGAGAACGTCGAGCGCATCATGAGCGAGGAGGGGCTGAGCCCGTATGACGCCACCGTCAAGGCGATGAGCCAGATCGTTGGCGCGATCATCGCCATTACCGTGGTGCTGTCGGCGGTGTTCGTGCCGATGGCCTTCTTCGGCGGTTCGACCGGCGCCATTTATCGCCAGTTTGCCGTCACGTTGGTGCTGACCATGGCCTTCTCGGCGCTGATGGCGCTGACCCTGACGCCGGCCCTGTGCGCGAGTTTCCTCAAGCATCAACATGGTCAGGATGATGTCTTGCCCTCGACCGGTTTCTTTGGCTGGTGGAACCGCTTTTTTGCCAAGACGGTGAAACGCTACACCGGCGCCACGCGCCGCATGCTCGGCAAGCCGGGACGCTGGCTGGTGGTCTACGCCGTGATCCTCGCAGCGACCGGGGCCTTGTTCATGAAGCTGCCGGGCAGTTTCCTGCCGAGCGAGGACCAGGGCTATTTCCTTAGCATCATCCAGTTGCCGCCGGGCGCCACGCGCGAGCGCACCCTGGAAGTGCTGTCGACGGTCGAGCAGCACTATCTGGCGCAAAAGGATGTGGCGCACGTCATTGGCGTGGCCGGTTTCTCATTCTTTGGCCGTGGCCAGAATGCCGCCATTACCTTCGTGCGCCTGAAGGGCTGGGATGAGCGGCCGAACAAGGAGAGCGGTGCCGAATCGCTGGTGCAGCAGGCTAATATGGCCTTCTTCCGCATCAAGCAGGCCGTGATTTTTGCCATTAACGTGCCGCCGATTCCCGAACTGGCGGCCGTCGGCGGTTTCGACTTTCGTTTGCAGGATCGCGGCAGTCTGGGCCGGGAAAAGCTTCTGGAGGCGCGCAACATGGCCCTCGGGCTTGCGGCTCAGCAACCCGCGCTGGCAGGGGTTCGCCCCGAAGGCCAGGAGGCCGGTCCGCAGGTGCTGCTCGATATCGATCGGCTCAAGGCCAGCGCGCTGGGCGTCAATCTCGCCGACCTGAATGACACGCTGCAAGCCACGCTGGGGACGGCCTATATCAATGACTTCGTCCGTCAGGGCCGCATCCTGCGCGTGCAGATGCAGGCTGATGCCGAGGTGCGGCGTACCCCGGAGGACATCCTGCGTCTGCCAGTGCGCAATAGCCGTGGCGACATCATGCCGCTGGCCGAGATCGCCAATGCCAAATGGATCGTCGGCTCACCCAAGCTGGATCGCTATAACGGTCTGCCCTCGATGAAGATTGCCGGCGGTGCCGCACCGGGGCGTTCGACCGGCGAGGCGATGGCGGCGATGGAGGCCGTGGCCGGCCAGTTGCCGCCCGGCATCGGTTTCGAGTGGTCGGGTACGTCGTTCGAGGAGCGTCAGTCCGGTTCGCAGGCGCCCTTCCTGTTCGCCGTCTCGCTGATTGTGGTGTTCCTGTGTCTGGCGGCGCTGTATGAAAGCTGGTCGATTCCCTTCGCCGTCATGCTCGTCGTCCCGCTCGGCATTTTCGGTGCCGTGTTGGCCGTGACGCTGCGCGATTTGCCTAACGACGTCTACTTCAAGGTCGGCCTGATCGCCATCATCGGCCTGTCGGCCAAGAATGCGATCCTGATCATCGAATTCGCGCGCGAACTGCAGGAGCAGGGCATGGAACTGATCGAGGCCACCATGGAAGCCTGCCGGCTACGCTTCCGACCGATCCTGATGACCTCGATTGCCTTCATTTTCGGGGTATTGCCGCTGGCGATTTCGACCGGGGCAGGGGCCAACAGCCGGATTGCCATTGGCACCGGGGTGATGGGCGGGATGATCACGGCGACGGTACTGGCCGTGTTCCTCGTGCCGGTGTTTTTCGTGGTGGTGCGCCGAATCTTTCCCGGCCACGCCCGGCATGCTAGAGTGCGCGACTAATATAACCATAACCCAGTGAGGTCATCACATGAGCAATAAAGGGCAGATGCTACAAGACCCGTTTCTCAACACGCTCCGTCGTGAGCACATTCCCGTGTCCATTTACCTCGTCAATGGCATCAAGCTGCAGGGGCAGGTTGAGTCCTTCGATCAGTATGTCGTGTTGCTCAAGAACACCGTGACCCAAATGGTTTACAAGCATGCCATCTCGACCGTCGTGCCAGCACGTGCGGTCAACATCGGTCCCGAGCCTGACGCTGCTGAGTAGTCCTGTGAAATTCACCGGCAGTTGCCGGTCGGCCACACTTCCCCCGCATGTTTGAAAGGCCCGCTGCAGGCGAAAATGCCCTGCTGGTTCAACTCGATTTTGGCGACGGTGATTTTGCCGAGCGCTTCGAGGAGTTCCAATTGCTCGCCACCAGTGCCGGGGCGAACCCAGTGGAAACCATCACCGGCAAGCGCGGCCGGCCCGATCCGGCGACCTTCGCCGGCAAGGGCAAGGTCGAGGAAATTGTCGCGGCGGCCGATGCGGCCGGGGCCGATCTGGTCATGTTTAACCATGAACTGTCCCCGGCACAGCAGCGCAACCTCGAAAAAGCCTGCCAGCGCCGTGTGATCGACCGTACCGCCTTGATCCTCGATATCTTTGCCTTGCGCGCCAAGAGCCACGAAGGCAAGTTGCAGGTCGAACTGGCACAACTGGAACACCAGATGACGCGGCTGGTGCGTGGCTGGACCCACCTTGAACGTCAGAAGGGCGGTATCGGCATGCGCGGCCCGGGTGAAAAGCAGTTGGAAACCGACCGGCGCTTGCTCGGCAAGCGGGTGGCCTTCCTCAAGGATCGCCTGCGTCTGTTAGAGCGTCAGCGTGCGGTACGCCGCAAGCAACGCAGTCGCAGCGAGGTGTTGTCCGTCTCGCTGGTGGGTTATACCAACGCCGGCAAGAGTACCTTGTTCAATGCACTGACCAAGGCCGGCACCTATGCCGCCAATAAACTATTTGCCACGCTGGATACCACGTCGCGGCGTCTGTATGTGCCGACCTGCGATCTGGCGGACGGCCGTTCTGGCTGTCAGGTGGTGATTTCCGATACTGTGGGCTTCATCCGCGATTTGCCCCATGCGCTGGTGGCGGCTTTCCACGCCACGCTGGAAGAAACGATCCAGGCCGATTTGCTGCTGCATGTGGTCGATGCCGCCAGCCCGGACCGCGAGCAGCAACGCGAGGCCGTTGCGGGGGTTCTGGCCGAGATTGGGGCGGCAGAAGTGCCACAAATCATCGTCTGGAACAAGATTGACCTGATGACCGTGGGGCCCGGAGTCGAGCGGGATGAGTGTGATAACATCGCCCGCGTCAGAGTCAGTGCCAAAAGTGGTGCGGGACTTGACCTGTTGCGTGCGGCACTGGCTGAAATGTCGCGCAAGCTCGCAGCCCCTATTGAAGACGAACATTCCCTACCCCCACTATCCCATAGCGAAGAACATGATTACCGGCATACTGATGTCGCTCAATGACCACGGCTGGGGCAACGACCCCAATCGCGGTGGTGGCGGACGCAATAACCAGGGCCCCCCAGATCTCGATGAACTGTGGCGCGATTTCAACAAGCGGCTGTCCGGCATGCTCGGCAAGAAGCGTGGGGGCCCGCAGAATTCCGGCGGCGGTGATGACGGCGATGGCGGCAATGGCCTGCCAACCCTGACGCCGGGACAGTTCGGTGGCGGCATTGGTGTCCTGCTGGGCCTGGTGGCGATTGTCTGGTTTGCCAGCGGTTTCTACATCGTCGATGCCAGTCAGCGTGGCGTGGTGCTGACGCTGGGCAAGTACAGCGAAACGACCGAGCCGGGCTTGCGTTGGCGCCTGCCCTGGCCGCTGCAGACGCATGAGATCGTGAACCTCACAGGGGTACGCACGATTGAAATCGGCTACCGTGGCACGGAAAAGAACAAGGTGCTGCAGGAAGCGCTGATGCTGACCGATGATGAAAACATTGTCAGCATGCAGTTCGCCGTCCAGTATTTGCTCAAGGACCCGAAAGAGTATGTGTTCAACAATCGTCACCCGGACGATGCCGTGATGCAGACGGCCGAGACGGCGATTCGCGAAGTGGTAGGCAAGAACCCCATGGACTTTGTGCTCTACGAAGGTCGGGATGTGATTGCGGCCAATACCCAGAAGCTGATGCAGGACAACCTGGATCGCTATAAGACGGGCATCCAGATTCGCGCCGTGACCATGCAGAGCACGCAGCCACCGGAGCAAGTGCAGGCAGCATTTGATGATGCCGTCAAGGCCGGTCAGGATCGCGAGCGGCACAAGAACGAGGGTGAGGCTTACGCCAACGACGTGATTCCGCGCGCCCGTGGTACGGCATCCCGTTTGCTGCAGGAAGCCGAAGGCTACCGGGCACGCCTGATCGCTACCGCAGAGGGCGAGGCCGCACGCTTCTCCAAGCTGTATACCGAATATGCCAAGGCTCCCGAAGTGACACGTCAGCGCCTCTATCTGGAGACCATGCAGCAGGTGTTTGCCAATACCAGCAAAGTGATTGTCGATACCAAAGGCTCCGGCAATCTGCTCTATCTGCCGCTCGACAAGTTGATGCAGTCGACCGCTACCCCACCGGCAATGGTCAATCCTGAAACTTCGGGTGAGCGTTCCTCCACGCCGGCCTCGGCGCAGGAGAATCGTGACGTGCGCCTGCGCGGCAACCTGTCCTCGCGTGAAAGGGGAGAACGATGATGCAGCGTCTGCCCCTATTCGCCGCAGCGATCTTCGCCATCTTTACGGCCGTCGGCGCGATGGTGTTTACCGTCGACCAGCGCCAGTACGCCATCGTCTTCCAGTTGGGCGAAATCAAGGAAGTCATCAAGGAGCCGGGCCTGTCGTTCAAGTGGCCGATGATCCAGAACGTACGCTTTTTTGATAGTCGTATCCTGACGCTGGATTCGGTCGAACCTGAACGCTTCCTGACGGCAGAAAAGAAACCTGTGCTGGTCGATTCCTTCGTCAAGTGGCGTATCGCCGACGTCAAGCAGTATTACATCTCGGTCGGTGGCGACGAGATGCTGGCCAAAACCCGCCTGTCGCAAACCGTCAACTCCGGTCTGCGCGAGGAGTTCGGCAAGCGTACCGTGCATGATGTGGTGTCCGGTGTGCGTGACAAGATCATGGATGATGTGCAGAAGAAGGCCGACACGGATGCGCGCCAGATTGGCGTCGAGATTGTCGATGTGCGCCTGAAGCGGGTGGATTTGCCGCCGGAGGTTTCTGAGTCGGTCTATCGCCGCATGGAAACCGAGCGCAAGCGCGTGGCCAACGAGCTGCGTTCGCAAGGTGCCGCCGAAGCCGAGAAGATTCGTGCCGATGCCGACAAGCAGCGTGAGGTGATTGTCGCCGAGGCTTATCGTGATGCGCAGAAAATGAAGGGTGAGGGCGATGCCAAGGCGGCGTCGATCTACGGCAAGGCCTTTGGCGAAAATCCCGAGTTCTATGCCTTTTATCGCAGCCTGGAAGCCTACCGCCAGAGCCTCGGCAGCAAGAACGATTTGCTGGTGGTTGACCCGAGTGCAGACTTCTTCAAGTACCTGAAGAACGGCAGTCGCGGCGGCAGCAAATAATCCAGACCCGCAATGTCAACGCTTCTCCTGGCCCTGGGCCTGATGCTGGTGATCGAGGGCTTGCTGCCGTTCGCCTCGCCACGCATCTGGCGCGAGACGTTTCGGCGCGCGATTGAACTGGCTGACGGCCAGTTGCGTTTCATCGGCCTGACGTCGATCATCCTTGGTCTGGTCCTCATTACCCTGTTCCGTTAATCGCCATGCACGCCTGGTTGCTGCCTGAAGCCATTGAAGATCTGCTGCCCGCCGAAGCGGCGCAAGTAGAATTGCTGCGTCGTCGGCTGCTCGACGACTTCCTGCGCCACGGTTACCAACTGGTGGCGCCGCCCTTGCTCGAATTTGCCGATGCCCTACTCGAAGGCGATGCGGGGGGTGATCTGAGCCTGCGCACTTTCAAGCTCGTCGATCAACTGTCCGGGCGCACGCTGGCCCTGCGTGCCGACATGACGCCACAGGTCGCGCGCATTGATGCGCATCTGCTGAATCGTCCGGGTGTCACCCGCTTGTGCTACTGCGGCAGTGTGCTGCATGCCCGTCCCGCCGATCTTTTGGCGACGCGCGAACCGCTGCAGATTGGTGCCGAGATTTACGGTCATGCCGGTCTTGAGGCGGATCATGAGGCGATTCGTTTACTGGCCTCTGCCTTGCGTCAGGCGGATTTGCCACCCAGTCGTATCGACCTCGGACATGTCGGGATTTTCCGTGCCCTGATCGACGGACTGGCCGTTCCTGCGGAGCGCGAGCGAGCGCTATTTGATGCCTTGCAGACCAAGGATATTTCCGCCTTGCGCGAGTTGACGCAAGGCTTGCCGGAAGATCGGCGTGCCGGTCTGTTGGCACTGCCGGGACTCTATGGTGGCATTGAGGTGCTATCGGGCGCGGCGGCGCGCCTGCCGACCTTGCCGGCCATTGCTACGGCGCTTGGCGACCTGTTGCGTTTGGCCACCGAGATGGCTGATTTGCCGCTCTCGTTCGACCTCGCCGATTTACGGGGTTACCACTACCATACCGGCGTTGTTTTTGCCGCCTACTGTGCCAACAGTCCTGCGTCCGTGGCCTTGGGCGGGCGTTATGATGCCTCGGGCGTGCGTTATGGACGTGCGCGACCAGCAACTGGTTTTTCGCTCGACTTGCGGGCGCTGGCACGTTTGTCCGCAGCGGCGCCGATACCGGGCGCGATCCTGGCGCCCTGGCCGGAGGATGTGAGCGTGCATGGGGAAATCGAGCGCCTGCGCGCGCAAGGCGAGATTGTCGTGACGGCGCTGCCAGGGCATGCCGGTAGCTGGCGTGAGGCGGGTTGCGACCGTCAGTTGGTGTTGCGCGACGGCAAATGGATGATTGAATCTTTGGAGGAAAACTGAGATGGCGAAGAACGTCGTAGTAATTGGCACGCAATGGGGTGATGAAGGCAAGGGCAAGATCGTCGACTGGCTGACGGATCACTCCCAGGGCGTTGTGCGTTATCAGGGCGGCCATAATGCCGGCCACACGCTCGTCATCAATGGACAGAAGACGGTATTGCATCTGGTGCCGTCCGGCATCCTGCGCGAAGGCGTGACCTGCTACATCGGCAACGGTGTGGTGCTGTCACCCGATGCGCTGATCAAGGAACTCGACGAGCTGCAGGCTGCCGGCGTGAATGCTGAAGCACGCTTGAAGATTTCCGAAGCCTGCCCGTTGATCCTGCCTTATCACCAGGCGCTGGATATCGCCCGTGAGGTCGCTAAGGGGGCGAAGAAGATTGGCACGACCGGCCGTGGTATCGGCCCGGCCTACGAGGACAAGGTGGCGCGTCGTGGCCTGCGCGTGCAGGATCTGTTGCGCCCCAAGCGTTTTGCCGAGAAGCTTGCCGAGGTGCTCGATTATCACAACTTCACGCTGAAGAATTATCTGGGCGCCGAGCCGGTCGATTTCCAGAAGACGCTGGATGGCGCCATGGCCGTCGCGCCGCGCATCACCAAGATGATCGCCGACGTGCCGCGTGCGCTCTATGAAGCCAACAAGGCTGGCTTGAACATTCTGTTCGAAGGCGCCCAAGGCACGCTGCTTGACATCGATCACGGCACCTATCCGTATGTCACCTCGTCGAACTGCGTGGCTGGCGGCGCCTCCACGGGCGCCGGTGTCGGTCCGAACATGCTGCATTACATCCTCGGCATCACCAAGGCCTACACCACGCGCGTGGGCAGCGGCCCGTTCCCGACCGAGCTTTACGATGCCATCGAAAAGCAGGACCCGATCGGCAAGCATATGGCCACCAAGGGCCACGAATTCGGTTCTACCACCGGCCGTGCGCGACGCTGTGGCTGGTTCGATGCGGCTGCTCTCAAGCGCGCGATCCAGATCAATGGCGTTTCCGGCCTGTGCGTGATGAAGCTGGATGTGCTCGATGGCCTCGAGGAAATGAAGATTTGCACCGGCTACAAGCTCGATGGTCAGTTCACCGACATCCTGCCGGTGGGTGCGGATGATCTTGAGCGTTGCGAGCCGGTCTATGAGGCGATGCCGGGCTGGAGCGACAGCACCGTCGGTATCAAGTCCTTCGACGCCCTGCCCAAGGCAGCGCAGAACTACATCAAGCGCATGGAAGCCCTTTGTGGCGTGCCGGTGGATATGGTCTCGACCGGCCCCGATCGTGAGGAAACCATCGTTCTGCGGCACCCGTTCAAGTAAAAAGTCGGCGCTGGCGGGACGGCACCCATGCGCCCCGCTGGCAATAACTGCTTACACTTTGTTGTCGCGGAGAAGTGGCTTCCGTGAGTTGGAGTGCTTTAATCAGATCGTACGGCGGAAGGATCTGAACGATGAAAGCATTCCTGAAAATTGGCATAGCGGTGTTGCTGGCTTCGGTGGTCAGCGGAAGTGCGTGGGCGGATCGTGGCTGGCATCGTCCGCACAGTTCCATTCACTTTGGTGTTCAGGTGGGTAGCCCGTGGATTTATTCTCCCTACCCGTATCCCTATTGGCAGCCGCGCATCTACATGCCACCGACGGTGATCGTCGCGCAGCCACCCGCACCTACCATCTACGTTGAACAGGCACCGCCGCCAGCAGCGGCAGTGCCTCAACTAGAGCCTGGCTACTGGTACTACTGCCGGGAGGCCGGTGCTTATTACCCCCATGTGAAACAGTGTCCGGGAGACTGGCGCAAAGTGCCTCCCACACCTGCCAATTGACCCAATGAAGGTGGTATTGCAATGAAAACAATTAGCGTGATTGGCTTGGCGATATTGCTTGGTGCCTGTGCCACGGTGCCGACCGGGCCGGATGTCATGGCCTTGCCGGGAACGGGGCGGACGTTTGACGAATTCCGGGCCGACGACCTGGCCTGCCGCGACTACGCCTTCTTGCAAATTGGCGGCAAGGCCCGTGCCGAGGAAGCCAACAACGAGTCCTTGCGCAATGCCGCGATTGGCACGGCCATCGGCGCTGTCGCCGGTGCCGTGATTGGCGGTCGCGATGGGGCGGCGATTGGTGGCGGCTCCGGCATGATCATTGGCAGCGTGGCGGGCAGTGAGTCGGCACGCAGTGGCAGCTTCGGTAGTCAGCGTCGCTACGATATGGCCTATGTGCAGTGCATGTATGCCAAGGGGCATCGGGTGCCGGTCAGCGGCAACTACACGCCCAGCAGTCCTGCGGCAAATCCGGTCACCAGCGTACCGCCACCACCGCCGGGCAATCCACCACCCCCGCCGCCAGCGCGCTAGGCCGGGGCAATCGTCACAGAGCAGGGGCAGCCGACAACCCGGTTGCGCCCTGACTGTTTGGCCTCGTACATGCGCTTGTCGGCTTGCTCGATCAAGGTGCGCCAGTCGTCCTTGTCGTCGGCTAATCGCTCGGCAATACCGATACTGGCTGTGATGGGGGAGCCATCTGGCCGGGTTCCCAGCCCCTTCTCACGCAGCCGCTCCAGTGCTACGCAGGCCATGTCGGCCGTGGTGTTGGGCATGATCAATAAAAACTCTTCGCCGCCCCAGCGAATCAGCATGTCGCCCTGACGCAAGTGGTTGTGCATCGACTGAGCGGCGGTGGCCAGTACGACGTCGCCGGCTTCATGGCCGAAGCGGTCATTGACCTGCTTGAAGTGGTCGAGATCGATGAAAGCAACGGATAGTGAGTCTCCGGAACGTTTGACCAGATTGAATTGCAGGTCGAGCAATTCCTCGCCGCTTTGGCGCGAAAAACAGCCGGTCATGCGGTCGCGAATCGACTCGCGCACCATGACGATGATGAAGGCAAGCTGGGACATTCCCGCCAGCACGGCCACACCGGCGATCAGGACCATCAGCCAGAATGAGGCCGCAAAAGTGGGCCAATCGAGTACTTGCAGGCGCAAGAAGCCGGAGATCGCCTGCATGAGAAACAGCGGTGAAATAAAGGCGATGTTTTCGAGCAGTGTGAGCGGGAAAATCGACAGGCCGGCCAGCATCACGAAGGGCAGGAAGGCATAACCGGTGGAGAAGGCCTGCTGGATGCCGTGCAGGTCGAATTGCGCCATGTGCTGGTAGGAAAACAGGAAAAAGGCCGTGGGGACGAGGAACATCATGCCCAGAATGCGATAAGCGTCGGACATGCTGTTCATGCGCCGGGTCCGCAGGGCGATCAGCGCGAAGGCGATCGTCGCGGCGATGCGCGCCACCACGAGCGGATACCACACATCCCAGGGGAATGCCGCGATATCAACAACGATCCACAGCGGCGTCAGCAATGCAAACAGGGCGGCGACGATTCGCACACGCGACACGATGACGGTGGTCCGCCGTTTTTCCAGCAGCGATACTTGCCAGCGCGAATTCAACAGCCAGCGAATTTCCTCCTCGCTCATGTCGGCGAGAATCGATGTCATGGCGTAATGCCAGATGGCCTTGAGCTTGGTCAGCATGTGTACGATAAAAAACCCGGCTTGAGGCCGGGTTTGATGTCGGCCGGCCAATAAGTTGCAACTACTTTTTCAAGTAAATCAGTCGATTACAGAACACGTGAGGGCAGTGGGTGCAATGGCAGGAGGGCATAATTTGCAATAGGCGCCGGCAAAGAGGGGCATAATTTGCAACAGCGCTTAATAGCGATAATTATACGCGTGGTGCTGCCACTTTCACTCCAACATGGTGTTGGTAGCCATTGTGCCTTGCTTAGTCCGGCAGTGTGCCGAAAGCGGCCGGTTCTTGATCCTCCGGCGGGATTGAAGGTGTTTCTTCGATTGGCGCTACTTTGGTGAGCCTAAAACAATTGGAACCATAAAGCAATATATCCCGACATACCGACATGCGGGCACCAATCTGAAGCTATGCTGTGTTGCCCCAGGTCCAACTATCAGGACTTGTGACGATTCGAGGATTAGAGACTTTCTGGATGAACGGGCCGCCATGGCGCCCCTCGGTCTTGTTGGCCGGATCATTGAGGTACCAGTAGGCCGTATATATTCAACGTCAGCAACGGTCGATTTCCGGTCCTCGGCCTGACCGGCCATTGGGGATGTCGCCACCAACGGCCGCAATGTCGGTCGAACCGGGCATTGTGGGCAACGTCCAGAGCTGCACATCCTTGACCAAGGCGCCTACTTTGGCATCGTCGATTCTTTTCCCAGCCACCCTTTCATTGGTGATACCGGTGAACTCGGTGGCTTCCGGCGGGATGGGGATGTCGGGATCTTCAAGACAGTTGTATGTTTCGAGGATTCGGAAGGCCTGACCTGTTACAGGATCGAACTCGAAGACGACTAGGCCTATCTCCATAATCTTGTCGGTCGCCTGATCGAGTCCGGTCGTTTCGGTATCGACGATGACACCTTTGAGTAAAGGACGTCCATCCGGTGCGGCGAACTGCGTGCGTAGCGCCAGGCGACTCAAAGACCCGGTAATACGGGTGAGATTCCAGCTACGATGCAAGGTGCTCAGCTGACACTATCGTGTCAATGTGTAAGTCAGATTTGACCCGGCACCCCGAAAATGTAACCGGGTGTGATTGCACGACGTCAGACATGTGCGGTAGGCTCCTGCCCCATGCTCGCCACGGCAACGCTCACGCTCAAAAAGGTCATCACGCTCTTTGCGCTGGTAGAGCCCGTGGCCATGATCCCGGTCTTCGTCGCCACGGTGGAGGGTTTGGAGAGTGCCGCGAAGATCCGTTTTGCGCGAACCATCGCCATCAGCGTTACGGTTGCCCTCTTGGTGGCTGCCTTCCTCGGCATGCCCCTGCTCGCGCTGCTTGGCGTCTCCCTCGGGGCCATGCAGGTGGGTGGCGGCATCATTGTTCTCCTGCTGGCCATTGCGATGGTGCTGGGCAAGGAAACGAGCTTCAAAGGGATGCCCAACACCGGAGACAACCACACAGTTACCGAGGCGGCCATCATTCCGCTGGCGGTACCTCTTCTTGCCGGGCCGGCAGCTTTCAGCTATGTCATGGCCAACAGCACATGGCACGACACTCTGGACCTGATCCATGTCGTACTGCCCATTCTGACCGTGGGTTTCATGTGCTGGATTTCCTTTCGCCTGGCGTGCCGGGCAGAGCACGAGATTCGCAAATCCACGCTGGACCTTGTGGAGCGGGTCGGAGGTTTTATCCTCGCAGCCATTGCCGTGGAGATGATGGCCACCGGCCTGAAGGGACTATTTCCGGCGCTCGCAACTTAGTTTTTCGTAGCTGCGCAAGCCGATGCCTGGAAGGTCAGATTGGCATCTTCACTCGGCGTAGGCAAACCCATGGCCGGATTTTCCTGAACTTGCCTCCATGCCCGTACACCCGTAGCGCCACCTGCGCATCGTTTGCCGCATAGAGCAATTGCTGCGCGCTCAGGCGAGAGTTGGCCCAGTTGCTGGTCCCGATGCGTTTGGATTTCTGGAATTTCTGCCCGAAGAAATGCGCCACCGCAACCTTGGCACCGACCGTCCCTCGGTGTCCAGGTCCGCGCAGCAACTCGCCCATGTCGAGCAGGTTTTTCACCTCGATGCCCAGGCGGGACTTCAGTACGCTGCGGTCATTGCCGAGACCAAAACCAATTTTCATCACTTGGGGTGACTCCAGGATGGTCTTCAGCACAGCGTGACCGAATGCCAGGGAGATGGGAAAGAGATAGGCTTGAATTTCAGTAGCAAGTTGAACCAGATGGGGACCGGTCGATACCTCCCCCTTCAGGAAGGTCGGTTTCGATTCGGTATCGAAGCCGATCACGTCGGCGGCCATCAATGTCCTGAGCGCCGCATCCGCTTGCTCTTCAGAAGCAACGAGGGTCACGTCAGCCAGTGCGATGCCGGAATAGACCGGCAGCTCAATTGTGCTGAGGGACGACCGGCTCAGTTGTACGTCGCTCACGTCAGCACCCAGCCATTCTGGCTTCGAGACATCCCCCGCTGATCTCGATTTCTTTAAGACAGATGGCGTGCGACATGGGGTATTCATACCATTCGAGCTTGTAACCGCGATGTTTGAGGGATTCCCTGGCCTGAGTTCCCATTTCAAGGGCAACTACGTCATCCTCGGTTCCATGGGCTACAAAGATCGGCGTTGCACGATTGGCTTCTGATGCCTCTTCGGCAAGTAGCTGTTGACTGGGAAAACAGGTCGACAGCGCGATGACGCCGGCCAAGGCTTCCAATGGTTTCTCGTCAGCTTCGTTTGGGCGCATCATTTTCTATGTTTCTTGAGTCATCTCTGGTAAGAGTACATCCGTAAAACCGAACCGGCTCATATCGCGCATCCTCATCGGATAAAGCTTACCGATCAGGTGGTCGCATTCGTGTTGGACGACCCGTGCATGAAAGCTCTCAACCTTCCGGTCGATGGGATTGCCCTGTTCGTCGAAGCCTTGGTAGCGGATGTGCAGATACCTCGGCACTTCACCGCGCATACCCGGAACGGACAGACAACCTTCCCACCTTAGTTCCTCATCTTCGCCAATTGGTGTGATGACCGGGTTGATCAGAATGGTCTGCGGCACCGGGGGCGCATCTGGGTATCGCTCGCTTCGATCAAAGCCGAAGATCACTACCTGTAGGCCGACGCCGATCTGCGGTGCCGCTAGACCGACACCACCAGCATTTTCCATGGTGTCGAACATATCCTGGATCAGGCCACGGATAGCGGAATCGTGGATATTCGTAACCGGCTGCGTTCTTTCAAGGAGCCTTGCGTCACCCATACGGAGGATAGTTTTAACGGCCATTCGTTACCCGAAGCATCGGAGCGAGTGAGCAGCAGCCAGCGAATCTTGTCCACAGAGTTACGGAGAACAGGTGACACCGCCTTGTAGTAGGCGAGCCAGTGAAGTGCCGGAGGCAGTTCACAGACTTAACCAGGCGGTGTCGATCGGATATTACCGCTGACGAACCAGAATGAGTGAGCCCTGGATCCCTGCAGTGGAGGAGTCTGGCTTTTAGCCTGTACTGATGTGCGCATTCAGCCAGGAACCAATGTCCTGAATCTCTTCCAAGCAGACTGAATGAGGCATGGGGTACTCCTGCCACTGGCATGCGTAGCCGTTCTGCTCCAGAAAATCCCGTGCACGCAGGCCCAGTTCAATCGACACCACATCATCTTCGGTGCCATGCGCGGCGAAGATAGGCGTCTTGAGATTAACCTCGGTAGCTTCCTCTGCCACTAGCTGGGTAGCGGGCAGGTAGGTCGACAGGGCAATAATGCCGGCCAGAGGTTCGGGATGTGTCAGGCCAGTGGTGTAGGCCACAGCACCCCCTTGAGAAAACCCTGCCAGGAAAATCCGGCTGCCTGGGATGCCCCGTTCCTTCTCTCGTTCGACCAGGTCACGAATCTGTTGCCGGGACTTGACGATGCCATTGATGTCAACTTCACGGCTGTTTTTGTCGAGACTGATGATGTCGTACCAGGCTGGCATGACGTAGCCCCCATTACAGGTCACTGGAATGGCGGGGGCATTGGGAAAGACAAAGCGGATTCCGACGGCTGGATTCAGACCAAGTTCGGGAACGACAGACACAAAGTCTGAACCGTCGGCACCCAGACCATGCATCCAGATGACCGACCATTCACACGTATCGTGTGTTTGCAGTTCAATCGTGTCCAAAAGGTCGGTCATGGGTTAGCTGATCAGACAGTTACTTCTTCTTGGCCTTCTTGCCGGCCACTGCAGCCTTGAAGGTGGCCCCGGCAGTAAAGCGCGGCACGGTGGAGGCGGCGATCTTGATGGCAGCGCCAGTGGCCGGATTGCGGCCGATGCGGGCAGCCCGCTTGGACGACTTGAACGTACCGAACCCGATAAGGGTAACGGTATCGCCCTTGGCAACGACCTTGACGACCGTTTCGATCGTAGCGTTCAGAGCGCGTTCGGCATCTGCCTTGGTGAGTTCAGCAGACTTGGCAATGGCTTCGATCAGTTCGGATTTGTTCATGGATAATGACCTTTCGTGTTGATGAGGGTTTTGTGTTGATAACCGTTTAAATCTGACCCAGGGTTTCCATCCAAATCTGACCCATGTTTTATGCGCGTAGTATAGCTACGCGCCTGTGGATAACGGTTCGGTTTCCGTCGTTTTCCCTCC
>JAVBYI010000020.1 GCA_030824115.1 Rhodocyclaceae bacterium | reverse complement strand
GCCCGCTTCGGCGGCAAGGTCTCCGCCGTCCAGCGCCGCACCTGTATCGTCATCGTCGAGGTAACGCAGGAGGATGCCAAGCACGATATCGGCATCATGGTCGATGCCGTGTCCGAAGTCCTCGAAATCCAGGCCAGTGAGATCGAACCACCGCCCTCCTTCGGCGCCAAAATCCGCGCCGACTTCATCGCTGGCATGGGCAAGGTCGCCGGCAAGTTCGTCATCATCCTCCAGATCGACCGCGTCCTCTCCGTCGACGAGATGGCGCTCCTCGCCAATGTCGCCGAAAGTTCGCCGGAAGCCGTTGCTGCCATCTAACCCGGGGAAATAATGCCATGAGCCTGCTGCAAAACATTCGAATCGGCCCGCGTCTGGGCGCTTTGCTGGTCATCATGATCGCCCTGATGGCGCTTATTGCCGCGATCAGCCTCTGGAATCTCCGGGGACTGATGGAGCAAAGCGACAACACCTTCAAGGAAAACATCATTCCCAAAGGGCAACTGGCGGAAGTCGTCAACCACTACGGAGAGATTCGTACACAGATTCTGCTTTCGCTCCAGCACGCACCGGACAGTCCCTTCCTGGCAATGCACGACCACCCCGCCACCCTGCACACCGATAACATCGCCAACCGTCTCAAGGAAAGTGACGTGGTCTGGGCGAAATTTTCGGCACGTGAGGCAGACCATCCTGAAGAAGCCAAAATCCTCGCCGCCTTGCGCGCGGCGCAAAAGCCGCTGGTCGAAGAAGGTTTCAAGCCGACACTGGCCGCCATGCTGCAGGGCGAATACCGCGAGGCCAATATCCTGCTGCTGAAAAAGGTCAACCCGAACCAGAATGCGTTCAACAAACAGGCCGATGCCCTCTCGAAGAGCTTCGAGGAGGAGTCGCAGATGCTCAATGAAGCGGCCAGCACCATCTACCTGACCGCACGCAACTGGGTCATCGGTGCCGGCACGCTGGCGGTCCTGATCGCCATCGCCCTTGGCATTGCCATCGTGCGCTCGATTACCCAACCGCTCAAACTTGCCGTAGATGCCTCGCATGCTCTCGCACAAGGCGATCTCTCGGTGCAATGCCATCCGGTCGGCCGCGATGAGCTGGCGTCGCTAAGCGCCGCCATGCAGGCGATGATCGACAAGCTGCGGGGCATCATCGCCGATGTCAGCACCACAGCCAGCGAGATCGGCAATGCCGCTCATCAGGTCTCCGAGACGGCGCAGTCGCTCTCGCAATCGGCCAGTGAGCAGGCGGCCTCGGTCGAGGAAACCACTGCAAGCGTCGAGCAAATGACCGCCTCGATTGCGCAGAACACCGAGAATTCGAAGCTCACCAACAACATGGCCAGCAATGCCTCAGTACAGGCGGTCGAAGGCGGCGATGCCGTCAAGGAAACCGTAGAGGCCATGAAGCAGATCGCCGACAAGATCGGCATCGTGGACGACATCGCCTACCAGACCAATCTGCTGGCCCTCAATGCCGCGATCGAAGCAGCCCGCGCCGGCGATGCCGGCAAGGGCTTTGCCGTCGTCGCCGCCGAGGTGCGCAAGCTGGCCGAGCGCTCGCAGGTCGCCGCCCAGGAAATTGGCGGGCTAGCCAGCTCGTCCGTCCGACGTGCCGAGAAGGCCGGCGCGCTGCTTGAAGAGATGGTGCCGACCATTCGCAAAACAGCCGATCTGGTCGAGGAAATTGCTGCGGCGTCGAACGAACAATCGGCCGGCGTCGGCCAGATCAACGGCGCGATGGGTCAGGTCAACAAGGCGACCCAGCAAAATGCTTCGGCCTCCGAAGAACTGGCGGCCACCGCCGAGGAAATGAACGGACAAGTAAATCAGTTACAGGATTTGATGGCGTTTTTCAAATTGCAGAAATAAAAATCGGCGCTGGCAGGACGGCGTCAGCAAACTTGACAGAAATCAAAGACCGCCCGCATCGAGGCGGCAACAATCAGTCAAGGTAGAGCGAGGAGGTTGTAATGAAGGGACTATTCAGCACCCTGCGGGGGCGCTTGTTATTGCTATTCGGCTTGGTATTGGCCGGTACGCTTTACTACTCCATTGTCAATCTGATGGGCGACTGGCGGGAATTGCGGCAGTCGCAGCAAGTCACCGCCATCGTCCGCACCGGCATTGCCGTCAGTGGCGTGGTGCATGAACTGCAAAAGGAACGCGGGCTGTCGGCCGGCTTCATCGGCAGCAAGGGCGCCAAGTTTGCCGACGAGCTTGGTCAACAGCGCACCCTGACCGATACCCGGCACAAAGCATTGGCCCAACTCCTCGCCAGCGGCGAGGTTGCGGCGATGCCCGAAAACTTGCGGCACACACTCGACGAGGGCATCGCCAACCTCGGCAAGCTGGCGGATACCCGCAGTCGCATTTCCGCGCAGCAGGCGACAGGCCCCGAGTCCTTCGGCTTCTATACCTCGGCGATCGACCGGCTGCTCGCCATGCTCGGACTCTCCACCGCCGTGACCGACGAAGCGGGGATTGCGAAACGCGTGATGGCCTACACCCTGTTCATCAACGCCAAGGAACAGGCAGGCCGTGAACGGGCGACGGTCAACGGCACCATCGCCGCCAACGTGAGCCTGAATGTTGCGCTCTTCCAGCGTCTGCAAACGATTGTCACCGCCCAGGATGTCAATCTCGCCACCTTCCGCACGCTGGCCTCGGCAGAAACCCTCAAGGCGCTCGACGCGCTCTATGCCGACAAACCTGCGCAGGAAACCATCCGCATGCGCAACACGGTCATTGAAAAAGCCTTCGAAGGCAATTTCGGCATCGAGCCGCCCATCTGGTTCTCGACCATCACGGCCAAGATCGACGCGATGAAGGGTTTTGAAGATGCGCTCGCCACCGAATTGCAGCACACGGTGAAGAATTATGGCGATCATGCACTGTTCGGCGTGGCGTTTTCAGCCATCTCGTCCGTGGTGGTCGTGATTCTGGCCATTGCCTTCTTCTGGCAGCTTTCCGGCATGTTGCGGCGTCTGCACGAGGCGGTGGATGTCGCCAAGGCACTTTCGCATGGTGACCTCACGGTACAGGCCAGGATCGACTCGAAAGACGAAATGGGCCAATTGATGGCTTCCATGGCCTATACCATCGACAAGCTCGCCCATACCATCGGTGAAGTCTCGAAAACCTCGGACATCCTGCTCAACTCGGCCAGCCAGGTCTCGGCCACGGCACAATCGCTGTCGCAATCGAGTTCCGAACAGGCGGCCTCGGTCGAGGAAACGACGGCAAGCGTCGAACAGATCACGGCCAGCATCAACCAGAACACGGATAATGCCAACGTTACCAACACCATGGCCTCGGGTGCGGCCCATCAGGCCATCGAGGGCGGCGGAGCGGTCAAGGAAACCGTCGATGCGATGAAGCAGATTGCCGGCAAAATCGGCATCATCGACGATATCGCCTACCAGACCAACCTGCTCGCCCTCAACGCCGCCATCGAGGCCGCCCGTGCCGGCGAACATGGCAAGGGCTTCGCTGTCGTCGCGGCGGAAGTGCGCAAGCTGGCCGAACGCGCTCAGGTGGCCGCGCAGGAAATCGGGCAGGTTGCTTCCAGCTCAGTGAAACTGGCCGAAAAGGCCGGCTCACTGCTCGACGAGATGGTGCCTTCGATCAAGAAGACCTCCGACCTCGTTCAGGAAATTGCCGCCGCTTCGCAGGAGCAAAGCCAGGGCGTCGGCCAGATCAACGGCGCAATGGGCCAGTTGAATCAGGCCACACAGCAAAACGCCTCGGCTTCCGAAGAACTCGCCGCCACCGCTGCAGAAATGGGCGGCCAAGTGGAAAAACTGCATGACCTGATGGCCTTCTTCAAGGTCAACGAGACGTCATAGTTTTTTTCAGAAATGTCGGCGCTGGCAGGACGGCAAACGGGTAGACTCCCGCTTGCCGAAATGACGTGTCCCCTCCATGCTTGACCACCCCAGTATCACCGATGCCGAGTTCGCCCAGTTCCAGCGCCTGATTTACCAGATTGCCGGCATCAGCCTTGCCGACTCGAAAAAGGTGTTACTGGTGGGGCGCCTCGGCAAGCGCCTCACGGCATTGAGTCTGCCCAGCTTCGGTGCTTACTACAAGCATGTGGCCAACGGCAACGATCCGCACGAACGCCAGACGATGGTGGATCTGCTGACCACCAATGAAACCTATTTTTTCCGCGAAGAGGCGCATTTCGACTTTTTGCGCCAGGTCGTCATCCCGCAGCACCCGGCCGGCCAATCGCTCGACATCTGGAGCGGCGCCTCGTCCACCGGCGAGGAGATCTACACCCTCTCGATGGTCCTGGCCGATGAACTCGGTGCCGATGCCCAGTGGTCGATTCTTGGTTCGGATATCAGCACCCATGTGCTCGGTATCGCCCAACGCGGCCAGTACTGGCTCGACCGCACGCGCGGCCTGCCCAAGGAATATCTCAGGAAATACTGCCTGAAAGGCGTGCGCACCCAGGAAGGCAGCTTCATCATCGACCCGAGCCTGCGGCGTCATACACGCTTCATGCAGATCAACCTGAATACCACGTTGCCCGATCTCGGCAAGTTTCATGTGATCTTCCTGCGCAACGTAATGATCTATTTCGATAACGATACCAAGCGCAAGGTTGTTGCCCGCATGGTGGAAAAGCTGCGCCCCGGCGGCTATTTCATCGTCGGTCACTCGGAAAGCCTCAATGGCATCAACGAGACGCTGAAAACCGTCAAACCCACCATTTATCGCCTGCCCAACTAACCATGGCCAAAATCAAAGTCCTGCTGGTTGACGATTCTGCCGTGGTCCGTCAGGTCAACCGGGAAACACTCGAGAGAGAGGCCGATATCGAGGTCATCGCGGCGGTTGCCGATCCGCTTTACGCCATCGAGAAGATGAAACTGGCGTGGCCGGACGTGATCGTCACCGACATCGAAATGCCACGCATGGACGGCATCACCTTCCTCAGGAAGATCATGACCGAGCACCCGACGCCCTTCGTGGTGTGCTCCTCGCTGGCCGAGAAAGGCGCGGCAACGACGATGGAAGCGCTGGCCGCCGGTGCGCTCTCGATCATCACCAAGCCGAAAATGGGCGTGAAGCAGTTCCTGCAGGAAAGCGGCAACGATATTGTCTCGGCCGTACGCGCCGCCGCACGCGCCAACATGCGCCGTGTCACCCCGGGTGCCAGTCTCCCCCCCACGCTGCGACCCAAGCTGACAGCGGATGCCATGCTGGCCGCCCAGGCCGCCAGCGGCGTAGCCATGGCCAACACCACCGACAAAGTCATCGCCATCGGCACCTCGACCGGCGGCACCCAGGCACTCGAAGCCGTGCTGACCAAGCTGCCCGGTGTCACCGCCGGCATCGTCATCGTCCAGCACATGCCGGAGAAATTCACCGCGATGTTTGCCGAGCGCCTCAACAGCCTGTGTTCCCTTGAAGTGCGCGAAGCCAAGGATGGTGACCGCGTGCTGCCCGGCCGCGCGCTGATCGCTCCCGGTGGCCGCCACATGATGCTCAAGCGCAGCGGTGCCCAGTATTACGTCACCGTGGCCGACGGCCCGGTGGTCAATCGCCACAAGCCCTCGGTAGATGTACTGTTCCGCTCGGTTGCGCAAGTCGCCGGCCGCAATGCACTGGGCGTCATCATGACCGGCATGGGCGACGACGGTGCCCGTGGCATGAAGGAAATGCACGATTCAGGCGCACAGACGGTGGCGGAAGATGAATCGACTTGCGTGGTGTTTGGCATGCCCAAGGTGGCCATCGACATGGGCGGCGTGGACAAGATCGTGCCGCTCGACCGCATCCCGCAGGAAATCATTGCGTACGGACGCTAAGACATGCCTCCCGTCACTTCCGGCAAAGAGCTTGAACGCCAGGCACTCAACATCAACCCAGGCGGCTGGTCGGTGCAGACCGACCGACCGATCGCCACCCTGCTCGGCTCCTGCGTCGCTGTCTGCTTCTACGATCCAAAACTGAAGCTGGCTGGCATGAACCATTTTCTGTTGCCCAGCCGCACCTCCAGCAAGATGCAGGATGAGGACGTGGTATTGAACGGCGACTATGCGATGGAAGTGTTGCGCAACGCCATGTATGCCAGAGGCGCGTCGCCCGCCCGACTGATTGCCAAGGCCTTCGGCGGCGGCAACATTGTCAATTCAATCCAGATGGCCATCGGCGAGCGTAACGCCATTTTTGCCAAGGAATGGCTCGAACGCGAAAAGGTGCCGCTGGTTGCCTCCGACTTCGGTGGTGCCTGGTCGCGCAAGGTGATCATCGACCCGGTCAGCGGCGATGCCTTCTGTCGCCGCAACCCGATCAACCAGCCCGAAGTGGTGGCGATGGTCAAGGCCGAAAGTGATTACGAAAAGTCACTCATCGTGCCAAAGAAAACGACCGTGTCGACTGAGAAAAAGATCGAACTGTTCTGAGGCATGGCCAACTCGGTTTGCCAAAGCTGCGGTGCCTGCTGCGCCACCTACCGCATCACCCTGCCCCGTGTCGACCTCGACAGTAGCGCAGACGGCTGGGTACCCGCCATCCTCACCCAGCCCTACACCGCCACGACTGCCTGCATGCGCGAGCACCCCGACCACCCCGGCCGCTGCATTGCACTGGCCGGTGAAGTCGGCAGCGAAGTCCACTGCACGATCTATGTGCAACGCCCCGCCGCCTGCCGTGACTTCGCCCCACTCTCGGCCATCGGCAGCGGCGACGAAGCCTGTGACGATGCCCGACGCCGCTACGGCTTGATGCCTTTGGGCAGTTTATAATTCGCGGCCTGGAAGCGTGGCAGAGTGGTTGAATGCACCGGTCTTGAAAACCGGCGTGCCGCAAGGCATCGTGAGTTCGAATCTCACCGCTTCCGCCAGACACCTAGTAATGACGCGCCTTTCGGCGCGTTTTTACTTTCTACTCGTACCAATATACCTCGCGGTTATATTCATATAGCGACAAAGTCTTTTACTGACCCATAGCAGATCTCTACGATGTGATGCAGTTCAGCATCCAAGCAGTATTGAAACAACCATCAAGGAGATCATCATGTTTCAGAGTCCGACTGTCACCATTAACCTGACCGGCATGACCTGCCCTGCACCGTTGCTAGGCGCGAAGAAGGTACTGGAAGAAATCGAGCCAGGCCAAACCCTGAAACTGATTTCCGATTGCCCCGGGACTCACGACGATCTCCTCGCCTGGTGCCAGGCGACAGGGCATCACCTGATCTCGGCAACCCGACGCGATGAAGGGGGGACGGCCTACATTTTGCAGAAGTCAGCAGGTCAGCAAGCGGTGCCGCATCCTGATGCAACCCTGGACTTGCGCGGCATTGCCTGCCCCGGCCCGATTCTTGAGTCGAAAAAGTTGCTGCAAGGCATGCAAAGCGGCGAAGTGCTTCTGCTTGTCAGCAACTGCACTGCAGCGGCTGACGACATCCGCATCTGGAGTCAGGCAACCTCCATTGAGTTGCTTCTGGTTCAGCAGGCTGCTCAGGGTGCTTCGGCGTTTTATCTAAGAAAGCACTGATTGATCCACCAGCGCTATTGCGCATCTCCCAGGCGCTTGCCTCTGGATGACTCGATTTTTCGAGTCCCATCGGCATTGCACTTGCCGTCCTCACAGGAGGACGGCTTGCGCGGCGTATAAGGCGGCGGCATGGTCGGCCGCGGATAGTGCGGCGCTGGCACCAGAATCAGTGGCTGCCGTCTCTGTGCAGCGGCCTCCTGGGCAGCCTGCTCGGCGGCGGCGGCCCGCGCACTGGCTTCGTGCGCGACCCGTTCGGCCTCTTTGGCGCGCAGCTCGGCTTCCAGCGCACGCCGGCTGGCCTCCTGCAAGGCCTTCTCGTCTTCGCGCTTTTTGCGCTCGGCCTCGCGTTCGGCAGCCTTGCTCTGGTAGTCGGCCAGTTCCTCGTCCGTCATGTACTCCTCAGGACGGTAGGTGCCCGGATGCTGCTGCTCAAACTCGCGGCGACTTTTGCGACTCTGCAGTTCGCGCGCCTTGAGTTCTTCATCGGATACCTGCGGATAGCTGCCGATCTGTCTGGCTTGCTGGCAGGGAGAATCCTGCGCCGTCTTCTTGCCCGTCTTGGCATCCTGACAAAGATAGTAGCCGCCGCTGGCACCGGCATGGAAGCTGGCCAGCCCGACGAGAAGCAACCACCGCGCGGGAAACCGCCTGGGCATTATTTTGCCGCTACCGCCTGTGCTGCCGCGATCAGAGGATCGCGCAGGCTGGCGAAATTTTTCGGCGCCACGTACTGCAGCACCTCTTTGCCTTTGCGGTCCAGAATCAAATCCAGCCCGCGATCGGGGTAGAGGAAGTGTTCGGTATGTTCGCTGCCGCGAATCCGCTCGGCCGGCATGCCAAAGCGCTGCTGAATGATGTCCTCATCGAGATTGGCCGCAGGAATGAAACTCACGCCGATGATGGGCGACTTCTGCATGGCGTCGATGTCGATCTCGTTCAGGGTAATCCGCTTGGTTGTGCTGTCCATGTAGTCGGCCTTGACCGCGCGTTGCAGCATGGCTTCGCGCTCTGGCAGGCTGCTTTGGATGGTGAGCAGCAGTTTTCCGCTCACAAAACCGGCATTGATCTTTTCGAAATAGGCTTCGACCGAACCGGATTCGCCCGGCGCAACGATCAACGCCAGCGAGCCCTCATCACCAAACTTTGGCCGCAGTTCATTGAAGGTGGATTGACCGAGCGTAATACCGAACACGCGCGAACCGCCGCCGGGCAACAGGTCGATCTGCCAGGGCAAGCCCTCGGCAGTCTCCTGATTCACGGGTGGTTGTTTGTCGGTAAAGAGGATCGGCACCGTCAGAAACAGGGCAACCAGCGCAATAAACAGGGCAATCGATTTCAATAAACGCATGATCCCTTATTCCCAATCGGCATCGAGCACGATGCGGTAACGCGCCTTGCCGGCCCGCAGGTGATCGAGTGCCTCGTTGATGCGACGCATCGGAAAATGTTCCACCTGCGGTTCGATGCCGTGGCGCGCACAGAAGTCGAGCATTTTCGCCATGTTGGCCGGCGAACCGATGGGCGACCCGGAAATGCTGCGCTGCCCGCCAATCAGGGAAAACGCCTGTACCTGCATCGGCTCCAGCACGGCGCCGACGAAATGCAGACGTCCCTTCGGCGCCAGGGTCGCGATGACCGCCTCCCAATCCATCGGCACATTGACCGCGACGATGACCAGATCGAGGCTGCCGGCAAGCGCAGCGATTTCCGCCGCGTTGCTGCTGGAGACCACGCGATGGGCGCCCATCGCCTTGGCCTCATCGTATTTGGCTGCGCTGGAGGTAAACGCAGTGACCTCACAGCCCCAGGCCTTGGCAAACTTGACGGCCAGATGCCCGAGTCCACCTATGCCGATCACGCCGACCCGACTGGTTGGGGAAACGCCAAACTCCACGAAGGGGCTGAATACCGTAATGCCACCGCAGAATAGCGGGCCGGCAATCTCGGGACGGACGTCAGCCGGCAAGGGAACCGCCCAGATCCACTGCGCCCGCATACGCTCGGCGAAGCCACCGGGGTGATTCGAGATCGTCGCTTTCGAGTCCCCGCACAAATGGTGATTGCCGCCCACGCAGGGCGCGCAATGCAGGCAACTGCTGTTAGTCCAGCCCACGCCCACCCGCTGACCGATGCTCAGGCCCTTGACTTGCGCCCCCATAGCCACGATCCTGCCCACCGCTTCATGCCCCGCCACCAGTGGATAGGTGGTGAAGCTCCAGGCATTGTCGATCATCGACAGATCGGAATGGCACACCCCGCAATACTCGACGGCAATCTCCACCTCCTCCTCGCCCAGCGGGCCGGGGGTGTAGTCATAACGTTCGAGTTTCGATCCGGCGGCATGTGCCGCCCATGCACGTATTTTGCTCATCATTTTCAGGTCCGCAGCGGATGCATCCAGACAAACAAGGTCTGGCCCTGGGATTCGGCCAGACGGGCCAGATCGCCGAGCGCAGCCAGCATATCGCCAATATCCTCTTCCGACCAACCGGCATCCTCGAACTCTTCCGTCGCCGTCAGCTCCATCGCCACGGCTTCCAGCGCTTCTTCGTCAAGTGCAGCCAACCGCTCTACCGCTCCTTCAGACATCCGCAGCACCAGAGCGCCTTCGGCCGCCGACAGGTAGATGGGGTCGTAAAGCACAAAGGCATCATCGAACAGATCGCCGGTCAGCAGGCAATGCAGCGTAACGATTTTGGGAATAGTCACATCGCGCAGGGCAATGCCGCTCCATTCATCGATGGGTTGCAAGGACTCGCCGATTGCTTCAACTTCATCCTCTTCGGCGGCAATGATATTGGTCAGAATTCCCATGCGATCTTTCTCGATAAACGGCGGTAAAAGAACGCCAGCCTGCTGAAGCTAGGCTGGCACCGATCAATGATACCCTCGGAGCAGCATGTCCTTTTACTTCTGGTGAACTTTGCAGATGAACGCCCTGCTCCAACGGATTCTGGTCATGAGTATCGTCCTGCTCACCGGCTGTGCCGGCCTGCCGGACGATCCGGGTCAGCGGACCATTTCAGCCCCCTCCCCCAACCATAACGCGCGGCGCCCGAACTTCGTCATCATTCATGACACCACCAGCGACAGAGCGGAACGCGCCCTCAGAACCCTCACCGATCCTGCCCGGGAGGTCAGCGCACATTACCTGATCGGACGGGATGGCGCACTCTACCAACTCATCGATGAGCAACAACGCGCCTGGCATGCCGGCGCCTCTTACTGGGGCGGGCATACCGACCTCAATTCGGCCTCCATCGGCATCGAGCTCGACAACACCGGTGCGGAACCCTATGCCGAGGCGCAAATGGTCCGCCTGCTGACACTGCTCAAGGACATCGCACAACGCCACAAAATCCCCAGGCAAAATTTTCTTGGCCATGGCGACGTGGCCCCGGGGCGCAAAGTCGATCCCAGCGCATACTTTCCGTGGCAACGGCTGGCGCAGGAAGGCTTTGGCCTGTGGTGCCCGGCACCCGCAGCAAGCTCGGGCGAGTTACCCGATCCGCTCTTGGCTCTGCAGGCGATTGGGTACGACGTATCCGACTCTGCCACTGCTGTGGCGGCCTTCCGTCGCCATTTCCTTGCTAGCGACGCTGAAGGCGAGGTCACCCCGTCAGAGCAGCAATTGATGTCCTGCCTGATTCAGGAAAAGCGAACGAACCGGGACACTCAGTTCTGAGGGGGGCAAGCCAGGTAACGATCCAAGGCTCGCGCAAACTCCCGCTGGTCGCTGGCACTGAACGCGGCAGGACCGCCTGTCTCGACCCCGGAGGAGCGCAGGGTGTCCATGAAATTACGCATCGTCAAGGCCGCCGCGATGGATCCCGCGTCGAAGGTTTCCCCACGTGGTGTGATGACTTGGGCGCCCTTGGCAATCACTTCGGACGCCAGCGGAATATCAGCGGTAATCACCATATCTCCCGCTTGGACCCGCTGCACGATTTCCTTATCCGCCACATCAAAACCCTTGGGCACCTGCACGGCGTGTATCCAGGGCGATCGGGGTACCGCCAGCATCTGATTGGCGATCAGCGTCAACGCACACTGTGTACGGTTAGCCGCCCGGAACAGAATCTCCTTGATCGGCTTAGGACAGGCATCCGCATCGACCCATATGGCCATTGTTATTGAATATCCCGGCAGTTAATCGTCACAAAGTAAAAACGCCCCGAATGGGGCGTTTTTACTTGCTACTTGGCGGAGAAGGAGGGATTCGAACCCTCGATCCAGGTTTTGCCCAGATGCGCCCTTAGCAGGGGCGTGCCTTCGACCACTCGGCCACTTCTCCAAAGGAGGCGCATGATACTCGCCTCCTCATGTCTGGGTCAAATCAAGCGGGGGCCTTGTCCAGACCAAAGGTCTGATGCAACACACGCACGGCCAGTTCCAGGTATTTCTCGTCAACCACCACGGAAATCTTGATTTCCGAGGTAGAGATCATCTGGATGTTGATGCCTTCCTCGGCCAGGGCGCGGAACATCTGGCTGGCGACGCCCGGGTGGGAGCGCATGCCGACGCCAACCGCCGAGACCTTGCAGATCTTGTTGTCACCTTCGATGGCGCGGGCGCCAATGTGCGGCTTGATCTGCTCTTCGAGGATTTTCAGGGTACGGGCATATTCGCCGCGATTGACGGTGAAGGAGAAGTCGGTGGAGCCATCGTGGCCGACGTTCTGGATGATCATGTCGACGTCGACATTGGCTTCGGCAATCGGGCCAAGGATCTGCGAGGCGATGCCGGGGCGGTCGGGCACGCCCAGTACGGTAAGTTTGGCTTCGTCACGGTTGAATGCGATGCCGGAAATAATCGGTTGTTCCATGGTGATGTCGTCCTCAACGGTAATCAGCGTGCCGGGGGTTTCCTTGCCCTCTTCCTCGAAACTGGAAAGCACGCGCAGTTTGACTTTGTATTTGCCGGCAAATTCGACCGAGCGGATTTGCAGGACTTTCGAGCCCAGGCTCGCCATTTCGAGCATTTCCTCGAAGGTAATGCGATCCAGCTTGCGGGCCTCGGGAACGATGCGCGGGTCGGTGGTATAGACGCCATCGACATCGGTGTAGATCTGGCACTCGTCCGCCTTGAGCGCGGCCGCCAGCGCAACGCCGGTGGTATCGGAGCCGCCACGACCGAGCGTGGTGATATTGCCGAGTTCATCCACGCCCTGGAAGCCCGCGACGATGACCACGGTGTCATTGTCCAGATCGCGACGGATGTTCTGTTCGTCGATCGAGAGAATGCGCGCCTTCGTGAAGGTGCTGTCGGTCAACACCTTGACTTGCGCCCCGGTGTAGCTCTTGGCGACGACGCCGATATCCTGCAGCGCCATGGCCAGCAGGGCGATGGTGACCTGCTCGCCGGTGGAGATCATGACATCCAGTTCGCGCGGGTGCGGCTGGGGGGAGACATCCTTGGCCAAGCCGATGAGGCGGTTGGTTTCGCCACTCATGGCCGAAACGACCACCACGACTTGGTTACCCTTGGCTTGCCAGCGTTTGACGCGACGGGCCACATCCCGAATGCGGTCGGGCGACCCCATCGACGTGCCGCCATACTTTTGAACAATCAGCGCCATATTCCGTCCAGTTTTGCAAAGAGCGGCATTTTATGCGAAGCAAGGGTATTACGGAAAGCCACAATATAAATTTGATCCAAATGGCTTGTATGGCAAACAGATATTCGCTATGCTACAAGCCATATAACTTCCGTGATAGCCAAAAGACCACGTATCAAGGCTGCTACGGCCCGATTACAACCTGATAACCAAAGGATATCCACATGAAAAACATGGAAAAGATTGACGCAAGAGAAATTCGCCGCAAGCTTGGCATGAACCAGCAGCAATTCTGGTCGAAGCTGGGCGTGACCCAAAGCGGCGGTTCGCGTTATGAGAGTGGCCGCAATATGCCGCGCCCCGTCCAGCATCTGTTGCGTCTGGTTCATGTGGAACAGATCGACATCTCGAAAATCAAGCGCGATGACTACGAGGTCGTCGAGTATCTGAAGGCAAAGAAATCCGAGCTCTTCAAGGAACTCAAGAAGGAAGCCAAGGCCCTGAAAAAGGCTGGCTAAGTTGAGGCATCAGGGGCTGACCAGAACGGTCAGCCCGATTTTTTGGCGGATCTGTGCCGCCAAGCATTCAAGTTGCGCTGCTGGCAGGGCCGATAGCCGGGAAGCCTCGGCTTGCATGGAGGGACGTGCCAACCCGTACAGATGGACGCCGGCCACGCAGTCCTTGGAAGCCATCAGGAAATCAAGGTAGGCATCCTGTTCTGCCGCCGTGACCGGCTGGCCATCCAGGGCAAACCAGCAGGTCTGCACCCAGGTTTCACACAACTCGCCACAGCGCTTCAGGCGCCGCAGCACCGTGGCCGGCTCATAGCCAACGCCATTGATCTGCTTCATCCGGGCCGGATCGACCCGATCGACCTTGAACCAGACCTCGCCACCTTGCAAGCCAATTTTTGCAATGCCTGCCTGAACATCTTCACGATCCAGCAGGCTGCCGTTGGTAATCAGTCGAATCCGTGGCGGTACTGACAAGGCAAGGCTGTCCAAAATACGGCCAACCAACGCTACT
Source organism: Rhodocyclaceae bacterium (assembly GCA_030824115.1). Lineage (GTDB taxonomy): Bacteria > Pseudomonadota > Gammaproteobacteria > Burkholderiales > Rhodocyclaceae > Sulfuricystis. Next base: position 139,357 of record JAVBYI010000020.1, on the reverse strand, counting down.
GCTGCGGGAAACTCGGCCGCGCTGGTCGGTTCGCCATTGCCGGAAAAGGCGATATCGACAACCCGGCGCGCCTCTGGCGGCGCGTGCAGCTCAAGATAGTCGCCTCGATAAAGCTGTGTCAGCATTTCGCGCAACTCCGCCTCAAGTTGCGTCAAATCGATGGGCGGGGGGCCGCCACGCTGCAAATCCGGCACCTGGCAGTAGATGCAGCGCCAGTTGCAGGCATTGTTGGGATTGAGGTTGATCCCCACCGATACCCCGCCGGCACGGCGCGACACGACCGGATAGACATAGGTCATTCCGGCGGCATTGCGGTTGTGATCCAAGACTGAAAGGCGGGACATAAAAGATGGAGGGGCAAGACTATAATTCTCGGCTCTCGGATTATCCTCTTTCTTATGCAAATCACCCGCCGCCTCGAATTCGACGCCGGCCACCGCATTCCCGACCATCAGAGCCAGTGCCGTCATCTGCACGGGCATCGCTATGCGCTGGAAATCACGCTCGCCGGAGAGGTCATTGAGGCCGCCGGCCAGCCGAACAACGGTATGGTGATGGACTTCTCCGAAGTCAAGCAGATCGCCATGCGCCATGTCGTCGAGGTGTGGGATCACGCCTTCCTCGTCTATCGTGGCGATACGCCGGTCGCACAGTTCCTGGCTACCCTGCCCGGCCACAAGACTGTCGTGCTTGATCGCGTACCGACGGCTGAGAATCTCGCGCGCATCGCTTTCGAAATTCTTGACCCGGCCTATCGGGACACCTACGGAAACCACCTGCACCTCGAACAAGTGCGCCTCTACGAAACCCCCAACTGCTGGGCGGATTGCCACCGCTCCGACCTTCCAAAATGATCCAGAAAACGCCTCTTTACGACACCCACGTTGCTGCCGGCGCGAAAATCGTCGATTTTGCCGGCTGGCAGATGCCAATCAACTACGGATCGCAGATCGAAGAGCACCACTGCGTACGCACCGATGCCGGCATGTTCGATGTCTCGCACATGCTCGCCATCGATCTCGTCGGTGCCGAGTCGCAGACGTTCCTGCGTCGCCTGCTCGCCAATGACGTGGCGAAACTGACCGTACCCGGCAAGGCGCTCTACTCCTGCATGCTGCAGGAAGACGGCGGTGTCATCGATGACCTGATCGTGTATTTCTTTACACCGACGCAATACCGCATCGTCGTCAATGCCGGCACCTCGGAAAAAGATCTGGCCTGGATGCGCCTGCAGGCGGCCGACTTTGCCGTCAGCCTGACGCCACGTCGCGATCTCGCCATGATCGCCGTGCAGGGTCCGCAAGCGCGCGAGCGCTTCTGGACCGCCTTCCCCGTCGCGCGTTCGTACTCGGTCACCCTCGGTGTTTTCCAGGCCGCCGAGTGGGACGGCTGGCTGATCGCCCGCACCGGCTACACCGGCGAGGACGGTTTCGAGATCGCCGTGCCTGCTGATGAAGCCGCCACGGTCTGGCAAAAGCTCATTGAAGCGGGCGTCAAGCCGGCCGGATTAGGCGCACGCGACACGCTGCGCCTCGAAGCGGGCATGAACCTTTATGGTCAGGACATGGATGAAACGCAGAATCCACTGGAATCCGGCCTGACCTGGACGGTCGACTTCAAGGATGCATCCAGAGACTTTATTGGAAAGTCGGCGCTGGCAGGACGGCAGGCTGCCGGATCACTGAAGGTTTTCCTCGGCTTGCTGCTGCTCGACAAAGGCATCCTGCGCGCCCACCAGAAGGTCGTCACGGCCCAAGGCAACGGCGAGACGACCAGCGGTTCCTTCTCGCCCACGTTGAACCAGTCCATCGCCCTCGCCCGCCTACCTGCCGGCGTCCAGCCCGGCGACGAGGTGCAGGTCGAGATTCGCGACAAATTACTCAAGGCGCAAGTCGTCAAGCCGGTCTTCGCCCGCAACGGCAAATCCCAACTTTAAGGAGTCCATGAAGATGAGCGTTCCCGCCAACCTGAAATACACCAAGTCCCACGAGTGGGCACTGCTTGAAGCCGACGGCACCGTCACCATCGGCATCACCGACCATGCGCAGGAAGCGCTGGGCGACATCGTCTTCCTCGAACTGCCGGATGCCGGCCGTACGGTCAAGGCCGGCGAGGAATGCGCCGTCGTCGAGTCGGTCAAGGCCGCCTCCGACATCTACGCCCCCATCGCCGGTGAAGTGGTAGCGAAGAACGATGCGGCCATCGATGCGCCGGAAAGCGTCAATCAGGACGCCTACGCCGCCTGGCTGTTCAAGCTGAAGCCGGCCAACGCCGCCGACCTCAATGGTCTGCTGGACGCCACCGCTTACGAAAAGGTCGCCGCCGAATCATGAACGCATCGACGCTTGCCGAACTCGAAGCACGCGACGAGTTCGTCGCGCGTCATATTGGTCCGAATGCCGCCGAGCAGGCCGCCATGTGCGCGGCCATCGGCGTGAAAGATCGCACGGAACTGATCGCCCAGACGGTGCCTGCCGGCATCCGCCTTCCCGCTGACCTCCCGCTCGGCGACTCGATGACCGAGCATGCCGCGCTGGCGAAGCTCAAGGCGCTGGCCGACCAGAACCAGATCAAAAAATCGCTGATCGGCCTCGGCTACTACGGCACCCACCTGCCACCCGTCATCCAGCGCAACGTCCTGGAAAACCCCGGCTGGTATACCGCCTACACCCCCTATCAGGCCGAAATCGCACAAGGCCGCCTCGAAGCCCTGCTGAATTACCAGCAGATGGTGATCGACCTCACCGGCATGGAACTCGCCAACGCCTCGCTGCTCGACGAGGCCACCGCCGCCGCCGAAGCCATGACCATGGCACGCCGTTCCAGCAAGTCGGCCAGCAACGCCTTCTTCGTCGATGCAGACTGTTTTCCGCAGACGCTGGATGTCATCCGCACCCGCGCCGGCTACTTCGGCTTCGACCTGATTGTCGGCGCTGGCGAGACGGCAGCCGAGCATGATGTCTTCGGCGCGCTGCTGCAAACGCCGAACGCCAAGGGCGAAATCAAGGATTTCACCGACCTCATCGCCACACTGAAAACCAAGAACACCGTTACTGCTATTGCTTGCGATCTACTTGCGCTGGTGCTGACCAAATCCCCCGGCGAAATGGGCGCCGACATCGCCTTCGGTTCCTCGCAGCGCTTTGGCATCCCGATGGGTTACGGCGGCCCGCACGCCGCCTTCTTTGCCTGCAAGGACGAGCACAAGCGTTCCGTTCCGGGCCGCATCATCGGCGTCTCGAAGGACGCGCGCGGCAAGACCGCCTTGCGCATGGCGCTGCAGACGCGCGAACAGCACATCCGCCGCGAAAAGGCCAACTCGAATATCTGCACCTCGCAGGTGCTGCTGGCCAACATGGCGGGCATGTACGCCGTCTGGCATGGCCCTGAAGGTTTAAAACGGATTGCCCAGCGCATCCACCGTCTCACCTGCCTGCTCGCCCGCGCATTGAATGTGACAGGCAGCTTCTTCGATACCCTCATCGTAAAAGTCGGCGCTGACAAGACGGCAACATTGAAGCATTCGGCGTTCAATGTGCGTCACATTGATGCAGAGACAATCGGCATCAGCCTGGATGAAACCACCACCCGCGAAGATGTCGCCGCGCTGGTGACCCTGCTCGGCAAGACCGTCGTGCTCGATGCCGACTGCTCCGACGCAATCCCTCAAAACCTGCGCCGCACCTCGGCCATCCTCACGCACCCGGTGTTCAACACCCACCATACCGAGCACGCCATGCTGCGCTACCTCAAGCGTTTGCAGAACAAGGACCTCGCGATGGACCACGCGATGATCTCGCTGGGTAGTTGCACGATGAAGCTCAATGCTGCCGCCGAGATGATGCCGGTGAGTTGGCCTGCCTTCGGCGCGCTGCATCCGTTTGCGCCCGCCGAACAGGCGGCCGGCTACGCGCAGATGATCGGCGAGCTGTCCCAGTGGCTGTGCACCATCACCGGCTTCGACGCGCTGTGCGTGCAACCCAACTCCGGCGCGCAAGGTGAATACGCCGGCATGGTCTCGATCCGTCGCTATCAGGCCGCGCAAGGCCAGGGCCATCGCGACATCTGCCTGATTCCGAAATCGGCCCACGGCACCAACCCCGCCACCGCGCACATGGCCGGCCTGCAGGTCGTTGTCGTGGACTGCGATGACAGCGGCAACGTCGACGTCGCCGACCTGAAAGCGAAGGCGGCACAGCACGCCGACAAGCTCTCCTGCCTGATGCTCACCTACCCGTCGACGCATGGCGTGTTCGAGGAAGCGGTGATGGAGATGTGCCGCATCATCCACGCCCACGGCGGACAGGTGTACATGGACGGTGCCAACCTCAACGCCCAAGTCGGCCTCACCTCGCCCGGCCACATCGGCGCCGATGTCTCGCACATCAACCTGCACAAGACCTTTGCCATCCCGCATGGCGGCGGCGGCCCCGGCATGGGGCCGATCGGCCTGAAGGCGCATTTGGCGCCGCATGCGCCGGGCCACGTCTTTGCCGCCGACCGTGTCGGTTCACAGGGAGCGGTTTCCGCCGCACCCTTCGGCTCCGCCTCGATCCTGCCGATCTCATGGATGTACATCGCGATGATGGGCGGTAGCGGCCTCAAGCAGGCCACCGAAGTGGCGATCCTCAACGCCAACTACGTCGCTGTGCGCCTCAAGGACCACTATCCGGTGCTCTATACCGGCGTCCATGGCCGCGTCGCCCACGAGTGCATCCTCGATATCCGCGCCATCAAGGCCGCCACCGGCATTGCCGAAATCGACATCGCCAAGCGCCTGATGGACTACGGCTTCCACGCGCCGACGGTGAGTTTCCCCGTCGCCGGTACGTTGATGGTCGAGCCGACCGAATCCGAGAATCAGGCCGAGCTTGACCGTTTCATCGAAGCGATGATCGCCATCCGCAACGAGATTCGCAAAATCGAAGCTGGCGAATGGCCGGCGGACAACAACCCGCTCAAGCAGGCGCCGCATACGCAGACCGATGTGATCGGAAGCGACTGGAATCGTCCCTATTCGCCTGAGACGGCAGTGTTCCCGCTACCGTTTGTCGCCGCCAACAAGTTCTGGCCGTCGGTGAATCGCATCGACGATGTGTATGGCGACCGCAACCTGTTCTGTGCCTGCGTCCCCATGGAGGACTATGCAAATGCCTGATACACGCCTGATTCTCACCGTCATCGGCGACGACCGTCCCGGCCTCGTCGAAGAACTCGCCACGGCGATTTCCACGCATCGCGGCAACTGGCTCGAAGCCTCGATGGCCCAGCTCTCGGGCAAGTTCGCCGGCATTGTCGAAGTGGCCGTGCCCGCCACCGAGGCCACCGAACTCAAAACCACGCTCTCGGGACTCAAGGGCCTCAAGGTCAGCGTGGAAACCGCCACTGCGCAAAAGTCGGCGCTGGCAGGACGGCGCTTGAGCTTAAGCCTTGTGGGCCACGACCGCATCGGCATCGTCAGGGAAGTCTCGCAGGTGCTCGCCAGCCATGCCGTCAACGTCGAGGACCTGCAAACCCGCACCAGCAGCGCGCCGATGTCGGCGGAAATCCTGTTCCACTGCGAGGCCGAACTGACCGCTTCGCCCGACTTCAATGCCCGCGACCTCAAGGCGGCGCTGGAAAAATTGTCCGATGACCTGATGGTCGACATCACGCTCGGCGAGATGCTCTGATGCCCATGTATCGCCTTGGTGACAAGCTGCCGCAGCTTGGCCCGGGCGTCTGGGTGGCGCCCAATGCCACCCTGATCGGCGACGTGCACCTCGCCGCTAACGTCAGCATCTGGTGGAACGCCGTGCTGCGCGGCGACAACGACCCGATCAGCATCGGCGAAAACACCAATATCCAGGACGGTTCGGTGCTGCACACCGACGCGGGCATACCGATGAATCTCGGTCGCGACATCACCGTCGGCCACATGGTCATGCTGCACGGCTGCACCGTCGGCGATGGCTCACTGATCGGTATCAAGAGCGTGATTCTCAACGGCGCGGTGATCGGCAAGCACTGCCTGATCGGCGCCAACACGCTGATCCCGGAAAGCAAAGTCATCCCTGACCGCTCACTTGTCATGGGCTCGCCCGGCAAGGTGGTGCGCGAACTGACAGATGAGCAGGTTGCGCGCATTGCTCACTCGGCGGCGCATTACGTGCAAAATGCCCAACGTTACCGGCAGTCCCTCATGGAGGTTGTCCAATGAAACGCACCCTGCTCCTGTTTGCATTCGCTGCCCTGCCTGTCTGGGCAACCGAAACGGCCAAACCTGCCGGCACGCTGATCGACTTCCGCGTCGATGTCCAGCGCAGTGTCGCCAACGACCTGGGGCGTGCCACCGCCTATAGCGAAATCAGCGGCAGCGACGCCGCCGAGGTGGCGCGCAAGGTCAAGGCCGCCATCGCCGACGGCCTCGCCGTCGCCAAGGCACACGCAGGCGTCACGGTAAAGAGCGGCAACACCCACACCTACCCGGTCTACAGCAAGGGCGGCCGCAGCATCGAAAGCTGGCGCATGCGCTCGGAAATCATTCTGGAAAGCCGCGATGCAGCGGCCTTATCCACCGCTGTTGGCAAGCTTCAGGGGGCACTGGCCGTCAGCAACATCAACTTCTCGCCCGCTGCCGAGACGCGGCGCAAGGCCGAGGACGACGCTACGCTGGAAGCCATCGATACCTTCCGCAGCAAGGCCGAACGCATCGCCACGTTGATGAAGAAGCCTTACCGCATCCGTCAGATGAGTGTGAATGGTAGCAGCCATTTCCCGCAGCCGTACCCCATGGGACGTAGTGCCATGCTCATGGCGGCCGAGGCAGCACCCATGCCTGTGGAGGCTGGCGAATCCAATATCAGCGTCAGCATCAGCGGCCAGATCGAACTAGCCGAGTAGTCGCGCTTACTGGACAACGCTTCCCTAACCGTCCCGCCAGCGCCAACTTTTATACAAATAGGGGACACCCATTCACCACTCCCAAGTTGTCACGGCGTGGCTCCCAATACGCTCAACAGCCTTTGACCATCACGAATCGAACACAGATGTCGTGGACGAGTGCATTGAGGCCTTCGTGAACTCGCTGTCCACGGCCCTTCCGTTACTGGTTCCTGAAGTATCCGGTGTACAGGTCACAATTGCTTCACCACCACCATCTGTAATGAGTTGGTTGTGCAGAAACTCCAGTCTCGTCAAATCAAAACTGTTCGATATTTATGCTGTATCTGCCACGATAAGTTTTGTGGACGACCGAAACGAAGTCAAACCGGGCGATGACACCCGTTTCTTGAGCGCATTTGCCGCTGAGTACATTGAAAAGGCCATTTCGCTCTGCTTGCATCTCGGAGAACTAGCGTATCCCGGTTCGATCATGACGGCAGAGGGAGTCGTGACCGATGAATTGGGAATCCTGGTGTCGATAGAGAGGAAGTATTTCCTGTCGTGTGCGAGACCATACGATTCAAACTTGGCGGCTTGGCCTGTCATCAGGCTTCTCAAACTAAGCGATGTAGTCGTGTGGGCTACATCGATAGGTTTTGGCGCTTCATCATTTGCCACAACTCGTCTCCAGCGCACTCTTGCAGCCTTCACTCACGTAATCGGGCTCGGCTGGGGAAATGACGGTGAAACTCTATTCAGAGCAATGCAAGGACTAGAAGCGTTCTACTGTGATGGGATAGGCGACCTGCGCCGCCAACTCGCCCACAAGAGCGAAGTGTGGCTTGGCCCAACGCATGACAAACAGAATATAGTCGGCAAACTGTACGATCATCGCTCAAAGTTTATCCATGGCTCCGCAAAGATGCAGTATTGGCAAGACTTAAGCAATCCGTGGCTGGAAGACAGCACGACCAAGGAGCAATTTTCTGACGCGGTCGAATTTGCAACTAGACTGCTCATCGCTTCATTGCAGCAATGCGTCATACAACGGGCGGCTGACGTCAACTGGACCTATTCATGCAATGTCGCAGCGCAGGCCGACTTGAGCTAACAAAACGCTCCAGCAGAATAATAGGGGGTAGATCACGATCCCCCTTCCCCCACGCCGTCTCACCAGCGCCGACTTTTTCGGTTGCCCGCGATGTCTCACTTCACACGCCAGAGAACCACTACCCCGGCAAACCGGCTTAAGCGCCAGAGATAATACGCATTGATTTGTGTTCGCGTATTTGCTAACATTAAATTATGTCATTCGAGATCGAGTACTTCCACGAGCGGGTACTACACGACATTGAGTCGTGGCCTGTGGACGTCCTCGCCGACTACGCACGCTTGGTTGAACTGCTTATCGAACACGGGCCGAGTCTCAGGCTCCCGCATTCGCGGGCCTTCGGAGACGGCCTGTTTGAGCTTCGGCCTCGCGGTCGCTCCGGCATTGGTCGAGCGTTCTACTGCTTTCTCGTTGGCAAACGGGTTGTCGTCCTGCACGCCTTCATCAAGAAGTCTCAGGAAACCCCCGACCGAGAACTGAAGTTGGCGCGCAAGCGCATGAAGGAGATTTCAAATGGCTGAACTGAAATTCAAGCCCGTCCGCCATTCGCACAAGGAATTTCTTGCCAAGGCAGCAACCCACAAGGGGTTCGTCGAAGCTTACGATGCCCTTGCCCTTGAGTACCAAGTTGCCGGCCAGATGCTCAAGGCTCGCTCCCGAGCCGGCCTGACACAAGATGCCGTTGCGGAACGGATGGGAACCACCAAGAGTGCAGTTTCAAGGCTGGAATCTGCTGGAAAACATGCCCCGTCGCTCGCAACGCTAAAACGGTACGCGCAAGCTGTTGGCTGTGAGCTTCAAGTGAAGCTTGTGCGGCAAAAGACCGCATGACGCCGAAATGTTATCCGGCTCCGGGGTCTTTAACATCACAGTAAATATTAGCGGCCAGATCGAACTAGCCGAGTAGTCACGCTTACTGGATCACCCAGCGGTCGAAGAATACGTCCTTGACGTATTCGCCATCCAGCACCTTGTTGAGCATTTCGGCCGCCTTGTGCGAGAAGCTGCCCATGAACTCGGAGGACTGCAGGGTGGTGCCATCCTGACCGAGCAGTGTCTTGATCAGCATATGCCGTAGAACCGGCGTATACGCCTTGACGTATTCGGCATCCAAGGGATCGGCCAGCTTGAGCTGGGGCACAAAGTTCAGGTAACCGGAACCATTGCCTACTTTGACATTGACGATCACCGGTTCGAACTTGAGGAAATTGCCGCCACCGGCATCGCCGCCGCCACCGCCACTGGCCAAAGCGGTAGTGCTGAGCATGACGCCCAGAACCAGCGCCCACTGCTTGATCTTGTTCATCTTAGGCTGCCTTAATTTCGTTTTTGTGGCGTCTGGACGAAAACTTCGCCATCCTTGACCAGACCAAGCTCATAGCGCGCGCGCTCCTCGATGGCCTCGTAACCTGCCTTCAAGTCGCGTACTTCCGCCTCAAGCGAGGCATTGCGCGCCTCAAGCGACTGATTGACCTCGCGCTGCCCGTCGAGCTGGCGCTCCAGCTCAGCCACCCGGAGCAGACCGCCCTTGCCGAACCACAATGGATATTGCAGCGCAAGCAACAGGGCCATCAGCACCCAGGTCGGCCACCTCATGGCCCCTGATTACTTTCTCAGGTTGTAGAAGGCACCCAGGCCGGGATAGACAACGGTATCGCCAAGGTCCTCTTCGATGCGCAGCAACTGGTTGTACTTGGCGATGCGGTCGGAACGCGACAGCGAACCGGTCTTGATCTGGCCGGCATTCAGGCCGACGGCGATGTCAGCAATGGTCGAATCCTCGGTTTCGCCTGAGCGATGCGAGATCACGTTGGTGTAAGCCGCGCGCTTGGCCATCTCGACGGCAGCGAAGGTCTCGGTCAGCGTGCCGATCTGGTTGATCTTGATCAGGATCGCGTTGGCGACGCCCTTCTGGATGCCCTCGCGGAGGATCTTCGGGTTGGTCACGAACAGGTCGTCGCCAACGATCTGCACCGTCTTGCCGAGCTTGTCGGTCAGGGTCTTCCAGCCATCCCAGTCGCCTTCGGCCATGCCGTCTTCAATACTGATGATCGGATACTTGCCGGCCAGCGTGGCGAGATAGTCGGCCATGCCGGTCGAATCGAGTTCCAGCTTCTCGGAGCCGAGGATGTACTTGCCATCCTTGTAGAACTCGGAGGCCGCGCAATCGAGGCCGAGCACCACGTCCTGGCCGGGCGTATACCCTGCTGCTTCAATCGCCTTGAGGATCAGCTCAATGGCTTCGTCGTTGCCGGAAACGTTCGGGGCAAAGCCACCTTCGTCGCCAACGGTGGTCGGGTAGCCCTTCTTGTCGACGAGCTTCTTGAGGTTGTGGAACACCTCGGCGCCGCAGCGCAGCGCTTCGCGGAAGCTTTGCGCGCCGACCGGCAGGATCATGAATTCCTGAATGTCGAGGTTGTTGTTGGCGTGGGCGCCGCCGTTGATGACGTTCATCATCGGCACCGGCATACTCATCGGGCCGGAACCGCCAAAGTAGCGGTAGAGCGGCAGGCCAGCTTCTTCAGCGGCTGCCTTGGCGACGGCCATCGAAACCGCCAGCGTGGCATTGGCACCGAGGCGCGACTTGTTGTCGGTACCGTCCAGTTCAATCAGGCTGCGGTCGATGAAGGCCTGCTCTTCGGCGTCCAGACCGATGATGGCTTCGGAGATTTCGGTATTGACGTTCTCAACCGCCTTGAGCACGCCCTTGCCAAGGAAACGCGCCTTGTCGCCATCGCGCAGTTCGATGGCTTCGCGCGAACCGGTCGAAGCACCGGACGGCACCGCAGCACGGCCCATGACGCCACTTTCCAGCAGGACATCGGCTTCAACAGTCGGGTTCCCACGGGAATCCAGAATTTCACGGGCGACGACATCAACGATGGCACTCATTGGGGTTTCCTTTCAGATCGTTAAACTTCACATTCCACTCGCGAAACCTTGCCGCTTGATGACAGTATCAAGCTCCAGCAGGGTTTCGAGAAGTCGTTCCATCTGGCCGAGCGGCCAGGCATTCGGTCCATCCGACAGCGCCGTTTCGGGCGTCGGATGGGTTTCCATGAACAGTCCGGCCACACCAACCGCCACAGCAGCCCGCGCCAGCACCGGCACGAACTCGCGCTGCCCGCCGGAACTGGTGCCCTGCCCACCCGGCAACTGCACCGAGTGGGTGGCATCGAACACGACAGGACAATTCGTCTCGCGCATGATGGCGAGCGAACGCATATCCGATACGAGGTTGTTGTAGCCAAAGGAGGCACCACGCTCGCAGACCATCAGGTTGTCGGCACCGTGATTGGCTTCCTTGGCCTTGGCCACCACCTGCTTCATGTCACCGGGTGCGAGGAACTGGCCCTTCTTGATATTCACCGGCTTGCCGCAGGTCGCTACGGCCTGAATAAAGTCGGTCTGGCGACAGAGGAAAGCCGGGGTCTGCAACACATCGACCACCGCCGCAACCGGCGCGATCTCATCCTCGGTATGCACATCGGTCAACACCGGCACACCAATCTCTCGACGCACCCGGGCCAGCCATTCCAGGCCAGTCTCCATGCCCGGCCCGCGCGGCGACTTGCCGGAACTTCGGTTGGCTTTATCGTAGGACGCCTTGAAAATGTAAGGCACGCCTAGCTTCTGGGTCATTTCCTTCATGCGGCCGGCAATGTCGAGACAAAGCTGCTCGGACTCTGCCGTGCACGGACCCGCAATCAGGAACAGCGGCTGGTCGAGGCCCGCCTCAAATCCGCAGAGTTTCATTATTTACCCTGCCGTCTCGCCAGCGCCGACTTTACGAAAGCGATGAAGAGCGGATGGCCGGTACGTGGGTTGGAGGTGAATTCCGGGTGGAACTGCACACCGACAAACCACGGGTGCATGCTTTGCGGCAACTCCATGATCTCGGGCAGATTCTCGGTGGGCGTACGCGCGGCGATCACCAGCCCGGCGGCTTCGAGCTTGGGCACGTAGGCGTTGTTCACTTCGTAGCGGTGACGGTGGCGTTCATTGACGTCTTTGCCGTAGATCGATGCCGCCAGCGTACCCGGCTTGATCGGACACTTCTGTGCGCCAAGTCGCATGGTGCCGCCCAGATCGGAATTGGCATCGCGCGTTTCGATGCGCCCCTCGCGATCGGCCCATTCCGAGATCAGGGCAACCACCGGATGCGGCGTATCGGCCTCGAACTCGGTGCTGTTGGCATTGTCGAGCCCCGCGACATGGCGGGCGAATTCGATGGTCGCCAACTGCATGCCGAGGCAGATCCCCAGATAAGGCACCTTGTGCTCGCGCGCATAGCGAATCGCCACGATCTTGCCTTCGGTACCGCGCTTGCCAAAACCACCGGGCACCAACACAGCATCCATCGCCTTGAGCGAGGCCGGGCCATGCTTTTCGATTTCCTCGGAGTCGAGGTAGTGAATCTTGATCTTGCTGCGCGTGTGAATGCCCGCATGAATCAGGGCTTCGGAGAGCGACTTGTAGGATTCGGTCAGGTCGACGTACTTACCGACAAAGGCGATATTGACCTCATGCTCGGGATGTTCGAGCGAATCGACGAGCTTCTTCCAGACGCTCAAGTCGGCCGATTTGGCAAGAATGTCGAGCTTGTGGCAGACAATCGCATCAAGCATCTGGTCATGCAGCATGCCGGGAATCTTGTAGATCGAATCCGCATCCAGCGCCGCAATCACGGCTTCCGGCTGGACATTGGTGAACAGCGCGATCTTGCGGCGTTCCTCATCGGGAATCGGCCGGTCGGCGCGGCATAGCAGGATGTCGGGCTGGATGCCGATCTCGCGCAGATCCTTGACCGAATGCTGGGTCGGCTTGGTCTTGAGTTCGCCGGCCGATGCGATGTAAGGCACCAGCGTCAGGTGGATGTAGCAGGCGTTGTTCTTGCCCTCTTCGATGCCCATCTGGCGAATCGCCTCAAGGAAAGGCAGCGATTCGATGTCACCGACCGTGCCGCCCACTTCGACGATGGCCACCTCGGCCCCCTCGGCACCACGCTTGACGTAATTCTTGATCTCGTCGGTGATGTGCGGGATGACCTGAACGGTCTTGCCGAGATATTCGCCACGCCGTTCCTTCTTGATCACCGACTCGTAGATCTGGCCGGTGGTGAAGTTGTTGCGCTTGCCCATCTTGGCGCTGGTGAAGCGCTCGTAATGGCCCAGGTCGAGGTCGGTTTCGGCACCGTCTTCCGTGACGAACACTTCGCCATGCTGGAAAGGCGACATCGTGCCGGGATCGACGTTGATGTAGGGATCGAGCTTGAGGTGGGTAACCGTAATGCCGCGGGACTCGAGAATGGCGCCGAGCGACGCGGCGGCGATGCCTTTGCCCAGACTGGACACGACACCACCCGTAACAAAGACATATTTAGTCATGGCGACTGCAGTAACGGGAAAGGCGAATCATAGCAAACCCTGAGACCAAACATCGGCCTCAAAAACCCCGGCTGCGAATCTCCGGCCACGCTTTATTGAGGTAATAGCCCATCGACCAGATCGTCAGGACTGCTGCCAGCCAGATCAGCCACTCGCCCATCGCCACAATCGGCAGGCCAAACAGGGGATCGTAGTAAAGCAGCAGTGGAATGGCGACCATCTGTGCCGTGGTCTTGAGTTTGCCGACGAAGGAAACCGCCACACTGCGGGCTGCGCCGATCTTGGCCATCCATTCGCGCAGGGCCGAAATGGCAATCTCGCGACCCACGATGATGAAGGCGACGATGGCATTGGTGCGATCCAGTTGCACCAGCATGACCAGTGCCGCAGCAACCATCAATTTGTCCGCCACCGGGTCGAGGAAGGCACCAAAGGCCGAAGTCTGTCCAAGCTTGCGGGCCAGCCAGCCGTCGAACCAGTCGGTCACCGCCGCCACGACAAAGGCAATCGTCGCAATCTGGTTCTGTTCATGCACCGGCAGGGGCAGGTAATAGACGCCGACCACCAGCGGAATCAGCACGATACGCGCCCAGGTCAGCAGATTGGGAATGTTCAGCGGCATGAGATCAGTGCAGTTGCTTGTGGATGGTTTCAGCCAACGCACGGCTGATGCCGGGAACGCGGCACAGATCCTCAACCGTAGCGGCTTTCACGCCATCCAGCCCGCCGAACTGCGCCAGCAGATTGCGGCGCCGCGTCGGCCCGATGCCGGCCACATCCTCCAGCGCCGAACGCCCGCGCAGCTTGGCACGCCGCGCCCGATGGCCGACGATGGCGAAGCGATGCGCCTCGTCGCGAATTTCCTGAATCAGGTGGAAGCCGGCGTTGTCCATGACCAATTCTAGCGGCTCGGCCCTGCCGTGGACGAAAAGCGTTTCCAGCCCGGGCTTGCGCGCTTCCCCCTTGGCCACGCCAATACTGGCCAGATTGCTCAGGCCCAGCTCGGCGAACACTTCGCGTGCCACGCCATGCTGCCCCTTGCCGCCGTCGATCAGCACCAGATCAGGAGATGCCGTCTCGCCAGCGCCGACTTTTTCATAACGCCGCGTCAGCGCCTGACGCATCGCCGCGTAATCGTCGCCCGGCGTAATACCCTCGATGTTGAAGCGCCGGTAATCGCTCTTTTTCATCGCGCCATCGACACACACCACGCACGAAGCCACCGTGCCCTCCCCCATCGTGTGACTGATGTCGAAGCATTCGATGCGGCGCGGCAACTCAGGCAAATCAAGCGCAACGCGCAAGGCTTCCAGCCGCCCGCTGGCACGCGTACGGTTCTGCCGCCGCGCGGTCAATGCCAGTTGGGCATTGTTGCGCGCCATGTCCAGCCATGCACGCTCCATCTCATTGCGCGGCGCGCTGCCGGGCAATATCTCCGGCAAATCGTCCAGCGGCCATGGATCTAGGATCAGGCGTGGTGGCGCAGCGTGTTCGACGTAATGCTGCTCAAGAAAGGCGACCAATCCTTCCTCCGCGCCCGCCTCGCCATCCATCTGCGGAAAATGGGCGCGGTCGCCCAGATGCAGCCCACCACGCACCATCGCCAGATTGACGCACAGCTCGCCGCGCTCCACGACCGCGACGACAATATCGACATCCGCATCCTTCGTCGAACTGACGTACTGTCGGTGCAAAACCGCCTGCAAGGCCCTGATCTGGTCGCGCAAGGCGGCGGCCTGCTCGAAGCGCAGCGCGGCTGCGGCCTCCTCCATCTGACGGGTGAGATTCTCGATCACCTCCGAATGCTTGCCCTTGAGGAACAATTCGGCCAGCCGCACATCGGCCGCATACGCCTCTACCGACACCAACCCGACACAGGGCGCCTTGCAGCGCTGAATCTGGTACAGCATGCAGGGGCGTGAACGGTGCGCAAAAACGGCTTCCTCGCAGGTACGCAGCAGGAAGGTCTTCTGGATCAGTTGAATCGATTCGCGCACGGCAAGACTGCTCGGGAACGGCCCGAAGTAGTGCGACTTCTTTTCGAAAGCGCCGCGATGATAGAAAAGCCGTGGAAACGGACTGCCCGACAGCCCGATATAGGCGTAGGACTTGTCGTCGCGAAAAAGAATGTTGTACTTCGGCTTGAGCCTCTTGATCAGCGTATTTTCAAGAATCAGCGCCTCCGCCTCGGAGCGCGTCGCCGTCGTCTCCATGCCGGCCACCTGCTGAAGCATCAGCGCAATGCGCGGGCTGTGGCCGGTCTTCTGAAAATACGACGAGACGCGCTTCTTGAGGTTCTTCGCCTTGCCGACATAGAGCACCGCCCCGTCAGCCGCCAGCATGCGATAAACGCCCGGCGCCCCGGTCAGCGTGGCGAGAAAGGTTTTGCTGTCGAAAGCCGATTCGGGCATGGAAAGTCGGCGCTGGCGGGACGGCGCGCAGCGTCAGGAGTGCAGTTTTTCCTGTAGCCAGACCTTGATAAGCGACTGGTAGGGCACGTCGCGCGCATTGGCGGCCGCCTTGATCGAGTCAAGCAGGTGTTGGGGCAAACGCAGGGAAATCGTCCGCGTCGTCGGCTTGAGGTTCGGCAACACGCTACGCTGTGCCTTCGACCAATCGAGATAATCGGCCGAATCGTGCTTTTCCCAAAAAGCGCGTTCTTCGGCTTCGTCGGCAAAGCGGGGAATCGTCTTATTCGGCTTGCTCATAAATCGCTCGCTCCTTTCGGTGCATGTCGCGGGCCGAGATCACGCGGATCAGGCTGCCCGACTGGCGCAGGGTGAAGGCAAGATGCAACAGGCGCCCCGCATCCGTTCGCCCCAGCGCATGATGCCGCGCCTCCTGCTGGCTATGCTTCTCGTCGGCCAGCAACAACAGGGGTGCATTGAAAAACACCTGCTCCGCTTCGGCCGTCGCAACGCCGTGCTTCTCGTTTTTGCGGGCGTTTCCCGCATCCCACTCGAACCCGACAATCGCGGCCAGATCAATCATGCTCGTATATTAGTATCGTATACAGAAGTTTGCAATCGGCCTGTCCAGCCAAGAGGCCGTCGGCCCAACGCCGACATTTCCTGTCTGAGTCAGTTTGACCCTGACCCCTTTCAGGCGCGACCTGCCACCTCATAGGCCTGCCACAAACGCTCGACCATCGCCCCCATCCCGGCGTCTTCGTCAGTCGGATGTACTTCAAAGTCTTTCAGAGTCGCTTCGTACAGCCTTTTGCCACCATCGCTCTTGGCCGTCAGCGCAGCACCAAAATCGGCTTCAGCGCCCTCGATGTCCCCTTGCAGAAAACGGGTATAGGCCCGGTTGCCCAATATCACTCCGTTCGGCACAACCATCTTGGTAACGCCTAAGTCGAATTGCTGCCGGGCCTGCTGCAAGTGCTGTTCGGCTGCAACACGATCAATCTTCCAAAGTTTCTTAGCCTCGACAAAATGTCTCCAGCCTAACTCGTTGCAGGCCATCGCCACCTGTTCCCGCAGGGCCGCTTCTGGCGCATCACCATAGCGGCGGATGACTTCATTGTAGCTCTCGATTGCTCCCGCATAATCAGCCGTCCTGCCTAACCCGACGCCCTTGTTGAACAGCGCCATCGCCACCCGTTCCCGCAGGGCCGCTTCCGGCGCATCGCCATAACGGCGGATGACTTCGCTGCAGCTCTCGATGGCGCCCGCGTTGTCGCCCGTCTGTCCTTGCGTGACGCCCTTGTTGTACAGCGCCTGAGCTACATTCGCCGCGCCGGCACCTTTCACTTGCGAAGCGCGCTCCCAGAAATAAATGGCGTCCGTCAATTTGCCGCCGGCATAAGCGGCATGAGCGCGCGCGTTCCAGTCGTCAAAGGAGTAGCTGGTTTCGGGCTGTTGCTGGAGTTCTTCGTCGCGCTGCTGGAGGACAGATACATCCGTCGAACTTGGAGCAGAACGTTGTGTTTTATCGTCCTGACCTCGCCCGATTATGGCCTGTAGCCGATCCATGCTCTGTTGCACTTCAACTTCGCGATCATTTACACGCTTGACTGTTGCGTCCATGCTGAGATGAACCTCCTGCGCCCGATTTTCCAGCCTTTCAATTTCCTTCAGCAGTGTTGCTGCCTTTTCGTTAAACCAAGCCTGCGCAGCCTGCTCGGCCTCGGCCTCGGCCTTGGTTTTGCGGGTCACTGTAATGAATCCCAACAGGCCCAAGCCGGCCAACAATACCGTTATCAGTCCACCAATCCACGCTGTGACAACACCGAAGCGATCCACTGCCTGCCCAGTAGTGGTTAGCGCATCGTCGATCCGTTTGTTTAGCGAGTCGACATCGCTCTTTTGGGTCTCTTTCAGCTGATCGAATTTGATCTGGAAAACTTCTTTTTGCGCAGCCAACTCCTTGGCAACACTCGGAGCAGTCTGCGCGAAGGCAGGCAGCGACACACTCAATTGGCAAACAACAAAAGCCCCACATAGGAATCGCAAGCATTTCTGCCGGCACATATTTTTCATGGTCAATGAAAGAATTGGAAATTCAACGACTCGGAGAATCAAAGAGGCCGCGCTCTGGTTTTGTAATTTCATTTGCATAGCCGAACGCTACCTGTATCCGTCCGCAGCGTCAATCAGTCAAAGGTCATGGATAATGGCCGTCGTCCCAGCGCCGACATTTTCAAATCGTGGCTTCCCCTCCAGTTTCCTGCGACATTTTCTGCACCGTTATCGACAATCTTGGCGATGCCGGTGTCTGCTGGCGGCTGGCGCGGCAACTGGCAGTTGAGCATGGTTGGCGGGTGCGCCTGTTCATCGACGATCCCACCCCCATCGCCCTGCTCGCCCCCGGCCAGCGGACGGTGGAGATATGCAAGTGGGAAGGCGATTTCGAGGACGTCGCTGCCGCCGACGTGGTGATCGAGGCCTTTGCCTGCAATCCGCCGCCCGGCTATGTCCGGGCGATGATCGCCAGAGATAAACCGCCGGTCTGGCTCAATCTCGACTATCTGTCGGCCGAAGCTTGGGTCGCCAGTTGTCACGGCCTGCCTTCGCCGCAGGTCGACATGGATAAGTATTTCTTCTTTCCGGGCTTCGTTGCCGGGACCGGCGGACTGCTACGGGAGAAAAACTATGCCGTCCCGCCAGGGCCGACATTTACGGGCCCGCTGGAAGTCTCGCTGTTCTGCTACGACAACCCGCAACTGCCCGTACTGCTGGCCGCCTGGCGCGACGGCGACCGCCCCATCGTTTGCCATGTCTGCAACGGGCTACCGCGTCGGCAGGTGGAAGCATGGCTCGGCACACCGCTACCAGCCCAACACGGCAATCTGCGCCTGGAGGCGCTGCCCTTCCTGCCGCAGACGGACTACGATGCGCTACTTGCACGCTGCCACCTGAACTTCGTACGTGGCGAGGACAGTTTCGTACGCGCCCAGTGGGTCGAACGGCCTTTCGTCTGGCAAATTTATCCGCAGGCAGACGACACACATTTCGCCAAGCTCGATGCTTTCCTGAACCTTTACACGAATGAACCGGCGGCACGGTACCTCTTCCAAGCCTGGAACGGCAAGGGTACGCTTGACTGGCCGACTTTCGCCGCTGCCCTGCCGGCACTCACATCTCAAGCGCCGGATTGGGCCGCCCAAATTCAGGCGCATGGCAATCTTGCCGGAAATCTGGTCAAGTTTTGTGCGGCGCGGCTATAATTCGCCGCTTTTATTTTCCAGATCAGGCATTTCCCATGAAAACCGCTCAAGAACTCCGCTCCGGCAATGTCATCATGGTCGACGGCGCCCCGCTCGTCGTCACCAAGAACGAATACAACAAGTCCGGTCGCAACTCGGCCGTCGTCAAGTTCAAGTTCAAGAACCTGCTGACCGGCGCACCGTCCGAGGCCATCTACAAGGCCGATGACAAGTTCGAGCAGGTCATCCCCGAGCGCAAGGAATGCACCTATTCCTATTTCGCCGATCCGATGTACGTCTTCATGGACGAGGAATACCACCAGTACGAAGTCGAGGCCGAGAACATGGAAGATGCCATCCCCTACATCGAGGATGGCATGCAGGTTGAAGTGGTTTTCTACGAAGGCAAGGCCATCTCGGTCGAAATGCCCAACAGCGTCGTACGTGAAGTCGAATACACCGAACCGGCCGTCAAGGGCGACACATCGGGCAAGGTGCTCAAGCCCGCCAAGATCAAGCCGAGCGGCTTGGAAGTCATGGTGCCGATCTTCGTCGCCACCGGCGACAAGATTGAAATCGATACCCGCACCGGCGAATACAAGAGCCGCGTCAAGTAAGACAGACCGGTCAGCCAAAAAAGGACAGCCGATGCTGTCCTTTTTTATTTTCTACAAGTCACTACGCCAAGGCCCGACAGGCTTCACGCCCGGCAAGGCACATCGGCATGGCATCGATGCCCTCCAGCGGACTTGCCGGCACCAATCGCGCAATCCGCACACTGCGCAGCGGGTCGAGGGTGGGTGCCCATTGCGCCAGCAGTTCGATCACGGTTTCCGGCTTGTTACACACCGGCATCATGTCGCACCCCGCCTGCCAGGCCGCCTCGGCACGCCCGACGATACCACCAGCGACGCTTGCCCCTTCCATGGACAGGTCATCGCTGAAGATGGCGCCCTCATGTCCGAACTCATGACGCAGACGGCTGATCCAGACCGGCGAGAATCCGGCCGGCCGGGTATCGATCTGTGGAAAGATGACGTGCGCAGGCATCACGGCGTCGAGCTTCAAGCGCCGGTAGGGCAACTGGTCATCGCCCATCTCGGCATCACCGCGTTCATCGACGGGAATCGCCAGATGTGAGTCGGCCTTGATGAAACCATGCCCCGGGAAATGCTTGCCACAGCACGCCATGCCGGCCTGATGCAGGCCTTCGATCAGCGCACTGGCCAATGCAATCACGGCCTCAGGATCGCGATGGAAGGCGCGATCGCCAATCACGCCGCTTGCGCCGTAATCAAGATCCAGCACGGGAGTGAAGGAAAGATCAATCCCGCAGGCGCGCAACTCCGCCGCAAGAGTGAAACCAATCGCTTGCGCGCCGGCCAGTGCCGCCGTGGCATCGCGATCCCACCACTCACCCAGTTTGCGCATGGGCGGAACGCGCGTAAAGCCTTCGCGACAGCGCTGCACGCGCCCGCCTTCATGGTCGATGGCGATCAACAGGCGCGGGGATCGCAAGGCATGAATCTCGGCACACAAGGCTTTCAACTGGGCAGGATCGGCATAGTTGCGGCTGAACAGGATCACGCCGCCCACCAGCGGATGGCACAGTCTTTCGCGCTCATCTGCCGTCATTTCTGTGCCAGCGATATCAATCATCAGGGGGCCGTACATATTTCCTCCACAACCACAAAGGCCTGCGCGTAATCCGCTTCATCGCTCACCGACAGATGGCAGACAAGTTTTCGCGCAGCAATCCAGTCTGCCAGCGCATCGGTAAAACGGAAGCCCGGCTTGCCGAGTTCGTCATGCACGATAGCCATCGAGGGCAGCAGGACCGGGGCACGAATGCCTGTTCCGAGCGCTTTTCCCAGAGCCTCCTTGGCGGCAAAACGCTTGGCCAGGAAACGGCCAGGATCGGCACTGGCGCGGCAATCGACACACTCATCGGGCGCCAGCAATTTTTCAATCGCCCGCTCGCCATGACGTTGCCACATTTCCGTCAGGCGGCCGATGGCCACCAAATCGGTGCCAATCCCAAAAATCATCCGGTAGCGGCCTCGCGGATTAAACGTTTCATCTCACGCACGGCCTGCTCCAGTCCGACAAATACCGAACGGCTGACAATTGCATGGCCGATATGCAACTCACGCACACCAGACAAGGCGGCAATCGGCTGGACGTTGAAATAGTTGAGGGCATGGCCGGCATTGAAGCGCATGCCGAGGCCGACAATTGCCGTCCCGGCAGCGCCGACTTTTTGCAGCTCCGCCTGCGCAGCCGGCATTTCGATGTCGCGCCCGCTTTCATGGAAGGCATGGGCATACGGTCCGGTATGGATTTCACAAGCCCTGGCACCCACCTGCGCAGACGCTTCGACCTGCTTCAGTTCGGCATCAATGAACAGACTGACGTAGATGCCTGCCGCTTGCAGTTTGGCCACCACATCCTGCATGCGCGGACGCTGCCCGGCCACATCCAGGCCGCCTTCCGTCGTGACCTCATGACGCCCTTCGGGCACTAGCGTCACCATTTCCGGCTTGAGTCGGCAGGCGATGCCGACCATCTCGTCGGTGGCCGCCATTTCAAGATTGAGCTTGGCCTGCACGCTCTGCCGCAGCAGTTCGACATCGCGATCGACGATGTGACGGCGGTCCTCACGCAAATGCACGGTGATGCAATCTGCACCGCCCAGATGGGCCGCCGCCGCCGCCCAGACGGGGTCCGGCTCGTAGGTACGGCGCGCCTGCCGCAAGGTCGCCACGTGGTCGATATTGACACCGAGATCAATCATTTCATTCCCTCATACATCCTGCAATTCCAAAAACACCCGGCGCGTCTGCAATGGCTGGCCGGAAAGATAATGCGCCAGCAAATGCCGCATCAACTGTTTGCTTTCGGCCAGACTGCGAGCATCGCTGTAATCGTCGGCCGCCAGATCCAACAAAGTCTTGCCCGTGACCAATACACCACTTTCGGCCAGCGCTTCGGGCATTGCACCGCGCTCGACCAAATAGCGATAACGGCTGCCGACATTGATCTCATTGCCAGCCCCATCGTGGTCAAGCATCAAGCCATAACCCAGTTCGCGCAGCATGGCCTTCTCGAAGCGCCGCAGTTCGGCTGTCTCGGTCGCACCACGCGACAAGGCCGACAAAGCCGCCGCGTACGCATCGAACAAGCTGGCATGGGCATCCTCGCGCGGCAGCAGCTTCAGCAGCAACTCGTTGAGATAATACCCGAGCAGCAAACCCTCCCGCGCCAGCAGTGGCATGCCCCCCAGCCATTCCGCCTTGGCCAACGTCTTGACCTCACCACCGCCAAACCAGCCAAGTTCGAGGGGCTGAAAAGACACGAGCACCGCACGCAATGCGGAACGCGGCCGCCGGGCACCCCGGGCGAGAATCGCGAGACGACCATGGTCTCGTGCAAACACCTCAAGAATCAGGCTGGTTTCGCTATACGGATACGCATGCAGCAGAAACGCGGCTGCACCATCCACACGCTGACGCGCAGGCGTCATTCGTAACCCAGGCTGCGCAGGGCACGTTCATCGTCGGCCCAGCCACTCTTGACCTTGACCCAGGTTTCCAGCCAGACCTTGCTGCCGAACAAAACTTCCATGTCCTTGCGGGCATCACTGACAATACGCTTCAGGCGCGTGCCCCCCTTGCCGATGACGATGGCCTTGTGGGCCTCCCGATCCACAATGACGGCCGCATGGATACGGCGAATGCCATCCACTTCCTCGAATTTCTCGATCTCGACCGCAATGCCATAGGGCAACTCCTCGCCAAGATTGCGAAACAGTTTTTCACGCAGCAGTTCCGCCGCCAGAAAACGCTCGGAGCGATCCGTCAGGGTTTCCGGCTCGAAGATGAACTCGGACTGCGGCAGGTAGTGGGCAATGACCTTCAAAAGCGTATTGATGTTCTCGCCCCGCTCGGCACTCACGGGGACGATCTCGGCAAAGCGCGGCTCGGCCGACAGCTTTTCCATGAATGGCAGCAGCCGACTCCGGTCGGCTAGGCGATCTGATTTATTGACCACCAGGATGACCGAAGCATCCTCTGGCAATTTTGCCAGCACGGCCTGATCGGCCTCGCGCCAGCGCTCCGCTTCAATGACGAACAAAATCACATCGACATCGCCCAGCGCGCCGACCACCGAGCGGTTCATCGCCCGATTCAGCGCATTGCGATGTTCGGTCTGGAATCCGGGGGTGTCGACGAATACATACTGGCAATCATCAGCCGTCAGGATGCCGTGAATACGATGACGTGTCGTCTGGGCCTTCTTCGAGGTAATGCTGAGCTTCGCCCCGATCAGGCGATTCATCAGCGTCGACTTGCCGACATTGGGAATGCCCACAATGGCGATGTAGCCGGCACGCGTGATGGATTTATCGGAGGCCTCAGTCATGTCGGTCCCAATCCATCAAGCACGGCTTGAGCGGCCTGTTGTTCGGCGGCACGGCGACTGGGGCCATTGCCCTGGGTTTCGATCTGCAGGGTGGGAATGGTGCAACTGACAGAAAACTGCTGAGCATGGGCATCCCCGTGGGTGGCCTTGAGTGTATAGGTAGGTACTGGCAGATGCCGGGCCTGCAGGTATTCCTGCAAACTGGTCTTGGCGTCCTTGCCAGCCTTGCGTGGATCAATTTCTTCAAGGCGCGAACGATACAGGTCACCGATCACGCGCTGGGCCGCGTCAAAATCGGCATCCAGATAAATCGCCCCAAACAGAGCTTCCAGTGCATCCGCGATGATGGAAGGACGGCGAAAGCCACCACTTTTCAGCTCTCCCTCGCCCAGGTGCAGGAAATCACCCAAGGCAAGCTTCTCACCAATTTCCGCCAGGGTTTCCTGGCGCACAAGACTGGCGCGCAAGCGGGACAAATCACCTTCATTGACATTCGGGAAACGCTGGTAAAGCAGTGTTGCGACCGTGCAGTTCAGCACGCTGTCGCCAAGAAACTCCAGGCGCTCATTGTGGGGAGATGAGTGGCTGCGATGCGTCAGGGCCTGACGCAGCAGTTCTGGCTGATTAAACTGATATCCGAGCGCCCGCTCCAACCGTCTCGACAACCCTATCCCCCGGAGGATCCCTGAAACTCAAGTACGAGACTTACATTACCAAACAGGTGGATCCGTCTTTCATAGGAAAAGGAAATTTCAATTTTCCCGCTATCCTTGGTAACTTCAAGATCCTGTCCACTGATAGCCCGGATATTGTCAATGTTGGCTTGGCTATCAAACGCTTTTCGTACTTGAGCAACACTCTCAATGGCAGTACCGCCAGCGACCTGCTTCACTGTTTTCACAATCTGGAAGTACTCAATAACTTCTGGCGCAATCTTCATGCCTAACAACGCCACGAACGCCAGAATTACTGCCGATACCAACAAACCCGAAAGGCTGACACCCAACTGTTTGCTTTTCATTATTCCCCTTGTCCGAAGCGCCAGTTGATCAACGGAATCCGCCAATCCGCTTCAAGTCACTGAAGTTGAACCAGACAAAAAATGCCTTGCCCACCAGATTCTCTTCGGGCACAAATCCCCATACCCGACTGTCTTGCGAGTTATCCCGGTTATCGCCCATTACAAAATAGTGGCCGGCAGGTACTTCGCAAATAACACCTTCGTTATTGTAGAGGCAATTATCCCGATACGGGAATTGCATTACGTGTGGGACAAAACCCGGCACATCCTCCTCAACCAGCACCAGATGGTCGACATCGCCGAGCTTCTCAACAAAACGCGGCGTGTAGAACATACGCTCTGCATCAAAATAATCGCCATCGCGCTCCATCAAGACTACCTGCCCATTAATACTGAGGCGCTTGTTCTGATAGGCCACCTTATCGCCAGGCACGCCCACAACACGTTTGATGTAGTCCAACGAAGGGTCGGGGGGATAGCGAAAGACCACCACATCACCGCGCTGCGGCAGATTCAGGTCGATCACCTTCTTGTTGATCACCGGCAAGCGAATACCGTAGGTGAATTTATTGACGGCAATGAAGTCGCCGACCAACAGCGTCGGGATCATCGAGCCAGAGGGAATCTTGAAGGGCTCGACAATAAATGAGCGCAACACGAAGACGATCAGGATCACCGGAAAGAAACTGGCCCCATACTCTACCCACCAAGGTTCCCTGGCATCCAGCCCGCGCTTTTTGCGAAAGACAAAGTGATCGGCAAGCCAAAGCACGGCACTTACCATCAACAGGATGAACAGGATCAGGGCAAAATTCATCTACTTGTCCCCTACTCGCAGCACCGCCAAAAAGGCTTCCTGCGGAATCTCGACGCTGCCCACCTGCTTCATGCGCTTCTTGCCGGCCTTCTGCTTTTCCAGCAGTTTCTTCTTGCGCGAAATGTCACCGCCGTAACACTTGGCCAGCACGTCCTTGCGCATCGCCTTAACGTTCTCGCGCGCAACAATGGTTGAACCAATCGCGGCCTGAATCGCCACATCGTACATCTGGCGCGGAATCAGTTCGCGCATCTTGGCGGCAAGTTCCCGACCACGGTAGGGGGCATTGGCACGATGCACGATCAGCGAGAGCGCATCGACCTTTTCGGTGTTGATCAGCACATCCAACTTGACCACATCAGCCGCCCGATACTCCTTAAACTCATAGTCCAGCGAGGCATAGCCGCGCGAAACGGATTTGAGCTTATCGAAGAAGTCCATCACCACTTCGGCCATGGGCATGTCGTAGGTCAGTTGCACCTGACGACCGTGGTAGGCCATATTGACTTGTGAACCGCGCTTGCTTTCGCACAGCATGATCACTGCGCCCAGATAGTCCTGCGGCACGAAGATTTTCGTCGTAATGATCGGTTCGCGGATTTCCTCGCTCTTCTGGCTTTCCGGCAGCTTGGCCGGATTCTCGACTTGCACTACGGTGCCATCGCGCATCAGCACCTCATACACCACGGTCGGCGCCGTCGTGATCAGATCCTGATCGAATTCACGCTCCAGACGCTCCTGCACAATCTCCATGTGCAACAGGCCAAGGAAACCACAACGAAAACCAAAGCCAAGTGCCTGCGAAACTTCGGGCTCGTAATGCAAGGAGGCATCGTTCAGTTGCAACTTCTCCAGGGCATCGCGCAGGCTGTCATATTGATTCGACTCGACCGGATAAAGGCCGGCAAACACCTGTGACTTGATTTCCTTGAAGCCGGGCAACGCCTCCGTCGCGGGCTTATCCACCAGAGTGACCGTATCGCCGACCTTGGCCGCCTGCAGTTCCTTGATGCCGGAGATGATGAAACCCACCTCGCCGGCACGCAACTCGGGGCGAGGCTGCGATTTCGGGGTAAACACGCCGACCTGTTCGCACAGATGCACTGTACCGGTCGACATCAGCTTGATTTTGTCTTTAGCCTTGAGCGAGCCGTCAACAACCCGCACCAGCATCACCACACCGACGTAGTTGTCAAACCAGGAATCGATGATCAAAGCCTTGAGTGGCGCATCCATTTTTCCTCTGGGTGCAGGCACACGGGCAATCACGGCTTCGAGAATATCTTCGACGCCCATACCGGTCTTGGCCGAACAGGGAATCGCATCGGTGGCATCAATGCCGATCACTTCCTCGACTTCCTGACGTGCACCATCGGGATCAGCCTGCGGCAGATCCATCTTATTGAGGACAGGCACGACCTCCACGCCAAGCTCGATGGCGGTATAGCAGTTGGCGACCGTTTGCGCCTCTACGCCTTGCGAAGCATCAACCACCAGCAGCGCGCCTTCGCATGCGGATAAGCTGCGCGAGACCTCATAGGAGAAGTCAACGTGTCCTGGGGTGTCGATCAGGTTCAGGTTGTAGATCTTGCCGTCACGCGCCTTGTACTGCAGTGCCGCCGTCTGGGCCTTGATGGTAATGCCACGCTCGCGCTCGATATCCATCGAATCGAGCACCTGTGCCTCCATCTCGCGGTCGGAAAGGCCGCCACACCGATGGATGATGCGATCGGCCAGCGTCGACTTGCCGTGATCAATATGCGCAATGATGGAAAAATTTCTGATGTGCTGCACGGAAAGGTACCAAAACAAAGACAAAGGCGCCAGGATCGGCGCCTTCAATCAATCGGGATGCGAATTTTAGCGAAAGCGGCTTAAAACCTCACGCACTTTCACCGCGTCGAGAAAATAATGGCAAATCTCTTCATCGTCCATGGTCAGAACGGGCACAAGCCGGTCATAGGAATCACGTTTATCTGGACAGGTATCGATATCCCGCACGGATACATCGAAATCATGCTCGCTGCGCAAGCGCTTGAGCGCAACGAGCATGTCATCACACAAATGGCAGTAAGACCGACCGTAGAGGATGAAGTGCGGCTTATTTATCTTGGGCACCCCGAATCGTCACGAAGGTCTGGCTATCGCCGCGGCGAACCAGCAGGGTGATCGGCGTTCCCCTGCCCTGTTTGGCCAGCAGGTCATTGAACTGATCGACGGAGCGCACCTCAGTCTGAACGCCGCGCTGTATCAGTGCCAGGATCACATCGCCCTGGCGCAACTCGCCACGACCGCCGTCACGCACCTCCTCGATAATCAGTCCATGACGAATGCCCAACTGGCGTTTTTGTTCGGCACTGGGCTCGGACAAAACCAGCCCCAGTTTGTTGGCCGGCGCAGGGTCGGCAGGTTTGCCACGTCGCGAGGCTTTGCCATTGAGAGGCTCATCCGGCATCTCGCCAACCGTCAGGCTCAGTTCTTTCGCCGCACCCCCGCGCCAGATTTCCAGCTTGGCCTTGCTGCCCGGCTTGCTGTTGCCCACCATGCGTGGCAGATCACTTGACTGGACGACGGGCTTGCCATTGAACTCGAGAATCACGTCACCGGCTTCGAGTCCTGACTTATCGGCCGGACCACCCTTCTCGATCGACGCGATCAGGGCACCTTGCGCTTTGGGCAGGCCAAACGAATCTGCCAGTTCCTTGTTCACTTCCTGAATCACCACCCCGATGCGGCCACGACTGACTTTCCCGCCACTACGCAACTGGGCCTGGATTTCCATAGCCACATCGATGGGAATCGAGAAGGCAATCCCTTGGTAACCGCCGGAGCGGCTGTAAATCTGGGAGTTGATGCCAATCACCTCACCCTTCATGTTGAACAAGGGACCACCCGAGTTGCCCGGGTTGATCGCCACATCAGTCTGGATGAAAGGCACGAAGTTTTCCTGCGGCAGGGAACGTCCCTTGGCACTGACAATGCCTGCTGTCACCGTATTCTCGAAACCAAAGGGGGAGCCAATCGCCACCACCCATTCGCCAACTCTCAGTTTCGCGGGGTCGCCCAGCCTGACCGAGGGAAATCCCTGTCCATCAATCTTGATCAGCGCAACGTCGGTCCGCTTGTCGGCGCCGATCACCTTAGCCTTCAGTTCACGCTTGTCAGCCAGTTTGACGGCCACCTCATCCGCCCCATCAATCACATGCGCATTGGTCAGGATGTAACCATCGGCACTGATGATGAAACCGGAGCCCAGCGACTTATTCTCGAACTCACGCGGCGCATTGGGAACCCCGGGAAACTGGCGCGGTGCAAAACGCTTGAAAAATTCGAAGGCTGGATCATCCTCATCAAAGGGAAAACCCTGACCAAAACGGTGCCCGCGGACAACTTGTGTCGTGCTGATATTGACCACGGCGGCCCCCTGCTTCTCGGCCAGATCAACAAAGTCGGGAAGCTGCGACTGGGCAAATAACAGGCCGGAGGACAAAGCCAAACCAATCGTCAATAACCAATTCCTGATCATCGGATATCCCCTGAATCACACTTTAAAAGCGATAGATAAGATTTGCTGTCGCGAATTGCAACTGGGTTTTTGCCATCGCAAGCCAAGAAATCCGGCAGCCAGCCCGACCAGTAATCCCAGCATGGCAAGCATTTCGTTGCCGGTGATGGCGAGCAACCCTGCTGCACCGACCACTGCCAGCAACAAAGGCAACAAGTAGACCCACCAGACGGCGCGCAATACGGCGCCTTGTGCCGCCTGAATCACCACCAGATCCCCTGCACGCGCATGAATCGGATTGGGCAGGCGCAGCACATGCGTTTTCTTTTCGCCATCTACGCTGCCGCACCCACCGCGACTCGCACACGAACCACAGGCACTGGACACACCCACTGTGCTGACATAGGCGTAATCATCTTCCACACGCACCACCACGCCATTGATCTCATTCATTTGCTACGCGTTCCAATGCCAGCGGCAAAGTGCCGGATCGCCGTTGGCGGGGCATCGCCCATCACCACCACTTTGTGGCCATCAATCACGCGTTTGACCACGCTGATGGCGCCCATCGTTTCCATCTCGCCGTCCGTAACCTCGTTCATCCCTGTCAGCGGGGAAATGAATACCGATACGGCGGCCAGTCCATCGGAAAAAACCCAATGCTTTACATCGCGTGCATCGCCATCACTCAGACGACCAGAGCTGCGCAACATCGCTGACTGACGACGAAAGCCTGGCAGTTCCGAACGGAACTGCCAGCGAGACCCCTCTCGTAGCTCCTGTACGCGAGGCTTGCGAACTGCCCAGTCACGCGCACGCTCGCCCTCCGTTGCACTCTGCTTGGCTGCATCGACCCCAGCTGGTACACCAATGTGTAGCTCGGTGAACGAAAGTGACTCCAGGGATTCACCTTGCGCACCCAAAACCTCTGCCTTGAGTAGCAAGCCATTTTCCTGGTCAATCCAGAATTGGCGCCCAAAACGCCAGGCATCGCGCGGTTCCAGTTTGATCACCTGACTTTCGCGACCCGCCACCCGAACATTCGCACCTTTGCGAATCTGATAGTGCTCGCCCAAGCCGGCCAGACTGGCGGGCAACAAGGCCGGGAAACTGTTGCGTGGACTACGCTGTTCGATGACCACCAGACGTTTTTCGGGGAGATAGCACTTCACCTCATCGTTGTGGCGAATCACCTCGCGCGGGCTGCCATCCAGCACTTCCAACTTTTCAAACTGGTTGCCCCCAGCAGCCACATGCACGATGCGCGAGGTTTCACTGCGCGCGCCATTCTGGAACACAAAAGTACCGCTATAGCTCAACTGACGTGCAGCGGTAGACACCTTCTGTAACCAAAACAAGGCTTCGCCCTGTCCAGGCGCAACCTGTGCGTGCACGCTGGCGGACAGACTGCCCGCTGCCAACAAGAGAATTGTTCGCGAGAAAAAACTCATGGGCGTCCCGCATCCCCTGTCATGGAGACCGAGCGGACATGCTGGACGCCCTCACCCAAATGAAACGCGGAAGCATGGGCATGATGCGCCACCAGATACTCGCCCATCTCGGCACGGTCTGCACTAACTTGCTGCACTTGGGGTGCGGTTAGTTTGGTTGGCTTAATCTGTTCAGCCTTGGCAAAAGTCGGCGCTGGCGAGACGGCAACATAGGCGATTTGAGGCCCCTGAACTTGAGGCATACCCGTCAGGGCCAACCACCCCACGACAGCCACCCCGGCGACAGAGGCCGCGAGGGCCAGCAGCGGATGATGGGATTGGCGCCGTACCAGGTTACCCGGCGCAAGCACCACCGGTTCCTCTCGCACGCGAACCATGACGTTCTCGACAAAGTTCGGCGAATGGCTTCGCTCGCCCCGCAACTGATCGCCGATCAGTGCATAAGCCTGCCAGTCAGCCAACTGTTTATCCTCGGCCAGTGCAGCCCGCACGATGGACGCCACCTCGTGATCTTCCAGTTCGCCATCGAATAGCGCCGACAGTTCAGAATCTTTTCTCATGCCATCACCTCACTCACCAGCGCCGATCCGGCGCCGTATCCAGCATCGGGCGCAATTTAGCCGCAATGGCATCGCGTGCGCGAAAGATGCGTGAACGCACTGTGCCGATCGGGCAATCCATCACCTGTGCAATCTCTTCGTAGGACAGTCCTTCGATTTCACGCAACGAAATGGCGGTACGCAAATCCTCGGGCAAGGCATCCATCGCCGCATTTACTGTTGCTCCAATCTGCTTCGACAACAAAATCTGCTCAGGCGTTTCATCGTCACGCAACAAACCCCCGTCTTCAATGTTTTCACCATCCTCATCCGTGACATCCGTCACGGTCGGCATGCGTCGCCCATTGGCAACCAGCCAGTTCTTGGCGGTATTCACACCAATCCGATAGAGCCAAGTGTAGAAGGCGCTCTCGCCACGAAAGTTCGGCAAGGCGCGATATGCTTTGACGAACGCCTCCTGCGTCACATCCTCCGCCTCGGCTGCGTCGCGCACGAAGCGCATGACCAGCCGCAGCAATTTGCGCTGGTACTTGACCACCAGCAGGCTGAACGCCTCCCGGTCGCCGGCCTGGACCCGTTCGACCAACTGAAGATCGGCTTCGCGCTCTCCCATGGATGGATAATTTTCTTGTCAGAATGCGTTGGAACATCAGTATAGCTGCCTTCGATTTTGCACAATTCGCTGTTCGCGACAGATGCGCAAGTGACCGGGATAACCTGAATAAGTTCCATATACCGCGTGATATAGTCGAAACCGACATGGTCAAAAAACAACCCCAAACAAATTATCTGCGTCGCTTCGACGTCATCGTCGTCGGCAGTGGCCTGGCAGGCCAATCCCTCGCCCTACGCTTAGCCGATACGCATCGAGTAGCGCTGGTCACCAAGCGCCTGATCGATGACTCGGCCACCAACTGGGCACAAGGCGGCATCGCTGCCGTGCTCGACGACACCGACTCGATCGAATCCCACATTCAGGACACCTTCACGGCCGGCGCCGGACTCTGCGATCCCGTCGCCACGCGCTTCGTCGTCGAACATGGCCGCGAAGCCATCGACTGGCTGATTGAACTGGGCGTACCCTTTACCCGCGACGACAGTGGCTATCACCTGACCCGCGAAGGCGGCCACAGTGCCCGTCGCGTGATTCATGTCGCCGATGCCACGGGCGCATCGGTACAACAAACGCTGAGCCGGAAAGTCCGACAGCATCCCAACATCGAGGTGCTGGAACGCCACATCGTGGTCGACCTGATCACCGGGGCGAAACTCGGCCTCAAAACCCAGCGTTGCTGGGGAGCCTATGTGCTGGACATCGACAACGACCAAGTCCTGACCCTCAGCGCCCCCAACACCATCATCGCCAGCGGCGGTGCCGGCAAGTCCTACCTCTACACCACCAATCCGGATACGGCGACCGGCGACGGGATTGCCATGGCCTGGCGTGCCGGCTGTCGTGTCGCCAACCTCGAATTCATCCAGTTCCATCCAACCTGCCTTTATCACCCACAGGCCAAGTCGTTCCTGATCACCGAAGCCATGCGCGGCGAAGGCGGCCTGTTACGCCTCCCTGCGGAAATGGGTGGCACGCGCTTCATGCCCGCCCATGATGAGCGTGCCGAACTGGCACCACGTGATATCGTCGCCCGCGCCATCGACTACGAAATGAAGAAGCACGGCCTCGATTGCGTCTACCTCGATGTCACGCACAAGGGCGAAGGTTTCCTGCGCACGCACTTCCCGAACATTTTTGCGCGCTGCCGCGAACTCGGCATCGACATCGCCAGGCAGCCGATCCCGGTCGTTCCCGCCGCCCACTACACCTGCGGCGGCATCGTCGTCGATCTGGCCGCACGGACAGATGTACCCGGCCTGTATGCCCTCGGCGAAGCCGCCAATACCGGCCTGCATGGCGCCAACCGCCTCGCCAGCAATTCACTGCTCGAATGCGTCGTCTTCAGCAATGCCGCCGCTGCCGACATACGCGCACAAAAAACCGTCAAATCGCCGAAATTGCCGCACTGGGATGACAGCCGCGTCACCGATGCCGACGAAGAAATTGTCATCTCCCACAACTGGGATGAACTGCGTCGCTTCATGTGGGACTATGTCGGCATCGTGCGGACCAGCAAGCGCCTGGAGCGTGCCCGTCACCGCATCCGCCTGCTGGAACAGGAAATCGAGGAGTTCTATGTCAACTTCCGGGTCAGCAATGACCTGATCGAGTTGCGCAACCTCGTGCTGACCGCTCACCTGATCGTCGAGTGCGCCATGAAGCGCAAGGAAAGCCGCGGACTGCACTTCAGTCGCGACTATCCCGACATGCTGCCGACCGCGCGGGACACCGTGCTCAAACCAAGGCGCTAAATTCGGATCGTTTGGCGCGCCAGTTCAGCCAGACCCGCAAGCGGCGATCATCCTCAGGATCAAGCGCATCCGCCATCAGCACCAGCGGAATACGTTTTCCTTCAAAGCGCAGCACCAGTACGATCATGCCGGGCAGCACGGCCGTTTCGGGCAGAATCAGTGCCGTCCCGCCAGCGCCGACTTTTGTCTCAAGCGCCAATTCACCCTTGGCACCCAAACTCATCTGAGTGATTTGCTGGGGGCGAGTCAGCATCCGGTAGAGAGAAAAGCCGACCTGCACCGCCAGGCAGAGCCGCAGCGCCCAAGCCAGATCAAGCGGGAGGACAGACGCGATCGCAACCGCATGCGCACCCCACAACAGGGCACGCCAGCGGCGCGATGCTCCAACCGGAATGACAAGGGGCAGGTGCACTGCCCGCCTGCTTAAACTCGCCGGAAGGCGAGTGTGCCGTTGGTACCGCCGAAACCGAAGTTGTTCTTGACGGCGATGTCGATCGCCATGTCCCGCGCTGCGTTGGCACAGTAGTCGAGATCGCACTCCGGATCTTGCGAGAAGATGTTGATGGTCGGCGGCGACACCTGATGATGCACGGCCAAGGCAGTCAACACCGACTCCAGACCGCCAGCACCACCGAGCAGGTGGCCGGTCATCGACTTGGTGGAATTCACTACTAACTTCTTCGCTGCATCGCCAAAGGCCAACTTGATGGCCTCGGTTTCATTCTTGTCGCCCAGCGGCGTCGAAGTGCCGTGCGCATTGATGTACTGCACCTGATCGGCATTGATGCCGGCATCCTTGAGCGCATTGACCATGCTGCGGCGCGGGCCATCGGTATCGGGCGCCGTCATGTGATAGGCATCGCCGCTCATGCCGAAACCGGCCAGTTCGCAGTAGATGTGCGCACCCCGTGCCTTGGCGTGTTCGTACTCTTCCAGCACCATCACGCCGGCACCTTCGCCGAGGACAAAACCATCGCGGTCCTTGTCCCATGGACGACTGGCTGTCGCCGGATCGTCATTGCGGGTGGAGAGTGCCTGCGCAGAAGCGAAACCACCAACCGCCAATGGCGTGACGGTCGATTCGGCACCGCCGCAGACCATCGCATCCGCATCGCCATACTGGATCATGCGGTAACTCGTGCCGATGGCGTGCAGCCCAGTCGTACAGGCCGTGACCACGGCCAGATTCGGGCCCTTGGCACCGATCATGATCGACAGGTTGCCGGAGATCATGTTGATGATCGTACCGGGAATGAAGAAAGGAGAAATCTTGCGCGGGCCGCCGGCGAGATAGTCGTCGTGCGTACCCTCGATCATTTGCAGGCCACCAATGCCGGAACCGATATTCACGCCAATCCGATCTGCATTTTCCGGCGTGACCACCAGCCCCGATTCACGGAAAGCCTGCAAGCCAGCCGCCATGCCGTAATGGATGAAGGTATCCATGCGACGGGCTTCCTTGGCCGACAAATATTCGGCAATGTCAAAACCCTTGACCTCACCCGCAATATTCACCTTGTGAGCGGATGCGTCATAGCGCGTGATAGGGCCGATGCCGCTCTTGCCGGCAAGGATGGCATTCCAGGTATCGGCAACGTTATTTCCGACCGGCGAGACGAGTCCCAAACCGGTCACGACGACTCTGCGACGCGACAAGGCAGTCTCCTAGACTAGAGGCGGGGTAAGCAAAAAAGAGAGGGGCCCGATAAATCGGGCCCGGGAGATTACTTCTTCAGGTTGTTATTGACGTAGTCAATGGCCTGCTTGACGGTGGTGATCTTCTCGGCTTCTTCGTCCGGAATCTCGCACTCGAACTCTTCTTCGAGTGCCATCACGAGCTCAACCGTGTCGAGCGAATCGGCGCCCAAGTCATCGACGAATGAGGAATCAATTTTGATGTCCGCTTCGTTAACGCCGAGTTGTTCGGCAACGATTTTCTTGACGCGCTGTTCGATGTTATCCATTGTGGTTGCTCCTTCCCTGTGAAGGCGGGTGTTATGAACCCGCGTAGTTTAGCAAAAAGGTATTGATTTCCCGTTACAACTCAAACCATGTACATGCCACCGTTAACATGGAGTGTTACACCCGTGATGAATCCCGCACTGGGACTGGCCAGAAAGCCCACGGCATGGGCGATGTCAGCGGGTTGCCCCAATCTGGCAACCGGGATCGACTTGAGCATCACCGCCTTTTGTTCCTCGGGCAGACCCTTGGTCATGTCCGTATCAATCAGTCCGGGAGCAATACAGTTGACCGTGATATTGCGACTACCCAACTCCTGCGCCAAGGCCCGCGTCATGCCCGCCACACCCGCCTTGGCGGCACAATAATTGGCCTGCCCCGGGTTACCGGCACTGCCGACCACCGACGTGATATTGATGATACGGCCGAAGCGGGCTTTCATCATGGCGCGCATTACCAGCCGAGACATGCGGAACACCGCCTTGAGGTTGGTGTCGATGACGGCATCCCACTCCTCATCCTTCATGCGCATCGACAAATTGTCTTTCGTGATGCCGGCGTTATTCACCAGCACCGAGACGGCACCGAATTTCTTTTCAATGTCGCCCAACAACGTCTCACAGGCGACTGCATCGGTCACATTAAGCACCGCACCCATGCCGGCAACGCCAGCCGCTTCGAGCGCCTGCTGGATGTCAGCGGCGCCGTTTTCCGACGTCGCCGTGCCGATCACCGTCGCACCCTGCGCACCAAGGGCCATGGCAATCGCCCGTCCGATGCCCCGCGAGGCGCCGGTCACCAATGCAATCTGTCCCGTCAGCATACTTATCCTTTCACCGCCGCCAGCGTTGCATCCACGCCGGCCAGATCGTTCATCGCACCACCGACCAAACCATCGGCACAGCGCTTGGTCAGGCCCGCCAGCACCTTGCCGGGACCACACTCGAAGACGTGCGTAACACCTGCCGCCTGCATGGCGCGCATGATCTCGACCCAGCGCACGGGCGCCGCCGCTTGGCGCACCAGTGCCGCCTTGATGGTAGCCGGATCGCTGACCACGGCGACATCGACGTTGTTAATCACCGGAATCGCCGGTGCCTTGAATTCGATAGCCGTCAAAGCTGCTTGCAGCCGCTCTGCAGCCGGTTGCATCAATGAAGAATGGAAAGGCGCCGACACTGGCAGCATCACCGCCCGCTTCGCGCCGGCCGCCTTACACGCCTCAGCAGCACGCTCGACAGCCGCCTTCTGGCCGGCAATCACGGTCTGCTCGGGCGAGTTGAAATTCACCGCCTGAACGGCCTCTCCCTGGGCTTGTTCAATACAAATTGCCCGGATCTTGTCAGCATCCAGATTGAGGATCGCCGCCATGGCGCCCTCGCCTGCCGGGACAGCCTCCTGCATCGCTTTGGCGCGCAGTTCGACCAGCGGTACTGCCGTCTTTAAATCCAGTACGCCAGCAGCTACCAGCGCGGAGTACTCACCAAGGCTATGGCCTGCCAGCATGGCCGGTAGCGGGCCACATTTTCCCTGCCACAGGCGCCACACGGCAATGCCGGCGGTGAGCATCAGCGGCTGGGTGTTGACGGTTTGCGACAGCGCTTCAGCCGGGCCTTCGGCAACCAACTGCCACAAATCGCGACCGAGTGAAGCCGACGCTTCGTCAAAGGTGGCGCGAATCACCGGGCTGTCGCCATAAGCGGCCATCATGCCCAGCGATTGAGAACCCTGTCCGGGGAATACGAATGCAAATTTCATCATTGCCTCACAAAGTAATAATGGCGGCGCCCCAGGTGAAACCACCACCGACACCTTCCAGCAATGCCGTATCGCCAGCGCCGACTTTTCCGGAACGCACGGCCTCATCAAGCGCCAGCGGAATCGAGGCCGCCGAGGTATTGCCGTGGTGATCAACGGTGACGATACATTTTTCAGCGGGCAGATGCAGCTTCTTGGCCGTTGCCTGCATGATGCGGATATTGGCCTGATGCGGCACCAGACAGGTCACCTGCTCCGATGTCATGCCCGCGGCGACCATTACTTCTTCTGCCACCTCGGCCAGCACCTTGACGGCGAACTTGAACACCGCCTGCCCATCCATGCGCAGGAATGGGTCGCCGGTCGGCTGTCCGCCTTGCAGATGCCCGGGTACCGAGAGGATGTTGCGATAACGGCCATCGGCATGCAGGGCCGTCGCATGCAGACCCGGTTTATCACTGGCTTCCAGCACGACGGCACCTGCGCCATCACCAAACAACACGCAGGTACCACGATCATTCCAGTCAAGAATGCGCGAGAAGGTTTCGGCACCGACAACCAAGGCACGGCGATGCGAACCGGAGCGAATGAACTTGTCGGCCACCGACAAGGCGTAGATAAAGCCGCCGCAGACTGCCTGCAGGTCGAAGGCCGCAGCGCCGTTGCTCATGCCGAGCTTGTCCTGCAGGATGGTGGCCGTACTTGGGAAAATGTAATCGGGGGTCGATGTCGCGAGAACGATCAGGTCGATATCGTTCGGTTCTTTCCCCGCTGCGGCAAGTGCGTTACGGCTGGCCTCCAGGGCCAGATCACTGGCCGCGACACCCGCCGGCGCAAGATGTCGCGAGTGGATGCCGGTACGTTCAACGATCCACTCGGGCGTCGAGTCCAGGCCATGCCGTGCGATCAGATCAGCATTGCTGCAAGGTGCACCGGGGAGATAACTGCCAGTGCCGGTAATTCTGGAATAGATCAT
Source organism: Rhodocyclaceae bacterium (assembly GCA_030824115.1). GTDB lineage: Bacteria > Pseudomonadota > Gammaproteobacteria > Burkholderiales > Rhodocyclaceae > Sulfuricystis. The sequence goes on along the minus strand of JAVBYI010000020.1, from coordinate 101,506 downwards.
GTAGGTTGCATCCCTCAATCGCAGAGTGTCGGCACGGGTTCCATTTTTTCGAGCGCCACCGCCACGCTGGCGGCGATCTTCTCCGGCAGACGTTCGCGAGCCGCTTCGGCCGCACGGGTCAGGGCATGTCGGAATGCAAAGCTGTCCGCCGAACCGTGACTCTTGACCACCACGCCCTTCAAGCCCAACAGGCTGGCCCCGTTGTAGCGCCGGTGATCGACACGTGCGCGGAAGGCGTTGAGGACTGGCATGGCGATCAAACCGGCGATGCGTGTGAAGATATTCCGCGAAAATTCCTGGCGCAGGAAAATCCGGATCATCTGGGCGAGGCCCTCTGCAGTCTTCAAGGCCACGTTGCCGACAAAGCCATCACAGACGACCACATCGGCGGTGCCCTTGAAGATATCATTGCCTTCGACATTGCCGATGAAGTTCAGACCGCTCACACGCAACAACTCGCTGGCGCGCTTGACCACTTCGTTGCCCTTGATTTCTTCCTCGCCGATATTCAGCAGCCCGACGCGCGGACGTTCGTTGTGCTCCAGCGCCGCCACCAGCATGGCACCCATGATGCCGAATTGCTGCAGGTGTTCGGCGGTGCAATCGACGTTCGCCCCCAAATCGAGGACATAGGTATGCCCATTCATCGCTGGCAGGATCGAGGCAATCGCCGGCCGGTCAATGCCTGGCAGGGTTTTCAGCACGAAACGCGAAATTGCCATCAGGGCGCCGGTATTGCCGGCGGAAACAGCCGCATCGGCCGTGCCCTCTTTCACCAGATTCGCCACGACGCGCATCGACGAATCTTTCTTGTTGCGCAAGGCACTCGACACCGGCTCATCCATGCCAACCACCTCAGTCGCATGGTGGATGGACCAGCGTTCGGACAGACCCGCGCCAGCCTTTACCAAATGCGGCCGCAAGTCTTCCTCGCGGCCAACGCAAATGACACGGCAAGTCGCATCGCGCTGCAGGAAGTCAATTACTGCGGGAATGGTCACGGACGGGCCATGATCTCCCCCCATGCAATCAACGGCAAGCGTGATAGTCATCGAGAAATGATTTTTTCCGAAACTAAAACGGCCGGACGTATAGACGTCCGGCCGCAGATCCGGGAAGGGAAATTATTCGCCCTTGGTCTTCAGAATCTTCTTGCCGCGGTACACACCCGACGGCGAGATGTGGTGGCGCAGATGCACTTCACCGGTAGTAGCCTCAACCGCGAGCGGGGGCGCATTCAGAAAATCGTGCGAGCGATGCATACCACGCTTGGACGGGGACTTCTTGTTCTGTTGTACAGCCATGATGACTCCTTATTTCAAACCAATCAATGTTTCTTCAATCCAGCCAAGGCCGCGAACGGCGATCGACTCTCATTTCCCACACCACTGTCGGCATCTACCGGCAGCTGGCAATCCGCATGACGCGGCACAATCGGCAACGCCAGTAAAACCTCTTCTTCGACCAGGGCCAGCACCGACAACTCCCGATCAGCCGGCAAGGCGTCATAATCGTCGGCCTCAGCCTCTTCCTCCGGCCACTCCTCGCCCAGTGGAATCAGCAACAAGCGACTATCAACCGCACATTCATGCACTACTTCCGCCAGACAGCGCTGACAATGCAATGCCAACCGCCCCGAAATACGCAGATGCAAACCCAGCTTGACCGTCCCGAACCGGCGCTCCTCAAAACCCGACAGCGCGCAATTCAGGCTACCTGCATGATTCGACAGCACATCGGCCAGCCGCGGCATTTGGGACAGCGCAATGCTGCCCGTCACGCTTTGTCCTTCCGCCGCGAACTTGAGACTATCGATCAGCAAACTCGCCAAGTTCAAAGCTTCCAAGGTTTCCCCGGCACGACATAAACCGTAGATGTTATCATGCCCGCCCTTTGCCGGTCAAAGATAAAACCAAGAAAAACCTGTCAAATCATCCGACAACCACCCCACCACCACCCCATGACACCGCTTGTTCTGGCCTCCACCTCTCCCTACCGACGCGAATTGCTGAGTCGGCTGCAACTGCCCTTCGAGGTCTGCGCCCCGGATACCGATGAGTTGCCCCTGCCTCAGGAAACGCCGATTGCCACTGCCGAACGCTTGGCTACAGCCAAGGCAGCCGCCGTTGCACCCCGCTTCCCCGATGCCCTGATCATTGGTTCCGATCAAGTAGCTTATTGCGGCGAGCAACGCTTCGGCAAACCCGGCACACGTGCCAATGCCCGTGTGCAACTGGGGCAACTCTCTGGGCATGAAGTAATCTTCCATACCGGCTTGTGCCTGCTGAATAGCCGTAGCGGCCGCAGCCACCTGCGCGGCGTCGCCACCCAGGTACGCTTTCGGGAACTTTCCGATACTGAAATCGAACGCTACCTGGACAAGGAAGATGCGCTCAACTGCGCCGGCAGCGCCCGTTCGGAAGCCCTGGGGGTCAGCCTGCTTGAGTGGATGCGCAGCGACGACCCCACGGCTCTGGTCGGTCTGCCGCTGATTGCGCTGACCGAAATGCTGCGTGCCGAGGGTATCTCGTTGCCCTGACCGCAGTGCCGGGAACCCTCTACCTCCTGCCAACCCAACTCGGCCCTACCGACTGGGTCAGCGTCCTGCCTGCCGGCACCCAGCAAGTTGCCTGCGGATTGCGCTACTTCATCGTCGAAAACGCCAAAACCGCCCGCGCTTCACTGAAGTGGCTGTCGCACCCCGTGCCGCTGCGCGAAATCTCGATTGAAGTCCTGCCGGAAAAGGCCACCGGGAACGAAATCGAGCATCTGCTGGCACCGCTGCTGGCAGGACAAGATGCCGGCCTGATGTCCGAAGCCGGCTGCCCCGGTGTCGCTGACCCCGGGGCAACGGTCGTAAGACGTGCGCATGCCTTGGGCATTCTGGTACGTCCGCTGGTCGGTCCTTCATCGCTCCTGCTGGCCCTGATGGCCTCCGGTCTGGATGGCCAACGTTTCGCATTTCATGGCTATCTGCCACAACGCGATCCCGAGCGCAGCACACGCATCGGCGAACTCGAAAAGGAATCACGTCACAAACGGCAAACCCAACTCTTCATCGAAACGCCCTACCGTAACGAAGCACTTTTTGATGCCTTGTTGAGTCAGTGTCAGCCATCGACCTTGCTGTGCATCGCCAAAAACCTGACAAACACGGACGAATGGGTTCAGACACACGCAATCGCAGCCTGGCGCAAGATACCCAAGCCACCGCTGGAGCGCCAGCCAACCGTCTTCCTGCTGCTTAGCGGATACTGAACTTCGTCAGAGCGTTACCCAAACTGCCCGCAACCTCGGAACCGAAGCGTCGGGCAAACTTCTCGGCGAAGTTGGGCTTGACCGTGTAATCACGAATGTCCTCGGCCTGAATCACATCACGCGCCACGCTATCGACCGTGCCGAGGCTGTCTGCCAGCCCCAACTCGACACTCTTGGCCCCCGTCCACATCAGGCCGGAGAACATGTCCGGCGTTTCCTTGAGTCGCGTACTGCGGCCCTTGCGGACCACGTCGATGAACTGCTGATGAATGTCGTTCAGCATGCCTTGTGCATGTTCCTTATGCCGGGAGTTCTGTGGAGAAAATGGATCTAGGAAACCTTTATTCTCACCCGCCGTCAGCAGACGACGCTCTACGCCCAGCTTGTCCATGCTGCCGGTAAAGCCAAAACCATCCATCAGGACGCCGATGGATCCCACGATACTGGCCTTGTCGACATAAATCCTGTCGGCCGCCGAGGCAACGTAATAGCCGCCGGAAGCGCAGATATCTTCAACCACCACATACAAAGGCTTGTCCGGATGCTTGCCGCGCAAACGACGCATTTCATCCGTGATAATGCCGGCCTGAACCGGGCTGCCTCCCGGGCTATTGATGCGCAGAATCACGCCGGCTGCCTGTTTGTCGTCGAAAGCCGATTGCAGAGCACTGACGATATCGTCGGCATTGGCATCCCCCTTGGCCTGGATCACGCCGTGCATCTCGACCAGTGCCGTGTGGCGACTGCCTTCGCCATCTGCGGCAAACTCTTCCCAGCTCACCAGCGTTGCCAGCAGAACCGTGACATAGGCAAAGCCCAGCAACTTGAAAAAGATACCCCAGCGCCGCGCCCGCCGCTGCTCATTGACCGCTTCCAGCGCGATCTTTTCCAGAATCTTGCGTTCCCAACCCGAATCTTCAGCCACTTTTTTCACCTTCCTGCACCCAATAAACCCTGCCATCTCGCTCGACAATAGTCAGCACCTTCAGCCCGATGCCATTACAGCGCCCACCCAAACATGCGCCGCTGGCGGGATCGTAGAGCGCGCCATGCGTTGCGCAGATCAAGTATAGCCCGCTGCTATCGAAGAACTCCCCTTCATTCCAGTCCAGTTCGGTTGGTACATGCGCACAGCGGTTCAAATAGGCATGTACGCAATTTTCATAGCGAATCGCGAAGGCCCTCTGCCCCGCCGCCTCAAAGCGCACGCCTTTGCCACCATTGGCAAGCGCCTGACTGTCACAGATCAGATGTTGGCGCGCAACCATGCGTCCAGATCCGCCATCGAATCAGCCAGATAGCGCGGTTCGGCAGCCTGCAGGGCTGAGCGCGGATGCGCCCCATAGCTCACCCCGACTGCATCGACCCCCGCATTCTTCGCCATCAGCAAATCATGCGTGGTGTCACCGATCATCAAAGTCTGCGCTGGCGAGACGGCAAGTTCGGCCATCAACTCGTCAAGCATCTGCGGATGCGGCTTGGAATGGCATTCATCGGCACAGCGTGTGCCATGGAAAAACGCGCCCAGTCCGCTGTGCTCAAGTGCCCGATCAAGCCCGCGCCGGGACTTCCCGGTTGCCACGGCCAGCCAGCGCCCTTGTGCGGCCAGCGCTTCAATCAGGGCTGTCGCGCCCGCGAACAGCACCAACTCGTGATCGCGCGACAAGTAGTGATGGCGATAACGCTCAACCAGTTCCTCATAGCGCGCTTCAGGCAAGTCCGGCATAGCGTAACGCAGCGCTTCCTCCAAGCCCAGTCCAATGATATGGCGCGCCCGTTCGTCACTGGGCGGCTCAAGGCCTAGGTCGCGCGCGGCCGCCTGGACGCTATCGACGATCATCGCCGCCGAATCCATCAGCGTACCGTCCCAGTCAAACACAATCAGTTCATAGCGATTCATCAGCCGGTCCAAGCGATGCAAGGTAACGTTTCAGATCATCCGACAACTCGGCCACCAGTTCGAGCCGCTCGCCCGTCAGCGGATGCGCGAAGCGCATCGACTGCGCATGCAGGAACATGCGTTTCAGCCCGGTTTTTTGCAAGTCACGATTCAGGGTGAAATCGCCATATTTTTCATCACCGAGGATCGGAAAACCCAGATGGGCCAGATGGACGCGAATCTGGTGCGTCCTCCCGGTGCGCAACTCCACCTCCAGCAGACTGAAGCTTCCATGCGGCGTGGCCCAGCGTCCCTTGAGCCGCATGATCGAATGTGCCTCCTTGCCCTCATCCGACACCCGTACGCGCCGCTCACCCTCCGGTGTCAGGTACTTGAGCAGTGGCAACTTGACGTTGCGCAGCTTGTCACGCCAATGGCCCTTCACCAGCGCCAGATAGCGCTTGTCGATGCCCCCGTTGCGAAACAGGTCATGCAAACGGGTCAGCGCCGAGCGCTTCTTGCCGATCAACAGCAGTCCCGAGGTTTCGCGGTCGAGCCGATGGGCCAACTCCAGAAAACGTGCCTCAGGGCGCGCCCGCCGGATCTGTTCAATCACGCCAAAGTCGACGCCACTACCACCGTGAACCGCCACACCTGCCGGCTTGTCAATGGCAAGCAGACCTTCATCCTCGTAGACAAGGGAGAACTCACGGGGCGGAACAGGCACTTCTGACGATTTTTCGGCAATCCTGACCGGCGGCACCCGCACCCGATCCCCCAACTCCAGGCGCCGGTCGGCTGCTGCCCGCCCCTTATTCACCCGCACTTCGCCACTACGGAGAATGCGATAGACGTGACTCTTCGGCACGCCCTTGAGGCGTTTCAGCAAAAAGTTGTCGATACGCTGGCCGGCGCCGTCCTCCCCAACTTCAAGGAATGTGACGGATTCTTTACTCAACTCATTCATTCGCAATATAATGCGCAGGCTTTGCCATCTTCGGATGACGTGCCCGGCGACACGAAGCGGTTCCGGGGCGACGGACGAAGATGTGACGGGCGCCCATGATTCATACTCCTTGGTTCCTTGAATTTGCAATTTGAAGATTCGGGGTCAGGCAGTATAGGCGCCGAGATGGGGCTGGCGCGCTCCCGCTGATCGAGATTTTCGATCCCCGGCATCCGCCAACCTTGCTGAGCCCAGGTCACGTCGCTCACCGCAAGCAGCGATACGTACTACATTTTATTCGCGCATCAGACCCAGGCTTTGATAAGCGTTGCCCGCAAATTTGGCGACGCCATCCGACAAAAACCACCAACCCATTTGCCCTAGCCCACACCCAACCAATATGGTGTCGATCCCGCAAATCCGTTAGCCACGCCGCTGTTTCACGCGGCGTGATTTGTCGTGCCTGCCTGCCCGCGCGTAGGAGCACACATGAAACGCATGCTGTTCAATGCGACGCAAGCCGAGGAACTCCGCGTCGCGATCGTCGATGGTCAGAAACTCATTGATCTCGATATCGAATCGGCCAACAAGGAGCAACGCAAGAGCAACATCTACAAGGCGGTCATCACCCGCATCGAGCCCAGTCTCGAAGCCGCCTTTGTCGATTATGGCGCCGAGCGCCATGGCTTTCTGCCCTTCAAGGAAGTCTCACGCAGCTACTTCCAACCCGGCGTCGAAGCTGGCCGTGCCCGCATTCAGGACGCGCTGAAAGTCGGCCAGGAACTCATCGTCCAGGTTGAAAAAGACGAACGCGGCAACAAGGGCGCGGCCCTCACTACCTACATTTCGCTGGCCGGCCGCTACCTGGTGCTGATGCCCAACAATCCGCGCGGTGGTGGCGTCTCGCGCCGCATTGAGGGTGAAGACCGTCAGGAACTGCGTGAAGTCATGGACCAGCTCGAAGTCCCCGGCGGCATGAGCCTGATCGCGCGCACTGCCGGCATCGGACGTAGCGCCGAAGAACTGCAGTGGGACTTGAACTACCTGCTGCAATTGTGGACGGCCATCGACGGCGCCGCCAAGTCGCAGTCGGGCGCATTCCTGATCTATCAGGAATCCAGCCTCGTCATCCGCGCCATCCGCGATTACTTCCATCCCGAAATTGGCGAGATCCTCATCGATACCGATGACATCTTCGAGCAGGCGCAGCAGTTCATGGCCCACGTGATGCCCGCCACCGTCTCGCGCGTCAAGCGCTACCGCGATGATGTACCGCTGTTCTCGCGCTTCCAGATCGAGCACCAGATCGAATCCGCTTACTCGCGTCAAGTCAATCTACCCTCTGGCGGTGCCGTGGTCATCGACCACACTGAAGCACTAGTGGCGGTGGACGTCAACTCCGGCCGCGCCACCAAGGGCTCAGACATCGAGGAAACCGCCTTGCGCACCAACTGCGAAGCGGCTGACGAAATTGCCCGCCAGCTGCGCTTGCGCGACCTCGGTGGCCTGATTGTCATCGACTTCATTGACATGGAGTCGACCAAGAACCAACGCGAAGTGGAGAACCGCCTGCGCGACGCCCTGCACTTCGACCGTGCCCGTGTCCAGACCGGCAAGATCTCACGCTTTGGCCTGCTCGAACTGTCGCGCCAGCGCCTGCGTCCGGCCTTGGCCGAAACCAGCTACATCACCTGCCCGCGCTGTACCGGCACCGGCCATATCCGCTCGACCGAATCGGCTGCGCTGCACATCCTGCGCATCCTCGAAGAGGAGGCGATGAAGGAAAACACCGGCGCTCTGCATGTCCAGGTGCCCGTTGATGTCGGCACCTTCCTGCTCAACGAGAAACGCGTGGATATCGCCCGCATTGAAATGCGCCACCGCGTCAATCTATTGATTATTCCGAATCGCCACCTCGAAACGCCGCAGCACGAAATCATCCGCCTGCGTCACGACCAGCTGAACCTGGAAGGCGTCGTTCTCGCCAGTTACGAAATGGCCGTGAAACCCACCGAAGAGGAAGACAGCTCATCCGGTGCCCCAGCCGAAGGCAAAGCACCACGTGCCGAAGCCGCCGTCAAGGGCATCACCCCTGACCAACCGGCGCCGCTCGCCAAGCCGGCCCCCGTTGCAGCCCCTGCGGCCAAACCCGGCCTCTTCGCCAAGATCATTTCCTGGTTCTCGGGTAGCGATGTCGCTGAAGTCGTCACCCCCGAGCCGACCAAGCGCCCTGAAAAGTCCGGCCGTGGCGATCGCAACCGCAATGAGCGTGGCGATCGTAACCGCAATGACCGGGGTGATCGCAACCGCAAGGAGGGTCGCGACAATCGAGGTGAGCGCGGCGACCGCAATGAACGTAACGGCAGCGAGACCACGGACAAGCCAGAACGCAAGGACCGCAATCCGCCGCGTGATCGCGACAACAAGGAACGCCAGCCGCAACAACGCAAGGAGCGTGGCGAGCGCAACAACGAAGGTCGCCGCGACAATCGTGGCAACAGCGGCAGCAACAATGAAGAAGCGCAAACGGCAGCAACAGCCGCCGTTGCCGAAACCGCCTTGGCCAACGCGCAACCGGCGTCCGCCGATACCAATGCCGAAGCTGGTGCCGATGGCGCACGCCGTCGCGGTCGTCGCGGCGGTCGCGGACGTGGCAATCGCAACGAGGAAGGCCGCAACAACGCAGAAACCGCCAACACGACCGACGCAGTCACCACCAACGTGACCGAAGCCGTCGCCACCGAGATGGCACCCGCAGCAGTTGCCGTCTCGCCAGCGCCGACATTTACCGCACCTGCCGCAGAAGCTGAGGTCAGCAAGCCCATGCCCTGGCCAACCCCGGCGCCGATCGTTGCAGAACCGGCACCGGTGGTTGTGGCTGAAACAAAGCCCGCTCCTGTTATTGAGGTGCCCGTAGCTGCACCGGTCGAAATCGTCACTGCGCCGACAGTAGCACCGGTCGCCGCCATGCCAGCACCGGTAGCCCCCCCGCCGGCCGCGCCAATTGACCTCTCATCCGAGCTTCAAAAGGCCGGCTTGCAGTTGGTCGAGACCAGCAGTAGCGCCGCCCCGGTCATGGTGGTAGCTCCAGCCCCCACCCTGGGTCGCAAACCCAAGGCTGCTGTCGTCATTCCTGACGAACCGCTGCAACTGGTGGAAACGCAACACAAGGACTAAGCCCTGCGGCTTACCTAATAGGGCGCCCCCTGTATGCAGGCGGCGCCCTTGTTATTTGGCCAACTGCTTGAGTAACCCCTCAGCCGCCGTTTCGACCAGATCGAGCACATGCTCAAAACCTTCCGGGCCACCGTAATAGGGGTCCGGCACCTCATCCTCCTCGCCGCCAGCGAACTCCAGAAACAAACGCAACTTGCCGCGATGCGCCTCGGGACATGCCTGTTGTAACAAACGCAAGTTATCGCGATCCATCGCCAGCACATGGTCGAAGCGCACAAAGTCAAACTCATTCACCTGCCTTGCACGCAAGTTCGACAAGTCAAAACCGCGCTGCTTTGCCGCCTTGCGCGTACGCTCATCCGGTGGATTGCCGATGTGATAACCATGCGTACCGGCCGAGTCAAACTCGAATGACTCGATCAGTCCCCGCCGCTCGGCCAGCGTACGCGTTACCCCCTCCGCCGTGGGCGATCGGCAAATGTTGCCCATGCAAACGAATAAAATTCGTTTTTTACTCATAATATTCATTTAGTTACAGCCAATAGTGAGCAGTTCAGAGCGGTGATATTCTGCGTCATTATGAATCAAATAGTTGCATGCTTGTTTAGCAGTGTATTATTCACTATAATATTCACTAAGTAATTCAACTAGATGCTGCCACCCCATGCCGACCAACTTCGTCTTTGCCTCGGGCAAGGGCCACTGACGGCGCGCCAACTCGTTGAAAAGCTGAAGATCAGCCAGCCAACGGTTTCACGTGCGATAGTGGCGCTTGGCGGTGACATTGTGCGCATTGGGTCGGGGCGATCAATTCAGTACGCACTACGCGATATCGGTCGCGGACTTGGGGATATCCCGGTCTATCGCATCGCCACCGATGGCACGATTCGCCGGCGGGGTATCTTGGTGCCGGTAAGCCACGACGGGTTCGTGATGCAGCAGGACGACGGGGTAAGCGTGTATAGCGACAGCCTGCCCTGGTGGCTATTCGACATGCGGCCGCAGGGATTTCTTGGTCGGGTCTATGCAGAACACCACGCGGCCGCGCTGGGGTTGCCGCCGCGACTAACAGAATGGACGGACACACACATGCTGCGCGCGTTGCTGGCGCATGGTCATGATGTGGTCGGAAATCTCTTGCTGGGCGATATCACCCGCGAACGCTTCATCGATGCCCCACTGCCTGCGTCTGTTGTTCCTGCCGATTACCCCGTGCATGCCGAGGCCGCCGAACGCGGAGACGTGCCCGGATCGTCAGCCGGCGGTGAGCAGCCTAAGTTCGTAGCATTCACCGACCGACACGTCCTGGTGAAATTCTCTTCGGCCGAAGACAACCCCGTGGCACGCCGCTGGCGCGACCTGCTGGCGGCAGAGCATATCGCCGCCCAAGTGCTGGTCGATGCCGGTATTCCGGCATCACGCTCCCGCTTGATTGATATTGCCGGCAGGCGCTTCCTTGAGGTCGAGCGTTTCGACCGTGTGGGGCAGAGAGGGCGCCGTGCAGTTCATTCGCTATTGTCGGTCGAGGCCGAATTCGTCGGCGCCGCAAACTCGCCATGGCCGACACTCGCGGCCAGACTGGAAGCACAAGGAATCATTACCGCCGATGCTGCCGCCGGTGTCGCGCTGCTGTATGCTTTCGGCGCGCTGATCGGCAACGCCGATATGCACAATGGCAACCTGTCGTTCCTCAGTGAACATGGCTGGCCATACCAGCTTGCGCCGGCCTATGACATGCTGCCGATGGCATTCAGACCGCTCGGCAGCGGCACACTACCGGACAGCTTGCCGGCAGCACGACTGCATCCGAGTGTTCAATCAGAAACGTGGCGCCAAGCGCTGGCCCTCGCCGATGAGTTCATTGGCCGCATGATGGGCGATGGGATATTTTCCAACGACTGGAATTCGTGCGGCGATGCACTGGCGCGGCACGTCGAAGACGCCCGCGTGAAGATCAACCGCTTGGGCTAGGGGCTATTGGTCGGAAGTTGGCATCTTGAGCTTCGCTTTCAAGTCGGCGAAGGGATTGTGTGTCGCCACACTGCCTTGCGGCGTGGGCATGGATCGGCCGCTCGTTGCCTCGATCTGTTTCTGGTGCTCGTTATCGTGACAGTAAAGGCACAGTAACTCCCAATTACTGCCGTTCGACGGATTATTGTCGTGATTGTGGTCACGATGATGCACTGTCAGTTCGCGCAGGTTGGCCTGCGTGAATTCGCGCGCACAGCGGCCACACACCCACGGATAAATCTTCAGGGCCTGCTCGCGATAATCCTTTTCGCGTTTTTCCGCACTGCGCCGGGCCTCGGCAACAATGCGATCAAGCTTGTTCGTATCCGGCGTCCGGATGGTCGGCATGGTGAATCCCTCTCATGGCATAGCAGTTCTGATGCGGCCTGGATCAATGATACCCTCGCAGGCATCCTCATATGGACACACTCGACCCGATGAAGGCTTTCTTGCGACGCCTCTTTGGCCGCCCTGCCCCGTGCCCTCACCCGATTTCCGAGGTCGAGCGCGCCCGACAGTTGATCGCTGCGATTGACGCTGGCGGCATTCCGCTTGATCCACGGCGCATTACACGCATTGCCGAATCGCTCGGGCTGGAGGTCTCGCGCAAGGCGCGCATGGAGGACACCATCGAACGCATTCGTACTGCCCTACAACGCTGCGATCAGCGCTGAATCGGCGCCTCTTTGCTCTCGATGAGCAGTTCGCCTTCGACGACTCGAGCCTCGCCATCAATAATGACTGCTTCCTCATCGAATACGGCTGCAGGAGAACGCTCGCGCATGGCCTTGCGCAAGGCGCGCGTTTTCCACCAGAAATAGCCGAAACCGATGACGCCAAGGACGGCCACAACGGCCAGCACCACAACCGAGAACATGAAGCCGAGAATCAGCAGCGTCGCACCGACCAGCAGTGCGAGCAGTTTTTGCAGCAGACCGGGTTCGCTGCCTGTTTGAACCATGCGTCGCTCAGAACGGCAGCTTCATGCCCGGCGGCAACGGCAGGCCAGCGGTCAGCGCGCCCATGCGCTCCTGCGAGGTCGCTTCGGCACGTCGGTTGGCATCGTTGAGCGCTGCGGCGATCAGGTCTTCGAGCATTTCCTTGTCATCCATCACCGAGGGATCGATGGTCACGCGCTTCACGTCATGCTTGCAGGTCATGCTGATCTTGACGGCGCCGGCACCGGACTGGCCTTCGACTTCAATATTGGCCAGTTCTTCCTGGGCCTTGGTCATGTTTTCCTGCATCTTCTGCGCCTGCTTCATCAGGTTGGCGATGCCGCCTTTGTTCAACATATCGGGATTCCTCAGAGGGGTTTGATGGTGGATTCGTCGATGCTCGCGTCAAAGAGATCGCAGGCCTCGCGTACAAAAGGATCGCTTTCGATGGCAGCAATGGCACGATCCTGACGCTCACGTTTTTCGCTGTCGGCGCGTGCCTTGGGGGTTTCGCCGGCAGGGACGTCCAGCTTGATTTCCAGCGTCAGCGCCCGGTCATAGTGCTTTGCCAGTTCGGCACGCAGTTTGTCCTGATGCACCTGCAGGTGCTTGTGGGCCGGCGCCATGCGCAGCATGATGGCGTAGTCAGTCTGGCTGACCAGTTCGCAATGCTGTGCCAACTGGCGCACCATGCCGGTCAATGGCAGCGTGGCCACCAGACCGTGCCAGTCATCGGGATCGATTGAAGCAGCGGGGGCTGCGGTAAAAGTCGGCGCTGGCGGGACGGCAGGCGCGGGCCGCGCAGCCGTAGCAACCGGCGTAACAGGGGCCGGCGCAGTACGTACCGGAGCTAACGCACCAGCAACAGGCTTTTCATTGCCCCCCGGACGGAAAGCATGCAGACGCAACAGCGTCATCGTAAAGCCGGCCGCTTCATCGGGGGCCAGCGCCAGTTCATCGCGGCCGTGGATGACGATCTGGTAACACAGCTGCAAATACTCGGCGTCGAAGCGCTCGGCATACGGTGCAAGACGTTCGCACTCAGCCTGATCAAGGATCGCCTGCGGCGCAAACTGCAGCAGCGCAATGCGATGGAACAAGGTCGCCAGTTCCTGTAGCGCGGAATCGAAGCTGAGACTGCGCGCCTCCATGGTGTTCGCCACCGCCAGCATGGCGTGGATGTCGCCCGCCGCCAAACCATCCAGGACAGCGTAGAGATGATCATCGCCCACCGTGCCGAGCATGGTACGCACGCCTTCGTCTTCGATGCGGCCGGCACCGTGGGCAATCGCCTGATCAAGCAGCGATAGCGCATCGCGCATCGAACCGGCGGCTGCCTTGGCCAGATGGCGCAACGCGGCCGGTTCGAAAACCACGCCCTCGGCTTCCAGCACGCGCGACAGATGGTCAACGATATGGCCGGGCGGCATCTGCTTGAGGTTGAACTGCAGGCAGCGCGACAGCACCGTCACGGGGATCTTCTGCGGATCAGTCGTGGCGAGGATGAACTTCACATGCTCGGGCGGCTCTTCCAGCGTCTTCAGCATCGCATTGAAGGCGTGACCGGAGAGCTGATGCACTTCGTCGATCATGTACACCTTGTAGCGACCGCTGTTCGGCGCGTAGGCCGCTTTTTCCAGCAGTGACGCCATGTCGTCCACACCCCGGTTCGAGGCCGCATCCATCTCGACATAATCGATGAAACGGCCGGCATCGATTTCCTGGCAGGCGCTGCAGACACCGCAAGGCGTCGGGGTAATCCCCTGCTCACAGTTCAGGGCCTTGGCAAGGATGCGCGCGATGGTCGTCTTGCCCACACCGCGCGTCCCGGTGAACAAGTAAGCGTGATGGAGTCGTTGCTGCTCAAGCGCGTGCGTCAAGGCACGCACGACATGCTCCTGACCGACCAGCGTGTCGAACGACTTGGGGCGCCACTTGCGGGCCAGAACGAGATAGGACATGGACCGATTCTAACAAAGCAAAACGGGCACCCCGCAGGGTGCCCGTCGTTATCGGGCGGTGTGTCAATCAACCCTGTGTCGGTGCATTACGGCCAGCCCCGGGACCACGGTTACCCATGCGGCCATGCTTGCCCCCCTGCCCCATCATTGCCGCCTGTTTATCGGCAATCGCCTTTTGCTCGAGCGTCAGCACGGCATACAGACGGCTGAAGCTCTCATGCACGCCCTTCATCGCGGCAAGACGTTCTTCCATCAGGGACTGCATCTTGGTCATGCGCTCCGGCGCAGACAACTTGTCATCCGCCGCGTCGCGCATTGCCTTCATGCCCTTGCCGGCTTCCAGTTTCATTTTCTCTGTGTAGGCATTCCACAGCGGCTCCTGCTCTGTCGTGATCTTGAGCTGATATTTCAGATAATCGAGACGCTGCCCGGCGCGTTCCGCCGGGTCGAATTTCATACTCACCTGACGGCCAGGACCCATGCCGTCACAGCCACCGCCCTTGCCCGGCCCCATGCCGCCCCCCTGAGCAATGGCAACACCGCTCAAACCGGCGGCAAGAATCAGACTGGCGATGATGGTGTGGTTGCGTTTCATGATGTTCTCCTTGTGAATGATCGGTACGCAGGAGAGATTAGGCGCCGCAGATGTAAGCAGGCGATATCGGCTTTGTAACCGATTGTGAAAACGCAATGGGCAGAAAAGAATGGGGAGGGTGGCGAGCCTGACCCCCGGCACTTGCGGAAAACGGCTGTGGCTGCTGCCTTCCGGCCCTGACCAGATTCACCACTCCACAATGCGGGGAGACCCGCCACGGCGCATTCTAGTTCAAAAGTCGGGGCTGGCGGGACGGCACATTGTTGCCTGCCTACTGTTCGCCAATGCAGGTGATCGTCATCGTCTGGTTGTGCAACTGACAGACACTACCCGGCGTAAAGGGACTGATCTCGCCATAGGAATAAAACCCGGTCAGCACAGTCCCGTTGCCCAGCACATCCGCCACGGCCTCGACCTCGTCATCTACGCGTCCGCCCATCACCAGTTTGCGCCCCACGCAGCTGACGAGGATGGCCAAACTCATTCCCTCTTCGCGCATCATGGCAGCGGCGGCCTCGGCAGCGGCCTCGGCACCGTTGACCAGGCTATCGGTACTGGCGTGCATCAGCTTCAGATAGCCTTTCGGATCAATCGCACCGGCCAGGGTCAAGCTGCCGGCAGTTTCGTCAATACCAAGAATGGTACGAATCAAGCCCACAGCACTGTGATCATCGCCGAGCATCGCGAACGGAAACAACAGGCCGGAAGCCGGTAGATCCGCCGCCAGATCGCCCAGATAGCGTTTATAGATTTCCAGCGCCGGTTCGCCATCCAGTTCATAGAGCACATTGCCAACCGCCTTGGTCACTTTGCGGGCCGGACCGAAAGGCTCCCAACCACCGAAGGAACCATGGCCAAAGCGCAGTGCATCGCCACTCAGACCAATCGCCACCACCGTGCGGTCACCAACCCCATCGGGGCCCAAGGTAAAGGTACGTGTAAATGCCCCGCCATCGCCTGCCAGCCCACCCGTGATCGGCACCGTGTCGCCCACCTTGCCGGCAATCCCTTCCACCAGCGCACTGCCATTGATCTCAACCCCCGGGCCAAACACCAGGACAGCCTTCAGACCCGGCGCAGCCAGCGCTTCACCGATACGCGCGCCTGCAGCCTGTGAGTCATCCATGCCCTTAAGCGTCGTCACCGCCGACTTGATCCGGGTCTTTTCGAGACACGCTGCCGTAACAATGCAGGTGCTATCGGTTACACCGTCGGCACTGATCTCGCCGGCCGTCGAACAACCGATCAGGACAGCAGACGGAAATGTCCGGCGCAGGACTGTCTGGAAAGCCTCGTCCGCAAAGTAGTCAACCGAAGCAAACACGGTGACCAGATTGGGCTGTCCATCTGCCAGCGGAGACAAGACACCCGGTGCAAGCTGCGGAGACTTCAGGACGACTTGCTGGACACGCATCGCTTCCCTCCGGCTTTGATCCTTACGACGTCAGGCGACCGGCAAGAAGTTCTTGACGATGGCGACTTGGGCGTCATCAAGGAACATCGGCGCGTGCCCCACACCGGGTGCTTCCACCGTCTGTGCACAAGGGCCACGGCCAGCCATCTGCGCGGCAGTTGCGCGCGACAGGAGATCCGAGGTTTCGCCACGAATCACCAGTGTGGGACAGCGAATCGCATCGTAGAGCGGCCACAACTCGATATCTCTCAGTTTCCCGTCTGTCTCCCCCTGCGCCGCCATGGCGGCATTAAAGGGTGCCGCGATGCCGGGATCGTAGCGCAGGGCAACCGCCCCCGCCGGCCCGACCTTGACGACATTCTCGGTCAGGTGACGCCATTGCGCATCATTGAGACGGCCGAAGGGTGCCGCGATGAAACGAATATAAGCTTCAGCCTGCTCCAGCGAGGCAAAGCTCGGCGGTGTGGCCAGATATTCGCCGATACGCGCTAACGCAGCCGCAGCGATCACTGGGCCGACATCGTTGAGGATCAGGTGACGAATGGGAGATTCCGGCTGCGCCGCCAGCGCCATGCCGATCATGCCGCCCATCGAGGTGCCCAGCCAATCGACCGATTCGACGTTCAGGCGCGCCAGCAGCGTCACCATGTCGGCCGCGTATTGTGGAATCGCATAATGGCTCGGATCGCGCAGCCAGTCGCTCAAGCCCCGGCCCACGACATCCGGGCACACCACACGATAACGATCCGCCAGCGATTGCGCCAGAAAATCAAAGTCGCGGCCACAACGCGTCAGGCCATGCACACACACCAGCACACGCGGATTGGCGGGATCACCCCACTCGACGTAGGCCATACGGTGAAAACCGGCGGGACTAAGACACTGCACCCTGCCGTGACGCGGCTCCAGTCGAGTCATGGTCATAAAAACTCAGTTAAGCTGGACGCGGCAAACGACCTCATTGCCCTGTCCGCGGTATTCGATGTGATCGAAACTCAGCAAGCGCGACATGGCGATGCCGCGACCGTGCGTATCAAAGGCGCGATCCGGCGCCATTTCGAGGAAGGGAATCCAGTTGAAGCCACCCCCTTCGTCCTGCACAACAAACTCGACCGCTTCATTCGAGCGTGTCAGCAACAGCCGCGCCGAACGGCCGCTGTAAGGACCATCGGCCAAGCGCTTTTCCACTTCGTCGGTCAGCGCATCGGCGGCAATCAGGCGGGACTTTTCTTCGTAGGTAATCGCCAGGTTGCCATGCTCAACCGCGTTCAGCATCAGTTCCGTCAGGCCCAGCACGACGCGCGTAGGGTCCGGCGCGGCATGGGCGACCAGTGCCGCCAGATCCCGTGCCTCGGATTGGGTACGGAAACTGAATTCGCCGCGCACCAGATGCCGCATGATGCCTTCGGCATGACGAATACGCCCCTGCAAGTCGAGATAGGCGAGGCGATCGCGCACGGCGGCACGCACAATCGAGAGCAGCGTCTCAGGCGGAAACGGCTTGGTAAGGTAATAGTAGGCACCGGCATTGAGGCCGGCTGCCACGTCCTCGGGACTGGTCAACGAGGTCTGGATGATGACCGGTACATGGGCAAGCGCCGGATTATGCTTGATCTGGGGAATCAGCCCAAGGCTGTCCATGTCGGGCAGCAGCCGGTCGAGCAGGATCGCATCGAGCGTCCTGGCATGTGTTTCGAGCAGGCGCGCAGCGGCTGCACCGGTCTCGGCCACCTGGACGGCATAGCCATTCTCGGTCAGCGTCTCGACAAGGATATCGAGAAGGATCGCCTCGTCCTCAACGACCAACAGTTGAGGGGTTCCGTTTGCGTCAGCCATATGCTTATGTACTTATATATTTCCCTAATGTCGCGTTTATAACACTTTGGTGCAATTAATTCCTGATGCCGCGTAATAGAACCTGCAAGGCGCCCTCTAGCGCGGCCAGTAAAGGCTCGATATCCTGGGGCAACGCCCCCGCCTGTAGTGCCGCCTTGAGCGGTAACTCCACATCGCGCGCAGCTTCTGAAAGGGGAACGGCACCAAGGGTTGCCGCCACGCCCTTCAAGCCATGGGCCAGACGACGCGCCTCGTCGAGTTGCACGGCCGACAGGGCGGTGCGAATACGATCGACATCGTAGGTATGCTGATCCATAAACTTGTCGAGCAACTGACGATAACGCTTCCGTTTGCCGCCCAATGAATGCAGGCCGATCTCGATATCCAGTGCTGCGCAATTCGGCAATGGCGTTTCCGCTGCGTCGATCGCCGAAAAAGTCGGCGCTGGCGGGACGGCAGGTATCGATACCGCGCTTGATTGCGGCTCATTGGGCGGAACAGGCAACCACTGGCGCAGCGCCTGATACAAACGCTCGGGGACGACCGGCTTGGCGATGTGATCGTTCATGCCTGCTTCGTAGCACTGCCGCCGATCATCCTCGAAGGCATTCGCCGTCATCGCCACAATCGGTACTTGCTGATAGCCCGGCAGTGCACGAATCGCACGCGTCGCTTCCAGACCATCCATCACCGGCATCTGCATGTCCATCAGGATCAGGTCGTAACGACGCGCACTGGCCATCATCCAGGCATCACGGCCGTTGTCGGCCACATCGGCACTCAGACCAGCCGAATGGAGTATGTCCTGCCCGACCTCCTGATTGAGGACGTTGTCTTCCACCAGCAACAAGCGGTAGCGCGCATAGGCGTGCAAATCGCTGCCTTGTGCCGGATCAACGCTTTCCTGCGGACTCGGGCGCAACGCCGCATCGCCGCTCCGCATCACGCTAACCAACGTATCGTGCAGCACCGAAGAGGTCAAGGGCAAGGGCAGCAGGGCATCGAAACTCTCGGCCAGCGACTTCATCTGTGCCGCCCCCAGTCCATCGAGGTGTGTGGCCAGCAAGTAGGCCGGCGCTTTGGCAAGGCCGGAATTTCTGACTGCTTGACGTATTTCGGACGAACATACGGAATCAAGCTGGCTCATTGGAGCCTGGCAGATCACGAAGTTATACGGCATGCCTACCTTCGCAGCCGTCAACAGGCGCGGACGCATTTCACGCAGATGATTGAGCGGCTGGACGCGCATGTGGAGACCTTCGAGCATTCTGGTCAGCAGGCGCGTGTGCTCCGGATTCTGGCAGAACAGCAGGGCGCGGCAATGCGACAGATCCGCCGAATAGTGACCGGATGACTGCACCTGTGCCCGACCGAATGTGGCCTCGATCCAGAATGTGCTGCCTTCGCCGGGCGCGCTCTCGACATCGATGACACCATCCATCATGTCGGCGATGCGCTGGCAGATGGCTAACCCCAGGCCGGTGCCACCGTGCTGACGCGTAGTGGAGACATCGGCCTGTTCGAAAGGCCGGAAGAGGCGCTGTTTGATCGCCGCATCAAAACCGCTGCCCGTGTCGCTGACGCTGAAACGTAAACGCACCCCGTCTGCCGGCTTGCGACGGCGCAACAGAGGCTCAACCTGATCACCTTGTTCAACCAGCTCGACCTTCAGTGCTACCCGTCCGGTATGAGTGAACTTGATCGCGTTGCTGGTGAAATTGAGCAGAACCTGACCAAGCCGCAGCGGGTCGCCATGCAGGAAGACCGGCACACGCTCATCAACCGTCACCTTCCAGTCCAGCCCCTTGGCGTGAATCTGATCCTCGATCTGATTCGTCACCATGTCAAACACGCTGGCCAGTTCGAAATCCAGATGCTCAAGTTTTAAACGCCCCGCCTCGATCTTCGAAAAATCGAGCACGTCGTTGATCAGCGCCAGCAGATGCTGTGCCGAGGTAGAGATTTTCAGCAGGCGCTCACGCTGTTTTGGCTCGACAATATCCTGCAGCATGAGGTGGGAAAGTGCGATCACCGCATTCATCGGCGTGCGAATTTCGTGGCTCATGTTGGCCAGGAAAGCTGTCTTCGCCTGGTTGGCCGCTTCCGCAGCGCCACGACTCGCTTCCAGTTCCTTTTGCGTCACCAGCAATTCAGCCGTGCGCTCCTCCACCAACTCTTTCAGGTGATGCCGGTAGTGATTGAGCTCCTCACTTAACCTCATCTGCTCAAGTTGCTGTGCCTTGTAAGTCGAAATATCGGTAAAGCTCGTCACCACCGCATAGGGCAATACGGTATCGGGGAGAAACAGCGGCTCACTATTGACGCTCAGCCAGACGGTGCGATCCGGGAAACGCAGCCCCATATGGACATTGCGTTGCGGATCGCCAGTGGCGAGACAGACCATGGCCGGATGCTCCAGCCCGGGAAAGGGCGAACCATCCTCGCGAACGGCACTCCAGTCCTGATCCTCACTGCTCATGCCAAACAACTGTTCGCGGCTGCGGCCAAGAATCTCGCAGGCACGCTTGTTCGCCGTCACAATCTCGCCCGAACGGATCTGCATGACAACACCCACCGGCAATGTGTCGAGCAACTGCGCATCGGCAGGCATCAGGCTATCGGGATCGAAGTCGGTGGTAATCATGCAGTATGGTTTCGGCAAGCACCCTTATGCCTAAGATGATGAGGAAGGATACCGGGACAAGCCATCCGTGAAACTACGCAGTGCAACATTTTTTCAGTGCATATGCCAGTAACGCGTCCGGCGCTGGCGCTCATGGACAATATCAACCATCCCCTCCCGCAAGCGGACACGAACCGCTCCCGTCTGGTCGGTTCGATGCAGCCGCGCCCCGCTGGCGGCAAAGCGCTCCGCCACCACCGGCAGCGGATGACCAAAGCGGTTGCGATAGCCGACGGGGAAGATTACCTCGCGGGCGCCCACCGCCATCACAAAATCGGCAGAGGCAGTTTTGCGGCCGCCATGATGCGGAGCGATCAGGATGTCCGCCTGCAACGCGGTCGCGTGGCGCGCCAGCAACGCCGCTTCGGCCGCGCCCTCGATATCGCCCGGAATCAACAGCCGACCATGTGGGGATTCAATCAGCAGCACACAGCTCATGGCGTTGGTGGTACGCCTGCGTTCATAATCGGCAGCGACTGGATGCAGGAATTGAAACTTGACGTTATCCCATGTCCAACTCATGCCGTCCTCGCAGCGCCGACTTTTCGGAACAGAGCCAACCAGATCAGCAACCGGCAGCCCGGCCAGTACCGCGTCCATACCGCCCGCGTGATCCTTGTCGGCATGGCTGATCACCAGCGTATCAAGCTGGCGCACGCCGATCGACCGCAGGTAAGGCAGTACGTGGCGCGCACCCGCATCCGTGCCGCCCAGTTCCGGCCCGGTGTCGTAGAACAGATCGTGCGTGGCCGTCTGCACATGAATGGCCTGCCCCTGCCCCACATCAAGCACGCTGAGAGACAACTCGCCCGCCCCCGGCCGCTCGGGGAAAATGAAGAACAGCGGCAGAAAGAGCGCCACGCCCAGCCAGCGCGCCGGAAAACCGCGCGGCAGCAACAGCCACAGCGCCCCCAGCACCGCCAGCGGCACGCTCCACGGCGGCGGGGCGTGCTGCTGCCAGAGCGCACCGGGCAAGCCGGCCAACCAGACCAAAAACATCATCAAGCCATCCAGCACGGCATGCGCAACCCCCAGCAACCACGCAAACCCCGGCACACTGCCCAGTAGCACCAGCGGCGTCACCAGCAGGCTGATCACTGGAATCGCCAGCGCGTTGGCCACGGGCGACACCAGCGAAAACTGCTGGAACATAGCCAGCAGCACAGGGATCAGGCCAAGCGTAATCGCCCATTGCGCACGCAGCCATTCGAGCACCCAGTGGCGCGCCGCCCGCCCCGAGGCAATGCTGAACAGGAAAGCCACTGCCGCGAACGACAGCCAGAATCCCGCCGCCAGCACCGCCCATGGATCGACCAACAGTACGGCCACCAGTGCGGTTCCGAGAATCTGCGCAGCTGTCAGCGCTCGGCCGGAGAGCATGGCAGCCACGACAATCGCCAGCATGAACAAGGTGCGCTGCGCTGGAACGCCAAAGCCGGCCAGCAGCGCATACGCCGCCGCCCCAAGCAGACCGGCAACCGCAGCGGCCTTCTGCGCGGGCCAGATCAGCGGCAATCGCACCGAACGACGCCAGCCCCAGCCCACCAGCAAGGCCAGCAGGCCGCCGATCATCGTCACATGCAGCCCCGAGATCGACATCAAGTGCGTAATCCCCGTTGCCGCGAACAGCCGCCACAACTCGGGGGCAATCGCCTGCTGGTCGCCAATCGCCAGCGCCACCAGCACGCCGGCGTAGGGATGATCCGGCAAGGCACGCAACATGCGCGAACGGATGGATTCACGCAACGCCCCGACGCTATACGTCGCCTCCGCAAGCCGTCCTGTCAGCACCGACTTTCTGACGTAACCCGTCGCGCGGATGCCGCGTTCCAGCAACCAGCCTTCGTAGTCGAAACCATGCGGATTGAGATTGCCGTGCGGCCGTTTCAGGCGCACCAGGAAACGCCAGCGCTCGCCGGCTCGCGGCAGGGGAAGAGCACTCGGCGCCGACTCCTCATCGCCCTCCTCTTCAATCTCCGGCTCGATGTGGCGATACCACGAGAGCGCAATGCGCTTCGGCACCAGCCCCTCAGCCTGTTCCACCGCAAACGTAAAGCGCACGCCTCTTTCAAAGCGCTGTGGCAGGTCGGTCACCACGCCAACCACCTCGACATCGCGCCCCTCCCACTCAACCGGCAAGGCATCGCTCATACGCCAATGAGCAAAACCGCCCGCCCAGCCAAAACCGAGCAAGCAAGATCCGACCAGAATCAGCCCGCGATAACGCCGTTGCAATACCAACAGCAAGCCGGCCACGCCGCCCGCCATCAGAAAAGTCGGCGCTGGCAGGACGGCAGTCTGCTGAAGCAGCCACACGCCCAGCGCAAACGCCAGCGCTCCCCACGGCATGCCTAAAATGCCCCCATGCGCCATTGGCTCCGCAAATACCTACCCGACCACGCCGCGATCCATGAGAATCGCATGCTGGCCCCGTTTCGTAACACCCTCCTGCACCCGCGCCTGTGGCACCTGAACCGCCGCTCGGCCGCCGGCGCGGTGGCGGTCGGCCTGTTTACAGGTCTGTTTCCGCCGCCGTTCCAGATGGTCAGCGCGGCGCTTTGTGCCGTGATTTTTCGCATCAACCTGCCGCTGGCGATATTCACCACGCTCTACACCAACCCGGTCACATTCATCCCCTTGTACGTTTTTGCCTTCTGGCTCGGCAGCCTGATTCTAGGGGCAGAAAACGCATTCATTGCCCCGCCGGAATTCTCGGCCAGTCATCCGGGCGATTCGCTGCTGGCGCTGGCCACTTGGCTCGTTCAACTGGGCTGGCCGCTGATCGTTGGCGTGTTGCTGTTGGCGACAGTGTTTGCCGTACTGGGTTACGTGGCGATTCGCGTAGGCTGGCGCTACTGGCTGGTGCGCAGTTGGCATCAGCGCAAGCGCCGCTGATGTCGCGGGGCGCCTACTCAACCCAGAGCTTCTTCCACCCCTCGTGCCCGAGCCGACGCACGGTGTCGATGTTGCGTTCGTAGATGCTTTCCGCATCGGGAAAGGCCGCCACGGCGCGGTCGATGCTGGATTCGCGCAAGAGGTGTAGCGTCGGAAAGGGTGAGCGGTTGGTGACGTTGTCGATGTCGTCCGGCGCCGTGCCGGCGAATTCATACTGCGGATGTAGGCTGGCAATCTGGTAGATGCCGTCCAGTTCCAGCCGTCGCAGGAGTGCCTCGGTTTCGGCAAGGAAGAAGTGGTAATCAAGGAAATCGACCATGACCTGCGGATGGATCAGCAGTGTGGTATCGAGTTGCTTCGGGTCGGTGTCGGTGAGTATCTGGAACTCGTGTCAAGTTCGGCCAGCAGCGCATCGGCGTCGCTGGCGGCGCTGACGGCATAGCGAATCTGCTTCTTCACATGCACCGACTTGGCGAAGGGGCACAGGTTGAGGCCGATCACCGCCCGTTCCAGCCAGCGCTGCGTGGCGGCGACGATCTCGGCCTTGGCCACCGCGTCGGCGAGCGGCATCAGTACTTCGGGCAGTTCACTCATTGTCATCCTCACTGATTGCCTGCAATCCTTGCAAGTGCTACCATTCCTTTCGTATATTTTAATGCAGAAAGGTAAGGAATATGCTCGCCACGATGACATCCAAAGGCCAGATCACCATCCCGAAGCCGGCGCGAGATGCCTTGCAGTTGCATCCCGGTGATCGGGTCGAGTTCGTTTTCGGCGACGACGGCCGCTTGTTTCTACTCTCGGCAACCCAGCCGGTCGGCAACCTGAAAGGCATGCTGCCCAAGCCCGCCCGCCCCATTTCGCTCGAAGAAATGGATGCCGCCATTGCCGCATCCGGTCACCCATGATCGGGCTCGACACCAATGTGCTGGTGCGCTATCTGACGCAGGACGATCCGGTGCAATCAGCGCAAGCCAATGCCTTCATCGAGCGGCAGCTCTCCCCTGCCAAACCCGGCATCATTGGCCATATTGTCCTGTGCGAAATCGGCTGGGTGTTGTCACGGGCCTACGGCTATAGCCGCGAGCAGGTTGCCGATGCCCTGGGCGCCCTACTGACCTGCCGCGAGTTTCAGATCGAATCGCCCGACCTTGGCATTCTCGCCTTGCAGGACTATCGGCACGGCACGGCGGACTTCTCCGATTACCTCTTGGGCCGAGCCCATCAGCGCCTGGGCGCCGTGCATACGGTCACGTTCGACCGCAAGGCAGCACAAACGTCGCTGTTCACGCTACTGGCTTGATGCGCCGTCCTGCCAGCGCCGACTTTTTTAACGTGGTCTGTCCTATTCGAACATCTGACTGCTAAGGAACTCAAGAATGTCCTCAAACAATCCATCTCGACTTGTCGTGTCGATAATGCTTACCACCGTTTCAACGGTCGCCCTTACTGCCACTCCTTCTTCAAGACGGGCTCAGGAATTATTGGACATCGGCCAATGTCAAAAAGCACACGACGAAGCAATTCCGCTTGCCAATAAGGGCAACAGTGAAGCGCAATTCATAGTAGCGCAGGCAATACTAGGGAGATCAGAGACAACCGAAAAGCATTGCCAAAAAGGCGAAAGCAAACCGGGTAGTACCCTCGAAGGTATCGAATGGGCAACCAAGTCAGCAAAAAACAATTACGCACCAGCAATGGTTTATATAGGATCGCGCCTAATTGTTGATCTTCGCACAAGTAAATCGTGGCAATTTGAATACAACCCACAACTTGGCATAAAACTTCTTAAGGGTGCCGAAAAGCAAGGAAACATCATGGCATTGGACAAATTGGGAGCGGCTTATGCACATGGCAATGGAGTTCCAATTGACATGCGTATGGCATTTCAATATTTTGACCGATATGAAGAAAAGAGTGGCAAGGACTCTGAAAATAAGAAGAGGGTTGTTGCACAGGAGACTGCGACCAGAATTGGCACAGAGGTATGTTGGGGTAATCCATATGGACGCAACACCATCCTCGACTTAACTGATGGACGGAAGGTTTCTATTCGTGGCACGATCACTGCACGATCCGACAATTTCTATAGTGTTGGCGCAAAGGTAAGCAGCATCATTATTTTCGACGAGCTTGGGCGCCGCTTTTCTGCTGAGAATTTCACACTTGCAAACACAACGCTCGTAGTCGGGCGTGAAACTTGGAATGATACGGAATGGACAAAATGTCGAGACTAGAACCCAGGTGCTTGGTGCGCAAGCCCAACCGCCACAAGTTAAGCCGCCGCTAGCAGCCCATCCTGCAACAACAGCCGGCGCTGGCAGGACGCCGCCAGCGCGGCGTCGTGCGTGACGATGACGAGGCTGGTGCCATGGGCGGCATTCATGCGCAGCATTAGCGCAAAAACTTCGTCGGCGGTATGCCGATCAAGGTTGCCGGTTGGTTCATCGGCCAGCAGACAGGCCGGCTGGGTCACCAGCGCCCGCGCCAGTGCCGCGCGCTGACGTTCGCCGCCGGAGAGTTCGCCGGGGCGATGCGTCAGGCGTGTGCCCAAGCCCACTTCGGTCAGGATCGCAGCGGCCTGCTCATACGCGGCTGGCTTGGCCATGCGCCGGATCAACAGGGGCATCGCCACATTTTCCAGCGCCGAGAATTCGGGCAGCAGGTGGTGAAACTGATAGACGAAACCGAGTTGCTGATTGCGCAGGTTGCCGCGTTCCGTTTCGGAGACCTGCGAAAGGTCCTTCCCTTGCAGGGCGACTGACCCGGCGGTCGGCATATCCAGCCCGCCGAGCAGATGCAGCAGCGTGCTCTTGCCCGACCCGCTGGTGCCGATGATGGCGGCCGTCTCGCCAGCGCCGACATTCAGGTCGACGCCTGCCAGCACATGCACTTCCTCCGCGCCCTGGCGGAAGGATTTTTTCAGGCCGGTACAACTGAGCACTTCACTCATACCGGAGTGCCTCCGCCGGATTGGTACGCGCCGCGCGCCAGCTCGGATACAAGGTAGCCAAGAGGGTCAGCACGAAGGACACAGAACCGATGATCCCGACATCCGACCAGTGCAGATCGGAAGGCAGATCGGAGATGTAATACACGTCCTTGGAGAGAAACTGCATGCCCAGCACCCGCTCCAGCGCCGGCACCACCACATCGACATTGAGGGCCAGCGCCACGCCGCCGACGATGCCGAGCAGCAGGCCGATGGTGCCGATCAACGCGCCCTGAATCACGAAGATGCGCAGGATGCTGCCGGGACTCGCGCCCAGCGTGCGCAGGATGGCGATGTCGGCACGCTTGTCCTGCACCGTCATCACCAGCGTCGAGACGATGTTGAAGGCGGCCACGGCAACGATCAGCAACAGGATCAGGAACATCATGTTCTTCTCGATCTGCACGGCGCGGAAGAAGTTGGCATGGCTGCGCGTCCAGTCCGACACGCGCAGTTCACGGTCGAGTGCGGCGGCCAGTTCGCGCACCACGCGCGGCGCGGCAAACAGATCGTCGAGCTTGAGGCGAACCCCGGTGACGCGCTCCTCCATCTGGTAGAGCTTTTGTGCATCGCCCATGTGCACCAGCGCGAGGCCGGAGTCATATTCGAACATACCCACTTCGAAGATGCCGACGACGGTGAATTGCTTCATGCGCGGCAGCACGGCGGCGGGCGTCACCATGCCCTGCGGGGCAATCAGCGTCACCTTGTCGCCGGTAAAAGCGCGCAAGGCATAGGCCAGTTCGGCGCCCAGCACGATGC
This sequence comes from Rhodocyclaceae bacterium, assembly GCA_030824115.1. GTDB lineage: Bacteria > Pseudomonadota > Gammaproteobacteria > Burkholderiales > Rhodocyclaceae > Sulfuricystis. The sequence goes on along the minus strand of JAVBYI010000020.1, from coordinate 74,160 downwards.
CGAACTCGCCCGGCCGCAGGCGTTCGAGCGCACCGGTCTTCATATGTTTGGCGAAATCGGCAACGCGATCCTCGTCGGCCGGCAGGATGCCGCGAATCAGGGCGCCCTTGACCTGTCCATCGTAAGACAGCATCGCCTGTTGCTGTACAAAGGGGGCAGCAGCGACTACCTGCGGATGCCGCACGACGGCCGTAACGGCGGCGGGCCAGTTTTCCAGCTCGCCGTCCGCGCCGGAAATCTGCGCATGCGACGCCACGCCAAGAATGCGTGTCCTGAGTTCTTTCTGAAAGCCGTTCATCACCGACAGCACCACGATCAGCGCTGCCACACCGAGCGCGAGGCCGAGCATGGAAATCAGCGAGATGAAGGAGATGAAGCGATTGCCGCCGCCGGATTTGCGGGCGGTGGTGTAACGCAGGCCAATGAAGGTTTCGAAAGACATGGCGGGCGATTCTACCTGCGCAAGCTGAGTGCCTCCCGGTATGATGTGTGTCATGAACGCCGCACCGGGAACCATCAAGAAAATCGACGTTGCCGACCTGAAGACCGGCATGTATGTATCCGATCTTGGCGCCGGCTGGATGGATCACCCGTTCCTGCGCAACAATTTCGCCGTCAGCGACGACACGATCATCGAAAAAATTGTGGATGCCGGCATCCGCGAGGTGTACATCGACACAACGCGCGGACATGACGTGCAGCACGCCCCGACGCGTGAAGAGGTCGAACGCAAGCTCAATGAAGACATGCACCGCGTCGTTGCCGAGCATAAAGTCGTCGTGCGCGTCTCCTACCGCGAGGAGGCTGCGAATGCCGTGAAGGTTCGGGATGAAGCCAACCGCATTGCCCACGACATTCTCAACGACGTACGCCTCGGCAAGCAGGTCGCTGTCGAAAAGGTCGAGCCGGTGGTGCAGGAAATGACTGCCTCGATCCTGCGCAACGGCAATGCCTTGACGTCTTTGTGCCGGGTAAAAGACGCGGACAACTACACCTTCCTGCACTCCGTCTCGGTCTGCGCGCTGCTGGTGTCCTTCTGTCGCGCAGCCGGCATGGCCACAGACGAAATCCATCTCGTCGGCATCGGCGGACTGCTGCACGACATCGGCAAGATGAAGGTTCCCGGCAGCATCCTCAACAAGCAGGGCAAGCTGACGGACGACGAGTTTCTCAAGATGAAAAACCATGTGGTGGCCAGCATGGAGGTGTTGTCGGTCACACCGGGCATTCATCCCGACTCGATTCTGGTCGCCCACCAGCACCATGAACGCCATGACGGCACTGGCTATCCGTTGGGACTGAAGGGCGACAACATCTCACGTATCGGCCAGATGGCCGCCGTCTGCGACGTGTATGACGCCATTACCTCGGATCGCTGCTATCACAAGGGCATGCTCCCCCATGAGGCGCTGCGCAAGATTCTCGAATGGAGCAAATACCACTTCAAGCCAGAAGTGGCGCAGCAGTTCATCCGCATCATCGGCATCTATCCGGTCGGTACGCTGGTGATGCTCGAATCGGGCCGCATCGGCATCGTGCATGACCAGAACGAGGGGGGCAACCTGTTGCAACCCGTTGTGCGCGTGATTTTCGACAGCAAGCAACAGGCGTATCTCACGCCAACCAATATTGATCTATCCAAGCCGCTTGGCCACGGTGGCGGTGACAAGATCGTCGGTCACGAAACGGCTGAAAAATGGAAGCTCGACCTCAGCCGCTTTAAATAAAGCCGACTGTGTTGTGAGGGCCTACGACTGGACGACAGTCGCCCCGGAAAGGATGTGCTGCGCGTAGGCTTTGTCGGATTTCATGATATGGGAGAACAACCAGTCGAACAGGAATTGCAGCATGTCCTGCTTGACATCGCCCAATATCGAGTGCTTCTCAAATTCAGCCATCTTGATAAAGAACTGCTTGTGGGAATCGCCATGACGATCCTGTTCGGGATAGCCGAACATACGCATCAGCGCTTCCTCGAACTCGAAGTGATAGGTGGCGAAGGTCCGCAATTCAACAATCCGGTAATGAACATCGGTCCATGACTTCGAGTCGTCAAGAACATCCGTCACGCGACAGAAAAGGCTGAGCAACTCCTTGTGCTGGTCGTCGATTTCGCGCAGCCCCACCGAATACTCGGCCTTCCACTCCATCTTGCGGTCTTCCATGCCATCCCCTTTCAGAGCGGGGCATCCTACTATGACCTTCGATGTATCTATTGACCTAAATCAAACCACCGCCACGCAGATATTACCGACGTTCCTGAATATCGTCGATAAACCCGATCATGCCGGTGCGGATGCTGGCGGCGTTGCCTTCGTCGGTATCGATGTGCATGGCCAGTCGGAAGTTGGGGTTCACGCGGACGACCACATCACCAAAGATCAGCTCACGATCACCTTCGACGCGCACGCGCACAACATAGCGGTCGCGCAGGCCGCGACGCATCGCATCTTCAGGAGACATGTGGATATGACGCTGGGCGCAGATCACGCCCTTGGCGATCACGGAGGTGCCGTTCGGGCCTTCCAGGGTGATACCCGGCGTATTCGCCAGGTCACCCGACTCGCGGATCGGTGGCTGGATGCCAAGCTTGAACTGCTCGGTCATGGCGATTTCCACCTGGGTTTCCTTACGCGTCGGGCCAAGTACGCGCACATTGGCGATCTTGCCCTTCGGGCCGACCAGATGCACCTTCTCGGCACAGGCAAACTGGCCAGGTTGGGACAGTTCATGCTCGGGCGTCAGTTGATGGCCCGGGCCAAACAGCTTTTCGACATCCTCCTGCGCCAGATGCACATGGTGGGCGGAAATCTCGATGGGGATCGGCTCCTCCTCGGCTTCGCGGCCGCGCTTGATCAGATGGCGTTCGCTGGCACGCAACGCCTCCCAAGCCACCAAACGCTCATCGTTGCTGGTGATGACGATGATCTTGACACGTGAATCGTCGCTCGAAATCACCGCATGCGACGCCACGGCGCCAAGGTTGCGGTTCTTTTCCTCGTCAAGCTTGATGCCCATGTATTCGAGGCCCTGACAGGCGAGGCTACGCACAGCGGCACTGGTTTCGCCGATACGGCCGGTAAAGGCCAGCACGTCGATACCCCCCATCGCCGCGACATAGGCGCCGATGGTTTTGCGTATGTGATAACAGTAGGCCCGGTGCGCCAGCAGGGCGCGATGCTGGCCTTCGTCGGCCGCCGCCTCGATCTCGCGAATGTCGCCGGAAATGCCCGAAATACCTTTCAAGCCACTGTCGGAATTGATCAGTTTCGACACCTCGTCGGCCGAGAGCTTGTAGTGTTCCATCAGGTGGATCACCACGGCCGGATCGAGGTTACCGGCACGCGTCGACATGATCAGGCCTTCGGAAGGCGTCAGGCCCATTGAGGTATCAACAGAGCGGCCATGATCGATGGCGCACATCGAGGAACCGATGCCGAGGTGGCAGGAAACAATCTCCAGTTCCGACAGCGGCCGCTTGGTCACCTCGGCCGACTTGAGCGACACAAAGCGGTGCGAGGTGCCGTGGAAGCCATAGCGCCGGATGCCATCCTTCTTGTAGTAGTCGTAGGGCAGGCCGTACATATAGGCGTAGGTCGGTAGCGTCTGGTGGAAGGCGGTATCGAACACGGCGACGTGCGGCACGGCCGGGAAATACTTCATCGCCGCCTTGATGCCGTCGAGGTTGACCGGGTTGTGATAGGGAGCGAATACGGCGAGTTGCTCGATGTCCTTCATCACCTCGGGGGTGATCACGGTCGAGCTGGAATACTTGCTGCCGCCATGCACGACCCGATGGCCGACCACCACGACCTCCTGCGGCATGAGGGCATAACGACCGCCCAGCTTGCCCATCTCGTCGAAGATCGCCGCAAACAGATCGGCCAGTTCCAGATGCGGACGGCTGCGTTCGATGACTTCACCACCGACGACAAGGCGTACGCCCACATCGCCATTGTTGAGGTGATCGAAGATGCCATGCACATTGCGGCTCTCATCCTCGGTGTCATAAACGCCGAAGCGAATCTGCGCGTGTCCGACGTTGAGCGCGAGGATGCGCCCGGACGTTTCAGTCTTGAGGCTCAGGGCATACGGATCAGCGGCATTCGCCAGCGCCTGCGACTGAATCTGGCTGCTGTTGAGGTCAATCGCCTGCGCCGCATTCTGCTTGACACGCTCGGCCAGCAGACGCGAGAGGAACATCACGGCTTTGGGATGCGTCACGATGTCGCGATTGAAAACGGCTTGCGGGATCATCAGGACGAAGCAGCGGTTGCTGGCAATGATGTCGGTTACTGTGCGGTCGCCGGTCAGCAAGGACATCTCACCGAAGACGTCGCCATCGTTCAACTCGTTGATGACGGCACGCTCACCGAAAGCACCGGCCACGGAAACTTCGGCACGGCCCGAGAGCATCACACCGAAATTCACCCCCACATCACCACTCGACCGAATCGCTTCCTTGCCCTCGAAACTGCGTACGGTACTACCCGTAACGATCGCATCCAGCTTTTCAGCTGGAAAACCGTCAAACAGTTTTACTTTTTCGAGCAGGAATTGCTTGATTTCAACGGGTGTCATCATTGCCTCGCAACATTAGTATCTACTGATGAGTATGGCACAACTGCATGAGTTTTGCTGCATTGCAGCAGCGGATTTTCGCCCTGTATTACGCCGATTCCCCATCAAACCACAAGCGCATGACGGTTTTTTTGCCGTGATAGCATCGCCGTATGGAATTGACAATTTACGCACCGGGTTTGCTGCTGCCAACGTCTGTGTTGGCCGATACTGTCTTTGACCTGTCTACCGAAGCCCTGCCGCTGTTGCTAGGGCGCGGGCAGCACCACCACGAGGACAGAGACTGGCTGGCCCAGGCCTTCGGCACCCCCAAACCACTACCGGCCGCCGCTCTGCGAAAAGTCGGCGCTGGCGAGACGGCATCCGGCCAATGGCTGTGCCTCGACCCCGTCCATTGGCAGGTTTCCCGCGAAGGCGTCACCCTCGCAAGCGCAGAGATCGATGCGAACGAAGCCGCCGCGCTGATCGAGGCCATCCAACCGGTTTTTGCGGACTGGGGCACGCTCTCCGCCACCCAGCCAGCCCACTGGCACCTGCAGTTGGCGCGTTCGCTGCTGCTGGAAACGCGCTGTCTGCCCGACAGCATCGGCCAGCCGGTCGATCCGTCCCTACCCGGTGGCCTGGATGGCCCGGCATGGCGGCGCCTGATTGCCGAAGCACAAACAATTCTGCATGCCCATCCGGTCAACCAGGCTCGCGAAGCAACGCAGCGTCCTGCCATCAACAGCCTGTGGCCCTGGGGCATGGGCGCCCTGCCTATGCCCAGTGCGCTGCACTGCGACTATCAGGTGATCTGGAGTGCGGATGCGCTGTTCGCCGGCCTCGCGGCTCAATGTAGTGTTGCCTGCATTCCGCCACCCGACCGTTATCAACCGGCCACCGGCAGTGTCCTGTGTCACTTTGACAAACTGGCCGATCCGGCGCGCAACCTCAACGCCATGACCTGGCGCCTCGCCCTGCTGGAGCTTGATGAACGCTGGATTCTCCCGGCCATCACCGCCCTCAGGCGCGGCGAATGTCGCGCCCTGCGCCTTGTCGGCACCCACCTGCATGGCGATGCGCATGCCACGGTTTTCTCGCTGGTGCGCGGCAACCTCTGGCGCTTCTGGCGCCACTCCGGCTCACTGACCGAACTGGCATGACCCGCATCGCCGTTCGTCCGGTGCCGCAACGCGCCCGGCTGATGCTCGAACAAGCAGGCGTGCATCCCCTCCTCGCCCGCCTCTATGCCGCCCGAGGCATCCAGCGTGCCGAAGAACTCGATACGCAACTGACCACCCTGCTACCGCCCGCCGGACTCAAAGATATCGACAAAGCCGTGCGGCAACTGGCCGATGCCATTGCGGCACAGCAGCGCATCCTGATCGTCGCCGATTACGACTGTGACGGCGCCACCGCCTGCGCTGTCGGCATCCGCGCCCTGCGCGCCTTTGGGGCCAAGGTCGACTACCTCGTACCGAACCGTTTCGAAACCGGCTACGGCCTCTCGCCCGAAGTCGCCCGACTGGCCGCCGCCATGCAGCCGGATCTGCTCGTCACCGTCGACAACGGCATCGCCAGCGTGGACGGCGTAGCCGAAGCCCAGCGGCTCGGCATGCAGGTCATCGTCACCGACCACCACCTGCCCGGCGACGAGCTGCCGGCCGCCGCGGCCATCGTCAATCCGAACCAACCTGGCTGTACATTCCCGAGCAAGAGCATCGCCGGCGTCGGCGTGATGTTCTACGTCATGCTGGCGCTGCGTGCCGAACTGCGCCAACGCGGCGCCTTTGCTGACCGCCCGGAACCGAATCTCGCCGAACTGCTCGATCTGGTCGCCCTCGGCACGGTTGCCGATGTCGTCACGCTCGACCGCAACAACCGCATCTTCGTCGCGCAAGGGCTGGCGCGCATCCGTCAGCGCCGCATGCAGCCCGGCGTTGCCGCACTGTTGCAGGTAGCCGGGCGCGAAGCGGCCCGCGCCGGCACCTTCGATCTCGGTTTCGCCGTCGGCCCGCGCCTGAATGCCGCCGGGCGTCTCGCCGACATGAGCATCGGCATCGAATGCCTGATCACCGACGACCGTGCCCGCGCCCTCAACATCGCGCAGGAACTCGACGCCATCAACCACGAGCGCCGCGCCATTGAGGCCGACATGCGCGAGGCCGCCAATATCCAGCTCGATACCATCGACGCCAGCACGCGCGCCAGCCTGACGCTGTTTGAACCCACCTGGCATCAGGGCGTCATCGGCATCCTCGCCGGCCGCGTCAAGGAGCAATTGCACCGCCCCACCGTCGTGTTCGCACGCAGCCAGGAAGACAATGCGGATGGAGATTTGCGCGGTTCCGGCCGCTCGATCCCCGGCCTGCACCTGCGCGACGCGCTCGACCTCGTCGCCAAGCGCCATCCCACGCTGCTGAAAAAATTTGGCGGTCACGCCGCTGCCGCGGGCATGACCCTGTTGGAGCGCGATCTACCGATCTTCGAACAAGCCTTCGAAACCGTGGCCCGCGAACTGCTCGCCCCGGCCCAACTGACCCGCACGCTGGAAACCGACGGTGCCCTCGAATCCGGCTATCTCAGCCTGATTCCCGCGCGCCTGCTACAGGAATCCGTGTGGGGCCAGGGTTTCCCGGCGCCGCTGTTTGCCGATGAATTCACCGTCATCCAGCAACGCCTGCTCAAGGACAAACACCTCAAGCTCTCGCTCAAGCACGGCAAGGGAAAAATCGACGCGATCCGCTTCAACCACACCGAATCGGCCCCGGATCGCATTCGCGCCGCCTTCCGTGTCGATATCAACGAGTGGCAGGGGGAATCAAAAGTGCAACTGGTGATCGAGCACTTCGAAGCCGCATAGCCTGCGGTGTTGCGTTACAAAATGCCCACAACGCGCAGCGCATCCATCACCAGCTGCTTGCGCAACGGCAGATCGGCCGCGCTGCGGGTGTCGATGTTGAGGGCGAATAGCCAGGTGTCGTCGCCGGTTTCCACATATCCCACGTACCAGCCAATACCTGGCTTGCTGCGCGCCGCCCAGCCGGTCTTTGCATAGAGACGGTAGGTCGGCCCCGTCTCGGCCAGCATGATCGACTTGAGCGTGTCATAGTGGGCGGGCCGGTAAGGCAGGCGGCGCTCAACCACCTGCCGGAGAAAGGCCACCTGCTGTTCGGCATCGATAGTCAGCGAACCGTCGAGCCAGAACTGCGTGACATCGAACGGCTCGCGCAACTGCCCGTAGCGCGCCTGCCGCAGATGGCCCGGATACTTCGCCGCACCGACCTGCTGCGCCAATCTCTGATAGCACCACACGCAACTGAGCCGGAACGCACTCGCCAGGGTTTGGTCGCGATTCCAATCCGCCATTTCATGGCGTGTACCGTCCCACGGAATCACCGCGTCCATACCGGAAATCACGTCCTCATCCAGCGCAATCAGTGTATTGAGCACCTTGAAAGTCGAAGCCGCCGGAAACGCCTGCCGCGCACGCACCGCATCATGCACATAACGCTGCCCGCTCCGCGCGGACTCGACCACCAGCGTGCCAGCGATGCCGGCCGTATTGAACAAACGGCCAATGGCCGCTTCGTCCGCCCGGGCGAAGCATGAAACACCAAGGCACAGGACTAGGAGAAATAGCTTTGCCATTACTTGCCGTCCTGCCAGCGCCGACATTTGGGACGCAACGTCAGGCCACCACCAACGCGGCGGCGGCTTTCTGTGTCTCCATCATGGCAAGGTAGCGTTCGCTAATAAAACTCTCCATTGCACGCGTCAGGGCCTGCCCTTTCAGATCGCCAGCCATGCCGCGCAGCGTGGTCATAAATTCGTCAGTGTCGATACCGGCGGCGGCGGCGAGATCAAGCCACATGGAACGTTCCGGCAACAGGGTGGCCTCCGTCGGCATAGTCAGTCCCGCCGCCGACCAGCGTTCACGCCAGACCGCCGGCGCCTTGCCGGACTGGATGTCGGCGACAACTTCCTCCGGCGCTCGCTCGGGCGGGGTGGGCGGTTTCAGGCTCGGATCGTCGTGGACAAGTTTGGCCATGGCGTTGGAAACATCAAACTCGCGCTGAACGTCGGCTTCCGTCATAGGCTTCTCCCAGCCAACAAGTTGCAGACGCATGCCAAGGTTCATCAGCAGGTTGAACCGGGCGGATTGCTCCTCGTTCATGTTGGCGTGTCCGCCAGCCGAAAGTTCGCGCATTTCCTGGCGAAAACCGTCCAGCAGTTGCTGGTTTTCCGGCAGCAGCGGCAGGTTCATGGGGCCGAACGCGCCAAGTTCGCCGTTTTCCCGGATGTCCTCCAGTCGCGCCTTCGCTTCGTCCAAAATGTCCGAAGAAAAATCCTTGTTGAACCATTGCATCACGGCATCGGACAACTTGAGACCGGGACGTATGGCCGCATCGTTTCTTGCCGCTTCGCGCGCGGCGGCGGAAATACTAACCTGACTGCTGGCCGTCGTTCCGGCAAGGGAATGGCTATCGACAATATTTGCCGGCGATGCGGTCGGAGTTTGCCGGGACGATAGCGAACGTACGATTTCGGCAGCAGAGAAAAGGGCAGAAGCGGGGTGGACAATCATGGCATGTCTCTATTTGTTAAACGCAGTGCGTTTGTGCAATTAGTATGCCAATGAGAAATGTAGGGCTACGGACTACGCCGTCCCGCCAGCGCCGATATTTCGCGCGGATCGTTATCAGCCGGGTTGCGGCCCGTCGTAGCCCTCGATGATGACGAGGTCGCTGGTCGATACCGGCTGGCGCAGCTTGAGCGCTGCCTGATACTCGGGCGAGTGCCAGCAATCCAGCGCCGCCTGATAGGAAGGAAACTCCAGCACCACATTGCGTGAGCGGCTGCTGCCCTCGGGATTTTCGAAGCGGCCGGCGCGCACCAGAAAGCGGGCGCCGAACTGCTTGAAGGGCGCCGCATTAGCGGCGACGTAACGCTTGTACTGCTCAAGGTCGTCGACATCGACGTGCGCAATCCAGTAGCCTTTGGGCATTTGCTCCTCCATTTCAACTCTCAAAAAATGCTTCCACCTCACCGATCTCGCGGGTGCGCCGCATCGGCGGCAGGCTTTGCCAGATGCGCCGACCATAGGGCTTGTCGACCATGCGCGGATCGCAGACCATCAGCACACCACGATCGGTTTCGTCGCGGATCAGCCGGCCGGCGCCCTGCTTCATGCTGATGACGGCACGCGGCAGTTGCACCTCGAAGAAGGCATTGCGGCCCTGCTTCTTCAGCGTATCGATGCGCGCTGCCAGTACCGGGTCGTCGGGCGGCGCAAAGGGCAGCTTGTCGATGACCACGAGGGAGAGCGCCTCACCGCGCACATCGACGCCTTCCCAGAAACTCTGGCTCGCCACCAGCACAGCGTTGCCCAACTGGCGGAAGCGATCCAGCAGTTCCGTTTTCGAACCTTGCCCCTGCATCATCAGCGGCATTTCCAGTCCGGCACGGGCGATGCGCTCATCGATCAGTTCGTGGATGCGCCGCATCGCGCGCAGCGAGGTGCACAACACGAAGGCACGTCCGTTGGAAGCACGAATGGCTGGCCATACCGCCTCAACAACCGCTTCGCTGTATTCAGGATGATTCGGATCGGGCATGCCGGTTGGGCAATACAGCAGCCCGTTGTTCGGATAATCGAAGGGGCTGTCCCAGCGGCCGGTGGCGGCATCGGCCAGACCGAGCGCCTCGCGATAGTGGGTGAAGTCGCTGCCAACCGCGAGCGTGGCCGAAGTGAATATCCATGCGCGCGGATGCCCCTCCAACTGCTTTCTGAAAATGGGTGCCACGGAAAGTGGCGTGAGGTTGAAACTCACTCCATAGCTGGTGACTTCAACCCAGCGTACCGGCGGGTCTTCGTCATCTGCCGTCCCGCCAGCGCCGACTTTTTCAGATTGCCAATGACGTAACAGCAGCACCAATTCGCCGCAACGGCGCAGACAATTCGCCAGCCCTTCCGAGCGCCCGGCTTGGCTTTCCAGATGCTTGCTCATTTCATCGAGCATCGCCTGCACATGCGCCAGCGCCTCGATGGCTTGTGGATGCTGCAACCACTGTGCGGTGGCCAGCCGGCCCTCGTGGCGAAAGGTAAGGCGCAAATCCTTGGCGGCTTTTTCCAGTGCCTTGGCGGCATCCTGCAAGGGCGCGTAATCCTTGGCGGCGGCAATGCCTTCGAGCTTGGTATCGCGCACCAGATCAAGCAACTGCCCGGTGCCGACCGACTCGCCGAAGAACAGACCCGCCACCTCGGGCAACTGGTGCGCCTCGTCGAAGACGATCGTGTTGCAACTCGGCAGCAGTTCGCCCATGCCGTCATCCTTGAGCATGACGTCGGCAAAGAAGAGATGGTGATTGACCACGACGACATCCGCCACCAGCGCCTCGCGCCGTGCCGCGAGGACAAAACATTCCTTGACGTGGGCACACTCCTGGCCGAGGCAGTTCTCGCGCGTCGAAGTGGCGAGATACCAGGCGCCGGAATCCTCGGGCACGTCACTGCACTCCGCCTTGTCGCCACTGGCTGTGCTTTTGGCAAAACGCGCGATGGCATGCAGATGGACAACTTCGGCACGCGAATTGAGCTTGCCGCCGGTCAGCGCGCGATCAAGATGATGCGGGCAGACGTAGTTGCTGCGCCCCTTCAACAGGGCAATGGTGACGGGGATACCAAGCGCATCGCGCACCATCGGCAGGTCGCGATTGAAGAGTTGATCCTGCAGGGTTTTGGTGCCGGTGGAAACGATCACCTTGCCGCCGGATAACAGCGCCGGGGCGAGGTAAGCGAAGGTTTTTCCTGTGCCGGTGCCGGCTTCTGCCACCAGCAGCCGATTCGCCTCGATGGCTGCCTGCACCTCGCGCGCCATGGCGATTTGCTGATCGCGCAGGCGATAGCCGGGAATCGTCCGTGCCAGCGGGCCATCAGCGGCAAAAATACGGTCAATGTCTGGCTTGGCGGGTTGGGCGGGCATGATGGGCGCGAAGGTTAACACGCCATCAGTCACGCCAATGGGCGGATATACTCGACAAAAAACAACAACACCCACTTTCTTTCCGGAGGTCATCACCCATGAAAATCGAAACCATTGCCGTGCACGGCGGCTTCAGTCCTGATCCCACCACCAAATCCGTCGCCGTACCGATTTACCAGACCACGTCCTACGCCTTCGACGACACGCAGCACGGCGCCGATCTGTTCGACCTGAAAGTGGCCGGCAATATCTACACGCGCATCATGAATCCGACCACGGCGGTGCTGGAACAACGCTTGGCCGCCATGGAAGGTGGCGTCGGCGCACTCGGTCTGGCCTCCGGCATGGCGGCGATTACCTACGCGATCCAGACCATTGCCGAAGCCGGCGACAACATCGTCTCGGTTGGCACACTGTATGGCGGCACCTACAACCTGTTTGCCCACACCCTGCCCCAGTACGGCATTGAGGTGCGCTTTGCCGATTACCGGAATCCCTCAAGCTTTAAGCCCCTCATCGACGGCAAGACCAAGGCGATCTTCTGCGAATCCGTCGGTAACCCGCTCGGCAACGTGGTCGACATCGCCGCACTGGCCGACGTCGCCCATGCAGCCGGCATCCCGCTGATCGTCGACAACACCGTGCCAACGCCCTACCTTTGCCGTCCCTTCGAGCACGGCGCCGACATCATCGTGCATGCGCTGACCAAGTACCTCGGTGGCCACGGCACCAGCATCGGCGGCGCCATCGTCGACTCGGGCAAGTTCCCCTGGGCCGATCACAAGGAAAAATTCAAGCGCCTCAATACACCGGATGTGTCCTACCACGGCGTGGTCTATACCGAAGCGCTCGGCCCCGCTGCCTATATCGGCCGCGCCCGTGTCGTACCCCTACGCAACATGGGCGCCTGCATCTCGCCCTTCAACAGCTTCCAGATCCTGCAGGGCATCGAGACGCTGGCCGTGCGCATGGATCGCATCTGCGAAAATACGCAAGCCGTCGCCGAATATCTGAAAAACCATCCCAAGGCCAGTTGGGTTCGTTACGCCGGCCTGCCCGACCACGCCGAGCACGCCCTGACCAAGAAGTACATGGGCGGGCGCGCGTCGGGCATCCTGTCGTTCGGGGTCAAGGGCGGACGCGAGGGCGGTACCAAGTTCCAGGATGCCCTGAAACTGATCACCCGTCTGGTGAACATTGGCGATGCCAAGTCGCTGGCTTGTCACCCAGCCAGCACCACGCACCGTCAGCTCAATCCGGATGAGTTGGCTAAAGCGGGCGTTTCGGAAGATATGGTGCGCCTGTCGATCGGTCTCGAACACATCGACGACATCAAGGCCGACCTGGAGCAGGCACTGGCCGCAGTCTAAAAAGCGTCAGGCGCGCTGCAGATGGGCCAGGGTGGCGAGCTTGTGCAAGATGCCACCCACCCATTGCCGGGCCTGCATCCAGACATTCTGGATCATTGAGGGCTTGCTGCAACCAAACGGCAAGGCCGTTGCGCTGACCACGCGATTGCGCCCACCATGCTTGGCTTCATAGAGGGCATGATCTGCCGCAGCCACCATGGCGGTCGCGGCATCCTTGTGTTCGCAGACGCTGTCGAGCACGGCCATCGACAAGCCAATCGAAATCGTCACCGGCACACGCTCACCATGCGGGGTTGTCAGGACTTGTGCTTCGATGGCCGCGCGTATCCGCTCGGCGATTTCCAGCGCATGTGTCTGTGCGGTTTGCGGCAACAGGGCGACGAACTCTTCGCCACCATAACGTGCCAGCGTATCGCAGGCGCGCAACTGCGCCTTGATCGTCGTGGCAATACCCTGCAACACCAGATCACCGACCTGATGGCCGTAGGTGTCGTTAATGCGCTTGAAACGGTCGATATCGAGGAACATGCAGGCCAGCGGCTGGCGCTGGCGGCGGGCTTGACTCGTCTCGGCCGAGCAACGATGGTCGAAATAGCGTCGGTTATGCACACCGGTCAGCGCATCGGTCACCCCGGCGCGCTTCAGCCGTTCGCGTGACAGGGTGCTTTCAACACACACCGCAGCGACTGCGGCCAGACGGTCAAGAAACTCGGTGCCGGCACCTTCGGTATAGCGATTGATATCTGCACTGCCGAGATTCAGGCTCCCAATCAGGCAATTCTGGCGCATCAGCGGCAACAAGGCGACGGACGCCGGCATCTCATCACCATCGAGGAACAGGCGCCCATGGCTGACCGGATCGAAACGCGTCAGCCGGGTCTTGTAATCCCCGGAAAAGCAGAACTTCAACCACTCGTCATCGGGCATCAGGCACAAACCGGGAATTTCCTGGCCGAGACCAGCCTCATCGAGCAGGCGAGGAATTTCATATTCCTGGTCCAGCAACGTCAGGCTGACATGCTCGATACCGAAAACCTGACGATAGTCGGAGAGCAGCAACTGGATCAGTTCGACAAACGAACCGGCGCCGATGATGCGCCGCTCAAGCACGTCAAAGCGGCGCAATTTGTCTTCGTTCTGGCGGGCTTCCTGCAAAAGCGACTCAAGCTGGTGTCGCAGCGTAAGGTTCTCAATTTGCAGGTTATCGCTCATTCTCGGTTTTACGACCCGAAACGCATAAACTTGAGCAGGCGGCAGCAGATTATGCCGTCCTGCCAGTGCCGACTTTTACAACGAGCGCATCAGTGCGTAGGTGCAAAGCGAGATCAGCGTATCCGGGAAGATGCCGAACAGGGCCACCGCCGCACCGTTCAGCGACAGCAGGAAGCGCATGTCGAGCGATGCCTGGATCGGGGCATTGTCTACCGGCGCATCGAAATACATCAGCTTGACGACGCGCAGGTAGTAGAAGGCACCGATCAGCGAGAACATCACGGCAAACACGGCAACGGCGATATGGCCGGCATCGACGGCGGCCAGCAGCACCGAGAACTTGGCGAAGAAGCCGACGAAGAAAGGCACACCGGCCATCGAGAACATGATCGCCAGCATCACGGCGGCAAACCACGGGCTGCGCTGGTTCAGTCCCTTGAGGTCGTCCAGATGCTCGGCCTCGTAGCCGGCGCGGGAGAGCAGCAGGATCATGCCGAAGGCACCCAGCGACATGATCACGTAGGCAACAGCGTAGTACATCGCCGAACTGTAGGCATTCAGGGCAAAGTGTTTGTCAGGCCCGACCACGCCGCTCATCAGGGCAAGCAACATGAAGCCCATGTGCGAGATGGTCGAGTAGGCCAGCATGCGCTTGATGTTGGTTTGCGCGATGGCCGCCAGGTTACCGAGGGCGATCGAGAGCACCGCCAGGATCATCAGCATCGACTGCCAGTGTTCGGCCAGCTCGAACAGGCCATACACCAGCATGCGCATGGCGATGGCGTAGGCAGCCAGTTTGGGGGCCGAGGCGATCAGCAGGGTAATCGGCGTCGGCGCACCCTGATAGACATCCGGCACCCACATGTGGAAGGGCACGGCACCCAGCTTGAAGGCAACGCCGGAGACGATGAAGACCAAGCCAAACACCAGCACGGTCTTGTTCGCCACACCCAGATGCAGGGCCTGGGCCACACCACCAATTTCGAGCGTACCCGTGGCGCCATACACCATCGACATGCCATAGAGCAGCAGGCCGGAGGCCAGCGCACCGAGGACGAAATACTTCATCGCCGCTTCGGTCGCCTTCGGGCTATCGCGGTCGATGGCGACCAGGGCATACAAGGACAGTGACAGCAGTTCCAGGCCAAGGTAGATGGTCAGGAAGTGCGCGGCCGAGATCATCACCATCATGCCGACGGTGGCAAACAGGACCAGGACGTAATATTCGCCCTTGTCAAGTTGGCGGGCCACAAGGTAGTCGCGGCTATAAATCACCACCACGATCACGGCCAGATAGAGCATCAGCTTGAGGAAGTCGGCCAGCAGGTCATCGACAAACATGTTGCTGAACGTCAGAACCACCTGGCCATCCATGGTCTGATAGGTAATCAGCGCGCAACCAATTAGGGAAACGATCGTCAGGGCAGCGACAATCCAGCGCTGGGTGCGCCCCAGGAACGCATCCACGAGCAAGATGACGCAGGCCATCAGCACCAGGAAAATCTCCGGCATGGCCGGGAAAAGATCGGGCGGAATGAAATTCTTGAGCATCGTTGTCTCGTCTGTGCCGGGTGATTAAAGCTTGCTCACCGCGACATGCTTGAGCAGGTTATCCACCGATGCATGCATCACATCGGTGAAGGGATACGGGTAAAGGCCCATCGCCAGCACGCAGAGCGCCAGCAAGGCAAGGAACAGGAATTCGCGGGAATTGATGTCGCTCAGTTCGGCAACGTGACTATTAGCAACAGCACCAAAGATCACCCGCTTGACCATCCACAAGGTATAGGCGGCCCCCAAAATCAGCGTCGTCGCGGCCAGGAAACCGATCCAGAAGTTGTACTTGACGGCCCCAAGGATGACCATGAACTCGCCGACAAAACCAGAGGTCGCGGGCAAACCGGAGTTGGCCATGGCAAACAACACCATGAAGCCCGCAAATTTCGGCATGGTGTTCACCACACCACCGTAGTCAGCAATCTGGCGCGAGTGCATGCGGTCATACATCACCCCCACACAGAGGAACATCGCGGCGGAAATAAAGCCGTGCGAGATCATCTGCACCAGCGCACCCTCGACACCCAACTGGTTGAAGATGAAGAAGCCGAGCGTCACAAAGCCCATGTGCGAGATCGACGAATAGGCGATCAGCTTTTTCATGTCGGCCTGCACCAGCGCCACGAAGCCGATGTAGATGACGGCAATCAGCGACAGCGTGATCATCAGCGGCGCAAGATACTGGCTGGCGTCCGGGGCAATCGGCAGCGAGAACCGCAGGAAACCATAGGCGCCGAGCTTCAGCATGATTGCCGCCAGTACGACCGAACCGCCGGTGGGCGCCTCGACGTGGGCATCCGGCAACCAGGTATGCACCGGCCACATCGGCACCTTGACGGCGAAGGCGACAAGGAAGGCAAGGAACAGCAGGATCTGCGGCGCCATGTCGATGCGCAACTGGTGCCATTCGAGGAGATTGAAGCTGCCGCCGGACTGCAGGAAGAGCCAGATCAGCGCGATCAGCATCAGCAGCGAACCGAGCAGCGTGTAGAGGAAGAACTTGAACGCGGCATAGACGCGATTCGGGCCACCCCAGATCCCGATGATGATGTACATCGGGATCAGCGAAGCTTCGAAGAAGACGTAGAACAATACGGCGTCGAGCGAACTGAAAATGCCGTTCATCAAACCGGACATGATCAGGAAGGCGCCCATGTATTGGGCCACCTTGTCCTCAATCACTTCCCAACCCGCGATGATCACGATGATGGTGATAAAGCTGTTAAGCAGGATAAACAGCATTGAGATGCCATCGACGCCCAGCAAATATTCAATATTGAAGCGCGGAATCCAGGGACGCTGCTCAACGAACTGCATGCCGGCCTGAGTCACGTCAAAGTTGAAGTACAGCGGCAGGGTCACCAGGAAGCCGACGATAGCCACCGCCAGCGCCGCCCAGCGTGCAAGCTTCTTGTCGTTGCCGGCCGCGAAGACGACCAAGGCACCGAATATGGGAATCCAGATTGCGAGGCTCAGCAGTGAACTCATAGCAGGGAACTCATCTCATCGCATCCGTCAGGCGCGGTTCATCCACAGCGTCAGCAGCACAAAGACGCCGATGATCATGGAGAACGCATATTGGTAGATGTGGCCGGACTGGATCAGGCGCACGACACTGGCAAACCAGCCGACCAGACGGGCGGAACCATTGACCATCACGCCATCGATGATCGTCTGATCGCCCGCTTTCCACAGACCGTGCCCGACACCGCGCGCACCACCCGCAAAGAACCACTCATTGAACTGGTCAAGGCCGTACTTGTTTTCCAGAATCTTCACGGGCAAAGCCATCTTTGCACGGATCACCGCCGGCAAATCCGGGCGCTTGACATAAAGGAACCAAGCTGTGGCTGCACCGGACAGCGCCAGCCAGAACGGCAGAGTGACGACACCGTGGGCCATCATGCCGAAAATGCCATGGAAGCCTTCCTTCAGCTGTGCCATCGCCGGATGCGCTACTGTGTTGATATAGATTGCGTCACCGAACCAGTTGCCATACAGGAAGGAACCGATCAGCCAACCAGCGGAAATGGCCGGGATCGACAGCAGGATCAGCGGCACCGTCACGACCTTGGGTGACTCATGTGGTTCATGGGTGCCGCCATGATGACCATGATCATCGTGGCCATGATGTGCATCATGCGCCGCTTCACGGAAACGCTCCTTGCCGTGGAAGGCGAAGAAGACGAGGCGGAAGGAATACAGACCACCGATAAACACGGCAGCCAGTGCGCATACGTAGGCAAAACCGGCACCGGGAATCTGCGAGGCCTGCACCGCCATGATGATCGAATCTTTCGAGAAGAAGCCGGCAAACGGCGGCAAACCGGCGTTGGCGATGGCACCAATCAGCACCGTGGCATAGGTAATCGGCAGATATTTGCGTAGGCCGCCCATCTTGCGCATGTCCTGCTCGTGGTGCATGGCGATAATTACCGAACCGGCACCGAGGAACAGCACCGCCTTGAAGAAGGCGTGCGTCATCAGATGGAAGATCGCCACTGAATAAGCCGAGGCGCCCAGCGCCATGGTCATGTAGCCAAGCTGCGACAGCGTCGAGTAGGCCACCACACGCTTGATGTCGGTCTGCACGATGGCGACCAGGGCCATGAACAATGTCGTGATCGCGCCGATGACGATGATGAAGGACAAGGCCGTATCAGAGAGTTCGAACAACGGCGACATGCGCGACACCATGAAAATACCGGCGGTCACCATCGTGGCTGCGTGGATCAGTGCGGAGATCGGCGTCGGGCCTTCCATCGAGTCTGGCAGCCAGACATGCAGCGGGAACTGCGCCGATTTGCCCATCGCGCCGATGAACAGACCAATACAGATCGCGGTAATCAGCGGCCAGCCGGTCGTGGCTTCCGTCATCGTCGCCAGTTGCTGGGCCTTGCCGAACACCGTCGCGTAGTCGAGACTGCCGGCGTAGGCCGCCACCAGACCAATACCGAGCAGGAAGCCGAAGTCGCCGACGCGGTTAACCAGGAAGGCCTTCAAGTTGGCGTAGATCGCCGTCGGCCGTGTTGACCAGAAACCGATCAGCAGGTAGGAGACCAGGCCCACCGCCTCCCAGCCGAAGAAGAGCTGGACGAAGTTGTTGCTCATCACGAGCATCAGCATCGAGAAAGTGAACAAGGAGATGTAGCTGAAGAAACGCTGATAGCTGTTGGTCCGCGCCAGGCTGTCGTCCGGCCAGTTTTCCTCGTCATGCGCCATGTAGCCGATGGTGTAGATGTGCACCATCAGTGAGACGAAGGTCACCACCAGCATCATCACCGCCGTCAGCGGATCGATCAGGAAGCCGATCGCGAACTTCAGGCCACCGGATTCAAGCCAAGTGTAAAGATCGCCATTGAACACATTGCCGGCCATCACATCCTTGAAGATGATCAGGGAAGCCAGCAGCGAAATGGTCACACCCAGAATCGTGACGATATGCGCACCGGCACGGCCGATGGCCTTGCCAAACAGGCCCGCGATGATCGCCCCGAACAGCGGGGCCAACGGCACGAGGAGATAGAGGGTCTTCATGTCGGCCTATCCCTTCAGACTGTCGAGATCATCGACGTGGATCGTCGAGAGGTTGCGGAACAGCACCACCAGGATCGCCAGGCCGATAGCGGCTTCAGCGGCGGCCACAGTCAGCACGAAGAAGACCACCAACTGGCCCGCCAGATCATTGAGGTAATGCGAGAAGGCCACAAAGTTGAGGTTGACCGACAGCAGCATCAGTTCGATGGCCATCAGCAACACGATCAGGTTCTTGCGGTTGAGGAAGATGCCCACGACGCTGATGGCAAAGAGAATCGCCGACAGGATCAGGTAATGGGACAGAGAGAGTGTCGTCAACATGTTATTGCCCTCCCTCCTTCACTTCCGATTCCGCGGGCAGATCTTTTTCGGTCGCCATCTTCACCAGACGGACGCGATCATTGCGCTTGACGGCCAGTTGTTCGGACGGGTTCTGGTATTTGGTGTCCTTGCGCTGGCGCAGGGTCAGCATCACGGCGGCGATCACGCCAACGAGCAGGATGACCGATGCGAGTTCGAAGGGGAAGACAAACTCGGTATAGAGCAGACGACCCAGTTCCTTGGTATTGCTGTAGCCCTCGGGCATGGTCTGTCCCGGCAGCGCAGCTGCGCTGAAATACTTGCCGGAGAGCACCAGCGCCATTTCGGCCACCATTAGCAAACCGATCATGGCACCCAGCGGCAGATAACTCCAGAAGCGATGGCGCAGGCGCGCGATGTCGATATCCAGCATCATCACGACGAACAGGAACAGCACCATCACCGCCCCGACATACACCATGATCAGGATGATGGCGAGGAACTCGGCCTGCAACAGCATCCAGATGGCCGCCGTCGAAAAGAAAGCCAGCACCAGAAACAGGGCGGCATGCACGGGGTTGCGCGCCGTGATCGTGCGCAGGGCAGCGAACACCAGGATCGCCGCAACCACATAGAAGACGAAGGTCTTGAATTCCATTATCGGTATTTAGCGTCCAGTTCGCGATTCTTGGCGATCTCGGCTTCATAGCGGTCGCCATTGGCCAGCAGCATCTGCTTGGTGTAATAGAGATCGCCGCGTGTCTCGCCGTGGTATTCGAAAATATGCGTCTCGACAATGGCATCCACCGGGCAGGCTTCCTCGCAGAAACCGCAGAAGATGCACTTGGTCAGATCGATATCGTAGCGGGTGGTACGACGACTACCGTCCTCGCGTTCGGCACCTTCAATGGTGATGGCCATCGCCGGACAAACCGCTTCGCACAACTTGCACGAGATACAACGCTCTTCGCCATTCGGATAGCGACGCAGCGCGTGTAGGCCGCGGAAGCGCGGCGACATCGGCGTCTTTTCTTCCGGGTACTGAACGGTAATCTTCGGCTTGAAGAAATAGCCCGCCGTGACGGCCATGCCTTGTAGCAGTTCCTTGAGGAACAAGCTGCCGATGAAATCTTTGGCGCCCATGGTCAGTTCCTCACTTCCAGATATTGAACGGCGACATCATCCAGACCCCGACAACCAGGATCCAGGCGATGCAGAGGGGGATGAACACCTTCCAGCCCAGACGCATGATCTGGTCGTAGCGATAACGCGGGAATGTCGCGCGGAACCACAGGAAGCAGAACAGCAGGAAGGACACTTTGGCGGCCAGCCAGTGATGGCCGTCCGGCAGGAAGCCCACCGGTGACAACCAGCCACCGAGGAAGAAGATCGCGGTCAGGAAGGACACCAGGATCATGTTGGCGTATTCGGCCAGGAAGAACAGTGCGAAAGCCATGCCCGAATACTCGATCATGTGACCGGCCACAATCTCCGACTCGCCTTCCACCACGTCGAACGGCGCGCGGTTGGTCTCGGCCACGCCGGAGATCAGATAGACGAGGAACAATGGCAGTAGCGGAATGAAGTTCCACGAGAGGATCGACAGCCCCATGTCGGCAAAGCGCCCCTGATCCTGCACCCGCACAATGTCGGACAGGTTCAGACTGTTCGACACCATGATCACCGCCACCAGCGCCATGCCCATGGCGATTTCGTAGGAAATCATCTGCGCCGTGGCACGCATGGCACCAAGGAAAGGATATTTGGAGTTCGAGGCCCAGCCCGAGATGATGATGCCGTAGACCCCGATCGAGGTGACCGCCAGCAGGAACAACACGCCCGCATCGATGTCCGCCAGCACCCAGCCATCGGCAAAGGGCACCACCGCCCAGGCCACCAGCGCCGGCGCCAGGGCGATAATCGGGCCGAAGATGAAGAGTTTGGTGCTGGCCTTGGCCGGAAACAGCACTTCTTTGAACATCAACTTCAGACTATCGGCAATCGGCTGGAGCAGGCCGAACGGACCAACGCGGTTCGGACCGATCCGCACGTGCATGTAGGCAATGACCTTGCGCTCGAAATAGGGCAAGTAGGCCACGCCGACAATCAGCGGCACCAGAATCGCGACAATGCGCATCATCGACCAAGCCAGCGGCCAGACATGCTGGAACCAGGGCCAGATGGCATCCCAGAGACCGAACAGGTTCCAGAACCACTGGAAGAAATTGAGGATCAGCGCTTCCATCAGGCTTTTTCCACGGTAAGCGAACCAAACATCGGGCCGAGGGCTGCAGTGCTCACATGGGCAGCGGCAACACGTATACAGCCATCCGGGACGCCAGCGTCAAGCTCTGCAACCAATGCCGTCCCGCCAGCGCCGACTTTTACGTTTCCACCCGCGCCAACGCCCAGTTTGGCAAGCATGGCAGCGTTCATGCGTGCCATCGGGGCTGCCGCATCCTTGGTGGCCTGCAGGCTTGGCGCACGACGCACTAGTGAGTCAGCAAAATGAATCGGCACATCGGCAACACGCTGAATCCCATCCGCCTCGGCAGCCAGATTCAATGCGCCCGACTTGACGGCATTATCGAGGCCAGCAACAAACTCCGGCTTGCCCGTGAGAATCTCATCGCGCACCTGCTCCGAACTTTCGTAATCGAAACCGGCAACTTCCAGCAGATTACCCAGTACGCGCAGCACCTTCCAGGCCGGACGCGCTTCGCCCTGCGGCTTGGTCACGGCGTAGAAGCTCTGCACACGACCTTCGGTATTGACGAAGGTGCCGGAGGTTTCGCTGAAGGGCGAGACCGGCAGCAACACGTCGGCGTAGTTGAGTGCAGCAGCCGACTTGAAGGGCGACAGGACAATCACGCTCGCCGCCTGTTGCATCGCCGCCAGCGCCTGCGCGCCATCGGCACAATCAAGCTCGGGTTCGACATTCAACAGCACATACGCCTTGCGCGGCTCGGTGAGCAGACGAGCGGCATTCAAACCGCTGGTCTGCGGGCAAGCCTTGGCAACGTAGCCGCCAACGCTGTTGGCTGCTTCGCCGAGGATGCCGAACTTTGCGCCGAGCAGCGTGGCCAGTTGTTGGGCAAGACGCTGCAACGTCGCCGCCTGCGGATGCTGTTGGGTAAAGTTGCCCAACAGGATGCCGGCGTTGCGGCCCGATACCAGACTATTAGCGATGGCTTGCGCCGTCTCACCAGCGCCGACTTTTTCAAACTCGGCACCAAGCGCTGCGCTCTTGATCTGCGCCACGGCCTTGACCACTTCAGCCAGTACGGCGGGCAACTGCGCAGGCGCCGCAATCGCCTTGGCAAACAGTTTGATCAGCAGATCATCGTCTGCCGAATGAATCACGGAAACCTTGGTACCACGCTTGGCCGACTGGCGCAGACGCTGGGCAATCAGCGGGTGATCCTTGCGCAGGAAACTGCCGACCACCAGCACGCGATCCAACTCGTTAATCTCGGCCAGTTTCATGCCGAGGAACGGAATACCACTGCGTTGGCCATCAAGGCTGAAATCGCTTTGGCGCAGGCGGAAATCGATATTGTCCGACCCGATACCGCGCAGCAGCTTGGCGGCCAGCGCCATCTCTTCGAGCGTTGCATGGGGACTGACCAACGCGCCGATCTTGCCTGCACCCTGATTCTTCGCCACATCACGCAAGGCGTGGCTGGCGTAATCGAGGGCGACGTTCCACTCGACCTCTTTCCACTCGCCGCCCTGCTTCACCATCGGCTTGGTCAGGCGCTCGGCAGAATTCAGCGCTTCGTAGGAGAAACGCTCCTTGTCCGAGAGCCAGCACTCGTTGATGGCTTCGTTTTCCAGCGGCAGCACGCGCATCACGCGATCATGCTTGGTCTGGACAATCAGGTTGCTACCCAAGCCGTCATGCGGACTGACTGACTTGCGGCGCGACATTTCCCAGGTCCGTGCCGAAAAACGGAAGGGCTTGGAGGTCAGCGCACCGACCGGGCAAAGGTCGATGATGTTGCCCGACAATTCTGAATCGATGGTCTTGTCGAGGAAAGACATGATCTCGGCGCGGTCGCCACGGAAGGCCTGGCCAAGTTCCATGTTGCCGGCAATTTCCTGCGTGAAACGCACGCAGCGGGTGCAGTTGATGCACCGGGTCATGTCGGTGCTGACCAGCGAACCGAGGTTCTTGTTGGTCACCACGCGCTTTTCTTCCTGGTAGCGCGAAGCCGAACCGCCGTAGCCCACGGCGAGATCCTGCAACTGGCATTCACCGCCCTGATCACAGATCGGGCAATCGAGCGGATGGTTGATGAGCAGAAACTCCATCACATCCTTCTGCGCCTTCACCGCGATGTTCGAATGGGTGAATACCTTCATGCCATTGGTCACGGGCGTCGCGCAGGCCGGCATAGGCTTCGGGGCCTTCTCGACCTGCACCAGGCACATGCGGCAGTTGGCCGCAATCGACAGCTTCTTGTGATAGCAGAAGTGCGGAATGTAGATACCGGCGCTGTGCGCGGCTTCGATGACGGTCACACCGTCTTCGACCTGCAGGGCTTTGCCGTCGATCTCGATCTCTAGCATGTGGCACCTGCCATGAGTCTCGTGTGGAACGTACTGCCGGCCTTTTGGACATCCGGCGGCACGAGGCACCTCTTGTTTTCGATGTGATAAGCGAACTCGTCGCGGAAATGCTTGACGAAGCTGCGCACCGGCAGTGCGGCCGCATCGCCAAGCGCACAGATCGTGCGCCCCATGATGTTGCCGGCAATTTCGTCAAGCAGGTCGAGATCCTCGGGACGGCCTTCGCCATGTTCGATGCGATGCACCATCTTGTAGAGCCAGCCGGTGCCTTCGCGGCAGGGCGTGCATTGGCCGCAGGACTCTTCGTAGTAGAACCAGGACAGACGCTCCAGCGCCTTGACCATGCAAACGGTTTCGTCCATGACGATCACGGCGCCGGAACCGAGCATCGACCCCGCCTTGGCGATCGAATCGTAGTCCATCGTGCATTCCATGATGACATCGGCCGGCAGCACCGGGGCAGACGAACCACCAGGAATCACCGCCTTCAACTTGCGACCGCCGCGCATGCCACCCGCCATCTCCAGCAGCTTGGCAAACGGCGTGCCCATCGGCACTTCAAAGTTGCCCGGCTTATTCACATGACCGGAAACCGAGAACAGCTTGGTGCCGCCGTTGTTCGGCTTGCCGAGGTTCAGGAAAGTCTCGCCGCCCTGACGCAGAATGTACGGGATCGAAGCAAAGGTCTCGGTGTTGTTAATCGTGGTCGGCTTGCCGTAGAGACCAAAGCTCGCCGGGAACGGCGGCTTGAAGCGCGGCTGGCCCTTCTTGCCTTCAATGGATTCCAGCAGGCCGGTTTCCTCACCGCAGATGTAGGCACCATAACCGTGGTGGGCAAACAGATCAAAATTGAAACCGGCACCCAAGATGTTCTGGCCCAGATAGCCGGCAGCGCGCGCCTCAGCCAGAGCCTCCTCGAAGCGTTGATACAGTTCAAACACTTCGCCGTGGATGTAGTTGTAACCGCGTGCCGCGCCCATCGCGAAACCGGCGATGATCATGCCCTCGATGACCGAATGCGGATCAAGGCGCATGATGTCGCGATCCTTGAACGTACCCGGTTCGCCCTCGTCGGTGTTGCACACCACATACTTGTCGCCGGGGAAGGCGCGCGGCATGAAGCTCCACTTGAGACCGGTCGGGAAGCCGGCACCGCCACGGCCGCGCAGCACAGAAGCTTTTACTTCGGCGATGACCTGATCCTGCGTCAGCTTGTCGGCAAACAGTTTCTTGAGCGCCAGATAGCCGCCGCGTGCCTCATAGTCCTTCAGACGCCAGCCTCCATCCTTGTTCAGGTCGCGCACATCGGGCTGTTGCCAGCCGGCGGTCAGGGAAGGATTGATTGCTTCGAGGATCGCCATGATTACTTACACTCCTCAAGCAGCTTGTCGATCTCTTCCGGCGTCATGAAGCAGCGCATATGCACGTTATTCACCAGCATCACCGGCGCATCGCCGCAAGCGCCCATGCACTCGCCTTCCTTGAGGGTGAACTTGCCATCTGCCGTTGTTTCACCGAATTCAATCCCAAGCTTCTGCTTGACATAATCGGCCGCATGCACGCCGCCCGACAAGGCACAGGGCAGGTTCGTACAAACGGTGATCTTGTGTCGGCCAACCGGATGAAGATCGTACATGTTGTAGAACGAAGCCACCTCGTAGGCAGCCATCTCGGGCATATCGAGATAGCGGGCCACGAAACCAATCGTCTCACGCGCTAACCAGCCCTTCTCTACCTGTGCAATATGCAGAGCCGCCATAACGGCCGACTGCTTCTGGTCTGCCGGATACTTGGCGACTTCACGATCAATCTTGGCGAGGGATTCCTGACTCAGCATCTTTTCCATTACCTATCCGTATCACCCAGCACCAGATCGATGGTGCCGATAATGGCTGTCGCGTCGGCAATCATGTGGCCCTTCGACATCTCATTCATCGCAGCCAGATGCGGAAAACCCGGCGAACGCAACTTGAAACGATAGGGCTTATTAGCGCCATCGGAAATCGCATACACGCCGAATTCGCCCTTGGGATGTTCGATGCCCGCATAAACCTCGCCAGGCGGCACATGAATGCCCTCGGAGAAGAGCTTGAAGTGATGAATCAGCTCTTCCATATTGGACTTCATCTTTTCGCGTGCCGGCGGCGCCACCTTGTGGTTGTCGCTGATCACCGGGCCTGGATTCTGGCGCAACCAGTCAATGCACTGACGCACGATGCGATTGGACTGGCGCATCTCTTCCATGCGCACCAGATAACGGTCAAAACAGTCGCCATTCACCCCTACCGGGATGTCGAAATCGACGCGGTCATAAACCTCGTAAGGCATCTTCTTGCGCAGATCCCACTCGACACCGGAGCCGCGCAGCATCGGGCCGGTAAAGCCCAGTTGCAAGGCACGCTCGGGCGACACCACGCCGACGTTGACGGTGCGCTGTTTCCAGATGCGGTTTTCGGTCAGCAATGTCTCGTATTCGTCGAGAATCGCCGGGAAACGGTCGGTGAAGTCTTCTAGAAAATCAAGCAGCGAACCCTGGCGCGGCTCGTTCAGGCGCGCAACATCGGCGGCGTTTTTCCACTTCGAGACTTCGTACTTCGGCATGCTGTCCGGCAGATCGCGATAAACGCCTCCCGGGCGGTAGTAGGCCGCATGCAGACGTGCCCCAGACACGGCTTCATACACATCCAGCAAGTCTTCGCGCTCACGGAAAGTGTAGAGCACCATCGCCATCGCACCGATGTCGAGTGCATGCGTACCGATGTTGAGCAGGTGATTCAGGATGCGCGTCACCTCATCCATCATGACGCGGATGTACTGGGCGCGAATCGGTACCTCGACGCCGAGAAGACGCTCCACTGCAAGGCAGTAGGCATGCTCGTTGCACATCATCGACACATAGTCGAGACGATCGAGATAAGGCGCATTCTGAATCCAGGTGCGTGTCTCGGCCAGCTTCTCGGTACCACGATGCAGCAGACCGATATGCGGATCGGCACGCACAATCACTTCGCCATCCAGCTCCAGAATCAGGCGCAGAACGCCGTGTGCCGCCGGGTGCTGCGGGCCGAAGTTCAGGGTGTAGTTCTTGATCTCAGCCACGGCCGCTCATCACCTTTCCATACTGTTCCTCTCGGACAATGCGCGGTGTGACCTCACGCGGCTCGATCGTTACAGGCTGATAGACAACACGCTGCTTCTCGGGGTCGTAACGCATCTCGACATAGCCGGAAACCGGGAAATCCTTGCGGAACGGATGGCCCACAAAACCATAGTCGGTCAGGATACGGCGCAGATCGTCATGCCCTTCAAACAGGATGCCGTACATGTCGAAAGCTTCGCGCTCGTACCAGTTGGCCGCGTTCCAGATATCGGTAACGGTCGGCAGCACCGGAAAATCCGCATCTTCCGCATAGGTACGCAAGCGCAGACGGCAATTCAGATGTAAGGAGAGCAGGTGACAAACGGATGCAAAACGCTTGCCCTGCCAGCCGGTATAAGTCGAATAATCGACGCCGGACAGGTCGATCAACTGGGCAAACTGCAACTCGGGATGATCACGCAGTGTTTTTGCTACCTCACGATAATCGGCAGCGGCCACTTCGATCGTCAACTCCCCCAGGCGCAGCACGGATGAGGTGATGCGGGCACCGAGGATTTCGGCCAACTTCTGCGACAGTTTTTCGAGTTTGGCGCTCATAGGTTAGACACGGGCAATCGTGTTGGTGCGAGTAATTTTGTTCTGCAACTGGATGATGCCGTACAGCAGCGCCTCGGCCGTCGGCGGGCAGCCCGGCACGTAGATATCCACCGGCACGATCCGATCGCAGCCACGCACCACAGAATACGAATAGTGATAGTAACCACCGCCATTGGCACAAGAACCCATCGAGATCACCCAGCGCGGCTCGGCCATCTGATCGTAGACCTTGCGCAGGGCCGGGGCCATCTTGTTGGTGAGTGTGCCGGCAACGATCATCACGTCGGACTGACGGGGGGTAGGACGGAACACCACGCCAAAGCGGTCAAGGTCATAACGCGAACAGCCGGCATGAATCATCTCGACCGCACAGCAGGCCAGACCAAAGGTCATCGGCCACAAGGAACCGGTACGCGTCCAGTTGATCAGCTTGTCGAGCGAGGTGGTAACGAAACCTTCCTGCAGAACGCCTTCGATGCTCATGTGCCTATTCCCAATCCAACGCGCCCTTGAGCCAGGCGTACACAAAACCGACGATAAGGATGCCCATGAAGACGAACATCTCGATGAAACCGAACATCCTGACCGAGTCGGTAACGACAAACTCCTTGAAGATGGCCGCCCACGGGAACATGAAGGCCACTTCCAGATCGAAGATGATGAAGGTAATTGCGACCAGATAGTAGCGCACATCAAACTTGATGCGAGCATCCTCGAAGGGCTCGAAACCACACTCGAAGGGAGAGAGTTTTTCGCTGTCCGGACGATTGGGGCCAATCAGCCAGCCCATCAGGATAGGCATGCACCCGAAGACTAGTGCAACGAGTACAAACACCAAAATCGGAAAATAATTTTCCAGCATAGCCTTAAGTTCTCGGTCGCATCAGGATCATCCCGATACGTCCTGCCACTTCCCTGATTCCGCCCGTCCTTTCAACCTGAACAGACGCCGTTTTATGCGTTGGTGCCGACGGCGAGACTCGAACTCGCACAGCTTTCGCCACTACCCCCTCAAGATAGCGTGTCTACCAATTTCACCACGTCGGCTTGCCGATAACTGCCTGCAAAGCAATTACCTGATCAGCGGCGCGCATCATACATTATCTATGCGCCCCACGAATAAATTTATCGACAAAAAACTACTTATTTCGGAATATCCTTGGCCTTCGAATCATCTACAGGCGCAGACACTGCCGGCGCTGTCGTTTCAACCTTCACCGCATCCATCACGCTGCTGCTGGAAGCAGCCGGACGCGAACCTGCCATATACGCAAGGGTCAGGCTGGTGATGAAAAAAACCGTGGCCAAAACGGCCGTCGTACGCGAAAGGAAATTTGCCGATCCTGTCGCACCAAAAAGGCTGCCGGAGGAACCGCTGCCAAAAGCCGCGCCCATGTCGGCGCCCTTGCCATGCTGCAGCAACACCAGGCCAATCACACCCAAGCCGACCAGAATATGAACGGTCAAGGTAATCGAGTAATAAACATCCATTGTTTTACCTATCTTGAAAAATCAGGCCGCTGCGGCACAAATGGCAACAAAATCGGCGACCACCAAGGCTGCCCCGCCAATCAGGCCGCCATCAATATCCGGCTGCGCCATCAGTTCCTTGGCATTGTTTGGCTTCATGCTGCCACCGTAGAGAATCTGTAATTTATCGGCAACCGCCACATCATCGCGACGAATCCGCGCACGGATCGTGGCATGTACTTCCTGCGCCTGCTCCGGCGTTGCCGTGCGACCGGTACCAATCGCCCAGACGGGCTCGTAGGCCACCACCGCAGCCCCCAGCGCTGCACAGCCACAGCGGGCAATTACCGCATCCAGCTGACGGGTCACCACATCGGTCGTGATATTTTTCTCGCGCTCATCCAGCGTTTCGCCGACACACAGAATCGGGACCAGCCCCGCCTTCAGCGCAGCCTCGAACTTCGCGGCAACGATGGCATCCGTATCGCCATAGTAGGAGCGGCGCTCGGAATGGCCAATGATGACGTAGCGGCAGGCAAAATCCTTGAGCATACCGGCACTGACTTCGCCGGTGTAGGCGCCTTGTGCATGTTCGGAGACATCCTGCGCACCCCAGGCCACGTTGCTGCCGGAGAGGGCCTGACGCGCCTGATCAAGGTACGGGAAGGGAACACAGACTGCCACTTCGGCGCCCATGCCGGCCACGCCAGCCTTCACGCCGGACAACAGATCGGCGTTCACGGCAAGACTGCCGTGCATCTTCCAGTTTCCTGCCACCAGTTTTTTGCGCATGGTCTCCGTCCGTTTGTCGTTTCTCGTAAAGCGGCGGATTATAGCGACCGGCCGGCTGACCGGTCAAACCACAAAACAGACCAATCAGCCAAAACGACCGGTAATGTAGTCTTCGGTCTGTTTGTTTTTTGGCTTGATGAACACCTGATCGGTCACGCCATACTCAATCAACTCGCCAATGTACATATAGGCGGTGTAGTCCGATATCCGTGCGGCCTGCTGCATGTTATGGGTCACGATAATAATCGTCACCTTGTCACGCAACTCAACCACCAACTCTTCAATACTGGCCGTCGCGATCGGGTCCAGCGCCGATGTCGGCTCATCGAAAAGAATGATCTCGGGATCGGACGCCAAGGCGCGCGCAATGCACAGACGCTGCTGCTGTCCGCCCGACAGGTTGGCGCCCAAATCGTTCAGACGGTCCTTGACCTCATCCCAGATCGCCGCGCCCTTGAGCGAATGCTGGACACGATCCTCGATCTCGGTTTTGTTGGTCATGCCACGGACGCGCAGGCTATAGGCCACATTCTCGAACACAGATTTGGGAAATGGGTTCGGCTTCTGGAAAACCATTGAAATGCGCATGCGCACCTCAATCGGATCCACTTCTTTAGCCAGGATGTTGGTGTTATCCGGGTGCATGAGGATCTCGCCGCCATAACGGTTGCCCGCATAAAGATCGTGCATGCGATTGAAAGAGCGCAGCAGCGTCGACTTGCCGCAACCGGAAGGACCAATCAGTGAAGTAACCTTCTTGTCGAACACCGGCATATTGATGTTCTTCAAGGCATGAAAATCGCCATAATGGAAATTGAAATTTCGACACTCGGCCTTGATGGCCAGACTGGCATCCGGTTCCATGTTGATGGTTGTTTCGTAGCTCATATCAGTCTCTCAGAAAGTCGAATTACCAGTTGATGTTCTTGCGCAGGCGATAGCGCAGCCAGATGGCTGCACCATTCATGAGCAGGGTCATCAGCACCAGAATGAAACCGGCCGCTGCCGCATTGACTTCAAATGCCGCTTCGGGACGCGAAGTCCAGTTGAACATCTGGATCGGCATCACAGTAAAGGGCGCGAACAGCCAGTCGAACATGCCTACGGGCGGATCGCCCGCAAACGGCGGCGTGGGCAAGAAGGCGATGAAAGTCAGCGCACCAATAGTGATGATCGGCGCAGTCTCGCCAATGGCGCGCGCCATACCAATGATGACACCGGTCAGAATGCCCGCACTGGAATAGGGCACGATGTGATCGCGCACCGTCTGCCAAGTCGTGGCACCACAGGCGTACGCCCCTTCCCGAATCATCTGTGGAATCGCACGAATCGATTCGCGGGTCGCCACAATCACCACCGGCAAAATCAGTAGCGCCAGCGTCAGGCCCGCCGAAAGAATGCTCTGTCCAAAACCGAAGTGATAGACGAACAAGCCGAGCGCCAGCAAGCCATACACGATGGAAGGTACGCCGGCCAGGTTGGTGATGTTGATCTCGATGATGTCGGTCATCCAGTTCTTCGGGGCATACTCTTCCAGGTAAACACCGGCTGCAACCCCCATCGGTACGGCCACAATCGCCGTCACGATCATCACCAGCGTGGTACCCACCCAAGCCGACAAAATGCCCGCTCCCTCCGCGCGACGCGACGGGAATGAGGTCAGAAACTCATAATCGATCCGTGGGATACCGCGGATCGCCATATCGACAAACAAGGCCATGAACGTCAGCAGGCCAATCATCAGGGCGAAGATACCCAGCACCCCAAAGAAGGCATCCCAACGCTTGGCGCGCGAAATCAATACGCGCAGCGAGTCCAAATCCTGTGATTTCAGCATGATCAATACACCTCGCGGAAGCGCTTGCGCATCCAGTAACCCAGCATGTTGAAGCAGAGCGTCATCAACATCAGCGTGAGACCGGCAGCAAAAATGGTCTGATACCCAATCGAGCCATGCGGCAAATCACCCAAAGCCACCTGAACGATAAAGGAGGTAATCGTCGCTCCAGACTCAGCCGGATTGAACGTCAGATTGGGCTGCATACCTGCCGCAACCGCCAGAATCATCGTCTCCCCGACCGCACGCGAAATGCCGAGAATGTAGGCCGACGCGATACCGGACGTAGCCGCCGGCACCACCACCCGCAACGCGGTTTGCAAACGCGTGGCACCCATGGCATAGGAACCCTCACGCAAGGCCATCGGCACCGCACGCATGGCATCTTCGGAAAGCGACGCCACGTAAGGAATGATCATCACGCCCATCACCAGACCGGCCGATAACAAGTTGAAACCGGGCAAGCCAGGGAAGATTTTCTGCAAGAGTGGCGTCAGAAACACCAAGGCGAAATAGCCATAGATGATGGTCGGCACGCCACCGAGCAGCTCCAGAAAAGGCTTGGCTATTTCGCGCACCTTGAAGGGTGCAAATTCGGAAAGATAAATGGCGATGATGGTACCCAGCGGAATCGCAACCGCCAGTGCAACCGCCGAACTTGTAATGGTACCGGACAGCAGCACGATAATCCCGAAGTGCGCATCATCGAACAGCGGCGTCCATTGGGTGTCAAACAGAAAATCCTTGAGTGGCACATGCTCGAAAAACTTGAGCGACTCGGTAAATAAAATGTAAACAATCGCCAGTGTCGTAAACACCGACACCAAGGCCGCACCAAAGAGCAACGACTCAATGAAGCGCTCTTTCATATGGCGCGAAGCTTTCTTTCTCAGTCGCTCGCTAACTACTGGAACCGTATTTGCAGACATGACGAGAGCAGCACTCATAATTATTAAAACTTCGCAATTTTAGACCCGCCCATGCAGCTGGCAGCAACCGCCCCTCCCTGCCAGAGACAGAGAGGGGCGATCAATTTATACCGCGCGGAAATTACTGCTTTGCTTCACGTGTGACGAGTTCGTTGATCTTGACACCAACCTCGTTCACACCACCAAACACCGTGCCTACTTTCATCTTGTTCATGTGGTCCACGTTGGCCTTGTAGATAGGGGCCGGCAGCGGCACGTACTTGACTTCCTTGGTCAGTTTGGCACCGTGCTGCATGTAGAACTCGACAAACTCCTTGATTTCCGGCTTCTTGATGGAGTCGGCATTCACATAGATGAAAATCGGACGAGCGAGTGGCACATACGAACCATCTTCAACCGCAGCAGCGGAGGGACCGACAAACGTCTTGCCGTTCCAGATATTCGCCGCCTTCAGCTTGCTCTGGTTCTCGATGTAGTAGGCAAAACCAAAGTAGCCCAAACCGCCCTTGTCGCGCGACACGCCCTGAACCAGCACGTTGTCGTCCTCTGAGGCGGTAAAGTCACCACGCGAGGATTTGGCCTTGCCAACCGTCGCTTCAGTGAAATACTCGAAAGTACCGGAATCCGCACCCGGGCCATACAGTTTGAGCGGCAGATCGGGGAAGCTGGGGTCAACCTGCTTCCAGTTATTGATCTTGCCCTGCGCGCCCGGCTCCCACATCATCTTGAGTTGCTCGGGCTTCAGGTTCGCCGCCCAGGTATTGCTGGGGTGAATCACAACCGTCAGCGCATCGAAAGCCACCGGCATTTCGACGTACTTGATGCCAGCCTTGGCGCAAGCTTCCATTTCCGACTTGGTAATCGGGCGGGAAGCGTCGGAAATATCGATCTCGCCGCGGCAGAACTTCTTGAAGCCGCCGCCTGTGCCGGAAATACCGACCGTCACACGTACTGCATTCTTCTTGGCCTTCTGGAACTCTTCGGCAACCGCTTCAGTAATCGGGAAAACCGTCGAGGAACCGTCAACCTTGACGGTGGCCTGGGCAAAAACACTGGGGGCAGCCGACAAGGTCATCGCCATCAGAGAAGCGGACATCAATTGACTTAACTTCATGAAATATCTCCTGTTTTGTAGCGGGGTCTAGTTAACGTCCGCAAAGATAGCCGATGAATGTGACAGCCCTGTGACAAACTCAACCAAAGAGATATTCGCGATAGGCGTAACATGAATGAAACATTTCTGTCACATTCGATATCGACGACCAAAGGATCACCCATGTTCAGCAGCATGATGCCCCAGCGCAAGGAGTTCTTTGACCTCCTGACCGCCCACTCCGATCGTGTCGTTGCCGCCGCCAACGCGACGCTACGTCTCGTCAATGCCCTCGGCACCAATTCGAATGACCTGGACGCCCTAGTCAAGGAAGTTGCCCTCAACGAAGGCAGCGGCGACATGATCAAGGCAAACATGATCACCCTGCTCCACAAATCCTTCATCACGCCCTTCAGTCGCGACGAAATCCACACACTGACACTGGAAATCGACCACATTCTGGGTGCCTTGCAGGATGTCGCCAACGCCGTGGGGATGTATCACATCGAGGATTCAACCCCGGAATCACGCGAACTGGCCGCCCTCGCCGCCGATGCCTGTCTGCGCCTGAATCGGGTCATCATCACGCTGGGTGACAAGGAGCGCGCCCAGGAAGCCATCAATATCTGCCGCGAAATCGATGCACTGGAATCCAAGGCCGACAAGGTTTTCAGGAAAGCCATGA
This sequence comes from Rhodocyclaceae bacterium, assembly GCA_030824115.1. Lineage (GTDB taxonomy): Bacteria > Pseudomonadota > Gammaproteobacteria > Burkholderiales > Rhodocyclaceae > Sulfuricystis. The sequence continues at coordinate 39,563 of JAVBYI010000020.1, read as the reverse complement.
CCCGCCTGTTTGCCGACGAAAGCCAGATGTGGAAAGCCATTCGCATGAAGGAGTTCTACAACCTGCAGGAGCATGTCCTCGATCACTGCCAGGAAGTCGCTCGCACGATCGAAGAAATCCTCATCGAAAACTCCTGACAGGTACTGCATACCATGGAAGGTTTGACCATCAGTATCTGGATCCTGGGCGTCCTGATTTTTGTCGGCCTGGCATTCGATTTCATGAACGGCTTTCACGATGGGGCCAATTCGATTGCCACTATCGTTGCCACCGGCGTCATGACACCCAAGCAGGCAGTGCTGTTTGCCGCCTTTTTCAATTTCGCCGCCTTGTGGGTGTTTCAACTCAAGGTGGCGGCCACCATCGGCAAGGGCACGGTTGACCCCAGCTTCGTCGACTACTACGTGATTTTCGGTGCCTTGTGTGGTGCGCTCGCCTGGAACATCATCACCTGGTACTACGGCATCCCCTCCTCCTCCTCGCACGCCCTGATCGGCGGACTGGTGGGCGCAACCCTGACCAAGGCGGGCAGTTTCGCCCCGATCGTCTGGAGCGGCTTTGGCAAAACCCTGATCTTCATCATTCTGTCGCCGCTCTTCGGCTTTCTGATGGGCGGACTGCTGATGGTGCTGGTGGCCTGGATCTTCCGAAACAAGACGCCGGCTCAGGTCGGACGCTGGTTCAAGTACACGCAGATTTTTGCTTCCGGCGCCTACAGCCTGGCGCATGGCGGCAACGATGCCCAGAAAACCATCGGCATCATCTGGCTGCTGTTGATCAGTGCCGGCGCGGCCACCACCGATGTCGACACCCTGCCCAACTGGGTCATTTATGCCTGCTATTTCGCCATCGCCTGGGGTACCTACCTGGGGGGCTGGCGCATCGTCAAGACCATGGGCACACGCATTACCAAGCTCAACACGGTCAGCGGCTCCTGCGCCTCGATGGGTGGCGCATTCAGCCTCGGCCTTGCGACCCTGGGCGGCATTCCGGTATCGACGACGCACACCATCACCGGCGCGATTGCCGGTGCAGGCGCAGCCCACAACATGAAGCGGGTGCGCTGGGATATCTCGATCAACCTCGCGGTGGCCTGGATACTCACCATCCCGGCCAGCGGATTGATCGCCGCCTGCTTCTGGTGGCTCGGCACCCAGTTCATGTAATTCCTCGACTGAAATATGGGTGCAATGCTGGCGGGCGATCATGCCTGCCATGCGCATCCTCATGATCTCCGACGTCTACTTCCCCCGGATCAACGGCGTCTCCACCTCAATCGAATCCTTCCGCCACGCGCTTGCCGACCTGGATGTTGATGTCCACGTCATCGCGCCTCACTATCCGGCGCCACATCCACCGGATGATCGGGTCATCCGTGTCCCCTCGCAGCGCGTCCCCTTCGACCCCGAAGATCGTCTGATGCACCAGGGGCCGCTCAAACAGGCCCTGCACCAGGCCGCCAGCAACAACTACGATCTGGTACATGTGCAAACCCCGTTTGCCGCCCACTATGCTGGCCTCAAGTTCGCAGATAGCCAGCACCTGCCTTGCGTCGCCACTTATCACACACATTTCGAGGAATACCTCTACAACTATGTGCCGATCGTGCCCAAGGGGGTTTTGCGCAGCATGGCCCGGCAACTCGCCCAGCGCCAGTGCAATGCGCTCGATGCCGTGATTGTGCCGTCACGCGCCATGCAGGACACGCTGACCGCCTATGGCGTCACAGCGCCAATGCACCGCGTGCCAACCGGCATTCCCGTCGCACACTTTCGCCGTCCCGCCAGCGCCGACATTTCTGATGCATTCCGCCAGCGCCATGGCATCCCGAGTGACGCCCCAATGGCACTGTTCGTCGGCCGCGCCGCCCATGAAAAGAACATCGGTTTCCTGCTCGACGCCATGCCCCATGCCTTGCAGGATTGCCCACAACTGGTCATGACCATCGCCGGCGAAGGCCCGGCCCTGCCCGCCCTGAAACGTCAGGCCGAGCGGCTCGGCATCAGCGCACAGGTCTTCTTTGTCGGTTATCTCGACCGCCAGACCGAACTTCCCGAATGTTATGCCGCAGCCGACATCTTCGCCTTCGCCTCGCGCACCGAAACCCAGGGCCTCGTGCTGCTCGAAGCCATGGCCGCCGGCGTGCCGGTACTGGCATTTGCCTACCTCGGCACCCGTGAAATTGTCGAGCCCCGGCGTGGCGCCCTCCCCGCGCCGCAAACTGTTGAAGCGTTCGGTCAGGCCCTGGCCAGTTTGGCCAACGATCCGGCGCAACGCCAGCAGATGGCGACCGATGCGATTGCCTTTGCCGACGAGTGGACCACCGACGCCTGCGCCCAGCGCATGGCTGATGTCTACCACTCACTCGTCTATCACTCACTCGTCTCGTAGACTACCGTCCTGGCGTAACCTGACGTAACATTTGCGCCCTATGGATACCCACACCGAAAGCCCGTTCAAGGGCAAGACCGGCCTCAGGCGCGTCTGGAATGCCCTGCATTACTCGATTGACGGACTCAAGGCGGCCTACCGCCATGAAGATGCCTTTCGTCAGGAAGCCTGGCTGGCACTGATCCTGATTCCCACTGCCTTCTTCATGCCGGCCAGCGGTATCGGCAAGGCCCTGATGGTCGGCAGCGTGCTGCTGGTACTGATTGTCGAACTGCTCAACTCGGCGGTCGAGGCCGTGGTCGACCGCGTTTCACTGGAACGCCACCTGCTCGCCAAGCGCGCCAAGGACATCGGCAGTGCAGCCGTACTGATCTCGCTGCTCAACGTGCTGGCAGTCTGGACGCTGGTGCTGCTGAATTGACACGCTTTCACAGATTCTTCATGTAAGCGTCACACCTGCGTAGCGCCCGGGCGGCAATATGGCCGCCATGAAAGTACGCAGCATCTTTCTCTCCGATATCCACCTCGGCACGCGCGGTTGCCAGGCCGACAGTCTCCTGACGTTTCTGCGCGAATACGAAGCCGAGCACCTCTTCCTGCTTGGCGACATCATCGATTTCTGGGCGATGAACCGCGCCATCCACTGGACGCCGGCACAGAATACTGTCGTACAAAAAGTCCTGCGCCGCGCCCGGCATGGCGAAAAGGTCGTGCTGGTGCCCGGCAACCATGACGAGGCCCTGCGCGAATTTGTCGGCACCTCCTTCGGCGACATCGAAGTCGCCGCCGAATATGTGCATGAAACAGCGGATGGCAAGCGCCTGCTGCTAATCCACGGTGACGAGTTCGATCAGGTCACCCGTCACCACCGCTGGGTCGCCGTGCTCGGCGACATTGCCTACAACACCCTCGTGCGCATCAATGCGTGGATCTCGTGGGTGCGTCGCACCCTGCGCATCTCGGGTTACTGGTCGTTGGCCGGCTTCGCCAAGCGCAAGGTTAAAAGTGCTGTCTCCTTCATCTTCGATTTCGAAGATGCTGTCATTCATACCGTCCGCGAGCGCGGCCTCGACGGCATCGTCTGTGGGCATATCCACAGCGCGACGATCCGCACGGTCGACGACATCTCATACATCAACTGCGGCGATTGGGTCGATAGCTGCACAGCGATTGTCGAACACCCCGACGGCCATCTCGAACTGATCGAGTGGCGCTCGCAAACCGGACAAATCATACCGATCAGGGCCGCTGCATGAATACCTCCTACCCATTGCACATCAGCCTGGTCACCGAAACCTACCCGCCTGAGGTCAACGGAGTCGCCATGACGCTCGGCAAACTGGCCACCGGCCTGGCCGCTCGCGGCCACCGCCTGCGGATTGTGCGTCCGCGCCAGAAACATGAACGTACCGGCCTGCAAGCCGATGGCCAGTTGCTCACGCCGGGCCTGCCGATTCCCGGCTATCCAGAGCTGCGCTTTGGCCTGCCCGTAACCGACAGCCTCTGGCAGCACTGGCGCCAGCAAACACCGGATGTCGTGCATATCGCCACCGAAGGCCCGCTGGGCTTTGCCGCCCTGAATGCCGCCCGCAAGCTGGGCATTCCGGCAATCTCCACCTTCCATACCAATTTCCATAGCTACAGCCGCCACTACGGCATCGGCTGGCTGCAGGGCAGCATCGCACGCTATCTGCGCTGGTTCCATAACCGCACGGCGACGACGCTAGTGCCCACAGCCGCGCTGGCGGCAGAACTGCAACAGCATGGCTTCCGCGAGGTCGGCGTGCTGTCACGCGGCGTGGACGTCCAGTTGTTCAATCCGGGGCGACGCGATTCCGTCCTGCGCAGCGAATGGGGCGCGGGGGACAAGGATCTGGTCGTCATGATCGTCAGCCGCATCGCACCGGAAAAGAATCTTGGCCTGGCCATCGAGGCTTTCGAGCGCATCCGGGCAAACCAACCCACGGCGCGCATGGTCTGCGTTGGCGATGGTCCGATCCGCGAAGCCCTGATGCGCCGTCACCCCGAGGTACGCTTCGTCGGCACCAAGCACGATGTCGAACTGGCACGCCATTACGCCAGTGCCGACCTTTTCCTGTTTCCCAGCCTGACCGAAACCTTCGGCAATGTCGTCAGCGAAGCCCTTGCCAGCGGCCTGCCGGTCGTCGCCTTTGACTACGCGGCTGCCAGCAGCCTGATCAAGAACGGCATCAACGGCCAACGCGTCGACCGTGGCGATGATGCCGGTTTCATCGCCGCCGCCGAAGCACTCGCCCGCGACCTGCCCGACCATCCCCGCTGGCGCAATGCCGGACCGGCGAGCATCGCCCACCTGAACTGGGAACGCGCCCTCGACAGCTATGAGACCACCTTGCGCGACAAGGCACTCCGGGCGCAATACTGGCCAGACGAGCGCTACCTGGTGCTGCTACCAGACTAACCTCCACTTCCTGCCCCTCCGACCTCCCGTCGCATCATGAAGCATTTGCTTGAGCCATTTGTCCGCTTGGTCGGATCGCTGTCCTACCGCCATAAGCTTGTCGCCACGGCAATGGTGTTCGGTTTTCCCTTGCTGCTCAGTTTCAGCCTCATCATCAATGAGCTGCATCAACGTGAAAGTGCCCTGCGTCTGGAGCGCGACGCGCTCTCCCTGCAACTACCGGCCTTGCGGATACTGACCGGCCTGCATCAGCTCACGACCGATACAGCGGAGCGCCCCCAACATCATCGGCAAACCATCGAAGCCGCACTGGACGAAATTGCCCAGCGACCAGCCGATGAACTGGCACCGCTGCAGACATGGATAGCCACCTGGCGGCAACAGGCGGGACAAATCGGCGATCCCAGCGGACTGATCCGGGAACTGAGGAGCAGCCTTGATCGGGTCAATGAAAAAAGTCGGCTCTCGCTGGACGGCGAACCGGGCGCCAATCGGTTGATCGACATTCTGACGCGCAAGCTGCCGACGCTGATCGACAACACGGGCAAGGCAGCTCGCCTCGGGGCAGAGGCCCTGACGCAGCAGCGCCTCAAGTCCAAGTCACGCAACGAACTAACCATGATTCGCGGCAGTTACGATCCCCTGGTCAGCTGGAGTATCGAAAATCTGGAGCGCGCTGCCGAGCATCATGCGGCCCACCAGACCACGCTTGTCAATCTCAGCGGACAACTCAACAGCGCTTTTCTCAACGTTCAGGAAGCGCTGACCATCAAGATCATCGACACCACGGACTATGACATGCCGGCCGCCGACTATCTCGGACGCAGCGAAGCCGCCACGCAGGAAGCGCTAAAAGTCGCCGCAGGACTGACTCAGGTCATCGACCAGTTGTTCGCTGACCGGGCCGAATCCCTGGCCGGACAACGCAACTTCATCCTGATCCTGATCAGCATGGTGCTGATCGGCATCCTGATCGGCTTTTTCAGTGCCTACATGTCAATCATGCGCGGCCTGCGCAGCGTCTCGGCGTCCGCCACGGCGATGGCCAACGGTGACTTGCGCGCCCGGGTCAATATCAATTCCAATGATGAACTCGGCCAGGTTGGCCAGCACTTCAACCGGATGGGCGACGCCTTCAGCAATCTCATTCATGACACCATGGCAGCGGCCACCGAGGTCAAACAAGCCGCCGGCGGCATGCACGAAAGCACCGGGATGATTACCCGCTCATCGGAGCAGCAAAGTGCCGCCTCGGAACGCGTCGCCGCGGCCATCGAGGAACTGACCGTCAGCATCGGCGAGGTCGCAGAGCATGCCGTGGCAACCGCCAGCATCACACGCCAGGCAGCCGCTGCGGCCAGCCAGGAAGAGGAGCGCGCCCGCACGGCCATCAATGAAATGCAGCTGATTGTCGAACGGGTTGATCAGGCCATCGACAGCATTCGCAATCTTGAAACACGCTCGCGCGAAATCAGCAAGATCGTCCAGGTCATCCAGGAAATTGCCGACCAGACCAACCTGCTGGCCCTCAACGCCGCCATTGAAGCGGCGCGAGCAGGCGAGGCGGGACGCGGCTTTTCCGTCGTTGCCGATGAAGTCCGCAACCTCGCCGACCGCACCGGCGCCTCAACCCGCGAGATCGATCTCATGGTGCGCAGCATCCAGGGAGATATTCATGATGTCGTGCTGAGCATGGACAGCAGCGGCCAGGACATCGGCCAAAGCGCACAAATGATCAAGGAGCTGGCGCAGGCGCTCGTCGAACTGCGTCAGGCAGTGGACGCCAGCGCCCATCATGTGGCCGATATCGTCAATGCAACCGTCCATGAACGCAGCGCCAGCACCGAAATCGCGCAGAACGTTCAGGGCATTGCAGAAATGGCCGACAGAAACCATGCCGAACTGAAAACCAGTGCCGCCTCGACCGCCCATCTCAAGCAACTGGCCGAGCGCCTGACGCAATCAATCGTCGGCCTGCGCATCGCCTGATCCGAATCAGGAGCGGGTTAGCGCGGTGGCGTAACGCAGGACGTGTGACACTCACAGACCCCACCATCGAGGCGCAGGCACAGCGCCTTGATCGCTTCCTGGCGCTGCCCGGGCAGCAGCCCGAAACCGTGGCGCTGGGTAAAACGCAACATCTTCCGGTTGGTCGCCAACACATGCGCCACCATGCACTTGAGACGGTCGGCGGCGGCACACTGGATCAGGGTCGTCATCAGTCGATGCGCGATGTGCGTACCCTGCCAGGCATCGGCAACGACAATCGTCATGTCACAGAATCCGCCCTCAGCATGCCGAAAATACCCACCCGTCGCCACGATGACATCCTCACTATTTTCGGCCGTCACGACCACATAGCGGCGCCCCTCGGCCGGGTCGATCCGGCACACCAGATCGAGTTCTGCGTCGGTCAGGCGCAGATTGCCATGGCCATAGCGAAAGTAGCGGGTGCCGTAAGACAGTCCCTCAACATAAGCCGCATAGCGCGCACGGTCCCCCGGGGCAATCGGTCGCAGCGTCAGCCACTGGCCGCTCTGGGTGTGCCACTGCCACTGCTCATCGCTCATCAATACACGCGGCGATTGGCGTAAAGGCTGTTGCCCTTGATGCCCTTGGCTTTCTTCTTGACCTCGGCAGCCACCACCGAGATTTCCAGATGCGAGCGGAACACGCCCGGACTGGCCTCGACCACGCCAATCGACAGCGAGGTCAGGGCGTGAAACTCCATATTGCCCTTGCGATTCTCGGTGACATAGCCGCCACGCTCGATATCGTTGCGCGAAAAAAAGCTGAGGATCTCCTCGCCGAACAGACGTAACACCCGCTCGCAACGCTCCTGCCAGTCCTCGCTGCGCAGCACCAGCACGAAATCGTCGCCCCCGATGTGGCCAATGAAGTCCTTTTCCGGGTCGCAGGCTTCGGCCAGCACACGCGCCGTCAGGCGAATGACATCATCGCCTCGCGCATAACCATAGACATCGTTGAACGGTTTGAAATGATCGAGATCGCAGTAAGCGATGATAAATGGCTCACGCGCCGCCAGCAGATTGTCGATATGCTGGTTGATCGGCACGTTGCCCGGCAACTGGCTGAGCGGATTGGCATACTTCGCCGCCTCCATCTGCATTGCTGTCACTTCGCGCACCAGATCCTGCACCGAGCCAATGCCCAGGTAGTGGCCGCCATCAGTGATGATGAAGCCGCCGATCAGGTGACGCGGATGGGCACGCACCATAACTTCCGACAATTCCGACAACGGCAGCCGCATTTCAACAATCAGAGGCCCCTCATCCATAAAGCGCGTGCAGGGCTTGCGGCCGTACAACTCATGCCGGTAGGGCCGCGCCATGTTGTCGATCATGTCATAGCGAGAAATCAATCCGATCGGTGTTTCCTGCTTGACCACGGCGATGGCACGCAAATCCGGATTGCGCTCGAAGATATTGAACACCTCATCGGCCATCACATCGGGCGCAACCGGTGGCACACCTTGCAGCATTTTTTCGAGAATGTGCCCGCCCTGGGGTGCGTGCTCCGTATGGCCGGACACCTTTTCGGCGATGAACTTGTGGGCAGCCGCCGAAATCGTCCGGGTCGGTACCGCCACCGGCTTGCCGATGAAATGACCACTCACCAGGCTCACACCAATGCCCTGCAAGACCTTCAGCAGCACCAGCGAATCCACTTCGGTGGCGACGATCCGCCGTCCGGCTGCGGCCTGCTGACGAATCAACTCGCCCAAGCGACTGACTTGCAGGATGTTGGGTTCGAAAACATCCAGCACCCCCTCTTCGATCATGACAAATTCGGGCGCCTGCTCCGCCCACAGCAGGCCCTCAGAACGTGGGCAGTGCAGGGTTCCAGCCGCCACCCGCACGCCCATGCCACGCATCGCCGTCACCACGCCGATCACATTTTCCTGAGCCACGCCCGTCAGCCCGCCCAAGCTGGCATGGATCGTGACCAACTGATCGGCCGGCAGCGTCGACTTGTGCAGCGCCTGGGCAAGCATTTCTGTGCATGCCGCCCCGAGGATGGCCGGTCCCTCCCCCAGCGGCAGGAGCAAGCACCCCTCCCCCTGATTGAGGACAAACTGATCGAGTACCAGCCGGAAATACAGTCGATAGAACTCCTCCAGACGCTCTTGGCGGCGTGCCACACGCAATAGCCGCGCGGCGGAATTCAGAAATCGCTCCGGCGGGCAGTGAATACTGGCCAGATGACCAAAGATGCCGCCCGCCTCCAGATTGGCCACCGGGCGAAAACGCGCCATCAGCCCGCCATCAGAATGTTTACCGCGTGCGGTCGCTGCCAGCAGTTCATCCAGCTCCTGCTGGCAACTATCGCAACCGGATGGGATGGCTTGCGCGGTTTTTCCTTTGTGCATTGCCATATTGTCGGTGGCTAATATTGCAGCCTGATGAATAACCAAGCAAGAAAAAGTCGGCGCTGGCAAGACGGCACGCACACTAACCGTCATCATCCCGTATTATGTGCAGTGCACCATAAGCACTACTTGCCGGCATTTTTCCGCGCAAGCTCAGTCACCAAAATAGGGAGTGCATTACATGAGTAAAGCCAGCATCATTGGCGCCTACAACACTGCGTTTGGCGCCTTCGTCAAGAAAGACAAGGCCACCGGCCTCGTCACCGATACCAAAACCTATTACGACCTGCTGATCGAAGCCGGCCGCGGCGCCATCGCCGATGCCGGCCTGGAAGCCAAGGATATCGACGCCATCTATGTCGGCTCGTGTTCGCCAGGGTCCTTCATAAATCAGGAACACGTCGCCCCGCTCGCCGCCGAAATCGACCCGGCGCTGCGCTTCAAGCCGATGACGCGCACCGAATGTGCCTGCGCCTCCTCGTCCGTCGCGCTGTACGACGCGATCTACGCCGTCGAGGCCGGCCGCGCCAAAAACGTGCTGGTGATCGGCGTCGAGAAGATGAACCTGCTGCCCACGCCGCAGATGACCCATGTGCTGGCCTGCTGCTCGCACTGGCCGACCGAAGGCGCACTGGGCTGGTCGTTCCCGATGCTGTTCGCCCAATACGCCAAGGGCTATCAGGCGCAATACAAGATCAGCAACGAAGACCTGGAGAAAATGCTGTGGACAGCCGGCGCGCTGTGCTACAAGAATGGTGCCGAGAATCCGCTGGCCCACAACCGCAGCGGCCCGCAGTCCGTCGCCGAAATCATGGCACTGAATGAACTCGACGCCCGAGGCAAGTGCAAGAACATGATGATCGCCGCCCCGCTGCGCCTGCATGACTGCTCACTGGTTTCCGACGGCGCGGCGGCCATGGTCATCACCGCCACCAGCAACGTCAGCAACAAGGCGCGCGCTTCCGAAATCGCCGGCATCGGCCATTCGGTCGAGCGTCTGGCCGAAAACGTGCGCCCCAACATGTACGAGTTGATGGGTGGCAAGGACGCCGCCGCCAAGGCCTACAAGGAAGCCGGCATCAAGGCCAGCGACGTCGATCTGTGCGAAGTGCATGACTGCTTCACCATCAACCAGATCCTGTCGACCGAAGCACTCGGCTTCGCCGCCGACGGCCGCGCTGGTCACGAGTATCTCGACGGTCGCTTCACGCGCGACGACAAGATCGCCGTCAACCTCTCCGGTGGTCTCAAGTCGAAGGGCCATCCGGTCGGTGCCACCGGCGCTTCGATGCACGTGCTGCTGCACAAGCAGTTGATCGGCGAACCGATTGGCGTTGCCGCAAAGAAAGCGGACATCGCCGTCGCCTTCAACGTCGGCGGTTCGGCCGTGACCAACTGCGTGACGGTGCTGCGCAAACTCTAAGGAGATCGTCATGGATCAATTCACCTACAACGACATGACGTTCGCCGTCGCGCCTTCCGGCCAGGCTTGGGACATCGTCCGCAAGCTGCCGAACGGCGGCGATGCGGTGGTCGGCACCGGCCTGTTTCCGGGCGTCGCCGCCAACGACGCACAGGTTCGCGCCCTCGCGCTGGTCAAGGCGATCTACCCGGTGGGCGTCAAAATCGTCGGCCCGGATGTTGCGCATGCGACGATGATCGGCGACCTCAAGATCGTCGGCCCGGATGTCACCCACCCGAACTTCATCTACTGGGACAAGGACAGCGTGTCCTGCCCGCAGTAACTCTGAAAGGAATCAAGTCATGGAAATCAAAGGTAGTGTGGTTCTCGTCACCGGTGGCGGCAACGGCATCGGCGAACAGGTCGTCAAATATTTCGCCAAAAACGGCGCCAAGGTTGCGGTGGTCGACATGGTGCAGAAGAACATCGACCGCGTCGTCGCCGACGTCAAGGCGATGGGCGGCGAAGCCATTGGCGTGCAGGCGAACGTGACGAGCGAGGCCGAAACGGCCAAATTCATCCACGCCACGCTGGCCGCCTTCGGCAAGCTGAACATCACCGTGGCCTGCGCCGGCATCATCAAGGACGGCACGATGCTGACGCTCGACAAGGAAACCGGCAAGGTCTCGCGCAAGCTCGGCCTCGACAAGTGGCAGCCGGTGCTCGACGTCAACCTCACCGGCACCTTCCTGACCCTGCGCGATTCTGCCGAGGCGATGGTCAATGGCGGCTGGCCGGGCCTCCTGGTCACCATCTCGTCGGTCAACAAGGCCGGTCAGGTCGGCCAGCTCAACTACTCCTCGACCAAGGTGGCCGATGCACTGATGCCGAAGATCATCATCGGTGAGTTCATGATGCGCGGCATCAAGAACATCCGTTGCGTCGGCATTGCGCCGGGCTATACCGCCACGCCGATGCTCACCGGCATGAACCAGGACGCCCTGAAGGCGATTCTGGCCGACGTGCATCTGGGTCGCCTCGTTGAGCCGGAAGAGATCGCCAAACTGATCGGCCATTGCGTCGAGAACGAAGCGATCAACGCCACGACACTGGAAATCACCGGCGGCCTCTGTTACCCCCACGGCATCGCCAAGTAATTAAAATGTCGGCGCTGACGGCACGGCATCTTGCCGTGCCGTTTTTATTTTCTGGCCTATCCAACTATGTCCATGCTCCTCATTGAACAAACCGACCGCATCGGCACCCTCACGCTGAACCGCGAAGACAAGCGCAATGCCCTGTGCGAGCAAATGGTCGAGGAATTTTCCACCGCCATGGCCCAATTCGTGGCGGCCAATGTGCGCTGCGTCATCCTGCGCGCCAAACCCGGCAGCAAGGTCTGGTCCGCCGGCCACGACATCGACGAACTGCCCGCTGCCGGCTTTGACCCGCTCGGCTGGCGCGATCCGCTGCGTAAACTGATTCGCGAGATCGAATCCTTCCCCGGCCCGGTCATCGCCATGGTCGAAGGCAGCGTCTGGGGCGGCGCCTGTGAAACGGTATTCGCCTGCGATCTTGTCGTCGCCGCCTCGGGCGCCGTGTTTGCCGCCACCCCGGCCAAGCACAGCGTGCCCTACAACATCACCGGCCTGCTGACCTTCTTCAACGCCGCCAACCTGCGCTTGGCAAAGGAAATGCTGTTCACCGCCGATCCGATCCCCGCCGAACGGCTATGCGATCTGGGCGTGATCAACCATGTGGTGAGCGCCAGCGAACTGGAAAACCACACCCATGCCATGGCCCAACGGATTGTCGGCAATGCCCCGTTATCCATATCAGTGATGAAGGAGCAACTGCGCATCCTCGCCGGTGCGCACACCATGTCGCCGGAAGATTTCGAACGCATCCAGGGCCTGCGCCGCATCGTCTACAACAGCCAGGACTATGCGGAAGGGCTGCAGGCATTCAAGGAAAAACGCAAACCGACGTTCCGTGGCGAATAAATTCCCACATAAATCGGCGAAAATCCCCCTACCGCATTTTGTACATCAGGAACCGATCATGACTTACGCTGTTTTCGTCGATGGACAGGAAGGCACCACCGGTCTGCAGATCAATGAATTGCTGGCGCAGCGCAGCGATGTCGAACTCATCAGGATTGATGCCGACAAGCGCAAGGACCTTGCCGAACGCAAGCGCCTGATCAACGCTTCCGACATCACCTTCCTGTGTCTGCCCGACGAGGCGGCCAAGGAATCGGCAGCCCTGGTGGATAACCCGAACACCTGTCTGATCGATGCCTCGACCGCCCACCGAGTGAACCCCAACTGGGCCTTCGGCCTGCCCGAGCTCGCCAAGGGCCAGCGCGACAAAATTCGCGCCGCCAAGCGCATCTCCAATCCTGGCTGTCACGCCACCGCCTTCATCCTCGCGGTCAAGCCGCTGGTCGCCGCCGGCCTGCTACCCGCCGACACGCAACTGGCCAGCAACTCAATCACAGGCTACTCCGGCGGCGGAAAGAAGATGATCGAGCAATACCAGAGCCCGCAGCGCATCGACGCGCCACGTCCCTATGCGCTGACGCTGATCCACAAGCACCTGCCGGAGATGGGCTACTACACCGGTCTGACGCAAACACCGATCTTCCAGCCAATCGTCGGCCCCTATTACAAGGGCCTGGCCGTGACCGTGTTCCTGCACCCGGCCCAATTCACGCAACGCGTGACGCCGGGTGACCTGCAGCAGCAGCTGGCGGAATACTATGCCGGCGAACGCTTCATCCGCGTCGCACCAGCCGGTATCGAGGGCAATACCGACGGCGGCTTCTTCAATGTCGAGGGCAGCAACGATACGAACTGCGTCGATCTCTTCGTCTTCGGCAGCGAGGAACGCATGCTGGTAGTCGCGCGACTCGACAACCTTGGCAAAGGCGCCTCGGGCGCGGCGGTACAAAGCATGAACCTGCACCTCGGCGTCGACGAGGGGCTGGGACTGGCAGCATAAACCACCCCTCACCCTCTGGCCCTCTCTTGATATGACTAGCGACAATTCCGCGCGACCTGACCCGGCCGCCGAGCTAAATATCTTGCGGCAAGTCATGGCGCGCTGCAATCAGGCCGTGGTGATTACCGATGCAGACAACATCATCCGCGAGGTCAACGACGCCTATGTGACGATGACCGGTTTCGCGCGCGAGGAAGCCATCGGCAACACGCCACGCATCGGCAAATCGGATCGCCACGACTCGGATTTCTACGCACGCATGTGGGCCTGCCTGACGCACGACAACTACTGGGAAGGCGAAATCTGGGATCGGCGTCGCAATGGCGAGGCCTACCCAAAATACCTGAGCATCAGCCGCCTGCTCGACGAAACCGGCAGCGTGGTGAATTACGTCGCCATGTTTGAGGATTTGAGCGAGCAAAAGGCGCTCGAAAGCGAACTCGAACGACGCATGCACTACGACTCGCTCACCGGGCTGGCCAACAAGGTGCTGTTCCACAACCGGCTGGAGCACGAGTTCAGCGTCGCCGAACGCCACAAACGCAGCGTTGGCCTGGTACTGCTCAATCTTGACCGGTTCCGCAAAGTCAATGAAAGCCTCGGCTATCTCGCCGGCGACCGGCTGTTGCAGGCGGTCGCCGTCCGGCTCGCCGACAACATCCGCAAAACCGACCTGATCGCCCGCGACAGCGAAAGCGAAGAACGCTCGGCCGATACCATTTCACGTTTTGGTGGCGACCAGTTCACCTTCATCCTCGCCGACCTGATCGTGCCCGAAAACGCCGCCGTCGCCACGCGTCGCCTGCTCGAATCCTTCCAGGAGCCGTATCTCATCGACGGCCAGGAACTGTTTCTCTCCGCCTCGATTGGCATCGCCATCTGGCCGCACAACGCCAAAACGCTCGACGGCATGATGAACTGCGTCGAAAAAGCGCTTGAGGATGCCCGAGAGGCCGGCGGCAACGCCTTCCGCTTCTTTTCGGAAACGATGAACCAGTTGAGCAGCAATCGCTTCCTGCTGGAAAGCGAAATGCGCAAGGCACTTAGCAACGGTGGGTTCATGCTCGCCTACCAGCCCAAGGTCGATCTTGCCACCGGCCAGATTTCCGGCGTGGAAGCGCTGGTGCGCTGGCGGCGCGAAGACGGGCGCATGGCCTCGCCCGCCGAATTCATCCCGATTGCCGAAGAAACCGCCCTGATTCTGCCGCTGGGCGAATGGATTCTTGAGACCGCCTGCCGCGACATCCATGCCCTCAACCAGCGGCTCGGCCGGGAAATCTCCGTCGCCGTCAACCTCTCGGCGCGCCAGTTTCAGTATGGCCGGGTGCCACAACTGGTCGACCGCGTGCTGGCGGCCAGTGGGCTGCCAGCCGATCTGCTGGAACTGGAAATCACCGAAAGCATGGTGATGCGCGACGTCATCGAGGTCATCGCCATCCTGCAGGAGATTCGCAAACGCGGCATCGGCCTGGCCATTGACGATTTCGGCACCGGCTATTCCTCGCTCGCTTACCTGAAATCCTTCCCGATCCGCACCCTGAAAATCGACCGTTCCTTCGTGCTCGACATCGAACGCAATCCCGATGCCGCCAACATTTGCGACATCACCGTGCTGCTCGCCCACAAGCTGGGGATGAACGTTGTCGCCGAGGGCGTGGAAACCGTTGATCAGCTCAAGTTTCTGCTGTCCATCGGCTGCGAGACGATTCAGGGATACCTGATCAGCAAACCGCTGTTCCTCGCCGAACTGGAAAGTTTTATCAGCAACCACCAGCCCATTCCGGGGCTGGGCACCACGGAACTGTGGCCAGCCATACCGGACTAATGCAGCGCTGCGCCTAGACCGGATCGACCCAGCGCAGCAAAGGTTCCCACTGTTCCCAGTCGCGCTCTGCTTTCGAAGGCGGCAGATCGAAGATCGTCATGCCATGCGCGGCGGCCTGAACATAGGACTGCGCATTGCGCAGATGCGCCACTACCGGCAAGCCGGTTTTCTCCAGGAAGCGCTCCAGTTCCCCTGAGGCACGGGTGTGCTGATCGACCCGCATGCCAACCACCGCGATCCGAATCCCTTCCTTGCGGTACTGCTTGGTTGCCACCAGTTCATCAAGAAAGACGCTGGTCGCAAAGATGTCGAACAGTGAAGGCTGGAGCGGCACGATGACGTTATCGACCATCTTCAGCAACTGGGTCAGCTTCTTGCCATGCAAGCCCGCCGGCGTATCGAGGACGACATGCGTCGTATCCTTTGGCGGACGGGCCGGCAGACCGGACTGAATATCCCATGAAGCCACATACGGGAGCGCCGGCGAACGGATACTGAGCCAGGCGCGCGAGGACTGCTGACGATCGGTATCGCCAAGCATCACGCGTTTGCCATTTTTGGCGAACCAGCCAGCAAGGTTGGTAGACAACGTCGACTTTCCGACCCCGCCCTTGGGATTCGCGACCAGAATTTTTTTCATGGAGCTGGAATTTATCACTTTTGTGAAACGGCATCTATCGCACTCGCGGCGGCATCTGCTCCCTTGCCCGCTAAGCGGTAAAACGCATTACGCCCATTTCACGCAGCGCGGCATCGATTGCGGCCACCGCACGCCGCATGGCATCGGCATCGATCGCACCGATGCAGCCCACCCGGAAGGTATTCACGGTCGTCAGTTTGCCCGGATAGAGGATGAAGCCCTTCTCGCGCACGCGACGGTAGAGCTCGGCAAAATCGTAGGCCGGATCGGCAGGCGCATGGAAGGTGATGATGATGGGCGCCTGCACGGTGTCGTCGAGGAAGGTAGCGAATCCAAGGCGGCGCATGGCGCTGACCAGCGTGGCGCAGTTCTCGGCATAGCGCGCCAGACGTGCGGGTTGCCCCCCCTCTTCCAGGTATTGATCGAGGGCACAACGCAGGGCTGCGACCACATGCGTCGGCGGGGTAAAGCGCCACTGGCCGGTCTTCTGCATGTAGATCCACTGATCGTGCAAATCCATCGCCAGGGAATGACAATTGCCGGCTACCGCCTCCAGCGCCGTGCGCCGCGCGATCACAAAGCCCATGCCGGGCACTCCTTCGAGGCACTTGCCCGAAGCGGCGATCAGGGCATCCACCGGCATCGTGCGCAAATCGATCGGCAGGGCGGCAAAGGAACTCATAGCATCGATGATCAGGCGCCGGCCATGTGCCTCGACCACCGTAGCAATCTCCGAGAGCGGATTGAGAATGCCGGTGCCGGTTTCGCAATGCACCTGAGCTACATGGGTGATCGCCGAGTCGGCCAACAAGGCACTGTGGATCCGCTCCGGATCGACCGCCTCATCCTCGGCAAAGTCCAGCACGACTACCTCGCGGCCAAGATAGCCGAGGATGCGCACAATACGCTGGCAATAGGCGCCATTGTTCGGCACCAGCACCTTGCCGTTTTTCGGCACCAGCGTCCCCAAGGCCGCCTCTACCGAGAACGTGCCGCTGCCCTGCAAGGGAATGCAGACATGCGTGTCTTCTGCGTGTACCAGCTTGACGAGGTCCTGGCAGACCGAGGCGGTCAGGGCATTGAAGGTGGTATCCCAGGAACCCCAGTCACGCAGCATCGCCTCCTTGGTGCGTCGCGTTGTCGTCAGGGGGCCGGGGGTGAGCAGGATCGGATCGGTCATACAAAATTCTCCTTGATCAGGGCACGATAGCCGCACGCAAGACACGCCGCGCCGCAGCATCGGCCATGGCCTCATTAACCTGTTCCAGCGGATATTTGCCATCCACCAGTTGATGGAAGGGATAGCGCGTGCGGTTGGCCGCCACAAAATCGAGCGCCTCAATCAGGTTGCGCGGGTGATAGTTATGCACGCCGCGCAGGGTCAGCATCTTCTTCAGCAACAGGTTGGCGTCGAGCGTGACCCGCGCATCGGGATTGACGACGCCTCCCAGCACATAGGTGCCGCCGATGCGCAGCAGGTCGATACCGAGCGGAATGACCTCCGGCACGCCGCATACCTCGATGACCACATCGGGGCCTTCCGGCCGGCACAGCGCGCGAATCTCGCGCAGCAGGACTTCCCGTTCCATGCCCGGATCGAACACCTGATCGACACCAAACTGACCGGCACGCTCGCGGCGCTCGGCCACGGTATCCAGCCCGATGACGATGCGCGCGCCACGCGCCTTGGCAATTGCCGCCCCATACAGGCCGAGCAGGCCGAGGCCCTGAATCACCACGGCCTGGCCGATGCGGATGCTGGCCGCCTCGGTTACGGCAATCATGGTCGCCACGCCGCAGTTGATCGGCGTCCCCTCCTCGTCGGTCAGCTCATCCGGCAGGCGCAAAATCCACGAATGCGGCAGGATGTAGCAGTATTCCCCGAAGCCGCCATGATGGTGGGGCGCCGTCCTGACAGCCATGTGACCATACTTATCCACGCCGCGCGATTTCTGCGGCAGGTCGAGCACCTCGGTGAAGTAGTTGCTGCCGGGAATGAAGTACTCGCTCCAGGTGATGCGATCGCCCGCTGCCAGCGCATCGCCGCGCATGTCCTGCGTCACCCCGGCACCGAGTGCCACGATGTCGCCGATGATTTCATGGCCCAGTACGCCGGGACAGGGATTCGGGCGATGCCCCAGGTAGGAATGGATGTCGGAACGACAGATCGTCGACATGCGAATCTTCACCAGCACCTCGCCGGCTGCGGGCGCATTGATGGGGTGAGACTCCAGGCGAAACGGCGCATTCGGCGCGTCGTAAATGGCCAAGCGGCCGCTTTGGGGAATCTGCATGTCACCCATATCAAATGGCGCCATTGATGGCGTACTCGAAGATCTGGTAGCTATCGAGTCCCTTGGCGGCACGCTGTGAAAAGTCGGCGCTGACAGGACGGCTCACGATGAAGGGCACCCGCGCCTCGGTCACCGCGCCATGGCTGCGCAGCCGGGCATCCGCCAGGTTCGACAGGTCATGCTCGGCCGCCGCCGCGCCGATGACGGTACCGCTATCGCCAATCACCGCCACATCGCCCTCGCGGTCTGGCGGCAAGCGGAACTGACGGCAAACGGCTTCCTTGGTAAGCGCCATGGCGATACCCGGCAGATCCTTGATCAAGGCAATGATGGCCGCAGGCGTCGCCCTGCCGCCACGGCACCAGACACGCACGAAACCGCCCAGCGCCCCGTGATGTTTAACGAAGGCATCGGTAATCGGGCAGATCACCTTGGTATCGCCCGCACCGAACTCGCGGTCGAGAATGTCCTGCAGGAAGATCACCTTGGGCTGCCCTTCGGCTGTGGACTTGTCGTTCATGCCATGGTCGGCCGTCAGCGCCACGACAGCACCGAGTGCTTCGAGACGGCCGAAGCAATCGTCGATGCGCCGATAGAACTCGTTCGCCACCGCATCGCCCGGCGCATGCTTGTGCTGGATGTAATCGGTCAGCGAGAGGAACATCAAATCGCGGTGTTCGCGTTCGAGCAGCTTGATGCCGGCCTCAAGAACGAACAGCGACAGGTCCATCGAATACATATCCGGCTGCGGCATGCCGACCAGTGCCAGCACGTTCTCGATGCCGTTTTCGGCCAGCGTGCAACGATCCGCAAACTCGGACGAAAAGCTGATATTGCCGTGCGTCAGGTCGAGATCCTTGCCCAACTGTTTTCTCAACTTGTCCTTGGCTGTGATCGACACGACCTTCGCCCCGGCATCGGCAAATTCGGCCAGGATGGTGCGGCTGCGCAGCAGCTCGGGGCCGGTCATCACCACGGCCTCGCCGGCATCGTTCAGGTAGTAGTTGCCGGAAATGCCATGCACTGCCGGCGGCGAACCGGTAATCAGCGACATGTTGTTAGGGCAGGTGAAGCTCGGCACCGTGCCATCGGCAATGGCGGAAAAGCCCGTGCGCATGAAGCGCGCAATGTTGGGGATGATGCCGTCCTTGATGCCTTGCTCGATATACGCGGGATCGCCGCCATCGATGCAGACGACGACGACCGGCTGGCGCAGCCAGCGATAGGTAATGCCATTCAGGTGAATTGTTTTCATGGTCGATCAGATAGCCCACTGGCGAATGCGCGCCGAGGCAAGGTCAAGAAGGGTGACGGAAACGATGATGATGATCAGCACGGCGGCGGTTTGCGCATACTCAAAGCCGCGAATCGCCTCATGCAGGATGACGCCAATGCCACCGGCGCCGACAATGCCGAGCACCGAAGCGGAACGCACGTTGGACTCGAAGCGATAGAGGGAGTAGGAAATCCATAGCGGCAACACCTGCGGAATCACGCCGTAAAGAATTTCCTCCAGCGGATTGGCGCCGGTCGCACGCACGCCTTCAACAGGACGCGGATCAATCGCCTCGACCGCTTCGGCAAACAATTTGGCGAGCACGCCGGTGGTATGCACCCAGAGGGCGAGCACGCCGGCAAATGGCCCGAGGCCGACCGCAACGATGAACAGCATGGCAAATACCATCTCGTTGATCGCCCGGCAGGCGTCCATGAGGCGGCGCACCGGCTGATAGACCCAACTGGGCACAAGGTTCTCGGCAGACATCAAGCCAAACGGGATCGCGCAGATGATGGCCAGCACGGTGCCCCAGATCGCGATATGCACCGTGATGATCATCTCTTCCAGGTAGATGCGCCATTCATGGAAGTCCGGCGGAAAGAATTCGCGGGCGAAGGTGCCCATGTTGCCGGAGTCTTTCCACAGGTCGAGCGGACGCATGTCCGCGCCCTCCCACGACCAGATCAGGGCAATGAACAGAAAGCCCCATGCCAGCGTCGTCGTCAGATTCGAGGACGGGGGACGCAGCGGCACATCGCGAACAGTTGGCGCCGTTTTCATCATTGCGGATTACCCAATACCAAAAAAAGACGGACGGCAGCCGCCGCCCGTCAAGGGGGAACAACAGGATTACTTCATCTGTTTGGCCAGATCGGCCAGCTTGGCATCGATCTCGGCCAGCTTGGCCTTCTTGTCGGCTTCGCTCATGTTGGCGTCGATCTCATACTTCTTGCGATCCTTAAACAGTTCGAGTTGGCGAATCGGCAGCAGTTGGGCATCGGTCGAAGCCTTGAAGCCGGCCAGGCGATACATGTTCTTGAGGTTTTCCTTCTCGCGCGCATCCTTGCCATAGGCGACAAAGAAATCCTGAATCTTCTTCTTGAGATCGGCAGGCAAATCTTTGCGATAGACGAATGGATCGCGCGGGATCAACGGTGAAGTCCAGAGAATGCGGATCTGCTCAAGCTTCTCGGGCGCCTTCTCCTTCATCTTTTGCGTCATCTCGCTGTTGCTGGTCGCCACATCGACCTGCTTGTTCAGCACGGCCAGGAAGTTGCCTTCATGGTTCGACGAACGCATCACCTTGAAATGCGTTTTGGGATCGAGGTTGTTGAGCGTGAACACGTAGTAGGAAGGCACCAGCGTACCGGAAGTGGAGGAAGGATCGCCAATGCCAAATGTCATGTCCTTGCCGTTCTTCAGCACCTGGTCGAGCGAAGTGATACCGCTGTCCTTGTGGGTGATGAGGTAGGAGTAGTAGCCGGGCGTGCCATCCAGATCAATCATCTGGGCAAACACCTCGCTACTCGCACGGTCAACCGCCTCGATCGCCGACTTGTTGCCATACCAGGCGATCTGTACCTTGTTGAAGCGCTGCGCCTCGATGATGCCGGCGTAGTCTGTCGCGTAAAACCCGTTGACTTTGACGCCCGTCGCCTTGCTCATATCCTCCAGGAAGGGCTCCCACATCTGCTTGAGGGCACCCGCCTTCTCGGTGGCGATAATGCCGAAATTAAGCTCTTTTACTTCTTGAGCATGGGCGATGCCGCCCAGGGTAATGGCCGCAACGGCCAGCAAAGCTTTCATCGAACGAAACATGGGTTCTCCTTTGGGGTAAATAGTGATGGGGTCAATCGGGAATCTCAACAAGCCGCCAGCAGGGCGTTCGCGTTCTTGTCGGCGTGCATCTTCAGGCTCGGGCTGTCGAGCATCATGTCGAACAGTTCCTCGACATCGGCGCCATACAGCTCGCCCAGCAACTGCGGCGTCAATGCGGAGGATGGGCCGTCATAAACCACCTTGCCGCGATGCAAGGCCACAGTGCGCGGGCAATACTTGATGGCAAACTCGACTTGGTGCAGCGACACCACGACGGTGACGCCCCGCTCGCGATTCATCTGCGCCAGGAGTTCCATAACATTGCGCGCCGATTCTGGATCGAGCGAAGCAATCGGTTCGTCGGCCAGCACGATCTTCGCCTTTTGCACCAGACAACGCGCCAGCGCCGCACGCTGCTGCTGGCCGCCCGACAGGGTGGCGGCACGCTGCCAGGCAAACTGCTCGATGCCCACCGCCGCCAGCGCTTCCAGCGCCTGCTGACGCTCCGGCGTTGAAAAGCGCATCAACAAGGAGCGGAACAGGCTGGTGCGATACAGCAGTCCCGTCAGGACATTGGTCATGACCGACAGGCGCCCCACCAGATTGAACTGTTGGAAAACAAACCCGATCTGGGCACGCAGACGGCGGATATTCGCCACCACACGGCCGTCTTTTTGAATCGTATTGCCGCTGACCCTCACCTCGCCCTGATCCGCCACGACAAATCCCGAGAGATGACGTAGCAGCGTGGACTTGCCCGAGCCGGAAGCGCCAATCAAGGCCACCATCTCGCCCTCGCCAATCGACAGCGAGACATCGTCCAGCGCCTTGCAGCACGGAAAAGCCTTGTGGAGATGGAATATCTCGATAACCGGATTCATGAGCGCATCGCTAAGTAGGTGGGCGGATATAAAGCTGCAACATTTGGTTGGCATCATGTCGAGCCAGTTCAGCCAGCGATTGTTGTCTGCCAATATTGCAAAGGGATGAAGAAAACATGAATGCAACATTCAGCTTTCGCCGGGAAGCACTGCGCATCGGCGGCGAACGTGTCACCCGAGACCGTGTCATCGAGGTTTTCAACCCCTACACCGACGGCTGCATCGGCACGGTGCCCAAGGCAACGGTCGAGGATGTACGCCGTGCCTTCGGGATTGCGCGCGCCTACCGACCGACGCTGACCCGTTACGAGCGTCACCGCATTCTGCTCAAGGCTGCCGACATCGTCGTTGCCCGCGCCGAGGAAATCAGCGACCTGATCACCGACGAAGCCGGCCTGTGCAAGAAAGACAGCCGCTACGAGGCCGGCCGCGTGCGCGACGTGTTGGTATTCGGCGCCAATGCCGCGCTCGACGACGACGGCCAGATCTTCAGTTGCGACATCACGCCGCACGGCCGGGCACGCCGTGTGTATACGCAGCGCGATCCACTCATGGGCGTCATCTCGGCGATTACGCCATTCAATCACCCGATGAACCAGGTGGCCCACAAGATCGTGCCGGCCATTGCCACCAACAACCGCATGGTCTTGAAGCCCTCGGAAAAAGTGCCGTTCTCCGCGCTGCTGCTGGCCGACATCCTTTACGAAGCCGGCCTGCCGCCCGCCATGTTCCAGGTCATCACCGGCGATCCGGCCGAGATTGCCGACGAAATGCTGACCAACCCGAATGTCGATCTGGTCACCTTCACCGGCGGCGCGCCGATCGGCAAATACATCGCCGCGAAAATCGGTTATCGCCGCACGGTGCTGGAACTGGGCGGTAACGACCCGTTGATCGTCATGGACGATGCCGATCTCGAAGAAGCCGCCAACCTTGCCGTCGCCGGTTCCTACAAGAACTCCGGCCAGCGCTGCACTGCCGTCAAGCGCATGATCGTGCAGGACAGCGTGGCTAACCGCTTCGTCGAACTGCTATTGGAGAAAAGTCGGCGCTGGCAGTACGGCAACCCGATCGACGAAAGCATGGACATGGGCACCGTCATCGACGAAGCTGCCGCCAGGCTGTTCGAAGCCCGCGTCAATGAAGCCGTAGCCCAGGGCGCAAAGCTCCTGCTCGGTAACGAGCGGCGCGGTGCGCTGTATTCCCCTACCGTCCTCGACCATGTGCGTCCCGGGATGACGCTGGTCAAGGAAGAAACCTTCGGCCCGGTCTCGCCGGTGATCCGTTTCAAGACGCTCGACGAAGCCATCGCCATCGTCAATGGCACGGCTTACGGTCTCTCCTCGGGCTTGTGCACCAACCGCCTCGACGTCATCACGCGTTGTGTCAATGAACTGCACGTCGGCAGCGTCAATGTGCGCGAGGTGCCGGGCTATCGCCTCGAACTCACGCCATTCGGCGGCATCAAGGATTCCGGCCTCGGCTACAAGGAAGGCGTACTGGAGGCGATGAAGAGTTTTACCAACGTCAAAACGTACTCGCTGCCCTGGCCGGCAGCGTGATTTCCACTTCCGTTGCCCTGCTGGTATTGCTGTCGGCGGCCATGCACGCCGGCTGGAACTTTATCGTCAAAGCCAGCGAAGACCGCTTTCTCGACTTCACCGGCGTCGTGCTCGCCGGCGGCCTTGTGGCCGCCTGTACCCTGCCCTGGCTGCCCACCCCCGCCCCGGCCAGTTGGCCCTGGCTGGCGGCGACAACCTTCATCCACGTGGGCTACTACCTGCTGTTGATGCAAGCCTACAAACATGCCGACCTGTCGATTGCCTATCCGCTGATGCGCGGCTCGGCACCCGTCATGGTGGCGCTGGTCGCGCCGTTGGCCGGCGACACGGTCACGCCAGGACTGATGCTGGGCATTGCCCTGGTCGCGGCCGGCATCGCCCTGCCGGTTGGCATCGGCATCCGGCGCGGCGGCGTCAGCCGCACCGGGCTCGGCTACGGCTTCGCCACAGCCGGCGTCATTGCGCTCTATACGATGCTCGACGGCATCGGCGCACGCCACTCGGGGCATGCCGTGGCTTATACGATGTGGCTGTTCTTCCTGAATGCCGGCCTGATCCTCGTCCTGCTCGCCTGGCAACGCGGACGGGGCGCATTTATCCATCTGCAACAGCGCTGGTTATTGTCGCTGCTCGGCTCAATCCTCACCATCGGCTCCTACGGTATCGTGCTATGGGCGATGACCGTCGCCACCATCCCCGCCGTCGCCGCCCTGCGCGAAACCTCGGTGATCTTCGCAGCCATCCTCGGTGCCTGGCTGCTCAAGGAGCGCATGGGGCGCTGGCGCATTGCCGGTGCGATGCTGGTCGCACTGGGGGCTGTGGCGATTCGCTGGGGATAAGTCAGCCAGGCCAGATCGACTCGGGACTGCGCATTAAATCGGCCAAGTGGTCCGGCAACATCGGCTTGGCCAACAGAAACCCCTGCACCTCGTCGCAACCGTACTTTGCAATCAGTCCAAGTTGATTGGGCGACTCCACCCCCTCCGCAATCGTGCGCATACCAAGACCCGCTGCCAGCGTACAGATGGCGCGCACGATCGGGCCATTGCGCAGTTGTCCATCCGGGCCGCGCACGAAGGACTGGTCGATCTTCAGCGTGTCGATGGGAAACTCCGCCAGATAGGACATGCTGGAAAATCCCGTCCCGAAATCGTCGATGGCCAGATGCACCCGCAGGGCCTTCAAGCGCTCCAGCATGCGGATGGCTTCCTGCGTATTGCGCATCAGCATGGATTCGGTGAGCTCGAGCTCCAGTCTTTCAGGCGCCAAATGATTGTAGGTCAGCGCCGTCACGACATGATCGCGAAACTTGCTGTCGCGAAACTGCCGCGCCGATACATTCACCGCCATGCGCAAGGGCGGCAATCCGGCCCGATCCCACTGATGCAACTGGCGGCAGGCTTCATTCAGCACCCAGTGACCGATGGGCTCGATCAGCCCGCTGTTTTCCGCCAGCGGGATAAAGCTGGCGGGCGAAATCAGGCCCATGTCAGGATGACGCCAGCGCAACAAGGCCTCGACCCCGACAATCCTGCGCCTGGCAACATCGACCTGCGGCTGGTATTCGAGGAACAACTCGTTGCGTTCGATGGCATGACGCAGGGCATTCTCCAGCACCAGGCGGTTGCGCGCCTGCGCGTCAAGTTCCGGGGTGAAGTACTGGCAAGCATCACCCCCCTGCTCCTTGGCCCGCGCCATGGCGCTGTCGGCCGCACGAATCAGATCCTCGGCTTCGGCACCGTCATCCGGCCCGACCGCCAGCCCGACGCTCGCCGTCACGAAAATCTCCTGCCCGCCCAGCACGATAGGCTCGGCCAAACGCTGGCGCAAACGTTCCGCGACCCGGACGCCATCCTGAATATGATGCGTGCCGCGCAGCAGGACGGAAAATTCATCGCCACCCGTGCGCGCCAGCAAGTCGGTCTCATAGAGCGACTCCGCCAGACGCCGGCTGACATCGCGCAGCAACTGATCCCCCAAATAGGGACCCAGCGACTTGTTGATGGCACGAAAGCGATCCAGGCCGAGTTGCATGACCAGCACCGGCATCATTTCATGGTGCTTCTTGTGATGCAGCAGGCGTTGCAACTGCTTGCGGAACTGCTGCCGATTCGGCAAACCGGTCAGCATGTCGTGACCGATGACACGCCGGATATGCGCCTCGATCTTCTTGCGACTGGTGATATCGGCAAGCATCAGCAACACGCCGGCCGGCAGGCCCCGTGCATTGTTCATGCGCGTCGCCCAGACCTCCACATCGAGCAGGGCATCCGACTCCCCCTGCATGCCATTGACCTCATAGCCCTGAAATGTCTCACCATCGAGCGCTCGCTTGAACAGCCCCAGCAGGGAATCCTCTTCCTGGGCACAGTTTTCCGGCAGCTTCTGGCCGCGCATCTCGACATCGCTACGGCCGAGCAACTGAACCGCCGCATGGTTCCATAGCGTCACGCAGCCGGACAGGTCGGTGACGATAATGGCCAAGGGCGAATATGCCACCAGGGCACGCAACAAATCATTGCCCGACTTGGCAACCAGCGGACGGGCTTGACTGGCAGGATCGATCTCGACCCGGTAGGCCACTTGGTCATGCCACTCAGCCAGATGAACGTGAGTGGCAACCGTCAGCCTGTCGCCGTTTGGCTGCAGGATTTCAATGTCCGCAGCTTCACCCGGACGATACGAAAAACCATAATGCCGGCCGATCAGCCCGCCGGCTTCGGCAAAAAAAAGCCTTTCTGCTGCCGGACTGGCCTGCAGGATCAGCCCTTCTTTATCGACCAACAGACTGGCAGTGCTTTGCATAGACAACGATCAGGCAACTGGCGGCAATTCAACCGACAGAACAGACACGTCGTCATGCGGCTCCAGCCCATCCAGAAAAGCCACCAGACGGCTCTTGATGCCCTGCATCAAACCGGACTTGCGTGCCCGTCCGCTCATGGCCTTTTCCAGGCGTGCTGTGCCAAACATTTCACCATCGGCATTGCGCGCTTCCAGCAAGCCATCGCTGTACAACAGCAGATGGCTGAACTCCGCGAGGGACACGCTATGAGTTGCGGCATCGAAACGCTTGCCACCCACCACCCCCAGTGGATAGTGGGCTGAAATCAGTTGTGCAGCCACCTGATGGGCATTGTCGATCAGCAGCAACGGGGGCTGACCGCCGATCCAGGCTTCAAGTTGCCGCCCGGACACATCCAGCGAAACCAGCGTCGCTGCACAGAAGTGGCCGGTGGGCAGCAGGCGATGCAGCTTGTTGTTGATTTCCTCGGCAATCTCCCCCAGCGGCAGTCCCTTGCGGCTCATGGCGAAAAAGGCATCCGACGCCGGCAAGGCCCCGACCGCCGCCGCCAGTCCATGGCCGGTGAAGTCGCCGAGCATGATATTGAGGCGGCCATCCGGCGTCTCTTCATGAATCATCATGTCGCCGCAAAAGTGGCCGGCCGTGATCATCCATTGCTGCAAACCGGGCATGGCAGCCGGACTGCGGCCCAGCACGGCATCGAACATGTGCTTGGCGAATTTCACCTCCTGATGAAATTTCTCGCGCATGCCTTCCAGATGCCGATACAACGCATGCGTCTGGGCGTGGCCGCTGATTTTCGCCCGCAGCACCAGCGCATCGCTCGGCTCATCGATGAAATCGGCCGCCCCACAATCAAGGAAGCGCTTGAGCGACATGTGATCGTCGATCGAGGTGGACAGGATCACCGGTGCAAACCGCTCTCCCCCCAGGGCACGAATGCGCTGGGTGCACTGATAGCCATCCCCATCGGCCAGCGCAATATCCATCAAGACCAGGTCCGGCTCAGCCTTGGCAAACTTCTTCAGCGCATCGCTGCAACAGCAGGCATACAGCAAATCATGGCCATCCGCTTCCAGCGCCCTCGCCATCTGCTCACGCTGCTGTTCATCATGTTCGACGATCAGAATTTTCATTGTGTTTTTACTGATAAACAAATGCGAACGTGAAGGCTAGGCGTCGTCGATGACCTTTTGGTGACAATCTGATGACCCTATCAACATAATTGGTAAATGTTTTTGTCACGTTACGCACCTAGCATCCAGAGGCTGCTGACTGCAACTCTGACGACCCACCCTATGCCCCTTGAACTGGAAAGATCGTGGAACCGCGATGCCTACAAGACACCGCGCCGACTGCGCCGCTTCTTCACGCTGTTTCTGTTCCTGATCGCACTCGCTTCAGGCCTGTTGCACTGGGTCAGCACCGCATGGCGCGGCAGCCTTTCCGCCCAGTTCGCGCTATCCCCCACGCTATTTGATGCGCTCTTTGTCGCCGTCACCGTGATCGGCGCCGGCATAGCGTCCTACCTGCTGCTCACGCGCATCCGTTTGGGCAAGTGGCGCGGCATCGACACGACCTTCCTCTCCAGCCTTGCCTATGTCTCGCTGCTGCAATGCGAACGCGATATGCTGCATGGCAAGTGCCGCGAAACCGCTGCGGCCTTGCAACAGGCACGCGAACTCGATGCCGCGTTCTCCGCCCAGCATGTCGAGATCATCCAATTCACGGAGCACTCCGCGACCTCGATCGTCGAACAGTTGATCGACCTCGATGCCGAATGCCAGCGCCTGGTGGACTTGCTCACCAGTGAGGCCCTTGCACCGCATGACGCCGATGCCACAGCAGCGGCGATGGAAGAAATCAGCCGCTTTATCGGCAGCCTGCCGGCGCGGATTCGCGCCGAACGCGAGCAGTTCATGCACATCATTGACGATGTGGGGGCGCTCGGCAAACTGGTCGACGTCATCAAGCAGATCAGCGCGCAGACCAACCTGCTCGCCCTTAACGCGGCGATTGAAGCGGCGCGCGCCGGCGAACAGGGGCGCGGTTTTGCGGTGGTAGCCGACGAAGTGCGCAAACTGGCCGCCAGTTCGACCGATGCGGCCAATCTGGTCTGGCAGGTGATCGAGAAGGCCCAACAGAGCGTCTCCCTGGCATTCAAGGACGACCTCAAGGATGAAAACACCCGCGACCTGGAAAATGCCATTCACCTGGTCGATGCGCTCGCCGCCTTGCAGGCCGACGCACGCCAGCGCCACCAGGAGCTGCAGGCACGCATCGCCACCGCATCGGACATCAATCAGGCACTGGCGCAACGCATCACCGCCATGCTCGGCAGCGTTCAATACCAGGATGTCGTCCGCCAGATGATCGAGCGCATCGAACATTCGCAGACCGACAAAGCCAGCGCCTTTGCCGACATTGCCGAGCATCTCAACCTGCGCGAAAGCCAGATCGAGTTGGGCGGCCAAACCATCGCCACCCTGCTGGAGGAATTTCAGCAGCGCGAAAGTGCGCATGTGCGCGCCACGCCGCAACTGGCGACCGCGACCGGCCCCGAACTCTTTTAACCGGAATCCCGCTCATGAAAACGGATATCGTGCGTAATGGCGATCAAGTGACCCTGCGGCTCGAAGGCGCCTTCGACATGCATGCGCACGTCAGCTTTCGGCAAGCCTATCGCAAACTGCTTGGCGAGGGCGACTGCCAGCGGCTCACCCTGGACATGCGCCAGGTCGATTACATCGACAGTTCCGGTCTGGGCATGCTGTTACTACTGCAAGGCGAGGTCAAGGAAGCCTCACCCGAAATCGTCATCCAGGGCTGCCAGCCCTTCGTCCGGCAGGTGCTGACCACCGCCAACTTCCACAAGATGTACCGCCTTACCTGAAATATCGGCGCTGGCGGGACGGCAATAAAAAAGCCGCACATCGCTGTGCGGCTTTTTGGTTTTCCATCCGTCGATCAGTGCTTGGCACCCATCCACTGGGCCGCCTTGCCATCGCTGGTCGGCTTGCACTCGACTGCAACGCCTGAAATCGTCGCCTTGGTGCCGACATTCTGGAACGCGCTGACATCGCCATTCCAGCACTGCGGGGCCTTCTTGGCAGCAGGGGCAGGAGCGGCTTCGGCTTTGGCAGGGGCTGGCGCGGGAGTCTGGCTGGCGCAGGCGGACAGAAGGGCAACAGCAGCGATGACGAACAATGAACGCATAGGAATCTCCAGTAGGAAAGATTGGGTACAGGACAGCCCGTCAATTCTCATCAACTATTGTTACAAGCTCGTTTCACGGCCTCTGTTTCAGCAAGGGAATAAAGTCCGGTATGCCGGTCTTTGCATCAATCAGCGTGGGGACAATACCGATACCGTAGGTCAAGTCGCCCACGTTGTCATTTACCGGCCGGTCCGTAATCACTTCGCCGATGGCATAAGGTCGACCATCCTGATGCGTGAAGCCATCCTTGGCACGGCGGAAGTAGCGCAACGTAAAGGGCGTCGCGGCAAACACGTCCTTGCCAAAGTCGTAGCTTTGCGTCGCCACCGCCTGACGATAGCGCCGTGCGCCTGCCAGCGCTTCGGATTCCGGCGGCACGAACAGTTCGGTACGAATTTTCCCTTGTGCATCGAGATGGCCGTTCCGCGCGATAAAGACGCGCATCAGTTGCTGGCGTTTCTCCTGCGCCGCAATCAGGCCGTCGACATCGCCGCGCTTCACATGATCGTCCAGCCGGGGCCAGCCCGCAATTTCGCGCACGAAGAAGGTTTCGAGCGAGGCCGGCATGTCGCCGTAGAGCGAGGCGCCGACGACATGATCGAGGAAGAAAGCGAACTCGCCTTTGCCATGGCCACGATTCTTCGGCTCGGGTGTAGACAGTGTTTTCGTCGCCGCCAGGTAGCCCAGATAATCCATCTCGCGCCAGCCCGCGTCGCCGGCAAACTTGCGCGGGAAGCTCCAGGTACTGTCGATGGTATTGCCCGTGCCGGACGTAAACACCGGATAGCGCCCCTGCTCCGACTGGCGCACGCTGCCCGAGTGGCAACCCACGCACTGCACCAGTTCCGACGGCGTTTGCGGCCGCAATGCGCCCTTGGCATCCTCGATCCAGCCGGCCAGCAGCCAGCCGGTGCCATTCTCGATCCAGCCCTGTTGCGGATGAGCCACCACTGGCGCCGACTCCTCCTTGAGACCGAGATTGAATTCCTCGTCAGCCCACGGCTGACGCTTGATCATCCAGCGCACTTCCTTGACGCGCGTCGCCCGCGTGCCATCTTTCGCCACATCGACATAGTGCAGCGGATGAGCAAACTCGGTATCGAGCGGATACTGGCCGCGCACCCGTTCGATCTTGCGGGCCGCGCCGAGGTAATGCGGCGGATCATCAGGGCGCAAACGGTCCTGGATATGGCGTTCGAGCAGGTCGAGGTTGGCGCGATAGGTCGCCAGATCGAAGCGGTTCCGATCATTCTTCATGAAGACGACCGGCAGGCGAAGGTAGATACCCGACACGCTGCCGGCATGCGGCGTGAAGATGCCATAGGGCATGAAGTTGATGGCGCGCCAGCCGGTATGCCAGCCATGGCTATCGCGCCAGATTCCGTGCGTCGCCGAGCGCACGAAGCCGTCGGCCCGCGCCGGCAGATCAGCCGAATTCAAGGCAGGAAACAGACGGAAGGGATGTTCAACACCCGTATCCCAGCCGGCGGTTTTCTTTGGCCGCTTGGCAAAGGCGGCGCGCCAGTTGTCCTGACGAATCCATTGCGTCATGTCCCAGCGCCCGGGATGTTCGCCCAGGGACAGCACCGCCGCGTACAGCTCTTCCGGCTTCAGCGTGTTGCGCCACGGGTTGATGCTGGCATTCGGCGTGAATGGCAGGTTGAACGAACCGAAGGCATATTCGGCCTGCAGGTTGCCGACGTTCGGATTGGCACCGGCCTGCGGATTGTTGTTGCCGAGTTTCGCTTGCCACACCCCGTCGGTATGACAAAACAGGCAGGCGTTCTGCGTGCCGCCACTCGTCTCGATGTAGCACTGCGCCGGAATATGCGCATGCGGATTGGGAAATTGCGCGCGGTCGAAGGTCTGACCACGTAGCGGCACCGGGTAACCGCCAGCCTGCACGCTCTGGGCCATCGCCCAGAGCAGCAGCAGAACCCATTTACTTGAAGGCGGGAAGACCACCGATATAGCCAACATGCGCCTCCAGACGGAAGTTATTCACCCCGTGACGGTTCTTGCCATATAACTCGCCGGCACGTTTTTCCATTTGTTCCTTCAGATCCTTCGGCGTGCTCTTGAGCCAGTCACCCTGGTGCTGGTTGTTGCTCATGATGTAGGCGTGGCCGTTCAGGTTGTCCACGACCTGCAAGCCGGTCGACTCGGCACCGGCGGCGAGCGACAGGATGCGCGTCAGCTTCTTGCTATCGACGTGGTAGGCCCAGACATAGTTGTTCTGGTGCGTGCCCGAATCTTCACCGATGAACAGCGTGCGCATCTTCTCGGAGAAGAACACGTTGTCGGTATTGGCGACAAACTCGGGATCGGCGGTGTTGCCCAACGCATCGGCCTTGATCGGCTTGCCCAGCAGCGCCGGTTCGACATAGGCCCGCACCGGCACGAAATCGGAGGCAATCGGCTGTCCGGCCGTATCCATCTGCTGGCTCGCCAGATCAAAGGTGTAGGTCGCGCCGGCGTTGTTTTCCTTGAGGCGGATATCGTCGGTCGGACCGCCGTCCTTGGCCTTCATCGAGCTTTGGATGTAGCTCATCGCGTAGTAGAGCTTCATGTCGACATGGTTGATCGCGACGCCCTCGCCCTTGGTGAATTCGGTGGTGGCACCGAGATAGGCGGCATAGCGGCGCGTCTCCAGGAAGGCTGCTGCCGTTTCCATGCCCGGCTTGAGCTTGAGCCAGATCGTCTCCGCCGAACCAGCGCGCGTCGGCACGAAGCCGGGCTTTTCCGTCAGCGAAAATTCGAAGATATCGTCGATCTTGACGCCCTTGTCGATCAGTGCCTTGACCTCGTTGTAGTGCGACGAACCGAGCTTGACCCACTTGAAATCGGCCGTGCCGCCGTCGCTACCGTCCGGCGAGGTCTGCTGCCACTTGGCCGCGTAGAGTGTGCCGCCGGCCTTCGGCAAGTTGGCCTTGTTCGCAACGAACATGAACAAGCCGGCGTAGGCACCGTCGTCGCCGTAGAAAGCCGTGCGGCCGTCGTTGGCGAAAATCGCCAGTTCCCAAGTACCTCGGCCCATCTGGTAGTGCTTGACGATCTCGGTGCCACCGTCATCCTTCACCGCCACCTCGATCGGATAGCCGTAGTGGTAGGGATTCGCCTGCTGCTTGCCACGGAAGTAGACCTCGTTCATTGCCTTGAGGCCAGCCTGCGTCGTCTTGAAGGCCTTTTCGCCCGGTACAAAGTAAAGATCGTAATCCTCCTCGCCGCCGAGATGCGTGTTCCACGGCGTCTGCGAACCAAAACAGAGAATCCACGTACCGTTAACCGACGAGAAGTCGATCGGTCGCTGTGCCTTGACCTTCAGCTTGCCATCCTTGCCCTGCGCGATTTCGGACAGGCTCATGTTCATCGGCATGCGGCTGTACCAGTCCTTCGCCTTGTTGGCCGTCTGGCCGTCGGCCAGCACGTCATCGTATTCCCAGTGATTCACCAGATACAGCTTGTCGCCTATCTTGAGCAGGCTGTTGGCGTCGGCCGTTTCGGCGATGGCCGGATCGCCCTTCGGTTCAAGGACCGGATTCATGTCCTTGTCGAAGATTTGCGCGGCAGCATATTTCTTGCCTTTCACCGTGGCGATCCTGTCGGTGTTCTTGAATAGCGAAACGTAAGACAGCGGATAGTCGCGCGTCTTGCCGTCGGCAAAGGTCACCTTGGCGACCGAGCTCGTATAGGTCTTGAGCAGCGCATCGCCGCTCGTCGGCGCCGGGGTGGCCGTGAAATCCACTTTGACCGCCGGCGGGGCGGCCAGCAGCGGCGTCGCGCCCAAAAGGCAGGCAGCGGATACGGCAAGGGTCGTCAAGGAAATGCGTGAAGTAGCGGGCATGTTGGTCTCGGTCTCCGATTGGGAAGCTCGCGACTGTAGGCGCTGATTATGAATAGTTGATGACAGTCAAGAATGTCGGCACTGACAGGACGGCACAGATACCAAGTGAAACAAAGGTGCAATCCGCTATCGCTAGAGTGAGGTTCTAACCAACGCCTGCCACCGTCATGCCGACCTCCCGGTTTCTCAAGCGCCTATCGTCGATTGCCGACGCCAACTGGTGGCCGCTGGCTTTGTTTACGGCCGTCATGGCGACACTCTGGTCGATGATGTATGAGCGCGCGGCGCACGACGATCAACTGGTGATCCAGGAGGCGCTGGTCAATCACCAGAATGTCGCCGTTGCCATGGCCAACCATACCGAGCAGATGCTGGACCGACTGCGCTTTTATGGTCATACGCTGACCATGGGCACGTCGCCGGAAGTTAACCGCCAACTGATCCGCAGCGCCAAGGGACGCGATCCCTCGTTTCTGCGCCTGATGCAGTTCGACGCCCAGGGCCGCCCGATCTATACCACGGGCGCACAGCCGGAACCCTGGCTGCGCGACATGGCAAAAGCCTATGCCAGGCAGCATCGCAATACCACGGCGGAGGACATCACCATTGGCAACAATGTGCCGCCCGAAGCCCTGACCCAGGCCTGGAGCCTGCCCGTGATCTATAGCCCGTCGCGGCCCACTGCCTCGACCGCCGGATTCATGATTGCCCTCGTCGACCTGGGCAGTTTTCCCCGCCGCTTCGACAACATGGCGCTGGGTAGAAGCGGGGAAATCGTCCTGGTCGACGACAGCGGGCGGGAAATCCTGCGCATGCATCAGGGACGTCTCGACTTCGTCGAAACGATTGCCGGGACCGAACGTTACCGGCGCGCATTTGCCGAACCGGCCGGCACCGTCATCGAACAGGTCAAAGGCGCCCATGATCGCCTGTATGCCTTTCGACGCGTGATCGACACGCCGCTCGCCGTCCTGGTCAGTCGTACCCGCTACGACGTGTTGCTGCAAAACCAGGCGACCCAGCGCGGCTACTGGCTGACGACACTGGGACTGACGCTGCTGATGGTGCTGTTCACCTTGCGCTGGATCGGCGCCGCGCGCCGCAAACGCCAGCTCATGACCCATCTTGCCCGTTCGCAGGAGGAGAACGCCCGGCTGATCGCTCAGTTGGAGGAGGAAAAACAGGCCGCCTACAAGCTGGCCACGCACGACAAGCTCACCGGCCTGGCCAACCGCATGCTGTTTGCCGAAATTGCCGAACGCTACATCGCCCGAGCGCAGCGCGTGCGCGGCCGCTTTGCCGTGATGTTCATCGACCTCGACCGTTTCAAACCGATCAACGACACGCACGGCCACAAGGCGGGCGACCAGATCCTGATCGAAGTGGCCCAGCGGCTGCAGGCCTGCGTGCGCCAGACCGACATGGTGGCGCGGCTTGGCGGGGACGAATTCGTGGCACTGGTGGGCGACCTGCACGGCAGCCACGACGCCGCCGCCATCGCCGGCAAGATTGTCGAAAGCCTGCATTGCCCATTCACTGGCATCGTCGCCGACGAACTGTTCGTCACCCCCAGTATCGGCATCGCCCTCTACCCGGATGACGCCAGCAGCATCGAACAACTGGTGCGTCAGGCCGATGGGGCAATGTATCAGGCCAAGTCCCGGGGGCGCGCCACCTATGTCTTCGCCGACTCCAGCCTGAATCGTCGCAACGACATGAAGAACCAGATTCAGGCCGCCTTGCCGCTGGCCTTGAAGCATCACGAAATCACGATGCATTATCAGCCGAAGGTCTCGCTCAGGGATTTCAGCATAACAGGGCTAGAAGCTTTAGCCCGCTGGCATTCGCCGCAACTCGGCGATGTCTCGCCGGCCGACTTTGTGCCGCTTGCGGAAGAAAACAGCCTGATCCTCGAACTCGGTGAATATGTCATCGACAGCGTCTGCGCGCAACTGGAAAGCTGGCAGCGCGCCGGCATCCCCATGGTGCCGGTCGCAATCAATGTGTCGCCGCGCCAGTTGCGGAGTGCGCAACTCTACGATTACCTGAGCAGCGCACTGGCCGCGCATGGCCTGGCACCGCGCCATATCGAAATCGAGATTACCGAAACCGGGCTGATCGACTCCGATGACGGCTTGGTTGAACAGCTGCGTCGTCTCGACGGGCTGGGCATTCATCTCGCCATCGACGATTTCGGCACCGGGTTTTCCGGACTCAGCCATTTACGTGCCCTGCCGGTCAAGCACCTCAAGATCGACCGATCCTTCATCACGGACATCCGCAACGACCTCAACGATGCCACCATCGTCAGCAGCACCATCTCGCTGGCCCACAACCTGCACCTGCTGGCGATTGCCGAAGGCGTGGAAACACGGGAGCAACTGGCCCACCTGCGCGCCTCCGGTTGCGACCAGGCCCAAGGCTACCTGTTCTCGCGTCCGCTTCCCGCCAATGAAATCCCGCCCCTCCTCACCCAACAATGCATTCTCGGCAAGGACCTATGAAAACATTCTGCATGCCCCGCAAGCTCATCCCCCTGCTCACCTGCGCGATTTCCCTGTTGGCCACGCACAGCAGCCCGGTGCTGGCCACCGGCAAGTGCGAGAATCCCCACGAGTTGCGCTTTTCACTGGTGCCCGTCGGCAACGTGGAGCGGGATCTCCGCCACCATCAACCGCTCTTTGATCGCCTCGAAGCACTCACTGGACGCCCCGTCATCGTTGTACGCCCCAGTTCCTACGCTTCGGTCGTCGAAGGACTCCTGTCGGCCAACATCGATATCGCCAAGCTGGGCCCGGCCGGCTACGTCCAGGCCAAAAAAGAAGACCCCCGCATCACACCCTTTGCCACCCAGGAGAAACGCGGCGGCACCTTTCAGGTCACCGGCCCCTACTACCACGCCTTTCTCGTTACCCTGGAACAAGGCAGGTACGCCAGCATCAACAGTTTGCAAGGCAAACGGCTGGCGCTCACCGATCCGGGCAGTACGTCGGGTTCGCTGTTGCCGCGCGAGGAATTCACGCCCCTGATTGGCATGCCGCTGGAAAAATATTTCGGCGCGGTGATCTTTTCCGGCAGCCATACCAAGTCACTTGATGCCTTGCTGAAAGGCGACGTCGACGCCGCCTTCATCGCCTCGACGCAACTCGAGGATGCCCTGCAAACGGCGAAAATCAAGTCGGCACAAATTCAGACGCTATGGAAATCCGAGCAGATTCCCTTCGACCCCTTTGTCATGCGTGGTCAGTTGTGCGAACCTTTGAAAGCGCAAATCCGCTTGGCCTTCCTGGAAAACGCCCCCAGCCTGCGCCCCTTGCTGGATGAAATCGAAGCCATCCGCTACGTGCCGGTCAACGACAGCCACTACATCAGCATTCGCAAGGTCATGGACAAGCTGCTCAAATAGAAAAGTCGGCGGTGGCGGGACGGCAAGCGCTCAGACCCCGGCCGCTTGACGCACCGCCGCCGCAATCGCCTCGGCTTGCGCCAGTACCAAGGCTTCATCACGTCCCTCGACCATCACGCGCAACAGCGGCTCGGTGCCGGACGGACGCAGCAACACCCGCCCTGCATCGCCGAGTGCCTGCTCGGCCGCCGCCTGGGCCGCCTGAATGCCCGCATCGCCGCGCCAGTCGAAGGGCTGGGCAAAGCGCACGTTGATGAGCTTTTGCGGAAACATGGTGAGATCGGCACAGGCCTGTGCCAGCGTTTCGCCTTTTTCGCGCAGCGCGGCCAGCACCTGCAACGCGGCTACCGTGCCATCGCCGGTGGTATGGCGATCCAGGCAGATGATGTGGCCGGAGTTCTCGCCACCGAGGCTCCAGCCCTTTTCCTGCATCAGTTCGAGCACGTAGCGGTCGCCCACCTTGGCGCGGGTGAAACCGACCCCGAGACGCCCAAGCGCCTGTTCAAAGCCGAGGTTGCTCATCAGTGTGCCGACCACACCGGGCAGCGCCGCACGATGCCGCGCGATAACGTAGAGCAGTTCGTCCCCATCGAACAGACGCCCGCTGGCATCGACCATCATCAGGCGGTCGGCATCGCCATCGAGCGCGAGGCCCATGTCGGCCCCATGCAGCTTGACCTGTTCGCGGATGAATTTGGTCGCCGTCGCCCCGACACCGGCATTGATGTTGAGGCCATCCGGTGCCGCACCGACAGCAATTACCTCGGCACCCAACTCGTGGAACACTTTGGGGGCCACGTGATAGGCCGCGCCATGCGCGCAATCGACCACCAGCTTGAGACCGCGCAAATCCAGCTCGTTCGGAAACGTGCTCTTGCAGAATTCGATGTAGCGCCCCGCCGCATCGTCAACGCGCCGCGCCTTGCCCAGTTCGGCGGAGGCGCGGCAACCCATCGGCTGTTCCAGTCGCGCTTCGATCTCGGCCTCCACCGCATCCGGCAGCTTGTAGCCACCGGCGGCGAAAAACTTGATGCCATTGTCGTCGAAAGGATTGTGCGAGGCGGAGATCACCACGCCCGCTGCCAGGCGCAAAGCGCGCGTCAGGTAAGCCACCGCCGGCGTCGGTATCGGGCCGCACAGCATCACATCGACACCCGCCGCCGCAAAGCCGGATTCCAGGGCCGCTTCGAGCATATAGCCGGAGATGCGCGTGTCCTTGCCGATCAGCACCGCCGGACGTTCGCCGTCCTTCGTATGGCCCGATGATTTCGCATGCGCCACCAGCGTTTCACCGGCCGCGAAGCCGAGGCGCAGCGCAAAATCCGGCGTAATCGGCGACTGGCCGACGCGCCCGCGCACCCCATCGGTACCAAAATATTTTCTGCTCATTTCTTATTATCTCCCTCGGTCAATCTTGTATGGCAGCCAAAACGGCCAGCGCATCCCGCGTCGCCGCCACGTCATGCACACGCACGATGGCCGCACCCCGCTCCACGGCCAATACCGCCGCCGCCACGCTGGCCGGCATGCGTGCGCTGCCGTTTTCGCGGCCGGTCACGGCACCCAGCATTGACTTGCGCGACAGCCCGGCCAGTACCGGCACCCCCATTCCATCAAACACCGCCAGTTCGCGCAGCAGCGCAAAGTTGTGTTCCACCGTCTTGCCGAAGCCGAAACCGGGATCGACCGTCAGCCGCTCTTTGGCAATCCCTGCGGCCACACAGGCGGCCACGCGCCCTTCCAGAAAGGCACGCACCTCATGCACCACGTCGCCATAGACCGGCTGGGTCTGCATGGTGCGCGGCTCGCCCTGCATGTGCATCAGACAAACGCCGACATCGCAGCCCGCCACCACCTCAAGTGCACCGGGCGAGCGCAGGGCGGCAATATCATTGATCAGCGCGGCACCGGCATCGATCGCCGCACGCATCACGTCGGGTTTATGGGTATCGACCGAAATCGGCAGGCCCCACTCGCGCACCACCTGAAGTACCGGGAGCAGCCGCGCCAACTCGTCCGCCGCTGCCACCGGCTGGGCGCCCGGCCGGGTGGACTCAGCGCCAAGGTCGAGCATGTCCGCCCCCGCGTCGCGCTGCATCTCGGCATGGGCGATGGCCCTGGCGACATCCGTCCCCACCCCGTCGCCGGAAAAGGAATCCGCCGTCAGATTGACGATCCCCATGATCAATGGGCGTGCCAGGGAAAGCTGAAAGGTGCCGCAGCGCATGTTCGACATAAGGATCGGATTT
The DNA here is from genome assembly GCA_030824115.1 of Rhodocyclaceae bacterium. GTDB lineage: Bacteria > Pseudomonadota > Gammaproteobacteria > Burkholderiales > Rhodocyclaceae > Sulfuricystis. The sequence continues at coordinate 116 of JAVBYI010000020.1, read as the reverse complement.
TACCCGCCACCCCAAAAAGTCGGCGCTGGCGGGACGGCACACGCGATAATCGCCCCCATGAACGACACCACGCCCCCCGACACGCCCCCCAACGCGGACAGCAGTTTCGCCACCCT
>JAVBYI010000021.1 GCA_030824115.1 Rhodocyclaceae bacterium | reverse complement strand
GTGGTGAGGGGGGACAGTGCGTCGATTTCGCGCATCACCTGTTGCAGTTGTGTCGCTGCCTCATCGAGCAGGGCATCCCCCGGTACTTCTTCCTGTTTCAGTGCCTGGTCGATCGCGGCGATCCGGTCGTACAGGGCGTGGGCGCCCAGATTGCCGGTGACGCCCTTGAGTGCATGGCAGTACTCCTCGGCCTTCAGTGCCCCAGTGGTAGCGATCAGTTGCCGCAGTTCGTTAATGGCATTCGGGTAATGTTCGCGGAAACGGCGTAACTGCTTGCGGTAGGCATCTTCCTTGCCGCCGATGCGGCGTACCCCTTCGCGGGCCTCAATGCTGGTCAGCGCGGCCAGATCAGCCGGGAAGCTGTCGTCCGCTGCTGGTGATGTTGGGCTGATGGCCGCCGGGCGGTCCGCTCTCTCGACGGGGAGCTTGATCCAGCGTGCCAGTGCGGCCATCAGGCGATCCGGTGCAATCGGTTTGGTGACATGATCGTTCATGCCGGCGACCTGGGTCTTCTCGGCATCCTGCGCCATGGCGAGGGCTGTCATGGCAATGATCGGCAGCGTGGCAAAACGTTCGCCACCCGGCTGTTCGGCCAGCGCGCGGATGTGGCGGGCCGCATCGAGGCCATCCATTACCGGCATCTGGATGTCCATCAGCACGCCGTCGTAATCCTTTTGCTGCACCTTGGCGACGGCGATGGCACCGTTCTCGGCCTCATCCACCTCGATACCTTCGCTCTTGAGGAGTTCGCGGGCGAACTCGCGGTTGATGTCGTTATCCTCGACCAGCAGCAGGCGCGCGCCGGCCAGTTTGCCGCTGAAGGAAATGTCGGCGCTGGCCGGACGGCGTCCGTCCGGGCCATCGGTGCCAAAAATGCGGCCGCGTCCGAGGACGGACAGGATCGTGTCGAGCAGTGTCGATGGCGACACCGGCTTGATCAGGAAACCATCCACGCCGGCCTGTTCCGACAGGCGGATCACATCTTCGCGGCCATAGGCGGTGACCATCACGACCTTGGGTTTGTGCACCAGGGTGCTGTCAGCATGAATGCGCCGGGTCGCTTCATCGCCATTCATGCCGGGCATACGCCAGTCCATCAGCACCAGATCGTAGGGGGATGCTTCTGCCGCCTGCAGGGCGGCCAGGGCGGTGGTGCCATTGTGCGCGGTGCTGACGTCAAGGCGGAAGAAACTCAGTATCTCGGCCAGGATCGCGCGCGAGACTTCGTTGTCATCCACTACCAGCACGCGGATGCCTTTGAGCAATGGCCCGGCCTGTTCCACCAGTTCGCGCTGGCGTGCCTGGGCCTGTTGGGCGATTTGCAACTTGACGGTGAAGCAGATCGTGCTGCCCTTGCCGGGTTGCGAATCCTCGACCCAGATGCGGCCGTCCATCAGGCCGATGAGATTTTTGCTGATGGCGAGGCCAAGACCGGTACCGCCGAAACGCCGGGTGGTGGACTGGTCGGCCTGGGTGAATTTCTCGAACATTTTTTGTTGCGCTTCCGGGCTCATGCCGATGCCGGAGTCGCGCACGCACACCTGGATGGTGATGTCGGCTTCGTGGGCATTCAGGCACTGGAAGGCGAGTTCCACTTCGCCATGCTCGGTGAACTTGACGGCATTGCCACACAGGTTGAGCAGGATCTGGCCCAGGCGTAACGGGTCGCCGATCAGACGCGACGGAATCGCCGGATCGTAACGGATGAGGAATTCGATGCCTTTGCTTTCGGCCTGATAGCCGACGGCATCGGCCAGTTGTTCGAGTACCGTGTCGAGACCAAACTCGACGGCTTCGATATCCAGCTTGCCAGCTTCGATCTTGGAGAAGTCAAGGATGTCGTTGATGATGCCGAGCAGGGAATGGGCGGCGCCCTGGGCCTTGGAAAGCTGGTTGCGCAAGCTCGCCGAAAGTTCGCCTTTCAGGGCGAGATAGAGCATGCCGAGAATGGCGTTCATCGGCGTGCGGATCTCATGGCTCATGTTGGCGAGGAAGTCGCTTTTGACGCGCGTCAGGCGTTCGGCTTCCTCCTTGGCCGCCATGAGTTCGGCGGTGCGGGCAGCAACTATGTGTTCGAGATTGTCGCGCTGGATTTGCAACTCTTCTGCGGTATGGCGCAATTCCCGCGTGCGCATCTCCACTTGGCGGCGCAGCAGCAGGCTGATGCCGCCGAGCAGCAACAGGCCGATGAACAGACCGAGCAGTGACCATTTGGCCCAGCGTGGCACCAGCACTTCGGGTGGCGCGGCCATGGCGCGATGCAGGGCATCGAAGTAGATCGAGTCGGCATCGCGACGCCAGTCGATCAGATGGGCGTCGATGCGGGTCAGAAGATCGGCATTGGCGCCCTTGTTGGCGGCGAAATAGAGTGTCGAGGGCAGGAAGACAATCGGGGTTTCAAGCAACCGGTACTTGTCGCCATTGCGTGCCGCAAAAAAACTGTTGGTGACGACCGCATCGGCTTTGCCATCAACGACCGCCTGATACCCGGCATCCAGATTACCGACCGGCACCATTTGATAAGGAATATTGCTGCTTTGCAGCAATTGCGCCAGATACTTCTGCTGAATGCCGCCTTCCAGCAGGGCGACGCGCATGCCGGCGAGATCATTCAGGCCCTGGATGACCAGATCAGGATGGGAATACACCTGCGACCAGCTGTTGGCGATCGAGAAACGGTGGAAGTCGAACTTTTGCGCGCGCTCGGCCGAAAAGGCAACATCCGGCATCAGATCGATTTCCCCCGCAGCCAGTTTCGTCAGACAGTCCGCCCAGTCGCAGGGGATGTAGCGTAACTGCCAGTGTTCGGCCCTGGCAACCGCCTCGATCAGCTCGACGAACAGGCCGGCGGGCTTGCCGCTGGCGGTGGTAAAGATTTTCGGCGCGTTTTCATAAAAACCGACCGTTACGGTACGCGCACCGGTCGTGTGACGATCTCCTGTGCCGAAGAGCCATGGCCCGGCCAGAAGGACGATCAGCGCAATGACAAACCACTTTTTCATGATGCGGGAGTCTATACCTGTCGCCGGCGTTCAGCATCTGAAAAAGTCGGCGCTGGCGGGACGGCATAACTTTAGCGGAGTAGGATACAACTCATTCCTCATACCACGCCTGTCGCCATGCCCAGCAGCGAACATCCAGACGGTACGATGATTCTGATCGTCGACGACACGCCAGAAAACCTGAGTGTGCTGGCCGAGTTGTTGCAGCCGCACTATCGGGTGCGTGCTGCCAATGGTGGGGTGCGCGCCCTGAAGATCGCCCAGGACGAGCCGAAGCCCGATCTGATCCTGCTCGACATCATGATGCCCGATCTGGATGGTTATGCGGTGATCGAACGCCTCAAGGCCGACCCGGCAACGCGCGATATCCCGGTGATCTTCGTGACGGCCCTTGATGACAGCGAAGATGAGCAACGCGGGCTGGCCCTTGGTGCCGTGGATTACATCACCAAGCCGATCCAGCCGCCTACAGTGCTGGCGCGCGTGCGTACCCATCTTGAACTCAAGTATGCGCGTGATCGTTTGCGCGAGCAAAACCTCCATCTGGAAGCGGAAGTGGCGCGACGCAACCGCCAGCGCGAATCGATCCTGATGTCGACAGGGGAGGGTATCTACGGGACGGACCCGGATGGCCGCATCAGCTTCATCAACCCCGCTGCAGCACGTATGCTCGGTTATCCGCGCGAGGAACTGCTCGGCCGCCATGCCCATGACACGTTCCATCGCTATCGACCGGATGGCAGCCCCTATCCGGTGGCCGATTGCCCGATGATAGGTTGTCTGTCCGGCAACCTGAGCGTGCATAACCTGGAGGAGTTGTTCTGGTGCAAGGATGGCGCTCCCCTTGAAATTGAAGTCAGCTGTGAGCCGATGCAGGAAGATGGGGAACATCTGGGCACGGTGGTCACTTTCCAGGCGATCGGCGAGCGCAAACGCTATCTGGCCGAGATCGAGCGCAAGTCGAACTTTGACGAACTGACCGGTCTGCCCAACCGCAATCTGTTGAATGACCGCCTGACCCAGGCCGTCGAGCGTTGCCGGCAGAGTGGGCAGGTTTTTGCCGTGATTCTGCTGAATCTCGATCGATTCAAGAGCATCAACGATACCCTGGGGCATGCGGCGGGAGATGGCGTCCTGACGCAGGCGGCCAGGCGCTTGCGTGACCATGCGGCCGAGATCGAGACGCTGGCGCGGACTGAGGGCGACGAGTTCGTGATGGCGGCCGAGGTGGTCGATGCCAATGCGGTGACGCGTCTGATCCAGCCGATGCTGCGGGCGCTCGCTCAGCCCTTCAGGGTGGGCGAACACGAGTTCTATCTTTCCGGGAGCATCGGTATTGCCATCGCCCCGGTGGATGGGCATACGGCTGAAGTGCTGTTGCAGAATGCCAGTGCCGCGATGTACAAGGTCAAGTCGGGGGGCGGCGACAACTTCGCCTTTTATGCGACGGAGATGAATGCCCGTGCGCTCGAACGCCTGGACATGGAGAATGGCCTGCGCCGCGCCCTCGAACGGGATGAACTGATCCTGCATTATCAGCCGCAGTTGAACCTGCACAGTGGCCTCATCTGCGGTTGCGAAGCGCTGGTGCGCTGGCAACATCCGGTGCGCGGGCTGGTGCCGCCGAACGACTTTATCCCGCTCGCCGAGGAATCCGGGCTGATCGTGCCGCTAGGTGAATGGGTGATGCGCAAGGCGTGTCAGCAAAACAAGGCGTGGCAAGCGGCCGGGCTGCCGCCTGTGACCGTTGCGGTTAACCTTTCTGCGCGCCAGATCGCGGTGCAGAATCTCGTGCTGCTGGCAGGCGACATCCTCAATGAAACCGGTCTGGAACCCAAGTATCTGGAACTGGAGTTGACGGAAAGCGCGGTACTGGCCGATGCCGAAGCCTTCATCGAGGCCACTGAACGGCTCAAGGGGCTGTCGATTACCCTGTCAATCGACGATTTCGGCACCGGCTTTTCCTCGCTCAGCTATCTCAAGCGTTTTGCCATCGACCGCCTCAAAATCGATCAGTCCTTCGTCCGCGACCTGACGCAGGACCCGAGCAGTGCCGCCATCGCGATGGCGATCATCTCGCTGTCGCACAGTCTTGGTCTTGCCGTGATTGCCGAGGGCGTGGAAACCGAAGCGCAACTGAATTTCCTGCGCGTGCGCCATTGCGACGAGATGCAGGGTTTCTTCTTCAGCAAGCCTTTGCCTGCCGACGATTTCGCGGCCCTGTTGCGTTCCGGGCGGAAGCTGACGCCGCCGGAGGATGCGGTGCGTAACGGTCGCAGCCTGTTGCTGGTGGATGATGAACCCTCGATTCTGGCCTCGCTGCGGCGTCTGCTGCGGCGCGAGGGTTACACGATCTTTACCGCCGAGGGGGGGGCGGAAGGGCTGGAGTTGATGGCGGAACACGACATTGGCGTGGTGATCTCCGATGCGCGCATGCCCGGCATGGCTGGCGCGGAGTTCCTCGGCCGGGTGCGCGAGATGTATCCCGACAGCGTGCGCATCATGCTCTCGGGTTATACCGATCTGGAGTCGGTGACCAGCGCGGTCAATCGTGGCGAACTGTTCCGCTTCCTGACCAAGCCCTGGGACGATGTCGAACTGCTCGATGTGGTGCGCGATGCCTTCCAGCACCATGAGCTGCGTCGAACCTCCCACAACGGTGGTGCGGCATGAAGATCGGCATGTCGATCCGTTCGCTGCCACGTGAGACACTGCATTCGATTGCACAAGTCGTTCTCCTTTACGCGCTGTTTGCCACGCTGTGGATTCTGCTCTCCGATCGTGCCGTCGCCTTGATGTTCAGCGATACACAGGGAATTCAGGCGGCCAATACTCTCAAGGGCCTGGTTTTTGTTTCTGTCACCTCGCTGCTGCTGTTTCTGCTGATCCTGCACTTTGTGGTGCCGCAGCAGGCCGGGGCTGTAAAAGTCGGGACTGGCGAGACGGCACTGCCCGCCCCGCGACGCGGGCTGATCATCGGTATCGTGCTGCTCTCGGTCGTGTTCGCCCTGCTCGGGGTTGGCGGCATCATGCAAAACCTGCGCTATCACCAGCACTCCGCCCATGAGCAACTGGCGGCCATCGCCGAACTGAAGGCGACCCAGATCGAAACCTGGATCAGTGAGCGTCACCGCGATGCCGAGGTGGTGAGAACGGCACCGCTGTTGCGCGATGACCTGCCGCAGTGGCGAAAAAGCGGTGATGCCGAGGTGCGCAAACGGCTTATGTCGCGCCTTGAGATGTTTCGCTCTTCCATGAAACACACCGGCGTCATGATCTGCGATACACAAGGTAATGCCCTGTTGGAGACAGGGTTCTCCGGGCATACGGTGCCGGCATCCTTGCGTGACACGATCCGGCAGGCCGTGACGGCTGGTGAAATACGCATGACGGAACTGTATCGCATGGAGACGCCAGCCCCGGCACACATTCATCTCGATTTTGTGGCACCGATTGTGGCCGAGCCAGGAAAAGCGATATCCGCTGTCATCGTCCTGCGCGCCGATGTAAGCTCGACGCTGTATACCTTCCTGCAATCCTGGCCGGTGCCCAGCCAGACGGCTGAAACACTGCTGATCCGGCGCGATGGGGATGCGGTGCTGTTCCTGAATGAGTTGCGTCATGAGCAGCAGACGGCTTTGCTCAAACGGATTCCGCTGGCAATGGGAGGCGTGCTGGCGGTCCAGGCGCTTGCCCCCGATCATTCTCCCAGTCTGCTGCTGGATGGCGTTGATTATCGCGGTATGCCCGTGATGGGCGTGGCGCAAACGGTCGCGGGGACATCCTGGTATTTGATTGCCAAGGCGGATCGGGAGGAGATTTTCAGTGCGGCCCGCAAGGATACGATGTGGATTGTCTTTGCCAGTGTGATGACCTGGCTGCTTGCTGTAGCGTTTGTGGTGCTGTTCTTCCAGCGCCGTGAATTGCAGACCGTACAGGAACAGGCGGCCAGACTCCGGGCCGAGGAGGCGCTTCAGCGTAGCGAAACGCGCTATGAAGCACTGGTCGATCCGGCTGTGGATGCGCTCTTCGTGCATACGTATGACGGTCGTTTCATCGAGGTTAACGAGCGGGCCTGTCTGGGCCTGGGCTATACCCGGGACGAGTTGTTGCAACTGGGGGTTCCCGATATCGATGTGGATTTTGATCTGGCCGCAGCCCAGCGTATCTGGGCCGGCATGCAACCCGGTCGGGTGGAAAGCGTATGTGGGCGACATCGGCGCAAGGATGGCTCAATCTTCCCTAGCGAAATCCGTGTTGGTTTGGTCGTGGAGCAGGGGCAGCGCCTGTATATCGGGCTGGCGCGCGATATCACTGAGCGCATGCGGGTCGAGGCCGAGTTGCGCAAGCTGTCGCTGGCCGTCGAGCAAAGCCCGGAATGTGTTCTGATCACGGATCTCGATGCGCGGATCGAGTACGTCAACGATGCCTTTTTACAAGTTACCGGCTATCGCCGCGATGAGGTGATCGGTCGGAATCCAAGCTTTCTGAGTTCAGGCAAGACACCATCGACCACCTATGCGTTGATGTGGGAGGCCATGTTGCTCGGACATGCCTGGAAAGGGGAGTTCATCAACCGGCGCAAGGATGGCAGCGAGTACATCGAGTTTGCGATTGTGACGCCATTGCGTCAGCCGGATGGCCGGATCACGCACTATGTCGCGGTCAAGGAAGATATTACCGAGAAGAAACGGATCGGCAAGGAGCTAGACGAATACCGCTATCACCTTGAAGACCTGGTGTCCCAACGTACGGTGGACCTCGAAGATGCGCGGCAACGGGCGGAAGCGGCCAGTCAGGCGAAGAGTGTATTTCTGGCCAACATGAGCCACGAGATTCGCACCCCGATGAATGCCATTGTGGGCCTAGCCCACTTGCTGCAGCGTCAGATCGACGAGCCGGGACAGCGCGACCGGCTCGACAAGATCATTGAGGCTGCGCATCACCTGCTGTCGCTGATCAACGACATTCTTGACCTGTCGAAGATCGAGTCCGGGAAGTTCACCCTGGAAGATACCGAGTTTGACTTGACCCAGCTACTTGAAAATGTGGCGGCACTGGTTGCCGAGCGGGCGCAGGCACGCGGGCTTGAACTGATCATCGATATCGATCCACTGTTGGACGATGCGCCTTTGCTGCGCGGCGACGTGACTCGTTTGCGTCAGGCACTGCTCAACTACACCGGTAATGCCATTAAATTTACCGAGCATGGTCTCGTGATCCTGCGTGTGCGCCAGATTGAGGCAGGGGAGCACGATCTCCTGTTGCGCTTCGAGGTGGAAGACAGCGGTATCGGCATCGCGGCCGACGACTTGGCGCGCCTGTTCCGTTCATTTGAACAGGCCGATCCATCAATCACGCGCCGCTACGGGGGCACCGGGCTGGGTTTGGCGATCAATCAGCATCTGGCTGAACTGATGGGCGGCAGTGTCGGTGTCGATAGTACGCCGGGCGTGGGAAGCCGGTTCTGGATGACAGTACGCCTGCGCAAGAGCAGCAAGCCCGGACGACACAAGATGCTGTCCTCGTTGCACGACCAATCGACGGTACCGGTTGAGTCGCCCTCCTTGTACAGCAATGAATCCTTGCAGCACGCCATTCAGGCGCGCGGCGGGGCACGCATCCTGGTGGCTGAGGACAATCTGATCAACCAGGAGGTGGCGCGCGATCTCTTGGTGGAAGCGGGGATGACTGTCGATCTGGCCGATAACGGCGTCAAGGCGGTCGAGATGGCGTGTGTGACCGTCTATGACGCTATCCTGATGGATATGCAGATGCCGGAAATGGGAGGTATCGAAGCGACGCAACAAATCCGTGCCCTGCCGGGCTATCGGCAAACGCCGATTCTGGCGATGACGGCTAATGCGTTCAGTGAAGACCGTGAGCGCTGTCTTGCCGCCGGCATGAACGACTACATCGCCAAGCCGGTTAATCCTGAGGTGCTGTTTGCCACGCTGTTACGCTGGTTGCCGGCATTGGCCTCTTCGTTGCCCGTGCTGCCGTCAGTGGTGCCTGACGACGCAACACTGCCGTTGCGACAGCGCCTCGCGTCGATCCCGGGACTCGATGTGGTGGCGGGTCTGAAAACGCTGAGCGGTCGTGAGTCGCGTTATACCGAGATGCTGGATCGCTTCATGCAGGCGCATTCCAAGGATGGCGAACAGTTGCATGCCTTGCTGGTGGCCGGCGATAGCGAGACGGCCATGCGGCAGGCACATGCGCTCAGAGGCGTTGCTGCTACATTGGGTGCGCACCATGTGGCCGCTGCTGCCACGCGGCTTGAACAGGGTTTGCGCGATTCGCCGGCAAACGAAGCGGCTCAGGCTGCGCTCGGCGAACTTGAGCAGGCGCTGGATGAGTTGATGCGTGGCCTGCAGCTTGCACGAGTGGAAGCGGAAAATGCACCATTACCTTCGATGTCTGTTTCTGCACCGGACAGTTTGTTGGAAACACTTGAAAACCTGTTGGCAGGTGACGATCCCAGCGTGAATCAATTTTTTGCCAGCACAGCAGCGCGGCTGAATCTGTTCCGGGATAGCGATTACGCCAAGCTGGAAAAGGCCATTGCCGCGTACCAGTATCCGGCAGCTCTCGCACTGGTACGCGCCTTGCGCGCGCAAGCAGGGAGCGACCTGACATGAATTCCCAGGAGTTGACTTCCCTGCAAGGTGACGACTCCCGGCGCTCGCTGCAGGGAAAAAGCCTTGCCGTCCTGTCAGCGCCGACTTTTACATAGGGGGAGTGACACATGACCGGGACAGACATGCATTCCCCACTCCTGGCTGCCAGTGATGACAGGTTCCGCATCATCTACGATGCGATCAACGATGCCATTTTTGTGCATGATCCGACCTCGGGCCAAGTTCTCGATGTGAATGCCCGTGCCTGCGCCATGTATGGCTACACGCGCGAGCAACTGCTGGTGCTCGATATCCCCCGGATCAGCGCCAATGTGCCGCCCTATACGCTGATGGAGGTGCAGACGCTGATGGAGCACTGCATGCAGAAGGGGTGGGAGGCTTTCGAGTGGCTGGCGCGTGATAGCCAGGATCGGCATTTTTGGGTGGCCGTGAATCTCAAGATGATTACGCTCAATGGCGAACAGCGGGTGCTGGCCGTGGTGCGTGATATCGACAGGAGCAAGAAAACCGAGGAGACGCTGCAGCGGGCGCTGACCGAGGCCAAGACACTGAACCTCAAGCTGACCGAGGCGCATAACCAGTTGCTGCAGTCGGAAAAGATGGCGTCAATCGGCCAGCTTGCCGCCGGGGTGGCGCACGAACTGAACAACCCGATCGGCTTCGTGCATAGCAATCTGGGGACGCTGAAGACGTATATCGACGATATCTTTCAGATCGCGGCAGTGTGCGAGGCGGCGGCCACCGAGGCGGGAAATCCTGAAGATTTTGCACGTATCCAGGCCATCAAGATGGAAAAGGACTTTGCTTACATCAAGACTGACATCTACCAACTGCTGGCGGAGTCGGTCGAAGGCTTGCAGCGTGTGAAGAAGATTGTCCAGGACTTGAAGGATTTCTCGCGTCCCGGTGAGACAGAGTGGCAATGGGCCGACCTGAACCAGGGCATCGAGTCGACCCTGAACATCGTCTGGAATGAACTCAAGTACAAATGTACCGTCAAGAAGTCGTATGGCGAGTTGCCGCAGGTGCGTTGTCTGGCCGCACAACTTAATCAGGTGTTCATGAACCTGCTGGTGAATGCGGCACAGGCGATTGAGACCAAGGGTGAGATCGTCATCAGTACCTCTACGCTGGATGCTGATACGGTACAGATCAGGATTTCGGATACTGGCAAGGGCATTCAGCCCGAGCACATGAACCGCCTCTTCGAACCTTTTTTCACCACCAAGCCGGTGGGCAAGGGGACAGGGCTTGGCCTCTCGATTACCTGGGGCATCATCAAAAAGCACGCTGGCAGGATCGAGGTGACCAGCGAGGAGGGCAAGGGCACGACCTTTACGATTACCCTGCCGGTGGAACCGCCTGAAACTGACGCCGCTGCCGTCTCACCAGCGCCGATTTTTGAAAAATCATGAATACACCCACGGGAAACTGATGAGTGATGTCGTGGCATAATTTATATCAAAAGTACTGTTTGTAAGGGGTGCTGCCGATTGGTTGCCCCTTTACTTGGATTCAAGGTTTTGCCAGTTTGGCGTCGATGCTCGGCGCACTCGGCGCCGTCAATGCGATCGCAGAAGTTTTTACCAGGAGTTCGCTGTGACCCTTCCTACTACAGCGAGTGAAGCTCGCATCCACACCATCCTCGACGCGATGCTTGACTGTGTCATCGCCATCGACGCGTGCGGGCTGATCCAGTCCGCCAATGCGGCCACCGAGCGCCTGCTTGGATATCCACGCGAGCAATTGATAGGCCGCAACGTCAGCATGCTGATGCCCGAGCCTCACGCCAGCGCTCACGACGGCTACCTGAATCATTACCTGAACACGGGCGAGGCACGCATCATCGGTATCGGCCGCGAGGTTCTCGCCCGCCATGCGGACGGTACGACGATTCCCGTCGAGCTGAGCGTCACCGAGATGCGCGACGGTGAGCGGCGCGAGTTCGTCGGCATCCTGCGCGACATCAGCGCGCGCAAGCAGGCCGAGACGCGCCAGAAACGGCTCCAGACCCTGCTGGCGCAGATCGTCGACGGCAGCCCGGTGCCCGCCTTCGTCATCAATGACCGCCACCTGGTCACGCACTGGAACCGCGCCTGCCAGGAAATTACCGGCAAGACGGCCGACGAGATCGTTGGCACGGACGGCCACCGCCACATTTTTTACGCTACCGGGCGGCCAACCATGGCCGATCTCATCGTCGACGGCGCGACCACCGAGCAACTGCGCGCGCACTACCGCGACAAGCGCCTGACGCGCTCCCCTTTTATTGCGGACGCCTACGAGGCGGAAGACTATTTCCCTGCCTTTGGCGACAACGGCTGCTGGCTCTACTTCACCGCCGCGCCGCTGACCGGCGGCAACGGCCGCGTGATCGGCGCGATCGAGACATTGCAGGATGTTTCCGACCGCCGCCGTGCCGAGGAAGCGCTGGTCCGCCACCAGAGCGAACTGGAGGAACTGGTGAAGAAGCGCACCGGCCAGCTGGCCGAGGCGCAGCGGCAACTGATGCAGTCGGAAAAGCTCGCCTCGATCGGCCAGCTTGCCGCCGGCGTGGCGCACGAGATCAACAACCCGATCGGTTTCGTGCATTCGAACATGGGTTCGCTTGAACATTACTTTTCGCGCCTCCTGCAGGTGCTGGAACATTTCGAGGGACACCGCGAGCTCATCGCGGGTACCGGCGAGGCCGGCAGGAACTGGGTGGCCGAGGTCGAGGCACTCAAGGCCGAGGCTGATTTCGAATTTCTCAAGGAGGACATTCCCGCGCTGTTGGCCGAGTCGCGCGAGGGGACTGAACGGGTGCGCCGTATCGTTCAGGACCTCAAGGATTTTTCGCGTGTGGATAGCGAACAGCGCTGGGAACGGACGGACCTGTGCGCGGGCCTCGACTCAACGCTTAATATTGTCCTCAATGAGATCAAATACAAGGCCGACGTGGTAAAGGAGTACGGCACGATACCGCCCGTCGAATGTATCGCCTCGCAGATCAATCAAGTGTTCATGAACCTGATGGTAAACGCCGCGCAGGCAATGCCGGAAGGCCGGCGCGGCACGATCACGCTGCGCTGTGGCAGCGCCGGTAATGAGGCCTGGGTCGAGGTGACCGACAACGGCGCGGGCATGAGCGAGGAAACCCGCAAGAAGATATTTGACCCCTTCTTTACCACCAAGCCGGTCGGCAAGGGTACCGGCCTCGGCCTCTCCCTTTCCTACGGTATCGTCGAGAAGCACAGCGGCCGCATCGAGGTGGACAGCGCACTTGGCATTGGCACGACCTTCCGCGTTGTGTTGCCAATTACGCACGCGCGTTGCTGTGCCTGAAAAACAGTGAGAGGGACATCATGAAAACGACGCAATGCCAATGGATTCACGAGAAAGGCTGGCAGCCGGTTGTGGCTGATCCGGCCGCGACGCTGGTGCTGGTGTTCGGCACCGGTGCGGTGCTCGACGCGGCGCGATGCGCCGAGTTGCGCGTCATGTTCCCCAGCGCGGCGCTGGTGGGCTGTACGACCGCAGGCGAGATTCTCGACGAGCGGGTGTATGACGATAGCGTCGTGGCGACCGCGATCTCGTTTGCCGACACGTGTGTGCGTGTCGAACATGCGGATGTGACCGATGCCGCCGCTAGCCGGGAGGCCGGCCGCTCTCTCGGCACTCGGCTGATGGCTCCCGATCTTGTCCATGTGCTGGTTTTTTCCGACGGACTGGTGGTCAATGGGTCTGAACTGGCGGCCGGTCTGCGCGACAGCCTGCCCGGGGGCGTGGCGGTTACCGGCGGACTGGCTGGCGACGGTACACGTTTTGCCCACACTGCCGTGGTGGTTGGCGAGTTGTCGCCGCACGCCGGCCGTGTCGCCGCGATCGGCCTGTATGGTAAACGACTGCGTGTCGGCCACGGCTCGCTGGGCGGCTGGGACGCTTTCGGCGTCGACCGGTTGATCACGCGTGCACGCGGCAATGTTCTCTACGAACTTGACGGCGAACCGGCGCTGGCCCTCTACAAGCGTTACCTTGGCGAGCACGCGGCTGGTCTGCCGGCAACGGGTCTGTTGTTTCCCCTCGCGCTGCGCGATCCCGAACTGGGCGATCTTGGCCTGGTGCGTACGATCCTGGCGGTGAACGAGAACGATCAATCGATGACTTTCGCCGGCGACATGCCGGAAGGCATGTACGCGCGCATGATGAAGGCGAATTTCGACCGCCTCATCGATGGCGCGATTGGGGCTGCCGATGCGGCCTGCGTTGGACTGAATGGTGAGGCATCCCTGGCGCTGCTGATTTCCTGTGTCGGCCGTCGGTTGGTGCTGAAGCAGCGCATTGAGGAGGAGGTCGAAGGGGTGCGCCACGTCCTCGGGCCGCACCCGGTATTGACGGGCTTCTATTCCTACGGCGAAATATCGCCTTACACGCCGACCGCGCGTTGCGAGTTGCACAACCAGACCATGACCATCACCACTTTTGCCGAGGACTGAATGCATCCACTTCTGGAAAGGCAGTTGCGGCGTCACCGGAACGGCGAAGCGGTGCCCGATGAGTGGCGCAATTTCGTCCAGGCGGTCGATGCCGCCTACCAGGCGGCTGATGAGGATCGCGCTTTGCGTGAGCGTTCCATGGAGTTGATGCTGGGCGAACTGACCGAGCGCAACCGCTCGCTGCGTGGGGAGAAGATTGCGCAGGAAACACTCATCAAGGAGCTCGAAATGGCCCAGCGGCAACTGATGCAATCGGAGAAGATGGCCTCGATCGGCCAGCTGGCCGCCGGCGTGGCCCACGAAATCAATAACCCGATTGGTTTCGTGCATTCGAACATGAAATCCCTTGGGCACTACTTCGAGCGGTTGCTGCGCCTGCTGGAGCATTTCGAGCCTGCACCCGAAGTGGTGGCCGGCCTCGGCCCCGGTGGCGCGGCGTGGATGACGGAACTGGAAATACTCAAGAAGGAGGTTGATTTCGAATATCTCCGGGAGGACATTCCCGCGCTGCTGGCCGAGTCGTGCGAAGGCACCGAGCGGGTACGCCGTATCGTCCAGGACCTGAAGGATTTTTCGCGGGCGGACAGCACGCAGGCCTGGGAACGGGTCGATCTGCGCACCGGCCTTGATTCCACCCTGAATATTGTGCAGAACGAGATCAAGTATCGTGCCGACGTAGTGAAAGCGTATGGCGAGATGCCATTGGTCGAATGTATTCCCTCGCAGATCAACCAGGTGTTCCTTAATCTTCTCGTCAATGCCGCGCAGGCCATGCCCGATAACCGGCACGGCACCATCACCCTGAGCTGCGGCACGGCTGATGGCGCAGCGTGGGTTGAGGTGACCGACAATGGTTCCGGTATGTCAGGGGAAACACTCAATAAAATCTTCGATCCATTTTTTACGACCAAGCCGGTCGGCAAGGGCACCGGCCTTGGTCTCGCGCTTTCCTATGGCATCATTGAAAAACATGGCGGCCACATCGAGGTCAACAGCGAACCTGGGCGCGGCACCACGTTTCGCATCCTCCTGCCGATCGATCATATTCCCGGTGAAACATCATGAACGCGTCATCTTCCACTCAGGACAGCCGTAACGCACGCATTCTTTGCGTTGACGACGAACCATCGATACTTGCCGCGCTGAAGCGCGTGTTCCGCGCCCACGGCTTTACTATCCTGACGGCCAACTCCGGTCGGGAAGGTCTTGAATTGCTGGAAAATGAGCCGGTCGATCTTGTGATCAGCGACATGCGCATGCCCGAGATGAACGGTGCGCAGTTCCTCGAACAGGTGTTCGCCCGGTGGCCGGCGACCAAGCGCATCCTGCTGACCGGCTATGCCGATGCGGCGGCGACGATTTCGGCAATCAACCAGGGCAAGATCTGGCGCTATGTGGCCAAGCCGTGGAACGATGGCGAGTTGATGATGACGGTGGAACAGGCGCTGGCTCACCGCAACCTGATGGAGGAAAACGCGCGGCTGACACAGCTCACGCTCTCGCAAAACGAGGAACTGAAGGCCCTCAATGCCAGTCTTGAAGAGAAGGTGGCCCAGCGCACGGCCGAGTTGGCGAAGGCCCTGAAGTCGCTTGAAACGGCTCATACGCAATTACGCGGCAGCTTTTTGGCGACGGTGCAGTTGTTCTCCGGGCTGGTCGAATTGCGCGGCGGGCGCCTAGCCGGGCATTCGCGCCGGGTTGCCGATCTCTCGCGGCGTCTGGTCGAGCATCTGGGACTGGTTGAGGCGGACCAGCAGGATGTGTTTCTTGCGGCATTGCTGCACGATGTGGGCAAGCTCGGCCTGCCCGACAATTTGTTGAATGCCCCTTTCAATTCGCTGACTCCGCAAGGCAAGGCCGAGGTGATGCACCATCCGGCCAAGGGGCAGCAGTTGCTGATGTCCGTTGAACAACTTGCAAATGCTGCCAAGATCATCCGCCATCATCACGAATGCCTTGATGGCAGCGGTTATCCCGATGGGTTGATCGGTCTGCAGATTCCGTTGGGCGCACGAATCCTGTCGGTGTGCAACGACTACGATGCCTTGCAGGCGGGAGCGCTGACCCTGCATGCGCATACGCCGGTCGAAGCGCAGCAGTATTTGCAGAAGGAGCGCGGCCGGCGTTACGATCCTGAAGTGATCGACGCCTTCTTCGCCATGCTCAAGGACGAGGTGGCCAAGCGTCCACTGGAACTGCAATTGGCTACCCCTCAGTTGAAGCCCGGCATGGTGCTGACGCGCGACCTGACGCATGCCGATGGCTACACCCTGTTGCCTGCGGGGCGCGTACTCAATGCGGATGTGATCGGAAAACTGGTGGCCCTGGAGCAGGCGGAAAAGCGTAAGTTACTCCTCTTCATCCGCAACGATGTCTCCAGCAGTGTCTTGCGCGACAAGCAGCCCGAGCCGCCGCCGCGTACCTGGAAAGAGATCGCGTTGTCCTCCGAGCGTCTCAAGCCGGGCATGGTACTGACGCGTAATATCAATCACAAGGAAGGCTACCTGTTGCTGGCGCGCGGCAGCATGCTTGACGAAGCGATCATCAAGCAGTTGCGTGAATTCGAGCACATCAACGGCGAGCCGATGACGATCTACATCCGCATGGAAAGCCGCTGACGTGGAAGCCTTTGTCTGGAGTGAACGTTTTGACACCGGTGTGGCGTCGATTGATGCCGAGCACAGGCACTTGTTCGAACTGGTGAATCAGGTTGGTGAAATGCTGTTGCGCGCGCAGGCGCCTGACGCCGAAATTATCGAGGGCTTGTTTCGCGAACTGGCAACCTATGCCAATACGCATTTCCGCAATGAAGAACAGTTGATGCAGGCGGCCCACATCGATGCCGTGCATTTCGATCATCATGTCAGGACGCATCGTCAGTTCATCGATCAAGTCAAGGCGATGTGGGCGCAGCGACATAGCATGAGCGCACCGGCTGAAATTCTGCACAGTTTTCTTGTGGCCTGGCTGTCCTTTCATATCCTTGGTGAAGATCAGGCGATGGCGCGCTTATTGCGTCGGGCCGCCGGGCAAGTCGAAATCGAGGATCCTCAGCGTGGCGAGCGTTCGACGCATGCATTGCTGGATGCCATGCACCGGCTTTACGGTGTGCTTTATCAACTCAATCATGATTTGGATACTGCCAATCGTAACCTTGAGGCCAAGGTGGCGGCACGCACGCAGGAACTGCTCCAATCCGAAAAAATGGCGTCTGTCGGTCAGTTGGCGGCCGGTGTCGCCCACGAGATCAATAATCCTATCGGTTTTGTCGTCTCCAACCTGGGCACACTTGGCCGCTATGCCGAGCAGTTGCTGAAACTGGCTGAACTGGGGGCAACGACGCCGCAAGGTCAGGCACTCAAGCGCGAGATTGATCTTGATTACCTGCGCACGGACGTCAAAGACCTGTTGAAGGAATCGCAGGATGGTCTGGATCGTGTGCGCAAGATCGTGATGAATCTGAAGGATTTTGCACATCTTGACGAAGCGGAGTGGCAACAAGCCGACCTGCTCGCCGGTCTTGAAAGCACGCTGGGTGTTGCCATGCATAAGTGGAAGGACAAGGCAGAGGTGGTGCGCCAACTGACGCCCTTGCCCGAGGTACGCTGCATGCCAGCGCAGATCAATCAGGTCTTTCTCAACCTGCTGGTGAATGCCGCGCAGGCCATTACCGGTCATGGCACCATCACCTTGCGCAGCGGTACAACCAATGATGGCTTTGTCTGGGTCGAAGTGGCCGACACCGGCTGCGGCATGGACGAAACCACGCGCCAACGCATGTGCGATCCCTTCTTCACCACCAAACCGGTGGGCACCGGCACTGGGCTGGGCATGGCCGTGACCTACGACATCATCAAGAAGCATGGCGGTCGGCTGGAGGTGGAAAGTGCAGTGGGGCAGGGCACACGCATGCGGGTGGTTCTGCCGGTTAGCGGGCCATGATGCCGTTGGACTTGCCGGAGGCACTGCTGGCCGAACGGCCGCATCTGTTTTCCGCAGCGACTGTTTCGATTTCACAGGCTGATCTTGAACGCATGGCCGCCATCATTGCGGCTATCGAATCGGTAATTGCCTTGCCGCAGTGGGAAGCAAAAGTCGGCGCTGGCGGGATGGCACCGTCTGGCGTGTTCATGGGCTACGACTTCCATCTGACCGAGACTGGCCCGCAACTGATTGAGATCAACACCAATGCCGGCGGTGGCTTGCTTGCCGCCTGGCAGGCTGGGCGCGAGGATGTGTTGGCTGCCTACGTCGCCATGTTCCGCGCGGAATGTCCGGGTGAATTGAAGGCCATCGCTATCGTTGATGCGGCGCCGGAGGCTCAGTATCTCTACCCGGAATTTCTCGGTTTCCGGCAGTTGTTCGCGGCGCATGGCATCGCAGCAGTGGTTTGTGATCCGGCCGAACTGGTGCTTTGTCACGGCAACCTCTGGCATGAGGAGACGAAGGTTGATCTCGTCTATAACCGGCTGACCGACTTCGCTTTCGAGGAGCCTGCACATGCGGTGCTGCGCGAGGCTTGGCGGCAGGGTGCGGTGATCACGCCCAACCCGACACATCATGCGCGCTATGCCGACAAGCGGAACCTGATCGCCCTGACCGATGAGGCGCTGCTGACCGAGTGGGGTGTAGCTGCTGCGACACGTGCAGTCCTGATGGCAGGTATTCCACGCACCGAGGCGGTGACGCCAGCGCGTGCCGATGATTTCTGGCAGCGGCGCCGCCAGCTTTTTTTCAAGCCGGTCGCAGGCTATGGCTCGAAGGGAACGTATCGTGGCGACAAGCTGACCAAGCGTGTGTTCGAGGAGATTCTTGCCGGCGATTATGTCGCCCAGGCGCTGGCCTTGCCTTCGACTTTCCCTGTGACTGTTGCTGGCGAACTGACGCAACTCAAGGCGGACGTGCGCAACTATGTGTATCGTGGCGCCGTCCAGTTTGTTACGGCTCGCTTGTATCAGGGGCAGACGACGAACTTCAGAACGCCGGGTGGCGGGTTTGCGAAAGTGGTGACAGCTTGAAGGTTTTTGGATTTGCCGGCTACTCCGGCTCGGGCAAGACGACATTGATCGAAAAGCTGATCCCGCGCTTCACGGCGCGCGGTTTGACGGTATCGCTGATCAAGCATACCCATCACAATTTTGATGTCGATCAGCCGGGCAAGGATTCCTACCGCCATCGGGCTGCCGGGGCGAGCGAGGTGCTACTGACCTGCGACACGCGCTGGGTGTTGATGCACGAGTTGCGCGGTGCGCCAGAGGCGACACTGGAGGAGCAACTGGCGGTGCTGTCGCCTTGCGATCTCGTGCTGGTGGAGGGGTTTAAAGCAACGCCGATTTCCAAGCTCGAAATTCATCGTCCGGCCCATGGCAGGCCACCGATCTGGCCGGAAAATCCGAGTGTCGTGGCAGTGGCTACCGATGCCGCCATCGATTGTCCGCTGCCCACGCTGGATCTCAACGATCCTGATGCCATCGTTCAATTCATTCTTGATTATCTTGATCGACCATGCTGAGTTACGAAGAAGCGCTTGAACAACTACTGGCGGGTGCGACACCCGTGACTGAAACGAAATCCGTACCACTGGTGGCCGCGCGCGGTCGCGTGCTGGCGCAGGCGCAGGTCTCGGCTATCCATGTGCCGCCGCTCGACAACAGCGCGATGGATGGCTATGCGCTGCGCTGCGCGGATGTGGCCCAAGTCGGTGTGGCCTTGCCTGTGAGTCAGCGTATTCCGGCGGGCACGGTGGGCCAGCCGCTGCAGCCGGGCACGGCCGCACGTATCTTTACCGGCGCGCCCGTGCCACCGGGCGCCGATGCCGTGGTGATGCAGGAGAAATGTGAAGCGGGCGACGGCGTAGTGACGGTGCAGACGGTCCCGAAGCCGGGCGACAACATTCGCCGTGCCGGTGAGGACATCCTGGCCGGGGTTGAAATTCTCCCGGCGGGCGTGCGTCTCGGCCCGGCGGAACTTGGCTTGGCGGCCTCGGTGGGGCTGGCGACGCTGCCGGTATTGCGCCGCTTGCGCGTGGCCTTGCTGTCGACTGGCGATGAGCTGGTGGAACCCGGTGAGCCACTGCCGCCAGGGGCGATCTACAACTCCAATCGCTATTTCCTGCACGCGCTACTCGAAGGCTTGGGCTGTGCCGTGACCGATCTCGGCCGCATTCCAGATACGCTGGCGGCGACACGGGATGCTCTGCGCACGGCGGCGGAAAGCAACGATCTGATTTTGTCGACGGGGGGCGTATCTGTCGGAGAAGAGGATCATGTCAAAGCCGCCATTGAAGCCGAGGGCCGCCTCGACCTATGGAAGATTGCGATCAAACCAGGCAAGCCGCTTGCCTTTGGAAAAGTCGGCGCTGGTAAGATGAAATGCCCCGAAGCGGGTACGGCATCCTTTATTGGTTTACCCGGTAATCCGGTGGCGGGCTTTATCACCTTCCTGATCCTGGTACGTCCCTTCATCCTGCGCAGTATGGGCATGACACCAGCACCCTTGCCGGTACAGCGTCGTATCTGCGCTTCCGACTGGCCGAAGGCCGATCCGAAGCGGCGCGAGTTTCTGCGTGCGCGCTTGCTGCCGGATGGCCGGGTCGAGTTGCATCCGCGTCAGGGCTCCGGTGTGCTGAGTTCCTGTGCCTGGGCGGACGGGCTGATCGATACGCCCGCCGGCGGGGTGATCCGTGCCGGCGATGAAGTCAGTTACATCGCGCTGGATGGCTTGCTGTCATGAGCGTGAAAGTGCTTTATTTCGCCGGCCTGCGTGAAGCGATGGGGCGCAGTGCCGATTCCGTCAACCTGCCTGTCGACGTAACGACGGCAGGCGGTTTGCGTGACTGGTTGGCCGGGCAGCATGAGGCGATTCGCATGGCGAAGAATCTGCGGGTGGCGGTCAATCAGAAGATGGTGGGTCTCGATGCGCCGGTCGCTGATGGCGATGAGGTCGCGTTCTTTCCTCCGGTCACGGGTGGCTAGGCATGACGGTTAGCGTACAGGAAGCGGATTTCGATGGCGGTGCCGAGATCGCCGCACTCTCAGCCGGTGATGATGATGCAGGGGCGGTGGCGAGCTTTGTCGGCCTCGTCCGGGGTGGTGAAATATTGGCCATGACGCTGGAACATTATCCCGGCATGACCGAACAGGCTTTGCAGGACATTGTCGGTCAAGCCAGCCAGCGCTGGAATGTTCGTCGGGTGCGAGTGATCCATCGGGTCGGGCGGCTGGCCCCGGGCGATCAGATTGTGTTTGTCGGCGTCAGTTCGCGCCATCGCGGCGATGCGTTCGCTGCCTGCGAGTTCATCATGGACTACTTGAAGACCCAGGCACCCTTCTGGAAAAAAGAAGAAACGCCCTCGGGAGGGCGTTGGGTCGATGCGCGCGAGTCGGATGAAGCTGCCGCCCGACGTTGGTCAGGCGGTAGCTAAACTCGAGAATTACTTTTTACGACCGGTACTCTTCTGCGCCATGTCCGTCATGTTGGTGAAGGCGGACGAAGATACTTTGGCCATTTGCTCGAAAGCACTGTTGGCCGTGGCCATCGCCTGCTGCATGACTTCCATCATGTTGCCGCCCTGACCGGGCATGGTCTTGAAAAAGCCCTGGAAGGCGTCGGCCATTTCCTGACTGCCGGAAGCGAGTTGCTCGGTGAGCATGCGCGAGAATTCAACGCGAGCGTCATTGCTGATGGCGGCCACTTGCTGTGCGGTCTGCATCATCTTCTGCGCGGTTTCCTGCGCGTAGACGCTACGCAGGCGCAATACTTCCTGCGGATCCTTGGCAGCGGCCTGTGCCTTGGCATTCTCGACGCCATCGGTGAACAGCTGGCGTGCCAGCTCGTTTTGCAGTGTCATAACACGCTGCGAGTTCTCGATCGACATCTGTGCCAGCCGCATCGCGGCCTCCATGTTTTTGCGATTGAGTTCGTTCAAGTTTTCGTTCTTTGCCATATACCGCTCCCGTTGTGGTTGTTCGTATCTTAAATCTAGCACGTTCCGTTTACATTTGTCTGACTGTGATCAAGATGCCTGCGGAATGTCAAGTTGGCGCAGCGCTTCATCGGCATTGGCATAGAAGTGCGGTGCGACGCGGTGGTTTTCCAGTGCCTCGCCGAGCTTGAGGCGCAGGAAGCTGCTGTTGGCATAGCGGGTGACGTGCCGGTAATGCCGCGCCATGATGCCCGACACCATTTCGATGTAGCTGTCGACCAGTTCGGGTGCGATGCTGAAGCGGTCGTAATTGACGATGGCATCGACGTGATGGCCCAGCGGCGTGAGGCACGACTCGACCGATTGGCGGATGTGTTCGACGTCGGCAGGCGTGCGGACATTCAGGCCGGCAAAGTCG
Source organism: Rhodocyclaceae bacterium (assembly GCA_030824115.1). Classification (GTDB taxonomy): domain Bacteria; phylum Pseudomonadota; class Gammaproteobacteria; order Burkholderiales; family Rhodocyclaceae; genus Sulfuricystis. The sequence goes on along the minus strand of JAVBYI010000021.1, from coordinate 22,859 downwards.
ACGAAGAACAGGTTTTGTGCTGCGTCATAGCTGAGACGGTCTTGCAAGGGACGATCCATGAAACCGGTGCGCAGGTTCATCGGGTCTTCGGCAAAAATGCGCGCATCCATCAGGGCCGGGGTTCCTCGCACGATGGGCTGAAAGGCCATGTGGGCAAGGATGTCGCGTTCGAGGTCAATGCCCGGCGCAATCTCGATCAGTTCGATACCCTCGGCAATCAGACGGAAGACGCAGCGCTCGGTGATATAGAGCACCGGCTGCCCACGCTTCCAGGCTTCCTTGCCGCTGAAGGTGCGGTGTTCGACTTGCTCAATGAACTTTTGCGAGCGGCCTTCCTGCAGGATGCGCAATTGCCCGTGCTCGATGGCGATTTCGAGATTGCCGGCGGTGAAGGTGCCGACGAAGACGACCTTGCGGGCATTCTGCGAGATGTTGATGAAGCCGCCGGCGCCCGCGAGACGCGGGCCGAACTTGCTGACGTTGAGGTTGCCATCGCGGTCGGCCTGGGCGAGGCCGAGAAAGGCCAGGTCGAGGCCGCCGCCATCGTAGAAGTCGAACTGGCTGGGCTGATCGATGATCGCCTGGGTGTTGGTGGCGGCACCGAAGTTGAGGCCGCTGGCCGGAATGCCGCCGATCACGCCCGGTTCGGCAGTGAGGGTGAGCAGATCGAGTACCTTTTCTTCAGTGGCAACGGCGGCGATGCCTTCGGGCATGCCGATGCCGAGATTGACGACGGCATTGGGTGTCAATTCCAGCGCGGCACGGCGGGCGATGATCTTGCGCTCGTCCATGCCGATGGTCTGGATGGCGGAGAGCGGTACGCGGATCTCGCCGGAGAAGGCCGGGCTGTATTGCTCGATGAAGGTCTGCATGTGGTACTCGGGCTTCTCGGCGACCACCACGCAATCGACCAGCACGCCCGGAATCTTGACGTTGCGCGCGTTGAGCGTGCCCGAGGCAGCAATGCGTTCCACCTGCGCGATGACAATGCCGCCCGAGTTGTGGGCCGCCATGGCGATGGCTTGTGCCTCCAGCGTCAGCGCCTCCTTTTCCATCGTGATGTTGCCTTCGGGATCGGCGGTGGTGCCGCGGATGATGCCAACGTGGATCGGGAAGGCCTTGTAAAAGAGATATTCCTCGCCGTCGATTTCCATCAGACGGACGAGGTCTGCGGTGGTTTTCTCGTTGAGCTTGCCACCGCCGTGGCGCGGGTCGACGAAGGTGCCGAGGCCGACGCGGGTGAGGGTGCCCGGCTTGCCGGCGGCGATGTCGCGAAACAGGTGGGTGATGACGCCCTGGGGGAGATTCCACGCTTCGATGCGATTGCCGATGGCGAGTTCCTGCAGGCGCGGGGCCAGCCCCCAATGGCCGCCGATGACGCGTTTCAGCAGTCCTTCATGGCCGAGGTGGTTGAGGCCGCGCTCTTTGCCGTCGCCCTGGCCGGCAGCATAGACAAGGGTGAGGTTGCGCGGATGGCCGCTGACCTGTGGCGCCCGGTCGCGTGTGTCGAGGAACAGTTCTTCCAGCGCGATGGCGATGTTTTCGGCAAAGCCGATGCCGACGAAACCGCCGGTCGCAATCGTGTCGCCATCGCGGATCAGGCGGACCGCTTCGCGGGCCCCGACGATCTTGCCGCTATCGGAACCCCGCAGGGCCGCCAGCATCGGGTGTGATTGACGTGTATTCATAACCCCCTCCCTTATGGAAGGCGATTATGCACCGGGTGCGAAATCAGTGGCGGCTGTCATCGAGCGGACTGACGGCGTCGTGCTCGCGCTGGTTGGCCTCGTGGTGGCGCCTGACCAGCCACATGGTGCTGGCGACGAACAGGCCGAACAGGGTGATCAGCCAGTAGATGTGCAGGCCAGCCTTGATCAGGAACGAATACATGGTGGTCATGATCAGGATGGCGAGATTTTCGTTGAAGTTCTGCACCGCAATCGAGTGGCCGGCGCCCATCAGAATATGGCCGCGATGCTGTAGCAGGGCATTCATCGGCACGACGAAGAAACCGGAACAGACCCCGACGAGGATGAGCAGGGGGATGGCTACCCAGGTATCGCGCACAAACACCATGCCAATGACGAGAATACCCATGGCGATGCCCAGCGGCAGCACGCGCACGGATTTGCGCAGGGTGATCATGCGGGCGGCCAGCACGGCGCCGATGGCGATGCCGATGGCCACGACGCCTTGCAGCATGCTCGACTTGGACAAGTCGAGATGGAGGGCAGCGCGCGACCATTCGATGACGATGAATTGCAGGGTGGCGCCGGCACCCCAGAACAGGGTGGTGACGGCCAGTGATACCTGACCAAGCTTGTCGCGCCAGAGGAGCTTGAGGCAGTGGTTGAACTCGTGGAACAGATAGACCGGGTTCTTCTTGAGCGGTTTGTGGTCGACCCCGGTATCAGGAATCCACAGGTTGAAGGTGGCTGCGATGAGGTAGAGCGAACCGATGATCAGCAGGTTCATCTCGGCCACGGTGTCGATGCCGGTGTCGATCAGCGGAAAATCGAAGGCCAGCAAATGGCCGGCGAAGGTCGGCTGGATCAGCATGCCGCCGACCACCACACCGAGGATGATGGCGCCGACCGTCAGGCCTTCGATCCAGCCATTGGCCACCACCAGCAGGCGATGCGGCAGGTATTCGGTGAGGATGCCGTATTTGGCCGGCGAGTAGGCCGCAGCCCCCAGGCCGACAACCGCGTAGGCAAACAGCGGATGAACATCGAAGAACATCAGCGAGCAGCCGAAAATCTTGATGCCGTTGCTGATGAACATGACGCGCCACTTCGGCATCGAGTCGGCAAAGGCACCGACAAAAGCGGCGAGGGCGACGTAGGAAACCGTGAAGAAGGTTTTGAGCAGGGGTTCGTACTCGGCTGGCGCCTGCATGTCGCGCAGGATGGCGATTGCGGCGATCAGCAGGGCGTTGTCGGCGAGCGCAGAAAAGAACTGCGCCGCCATGATGATGTAGAACCCGAGACTCATGGCCGGCGGTTTATAGCACGAAAGACTTATCAGGCTTTCTTATGCCAAGAAATTGTGTTTGAATATAAACAATAACTAACATCTATCCACACCGAGGGGAAAATTCATGGCGGATCGCAGGCTCCAGGTCTTTCACGCCGTCGCCCGACAGTTGTCATTCACCAAGGCTGCTGAGGTTCTTTTCATGACCCAGCCAGCGGTGACTTTTCAGATCAAGCAACTGGAAGAGCACTTCAATACGCGTCTGTTTGATCGCGGCCACGGACGCATTTCACTGACGCCGGCCGGCGAGCTGGTGTTGTCGTATGCCGAGAAAATTCTCGGGTTATCCGGCGAGATGGATGTGCGCCTGTCCGAGATGACCGGCGAAGTGGGCGGTTCCCTGTTGGTCGGTGCCAGCACGACGATTGCCGAATTTCTGCTGCCGCGCATTCTCGGCGAGTTCAAGTCCAAATACCCCAACGTGCGTCCCCGTCTGGTGGTGGCCAACTCCGAGACGATTGAAACACGGGTGTCGGAGCACACGATTGATATCGGCTTCATCGAATCTTCCTCGCGCCAGCCTAACCTGCAAACCGAGATCTGCTGCGAAGACGAGTTGCAGGTGATCTGTAGCCCGAAGTTTCCGCTGGCCCGCCTCAAGGAGATTGCGCCGCAAATCCTGATCGAGCATCCGTTTGTCTCGCGCGAACCGGGCTCGGGAACGCGTGAGTTCGCCGAGGTGTATCTGCGCAAACATGGCGTCGATATCGACCACATGCAGCCGGTGATGGAAATGGGCAGTCCGCTGGCGCTGCTCGAAGTGGTGGAAACCGGTCTGGGCTATGCGATTGCTTCGCGTACTTCGGTGATGAAATCGCTGCGCCTCGGCGATCTGGTCTCGATCCCGCTCAAGCCGCGCCTGATCCGCAAACTCTCGATGGTCTACCCGAAAGAGAAGTTCCGTTCGCGGCTGGTGACGGCTTTCGTTGATTTTGCGACAGATCGTCTCAAGGAGTGCAAGACCAAGTCTTGATTGACGGCCGGGTGATGAATACGTCGCGGCCGATCCGCGCCATTATTGACCTGTCCGCACTGCGGCATAACCATGCGGTGGCACGTCGCCAGGTCGGAGCCAACAAACTCTGGGCCGTGGTCAAGGCGAATGCCTATGGTCATGGGCTGGAGCGCGCCGTGGCGGCGCTGGCTGATGAAGCCGATGGTTTTGCCCTGATCGAACTCGAACGTGCGATTGCCCTGCGTCAGTCCGGTCTGACACATCCGTTGCTGTTGCTGGAAGGCTTCTATGACGCTGACGAACTGGCGCTGTTTGTCCGGCATCGACTGATTCCCGTCGTTCATCGTGCCGATCAGGTACAGGCCCTGTTGGCGGTCGACTGGCCAGCCGATCTGCCGGTGTATCTGAAACTCGACTCCGGCATGCACCGCCTCGGCTTTGACGCAGTCGGGATCGTGGCAGCGCAGGCTGCATTGGCCAGCCGCATGCCACTGGTCCTGATGACCCACTTTGCCGATGCCGATGGTCCGCGTGGCGTCGACTGGCAGTTTGCGCGATTTACCGCAATGACGACTGGTATGGATCATCCTCGCTCGCTGGGCAATTCGGCGGCGATCCTGCGCTACCCCGACAAGGTTGGCGATTGGGCACGGCCGGGCATCATGCTCTATGGCAGTTCGCCGTTTGCTGAAACCACGGCGGCGGCCCTCGATTTGAAGCCGGTGATGACTTTGCAAAGCGAGATCATTGGCGTACAGGAAATCGCGGCTGGCGAAAGCGTCGGCTATGGCTGTACCTTCACGGCGGACCAACCAATGCGCATCGGCGTGGTGGCCTGCGGTTATGCCGATGGTTATCCACGTCACGCACCGACCGGCACACCGGTGCTGGTCGAGGGCCAGCGCACCCGCACGCTGGGGCGCGTGTCGATGGACAAGCTTTGCGTCGATCTCACCCATGTAAATGTCGGCGCTGGCGGGACGGCATTGTTATGGGGGGATGGACTGCCAGCCGATGAAGTGGCCACGGCTGCCGGCACGATCAGCTACGAATTGTTCTGCGCGCTGGCGCCGCGCGTGGCTGTTGAAGTGAGGGGCTGATGGCCAGGAAAAATAGCGTCTACAGTTGTACCGAGTGCGGCGCAACCGCGCCCAAGTGGCAGGGCCAGTGTCCCGGCTGCGGCCAGTGGAACACACTGGTGGAAGCCATCATGGAATCTGCCACGCCGGCGGCCAGCCGTTTTGCCTCGCTGGCCGGTGCGAGCAAGTTGCAGACGCTGGCCTCGATCAAGCCGCGCGAGGAACCGCGCCAGCCGACCGGCATTGAGGAATTCGACCGCGTGCTGGGCGGCGGTCTGGTGGCTGGCGGGGTGGTGCTGATCGGCGGCGATCCGGGCATCGGCAAGTCAACGCTGCTGTTGCAGGCACTGGCGCGGCTGGCCGAGGCGAAACAGAATGTGCTCTACATCTCCGGCGAGGAATCCGGCGAGCAGGTGGCCTTGCGCGCCCAGCGCCTGCAACTGGATGCCGGCGAACTGCAACTGCTGGCCGAGATCAATCTCGAAAAAATCCTCACCGTGCTGGGGAGCAGCCGACCGGCAGTGGCGGTGATCGATTCGATCCAGACGCTGTGGTCGGACGCGCTGCAATCCGCCCCCGGCTCGGTGGCGCAGGTGCGCGAGTGTTCGGCGCAACTGACGCGCTTTGCCAAGCAGAGCGGCACCTGCGTGATCCTCGTCGGCCACGTCACCAAGGATGGCAGTCTGGCCGGGCCGCGCGTGCTCGAACACATCGTCGATACGGTGCTGTATTTCGAGGGCGATACGCATTCGAGCTTCCGTCTGGTGCGCGCCTTCAAGAACCGCTTTGGCGCGGTCAATGAACTCGGCGTGTTCGCCATGACCGACAAGGGATTGAAGGGGGTGTCGAATCCTTCTGCCCTGTTCCTTTCGCAACATGCGCAGGATGTGGCCGGCAGTTGCGTGATGGTGACTCAGGAAGGCACGCGACCGCTGCTGGTCGAGATTCAGGCGCTCGTCGATACGGCGCATACCAATCCGCGCCGATTGACGGTTGGTCTGGAACAGAATCGTCTGGCCATGTTGCTGGCGGTATTGCATCGCCATGCCGGCGTGGTGTGCGCCGATCAGGATGTGTTCGTCAATGCTGTGGGTGGCGTCAAGATTGCCGAGCCGGCGGCTGATCTGGCGATCCTGCTGGCGATCGTTTCCTCGCTGCGCAACAAGCCGCTGCCGGGCAAGCTGGTGGCGTTCGGCGAAGTGGGGCTGGCCGGTGAAATCCGTCCTGCGCCGCGCGGACAGGAACGCCTCAAGGAAGCCGCGAAGCTGGGTTTCACCCATGCCATTGTTCCCAAGGCCAATGCGCCCAAGCAGGCGATCAAGGGCATTGAGGTCATCGCGCTCGAACGTGTGGAGCAGGCTATCGAGCAGATGCGCTCCTGGTAGCCTCAAGGTTGCCGTCCTGCCAACGCCGACTTTTCCGGTCGGGTAATATGGCCGCATGAATACCCTTCGACTGACGGCCCGCATGCTGCGGCGCGACCTGCGCGCTGGCCATCTGAATGTGCTGGTGCTGGCCCTGGTGCTGGCGGTGGCGGCGCTGACCGGTGTGGGCTTCCTCGCCGAGCGCGTGCAGCGGGCAGTGGAGAGCGAAGCGCACCAGTTGCTCGGCGGCGATCTGCTGCTGTCGGCCGATCATGCCTGGGATGAACGCTTCCGGCGCGCGGCCCTTGAGCATGGGCTGCAGTTCGCCGAGAGTGCGAGTTTCCCCAGCATGGTGTCAGTGGCCGATGGCGTGCAACTGGCGGAGATCAAGGCGGTGTCGGCCAATTATCCCTTGCGCGGTGAGTTACGCATTGCGCCGCAACTGAATGCGCCCGACAGGCCGGCGAGCGGGGTTGAGCGCACGCCTAAGTCGGGGCAGGTCTGGCCGGATGAACGTCTGGCCGCAGCCCTGGCACTGGCGCCCGGCCAGCGGCTAAATGTCGGCGCTGGCGAGACGGCCGTGGCCGCAATTGTTACGCATGAACCCGATCGCGGCATCAATCCATTTTCCCTGGCGCCACGCCTGATTCTGCCGCTGGCCGATCTGCCCGCCACCGGGCTGATCCAGCCGGGCAGTCGCATCACCTGGCGCCTGCATCTGGCGGGCGAGGGGGCCGATGTGGCGAAGTTTCGGCGCTGGGCACAGGCCAATCTGGGACGCGGCGAACGACTTGAAGCGCTCGACAATGCCCGGCCGGAAATTCGCAACATCATCGAACGGGCGCAGCGCTTCCTGAGTTTGGCGGCCTTGCTGACGGTGGTGCTGGCCGCAGTGGCGGTTGGCTTGGCGGCACGGCGTTACATGCAGACGCATCTGGATGCCTGCGCCGTGATGCGCTGCCTTGGCGCGAGTGAACGACAGATTCTGTTGATTCATGGCGGCGAGTTCATCCTGCTCGGGCTGATGGCGACGCTGCTGGGCGGTGCGCTCGGCTATGGCTTCCAGACGCTGTTGCAGTCCTTGCTGGCCGGACTGGTGGGCGCGCGCCTGCCGGCGCCGGGTTGGTTGCCGTGGGTGCACGGGCTGGCCGTCGGGGTGGTGCTGGTCGTTGGCTTCGTGTTGCCGCCCTTGTTGCGGCTCAAGTCGGTGCCGACGGTGCGCGTGTTGCGGCGCGAATGGGGCGACAGTGCGCCGCTGTCGATTCTCTCCTACGCGCTCGGGCTGGGCTGTCTGGCCGGTCTGATGTTCTGGATCGCCGGTGATGTACGTCTGGGCAGCGTGGTGCTCGGTGGTTTCCTGGTGGCGATTGCCGTTTTTGCGCTGGTCGGTCGCCTGCTGCTATTCGGTGTCTGGCGTGTGCTGGGCGTCCGGGCGAGAGGCGGTTGGCGCATTGGCCTGGCCAACCTGCGGCGGCGCGCCGATGCCTCATTGGTTCAGGCAGTGGCGCTGGCATTGGGGCTGACCACCTTGCTATTGCTGACGCTGGCGCGTGACGATCTGCTCGGCGCGTGGCGGTCGCGTGTGCCGGTCGATGCGCCGAATCGCTTTGTCATCAACATCCAGCCCGACCAGCGTCCGGCCATCGCCGACTTTTTCAATGCGCGGGGATTGACCCCGCCTCGCCTCGAACCGATGGTGCGCGGTCGTTTGGTGCGGGTTAATGGCCGGCCGGTGGTGCCCCGTGATTTTGTCGATGACCGGGCGCAGCGTCTGGTCGAGCGCGAGTTCAACTTGTCCGAACGCAACGATCTGCCCGAAGGCAACAAGGTGATCGCCGGGCGCTGGCATGGGGTAAGCGAGAGCGCCGAGTTTTCGGTGGAGAAGGGCTTGGCCGAAACCCTCAACCTGCATATCGGCGACGAACTCGAATTCGCTGTGGCCGGCCAGACCTTGATGGCGCGCATCACCTCCCTGCGGCAACTGGACTGGGATTCGATGCGGGTGAATTTCTTTGTCATTGCGCCGCAAGGCCACTTGGACAACTATCCGACCAGTTACATCACCAGCTTCCATTTGCCAGCGGGCCAGGAGGCGGTCGTCAGCGATCTGGTGCGGCAGTTGCCGAACCTCACAGTGATTGATGTGGCCTCGCTGATGCGCCAGATTCAGGAGACGCTCGATCAGGTCATCGGTGCTGTGCAACTGGTGTTTGGCATTGCCCTGCTGGCGGGTCTCGTGGTGCTGTATGCCGCGCTACAGGCAAGTGCTGGCGAGCGTCGCCATGAGTTGGCAGTCTTGCGCGCGCTCGGGGCGCAAGGCGCGCAATTGCGCGCGGCCCTGCTGGCCGAGTTTGCGGCGCTGGGTGGGGTGGCGGGCCTGCTGGCCGGCATCGCGGCAACCGCGATGGCGACGGGGCTGGCGCGCTGGGTTTTCCAGTTGGATTATTTGCCGACGCCGATCATCCTGCTGGTCGGGATTGTCGCCGGCAGTTTCGGTGTGATGGGCGCCGGGCTGGCAGCAACCCGCCGGGCGCGGGGGGTGCCGGTTACGGCCGGATTGCGTGAAACCTGAACGCAGGAAAAGCGCATAATCGAAGCGACATGGCCGACACTATCACCTCCGACATGAAGCCCCATATCGTCCAGCGCTACGGTCGATTGGTGGCTTTGCTGTATCTCGGTTCTGCGGTTTTCTTCATGGTCTTGGGTTTCATCGAATGGCAACGGGCGGCCGACAATGCCGATACGATGGCACGGGAGCGCGGGCGGGTATTGTTTGGCCTGGTCGAGATGGCGCGCGAATGGAATGCAAGTCATGGCGGCGTGTATGTGCCGGTGACCGAGGCGACCCAGCCGAATCCGTATCTTGTGCATCCGCAGCGCGATCAGACCACGACTGAGGGGCGTGCGTTGACAATGATCAATCCGGCCTTCATGACGCGTCAGATTGCCGAACTGGCGGCGCAGAAGTCGGGTGTGCGCTTCAATATCACCAGTCTCAAGCCGATTCGTCCGGCCAATGCGGCCGATTCATGGGAAACAGAGAGCCTGCGCCAGTTCGAGGAAGCCGCGCTCAAGGAGCGGATCGAATTCTTTCCGGCGTTTCCGTTCGGCGACAAAGTGGGGTCCGCCCACCGCTACATGGCCCCCCTGCATGTCAAGCAGCCCTGCATGGCCTGCCATGCCAAGCAGGGTTACAAGGTGGGCGATATCCGCGGCGGCATTTCGGTCACGATGCCCGCCGAGGCCTTGCTGGCCATTCGCGATCAGCAGCGCCGCTCCAGTTTGCTGATTATTCTGGGGAGTTTCATTGTGACGGTAGCGCTGCTGCATCTGCTGGCTGCACGGGCGCGACGTCATTATCAGGATCTGCAGGTACAAGCTGCACGACAGGAGGACGTGATTGCAGCACGTACGGCAGAATTGGCTGAGCGCAATGTTGCGCTCAAGCTGGAAGTGGAAGAGCGGCGGCGTAACGAGCGGGAATTGCGGATTGCCGGTGCGGTGTTCGATAGCGCAGCTGAGGCGATCATGGTCACGGATGCGCAAAATCACATCCTGCGGGTCAATCCGGCCTTTACGGTGATTACCGGCTACACGCCGAAGGAAGTGATCGGCCTGAATCCCAACTTGCTCAAGTCGGGGCGACACGATGCAAGCTATTACGCCAGCATGTGGGACGCCCTGCAGTCACGTGGGCACTGGCAGGGCGAAATCTGGAATCGCCACAAGAATGGTCATATCTATGTAGAGTGGTTGTCGATCTCGCGCATTGAGGCCGATGAGACGGCCGGTGGACATTATCTGGCCGTGTTCAACGACATCACGCAGCGCAAGGAAGCCGAGGAGATCTTGCGTCATAAAGCCAATTTTGATGCCCTGACTGATTTGCCCAACCGCAGCCTGTTCTACGATCGTCTACAGGCGGCGATCAATCAGGCCCATCGTTATCACCGCATCTTCGTGCTGCTGATGATCGACCTCGATCACTTCAAGAAGGTCAACGATACTTTCGGCCACCCGGCTGGTGATGAATTGCTGGTTGAGGCGTCGCGCCGGCTGATCAGTTGCGTGCGCGAGTCGGATACCGTGGCGCGCCTGGGCGGCGACGAGTTTGCCGTCATCCTGTCCGAAATCCTGCATGCCGGTGAGGCCGAGCAGATTGCCCAGCGCATGGTGCGCCTGATGGCGGAGCCATTCCACCTTGATGCGGGTACCGCGCATGTTTCTGCCAGCATCGGCCTGGCGATTTACCCGCAACATGGTGCGGATAGCGAACAACTGCAGCGCAATGCCGATAAGGTGCTTTATGAAGTGAAGGAATCGGGACGCAATGCCTATCGGGTGTTTGCGTCGAAGCGACACGGTCAGGATGGGCAGGGCGATCTCTTGTAGCTCAGATACAATCGGTCATCGATAACGGAGGAACGCATGCTGCAGACAGGGCAGAACGCACCGGCCATTAGCTTGCCGGATGCCGATATGGAACTGTTCGAATCGGCCAGCTTGCTGGGCAAGCGGCACGTGGTGCTGTTTTTCTATCCCAAAGACGGCACACCGTACTGCACGCTTGAGGCCATCGATTTCTCTGATCACGAGAGCGAATTCAACCGGCTGGGCTGCGAGGTCATCGGTGTGTCGCGCGATGATTGTCTGGCGCATGCCGATTTTCGCGACAAGCATGGCCTGTCGATCCGGCTGTTGGCGGATGAGGAAGGCGATATCTGTCGCAAGTTCGGGGTGATGCATTATCGGGAGCATGACGGCCACAGGAAGTTGTGTCTGATCCGCTCCACCTTCGTGATCGACAAACATGGCGTGATTCGTCACGCGCTTTACGACGTGTCTCCCAAGGGACATGCCGCTGACGTTTTTCAACTCGTCAAACAACTCGGCAAACATTAGCTTGCAATATCAGGAGATTTTTATGCAGATTGGCCAGAATACCGTTGTGACCCTTAGTTATCGTGTGACCGATACCTCGGGCAATGTCATTGATGCTGGCGAAAAGCCGCTCATCTACCTGCATGGCGGGTATGGCGGCATCTTTGAAAAAATTGAGACCGAGCTGGAAGGCCAGACCACCGGTTTCCAGAAGGATGTGCGTCTGCAGCCCGAAGAAGCCTTTGGGGATTTCGATGCCGAGTTGGTCATGGTCGAGCCGCGTGAACTGTTCCCGGACAACATTGAAGTCGGCATGCAGTTCGAACGTGCCTCGGAAGATGACGAAGAGGATGGCATGCTCTACACCATTACCGATATTGCCGACGGCAAGGTGGTGGTCGATGGCAATCATGCGCTGGCGGGCATGGCCCTGGTGTTTTCCTGCACCGTGGATGATGTGCGTGCCGCGACGGCCGAGGAAATCGGTCACGGTCATGTGCATGGCGATGGTGGCCACATGCATTGATCGGTACGCATTGCGTGCCTGTTTGTTAACGCTGTCTTGAGGGTTTGCCATGGCTGGCTGGTTTTCGCGTTTGAGTATTCGCTGGAAGTTTCAAATTGGCTTCTTTGTAGTAACGATGGTCACAACGGTTTTCAACCGCCTGCTGGCAACCCATGAACTGACGAAGATGATTGACATTGCCCGCGCCGGCAACGTGGCGCCAGCGGTGATTACCCAGCTGGAGGCCAATCGGGCCACCTACATCTTCAATTCCTTCTGGGAATCCGGCATCGAGTTTGCGGTGCAGTTCATGGTGATCGGGTTTGTGGCCACCCTGTTTGTCAGGCCGATCCAGGCCCTGCGTGATGCCATGCAGTCGATGGCCAAGGGCGATCTGATGCACGGGATCAAGCAGTCGGCCGAGGATGAGGTGGGGCAACTGCAATTCAGCTTCAATGCCCTGCGCCTGCGCTTTGCCGAAATCCTGCGCGGCATCGAGGATGGTGGCAAGCAGATGCACCAGTCGGCCTTTCAGGTGACGACCATTGCGCGCGAGATTGCCGATGTCAGCCGCAAGGAGGAAAGCCGCTCTGCCGAAGTGAATGCCGCCACGAATTCGCTCAATCAGATTGCCCAGCAGGTCAGTTCGCATGCCGACTCGGCGATGGCGCAATCGACGCAACTGGAATCGCGTGGTCGTGAGGGGATTGCCAGCGTGCAGCGCAATATCCGGGAAATGGAAGAAACCTCGGCGGGCGTGGCTACAGCCTCGACGCGGATTGGCGAGTTGGCCGCCGAAGCGGCGCGTATCGATTCAATCATCAGCACCATCAAGGAGATTGCCGGCCAGACCAACCTGTTGGCGCTGAATGCCGCGATTGAAGCGGCTCGGGCGGGCGAGCAGGGCCGCGGCTTTGCCGTGGTGGCCGATGAGGTGCGCAAGCTGGCCGAACGTTCGACCAATTCGGCCGAAGAGGTGGCTGTCATCATCGGCGGGCTGAATACGCAGGTGCGTGATGTCACCGACTCGATGAAGGCCGTGGTGGATCGGGTCGCCGCCAGCCGCCAGGTGGCAGGGGAGACTGTCGCGGTGATCGAGGAAATGGTGCGCGAAATTTCCGTGGCGGCCGATGGCAGCCGCGAGATCGGCAGCGCCAGTCAGGTGCAAGTGGATGAGCTGGCCCGCCTGGAAAAGACCCTGGAAGCGCTGTTTGCCACCCTGCATGAAAGTGGTTCGAAGGTCGATGCGACTGCAGCGATTGGTGAAACCATTTTCGAAGTGAGCGAACGGCTGAATAGCACCATGAGCGGTTTTGAGTTCCAGCGCGAGTTGGTGGCGCAACGCCAGCCAGGTGACAAGCGCTCCTGTCCGCGTGCTGAAAACAGCTTGCGCGTGAATCTGCGTCAGGGCGACAAAATGTACGAGGGGGTGTCGCGTGACCTGAGCCTTTCCGGTTTACGTCTGGCGATCCATGCCCCTCTGGCTGTGCGAACCATTGTGCCGCTGGAAATTTTTCTACCGCGTGCCAGCCTGGATGAGTTCCGGCGTCAGGCGCCGATCATCCTGCAAGGCCGGGTGATGTGGCACCGTGAAGAGGCAGGCGAACCCGCCTATGGCATACATTTCGAAAGCATGAGCGACAGCCAGAAGAGCGCGATCAAAGCCTGTCTCGACTACTTCGACAAACCGACGGAATATGCCTGACCCCTGCGCGGTATCCGCCGCGCAGCGCAGACAGGGTGCGCTCTGGGTCATTTTCTCTGCGGCAGGATTCGGTACCATGGCGATTTTCGCCAAGCTGGCTTATCGCGACGGGGTGACGCTCTCCAGCATGCTGTTTCTGCGCTTTGCCATGGCGGGCATCCTGCTTGCCCTGTGGGGGCAATGGCGCGGCATGTATTGGCCGCGTGGCCGGGATCTGCTCTGGCTGATGACGATGGGTGGGGTCGGCTATGTCGGTCAAGCCTATTGCTACTTTTCCGCATTGCGCTATGCCAGTGCCGGCATGGTGAGTCTGCTGCTCTATCTGTATCCGGCGATCGTCGTCGTACTGTCGGCCTGGCTGCTCAAACGTCCCATCGGGCGTCCGCGTGTCTGGGCCGTCGTGTTGGCACTGGCAGGTACTGCCCTGACGGTTGGTGGCGATCTGCACAGCGAGATGGCGGGCATCCTGCTTGGCATCGGCGCTGCCCTGATTTATTCGGTCTATATCCTGATCGGAGAGGGCGTGATGCAGCGGGTTTCGCCGCTGGTGGCCGCTACGGTCGTGATTCTCTCGGCGGCCGTGGTTTATGCTGCCGGCGCCTTGTACGAAGGGTTGGCTCTGCCAGCGAGCTTGGGCGGCTGGCTGGCGGTGAGTGCGATTGCATTGTTTTCGACCGTGTTTGCCATCCTGGGGTTTTTCAAGGGCATGGAAAAACTGGGCGCTGCCGATGCTTCGACGCTGTCAACCATGGAACCCTTGATTACGCTACTGCTGGCTGCCGTGGTACTGGGCGAGGCGGTGATGCCGATCCAGTTGGTTGGCGGCGTTTTGATTCTGGGAGCGGTGATCTATCTCGCCCGCTCACCGATTACACGCTGACCTCGGTAACCGATGCCACGCGGCGGGCTACTTTGTTGAGTCCCAGGGCGGGCAGGGCGGCAGACAGGCGTTCTGGATGCGCGGTGGCCTGCAGGCTGATTTTTCCGTCGGCATAGCTGTCGCCACGCAAGCGTAATACCTGCCGCGCCACAGCATCGGCAACATTGACGAGTTGCGCACGTCCCTCCAGAATCGGCTCAATGATCGGGATCAGGAAGGCGTAATGCGTACAGCCGAGGACGATGCGGTCGACACCGGCTGCCAGCAGGGGTCGGATCTTTTGTTCGACCTCCGCTCGAAAGTCAAGGGTATCCGGCTGCAGGGTCTCGACGCGTGTGGCCCAGCCGGGGCAGGGGACGAGTTCAACCTTGACTTGGGGTGCGTGGGCTTCAATCAGATGTGCGAGGCGTTTACTGCGGGCCGTGGTTTCAGTGGCCAGTACGGCGATGTGGCGCTTGAGGGAACCCTGTGCCGCTGGTTTGACGCCGGGTTCGACGCCGACGATCTGAATGTGCGGTAGGTGCTCTCTCAGTGCCTGAATGGCTGTGGTGGTAGCGGTGTTGCAGGCGACGACAATCAGTTTGCAGCCCTGATCAGCGAGATGCTGGCCGATGGCGAGTACACGTTCGGTGATGAAGTTATCCGGCTTGTCACCGTAGGGAACATGGGCGGTGTCGGCCAGATAAATCAGGTTCGCCCGCGGTAACTCGCGGGCGATGGCGGCTAGGACTGACAAACCGCCCAGGCCGGAGTCAAAAACTCCAATCACTGGAAAAGTCGGCGCTGGCAGGACGGCATTGGATTAATGTTTGACCACTGGAATCTTGCCAATGATGGCTTGCCATTCCTTCGGGCCAGTCTCGTGCACCGAAGTGCCGCAGGAATCGACGGCCACGGTGACCGGCATGTCCTTGACGTCGAACTCGTAGATGGCTTCCATGCCAAGATCGGCGAAGCCCACCACCTTGGCGGTCTGGATCGCCTTTGCCACCAGGTAGGCGGCGCCGCCGACGGCCATCAGGTAGGCCGACTTGTGCTTCTTGATTGCCTCGATCGCGGCTGGGCCGCGTTCGGCCTTGCCGACCATGGAGATCAGGCCGGTCTGGGCCAGCATCATCTCGGTGAACTTGTCCATGCGGGTGGCGGTAGTGGGGCCGGCGGGGCCAACCGCCTCGTCGCGCACCGGGTCGACCGGACCGACGTAGTAGATGACGCGGTTGGTGAAATCCACCGGCAGCTTTTCGCCCTTGGCCAACATGTCCTGGATGCGCTTGTGCGCGGCATCGCGGCCGGTCAGCATCTTGCCGTTGAGCAGCAGGGTCTGGCCCGGCTTCCAGGCGGCGACTTCGGCGGGAGTGAGCGTATCCAGATTGACGCAGGTTGACGTTTCGGTATTCGGTGCCCAGGCCACTTTCGGCCAGTCGGACAGCGACGGCGGTTCCAGCTTGGCCGGGCCGCTGCCATCAAGGTGGAAATGCGCATGACGGGTGGCCGCGCAGTTGGGGATCATCGCCACCGGCAGGCTGGCGGCATGGGTCGGGTAATCCATGATCTTGACGTCGAGCACGGTGGTGAGGCCGCCGAGGCCCTGGGCGCCGATGCCGAGTGCGTTGACCTTCTCGTAGAGTTCGAGGCGCAGTTCTTCAACGCGATTGCTGGGGCCGCGCGCGATCAGCTCGTCGATATCCACCGGCGCCATCAGCGACTCCTTGGCCAGCAGCATGGCCTTCTCCGGCGTGCCGCCGATGCCGATGCCGAGGATGCCCGGCGGACACCAGCCGGCGCCCATGGTCGGCACGGTCTTCAGCACCCAGTCGACGATGGAGTCGGAGGGATTCAGCGCATAGAACTTCGATTTGTTTTCCGAACCGCCGCCCTTGGCCGCACAAATGACTTCAACGTGGTTGCCTTCGACCATCTCGTAATGGATCACCGCCGGGGTGTTGTCCTTGCTGTTGGTGCGCTTGCCGGCCGGGTCGAGCAGCACCGAGGCGCGCAGTTTGTTGTCCGGGTGGTTGTAGGCGCGGCGCACGCCTTCATTGACCATTTCCTGGATGCCCATCTTCGCATCCCATTTCGCGTTCATGCCGATCTTGAGGAAGACTACGGCGATGCCGGTGTCCTGGCAGATCGGGCGCTTGCCTTCGGCGCACATGCGGCTGTTGGTCAGGATCTGGGCGATGGCATCCTTGGCCGCCGGGCTCTTCTCCCGCTCGTAAGCGCGGCCTAGGGCCTGGATGTAGTCGAGCGGGTGGTAATAGCTGATGAACTGGAAGGCGTCGGCGATGGACTGGATGAAGTCATCCTGCTTGATGGGCGTGGACATGGTGGGTTCCCTCTGGTTGTTGTTTTGTCAGTGTTTTTCGTTGTGGCCGATGCACAGCGTCTGCATCATGATCTTGTCAGTCCAGGCGATGGCGATGGCCGATATCAGAAAAGATGCATGAATGGCAATCTGGGCGATCACGACGCGATCCTCGACCTGTCCGGCATTGATGAAGGTGCGCAGCAGGTGGATTGACGAAATGCTGATCAGCGCCACCGCCAGTTTGACCTTGAGGACGCCGGCGTTGACGTGGGAAAGCCATTCGGGCTGGTCGGGATGGTCCTCGAGATCAAGCCGGGAAACGAAGGTTTCGTAGCCGCCGATGATGACCATGATCAGCAGGTTGGCGATCATCACCACGTCGATCAGGCCCAGCACGATCAGCATGACTTCGTTCTCGCTGAGGCTGCCGGCCTTGCTGACCAAATGCACCAGTTCATGCATGAACTGGTAGACATAGACTCCCTGCGCGGCGATCAGTCCAAGGTACAGCGGGGCTTGCAGCCAGCGGCTCCAGAAGATGAAATATTCAAGGGCCTTGACGGTTTTTTGGATGGACATGGGTTTGCTGGTACGGGATTGAAGGAAAAGCAAAATTCTACACGGCTGACTGCCTATCCTCAGACTCGTGAAACGGTATGAATCCGTCCTGCGTAAGTGGCACGTAAGCTCCGCTGGCTCTAATAATCGGCTAGACTCCAAAGCTCAAAAAAGACCGGTCAGTGCATGTTTCGGCAGGCCGGCAAGCTGCAAATCCATAAAAACTGCCAACTGCAATTTGGTTGGTTTCTGGTTTCACCATGTCATTGCGAGAGGAGAAAATCCCAATGAGCGCCATCGAATCAGTTATGACGGAAAGCCGTATCTTTCCGCCCTCTGAAGAGACTGTCAAACGGGCCACGATTTCCGGCATGGCCGCCTACGAGGCTCTGTGCAAGGAAGCCGAGCAGGATTACACCGGCTACTGGGGCCGTCTGGCCAAAGAACATCTGGTCTGGAAGCAGCCCTTCACCCAGGTGCTTGATGAGTCGAATGCCCCCTTCTTCAAGTGGTTTGCCGATGGCAAGCTGAACGTTTCCTACAACTGCCTCGACAAGAACGTCGAAGCCGGTCTGGGTGACAAGGTTGCGCTGATTTTCGAAGCCGATGACGGTTCCGTTACCAAGGTGACGTACAAGGATCTGCTGACCCGCGTCAACAAGTTTGCCAACGCCATGCGCGCTTCTGGCGTCAAGAAGGGCGACCGCGTTCTGATTTACGTCGCCATGTCGGTCGAAGGCATCGTCGCAATGCAGGCCTGTGCCCGTATCGGTGCGATTCATTCCGTCGTGTTTGGCGGCTTCTCGGCCAAATCGCTCGAAGAGCGCATCCTGGATGCCGGCGCGGTTGCCGTCATCACCATGGACGAGCAATGCCGTGGCGGCAAGTCCATTCCGCTTAAGCCTGCAGTGGATGAGGCACTGACCATGGCCCAGGGCCATCAAGTCAAGAACGTGTTCGTGATCAAGCGCACCGGTGGCGCCTGCAACATGGTTGCTGGCCGTGACTTCTGGTACCACGAAGTTTCTGCCAGCCAGCCCGATACCTGTGAGCCCGAGTGGGTGGATGCCGAGCATCCGCTGTTCCTCCTCTACACCTCCGGTTCGACCGGTAAGCCGAAGGGTGTCCAACACTCCTCAGGCGGTTATCTGTTGCACGCTGTCCTGACGATGCGCTGGACCTTTGACATCAAGAAGGATGACGTGTTCTGGTGTACCGCCGATATCGGCTGGGTCACCGGCCATACCTACATCACCTATGGCCCGCTTGCCTGCGGCGCTACCGAAATCGTTTTCGAGTCCGTACCGACCTATCCGGATGCCGGCCGTTTCTGGAAGATGATCCAGGATCACAAGGTTTCCGTGTTCTACACTGCGCCGACGGCGATTCGTTCGCTAATCAAGGCGTCGGAAGGTACACCGACCACCCATCCGCGGAACTACGACCTCAAGTCGCTGCGTATCCTCGGTTCGGTCGGTGAGCCGATCAACCCCGAGGCATGGATGTGGTACTACAACAATGTGGGGGGGAGCCGCTGCCCGATCGTCGATACCTTCTGGCAAACAGAAACCGGTGGTCACATGATCACCCCGCTGCCAGGTGCGACGCCGCTGGTGCCGGGTTCCTGCACGCTGCCCTTCCCGGGCATCATGGCCGCTATCGTCGATGAGACAGGTGCCGATGTGCCGTGGGGCAACGGTGGCTTCCTCGTTGTCAAGAAGCCTTGGCCGTCGATGATTCGTACCATCTGGGGTGATCCCGATCGTTTCACCAAGTCCTATTACCCGCCCGATTTCAGCGGCAAACTCTACCTCGCTGGCGACGGCGCGGTGCGCGATGCCAAAACCGGCTACTTCACCATCATGGGCCGTATCGACGACGTGCTGAACGTTTCCGGCCACCGCATGGGGACGATGGAAATCGAATCCGCGCTGGTTTCCAACCCGCTGGTGGCCGAAGCAGCCGTGGTGGGTCGTCCGGACGACCTGACCGGCGAAGCCATCTGCGCCTTCGTGGTGCTGAAGGGTTCGCGTCCGTCGGGCGAAGATGCCAAGAAGCTCGCCAATGAGCTGCGCAACTGGGTCGGTAAGGAAATCGGTCCGATCGCCAAGCCCAAGGACATTCGTTTCGGCGAGAACCTGCCGAAGACGCGTTCGGGCAAGATCATGCGTCGCCTGCTGCGCTCCCTCGCCAAAGGCGAGGAAGTGACGCAAGACGTATCGACGCTCGAAAATCCCGGGATTCTGGATCAGCTCAAACAGGGCATCTAATCCAGAACAAGAACCGGAGGAGGGTAACGAAAGGGCACCTGCCACTGGCAGGTGCCCTTTTTCTTTGGCAAGCGGATTAGCGGATTGGGATCATCAAGTAGCAGGGGTTTTACCTCCCTCCTTTCGCTTGAGTCGGACCTTCCTGAGGCGCAGGATAGCGACCATTGTTCAACCCATGTGTCGAGGTGTTTCATGATCATCCAGTCGGTCGAGCTGGTTGCGCTTCCAAATGCGCCTACCTATCAGGAAAAGATCTACCGTGCCCACTTGGATACGGGAGAAGATGTGGATCTCTTCCAGCAGCATTGGGATGTGCCCCTACCGCCCGAATCGCTGGTGGGGCTGACGCCGGATGAAGCTCGCCGCGTGCGCGCCGAGAAGATGCTCTCAATCGCTGCCGGGATGCACTGAATCAGGGGGTTGTTACCTCAAGCTTTTGTCATTTCTGCCGTAACCCGGCATATCCGCAAACCCTATGGGGGATATGCCGTGGTTGTTACCAACATTCAACGCAGTACCGCAATTGTCATTCGTAACGATGGTCACAAGGTGACCTTGGTGCCCATGAAGAGCGGCAAGCTTTCGGCCCGGACGGTCAGTTTCTCTGAATTCAGGGATGAATGGCGCGAAACCGGCTATGGCCTGTCGCTGGCCTTGACGACTTTCCTCTCGCACATCATGAAGTGGGGCGCGTCGCTCGAAGCCCAAAAGGGCTTGGCCCGCCTAGCTGCCCGTGATCGTTTCGTCGTCGCCAGCCTCTTCTAGGCAGCTGTAAAAGTCGGCGTTGGCAAGGCGGCATTGCCGCGCCGGGCGCGCATATTGGATCGTATGCTCAGGCAGCTTGTCCAAGGGGCGGGATGCCCTTGCTAAGGCCGAAATTCTGCGCTGACTTGCGCGGGCAACCTGTTTCGTCCACGGACGACAGGACTTCATACCGGGTAATGCGCGCATCCGTCATGTTGATCCCATACAACTCGATCAACGCCTTGTCGAACTCATTGACGATTCGGAGTCCTTCAAATTTGCCTACTTTGTTCATGTTCATGATCAGTTCCTTCGTGCAGTGCAATATCGTTCTAAGACAAGTAACGGAGAAATGACCCAAAGGTTGAATCAGTGCCGCATGAAATCTGGGGATACAGTTTTTCTTCATTCAAATTATCGCATATTGCAATGCAGCAATGCATTTGACGTCTCGGGGAAGTGAGCGGGAAGTCCTGTGTTGATCGGGAATTTTGGTAAAAGGCTGCCAAAGAGTTGACGGGAAGCGGGAAAGTCCCTATCATCCGCGCCTTCATTCCTCGATAGCTCAGTCGGTAGAGCGCCGGACTGTTAATCCGTAGGTCCCTGGTTCGAGCCCAGGTCGGGGAGCCATCTAGTCTCACTATGAACCGCCCCTTTGGGGCATGGTTTCAAGATTTTCTCGGGGTTGTACTCAACCCTGGCGAGACTTCCCTCAAGAACGATCCGATCCACAAAGCCGCTAAAGAACGTGCGCAGCTTCACCGCGTCTGTGGTGGTGGTGATGATTTCCCGCATTACCGCCGCTGCCTGATCGATATCGTCTTCGCTGATGTCGAAGACGGGGTCTTCTTCATCCTCCAGGGCCAGCAGGCTGGCCTCCAGATCCTCGATCCGGTCTTTGTGCTGCCGGAGTCTGCGGGTTAGGTCTCCCAGGTTCGGTGCATCTTTCCCGTGAAGTTCGAGGATTTCGAACAGTTTTGCCCGCTTCGCTTCGGTCTGGCGCAGGTCGGCAACGATGGCGTCGCGCCTGATGGTGCGATCGCGGTGCCATTCGCCGCGCAGTTCGTAGATCTCGCGCACCATTTCTGATATCCGCTGCCTGGTGAGTACTTTGTCGAGCAGGCAGGTGATCATCCAGTCGTCAAATTCTTGCGCCGGGATGCGCCTGTTCTGGCAGCCGCTGCCTTTCAACGCGCTGCGACAGTTGTAGTAGCGGTAGGTTGCCGACCGGCCGGTGGCGCTTTCGGTTTGCATGGCGGATCCGCACTTGCCGCAGCGCAGTATGCCGGTGAAGATGAAGCCGCTATGGGGCGACCCGCCGTTTTCGCGCGGGGCCCGCTTGCTCATGATGTCCTGTACTTGCATGAAATCCTCCTTGCTGACGATTGCCTCATGGCTTTGCGTCACGATCCAATCCTCTTCTGGCCGGGCCTGCTGCGCCCGGTTGTCGCGCCGGTTGAACACGATGTAACCCGAGTAAACCGGGTTCTTCAGGATGGCGGCCACGGATCCCTTGTTCCACCTCGTGCCCCTCTTCAGGCGTTCCTCGGCATTGAGCGCCATGGCGATCTCTTTTGTGCCGTGTCCGCGCAGGTACATTTGGAACATATCGCGCACCAGCTGGACCTCGGCGTGGTACGGCTCCAGGCGCTTCCGTTTCCCGTCCGGTACCGAGATGTAGCCGAATGGCAGATTGCCTCCATTGAAGTACCCATCCCGGGCGTTTTTCAGCATGCTGCGCCTGGTGTCGCGGGCGATCACGCGGCTGTAGTGCTCGTCGACGATCTCGAAGATGGACTCCGAGAACCACCCCTCGTCGGTCTCTGAATTGAGGTCCGACGTTACATAGACGACCTTCGTCCCGCCCTGGCGCAGCAGGGCCTTGTAGCTGGCGGCATCGATCTTGTTTCTGGCGAAGCGGCTGGTGTTCCATACGATGAAGTACTCCACATCCATTGCGGCACAGAAGGCAATGGCATCCTGAAAAGCCGGGCGGCGCGATGTTCTGCCGGAAATTCCGTCGTCCCGAAAAATCCGCAACACCTTTACCCCGAGCTGGTCGGCTTTTGACTGCGCCTGCTCGATCTGGCTGTCGATTGGCAGACCGTCATCGGCCTGTCTTGCCGTCGAGACGCGGGCGTAGATGATCGCCGTTTGGTTTTTGCTCATGCTCGCGCGAGTCTATCTGCCTTGGCCAGGCGCAATATGTGACGATCACTGACATCTTCACCCAACTGCATGCGCAGGCGCCGCTTGATCTCGTCCGGCTTCAGCCCTTGAGACACCAGCGCCTCGATAAAGCGGTTGCGCTGGTACCGGAGATAGGAGCGGTACGGCCGCAGGCGCACGCGCAGGATGGTTTCGTTGTGCCAGCTGGACGGATCCGAATCGAGAATTCGCCATGTCGCCAGAAATGCGTCGGCGCCAATCGCTTCGGCAACCAGCATCCAGACGCGCGGCAGCCCCATGCGCTGCAGATCGTCGAGGCGCGGATCTCTGGCCGGCGCGTTTTTTTCGGCGCCGGCCGTTTTTTTTCCAAAATTGGCCGCCGTGCAGATATCCAGGTACCCC
>JAVBYI010000002.1 GCA_030824115.1 Rhodocyclaceae bacterium | reverse complement strand
GAGGTTTTCTGTTGCCGACTTAAGTTCCAGACAGCGTGTAGCACTACACCAGCAAGCGCGTTCAGCGTAGCGCTGACGGTTTGCCATTCGACCGTTGCCGACCGTCAGGCCAAGCGGCAACGGAGCTTGGCCTTGCACCTGACGGGTGCCGGAGCCGCCCGGTCACTCTTGCGCTTGATCCAGACAACGCTCAACCCTGACTCGATGAAGCCGCCACCTTGGCCCGCGCCACGTGCAGTTTCTTGTAGCTGTCGATCAGGCGCTGATGCCTGTCAAGCCCCTCCAGTTTCAGGCTCGTCGGCGTCAAGCCGTAGAAGCGCACGCTGCCGTCCACCGAGCCGAGCACCGCATCCATCCGCGGCTTGCCAAACATGCGGCGAAAATTGACGACGTAATCGTCGAGTTCCAGCTCGTCGTTAAGCAGCACCTCGAGCACCACATTCAAGGCCTGATAAAACAAGCCGCGCTCGGCCGTGTTTTCGTTGTACTGCAGGTAGGCTTCGACCCGCTCTTTCGCCGCTTCAAATTGCCGCAAGGCGAGATGAATCAGCAGCTTCAACTCGAGTATCGTCAGCTGACCCCAGGCCGTATTCTCGTCAAACTCGATGCCGATCAAGGTGATGATGTCGGTGTAATCATCGAGCTCACTGTCTTCCAAACGCTCAAGCAAGGCTTCGAGGCTGGCGTCGTCGAGGCCATGCAGGTTCAGAATATCGGCGCGGAAAGCCAGCGCCTTGTTGGTGTTATCCCAGATCAAATCCTCGATCGGATAAACCTCGGAATAACCCGGCACCAGGATGCGGCAGGCCGTGGCGCCCAAATCGTCGCGCACCGCCATGTACACTTCTTTGCCCATGCCTTCGAGAATGCCGAACAGCGTTGCGGCTTCATCGATGTTGGAATTTTCACCGTGGCCGGAAAAATCCCACTCGACAAAATCGGTGTCGGCTTTGGCACTGAAAAAGCGCCACGACACCACGCCGCTGGAATCGATGAAGTGTTCAACAAAGTTATGCGGTTCAGTCACCGCGTTACTTTCAAAGGTCGGCCGAGGCAAATCGTTGAGGCCTTCAAAACTGCGCCCCTGCAGCAACTCCGTCAGACTGCGTTCGAGCGCCACCTCCAGGCTCGGGTGCGCCCCGAACGAAGCAAACACGCCGCCCGTGCGCGGGTTCATCAAGGTCACGCACATCACGGGAAACTCGCCGCCCAGCGAGGCATCCTTGACCAGCACCGGAAAGCCCTGCTCTTCCAGACCCTGAATGCCGGCCACAATGCCGGGGTATTTCGCCAGCACGTCCGGCGGCACATCAGGCAGGGCGATTTCGCCTTCGATGATTTCGCGTTTGACCGCCCGCTCGAAAATTTCCGACAGGCATTGCACCTGCGCTTCGGCCAGCGTATTGCCGGCACTCATGCCATTGCTCAGGAACAGGTTGTCGATCAGGTTGGCCGGAAAATACACCACCTCGCCATCCGATTGACGGGCATAGGGCAGCGCACAGATGCCGCGCTCGGTATTGCCGGAGTTGGTGTCGTAGAGATGCGAGGCGCGCAACTCGCCATCAGGGTTGTAGATTTCCCGGCAGTAGTCATCGAGCAGGCCGGCCGGCAGCGCATCCTTGCGCCCCGGCTTGAACCAGCGCTCATTCGGGTAATGGACAAATGCCGCGTTGGCAATGTCTTCGCCCCAGAACTGATCGTTGTAGAAATGATTGAAATTCATCCGCTCGATGAATTCACCCAAGGCCGACGCCAAGGCGCTTTCCTTGGTCGCCCCCTTGCCGTTGGTAAAACACATCGGCGAGTGCGCATCGCGAATATGCAGCGACCAGACATTGGGGACAATATTGCGCCACGAAGCGATTTCAATCTTCATGCCCAAGCCCGCCAGCACGCCCGACATGTTGGCGATGGTCTGCTCCAGCGGCAGATCCTTGCCGGCAATATAGGTGCTCGCTTCCGAAGCCGGATTCAGCATCAGCAAGGCCTGCGCATCGGCATCCAGATTGTCGACTTCCTCGATCACGAACTCAGGCCCGGTCTGCACCACCTTCTTCACCGTACACCGGTCGATGGAGCGCAAAATGCCCTGGCGGTCCTTGGCGGAAATATCCGCCGGCAACTCGACCTGAATCTTGAAGATCTGCTTGTAGCGGTCTTCCGGATCGACGATGTTGTTTTGCGACAAGCGGATGTTCTCGGTCGGAATATGGCGCGTGTCGCAGTACAACTTCACAAAGTAAGCCGCACACAAAGCCGATGAAGCCAGAAAGTAATCGAACGGACCCGGCGCCGAGCCATCGCCCTTGTAGCGGATAGGCTGATCGGCGATGACCGTGAAGTCATCGAACTTGGCCTCAAGACGAAGCTTGTCGAGAAAGTTGACCTTGATTTCCATGGGGGAATTCCAAAATAGCGTTCAAAACGAATTGGCCGCCATTATCCGGGTTTTCCCAGTGTGCAAACCGTGCTTCTCAGCTGTTCGAGGATACTGGGCGTTGGCGCCGACAACAGCATGCGCAGCCGCGACGACGGTAGGGCTTTATAGACGCAAAGCTGCCGATGGCATGCTGAGCTGAAACTTGGTGGCAGCTTACTGGCGCGATCGCGAACTCACACTACCGGCCAGCTGCCGCCGTTCGATCCCTCCGGAATGCAGCCATCAGAAGGTCCGCTGTACTTCGGAACCTGCCAGAAGGGCTAATCCTGCTACTCGGCATAGCGGTCTTACAGCAGATGTCGAGAGTAAGGCTGGTATCAGCCAATTAGCAGACCTCGGGAGCCGCAAAATTTCAAAAATATTTTCCTGAGCGGTTATGGAGACATCAGCCACCAGAAAACCTTTGCCATGATCTCCCCGGCCCCGCAGTGGCTTTACATGCCCCCCATTGAATCCGCCGATATCGTTCATCGTCATGATGACGGAAGGATGCGCATCGAGTGCTACGCCAATCTGAAGTCTTCCGGTGCCATCGAATACCGTTACATGGTTGGGGTGTACCCCAGCGGCAGCAAGAAACCTCTTGCGCTCATCACCTGTGAAACCAGCTATTTTCTGGAACTTAGCGACCCAGGAAAATTCGCCCTTGGGGTTTTTTTGCCGGAAGGTCACCATACCCTCGATGTGGCGACGGAGTATGGTCACTGGAACGTTTTCCTCAAGAAAGCTGTGACGGTTATCGAATCCCTCCTCGCCGACAGCCAATCCCCCACGGCATAATGGCGTTTTTTTCAATCCTGAACCAATATCATGGCAACCACCCCCGATAATCAGGCGATTCTTGATTACTGGCGCCGGCGCAAACTTTCACCTGGCCTGACAGAGGCGGAATGGGCGGATTTTTATCATCAGGTCACCCACTTGCTGATACGCACCCGATTGCCGGCGGAATATGCCGACACCGAGGCCCGGCAGGATCTGATCCATGCTTTTTTTGTGCAGAAGATTCTGCAAAATGCCCGGACGACCCAGGCGGGCGATCTGGATAGCGCGCATGTTCTGCACGGTTACCTGAAGCGCTTTGCCCAGGATGAAATACGCGACCAAGCCGGGCTGGTAGAGATAAACATACACGCTGCAGGCGACGAAGATATCTTGGCCGAGGAAATGGCGGCTTGTGCCGTGGCGCTTTCCCACGACGACTTGCACCTCCTGGCCGAAGCCGGCATTGATGTGGCGGTGGCCAATGCCGAGGCAGACCGATTTCTCGCCACCCTGGGCGAAGGCGAACGGCGGATGTTGCGTCACCACACCTGCGCCGAAGATGAGGCACGTCTGCCGATGGATGCCATTGCCAAGCGCTGGCAGATTGCCAGCTATCACTACAAGGCTAAAAAGTTAGGGATCACGGGGCAAAAGGGTGGCTTCTTTCAAGGCTATGAAAACACCCTGCTCGGCGGCTGGCTGAAAAAACTGCGGGCAGAAATATCACCAGAGTGGCACCGGGAATTGGTCGCGCTATTGAATCTGCTGTGCTTGCGCGTCCAGAAAACCCAGGGGGAAACGTAATGCCACACCCCCTTTATCCCCCACTCGAACGCTTGCGCAGGGAGCTTTTCGATTCCCCGGCATCGCCGGAATCATCTGAGCACCAGCCTGACCTGGATGCCGCCCAGGAAAATACGCCGCCGCCGGCCATGCCCAACTTCATCCGCGAACACATCGCACGCACGGTCGCCGCACA
Source organism: Rhodocyclaceae bacterium (assembly GCA_030824115.1). Lineage (GTDB taxonomy): Bacteria > Pseudomonadota > Gammaproteobacteria > Burkholderiales > Rhodocyclaceae > Sulfuricystis. The sequence continues at coordinate 1,743 of JAVBYI010000002.1, read as the reverse complement.
ACTGGCTCATGTGCCGAGCACTCCGGCTGTCGGGCAAATTCGCGCCCTGTCTGCGGTCAACGCGACACATGGCCGGAATTCCCGACCGCTTGGCCGCAATATCGGCGTGCTGCTTGGCGCCCACCTGGGCGGCAAGCAATGGCAAGGCTGGCTGGTGACAGCAGATACCGATTACGCCACCGACCGGGATTTACTGATCGAGGACGACGACGGCCCCGCCGACCCGCAAGCCGGCATGGTCATGACCCGCTTGCCGTTGCGAGCCATCATCCCGGGTGACGCGCCGATTCTCGCCAAGCTGTCCCCGGCGCGCCTGGGGGCCGTGATTGCGCTAGCTGAAGCGCCAACCGGTGCCGAGCCCATGCCCCCTCGGCCGGGTCATATCTTCGCCCGCGACCTCGACGCCGAGCATGTCGGCATCACCGGCTCGCCGCTCGGCGGCCCCGGCGACCCACGCCACGCCTATCGTGCCCTCCACCAGCAATTGGCCGTCCAAATGAGCAGCGCAGCCGAGGCATCGGCGCTGCAGGCCAAAGAACAGCCGAGCCGTAGCCGATTCTTCGCTTGGCTATTCAGTCGCCACTGGGCCCCGGCGCCGGTCCTGGCGGCCTTGATCACTGTCATCGCTGTCCAGAATCTGTGGCTCAACGTCGGCGACGATGAAACCCGGCGCTATCGGGGCCACAGCGCGATCACGACGCCCTGCGCGACAGTTGCCCGCCTGCGCGTCGTATTCAAGGCCAATGCGCCCCAGGAAGCCGTCGTGCTGCTATTGCGCAAAGCTGAGGCACGCGTGGTTACCGGCCCCTCTGAAATCGGCGAATGGTGGCTCGGCCTGCCTGCGGATGCTTCAGCCAACGAAGCTTTGGCACAGTTGCGCAACAGCCCGTTGGTGGCAGATGCAATCGTCGTCGAGACAAAGGAAGCGGCATGCCAGCCTTGATCCGCCTTGTATTTCTGGTTTTGCTGCTGAGTTGCGGCGCCAGCGTCAGTGCCGCAGGCAACCAGGCGGTCAAGCATGCGCTGGTACTGGCCAATGGCGGATATAACCGCGATGCGCTGCCCAATGCCCTGCGCGATGGCAAGCTGATGGCCGAGACACTGCGGCAATTGGGGTTTGCCGTGACCGAGCGCACCGACTTGCCCCGCGAGGAAATGATGGCAGTCGTGGCCCGCTTCAGCGATGGCCTGCCGGAAGGAGCGACCGCACTGGTGTACTACGCCGGACATGGCATGCAGGTGGGCGGCGGCAATTACCTGACCCCCATCGACATGCAACTGACCGGCGAAGCCAGCGTCCCGCTCAAAGCCTATCCGGTGCGCCATCTTCTCGAACGCCTGGCGCTGGCCCGCAGTGCGGTCAACATCCTGATCCTCGACGCCTGCCGCAACAATCCTTTCCAGCCGGCCGGCGCGGTCCGCTACCGCAGTTTCAACCAGTTAGGCCTCGCCCGGGAACACGCCCCCCGTGGCACGCTGATCGCATATTCTGCCTCCCCTGGGCAGCAGGCGCCCGAAGGCCAGGGCAAGAACAGCGTTTACAGCGAAACACTGGCCCGAACGCTGCTCGAACCGCAACTTGAAATACGCGACATGTTCAACAAGGTAGGCAGCCTCGTCCGCCGGCAAAGCCTGGACGACCAGATTCCCTGGTATGAGTCGTCGCTGACCGACGACTACTATTTCCAACCGCCGGACGGCGTCACCGTGGCTGCCGGCAAACCCCTCCAGTTCGCCCGACTG
>JAVBYI010000022.1 GCA_030824115.1 Rhodocyclaceae bacterium | reverse complement strand
CGCCGTCGAGGTGGTGAATGCTTCGCTCATAGGGCCCCCTTGTCATGTTCCGCCACCCAATGTGACGTGGAGCGCACTCTAGGTATCTGCCCTCATCCTCGCCTTGATGATAGTCAAATCGTCGGTTTGGGCTGATATGGGTCAAGGTGGCTGCCAGCGGTCTGCCTTATGCTGTCCCCCATCGATTATTGATACAACTAAAGCACAATGAAACATCCGCTCTGGCTGGTCCCTTTCCGTCCTTTCTTCATCCTCACCTGCCTGACCGGGCTTGGCTTGCCACTGGTCTGGGTGCTGCTCTACACAGGTGCCGTCCTGCCAGCGCCGATATTTCCGGTCTCACCTTTGCAATGGCATGTCCACGAAATGTTCTACGGTTTCGGCTGGGCCGGGCTTGGGGGCTTTTTGCTGACAGCGAGCAAGAACTGGATCGGCGTGCGCGGCTGGCACGGCAAGGCCCTGGTCTTTCTGGTGGCCGCGTGGCTGCTCGATCGCGTGGCGATAAGTTTCGGGGCGGGCTGGCCACCGGTGCTGTTCTGGACGGCCACCCTGTTGTTCCAAGTGGCCGTCATTGTGATGCTGCTGCAAATCTTCCTGCAACAGCGCCATCACATGGATGGCAGCGACAACTATTTTTTCTGGGTGCTCCTGCCGCTGTTTCCCGTCGCCAAGCTGCTGATTGTGCAGGGCGATTATTTCCAGCTCGGCTGGGGCATGGCGCTGGCGCTGTTCCGCGTCATCATTCTCATCATGCTGGAACGCACCCAGCAGCAATACATGCGCTTTGCCTTCAAGCTGGAGATTCGCCGCGATCCCAATCTCGACATGCCGATCAAATGGCTGGCGCTGCTACTGGTGTTTGCCGGCTGGCTGCCGCTGCCCGTCGCCGTGGTGGGCGAGCTGGCGCTGGCGGTGCTATTGCTCGAACGATTCTTCGGCTGGCATCCGCATCGTGCCCTGACGCGCCTCGACATCGGCATCATGTATCTCGCCTACCTGATGATCGTCCTGCAACTGATCCTGTCCGCGCTCGGCCGCCTCACCGAGATGCCCTGGGTTGGCACCGTCAGCGTGCATGTGTTCACCGTCGGGGCCATGGGTCTGGTGCTGCCGGCGATGATCATCCGAATTTCACAGGGCATGACCGGGCGGGAGATCGTTTTCAGCGCAACTGACAAGTTCGCCCTGTGGCTGCTGATCGGCGGCCTCTTCGCCCGAGTCGTCCTGCCGCAGTTGTACCCGGCGGGCTATACCATGGCCTTGCATCTATCGGCCACCGCATGGCTGCTCGGATTCGGTACACTGCTGTGGCGTTTCGCCCCCATGTTGCTGGCACCGCGTATCGACGGACGGGAACATTAGTCACCCCACATCAGGTTGGAGAATTGAATTGACGCATACGAACGATTTTCGTGTCGACATCCCCGAGTTGTTGGCCCGCTTGCCGTTGTTTCAGCAAATGTCGATGGAGCACGTCAACCTGATGGCCGCCCAGGCGCGCGAGAAGCGGCTGGCACGTGGCGAAATGCTGTTCCAGAAAGGCGATCTGCCGCGCGGCTTCTACGTGGTGATCTTCGGCCAACTGAAGCTGGCTTTTCCTTCGTCGGCCGGCAACGAGAAAGTGGTGGATATCATCGGCCCGAAGCAAAGTTTCGGCGAGGCGGTGATGTTCATGGACAAGCCCTATCCCGTGTTTGCCGAAGCGATCAGCGACACGCTGGTGCTGCATGTGCCGCGCGACGTCATCTTCGAACTGATCAGAACCGAACCGAACTTTGCCCACATGATGCTGGCCGGCCTGTCGCTGCGCCTGCACAGCCTGCTGCAGGACGTGGAAACCTACTCCCTGCGCTCCAGCGCGCAGCGCGTCGTGGGCTACCTGCTCCAGCAATGCCCGGGGGATGCGGGTGAACTGGGCGAGGGCGAGATTCAGGTGACACTACCGACCACCAAACAGATCATCGCCTCGCGCCTCAACCTCACCCCGGAAACCCTGTCGCGCATCTTCCATGACCTGGCCGAAGCCAAACTCATCAGCGTGCAGGGCAAGCAGATCACCATCAACAACGCCCGACAACTGCGCGAATACGATATTTAGCCAGGTTTCCCTCCATGCCTTTTCAGTCATCATGGGAATCAAGAACTGTTGTCACCAAATGGACCGGCCTTGTGACGGGCGAAGAGTTGCTCGCCTTCATCAAGACAGGGCATGCCCATCCTGATTTCGATGGTCTGCGATATTCCTTGCACGACTTCACGGCGTGCACCGGAACCGCCTTCTCTCATTCCAATATCGAGGAACTGGCAGCGATGGATAGTGCGGGTGCTATCTCCAATCCGCACATCAAGGTGGCCGTGGTGGCAACGCGGCCAGATGTCCTCTCGGTAGTCAGGGATTACATCGGGACTGAATTGAGTCCCTATCCTGTCAGGGTGTTTCCCGATGCGGAGGAAGCCAGAAGCTGGCTAGGCAGTTAACCCCCGGCAGATAAAAGTCGGCGCAGCCTCTTCGGGCCGCTTCCGCCTTGACGGCCTCCGTGCTGGCGAGACGGCAGGTGGTTGATGCTCAGGCCGCTTCGACCGGGGTGATGACCAGTAGCGCGGCGTGGTCGCGCGTTTCGGGCAGGGAGAGGCGCTGCAGGAAGCCGTCGACCCAGCGCACGCCGCCGGTGGGGGGCACGATGCCGAGGCGGGTCCAGTTGTCTTCGCTGAGTTCGTCGCCCGCGAGCAGGCGTACCAGTGGGTGATCGCTGCCGAGGGCGCGGCCTTCGGCGTCGACCCAGCGCAGGTTGAGTTGGGCAAAGTGATGGCCGGCGGTGAGGGCAATGCCGCAAAGCAACTCGGCGGCTTGGTTGGCATACTGGAGGAAGCCGCGAAAATCGACCAGCATGACCGGAAAGGGCAGGGCCGCAAACATGCTGCGGAACATGCTGACATTTCTGCGGCTGGCCAGTTCGGCTTCCATCAGTTCGGTGATGTCTTCCTTGACGGCCATGAAGTGGGTGATCTTGCCGTCGTCGCCGAAGACCGGGGAGATGGAGGCGCGTTCCCAGTAGAGTGAGCCGTCCTTGCGCCGGTTGCGGAAGTTGCCGCGCCACGACTCGCCGCTGAGAATGGTTTTCCACAGCTTGCGATAGTCGGCGCTGGAGGTGATGCCGGACTTGAGCACGCGCGGATTCTGGCCGATGACCTCGCTGATCTCGTAGCCGGTGGTCTCGACGAATTTCGGGTTGGCATAGACGATGCGGCCGTCGCTGTCGGTGATGATGATGGTGGCGGGGCTGTGTTCCAGCGCGTGCATCAGCAGTCGGTCACGCTGCGCCGGGGCATGCCCCGGGGTATCTCCTTGCGCCGACGTTTCTCCTTGCGGCGTGGTCAGCGTGGTGGCAATGCGGCGTGCTTCTTCCTGCGAGCGCTGGCGCAGGTTGCTCTCGCGCAGCCATGCGCGCAGGGTGTTGGTGGACACCTCGAACTCGCGCGCCAGTTCGAGCAGCGGCCGGGTGTTGGACCGAATCGCGGCAACGACTTCTTCGCGGGTGGCTTTGGTGTGGCGCATGCTCAGTGCCTGTTCAGTTGTTGCCCGCTTCGGTGGGGCGCACCGCCGCAGCCTTGTTGGCCAGATATTGCTTGACCTCGGTATTCAGACGCTCAAGGATTTCGTTGAGCGGCATGCCGTAGGTGAACTTGGTGATGAAGCGTCCGCCCGGGGCTAGCAGGTACATGCCGGCCGAATGGTCGATGGCGTAGTTTTGCGGGTTGGCATTCGGCTCGACCACCTTCTCGTAGCGAACCTTGAAGCTTTCGGCGGCGCGTTTGACAAACTCCGGCTTGCCGGTGACGCCGATGATGCGTTTGTCGAAGAAGGCGAGGTATTGGTGCAGGTGTGCCTGTGTGTCGCGCTCGGGATCGACGGAGATGAAGATGGGCTGCACGTGAGGCGCGTTGTCGCCCAGTTGCTTGAGCAGGGCGGCCATTTCCAGCAGGGTGGTTGGGCAGATGTCCGGGCAGAAGGTGTAGCCGAAGCTGATCAACTGGAAACGATGGGGAAAGTCGCCATCCATGATGGCGCGCCCGTTGGTGGCCTGCAGCAAATAGCGCGGGTTGATGCCTTCCGGTCCGGCGGCGGCGGGATCGGCCAGTTGGTGCGCACTGGGCGGTGCCAGCGGACGCGCGGCGGCGTCGAGTTCGACCGTCAGGGCGACCTGCGGCGGGCAGGCGGCCTTATTTTGCCCCTGGGCGAGGAAGGCGGCCGTGGTGGCATTCTCAAACAGCTCACCCATCGGCCGGGTTTTTGGCACGCGGTTGATCATGATCGACTTGATCCGCGCACCGACTTCCTTATGCTGACAGGCCAGCGCCTGACCATTCAGGCGGCCGAGGGTCTGGACGGTGGCCGCCAGCTTGTCGGCATCAACCGCACTATCGGCGCGGGCACTGCCAGCCCACATCAGCAAGGCGAACAGTGAGGCGAGCATGCAACAGGTCGAAAACATGGGCTTCATGGCGTGGCGTCCTGCAGGTAGGTGATGTGGGCGAGAATGTCGTTGATATCTTTTTCGGCAAGCCGATTCAGGATGCCCTTTTTGACGGGCTTTGGCTGGTCGGCTGGCTTGGCTTTGGGGGCTTCTTCTTCCTCTTCGTCGGCGACTTGATCGTGCAGCCGTTCGCCTTTCAGGTAAATGTCGATCTGGCGCTGGAGGTAGTTGGTGTATTGCCCGACCAGCATCGGAAAGCGATTGACGCCCCGGCCGGTTTTGCCGTGGCAGTGGGCACAGTTTTCATCATAAAGCTTCTTGCCGTTGTCGAGATCGCCTTCCAGGCGCGGGATGATCATGACCTTTTCCATCGCCAGCAGGCGGGTCAGGGCACCGTCGGTGTCCTTGAATTCCGGCGGCTTGGTCGGCAGTTCGATGCCGGCGAGATAGGCAGCGACGGCCTTGATGTCGGCGTCCGGCAGTTCGCGCTCCTGCGTGTAGGGGAACATCGGGATATTCAGACGTTCGCGCGAGCGGAAGTTGCGTAATTGTTGCTCGATATAGGCGGGTCGCTGCCCGGCGATACGCGGATATTCGCCGCGCTTGCCGCCCTGGCCGAACTCGCCGTGGCAGGCCGCGCAAGGCCCGTTCACTTCCTTGCCGCTGTCCTGCTGACCGGGCTGCTCGGCGGCATGGCCGAGACTGGCTGTCATCAACAGAGGAGCAATCAGGAAAGCGATCAGGCGCATGGTGGTCAGGTGGCGGGTGAGTGATGAGCTGTATTTTGAACATCCATCAAGCCATAGTCCTTGATATTGATCAGGTATGTTTGCCAGTTAGCGTGGCAGACCGGGTTGCATCCGCGGAGAGGGGTCCTGCAGTACGCGGTAGGGCGCAGAGAAGGGCGCCAGTCGTTCGAGGAAGTCGAGCAGTTCCATCCCGGGCGCATTGCGGAAGAAGGTGGCCATCGGCGTTTCCATCCAGATGCGGTCGGCGTGCAGCCAGACTTCGTGCGGCGTGTCGCCGATGCCATCCTGATTGCGGTCGAAGCCCTCGTAATCGTCCCAGTAATTGCCTTGCCAGACATTGGCGGCGGCGGTGCCCTGCCCGCTGATGGCCACCGTGGTGAGGTTCTTGTCGAAGTGGTTGGCGGTGAAGCGATGGCCGCCGGCTTCGCCATAGAAAAACAGGCCGATGATGTTGTGGGCAAAACGATTGCCGCTGACTTCCAGTACGCCCACCGGTTCCGGCGGCGCATCCACCTTGAGGCCGACGGCACAGTGCAGAACGGTATTGCCCTCGACCACGCCGGTGTCGCTATCCTTGAAGACGATGCCGGCCCCGCCGCCTTCGAGCGCATGTTCGACATGATTCTGCTTGATCACGACATCACGCGAATACAGGATAATGATGCCGGTGCCCATCTGCGACAGGCGATTCTTCTCGATGCGCAGGCGCGGCGAAAAAATGGCGTGCAGACCATAGCGGCCATCGGTGAAGTGGTTGCCGGCAATCCGGTTGTCCGGCGCATTGATGAAGGTGAGATCGCGCGCCCGCTGGAAGCGGTTGTCCTCGATGCGATTGGCGGTGCCGTTCCAGATGCGGATGGCATCGCCGCGCATGCCCAGGCTCAGATCCTTGCCCGTGATCTCGTTGTGACGCACGAGCGAGCCACTGGCCTGGCGCAGGTGGATGCCGAACAGCACATCCTCGATGCGGTTATATTCGACAACATGGTCTTTACCCTCGACCTGAATGCCGGCATCGATGCTGTCGTGCAGTTCGCCGCTGCCGCTGATGCGCAGACCGCGCAGGGTGATGTTCTCACCACGCAGGGTCAACACGGTGCCCTTGCCGTTACCGCGTACTTCGGCCTGACCACCGCCTTCCAGCGTGAGCGGTTTGCTGATGGTTGCCGGGCCGGTATAGACGCCGGGTTTCAGGCGTACGATGCTGCCGGGGGCGGCGGTATCGATGAGGGTTTGCAGGGACGTTTGCGCCACCGCCAGACTCGCCAGCAGCCAGTGTGCGCAGAAAAAGAGCAGGTGATGTGTAAGCAGGTGAGGCGGCATCGGATTCAGCGGCTGGCGCTGTGCCGCATCCAGCCGATAAAGCCGAGGGCGCAGACGTTCATCAGCAGCGCATAGATCACGCCGGGCACCGCCAGCGCCGGCATTTGCAGGACAGTGACGGCCAGAAAAATCGCCAGCGCAGCATTCTGCAGGCCACTTTCCACCGCAATGGCAATCCGCCCGGGCCGGTCGATGCGCACCATGGCGCCGAGCAGATAGCCGACCGTCATGGTCAGCACGCACAAGGCGAGAGCAGCAGGGCCAATGCTCGTCAGGTGGTCGAACAGGGCTTGCCGCTGGCTGACGAAGGTGGCGATGACGATCAGGATGAACAGGCCGGTCGCCATGCGGTTGGCCGGCACATCGATGCGTGCGACCCACTGCGGTTTGAGGTGACGCAACAGCATGCCGAGGGCGACCGGCATGGTGGTGATGATGAAGACCCCGCGCACCACATCGAGGATGGGTAGATCGGTGGTGATGAGTGTGCCGGTGTGCTGATGCAAGGCGAAGTTGACGATCAGCGGCACGGAAAATACCGCCAGCACGCTGGTGATGGCCGTGAGCGAAATCGACAGCGCGGTTTCGCCGCCGGCCAGCTTGGTGATCAACCCGGCGCTGGCACCGCCCGGACAGGCGGACAGCAGGATCAGCCCGACCGCCATTTCGCTCGATAACGGCAAGAGCGTGCTGATGCCCACGGCGAGGATCGGCAGCATCAGCATCTGGCTGACCAGTCCGATGGCGATGGCGCGTGGCTGGCGGAATACCCGCGCGAAGTCGCCGAGGGTCAGCCCCAGCCCAAGCGTGAGCATGATGAAGGCCAGCGCCAGCGGCAGCAGCTTTTCGGTGACCATCTTCGTTTAGAAGTGCATTTCGACGTTGAGCGTGGGCGTCTTGGTGTGCGTGCCGACGCCGGCCGGCGTACCGTACTTGTTCTTCCACCACTCGTAACCCATGCCGGCCATGAAGCGTTTGGTACCCCAGCCAAAGCCCTGGCCGATGTCGAACAGCACGGCGGTGCGCAACAGGGTTTCGCTGGCCGTCGGCCGGTAGTTGAAATCGTTACCCTTTTCGCCGAGGCGATTGAACAGACCCTGGAAAACGGCGGGCAGCGGGCCGGCCTGGAACGGGATGCCCCAGGTGACATTCAGCAGCCAGGTACCGGCAAATTCGGTCTCGGGACGCGGCGTGCCCGGGATGCCCTTGTGGTTGCGCTCCTTGTAATACAGCAGCCCGATGTCGAGGTAACCCGGCACGTTGAGCTTGACTACCGGGCCGATCATCCAGGCGCGTTTGCGGGGCGCAAACAGGGTGTTCTTGTGGGTCAGATCGATGCCAGCAAGCAGCCCCAGATCGCGGACGGGGCCGAAGGCGAGCGGCTTGTCGAGCACGCGGCCGGCGGGCAGTTGCCAGCGATAGTTGAAGAGATATTCGTCTGCGCCGTCATTCGAATTTCTGGCGGGATCTTCGCGATCGGAAAAGCGCCCTTCGAGACTGGCGAAATGAATGCCGGTCTGGTTGCTGTTGAGGTAACTCAGGGTCGGGATGTGCTTGACGATTTCGTTGGGACGATTCGGTTCGGTGAATCCGCTGCCGTAGCGATAGGCGAGGGCCAGATCGCTGAAATCGGCCGCAAGGGCAAATGTCGGCGCACAGAAGACGGCGGCAGCAAGGCGTTTCATGTCAGCAGAACTCCAAGGGCAATCAGCACAGCAAAGCCGAGGGCGCACTGCGCGGTGCGCGCCAGAACGAGGTTGAGGGCTGGGCCAACGATGTTGCCACGCAGTTGGCGTGCCAACGCCATGCTGGCCGGGAGTGCGAGGACGGCCAGCCAGGCACCGTCTTTATGCAGCAGGGGCAGGCTGGCGTAGGGCAACAGCATCAGCAGCGCATAGGCCTTGCGCGTCCCTGCATCACCAAGAACGGCGGCCAGCGTGCGGCGGCCGGCGCGCGTGTCGGCATCGAGATCGCGCAGGTTGTTGACCAGCAGCACAGCGGCGGCCGGCAGTCCGACCGCGCTGCCGACGATCAGGGCATTGAATGAAAAAGCGTCAGCCTGCAGCCAGTAGCTGCCGACGACGGCCAGCACGCCAAAGAAGATCCAGACGAATACTTCGCCGAAGGGGGTGTGCGAGATCGGTCGCGGGCCGCCCGAATAGGCCACGGCGGCCAGCAGCGAAGTACAGCCGATGGCGAAGATTGGCCAGCCGCCGACAGCGACAAGGTAGAGGCCGAGCGCGAAGGCCAAGCTGAAGGCAAGGTGTGCGGCAAAGCGAACGTGCGACGCACTGGCCCAGCCTGCGGCCGTGACGCGCAGTGGGCCGAGACGGTCGGCGCGGTCGTTGCCGCGCACAAAGTCGGCAGCGTCATTGTGCAGATTGGTGCCGATCTGGATCAGCAAGGCGGCCAGTAGAGTGGCGAGCAGCGTCAGCCATTGGGGCACGGCGCCTTCGGCCCAAGCCAGCGCGGTGCCGGCGAGGACGGGCGCGGTCGCCAGTGTCAGCGTGCGCGGCCGGGCGGCGGTCCACCAAACGGTCCAGCCGGTGGGCGGGGCATTTGTGAGCGCGTCGGGAAGTTCAGGTTTCATGAGCAGGTTTCATGCGGCGGCTTTCTCGCCACGGTGCAGGCAGGCGATGCCGAAGGAGAGATTTTCCCACTGCACCTTGGTAAAGCCGGCGGCACTGATCAGGTCGGCGAATGCCCGCTGATCGGGAAAGCGGCGGATCGATTCGACCAGATACTGATAGGCGATCGGCTGGCGCGCCACGGCGGCGCCGAGGCGCGGAATGACCAGCCAGGAATAGAAGTCGTAGAAAGGCGCGAGCCACCACTGCGGGCGCGAGAATTCGAGACAGACGAAGCGGCCACCGGGCTTGAGGACGCGATAAATCTCGGCCAGCGCGGCGGCGAGCTGGGTGACGTTGCGGATGCCGAAGGAGATGGTTAGCAAGTCGACGCTGCGGTCGGCGAAGGGCAGGGCTTCGGCTTCGCCGGTAATCCACTCGATACTTGCCGTCCTGCCAGCGCCGACTTTTCCGGCCTGCATCATTTCCGGGCTGGGATCGCAGACGCTGACCTGCCGGTCGGGACGCAGCAGCAGGCGGGCGACATCGCCGGTACCGCCAGCCAGATCGACGGTGACGCCGGATACATCCGCACAGCGACGCGCGAGGGTGCGCTTCCACAGGCGATGAATGCCAAAGCTCATCAGGTCGTTCATCAGGTCGTAGCGCGGGGCGACGGCCGCAAAGACCTGACGGATGCGCGAGCGCCGCTCGGCATTGGCGACGTCTTCCCGACCGAAGCTCTGGTCGAGCGCCGCCATGGCTTACTTGAGCGCGGCTTCGGCGACGCTGGCGGCCGTGGCGGCTGTCAGCGCTTCGGGCGTTGCGAAGACGAGCTTGCCGGCCTTGTCGATGGCGACGGCAAAGGGTGCCTTGCCGCGCGGATTGCCGAGGTTCTGCATCAGCCAGACGCCCTTGCGGTTGCCGGAGACCAGTACCGGATGGGCAACCCCCAGTGATTTGACAAAGTCAGCGACGGTTTCCTGATTCTCTTCAACGAGAATGGTGACGAGTGTCAGCTTGCCGTTGGCTTGCCGCTGACGCGCCAGTTCGCCGGTGTCGGCGGGACAAGACTCGCAGGCGCGTGTAATGAAATTGACGATCAGCGGTTTGCCGCGAAAGCTGTCGAGCGCCACGGCCTGGCCATTGGGGGTTTCCAGTCCCGCAGCGAAAAACGAGTCGACGCCGGCGGCGTGTACGCAGCCAGCCGCCAGCAGGAGGAAGCTTGATAGGTAAAAGCGGGAAAAGGTCACGGCAGATCTCCACGGCGGAACAGGAAATAACCCAGGCTGGCCGCCAGCAAACCGAGTGTCGTCGGATAGACGAGGGCGAAAATCTTGTAACCGGTGACGCCGAAAGCATCAAGGATCACATAGGCTGCCGGGCCGAGCACGATCAGTTGCGGATCGAACAGCGCCAGCGCTGCGGTGCGGAATACCTGCAGCGGATTGGCGAGGGCGATACTGACGGCCAGTTCCGGCGCGATGCGCCCCTGGATCATGACACCGAGCAGGATCAGGTCGAGGAACAGCAGCAGGATCAGCCAGGTCATGAAGGCGGCGCCCTGCGCCATGTCGGTGGTGCGGGCGATCGACGAGATCAGCATGCCGAGGCCGAGGAAGCATGCCGCCATCGCCGCGAGCAGGCCGGTGTAGTAGCCGAACATGCCCCATGGCACGTCGATATCCTTGATCAGCGCGATCAGCACGGCGGCCAGCATGGCGCAGAACACCGGGGCGAAGATGACGATGTAGCGGCCGAGAATCTTGCCCCAGAACCATGCGCCCAGACTCACCGGCAGCGACAGCAGATATTCGAACACGCCGGCCTCGCGGTCGCCTGCGACCGAGCGCACCGTGGTGATCAGCACGAAGATCGGCAGGATCGCCATGGTGAGCTGGATGTAGGTGACCAGCAGGCGCGAGAGGCCGATGAAGCCGAGTACGCGCGATTCGGTCAGGCCGAAGAGGAACAGCAGTGCGACGATGCCGCCGAACACGGCAACATAGATCATGAACCAGCGTGCGCGCAGGGATTCGACGATATCGAGGCGGGCGGTGAGCCAGAGTTGTTTCATGCGGGTTTCTTTCTGACTTTGCTGACGACGTGCTCGCTCATGGTGGCGAAATCAACCGAGCCGGGTGCAGGATATTCCACGGCGCCGAAGTTGTAGCCCATCGGCGAAAACTTGCCGGCGTACTGTGCCTTGCGAGCATCCAGCCAGCGGGGATCTTTGCCGGTGACATTGGAATCGGCCACCCAGATTTTCGTTGCCGGGTCGCGCACCCAGGGGAACTTCTCGGCTTTGTCATGGATGCACAGGGCAATGCAGCCGGGGTCGTCGAATTTGAAGACGGTATTTTTGTCGCCGCCGCGCATCTGGCCGGCAAAACGGCGATCAGAGATGACCATGTTGCAGACGATGCAGGTGTCGCGATCCCACTTGATCTTGGCCATGCCCTCGGGCCAGTCGCCTTTCTTGCCGCAGCCGGACAGTGCGAGGGCAATGGGCGTGAGCGCGATGGTGCAACAGAAGTTGCGGCGATTCACTCGTTCACCTCGTGCAGCGACAGATCGCCAATCAGCGCGACATAGCGCGACAGTACACCGATGAAGCGCAGGCGATCCGGGCCGGCGACTTCGCCCGTCCACACCAGATTGTCGGTGTCGGCGGTGAATTTCCAGGCGGTCAATGCCTTGGCGAGCGCGGCATCGCTGCGCCGGGCAACCAGCCGGCAGGCGAAGCGGCCGGAGAGCGAGACATCATCGGCGACCTTGTCATCGAGGACCACCTTGCCCATGTCCATCTCGATGACGCGGTTGACCAGCGCGGCCACTTCGTCGATGCGATGGCTGGAGATGATCATGGTGGCGTCGTGCTGCCGTTCGGCGAGCAGATCGAAGAAGATGCGACGGGCTTCGGGATCAAGGTTGGCGGCCGGCTCGTCCATGATCAGCAGCTTGGCATCGCGCCCCAGCGCAATGGCGATCAGCAGCTTCTGCTTCATGCCGCCCGAGAGCTTGATGAAGGGGCGACTGCGAATCTCGTCGACGGCGAGACCTAGGCGACCGGCGATGGCGTCAATCTTCTTGGGATCGGCGCCCGAGAGTGCGGCCGAGAATTCAATCAACTGACCGACCGGCATCTTCAGCGGTGGCGGCAGTTGCGGGACGAAGCCAATGCTGCCGAGCACGGCCGTGCGCTCATTGCGCGGTGAGCGGCCGTCGATGGCGACGGTGCCGTCGTGAGTGTATTCACCGAGCAGACAGCGGATCAGCGTGGTCTTGCCGGCGCCGTTCGAACCGATCAGCGCAATGCGCTCGCCGAGGGCAATATCGAGACTGATGCCGTCGAGCACGCGGGCGCGCTTGAAGGTTTTGGAGAGGTCAGAACAATGGATCATGGTCAGCCATTTTATTGGGCAAACCCGCGCAAGCCTTGATTCTTGTTAAGTCAGCAGATAATTATTCAGGAGAATCAAAAGTCGGCGCTGGCGGGACGGCAGTTTGCGACCCGTTATTGTCATTCGTCACTACGATCGTCTAACGGCGAGTAGTTGATTGCAGCGGTCATTCGGGTGATCTGGCAGCCGAGTGCTCATCGGCCTACAAAGTCTAATGCTGCCCGCTTTGATATAGTCTGCAATTGGCATAAGGCCGTTCGACAGACAAAAAGGATTTAGGACTAGTGGCAAGCAATAACGGTAAAGACAAATCTCTCGAGTCCTGGATCTGGGACGCGGCCTGCTCCATCCGTGGCGCCAAGGACGCGCCGAAATACAAGGACTACATCCTCCCCCTCATCTTCACCAAGCGCCTCTGCGACGTCTTCGACGACGAGCTGAACCGCATCGCGAAGGAAGTCGGCTCGCGCAAGAAAGCCTTCCAGCTCGCCAAGGCCGACCACAAGCTCGTCCGCTTCTATCTACCCCTGCTGCCGGACGATCCCGAGCAGCCGGTCTGGTCCGTCATCCGCAAGCTCGCCGACAAGATCGGCGAAGGCGTCACCAGCCACATGCGCGCCATTGCCCGGGAAAACCCGCTGCTGCAGGGCATCATCGACCGCGTCGACTTCAACGCCACCACCCACGGCCAGCGCGACCTCGACGACGACCGCCTCTCCAACCTCATCGAGGCCATCAGCACCAAGCGCCTCGGGCTCGATGACGTCGAGGCCGACATCATCGGCAAGAGCTACGAATACCTGATCCGCAAGTTCGCCGAAGGCGGCGGCCAGAGCGCCGGCGAGTTCTACACCCCGCCCGAAGTCGGCACCATCATGTCCCGCGTGCTCCAGCCCGAGCCCGGCATGGAAATCTACGACCCCACCTGCGGCTCCGGCGGCCTGCTCGTGAAATGCGAGATCGCCATGGAGGAAACCGCCAAGGGCAAGAAGCGCACCGTTGCCCCGCTGAAACTGTTCGGCCAGGAATTCACCCCCGAGACCTGGGCCATGGCCAACATGAACATGATCATCCACGACATGGAAGGTCAGATCGAGATCGGCGACACCTTCAAAAACCCCAAATTCCGCAGCAAAGGCAAGCTCCGCACTTTCGACCGTGTCGTCGCCAATCCCATGTGGAACCAGGACTGGTTCGCCGAGGCCGACTACGACAACGACGAACTCGACCGCTTCCCCGCCGGTGCCGGCTTTCCCGGCAAATCCTCTGCCGACTGGGGCTGGGTCCAGCACATCCACGCCAGCATGAACGCCACCGGCCGCGCCGCCGTCGTCCTCGACACCGGCGCCGTCTCGCGCGGATCGGGCAATGCCGGCACCAACAAGGAAAAGACCGTCCGCCAGTGGTTCGTCGACCACGACCTCATCGAGAGCGTGCTCTACCTGCCCGAAAACCTTTTCTACAACACCACCGCCCCCGGCATCGTGCTGTTCCTGAACAAGGCCAAGCCGCAGGCGCGCCAGGGCAAAATCTTCCTCGTCAACTCCAGCCAGGTCTTCGAAAAGGGCGACCCCAAGAACTTCATCCCCGAAGCCGGTATCCAGCGTATCGCCGACACCCTTATCGGCTGGACCGAAGCCGAAAAACTCAGCCGCATCGTCGACCATGCCGAACTGAAGAAGAACGACTACAACATCTCCCCCAGCCGCTACATTCACACCTCGGACGCCGAAACCTACCGGCCCATTGCAGAGATCGTCGAAGAGCTGGCCGTGATCGAGGCCGAGGCACGGGAGACGGACAAGGCATTGCGGGGCATCCTGAAACAATTGGGCGTGTCGGCATGAAAAAGAAGCCGGACAACAAGGAAACTTCCCTGACACGTTCCTCCGCCGTCGAATACCTCACCTTTGTCGCTGCACAGGGTCAAGGTGGCGTCGAGGTGGTTTATGCCGACGAGGACATCTGGCTGACTCAAAAAATGATGGGCGTCCTCTACGACGTGAAGACCCCCACCATCAACTACCACCTCAAAACCATCTTCGCCGACAACGAACTCACGGAGGATTCAGTTATTCGAAAATTTCGAATAACTGCCGCCGATGGCAAGAACTACGACACCGGCCACTACAACCTCTCCGCCATCATCGCCGTCGGCTACAAGGTCAACTCCGAGCGGGCCGTCCAATTCCGCAAATGGGCCACCACCGTGGTCAAGGAATACACCATCAAGGGCTTCGCGATGGACGACGAACGCCTCAAGGCCGGCGGTACCATCCTGACCAAACAGTACTTCGAAGAACAACTCCAGCGCGTCCGCGAAATCCGCCTCAGCGAGCGCAAGTTCTACCAGAAGATCACCGACATCTACGCCACCGCCATCGACTACGACCGCAGCGCCACGGCCACCCAGCGCTTCTTCGCCACCGTGCAGAACAAGCTCCACTGGGCCATCCACGGCCACACCGCCGCCGAGGTCATCGTGGACCGGGCCGATGCCGGGAAACAGCACATGGGCCTGACCACATGGAAAGATGCGCCCCATGGAAAAATCCAGAAATTCGATGTCAGCGTCGCCAAAAACTACCTGACCGAGCCGGAGATGGCGCAACTCTCCCGCCTCGTCAACGCCTACCTCGATGTCGCCGAAGACATGGCCCAGCGGCACATCCCCATGACCATGCAGGACTGGGAAACACGGCTCAACCGTTTCATCGAAGCCACCGACCGGGAAATCCTGCAGGACGCCGGCAAAGTCACCGCCGAAATCGCCAAGGCCCACGCTGAATCCGAGTTCGAGAAATACCGCATCGTCCAGGACCGCTTGTTTGTCTCGGATTTCGATGCCGAAGTCATGCGGATCGCAAGGAATGATGAGGAAAGCGGGAACGAGGAAGGCGGTGCGGAGTGAGCGAGTGGCAAACAAGACGCCTCGGGGACGTTCTCCAACTGAACTACGGGAAGAGCCTTCCATTGAAGAGCCGTATCGATGGGGCAATCCCCGTCTACGGTTCAAACGGAGTCGTAGGTTCTCACAATTATCCAATCGTCGATAAGCCAGGACTCATCGTCGGGCGAAAAGGCTCCGCTGGCGAGGTTCACTTCTCACGCGGCCCATTTTGCCCCATCGATACGACGTTTTACGTCACCGAAGACGACGCGCCAGACACCGATCTCGAGTTTCTGTTCTACCTCTTACGGCACGTCGATTTGAGGCGAATAACCGGAGACGTTGGCGTTCCGGGCCTGAATCGAGAAATGGCCTACATGGAGCCAGTCAGACTGCCAGCGGCACTCCCCGAGCAGAAGAAGATCGCGCACATCCTTTCGACGGTGCAGCGGGCGATCGAAGCGCAAGAGCGGATCATTCAGACCACCACCGAGCTGAAAAAGGCCCTCATGCACAAGCTCTTCACCGAAGGCCTCCGCAACGAACCCCAAAAACAAACGGAAATCGGCCCCGTGCCAGAAAGCTGGGCGGTGGTGCCGCTTTCCGATGTCTGCCGCTTCCAGAGTGGAGGAACGCCTTCGAAGAAGAATCCAGAGTTTTGGGTGGGGACGATTCCTTGGGTATCCCCAAAGGATATGAAGCGCCCACGACTCACGGACGTTGAAGACCACATTTCACAGGAGGCGCTCGAAAGCGGAAGCAAGCTTGCTCCTGCTGGTTCGGTCTTTGTCGTTGTGCGAGGAATGATTCTGGCAAAGACCGTTCCCGTCGCGCTCGCAGAAGTCCCCATGGCCATCAATCAAGACATGAAGGCCATCGTTCCTGGGCCCAAGCTCCGCTCGGACTTCCTTCTCTACGCCTTGGAGGCACTGCGGGAAAACCTCTTCAAGAAGGTCGGGCGTTCGGGTCACGGAACGTGCACTTTGATGGGCCACGAGGTGGCTGCATTCAAAATCCCACTTCCCGATTTGGCGGTGCAGAAAGAGATCGCTTCAGCGATTCAAAACCTCGAACGGAAGGAGGAGCTTCACGATGAGAAGCGGGCCCAACTCCACGACATCTTCCGCACCCTCCTTCACGAACTGATGACCGCGAAGACCCGCGTTCACGAACTCGACGTGTAAGCATGCCAACCCCCGGCGAACACAAAACCGTCCAAGCCCGCATCCTCGCTTACGCCGAGGCCATCGGTTGGACGCCTGTGTCCCGCGAGGAAGCCGAGCGGCGGCGCGGCTTTGATCCGGACGTGCCGCCCGCCGACCGCGCCAAAAACCGTTCGCTCTTCTTCGACGACCTGCTCGACGCCATGCTGCGGGAATTCAACCCGCGTTACGCCGAGGCCGAGGGCGCCTTGCTCGGGCAGTTTCGGCATCTGCACGCCGACATCTACGGCAACCGGGAATTTGTCGAGCACCTGCGCAACCGGGGCAAGTTCTTCGACCACAAGGAGAAGCGCGAGCGCGACCTGCTGCTGATCGATTACGACGATCCGGCGCGCAATGTTTATGAAGTCACCGAGGAGTGGGCCTTCCACAACGGCCACTACGGCACGCGGGAGGATGTGGTCTTTCTGATCAACGGCATCCCCGTGCTGGTGATCGAGTGCAAGAACGCCAACAAGGACGAGGCGATTGCCCTGGGGGTGGACCAGATCCGCCGTTACCACCGCGAGACGCCCGAGCTGTTCGTGCCGCAGCAGTTGTTCACCGCCACCGACGCCATCGGCTTTTCCTACGGGGTGAGCTGGAACACGGTGCGGCGGAACATCTTCAACTGGAAGGACGGGGAAGTCGGCAAGCTGGAGGCCAAGTTGAAGAGCTTCTGCGCCATTCCGCAGGTGCTCGCCTTCCTGAAGGACTACATCGTCTTTGCCGAGAAGGACGAGGAACTCAACAAGTACCTCCTGCGCCAGCACCAGACCGGCGCGGTGGAGGCCACCGTCGGCCGCGCCCTCGATCCCGGGCGCACGCGCGGCCTGGTCTGGCACACCCAGGGTAGCGGCAAGACCTTCACGATGATCAAGGCGGCGGAGCGGCTGTTCCGCGCGCCCGGCGCGGACAAGCCGACCGTGCTGCTGATGATCGACCGCAACGAGCTGGAAGACCAGATGCTCAAGAACCTCGCTGCGCTCGGCCTGGGCAACCTGGAGCACGCCAGCAGCATCGCCCGGCTCAACCAGCTGCTGCGCGACGACTACCGGGGCATCATCGTGACGATGATCCACAAGTTCCGCGACATGCCGGCGAACCTGAACACGCGCGCGAACATTTACGTCCTCATCGACGAAGCCCACCGCACCACCGGCGGCGACCTCGGCAACTTCCTCATGGCCGGCCTGCCGAACGCGAGCTTTATCGGCTTTACCGGCACGCCGGTGGACAAGACGGTGTATGGCAAGGGCACCTTCAAAACCTTCGGCTGCGAGGACGACCAGGGCTACCTGCACAAGTATTCCATCGCCGACAGCATCGAGGACGGCACCACGCTGCCGCTCTACTACCAGCTCGCCCCCAACGAAATGTTGGTGCCGCACGAGACGCTGGACAAGGAGTTCCTGTCGCTGGCCGAAGCCGAGGGCGTGGCCGACATCGAGGAGCTGAACAAGATTCTCGAACGGGCGGTGAACCTGAAGAACTTTCTCAAGGGCAAGGAGCGCATCCAACAGGTGGCCAAGTTCGTCGCCGAGCACTACCGCCAGAACGTCGAGCCGCTGGGCTACAAGGCCTTCCTGGTCGGTGTCGACCGCGAAGCCTGCGCCCATTACAAACACGCCCTCGACCAGTTCCTGCCGCCGGAGTATTCCGAAGTGGTTTACACCGGCAGCAACAACGATTCCAAGCTGCTGAAGGAATTCCACCTCGACCCGAAGAAGGAGCGGCAGATTCGCAAGAGCTTCGGCAAGCTCGATCAAATGCCGAAAATTCTCATCGTCACCGAGAAACTGCTCACCGGCTTCGACGCGCCCGTGCTCTATGCCATGTATCTCGACAAGCCGATGCGCGACCATACCCTGCTGCAGGCCATTGCCCGGGTGAATCGCCCCTACGAGAACGAGGCGCAGGAGATGGTGAAGCCGCATGGCTTCGTGCTGGATTTTGTCGGCATCTTCGACAAGCTGGAAAAGGCGCTGGCCTTCGACAGCGACGAGATCAACGCCATCGTCAAGGACCTGAAGCTGCTCAAGCTGCTGTTCAAGAACAAGATGGAATCCAGGGCGCCGGAGTACCTCGGGCTGATCGAGTGCAACTTCAACGACAAGGACGTCGATACCCTCATCGAGCACTTCCGCGACCCCGAGCGACGCAAGGAGTTCTTCAAGGAATACAAAGAGATCGAGATGCTCTACGAGATCATCTCGCCCGATGCCTTCCTGCGCCCGTTCATTGACGACTATGGCACCTTGTCGGCGATCTACCAGATCGTCCGCAAGGCCTACACCCGAACCGTGATGGTCGACCGCGAGTTTCAGGCCAAGACCAACCATCTGGTGCAGGAGCAGGTGGGTAGTTATGGCGTGGGTGGTTTGGGCGAGATTGTCGCGATCGACGGCAACACCATCGAGCTGATCAAGAACAAGGAGGGCGGAGATGGCACCAAGGTCATCAACCTGATCAAGAGCATCGAAAAACTGGCGCAGGAAAACAGCGATGACCCTTACCTCATCGCCATGGCGGAACGCGCGCGGGCGGTGCAGGAGAGCTTCGAGCAGCGCCAGACCAGCACGGCCGAGGCCCTGGCCGAATTGCTGCGTGAAGTGGAAGGCAATGAAGCGAGGAAAAAGGAGCAGGCCGAAAAATCTTTCGATGGCCTGACCTATTTTGTCTACCGCAGCCTGCTGGATGCGAAGATTCAGAACGCCGAGGTGGTCAGCCGGAAGATTCGCCACGCCTTCACCGAGTTTCCGAACTGGAAATGCAGCGAGAACGCCCTGCGCGAACTCCGCAAGAAAGTGACCTTCGCCATCTTCGCGGAAACGGACGACCTGGACCGGGTGACGGCGTTGGTGGATGCGTTGTTTACGCTGCTGGACAAGGCGGACCGGATTTAGCGCAATGACGGCAGTCGATCACAAAGGCCTGTTCAAACAGCGCGTCCGGCGCTGGGCCGACAAGCTGGACGTAAAGATCGTCTGGCTGGGTGTGCGGCCGATGCGCAACAAATGGGCATCGTGTTCAACCGCAGGCCATTTGAATTTCAGCAATGAACTGCCCGCCCTGAAACCCGAGCTGTGGGACTATGTGATCGTTCACGAACTGCTCCACTTCTCCGTTCCCAACCACGGAAAACTCTGGAAAAGCCTGATGCGCTCACATCTGGGCGACTATGAAGCCCATGAAGGCGAGTTGAAACGGATCGCGGGCAACAGGGCGCCGCAGCGCACGTGCTGACGCACGCTGCTGAATTTATCGTTGAATGACCGTGGGTCGTCCGGCAGGTTTCAGACTTGGAGTCAACCGGGCCTTTGATTGACGGCTTCGGAGAGTTGTGACCGGCTGGTCGTGGCCGATCTGTGCCGTCCTGCCAGCGCCGACTTTTGGCGCGTGGCCTGTTACATCAGCTTCGACAATCCCTTGACGTCGAATTTGAGCGAACCGGTCGGGCAGGTGTCGACGCACAGGCCACAGCGGGTGCAGTCGGGGCCGATGGGGACTTCGGTGGCGACGGCGCGGCCCTTGATGACGGTGTCGAGAACGTGCGGCACGAGGCAGACCTTGCGGCAGTCGCCTTCATGGAAGCAGCCTTCAAGCGTGTATTTGATGCGTAGCGGTGAGATGATGCCGACGACGCCGTAGGTGAGGCCGATCGGGCAGGCATAGCGGCACCAGGCGCGGCGGACGAAGAAGACTTCGAAGACGAGCAGGGCGAATACCCACAGCAGGGCAAGGCCGGGGCCGTAGATCAGGGCGCGCGAGACGATGCCGGTGGGCGAGATGGATTCGAAGACGGTGTAGCCGGTAACAATCGCCAGCACGGCGAAGATGACCCAGAACATGGTGCGCAGGCGGCGGTCGACGGGCGCGTCGGTCACCAGTTTCTTTTTCACCAGCCAGAGGTGAATTTTCTCGGCCCACTCGGCGAGCAGGTGGTATGGGCAGACCCAGGAGCAGAAGGTGCGGCCACCAAACAGAATCCACAGCACCAGTACGGTGCCGGTGCCGATCAGCAGGTTGGTGATGATGTGCTTGTGGGCGAGCATCACCTGTAGCGCCGAGTTGAGGTCGATCAGATGAAAGCCGATGAAACGTGAGGCGGTGAGGGCACCTTCGAGAATCTGGATGTCGAAATAGAACGAGACGACGAACAACAGATTGGCTAGGATCAGCGTGACCCAGCGGCGATTGCGCCATTTGTTCGAGGTTTCCTGATGCGCACGCATGTGCGCCTTGGCCGCCTGGAGGTCGTTCTTGTTGGTCATGCGCTTCAGCTCGTGGGCCTTGAGCGCACTGTCGGCGATCAAGGCGGGCTTCTTCGGCTCGGCGCCGAACATGACTTTGATTTGCTCGATGAACCGGCGTTTCAATGCAGCGTTCATGCTCTCCATCCTTCACCGGGAATGATCTCGATGCTGGCCGGCTCGGTCGGGCAGATCATTTCGCAGACGCCGCAGCCGACGCAGGGCTCATGCACGACTGGCGATTTTCTTTGCGTGCCGTCCGGGGCAAACACGGTTTCGATGCTGATGGCGCCCTTGATCGGGCAGGCCTGCACACACAGGTCGCACAGCTCGGTGTCGTACGGGTGGTCGGCCACCTTGATCGGCTTCCAGCGGTCGACCTTCATGTAGCGCAACTCTCCCTCGAAAGCCGGGCCGCGCGCCTGGCCCTTGAAGCCTTTGCCCTGGATGGCCAGGCAGGATTCGGGGCGTGTCAGGCGGGCAACGCCGATGCGTTCGGCGAGGTTGAGCGTTGGCTCGGCATCGTTTTCCTTGGCCAGCAATACGGGTTTGCCGGCCATTTTGGCGCCGGGACGTACCTTGAGGAAGTCGGGTTTTTTGTAGGTGAGCGAGCCGGTCGGACAGGCGAGGATGCACTGCACGGCATCGCAGGAAAAATCGCAGGCCTGTTCGCGTGCATCGATGTAGGGGACACCGACGCCAAAGCCGTCGGTGAGGTCGGCCAGCTTGATGGCGAAGACCGGACAGACCTGCACGCACTGGCCGCACTTGATGCAACTGGACAAGAAATCCTGCTCGTCGAGTGCGCCGGGTGGGCGCAGACGTTTTTTCTGTGCGTAGGCAATCGGCAGATAGCCCGAGAGGGCGGCGCCGAGCACACCGCCAGTAAGCAAGGCGGTGCGCAGGAAGCGGCGGCGAGCTTGCTGCTTGCGTTCTTTGGAAAGGGGCGGCTTGCTGCCAACACTTGCCGTCTCGTCAGCGCCGACTTTTTCTTCTTCGCTCATCCTGCATTCCTTACGGGTTTGGCGTAGCGCGGCTGCGGGTCGCGTGCCTGCAGCTCCGGGGTGGAGAAGGGCGCGAGGCGTTCCAGGAAGTCGAGCAGTTCAAGCACCGGCGAGGTCTTGAAGAAACGCGCGACCGGCATTTCCATCCAGATCTGATCGGCATAGGCATAGTGCTCGTGTGGCGTGTCGCCAATGCCGTCGCCGTTCTTGTCGAAACCCTGATAGCTGTCGAAGTAGTTGCCCGTCCACTTGTTCTTGTCGCCCTGATCGCGGCCGGCCTGGAAGATGTCGGTAAGGTTGCCTTCAAAGAGGTTGTCGTTGAAGTGGTTGCCGCCCAGTTCGCTGGTGAGCTGGACGGCAATGCCGTTGTAGGCGATGCGGTTGTTCTTGAAGCGGATGGTTGTGCCGGGCTGGAAGGGCGACAAGTCCGAGCCGATGCCGACGGCGCAGTAGATGATCTCGTTGTCTTCGATGAAGTGATCGGAGGATTCCTTGAAGCCGAGCGCCATGCCGGCCGCGCCGGTGGCATGCGAAATCAGGTTGTTGCGCGCGCCGCCGCCTTCGGTGTACATGAAGTAGATGCCGACCGCGTTATCGTAGAACTTGTTGCCTTCAACGATGTTTTGGTTGGCGAACATGAAGTGAATCGAGTAGCGGCTGCGCATGCCGACGTTATTGCGGAAGGTGTTGCGATGCGAATACCAGGCCACCATGTCGCGCGAATCGCTGACGGTATTGCCTTCGATCAGATTGTCGTTGCTGTACCAGAGGCGCAGGCCATCGCCGCGCACGCCAAGATCGAGCGGCTTGGAGCGCACGCTGTTGTTGCGCACGATGCTCTTGCTGGACTGCTTCAGGTCAATGCCGAACAGGCAGTTGTCGATGCGGTTGTTTTCGATCAGGGCGCGGTGTCCGCGTACGTCGAGGCAACTGTCATCACTGTCGTGCGAGTCACCCGAACCACTGAGGTGCAGGCCACGGATCACGACATCGTCGGCTTCGAGCGAAAACACCGTGCCCTTGTCGCCGGCGTCGATGCTGACCTGTCCCTTGCCATCAATCGTCAGTTGTTTTTTCAGGACCACCGGGCCGGCGTACTGGCCGGGCGGCGGGATCAGTACGCTGCCTTCCGGCGCGGCGTCGACGAGTTCCTGAAAGGGCTTGAAGCCGTGAATGCGCTTGTCGCGCTGATAGAGCGGATAGGTGGGCTTGGGCCGATCAACGCCGACGCGTGGAGCGCCCATCCCGGATGCGCCAGGGACATCTGCGGGATCAGGGGCCGTCTTGCCAGCGCCGACATTTTCCTGACCCCGCCAGCCGATCTCATCATGCGCGGTTTGCGCCGTGACCAGCAGCGAGAATACCCCGAGGGTGATGCCTGGCAGCAGATTGCGCCAGCGGATCATGACTCAGTTACCGGCCTGTTCGCGCAATTGCTTGCGCCGCATCAGGATCGCCAGCATCAGGCAGACAAACACGACCACCAGCAAGGCGTAGCCCCAGTACGGATAGGAGTAGGTCGAGAACTGCGCGACCTTGCCCTCGCCAAAAACGGTGGGCATGAACGGCTTGACGGTGAAGGCGCCCCACGGGTGCAGGTTGTGGCCGAAGAACCACAGCCAGGCGGCATACTCGATGACGAAGAACACCGGCAACAGCGCGGGTACGAGCGCGAGCAATAGCTGGAAGCTGGGCAGCATCGCCACGCCGGCAACCACGACGACCATGGCCGCGATGAGGCCGCCGATCACGATGTGTGAGATCAGGGTGACGTTATCGCCCCAGATCTTGATCCGCTCGGGTTCCTTGAAGAAGGTGCCGGCTTCCTGCACATAGTCGGTGACATGCTTTGCCAGATGGCCCAGCACGTACTGGTCAACCACCATCCAGGTGGCGACGGCGGCAAAGCCGACCGAGAGGATGATCAGGCGGCGCTTCGCCTGCGTGCATGCAAAGCCGGCCAGCATCACGGCGAAGAAGCCGAAGAAGAACTTGGCCAGCGGCTTTTCCACGGGGGCGCCGGTGGCGATGGGGAACATGCCGACGTAGTGGTTGATAGTGTTCATCTCGTGCACGCAGTCGAGACCTTCGGCGCCCTTGTCGACGTTCTTCTGCTTGTCGAGAATCGGGTTGTAGCGCTCGTCGTCGTGGGCGAGATCCTTCTGGATGATCTCGTCGCCCATGCGCGTGCCTTTGCCGGCCGCCTTGCAGCCGTTATAGACACCGTCGAAATGGAAGTGGATGCGGATGCCATCGGGGAAGGCATCGGGCGGATAGTTCGGGGCGGTGAGCGAGACCCACCAGATCGGGGCGAAGTAGGCGGCGATCATCGCCACCAGGGCAATGAAGCTCAGTCCGGTAATCGTTTTGTCGGTTTTATTATTGGTTTGCATGACATTCTCTGTTTGAAAAACCCACCCGTCCAATGAGTCGGGCGGGTGGGGTGAGACGCCTCAGGAGGATTGAGGCGCCTCAGGGGAACGTTGCGGTGTGCTGCGTTTACTTCTTCTTGCCGCCTTTGGGCTTGCACATTGCGCCGGGCATCGTCATGCTGGCCTGATAAGCCGAGATGGCGACCAGTTGATCATTGGTGTAGGGCTTGATGACCTTGACCATGTCGGGGTTGGCGTTGCGGCGATGGCCGTCACGAATCTCGGTCATCTGGCGCAGCAGGTACTTGTAGTGCTGACCGGCGATGACGGGGTAGAACTTTTCCTTGTTGCCGTCGCCATTGACGCCGTGGCACTCCTTGCACTGCTTCTCGTAGAGTTCCTTGCCGGCAGCGATTTGCTTGGCGGCATCGGCACCTTCGTACTTGCCGTGATCAAGCGGAATGCACAGGCTGTTGATGTAGGCGGCGGTGTCGGCCAGATCCTGTGGTTCGGTCATTTCCTTGGCGAACGGGTACATCGTCGGGTTGTCGCGCAGGCCCATGCGGATGTCAGCCATCTGTTTGATCAGCACCGTGCTGTGCTGGCCGGCAAGCTGCGGGAAGGTGCCGTCGGTGCGGCCGGCACCGGAGGGCAGGTGGCAGGCGCCACAGATTTCGTAGGTTTCCTCACCGCGCTTGACGTTACCCTTCTTGGCGAGCGCTTCCTTGAGTTCGCCTTCCATCTTGGCCCACTGGTAATCCTTGGATTCGATGCCAGCAGCATGCGGGGCGGGGGGGCCGGCGAAGGCAACAGCGGGGAACAGCAGGGCTGCAGCGGCCAGATTGAACAGTTTCTTCATGTCAAACTCCTCTTGCGTACGTGTGGTTTCACTTTACGGCGTGCTATATCAGACTTCATTGATATAACTCAACCCGTGCTGCAAATTCTTACTTGAGCGTGGATAGGTAAACGGCGATGGCTTTCATTTCCTCGTCATTGACGAGGCCCATCACGCCTTTCATCGCGGCGGTCTGGCCGTTGTTGCGGGCGCCGCTCTTGATGTCCTTCATCTGGGCTTCGGCATAGGCGGCGTTCTGGCCGGCGAGCTTCGGATAGGTGGGGGTCAGGGTTTTCTTGGCATCCTTGCCGTGGCATGACCAGCAAGTCTTTTCCTGAAACAGTTTGGCGCCATCCAGTGCCAGGGCGGGGGTAGCAACCGCCAGGGCAGCGGCAATCAACAGGGGGTGTTTCATGGTTAATCCTTTCGTCATGGTGGTCGATTCGCTGAGCATCCTAGTCGGATTTTCCAAGCGTTTCTTTGAAGTAAATCAAATCCGTATCCATATTCTGTGGTCTGTGCGCCATAACCCTAGGTAAATCAAAGTTATCGCACACCAAGCTTCACCCAGCCTAGGCTAGGGTAATTCCTATTGTTTGCCTATCGGTGGCGGCTGATTCTTGGGGTCGGATTATTCCTATTTGGCAGCTTCAGTTGTTATGGGTCAATAGGTGATGCTGCATGGCATAGCGCACCAGATCGGCAACGCTGCCGCACGCCATTTTTTCAAGGATATGCGTCTTGTGCGTGCTGACGGTTTTTACACTGAGATTGAGTGATTGGGCGATGTCGGTGACGCTGTCGCCAGAGGCGATCAATTGGAAAATCTGGTATTCGCGATCGGACAAGCGTGTATGTGGCGCTGCATCTTGCGGCCGGCCCTGCACCATGTCGGCGGCGAGCCTTTCTGCGACGGCGGGCGTGATGTAGAGGCCACCGGCGGTTACTTTGCGCAAGGCCTCGGCCAACTGCGCTTCGGCATTGTCCTTGCACAGGTAGCCCGAGGCGCCCGCCTTGAGCGCGCGGACGGCATAGACATCTTCCTTGTGCATGCTCAGAATCAGGATCGGCAGCCTGGGGATGATTTGCTTGATCTGTTTGATCAGTTCGATACCGCTCTTGCCAGGCATGGTCATGTCAAGCAGCAGGACATCCCAAGGCTCTCTGCGCACCAGGTCGAGCACTTCCTGACCGTTGCCAGCCTCACCGGCGACATGCAGATCGGCATGTTCGGAGAGCATGTGTTTGATGCCGGCGCGCAAAATGGCATGGTCGTCGGCGATGAGGATATTGATCATGGTGAAACGTCCTGTGGCAACGGCAAACTGCCGGTAATGCGCGTACCTTGTCCTGGCACGCTGTCAATGTCGAGGTGACCGCCCAGCAGCGCGACGCGTTCGTGCATGCCCAGCAGACCAAAAGTTTTCTTCGGCACGGTGGCATCGAAGCCGCAGCCATCGTCACTGACGGCGAGACGAATTTCCCGCTCGCTCGCTTCGATGGTCACGCTGGCTGCGGTGGCCGTCGCGTGACGGGCGATATTGGTGAGCGCTTCCTGAACAATGCGGAAGACGGCCGTGGCGATATCGCCGGGCAAGTCAAACTCCTCGCGGTTCATCCACAGTTGGCAGGGCAGGTCGGTGCGCTGGGAGAACTGTGTGACGTGGTGCTCGATGGCGGCGGCCAGACCGAGACTGTCGAGCATGGCTGGACGCAGGTCTTCGGAAATGCGGCGCAGCGAGACGATGCTGTGCTCGACGACGCCGAGGGCAGAGGCGACCCGTTCTGCAGCGGCCGATTCCGGCCCGCCAGCGACGCCGCATTTGCCGCGCAGCCAGCCCAGATCGATGCGTAGTGCCGTGAGTGCCTGGCCCAGTTCGTCATGCAGTTCGCGGGCAATGCGCGTGCGCTCTTCCTCGCGCACACTCTGGAGGAATCCGGCGAGTTCGCGCAAGCGGGCTTCCGAGGCCTCCAGACGAATTTTGTGCTGTTGCAGGATGGCTTCGTTTTCACGTCGCTCGATATCCTGATGGGCATGTTCTGCGGCACGGCGGCGCAGAAACAACCAGTAGGCGAACAGGGTGGCAAAGCCGACCAGCCATATACCGATATGCCAGTACTGGATGGCCCGCCAGGCCGGTTCCTGGGCATTCCAGTAGGTATTGAGATCGATCGAGACACCGGCGCCGCCACGCAGACCGCCAACGGGCACGAGCGTTTCGCGGTGGCATTCGAGGCATTCCTCTTCCATGCGCATCGGGATCATCACGCGCATCAGACCATGCCCTTTTTTCTGCGGCATCGCATCTGCCACAACCTGGGAACCCTGCTGGAGTGTCTTGAGTGCCTGGGTCTCCCACTGGTCCGGTGCGTTGGCCGGGTTGTGCAGTTGCAGCGAGGTGAGCCGTTCCTTGCTGCCATATTCTTTGTTGCTGACTTCCTGAATGCCCATCAGGATATGGATCGAGGTGAGCGAGATCAGGGTGAAATTCTCACCGGTCAATCGTTGCGCCTGCAGGCGCTCCTGTTCGGAATAATTATCGACGTTGGGGGCCTTGGCTTCGTTGATGAAAATACCGCCGACTTCCGAGGCCCATTTGCGGATCGCCATGTCTTTCTTGAGATTGGCAATGGCATCGATCCGTGCCAGTTCAATCGCCATGCGATTGAGTTGTTCGCGTTGTGTCCATAGCGAGATCAGCACCAGCACCGTCCACAACATTGCTGCGAGCAGCAGCGTGATCGGCGGGGCGATCCGCGCTAGCGGGCTGGCGTGATGAGTGTTCGGGGTGATATTCATCGATGCGGACAAATGCAAAGGGGGCGGTTGCCCGCCCCCTTTTTAGCAGAATACTGCTATCGGGATTACTTCACTTTCTTGGCGCCGTTCTGCTCAAGGTAGGTCTTGGCACGCAGACCGAGGTCAGCGGTCTTGACTTGGTATTGCCAGATCTGCTCGGCCCACAGGTTGGCCTGTTCCCAATCCTTCTTGGCTGCAGCGGCTTCATGCTTGGCCTTGGCTTCCGGGATCTTGCTGAGCTGGTCGGTTGCATCTTCCACCATTGCAACGACATCCGGGAAGTCCTTGAAGTTGACCGAGGTGATGTAGCCAACCACGGAGTCGATCACGGCCTGGGTGTCCGCCACCTTCTTCAGCGTTGCCTTGTAGTCGGCTTCGGTGTAGTTGGCTTTGGCCATCTCGGTCTTGGTCGGCTTCCAGCCCTTCGGCTTGACAAGCAGGTAGCCCATCATTTCGAGGTGCAGGGCGGAGCAGAACTCCGTGCAGTAGTAGGGATAGACACCTTCCTTGTCGGCCTTGAACTTGACGGTGACCGTCTTGCCCGGCTCGATCGAGGCATGCACGTTGTAGGTCGAGACGGTGAAGCCGTGGGTCTCGTCCTGAGCGCGCTCAAGGTTGGTCAGGTGGATGGTCACTTCATCGCCCACTTCAACGTCGATGGTTTCCGGCGTGATGTGCGAGCGGATCAGCGTACCCTTGACTTCAACCTTGTTGCCCTTGCGTGTGGTCACTTCTTCACCGGCACGGACGGCACCCGGGTGCGGCTTGTCGGTACGGCTGTCGGTACCCACCTTGTAGCGGACGCCCGGCTTCAGCTTCTTGGCATCGATAGCAACCACGTAGTGCGGCTCACCCAGCGGCAGCGGCATGTCGTACAGGAGCTGCATCTTGTCGTTGGCGATGTCGATCAGCTGGTGGTTCTGCGGATGCAGCGGGCCAACCGGCACGAAACGGTCGATCGCCAGCTTGTTCAGCGCCACCAGGAAGCGGCCGGCCGGCTTGGCCGAGTCGCCTTCCATGGTCATCAGGTGACCGATGTTGTAGTGCACGCTGATCTTGTCGAGCACCTTGCCTTCGCAGAAGTCCCACTTGGCCACTTGCGAATCCACATACAGGGAGGTGTAGGCGGTACAGGGCTTGGAGTCATACTGGGTATGCAGGGGGCCGAGGCCGAGTTGCACTTGCGTGTGCAGTGCGTCCTTCATGCCGATCACCGGGATGCCATACGGATCCTTGGATTCGAACTTGCCGGCCTTGATGGCGGCCTGGATCTTCTCGAAGCTGTACACCGAGGTGTGGGTGTCGAGCTTGCCGGAGACGATGATCTTGGTGCCGTCCGGGGTGACATCGACGCCGTGCGGCGACTTGGGTTCGGGGATCAGGAACAGGATGCCTTCCTTGACGGCGACATCGATCGGCAGCACGTCATGGCCGTTGATCTTCTTGGCTTTGCCCTGCTTGACGATTTCAGCGGCCTTCTTCCAGTTGATCACGTGCAGATAGTCGGTGTCCTTGGCGGAGCAGCCGGCTTCATACGGGGGGCGACCCTTCTCGATGCCGCCGACGTAACGTTCGGAGCAGAAGGAGTTGGTGAACGACCAGCCTTCGGACGGGCCTTTGCCGGCGTCACTCAGGTCTTGCCAGTAAGGCGGCAGTTCGAGCGAGAAGGATTCCTTCGGGACGATGCGGCCTTCCTTGCGGTCGAATTTCCAGTAGGTCACGCCGCCGCGGAACTTGTCGTTCATCTCTTCGAGCGGCTGGAATTTCTTGTTTTCGAGCGGTGCCGGATACTGGGCAGCTTCGATCACGTATTCGGTGTTGGTGGTGACGAAGGCGCCACCGTGCTCTGATTTGTAGATCGGGTTGACGACGATCTGCTTGGTCTCGAAGTCACGCAGGTCGATCACGGCGAGGCGCGGGTTGGCCTTGTCGTTGATGAAGAGGAACTGACCGTCGTATTCACCGTTAGTCTCGGAGATGGCCGGGTGGTGCGTGTCACCCCAGGTGATGTCCTTGCCGTCGATCTTGCCCTGTGCCAGCACGGCCTTCGAGTTCTCGTCGAAGCCGTAGCCCTGCCAAGGTTCGGGGGTGAACACACCGATGTACTTGAGGATGCGCATCGAGGGGATGCCATAAACAATGATCTGACCGGACTGACCACCCGAACTGAAAGCAACGAACTCGTCGCGCTTACCCGTGGGGACGTAGGTCTTGGCAGCGGCCAGCAGGTCTTGCTGCGACAGGCTGCGGCGTTTCAGGACGTCTTGCAGGCTTTCGGCCGACCAGGCGGTGGCCGCGGCGAGACCCATACCGGCTGCAAGCAGCAGAGGCACGGTTCGCTGGGTAATTTTCTTCATATCATTGCTCCCAGGTGGTTAGGACGGTTCAGATCGACACATATGCCACTGCGACATGTTGCCACTGCGACAATATGCCGCACACTGTAGGGAGGTGAGGATTGCATATCCTTGATTACGGTCAACCTTACTTATACTTCGCTGGGCTATCGTCCCGGCTTACTTTTTGCTAGACACATGATGAGTCGCTCCCTTCTTATCGATACCGCGCTGATGCTGGCGCTCATTCTGATTGGTATCGTCGGCTATAAGCTTTCCCCGCTGCTGATGCCCAAGGCCGATGTGACGGTTACGCCGGAGGCGGGCTGCGATCTGCACAAGACTCCCTGCGGTGCGGTGTTGCCTTCGGGTGGGCGCCTGACGCTCTCTCTGATGCCGCGACCGATCCCGGTGGCACAGCCGGTCGAGATGGCGGTGAGCGTCGAGGGTATGTCGCCGGACAGGGTACAGATCGATTTTGCCGGGGTCGATATGGCCATGGGCTTCACTCGGCCTACGCTGAAAGCGGCAGGTTCGGGACGATTTACGGGCTCGACAACTTTGCCCGTCTGTGTGACGGGGCGCATGACCTGGCAGGCGACGATATTGCTGGAGACGGGGGGCCAGCGTATGGCCGTGCCTTTCCGCTTTGTAACAGGTTAAGGCCATGAAAAAAATGCTGATTGTTCTGAATGTTGCCTTACTGGCCCTGATTCTTTGGGCGGGCTTTTTCTGGCAGCCCGTAATCGACCAGGCTCCCTTGCCCGGTACCCACGAGGCGCGGCTTGGACAGGCGGTTCCCTTGGCGGCGGCACCGACCGGCGGAGATTTTTCGCTGGATGGCCCGAAAGGCCCGGTGGCCCTGCATGATTACGCCGGCAAACTGGTGCTGCTCTATTTCGGTTACACCTACTGCCCGGATATTTGCCCGACCTCGCTGATGGTCTGGCAGCAGGCTTTGGCGGCCTTGTCGCCGGCCGAGATGGTCAAGGTGCAGCCGATTTTCGTCAGCGTCGATCCTGAGCGCGATACCATCGAACGGCTGGCCGACTACGCCCAGTTTTTTCACTCGAGCATGATCGGACTGACCGGCAAACCCGAGCAACTCAAGGAAATCGCCGGTCGCTACGGTGCGGTGTTTGCGCGTGTGGAGGGCGCCTCAGCCAGTGGTTATGTCGTTGACCACAGTGCCATGACGTATGTTGTCGATGCGCACGGCCAATTGGTGGCCAGTGTTCCCCATGGTGCCAGTGCCGAGCAGTTGCTCGCCGAAATTCGCAAGTATCTTCCTAAAACCTGATAAGGAGTCCCCCCCATGAACAAGCATTTCGCGCTCACCCTGCTGCTGGCGACCAGCTTTGCCGCCCCTGTTTTTGCTGCCGGCGTGGCCGATCAGATCAGCGTGGTTGATCCCTACGTGCGCATGGCACCTCCCGGTGCCAAAACCACGGGGGCCTTTATGGTCATCAGAAATAGCGGTGACAAGGACACTCTGCTTGTGAGCGCGAGCGCACAGGTTGCCAACATCACCGAACTGCACAATCACATCAACGACAACGGCATCATGCGCATGCGCCAGGTCAAGGAAATTGCCGTCCCCGCCAAAGGCGAGGCCGTACTCAAGCCGGGTGGCTACCATGTCATGCTGATCGACATGAGGGCGCCCCTCAAGGATGGTGATCATGTGGTGATCAAGCTTGGCTTTGGCGACGGCAGCAGCAAAGAAGTGCATGCATCGGTGACGAAATCGACGATCGGCATGCCGGCGCCGATGGATCACAGCAAGATGAAGCACTGATGAGCCTGTAGTTCCTCCACCTGATTGCCGAGGTATCCGATCAGTGAGGTGCGCGCTGGTGCAACGCAGAGCGAGTCTCGAACGCTGTGCATTGTTTGCCGATCTGACCGATGAGGAACGCAGCCTGCTGATCCTCGATGCGGTCGAGCGGTATTATGTCCGGGACGATCCAATCGTCAAAAAAGGCGATGCGCCAACCAGCCTGCTCCTCGTGCTGGCCGGCAAACTCAAGATGACATGCCAGTTGCCGGATGGCAATGAGCGTGTCATCGACATCCTTTCTCCAGGGCAGACTTACGGCGAGGCATTGGTGTCGCCAGGAGGGACGCATCCGGTCTTTGTCACGGCGCTCGCGCGCACACAGATTTTGCATATTGAGCTGCGGGCGATACGGCAGTTGGCAGCACGGGAGCCACGTTTCAGATTGCGCCTGATGACGAGCCTGTCCGAGCGCATCCTGTTGCTGAAACAGGATATCGTGGCGACCAGTTGCCTTGCACCGGTCCAGCGTATTGCCGGCTATCTGCTGGCCAGCAGTACACCGACACAAGCGGTCATCGAATTGCCAGCCTACAAATGGGTGATTGCGTCCAAACTGGCCATGACCCCCGAGGCCTTCTCGCGTGCGCTACGTGATTTTGTCGAATCGAAGATCATTGCCGTGCAGGGCAAGCATCTGCATATCCTCGACAGGCCTCGACTTGCAGCCCTGGTGCAGTGAGGAATTTTAGGAGATAGCTGGCAGCGCCTTCTATACCCGTAAAAGTCGGCGCTGGCGGGACGGCAGCTGCCAGTACGGTATCGAGTGTGTCGGCGAAATTTCCCGAAGCGAGCTTGTCTGCGCTGATCTCGGCACAACGGGCATGCGTTTGCAGCCAGTCAATCAGATAGTCCTGCTCCGGCCAGTCTTCACGGCGCTGGTATAGGACTGCCGTGCCGTTGCCGGCGGCTTCGGCGAAGGTGCCGTAGCCGGGTTTGGTGACGACCGCATCGACCGAGCGCAGCAGATCGACGAACGGCCAGCCAATCGATTCGATGCTGTGAAAGTCGGTACGTGTAGGTTGCCAGGCGGCAGGGACCAGATAGAGGATGTTCTCCTGCACGGGCCAGTGTTCAATTGGCAAGCGCATGGGAATGCCGCCCAGCGCGATCATGACAACGCGTGCCGCTTTACCAGCGCCGACTTTTTCACGAAGCGCCGAGCGGCGCTCGATGCCCATTGTCCCGATGGGGCCGATTTTGATCACCTGTGCGAAATTGGGCATTGGTATGCCGGGCGTGACGTGCAGGAAGGGGGCGCTGCGATAGGCCGCAAGGATTTCGGCGTGAACCGGTGCGGCCCAACGCTCCTTACCGAAGTAGTGCTGAAACAGGTCGGCCCAGTTAAGTGAGCACATCGACAACGCCGGCAGTCCGGCCTGTGCGGCGGCGGCCAGCGGTAGGTAGGCGACATCGGTGAATACGGCATCGATGCCGAGGCTTGTCAGTCGTCGTACCTCTGCTGCCACGCGCGCAGGAAAGTCGGCATGAGCGGCGCGATAGGCCGCTGCGGTGGCAGGCAGGTCGAGGGTGACGGCATCGTGCATGACATAGCCAAAGTCGCTGGCTGCCGCAATGTGGGTGAAGGGGGCGTGGATGCGCTGGCTCAAGCGGTCGAGCGGCAGGACGCTGCGTACGGTGAGTTGCAATGCCGGTAATTGCTCGACGAGGCGGTTGAGGACAGGCGCGGCTTGCGCGAGATGGCCGAAGCCGTGTGCCGAAATGTCGACAAACAGGTGCGGCATCAGTACGTCTTGGCGCGATCACCTTCACTGGCGATGGTGATGAAATGTTCAAGCCGGCGCGCGTCGACTTTGCCGGTGGCGATGGCGGCTTTCAAGGCGCAATCCGGTTCGGTTTCGTGGCGGCAGTCGCGAAAGCGGCACTGGCCGTCAAGGGCAGCGATCTCGCTGAAGCCCAGTTCGATGGCGCCACGCGTGAGATGGGCGAGGCCGAATTCCTGCAGGCCGGGCGAGTCGATCAACTGGCCGGGGGCATCGATCAGATCGTAGAGCCGCGCATGGGTGGTGGTGTGCTTGCCGGAATCGAGGGCGGTGGAGATTTCGCGCGTGGCGGCGGACGCGCCGGGAATCAGTGCGTTCACCAGCGTCGACTTGCCCATGCCGCTCTGGCCGACGAGGACGGAGACTTGATCGCTGAGCCAGGGCAGCAGCGGACGGGCATCGTCGCGGGCGGAGAGTTCGATTACCGGCATGCCGAGCGCGTTGTAGGCTGCCAGTTGCGCACGCGCGGCGGGGAGCAGATCGGTGAGATCGCACTTGTTGAGCACGATGAGGGCGCGCATGCCCTGGTCGCGCGCGGCGACGAGGGCGCGCGAGATGAGTTCGGTGGAGAAGGCCGGTTCGGTGGCGACCACCAGCACGATCTGACTGGCGTTGGCGGCGATGTGCTTCTGCTTCCACTGGTCGCTGCGATAGAGCAAGGTGGTGCGCGGCAGATGCTCAAGGATTTGCGCCTCGCTGTCGGCGAGCGGACCGAGCTTGACGCGGTCGCCGCAGGCGAAGGGACTTTTCTTGCCGCGCGGAATACCATTGACGAGGCGTCTATCGTCGAGCCGCACTTCATAGTGCCGACCGAATGCAGCGGTGATGAGTCCTGTCAGCATGCGCGCAAATGGGCGATGCGTACGCTGGCTGGCGGATGCGAGTCGTAGAACAGCGAATGCAGCGGGTCGGGCGTGAGCGTTGCGGCATTGTCGCGATAGAGCTTGACCAGCGCGGTGATCAGGTCGTCGCTACTGGCCTGCTTGGCCGCATAGGCATCGGCCTCGAATTCGTGGCGACGCGACAGCCAGGAAAACAGCGGCGAGAGCGGGAAGCTGAAGACAGGCAGCACCAGCGAGAACAGGATCAGCGCCATTGCCGTCCCGCCAGCGCCGACATTTAGGGCAGCATAGAACCAGGGCTGGTCGATTAACTGACCAAGCAGCCACAGCAGGGTGAGTGACATGATGGACATCATGACGATACGCTTGATGATGTGATGGTGTTTGTAGTGGCCCAGCTCGTGCGCCAGCACCGCCTCCACTTCGCCCGGTGCCAGTTTCTCCAGCAGCGTATCGAAAAAGACGATGCGCTTGGCCTTGCCGAAGCCGGTGAAATAGGCGTTACCGTGCGCCGAACGCTTGGAACCGTCCATCACGAACAGGCCCGAACTGGCAAAGCCGCAACGCGCCAGCAGGCTTTCGATGCGTGTCTTCATCTCGCCTTCGGCCAGCGGGTTGAACTTGTTGAACAGCGGCGCGATGAAGGTCGGGTAGAGCAGCAGTACGAGGAGGTTGAAACCGAGCCAGACGGCCCAGACGTAGAACCACCAGCGTTCACCCATCGCGCCCATCAGCCATAGCACGGCGAGCAACAAGGGGCCGCCGATCAGTACCGTCAGCACCAGTTGTTTGGCGAGGTCGCCGAGGTAGAGGCCGGGTGTCATCTTGTTGAAGCCGAAGCGCGCTTCAAGGATGAAGGTACGGTAGAGCGAGAAGGGCAGGCCGACCACGAAGCTGATGAGGCCGAGGCTGGCGAACAGGGTGAGGCCATGAAAGAGGCTGGCATCCAGTTGAGCACGCCAGAAATTATCGAGCGCTGCCAGGATGCCGCCGAAGGTCAGCGCCAGCAGCAGGACGATATCCATCGCCAGCTCAGCAAGCCCCAGTCTGATCTTGGCGGTAGTGTAGTCCGCCGCCTTCTGGTGATCGGTCAGCGCGATGTGATCGGCAAATTCGGCCGGCACTGCGGTGCGATGCGCCAGTACATGGCGGCGCTGGCGCAGCGCCAGCCACACACGCAGCGCGGTGGAGAACGCGAGAGCGACGAAAAACAGGGTGGCAAACAGATCGGCCATGAAGCGTGAAATAGGGGAGTTGTGACAAAATGCAAGCCATCAACACTTGCGGGAACGAAGTATGGCACAGGATCAAAACGCGCTTGTCTGGCTTGACATGGAGATGACCGGGCTGGAGCCGGACCGGGATCGCATCATCGAACTGGCGATGGTGATCACCAACTCTCAGCTCGAACTGATTGCCGAAAGCGCCGTATGGGTGGTGCATCAGTCCGATGCGGTGCTCGATGGCATGGACGACTGGAACAAGAAGACGCACGGCAAGTCCGGCCTGATTGAGAAGGTCAAGTCATCGGTGCTGGCCGAAGCCGAAGTCGAGGCGCAGGCGCTGGATTTTCTCAAGCGCCATGTGCCGGCCGGCAAGTCGCCGATGTGTGGCAATTCGATCTGTCAGGATCGTCGCTTCATGGCGCGTTATATGCCCAAGCTGGAAACCTATTTCCACTACCGCAACCTTGATGTGTCGACGCTCAAGGAGTTGTGCAAGCGCTGGACGCCGGAGATTGCCAAGGGCGTCAAGAAGGGTGGCAAGCACGAGGCGCTGGCGGACATCTATGAGTCCATCGAGGAGCTCAAGTATTACCGGGAGCACTTTCTTAAAGTGCCGGGGCCCACTTCCTGAAGGTCTAGTCTTCCCGCCGCTCGAGATACCAGCGTTCTTTGCGATCGCTGGGTCGGGCGCCTTGCCATACCTGCATCCATCCCGCGGGCGTTTCACGGTCGAGGTCGTCTATGGCAAGCCGCCACGAGCAGTTGCGCGCGGGTGAGGGCGCCACGGTGCGGATATTGGCAAAATAATCGAGCATGGCGCGCTGACTGACGCCGAGGCCGTTACGTTCGATGCAATCGATGCCATCCGGTAGGGCGTTGCGCAGGGAGAGCGCCACGGGCCGGTGGTTTTTGTAGTGGTCAATCCAGCCCATCCACAATGCAGTGACCAGTACCCACATCATCGTTGCTCCTGAGGCCCAACGTAGGCTGGAGCGCCAGGGCGCGCGCGGTAGCCGCCAGGCTGCCAGCCAGCCGAGCGTTGCCGTGATGGCGAAGGCGAATGCCAGCAACCCGATATGGCCGTCATACCCGGGGGCAAGCTTGGCGAAGTTGCGGGCAATGGGCGCCGGCCAGCCGAGGACGATGGCGCTGGCGCCGAGCCAGATCAGCAGGGCGACCAGACTGAAAGTAATGGCGCCGAACCAGTCGAAGGCATTGGTGGTGCTGCGGCGCAGGCGTTCGGCCCCGGCACTGGCCAACAGGATCAGGGGAATCAGGACAGGGAACAGGCTCAGGGTGCGCGCTGGACCGCTCAGATACCAGGCCAGCCCAAGGAAGATGCCGGCCAGCGGTAGCCACAGGCGGGCGCTGTCACGCGGCAGAATGCGGGCACCCCAGAGCGACAGGGGCAGGATCGGCCAGGTCGCCCAGGCAATGATTTCGAGATGCCCTGGTGTAGGCAGATGCCGTCCAAGAGTGGCTTCGGCCCATTCATTCTGCCACCAGATGGCGAGAGTTTCCGGGGCGGTTTGCCACAGCAGGATCGGCCAGATAAGCGCTACCGGCAGGGCGATGGCAAGGGCGATCAGCAAGCTCTTCAGATCACGCTGGAAAATCGGCGCTGGCAGGACGGCAATGGCCATTAGCAGGCCAACCAGACCATGCGCAGCAAAGGCCAAGCCGAGTCCCAGGCCGAGCAGGGGGGCACCCTTGCGATTGCCCTGCGTGAGCAAGCCAGCACCCCACCAGGCCAGTGCGGCAAACGCCAGCCCGGCGATGGCCGGCTGGGCCTCATGCAGCGACACCAGCAGGCCGATGGTGCCGATGGCCAGCAGGGGCGCGATGCGACTGGCGGTATCGCCATGAAAGCTGCGTGCTGCGCCGGTCAGCGCAACCAGAAACAGGATGCCGAATAAGGTGGTGGTGAGGCGCGCTGCGTCATGAAAGGCGAGCATGGGCGTCAGCAGACCACCCAGCGATGCGGCGACCCAGTGGTAGAGCGGAGCCGTATGGGGCCAGATTTCGCCGGCAATGCGCGGGATTAGCCAGTCATTGCCCTGCCAGAAACCATGCGCGATGGCGAGGTGGATGGCATCCTCGCCTTTCCACGGATCATGACCGAACATACCAGCCAGCAGATAGATGCCCACGAGCAGCCCCAACGCCAAGCGCGGCAGGCGGGGGCTATGGTCGTGATGCAGACTGAAATTCATCGGCAAATAAACATGAGGACAAAACAAAAGGCAGCCGAGGCTGCCTTTGCTTAGCGGTGCATAAACGACCAGCGATCAAGCAGCGGCGCCGGGGCGCTTGTACTTCTGCTTGAAGCGCTCGACACGGCCAGCGGTGTCGACGATCTTCTGCTTGCCGGTATAGAACGGGTGGCAGGCCGAGCACACTTCAATGTGCAGGGGCTTGCTGTTGGTCGAGCGGGTCTGGAACTTGTTGCCGCAGCTGCAAGTCACCTCGATCTCGTCGTACTTCGGGTGGATGCCATCTTTCATTTCGGTGTCCTCGGAAACTGCGCGGGAGTACCCGCGGAAAAGGGCAGGATTATCCTGAAAAATTGAAGAAAAATCAATAGCTGTTGTCGCTGTTGCCTTTGCCCGATTAGTTGCCACGACGCATTGCGTCGAAGAACTCGGCATTGTTCTTGGTGGATTTGACCTTGTCGAGCAGGAATTCGGTGGCTTCGAGGTCGTCCAGACCGTACATCAGCTTGCGTAGCACCCAGACCTTCTGCAGCACGTCCTGCTTCTGCAGCAGTTCTTCGCGGCGTGTGCCGGAGCGGTTGACGTTGATCGATGGATAGACACGCTTCTCGGACATGCGGCGGTCGAGGTGGATTTCGGAGTTGCCGGTGCCCTTGAATTCTTCATAGATCACCTCATCCATGCGGCTGCCGGTATCGACCAGCGCGGTGGCGATGATGGTCAGTGAGCCGCCTTCCTCGATGTTGCGTGCGGCGCCGAAGAAACGCTTGGGCTTCTGCAGGGCATTGGCATCCACGCCGCCGGTCAGCACCTTGCCGGAAGCCGGTTGCACGGTGTTGTAGGCGCGCGCGAGGCGGGTGATCGAGTCGAGCAGGATCACGACATCCTTCTTGTGCTCGGTGAGGCGCTTGGCCTTCTCGATGACCATCTCAGCGACCTGAACATGGCGCGAGGCGGGTTCGTCAAAGGTCGAGGCGACCACTTCACCGCGCACCGTGCGCGTCATCTCGGTGACTTCCTCAGGGCGCTCGTCGATCAGCATGACGATCAGTACGGCTTCCGGGTGATTCGCCGAGATGGCGTGGGCGATGTGCTGCAGCATCACGGTCTTGCCGGACTTCGGTGCTGAGACCAGCAGGCCACGCTGGCCCTTGCCGATCGGCGCAATGATGTCGATGACGCGACTGGTGATGTTCTCTTCGGCCTTGATCTCGCGCTCAAGCTTGAGATGCTCGGTCGGGTGCAGCGGTGTGAGGTTCTCGAAGAGGATCTTGTTCTTGCAGATCTCGGGTGACTCGCCATTGACCTGATCAAGCTTGACCAGCGCGAAGTAGCGTTCGCCATCCTTGGGGGTGCGGATCTCGCCTTCGACGGTGTCACCAGTGCGCAGGTTGAAACGGCGGATCTGCGAGGGTGAGACATAGACGTCATCGGGGTTGGCGAGGTAGGAGGTGTCGGCAGAGCGCAGGAAGCCGTAGCCGTCGTTCATCACCTCAAGACAGCCGTCGCCGAAGATGACCTCGCCTTTCTTGGCGTGTTCCTTGAGGATGGCGAAGATCAGTTCCTGCTTGCGCAGGCGGTTGGCACCTTCGATGCCAACGGTGGTGGCCATGTCGATCAGTTGGCTGACATGGTGGTTCTTGAGTTCGGAAAGGTGCATGGTTGTGCTTGGAGTAAGCGCAGGCAGGGGATTGCCCGGGGGGAAGGAGTGCTGCGAGAGGGGAGTGCGGTGTATTGCAGGCTGGAGGGGGAGCCTGCTGCCCAGAATCGCTACCGATGAGCGCTACCGACGAGGGGTATGGCGCGATTCCGGGAGGAATGTAAAGGGATTAGAGGTTACTGTCAATAAACGCGGTCAGTTGCGACTTGGACAGGGCGCCCACCTTGGTGGCTTCGACATTGCCGCCCTTGAACAGAATCAGGGTGGGAATGCCGCGGATACCGAACTCGCCCGGCGTCTTCGGGTTTTCGTCGATGTTCAGCTTGGCGACCTTGAGGCGACCGTGATATTCCTTGGCCACTTCATCGAGGATCGGGGCGATCATTTTGCACGGACCGCACCACTCCGCCCAGTAATCAACCAGGACGGGGACGGCAGAGTCCAGAACGTCGCTTTTGAAGCTGGCGTCGGTGACGTATTGGATATGTTCGCTCATGAGTTTCTCTTGGCGGAAAAGTGAATCGAAGGTGCGAATCCTAGCAGAAACCGGAAACGCCAACGATGAAGGTGGATTTGATCAGGCGACGGCCTGGATGGGAATTGCCTGACTGCGGTGGGTGATGCGGTTCTTTGCGTCCACATAGACTAGATCGGGTTCATGCTTGGCCAGTTCGATCTCGCTGAAAGCGGCATAGGTGCAGATGATCAGCAGGTCGCCGGGGGCCGCCTTGCGGGCTGCGGCGCCATTGACGGAAATTGTGCCGCTGTTGCGTTCGGCACGGATGGCATAGGTGGAAAAGCGCTCGCCATTCGTCACGTTGTAGATCTCGATCTGCTGGTATTCCTTGATATCGGCTTCGTCCATGAGGTGCTCATCGATGGCACAGGAGCCTTCGTAGTGCAGTTCGGCCTGGGTTACCGTGACGCGGTGCAGCTTGGACTTCAACATCGTGCGTTGCATGGTCGCTCTCCGTAACAAGTAGGGCGTAATAAACGAGCTTCAGATTTCCAGATTGTCGATCAGGCGGGTGGTACCCAGCCGTGCGGCAACCAATACAACCAACGCATTATCTGAAGCGGAGGCGGATTGTAGATCAAGTCTTCGCCGCACTGCAACATAATCGGGAATCCAGCCGTGGGCCTGCAATTCAGCCTGGGCATCCCGCTCCAGGCGGGCGAAATCACGGTTTCCACCGCGCACGGCATCTACCACTTTGGTTAGAACGCGGTGGAGCCGCGGGGCTTCGGCGCGTTCGGCGGGCGAAAGATAGCCGTTGCGTGACGACAGGGCCAGGCCATCGGCCGCCCGTACGGTCTCGCCGGGAATGATCTCGATCGGCAGGGAAAACTCCCGCACCATGGCCGAAAGCACCATGAATTGCTGGTAATCCTTCTTGCCGAACAGGGCCGCATGCGGTTGTACGAC
This sequence comes from Rhodocyclaceae bacterium, assembly GCA_030824115.1. GTDB lineage: Bacteria > Pseudomonadota > Gammaproteobacteria > Burkholderiales > Rhodocyclaceae > Sulfuricystis. The sequence continues at coordinate 132,376 of JAVBYI010000022.1, read as the reverse complement.
GCCGAATAGTTTCATCACCACCGTGGCTACGCCGCAGAAATGCCCGGGGCGGAATTCGCCTTCGAGAATTGTGGCGTGCTCCAGCGGTGGTTCGATGACATAGTGTTGCGGGGTCGGGTAAAGCTCGATTTCGCTGGGGGCGAACAGATGGTCGACGCCTGCCTCGACCAGCTTTTCGCAGTCGGCGGTGAAGGTGCGCGGATATTTGTCGAAGTCCTCGCCCGGGCGAAACTGGAGGCGGTTGACAAAAATCGAAGCCACGACCGTGTCACCGTGGGCGCGCGCCTGTTTCATTAGCGCGATGTGGCCCTCGTGCAGGTTGCCCATGGTCGGCACAAACACAATACGGCCGGCATTTTTCAGCGCCAAACGGGTGGCGGCGATAGTCTCGTGAATCTGCATGGTCAGTAACAGTGTTCTGGCGCGGGGAAACTGCCGTCCTTGACGGCAGCGACATAAGCGGTGACGGCGCCTTCGATGCTTTGTGCGGTGGCCATGAAATCACGCACGAAGCGGCCTTTTTTACCCGGGTAGATGCCGAGCATGTCATGCAGGACGAGTACTTGGCCGTCGCAATCCGGCCCGGCGCCGATACCGATGGTGGCGCAGGCCGTGAGTTCCTTGGTGATCTCGGCGGCCAGCGGGGCGGGCACCATTTCCAGCACCATCATCGCGGCACCGGCTTGTTCGAGTGCATGGGCATCGGCTTTCATGCGCGCCGCGCCGGCTTCGTCGCGGCCCTGTACACGATAGCCGCCGAGGGCATGGACAGATTGCGGGGTGAGTCCGATATGGGCGCAGACCGGCACGCCGCGCTCAACCATGAAATGCACGGTTTCCGCCATCACCGCACCGCCTTCGAGCTTGACCATCTCGGCACCGGCAGCCAGCAGCCGGCCGGCATTGCGGATCGCCTGCTCATTCGACTCGTGGTAGGCGCCAAAGGGCAGGTCGGCCACCAGCATCGGTCGCAGGGGCAGGCTGGCAACGCATTCGGTGTGATAGACCATGTGCTCCATCGTCACCGGCAGCGTCGAGGTCTTGCCCTGGATGACATTGCCGAGCGAATCGCCGACAAGGATGACATCCACGCCGCAGCGATCTTCCAGTGCGGCGAAGCTTGCGTCGTAGCAGGTCAGCATGGCGATTTTCTCGCCGGCCTGTTTCATGCGCGCCAGTTCCAGCAGGGTGACCGGTTTGTTGGAGGCCAGATAAGTCATCTATGGGGAGCGGAATATGAAATAAACGGCGCCAAGGATACACAAACCCGCCCACAGATAATCGAGTTTCAGCGGCTGGCGCATGTAGAACAGGACAAAGGGCACGAAGACCGTCAGGGTGATGACTTCCTGCAGAATTTTCAACTGGGCCAGCGACATTTCCTGATGGCCGATGCGGTTGGCGGGCACTTGCAGCAGATACTCGAACAGCGCAATGCCCCACGAGGCGAGTGCGGCGATCCACCACGGCCGGTCGTTGAGATTTTTCAGGTGGGCATACCAGGCGAAGGTCATGAAGACGTTCGAGGCCGTCAGCAGCAGCGTGGTTTGCCAGATGATCGGCATGTCCTTGAGGGTCACGGCAGTCTTTCGATCTGTTGCCCGGCAACGGCCGCTAGCATGAGCGCGATCGGCCCGTGGCCTGGAATGACGAGATCCGGCGCGATTTCGGCCAGTGGCGCAAGGACGAAAGCGCGTTCCGTCATGCGCGGGTGGGGCAGTACGAGGTGGGGGGGGCCGGGCAGATCAAGTTGCACTTCACCGAACAGCAGCAGATCGAGGTCGAGCGTGCGCGGCGCATTCTTCACGCTGCGCTGGCGCCCGAACGCGGCTTCGATGGCAAACAGGTACCCCAGAAATGTCGGTGCTGGCAGGACGGCGTCATTGACCTCCAGGACGGCAACGGCATTAATGAAGTCCGGCTGGTGGTGCAGGCCGACAGGCGCCGTGCGGTACAGCGCGGAGGCCGCAATAAAGCGGGTGTCTGGCATGCCCTTGAGTGAGGCGATGGCTGCCTCTACGGTGGCGATGGGATCGCCGAGATTGGCGCCCAGTGCGACATAGGCTTTGGGAGGGGAATGGGTGTTCTGCATGGCGAGGTGGAAAAACCGCCCGCATTATGCCGCAGGCGCTGATAATATCCCTCCGTTAAACGCTGTCTTGATTGCGTCATCAGGGGTAATCGGAAGTTGAAAGTGAAAAAAATCGCTCATTGGGCCGTGTTGGCTTGCGTTGCCATGAGGGCACCGCTGACATTTGCGGCGGTACCGGCCGAAGCAGAGCTCGACAAGCTGATGTCCCTGTCGCTGATGGAGCTGATCAATACGCCCGTGGTGACGGCCTCCCGCCAGTCCGAGACACGCGATCAGACGCCATCGCACATCGTGGTGATCACCCGCGAGCAAATCCGCGAACGGCGCTACAAGAATCTGGCCGATCTGCTTGAAGATATGCCCGGTGTTGATTTTCAGCGCGGCACAAAATCCTCGCAGTACAACCAGTTCTCCATTCAGGGCTACGTCGGCCCGAGCAAGCTGGTGATCATGCTTGACGGCGTTCGTATTGGCCACCCGTCGGGTGGCAACATTCCGGTGGCCGAGAATCTGGCGCTGTATCCGGCGCGGCAGGTCGAGTTTTTATACGGCCCTGCTGCAGCCCTTTATGGCGCCGATGCGGTAGCTGGGGTGGTGAATATCATCACCGATCATGCGGCGGACCGGGAGGGTGCCTGGGCCGAAGTGGGCGCGGGCAATTTCGGTTCGCGTGAAGCCTCGTTCATGGCGGGTTACAAGAATGACGCCTTGGCCTTGAATGTGGGCGGGCATGTGCAGCGTTCGGATCGAGCGCCGTTGCAGGATTACTACGTACGCGAGTTCAGCAAGATTGCCCCGCGAACCGAGGATTACGTGGGCGATATTGGCAGCCATAGTTTGTTTGCCCGCATGGATTTGGGCAAAGACCTGACATTCGGCTTTTACCGTAATGTCTTTCAAAGCCTGACCAGTACCGGCGATCCCCCCGCGACGGCGCGCTATGTGGAGAATTCGCAATGGATGACCACGACGGATACGGTGTATGGCAAGTATCGTTTCGACATCTCACCGAAGCTGTCCGGTGAGATGGTCGTCGATTATTCGCGCATGGAAGTTGACCCGAAGTCCAAGTACAACAATACCTATAACAACTTTACCGACGGTTATTCCTATGTGCTGGGTGAGCGCTTGGCCATCGAGCAGAACATCAACTGGACCCTGAGCGATACGCACCGCATTCAGGCCGGCCTGGGCTACCAGAAGTACTACGCTATCGAATCGGCGTCGTTGCCGGCGCCCTACGATACGGACAAGGGGCCGAAAAATCAGGGTTTCCTGTATCCCAACACGACGCTGCCGCTGCAGATATACGACGCGAGCTTTGATAATTACTCCTTCTATGGGCAACTTCAGTCCGAGTGGAACAGTCAGCTCTCGACGATGGCGGGGCTGCGCGTCGACCAACATTCGGATTACGGCCAATCCGTCAATCCTCGTTTGGGCACCGTGTGGCGTGTGAATGAGCAGCATGTCTTCAAGGCACTGTATGGCGAAGCCTTCCGTGCGCCCTCTCCCGAGGAGAGCCTGAGTTCTTTCGGCAGCTTTGATGGCACGATGGATGCAGGGCGGTTTAAAGGTACTGGATTTCGGGTTCCCAACTTTGGTCTGAAACCGGAAAAAGCCAAGACACTCAGCCTGACTTGGGACTGGCGTCCGCAGGACAACCTAAATCTGGTGAGCAACCTGTATCAAAGCCGGATTGAGAACCTAGTGACCAATCGGACCCTTCCGGATTGCATTGATACCTGTATCCCTGGCGCAAAGCTGATTGCCCCTGAAACAAAGGCGAATACAGGCTGGCAAAAGCAGCGCGGTCTGGATTTGATGGGGCAATGGCGTTTTCAGATGAACAACGCGTGGAGTGGCGACTTGTGGGGGAGCGCAAGCTGGATCAAAGGCGAGATACTGGACAGCGACAATCTGATATGGGAAATCCCGCATGTCGCCAGACGCAAGTTCAAACTGGGAGCGACCTTCCGTTATTACGATCAGTTGAGTATCACACCGCAGTTGCAGATCATCGGTGATACCACCAATGGTCGCAAAAAGGCACCGGACCTGACAAAGTCGTTGCCAGTTCAGCAGTGCGCACAGGACATGGTCGCCCCCGACCGTTGCGAGACAAAGGGCTATGCCATCATGAATCTGCATGTCGGCTGGCACAAGTTGATGGACGGCAAGGCAACCCTGTGGCTTGACGTCTACAACCTCTTCGACAAGCGCTACTACGCAGCACATGGCTCCGGTAGCCGCACTTTCTGGGATATGCCTCAGCAGCCGCGTAGCTGGATGGCTTCGCTGGAGTATCGCTTTTGAACGTGAGGCGCGCCGTCTGGTTGTTGGCACTGCTGGTCATTGCGCCGGTGTTTGCGCAGCCAGTCTCTGAATATGCACTGAAGTCGGCGCTGCTCTTCAAGCTGCCGCAATTTGTCTATCGGCAGGAGCTGGATCGCAGCACGCCCCTGAGCATCTGCGTGCTGGGGAGCAATCCCTTTGGCAGTTTGCTGGAGCGCCTGGCGCAAGCGCCGGTTGATGGCCGTACGGTACGCACGGTGCGCCTGGATGGGCCGCGTGAGGCGTCTGCTTGCGAGTTTGTTTTCATCAGTCGCAGTGAGGCAAATGGGTTGGACGGCATCCTGCGTCGTTTAGGTGGCTACCCGGTCGTCACGGTCTCTGACATTGAAGGGTTCGCGCGATCAGGGGGCATGGTCGAACTGGCCCTTGGGGATGAAGGTTCTGCCATTCGCATCCTGATCAACCGGCGGGCGGCGCAACGGCAGAGCATCGAATTCAATGCCCAGTTGTTGCGGCTGGCCAAGGTGGTCGAACCATGAAGTCGGCGTCGTTGTTGCGCTGGCTGCGTCCGCAGACCATCCGCGGCAAGTTGATGTTGTTGTCTGCGGGTGGCCTGCTGATCGGGGTGATGTTGGTATTCATGCTGATGCTGTATCAGCAGCAACGTCTGATCCGCAATGAATGGGCAGACTCCCTGACCGCACAGGCACGGCTGATCGCGACCAACAGCCAGGCGGCGCTGGCTTTCCAGGATCGCGCCGAGGCTGGGCGACTGCTCGGCGTGGTGGATACCAATCCCATGATCCTGCGTGCCCGCCTGATTGCTGGCAAGGATCAGTTGGTGTTTGCCGAGTATGTGCGCGCTGGCTTGCCTGAGGGGAGGGTGACGGTACAGTCCCCGGTGCCGGACCGTCAGGCGCGCTTTGCCGATGGTCTGCTGACCGTCTGGGCGGCAGTCCCCGGTGCGCAGGATGATCCGGCGCGGGTCGAGTTGGTTGCTTCACTGGAAGCCATGCGGGAGACGGAATTGCACATGGCAGCAGAAACCGGTATCGCCATGCTGCTGGCCCTCCTGGGGTCGCTCTGGCTGGCAAGGCAGGTCGCGCATCGCTTGTCCTCACCGGTCGAGGAGCTCAGCCAGCTCGTTGCACGCATGTCGAGCGATGCGGCGCTGACCGACCGCGTCGAGGTGAGTGGCAACGATGAAATTGCCCAGTTGGGACGCGGGCTGAACGCAATGATCGACGCGCTGCAGGCGCGCGACCGCGAGCTTGGACGTTACCGGCACAACCTTGAAGATCTGGTACTGCAACGGACGCAGGAACTTTCGGTGGCTACGGCGGATGCGCAACAGGCAAACCTGGCCAAGTCGGACTTTCTGGCTCGCATGAGCCATGAAATTCGCACGCCGATGAATGCCATCATCGGTTTTGGCAAGCTGCTGCTGCAGACGCCGCTCAGCCCCCAACAACGCGATTATCAGAACAAGGCATTGACGGCATCGGAATCCCTCCTCGGCGTGATCAACGACATCCTCGATTACTCGCGCATCGAGGCAGGCAAGCTGGAAATCGAGGCGATTCCGTTCGATCTTGAGCAGGTAATGCGCAATCTCGAAAGCCAGCTGTCGCTCAGGACGCAGGAAAAGGGCCTGAAGCTGCTGCTCAATATCGACGCTGCTGTACCGCGCGGATTGCTTGGCGATCCCCTGCGGGTTTCCCAGATCCTCCTGAATCTAGCCAGCAATGCCATTAAATTTACCGAGCAGGGGCTGGTGACGGTGACGGTCGGCCTCGGCAACCCGGATGAATTCGTGGAGCAGGTGCCGTCCCGATTTACACTGCGTTTCAGCGTGCGCGATACCGGCATTGGCATCCCGGCCGAACGCCTGCCGGAACTGTTTACACCCTTTACTCAGGTGGATGGTTCGATCACGCGGCGCTATGGGGGCAGCGGCCTCGGTTTGGCGATTTGCAAGCAACTCACCGAAATGATGGGCGGACACATTTCCGCCGAGAGCGTGGCCGGCGTCGGCAGCAGTTTCCAGTTTGAATTACCCTTTTCCGCAGCGCCTGAGGCCATTGGGCAGGCGCTGGTGCGTGCGTCTGCGCAAATCGGCACACACCATGATTTTCGCGCGATCTGCGGGGCGCGCGTGCTACTGGTCGAGGATGTCCGTCTCAATCGTGAGGTGGCGCTGGCCTTCCTGCGTCAGGCCGGCGTACAGGTGGAGATTGCCGTGAATGGACTGGAGGCGGTCAGCAAGGTTGGGAGCAGCGATTACGACCTCGTCCTGATGGATATCCAGATGCCGGAAATGGATGGCCTGACGGCGGCCCGCGAGATTCGCAAGGATCCGCGCCATGCCCAACTGCCGATCCTGGCCATGACGGCGCATGCGATGACCGGGGATCGCGAGCGTAGCATCGAGGCGGGGATGAACGACCATCTGACAAAGCCGATCATGCCCGAACGGCTCTTCGATGCCCTGTTGCAGTGGATCAAACCACGGGTCTGCGTTGACGAGATATCGACCGGGATGCCGGTGGCATCGCCTACGCCGATCCCGACGGCGCTGCCGGTACTGGATGGCATTGACACGGCACGGGGTCTTTTCCACGTTGGGGATGCCGACCTTTATCACATGATCCTGAGTGGGTTCCCGGCAGAGTTCAGCCATACGATGGAGTCCATCGTGGCAGCAGTCGCAGAGCACGACTATCCCCGGGCACGCCGTCTGGCGCATTCGCTCAAGTCGGCGGCGGCCACGATCGGTGCCGGCGAACTTTCGGCCAGTGCCAAAGCCCTGGAGGGGTATTACGCGGATGGGCAACACGATCCATCGGCGTTTGAGGCGTGCAGCGCGGTTTTTCAGCGCATCCTGAGTGCACTGGCGCCGTTGGCGTCCGCTTCCTCGCGTAGCGCCAGCTAGACCTTACTCAAATGTCGGCGCTGGCGGGACGGCATTGGTCGCGTCCTCGCCGGGTTTGCGGACCCGGGTGCGCCGCCGCCGCTTCTTCGGCCCCGTGTCGGGCTTGAGCATCGCTTCGCGCTCGGCGTTATCGGCCTGTTCGAAGGCAGCCCACCAGTCGGACAGTTCCTGCGGCGCCTCGCCGCTCTCGGCGCGCAAGCGCAGAAAATCCCACGCGGCGCGGAAGCGCGGCTGTTCAATCAGGCGGAAAGGCATGCGTCCACTGCGCTTCTCGAAGCGTGGCTGCAGCAGCCAGACATCCTTGATGTCGCCGGCGATGCGGCGTGTGATGGCGAGTTTTTCGCCCTGCGTATCAAGCACCTCGTCCATCGCTTCGTGGAGCGCGGGCACCGGCAGTTGGCCGTTTTTCTTGCGCGTTTCCCAGTTGGACAGCACTTCGTGCCACAGCAGCGTGGCGAACAGGAAACCGGGCGAGGTGCGCTTGCCCTCGCGGATGCGCCGATCAGTATCGGCCAGCGCCAGCATGACAAATTTTTCACCCAGGGGCTGTTCGAGGATGACGTCGAGCAGAGGCAACAGACCGTGGTGCAGCCCGTCCTCGCGCAGACGCTTGACGCATTCGACGGCGTGGCCGGAGAACAGCAGCTTGAGCATTTCGTCGAAGAGACGCGCGGCGGGCACGTTCTCGATCAGTTCGGCCATTTCGCGAATCGGGGCCTGCACCTGCGGATCGAGCCGCAGATCGAGCTTGGCCGCGAGGCGCACGGCACGCAGCATGCGCACCGGGTCTTCGCGATAGCGTGCACGCGGATCGCCGATCATGCGCAGGGTTTTCCTTTGCAAGTCGCGCACGCCGTGGTGGTAATCGAAGACCTTGCCGGTGGCCGGATCGTAGTACAGCGCATTGACGGTGAAGTCGCGTCGTGCGGCGTCCTCTTCCATGTTGCCCCAGACATTGTCGCGCAGCACGCGGCCATGTTCATCCTTGAGCGTGTCGGCGTCGTGGGCGGCGCGGAAGGTCGATACCTCGATGGTTTCGGCACCGAACATCACGTGCACGATCTGGAAGCGGCGACCGATGACGCGTGAGCGGCGGAACTGGGCACGCACCTGCTCGGGGGTGGCGTCGGTGGCGACGTCGAAATCCTTGGGCTCGATCCCGGCGATCAGGTCGCGCACGGCACCGCCGACCACATAGGCGCGGTAGCCGGCTTGTTGCAAGCCTTCGCAGGTGCGGCGTGCGGCCGACGAGACAGCCTCTGGACGAATGCCGTGCTGGCTGGGGCCGATGGTTTCAACTGCGTGGGGGGTAGGTTCGCCGCGTTTGAATACGCGGCGCAGGAGCTTGCGGATCATGCGCTTGTCGCTAACGGGGAGGCCGTGATCATACCCGAAGACCTCATCTCAAGCTTAGGACTGGCCAGCCGTGGGCGGCGGCATGGGCGCGCAGGGTGTCGTCGGGATCGACAGCGACCGGATGGCTGACCTTGGCCAGCAACGGCAGGTCGTTGAGCGAATCGCTGTAGAACCAGCTTTGTTCGAAGGCGCCCCACCACAGGCCGAGTGACTCCAGCCAGGCATCGACGCGGACAATTTTTCCTTCGCGAAACGCCGGCAGGCCGCGCGGCGCACCGGTAAATTGCCCGTCTTCCTGTGCCGGGATAGTGGCAATCAGGTGGGGGATGCCAAACTCGTGGCAGATCGGCCCGGTAACAAAACTGTTGGTGGCGGTGACGATGGCACACAGGTCGCCGGCATCCAGATGACGCTGGACCAGTGAGCGGGCTGCCGCGCCAATGATCGGGCGGATGCGCGTGGCGACAAATTCGCGATGCCAGGCATCGAGTTCGGTGCGCGCATGGCGTGCCAGCGGCGCGAGCTGGAATTCGAGGAAGGCGTGGATGTCGAGGGTGCCGGCCTTGTAGTCGTCGTAGAAGGCCTGATTCTTTGCTTCATGCACTTCGCGATCGAGCACACCTTTCGAGATGAGGAATTGTGCCCACTCGAAGTCCGAGTCGCCGGCGAGCAGGGTATTGTCGAGATCAAACAGGGCGAGGTTCATTTTCCTGAGGCATCCGTTGAAGTTGCAGGGCTTCCTTGAGCAGCGGCAGGGTGGCCGGGCGCTGCCGTTCCAGGGTGGTGCGGTCAAGGTGATCGAGCACGGCCATCAGCGCGGGCAGGTCGCGCCGGCCGTGGGCGAGCAGGTAGCGCAGCAGGCTGTCATCGATCTTGAGACCGCGCTCCAGTGCATGGCGTTGCAGGGCAGCGGCCTTCTCGTCGTCGTTGAGGGTTTTGACCTCGTAGATCAGGGTCTGGCCGATACGTGTGCGCAGGTCTTCGCGCAGGGAAAGCTGCAGGGGCGGACGGTTGCCGGCCAGTAGCAGGCCGAGCCCGATGACGCGCGCCGTGTTGTAGAGGCGAAAGAGGGCGATCTGCGCATCGTCGTCAAGACGGTCGATGTCGTCAACCACCAGCAGGCCACCGGGCAGGTCGAAAAAGTCGGCGCTGGCCGGACGGCGATCGAGAAACATCACCGGGCGCTTTCGCATCGCCAAGCTGGCGACGGCGGCGAGCAGGTGCGTCTTGCCGCTCCCCGCCGCTCCCCACAGATAAAGGGCATCGCAGCAGCCGGGCTCGGCCAGCGCGCGCAAGCGGGACAGTAGTTCCTGGTTGGTGCCGGCGATGAAGTTGTCCAGACTGGGGGGCTGTGCCGGCTGGAGATCGAGAAGCAGTTGGGTCAAGACGAATCGGGGAAGGTAATTTCGCTAGAATCCGCCCTTTCCGGGCGGTATGTGAATTATCGCCGCAAACTTCGGATTCCGATCATGACCACAACAACTTCCAGTTCCATGACCTACCGCGATGCGGGGGTCGATATCGATGCCGGTGACGCACTGGTCGAACGCATCAAGCCTGCCGCCAAACGCACCATGCGCCCCGAGGTGTTGGGCGGTATCGGCGGCTTCGGCGCGCTGTTCGAAATCTCGAAGAAATACAAGGAACCGGTGCTGGTTTCCGGCACCGATGGCGTCGGTACCAAGCTGAAACTGGCGTTCGAACTGAATCGTCATGACACGGTCGGCCAGGATCTGGTGGCGATGAGCGTTAATGACATTCTGGTACAGGGTGCCGAGCCGCTGTTCTTCCTTGACTACTTTGCCTGCGGCAAGCTCGATGTCGGTACGGCAGCGACCGTCGTCGAAGGCATCGCCAAGGGTTGCGAACTCTCCGGCTGCGCGCTGATTGGCGGCGAGACGGCCGAGATGCCCGACATGTATCCGGCCGGTGAATACGACCTGGCCGGCTTTGCCGTCGGTGCCGTGGAAAAATCAAAGATCATCGACGGCAAGTCGATTGCGCCCGGCGATGTGGTGCTCGGCCTTGCTTCCTCCGGCGCGCATTCCAACGGCTATTCACTGATCCGTCGTATCGTCGAACGGGCCAAGCCTGACCTCAAGGCCGACTTCCATGGCAAGCCGTTTGCCGATGCCCTGATCGCGCCGACGCGCATCTATGTCAAGTCGCTGCTCAAGTTGATGGAGGCTGTGACGGTCAAGGGCATGGCCCACATTACCGGCGGTGGCATCACCGGCAACGTGCCGCGTGTGCTACCCGAGAATGTCACGGCGGTGATCGGGAAGTCGTCCTGGACATTGCCGCCGCTGTTCCAGTGGCTGCAAAAGGAGGGCAATGTGGTCGACGACGAGATGCACCGCGTCTTCAACTGCGGCATCGGCATGGTGGTGGTGGTGGCTGCAGCGGATGCCGATGCGTCAATCGCCAATCTGGCCGCATCCGGTGAAACAGTCTATCGGCTCGGGCGTATCGAAGCACGCCAGACCGGACAGGAACAGACGCTGATCGTCTGATCAGCCACCTCAGCTACCGAGTCTTGCCCTTTCTTCCCGCTGCACGTCGGTGATGAACCGCTGCAGCTGGTTTTCCATGGCTTGACTGAGTTTGACGAAGTTGCAGCCGACACGGCTGACCGGTTTGCCGCCGCGCTGGATTTCTGACCGGTTGCGGATTTCCAGATCGACTTCCAGTGTACCGATGGTTTTCAGGTCGATACGCGCCTTGGGCATGATTTGTCCCAGTTCGGCATCGAGCCCGCCGCCGGGCAGTTCGGCGGCGATGCCGCCAATGCTGATGTCAACCACGGAAAGATTCAGTACAGGCTTGCCTTCCTGGCGCACGACGCAGGTCGGGCGGCGCGTCATCGGCAGCACCAGACGGAAAAACTCCCGACGCTGCAGCCGAGTGTAGTGATCGGGCAGTTTGGTCGAAAAGGCAGGACGCTTCTGGTAGGTGACTTCGTAGATAGGCCCGGTCGAAAACTGGTTCTTGACGCCATGGGGGGCGCAGACAAAGAAATTGCGCTCACTCTGCAGCAACTTGCGGTTGGAGATTTCGCTGCCGCCCCAGTCGAAAATCAGCATGTTTTCGGCTTCATCGATATGCAGCAACACCGTCAGAACCGTCTCGCTGCCGCCATCAAAAATGACACTGATACGCTCACCATCGTTGATAAGCTGGTGCAGGTAGAAAAGAATTTCACGCCGGTTATTGGTCGTGAGTTTCTCGAGTTCGTCGGCGGTAATGGTGTGGGAGCTCATATGCGAAATGCAAGCGGGTTCGTTATCAGTTTTTCGACTTCATTGCGTATTTTGGCAGGAGTTGTTGATTCCTCCAAGTCATACTCACCATTGAACCGGCCGGCAGCGCGCAGCGCACGCAGCCAAGTGATCTGCCGTTTGGCAAACTGGCGCGTGGCATAGATGCCGCGTTCGGCCAGTTCCCTGGCCGGCATTTGTCCTTCCAGTACTTCCCAGACCTGACGATAGCCGACACAGCGCATCGAAGGCAGATCGGCGGCAAGGTGATAGCGAGTGCGTAAGGTTTCAAGCTCGTCGACCAGTCCGGCGGCGAGCATGGCGTGAAAGCGTCGGGCAATGCGTTCATGAAGTACTCGGCGCTCGGGGGCGGCGAGGGCAAAGGTCAGCAGGTGAAAGGGTAGCTCGGGGCGTGCCTGGGCCTGCCAGTGCTCTCCCAGCGGCTTGCCGGTCAGGCGCACCACTTCGAGGGCACGCTGGATGCGCTGGCTGTCGTTGGGTGCAAGACGCGCCGCCGTCTCCGGGTCGAGCCGGGCCAGTTCGCCGTGCAGGGCCGGCCAGCCCTGTGCGGCGGCCGTGGCGTCGATCTCGGCGCGCAGCAACGGATCGGCCTCCGGCATCTCGGCCAGTCCTTCCACGAGGGCCTTGTAATAAAGCATGGTGCCACCGACCAGCAGAGGAATGCGGCCACGCGCGGTGATCTCGCCCATGAGGCGCAGGGCATCCGCGCGAAAGCGCGCGGCGGAATAGCGTTCTTCCGGCGTGATCAGGTCGATCAGGTGGTGCGGGAATTGCGCCAGCGTGGCCTGATCCGGCTTGGCCGTGCCGATGTCCATGCCGATGAAGACCTGGGCCGAGTCGAGACTGATGAGTTCGACCGGAAAGCGGCTGGCGATATCGAGGGCGAGATCGGTCTTGCCGCTGGCCGTCGGGCCGATCAGGGCAATGGCGGGCGGGTGTGGGTTCATTTCCCGCGCATGAACAGCTTGTCGAGATCGGCGATGGAAAGTTGCACCCAGGTGGGGCGGCCGTGGTTGCACTGGTCGGCGCGCTCGGTGGCTTCCATCTGGCGCAGCAGCGCATTCATTTCGGGCAAGGTGAGTTGCCGGTTCGCGCGCACGGCACCGTGGCAGGCGAGCGTGGCGAGAATCTCGTTGCGGCGCTCCTGCAAGACGCGGCTGGCGGGCTGTTCGGCCAACTCGGCGAGCAGGCCGCGCGCCAGTTGTTCGACGTTGCCGCCGGCCAGCAGGGCCGGCACGGCGCGCACGGCAAGTTGCGCAGGGCCTGTCGGGGCGATGTCGCAGCCGAGTACCTGCAGCGTTTCCTGATGGGCTTCGGCGCAGGCCATCTCGCCGGCCGTGGCGGAAAACAGCACCGGCACAAGCAAGGGCTGGATGGCGGGCGCGGCATCGGTACTGGCTTTCAGCCGTTCGTAGAGGATGCGTTCGTGGGCCGCATGCATGTCGACCAGTACCAGCCCTTGCGCATTCTCGGCGAGGATGTAGATGCCATGCAGTTGCGCGAGGGCGTGGCCGAGGGGGGCATCCGTCTCTGGCACGGGTGCTGCCGACATCGCTTGCTGGGCGAAGTCGAGATAGGCCGCGACGGCGGGCTCGCGCATGGCGAAGCTGGTTTGCTGGGGGGGACGTTGCGTAAATGTCGGCGCTGGTGGGACGGCATGGCTAGGACTTGCCGTGGTCAACGGTGTCGCCAAGGCACGCTGCAGGGCGTGGAAAATAAACTGGTGAATGCCGCGCGCATCGCGGAAGCGCACCTCGGTCTTGGCCGGATGCACATTGACGTCCACCGTTGCCGGGTCGAGTGTCAGGAACAGCACGTAGGCGGGGTGGTGGGCGCCATGCAGGATGTCGGCATAGGCTTCACGCGCCGCATGGACCAGTAGCTTGTCGCGCACGAAGCGGCCATTGACGTAGAAGAACTGCTCGGCGCGCGTAGACTTCGCATAGGCGGGCAGGGCGGCGAAACCGGTCAGTGTGAGCGGGCCGGCGGCGACATCGATGTTGCGAACATGCTGGAAGAATGCTTCGCCGACCAATTCCCGTGTCCGGCGCGAAATGTCGGCGCTGGCGAGACGGCGCTTTACCTGTCCATTGTGCGTGAGAGTGAACGCCACATCGGGGCGGGCCTGCGCCATGCGCACCAGCATATCGTCGCAATGGGCGTACTCGGTGGCGGTGGTCTTGAGGAACTTGCGCCGTGCCGGCGTATTGAAATACAGGTCGGCAACGCTGATGACGGTGCCGGCAGCGAGGGCGGCGGGCTTGATCTCGCCAGTCAGCGCCTCGATGCGCCAGGCGTGGGTACTGTCCTGTGTGCGGCTGGTGATGTCCACGCGCGCCACGGCGGCGATGGAGGCCAGCGCCTCGCCGCGAAAGCCGTAGCTCGCCACGCTTTCCAGATCGCTCAGGCTGGCGATTTTGCTGGTGGCGTGGCGGGCCAGCGCCAGCGGTAGGTCGTCCGGCGGCATGCCGCTGCCATCGTCGGCAATGCGGATCAGGCTGACGCCGCCTTCCTCCAGTTGCACGTCGATCTTCGTCGCGCCGGCATCGAGGCTGTTTTCAAGCAGTTCCTTGAGGACGGAAGCCGGACGTTCAACGACCTCGCCGGCAGCGATCTGGCTGATCAGGAGATCGGGCAGAGGGTGGATGCGGGATCGGGTTGGCATGAAGGCGCGCATTTTAAGCCCCGCTTGCCCGCTTTCAGGTGGTGGATAGCAGGCTCGTGTCGAAGAAGCGCCAGGTATTGCGGCCGGCGGCCTTGGCCTGGTACATCGCCAAGTCGGCATGCCGAATCAATTCCTCCATACCTGGCTCTCTGTCGTGGAACAGCGCGATGCCGACACTTGCGCTGGCGCGATGCTCGATGATGCCAAGTTGATAGGGTTGGCCGAGCTGCTCGACAATCTTGGCAGCCACGGTCTCGGTCTGTTGCGCCGCGGCTTCCGGGCTGTCATCGAGCTCCTCCAGCATGACGACGAACTCGTCACCGGCGAGCCGGGCAACGGTGTCGCCCTCGCGGACGCAGGCTTGCAGGCGACGCGCGACCTCGACGAGCAGCCGGTCGCCGATATCGTGGCCGTGCGTGTCGTTGAGCTGCTTGAACTTGTCGAGGTCGATGAACAGCAGCGCGCCATAGCGGCCGTTACGTGCGCTCAGGGCGAGCGCCTGATGCAGGCGGTCGAGCAACAGACGCCGGTTCGGCAGGCCGGTCAGCGTGTCGTAGAAGGCCATGGTGCGGATGAGCTCCTGCGCTTTCCTGCTCTCCGTGATGTCCTGGCCGAAGCAGGACACGCCGGACGGGCGGCCGTCGCTGTCGAGCATGACCTTGTTTGCCCAGCGCACCCAGACCCGGCGGCCGTCCTTGGTCATGTTCTCGTTTTCGTTGTGTTCGAAGTTTTCCGGATGGGCGAGGATGGTGTCGATCATGTCGGCGAGGTTGCGATCAGTGTCGCTTTCGCGTTCGGGCACGATGGTGCCCAGCACATGCCGACCGAGGATTTCTGCGGCCTGATAGCCGAAAAAGCGCTCGGCAAACTCGTTGAAATAGGTCACCGTGCCATCAACATTCATGCGCAGGACGATGGCGTTGGCGTTATCCACCAGTTCGCGGTATTTCGCATCGGCCGTGGCGCGTTCGCTCATCTCGCGCCGCAATTTGCGATTGAGGTCGCGCAGCTTGAGGGCCACCAGCACGATCACTGTCAGCCCGACCAGCAGTCCGGCCAACATCTGGATCAGCCAAAGCGGTGTTTTGTGTGGCGTCGGGTCGTAGATGAAACCGGTCAAATCGAAATCACCGGGGAGTTGCCCCTGACTGGCGAGCACCTCGACCACATGGCGCCAGCGGCCCGGACTCATGTAACCGGGTTCGACGATGTCGTGCCGGCCCAGCCCGCGCATCTGCACCGCCTCGAACAGCAGGTGGTCGCGCGACTTGCCCTGGCTGTTGTAGCGGGCGAGGATCAGATCGACGACCTCGTCGGGATGGTCGAGGGCATAGACGAGCCCCCGCAGCGTCGCCGCACGAAAGGCCTTGAGCGTCTCCGGGCGTTCCGCAAGGAGCTTCTCGTGGGTGAATAGTACGTCGCCGAACAGGTCAATGCCGGCCGAACGCGGCGTCATCAGAAGATATTCGTGTTCGCGGCCGCGGAACCAGAAGGGCTCGTTGGAGACGTAGACAATCTTTGCGGCGATCTCCCCCTGTTCGAGCGATGCGAGCGTCCAGTCGGTCTGCTCAACCAGTTGGATGCGATCACGCGGAATGCCTGCAGCCAACAGATAGGCTTTAACCTCATCATGATTGTGCGGATCGACCGCCACCGGCCGGTCGGCAAGGTCGTTTACAGTGTTAATGCCGTTCTTGCGTAGCGCCAGGATACCGACGGGGGAATGCTGCATCAGGCTTGCGATGGCGACCACCGGCGCGCCGCGATAGCGATCGGCCACCAGCGACGAAGCGCCGACGCCGAAATCCGCTTGGCCGGCGGCTACCTCCTTGACGGTATCGATGCCCGGTCCGCCTTCACGAATCTCCACGTCGAGGCCGACTGCGCGGTAGTAGCCTTGCGCTTCGGCGGCATAGAAAGCGGCGAACTCGAACTGGTGTTTCCAGTTCAGCAGGACCGACACCCGTTCCGCCGCCACGGCCGGCGCGGTCGGCCATAGGGCGATAAACAGGGTGACAAAGAGGTTGATCAGTGCGGTAGTGGGGTTCATGAAGCGCATTCTGGAAGCCGATCTGGCAGGCGTCGCGGAGAAATCTGGGAGAAATCGGGGAAAGACACGCCATGATCTTTCCGCAATTGCTGCCCAGAATGGTTATCGTCGCTACTTCGAGGCTAATTATGATGAATAAAACCATTTTTGTGTTGTGTGCTCTGCTCTTGCCGCTCGCCGCTGCCGCTGACGAACGCGCCTATCAATTGGCGCCGACCGGCCAGCGTCTTTGCTACGACACGGCCGGCCGCAGCATCGCCTGCGCTGGCCCGGAAGTGCCGCTGGGCGGGCAGGACGCCTGGCATGGGCAGACACCCTTGCGCTACCGCGACAATGGCGATGGCTCAGTAACCGACCTCAACACCGGCCTGATCTGGCAACAGGGGCTGGGGGCCAAACTGACGTTTGCCGAAGCGCGCGCCGGCGCCGCTGCGCTACGCCTCGGCGGGCATGCCGACTGGCGGCTGCCGACGATCAAGGAACTGTATTCGCTGATGGACTTTTCCGGCATCTCGCCGGGACCGGGCCGCGCCGGCCGGCCGTTCATCGACAGCGGCGTCTTCGCCTTCCGCTATGGCAACCCCGGTGCGGGCGAGCGGCCCATCGACGCGCAGTTCTGGAGCGCCACCGAATACGCCGGCCGCACCATGGATGGCAACCCGACGGTGTTCGGCGTGAATTTCGCCGATGGCCGCATCAAGGGCTATCCGCGCGTCCTGCCGGGGCGCGGTGAACACCGCATGTTCGTGCGCTACGTGCGCGGCAATCCGGGCTACGGCCGTAACGACTTCGCCGACAACGGCGACGGCACGGTGACCGATCGCGCCACCGGCCTGATGTGGCTGAAGCAGGACAGCGGCCACTTCAAGGCTGGTCCCTTCGGCGACGGGCGTATGGACTGGCCGCAGGCGCTGGCCTGGGCCGCCGGCTTCGTGCATGCTGGCCACCGTGACTGGCGTCTGCCGAACGCCAAGGAGCTGCAAAGCATCGTCGACTACACGCGCTCACCGCAAGCGACCGACAGCCCGGCGCTCGCCCCGGTGTTTGCCACTTCGACCATCGTCGATGAAGGGGGCCGTACCCACTGGGGCTTCTACTGGACGGGCACCACCCATCTGGACGGCCCGCGCCCGGGCGGCGATGCCGTCTATGTCGCCTTCGGCGAGGCGCTCGGCCTGATGCGCACGCCCCGTACCGGCCACCGGCCCACCCTGCTCGACGTGCATGGTGCGGGTGCACAACGCAGCGACCCCAAGGCCGGTAACCCGGCCGACCACCCGATGGGCATGGGGCCGCAGGGCGACGTGCGGCGCATCTACAACCTGGTGCGGCTGGTGCGTAACGCCAAATAGCAGCTAAGGTTCGAAGACGAAACCGATGCCGTAGATCGAACGGATCGCCTCGCGCTCGGGCAGCGCCTGCGCAAGCTTCTTGCGCAGGTTCTTCATGTGGCTGTCGACGGCACGCTCGGAGACGTCGAGGTTGTCCGCGTAAAGCACATCGAGCAACTGCCCGCGCGACATGACTCGCCCCGGATGGGTGACCAGTGCCTGCAGCAGGCGGAACTCCTTGGGCGTGAGGTCGAGGCGACTGCCACCGACGCGCGCCTGCCAGCCGTCGGCGTCGATCTCGACGCGTTTCCCGCCGGTCGCGCTGGCGGTCGCTTCGGCCGCTGTCCCCGCCGCAGTGCCTGTCTGTGTCCGCCGCAGCACGGTCTTGACGCGCGCGACCACCTCGCGCGGCGAATAGGGTTTGCAGACGTAATCGTCGGCGCCGAGTTCCAGCCCGATCAGGCGGTCGATTTCCTCGACGCGGGCGGTCACCAGGATCACCGGCAAGAGCGAGGTTTTGCGCAGCTCGCGCAGGATCGTCAGGCCGTCCATGCCCGGCAGCATGACGTCGAGCAGCAGCAGGTCCGGCGGCGCGCGGCGCAGTTCATCCATCGCGGCCAGGCCGTCGCCGATTGCGTTCGCCGCGTAGCCGTCGCGCTTCAGGTAATCGACGAGGATCTGGGCGAGGTCGGCTTCGTCCTCGACGACGAGGATGCGCTGGCTCATGGCGTCTTCTCCAGCGGCAGGTCGATGCGGATGGCGAGGCCGCCGAGTTCTGAGAGATTGGCGGTGATGCAGCCACCGTGGGCCTCAACGATGGACTTGCAGATTGCCAGGCCGAGGCCGGAGCCACCGTGTGCGCGGCTGCGCGAGGGTTCGGCGCGGAAGAAGCGCTCGAACAGGCGTGGTAGCGCGGCCGGTGGTGGCGCCGGGGCGGTATCGTCGAAGGTCAGCAGCAGGTGTCGGCCATCGGCATGCGCGGCGACGCGCAGCCGCCCGCCCGCGTGGGTGTAGCGCAGGCTGTTTTCGAGCAGGTTGGCGAATACCTGGGTCAGGCGCGTGATGTCGCCGCGCACATACCAGCCGGCGTCTTGCAGGCCGGCCGTGTCGAGCGCGATGCCGGCGGCGGCGTAGCGGTCGCGGAAACTGTCGATGACTTCGTCGAGCGTGGTGAGCGGCGCTACCGGTGCCTGCGCCAGATCGGCAGCACCGGGCGCACGGTCAAGTGTCAGGCGCAGATCGTCCACCAGCCGGGCCAGTTGCTGCACCTGCCTGTGCAGGCGCACCAGCGTCGCCGCGTCGGCCGCGCGCACGCCGTCCTGGATTGCCTCAATCTCGGCGCGCAGCACGGCCAGCGGCGTGCGCAGCTCGTGCGAGGCTTCGGAAATCCAGGCGCGGCGTGCTTCCTCGACGCGCGCCAGACGCTCGGCCATGTCGTTGAAGTCGGCAGCCAGTTCGCCGAATTCGTCCGCGCGCTGCACCTCGATGCGTTGGTCGAGCCAGCCGTCGGCGATGCGGCGTGCGCCGGCGGCAAGTTGGCGGATCGGCGCCAGCAGATGACGCGCCAGCAACCAGGCGGCGGCCAGCGACAGACCCAGCGCGGCAAGGCCGACGAGCAGCATGTTGCGCGTCTGGCTGGCGAGGAAGGCGGCGTCCAGTTGGTTTGCCGATGCAGAGGATGCCGCCAGCGTCAGGTGGCCGACGATGGCGTCGCCGTGCATGATCGGTTTTTCCGCAGCGGCGCGGGCGTCGGCATTGCCGGCGAGCCGATTCCCCTCTGCGTCGACCAGCGCGAGGCGTGGGCCGATGCCAAGTGCATCAGTGGGGCGGCCCGGCAAGGGCCGTGGTCCGGCCGCATTAGGCCCATGCTTTTCCCAGGGAGGTGGTGGTGGACGCCCGTCGCGCACCCAGGGCGGCGGTCCGCCTTCGCCATCGGCCATCATCATTGGTGGCGGGGTGACCGCGTCCTCGGTTGGGTGCTGGAGACGGCGCCACGCAGCCTCCGGCGCGGCGCGGACGAAATCCCAATTGCCGTGCGCGGCATACTCCCGTTCGATGTTGCGGACGATCCAGTCCAGCCGGGAAAACTCAGCCGCGACGGTGTAGCGTGCGAAACCCTGTTCGAGGTTCCAGCGCAACATCAGGACGAGCAGCAGTGCCAGCGTGGTTGCCAGGGCAAAGGTGGCGAGAAAGGTCTTGTGCTGTATGGTAAGACGCATCATCGTATGTCGTCGAAAACGATCAGGGATGGATTCTGGCAAGCGATCTGGCAGCTGTCACGGAGAAATCTGGGAGAAGTTGCGGAGAGGATGCCGTCCCGCCAGCGCCGACTTTTAATAATTCAACAGGTGCCGCGAGAGGTGAGGTGGCATTGTAAACTCCGCCGCCATGGAACTCTTAGCCCAATTCATCGACATCATCCTTCATCTCGACAAGCACCTCGCCCTGATGGTGGCGGAGTATGGCGTCTGGATTTACGTCATCCTGTTCGCCATTGTTTTTTGCGAGACCGGTTTGGTCGTCACGCCTTTTCTACCCGGCGATTCGCTCCTCTTCGTGGCGGGCGCGCTGGCGGCCACTGGCGGCATGAATATCGAGGTGCTCATTGCCGTGCTGCTGACGGCCGCAGTGCTGGGTGACAACGTCAATTACGCCATTGGCCGCTGGGTGGGCAGCCACATTCTCCACTGGGGTGAGAAGTCGCGCTTCTTCAATCGCGCGGCCTATGAGAAAACCCATGCCTTCTACGAGCACTATGGGCCGATGACGATGACCATGGCACGTTTCATTCCGCTGGTGCGCACCTTTGCGCCCTTCGTGGCTGGCGTGGCGCGCATGACCTATCCGCGCTATTTCGCCTTCGATTTCCTCGGTGCCGTGCTGTGGGTGTTTTCACTGACACTGGCCGGCTACTGGTTTGGCAATCTGCCAGTGGTGAAAAACAACCTGTCGCTGGTGATTGTGGCCATCATTGCCATCTCGGTGCTGCCGATTGCCATCGGCTGGCTGCGGCAGCGTCTGGCCAGCACGCGCTCATGAAGCGCCGCGCCTGCCTGCTCGCCCTGCCTGTACTGCTCGCCGGTTGCGTGTCTGGTCCCAGCCAGTTTGCCAAAAGCGATATCGACCGGATTGCCGACCTGCATCGTCGAGAAATTGCCGCCAGTCTGCAGCGTCTGACCGAGAAACTGTATCGCCGCAATCCACGCGAGTGGAAGAAGGGTGGGCATGCCAGCCTCGAAATCGCGCTGGCCCAGCTGGCCGATCCCACGCGCTTTCTGCTGCTGGATGCAGATGGTCGGCGCAGTACGACGCTGGTGCTGGCCAGCCTGCGCGAGGATTATGCGCATGACCGGGTCGCCGCCTTCATTGGCGGACTGGCGCAGATGCTGCACCTGGCCTTCGATGGCAAATTGGAATTTTTCTTTCTTGACGATCTCGATGCGCAGAAGCTCTACAACGCAGCGCGCAATGTCGAGATCGCTGCCTGGAAGCTGGCCAATACGCTGCGCACACTGCCCGAAGCCGATATTCCGGTGGGTGCGCCGATGCTGTTTTCCAACGAAATCACGCCGGTTCGCAATTTGAGTTTCGAGCGCGAATTCGGCCGTCTGATCGGCAATCTTGACCTGCTGTCGCAGATCGTCGCCGATAAGACCCAGCGCACGGTTGTCAAGGTCGTGCAAAGCATAACCTCCGCCATTTTCCTGCCCATCTGATGAAAAACTCCATGGACAAATATGTGATTCTGATTTCCGGCCGGGGCAGCAATATGCAGGCCCTGATCGATGCCAAGCTGCCCGGTACCTGTGTCGGGGTCATCAGCAATCGTCCCGGTGCCGCCGGACTGGCCTGGGCCGCCGAGCGCGGCGTGCCAACTGCCGTGATCGACCATAAGGCTTTCCCGTCGCGCGAGGCCTTTGATGTGGCGCTGGCCGAAGAGATCGACCGGCGCGGCGCCGAGTTGGTGCTGCTGGCCGGTTTCATGCGCGTCTTGACGGAGGCTTTCGTACAGCGCTTCAACGGGCGCCTCGTGAATATTCATCCCTCGCTGCTGCCGGCCTTCCCCGGGCTGCATACCCATGAGACCGTGTTGAAGACGGGGGTACGCATTCATGGCTGCACGGTGCACTTTGTCACCCCGGCGCTGGATTGTGGCCCGATCATTGTGCAGGCGGCCGTACCGGTGTTGCCCGACGACGATGCTGATCGGCTGGCGGCACGTGTGCTGGTACAGGAACACATCGTCTACCCGCAGGCGGCGCGCGGTATTCTCAACGGCCATTGCCGGCTTGAGAAGCATCGTGTGGTTTGGGATAGCGATGCCACGCCGGCCGATGGCGCCCTGCGGGTGCCTGCTGCCTGATGATGCAAGGGGCACGTCGGTCATTATGGCTGGCGCTGGTGGTTTCCGTGCTGATCCATCTCGGTGCCTTGACCGCGCCGGGTTGGGGGCTGCCGGGGCTGGATGACGAACCGGAGGCTGTCCTGCTGGAAACGCGGCTAGCGCCTGCGATGGCCCCGGTTCCTGTCGCACCCCGGCCATCCCCGAGAAAAAAATCACCGGTGACCCCGTCGCCGGTTGCGGTGCCGTCCGATCCTGCACCTAGTGCAGCACCTGAACTTGCGCCGCAACCCGATGCCGTCCCACCAGCGCCGACTTTTGAGCCGGCCCCCGCGCCACCGTCTGCTCCCGTGCTGGTCTCCGAGATGGCCAGTCGCTGGCCGCGCGCCGGGCGAATTGTTTTCCAGGTGACCCGTGGCGAGGGTGGCCTGTTGGTCGGCGAAAGCATACATACCTGGCAGCACGACGGCGAAAGGTACGAACTGAAGGCCATCACGGAAACGGTCGGGCTGGCGGCGCTGTTTCGCCCTGCCCGGGTCGAACAGGTGAGCGCGGGTGGCTTCGATACCCATGGCTTGCGGCCGCATAGCTTTGAAACACAGCGCGATGGCAAGCGTCGCGAAAGCGTGCGTTTCGACCTTGCGCAGGGGCTGGTGTTTCTCAGTAATGGCCAGTCCGCCCCCCTGCTACCGGGCACTCAGGATCTGTTGGCGCTGTTTCATCAGCTCGGTGCCCATTCTGCCGATCAGGGCGAAACTACCCTGAACATCGCCACGGGACGTAAGATGGCGGCCTATCGCATCGTCCTCGCCGGGGTCGAGATGGTGGTGGTGCCCTACGGAGAGTTTCGCGCCCGCCATTATCTGATCGCGGGTGACAAATCCGACGATGCCACCGAAATCTGGATCGACCAACAGACCGGCCTGCCGGTCAAGATTCGCCATCGTGACCGCAAAGGCGAAGTGTTCGATCAACTCGTCACGCACATTGAACTGAAAGACACCCCATGACCCCACTCAATCGCCGCCTGCTGGATCAGGCCGTTTCCGTCACCACGCAATTGCTGATGTTCGCTCAACCGGCCGATGCCGTGCTGTCGGCCTTTTTCCGCGCCCAGAAATGTGGTCCGCGCGAACGTGCCCTGATTGCCGAAACCGCCTACGCCATCTTGCGTCACAAACGCTCGCTGACCGCCTGGCTCGGGCCGGATGCAAATACCAAGCAACTGGTGCTGGCCGCCATGGTGCGTTACGGCGGCATGAGCCAGCGCCAGTTGTCCGAGGGTCTGGCGCCGCGCGATGCCGAATGGGTGGCACAACTCAAGGGACGCCCCGAACCGACCCTCAGTCTGGCCGAACAGACCGACCTGCCCGACTGGCTGGTGGAACGCCTGCTGGGCATGATGGACGAGCCGCAACTGCTCGAACTGGCGCGTGCTCTGAATCAGCCGGCGCCGCTCGACTTGCGCGTGAATACGCTCAAGGCCGAACGCGACACCGTCCTCGCCCAGTTGACGGCGGATGGCATTGCGGCGCAGGCCTGCCCATATTCGCCGGAAGGGATCCGCACGGCGGGGAAACCTTTTGTCTCGAATGAGCCGCTGTTTCTCGATGGCCACATCGAAGTGCAGGACGAGGGTAGCCAGTTGTTGGGCCACCTGTTGCAGCCCAAGCGCAGCGAAATGGTCGTCGACTTTTGTGCCGGCGCGGGCGGCAAGACGCTGCTGCTCGGCGCGCTGATGCGCTCGACCGGCCGGCTCTACGCCTTCGACGTTGCCGAGCGGCGGCTGGCCAAGCTCAAGCCGCGGCTGGCGCGCTCCGGTCTGTCGAACGTGCATCCGGTGGCCATCGCCCACGAGAACGACACGCATGTGAAGCGGCTGGCCGGCAAGTGCGACCGTGTGCTGGTCGATGCCCCGTGCTCCGGGTTGGGCACCTTGCGGCGCAACCCCGACCTCAAGTGGCGCCAAAGCCCGCAGAGCATTGCCGAGCTGACCGTCAAGCAGGCCAGCATTCTTGCCGCTGCGGCGAAGCTGCTCAAGCCGAAGGGACGGCTGGTGTATGCCACCTGCAGCCTGATGCCCGAGGAAAACGAAGGCATCGTCGATGCCTTCCTGGCGGCGCATCCGCAATTCGCCCGTGTTACGGCAAAGTCCGTGCTGGCGTCACAGGGCATCGCTGTCGACCTGTCCGGTGACGACCTGCATCTGCTGCCGCATGTGCATGGCACGGATGGTTTCTATGCGGCGGTGCTGGAACGCGTTGGATGATGCGGTGGTGGTTATGTGCGCTTGCGCTGGTCTGCCTAATCGCACCTGTGCAGGCGGTCGAAGTGCCCGCCACCGGCACCATCGACGTGTTGTTTACGCCGTGGGACGATGCCGAAGGTGCCCTGCTGAAACAGGTCGGTGCGGCGCGTCGCACGCTCCATGTGCAAGCCTATCTGCTGACCAGCCGCAATATCGCCCGCGCTTTGCTGGCGGCGCATGCGCGCGGCGTCCGGGTAACGGTACTGGCGGATCGCGAGATGCTGATCAAGGGCAACAACTCACTGATTCCGCAACTGCATGAGGCCGGCATCGCGGTGCGTCTCGAAACCCGCTATGCCGCCGCGCACAATAAAATCCTGCTCATCGATGCAGAAGGAGATCAGCCCGTGATCATCACCGGCAGCTACAACTTCACGTTTTCGGCGCAGGCCAGAAATGCCGAGAACCTGCTGATCCTGCGTGGCAACCGGGCGCTGGCAAAAACCTATCTGTCCAACTGGCAGCGCCATTACGATGAGGCTGCCCCCTATGCCGAGGCGGTGTTGCCATGAACGCCGAGTTGCGCGTGGGTGGCTTGTTGATTGAGCTGTGGCAGGATCTGCAGGCACCCGACGTGCTTTGGCAGGTAGGCGTATTGCTGGCCTGTTTTGCCTTGGCCTGGACGTTTGAACGCTGGTTGGGCGGTCAGCTTGCCGAGGCGCGCGCAACGCATGACAGCCGCGTGGTGGATTTCGGCGAACGCGGCATGCGGCGCATCGGTCTGCCGCTGGCCATGCTGGTGCTGGTACTGGTCGCGCGCCCGGTGTTGGCGCAGTGGCACCACGTCAATCTGCTTTCGCTGGCGGTGCCGCTGCTGACCTCGATGGTGCTGATCCGTGCGGTGCTGTTCATCCTGCGCCACAGCCTCTTCTCGACCGCATCCTGGCTCGGGAGTTTTGAGCGCATATTTGCCCTGCTGGCCTGGAGCGTGGTGGCCTTGCATATCCTCGGTCTCCTGCCCGAGGTGATTGCACTTTTGGAAAGTGTGAGCTTCACGCTCGGCAAGGAAAAGCTCAACCTCTGGCTGGTCTTGCAGGGCTTTGTGGCCGTGCTGTCGACCCTGCTGCTTGCCTTGTGGGTGGGCGGTGTCGCGGAAGCCCGCCTGATGAGTGCCACGGGGCTGGATGGCAACCTGCGCCTGGTGTTGTCGCGCCTGTTGCGCGCCTTGCTGATCCTGCTGGCCGTGTTGATTGGCCTGCCACTGGTCGGGATTGATCTCACCACGCTGTCGGTCTTCGGCGGTGCGCTTGGCGTCGGCCTTGGTTTTGGCCTGCAGAAAATTGCGGCGAACTATGTTTCCGGCTTCATCATCCTGCTCGATCGCTCGATTCGCATCGGCAACCTGATCGACGTGGCCGGTATGCGCGGCATCGTTACTCGCATCACCACGCGCTACACCCTGCTGCGCAGTCCGAGCGGCATCGAGATCATCGTGCCGAACGAAACGCTGGTGGGTTCGGTGATCTCAAACGAAACCTTTACCGACCCCAAGGTACGCATCGCTACGCAGGTGCAGGTGGCCTACGATACCGATCTGGAGCCGGCCATGGCGATTCTCATTGAAGCCGCGAAGGCTCAGCCGCGTGTACTGGCCGACCCACCGCCCAAAGCATTGGTCACGGCTTTTGCCGATTCCGGCATTAACCTTGAAGTCAGCTTCTGGATCGCCGATCCGGAGGAGGGGTCGATGCAGGTTCGTTCCGACATTCATCTGGCGATCTGGAAAGCGTTCAAGACCGCCGGTATCCAGATTCCTTTCCCGCAACGCGAAGTGAGAATGCTCTGATGGAAGCTGCCGTCCTGGCGCAATACCTCCTGCCCAAGCAGGCCCTGACGATGCTGGCCGGCCAGTTGGCTGGTTGGCGCGGCGGTGCGCTGACCACCTGGCTGATCGCGCGCTTCGTTGCGCGCTACGGCGTCAATATGACCGAGGCCGCCAATCCCGACATTACGGCCTACCCGAGCTTCAACGAATTCTTCACCCGACCGCTCAAGCCGGGCGTGCGGCCGCTGGCGGATGCTCCTTTGATCTGCCCGGTCGATGGGGCGATCAGCCAGTTCGGCAAGATCGAGTGCGACCAGATTTTTCAGGCCAAAGGCCATGCCTATTCGACCACCGCGCTGGTGGGCGGCGATGCCGCGCTGGCCGCACCGTTCGAGAATGGCCATTTCGCCTGCCTGTATCTCAGCCCGAAGGATTACCACCGTATCCACATGCCCTGTGCCGGGCGCCTGCGGCGCATGATCCATGTGCCGGGCGACCTGTTCTCAGTGAATCCGACCACGGCGCGCGGTGTGCCCGGCCTGTTCGCACGCAACGAACGTGTCGTCTGTGTCTTCGACAGCGAGGCCGGCCCGTTTGTCATGGTGCTGGTGGGGGCGACCATTGTCGGCAGCATGGCGACGACCTGGCATGGCGTGGTCAATCCGCCGCGCCCCGGCCACTTGCGTGACTGGAGCTATGCTGACCAATCCATCACCTTTGCTCAGGGCGACGAAATGGGCCGCTTCCTGCTCGGTTCGACCGTGGTGATGCTGTTCCCGGCCAGTTTTGGGGTGCGCTTCAACCCGGCCTGGACGCCGGGCGGTGCTCTCCGCATGGGCGAGGCGATGACGGCGCTCTAAGACGCCGTCCCGCCAACGCCGACATTTACTCCGGCTGGCAGATTTCCCCGCGATAGGCCCCAAGGGCCGTGCGGGCGGTCAGCAAACCCAGTACCAGCGTCAACACGCCGAGCAGCACCATCGCCAGCGGCATGAACAGGCCACCGAGAGACTCCGCCATGATCAGCGTTGCGATGGTGATTGCTGCGAGCGGGAAGGAATAGGCCCAGGCCGAGAGAAAAAAGCGCACGCGGAAGAAACGCAAGGCATTGCTCGCGAGCAGCAGCGTCAGGAACAGCGCCACGTAATAGAGGATGCGCGCAAAGGCGTCGATGTTGCCGCCATTAAGTTTTACCCAGGCGATGAAACCAACGGCGGGCGGCGCGATGAGGATGAACAGCGTCGGCGTCAGACGCTCGGGCAGCGGCTCATGGAAGAACAGGCGGTACATGACGATGGTCATCAGCACCAGCCAGAACACCAGCCCGATGCTGAAGAAGAACCAGGAAATCTCCGGTGGGGCGAGGGTGACGCCGGCCACCGGCACGATGACGTTGCCGACCACCGGGATGAACCAGGCCGGGTTGGCATGCTTGATATCGTAGTGGGTGTGGTGAATCCAGCTGCTCATCACGGTGACGGTGAAACCGAGATGGAGCAGGGCGCCGACTGACCACAGCCCGGTCGCCAACGCGGGTAGTCCTTCGCTGAAGGCTGCCGCCAGCAGCAGCAGGGAAATCGAAAAAGCGGGGAAGAAGTTGATGCGTACCGGGTGGGCAAACTCATGCTGCACGGCCGGCCAGTGGCGTAACAGCTTGGTCAGGTAAATCAGGGTGAGGACCGAAAACAGGGCAGCCGCCCACAGCGTCAGCGCACAGCCGATGCCTTCGGGGACGCCGAGTACGGCGTGGGCTTTTTTCCAGGCGATGGCCAAGCCGGTGGTACCCATCACGCTGGCAAAGAAGGAAACCGGGAAGTGTTCGAGTCGTTGGGGAGTGGCCGGCGCGTTCATGTCTGTCCTTTCAGTCGTTCGCCTGATTATAAGGATTTACTAACATTCCATCGGTAGTGACATAATTGTCACCATCATGACACAACTGACACCTCCGCAGCCTCCGGTCGAACTGCTTTCCTATCTGGATACGCTGACCGAACCACATATCCTGTGCGATACAGATTACCGCATTGTGGCGGCGAACCAGGCCTATCGGCGCGATTACGGGGATCAACGTCCCCTGATCGGACAGACCTGCTATGCCGTGTCGCACCACTATGCAGCCCCGTGCGACCAGGCGGGGGAAACCTGCCCGCTCAAGCAAAGCCTCAAGTCCCGGCAGCGTGAGCGCGTGCTTCATCTGCATCACACGCCGCAAGGCGAGGCTTACGTCAATATCGAACTGGCACCCATTCTCGGCGCCGATGGGCAGGTGGCCTACTTCATTGAAAAGATGGAGCCGCTCGGCGTGTCGCATGGTCTGGTCGAGGCGCGAACGCTGGTCGGGCGGGCGCCGGCCTTCCGGCGCATGCTGGAACTGATGGGGCGCGTGGCGCCTTCCGATGCGACGGTGATGCTGCAGGGCGAGTCGGGCACCGGCAAGGAGCTGGTGGCGAAGGCGATTCATGATGCCAGCCGCCGTGCCGAGCGCCCCTTCGTCGCGGTGGATTGCTCCGGTCTGACGGAAACCCTGTTCGAGAGCGAGTTGTTCGGCCATGAAAAAGGCTCCTTTACCGGCGCTTCGGCACGCCGCATTGGGCTGGTCGAGGCAGCGTCGGGGGGCACCCTGTTTCTCGATGAGTTGGGCGATATTCCGCTCGGTATGCAGGTCAAGCTGCTGCGTTTGCTGGAGACGGGCACCTTCCGGCGTGTCGGTGCGAGCGATTTCATGAAGGCCGATATTCGGCTGATATCAGCCACCCACCGCAATTTGCGGACGATGGTGGATGACGGACGTTTCCGCCAGGATTTGTATTACCGCCTGAATACCTTTCCGATTGCGCTGCCTGCCTTGCGCGAGCGCCGTGAGGATGTCCCCCTGCTGGCCGCGGCGCTGCTGAGCCGTGTGGCGCCAGGGCGGGCGCTGCGTTTGACGCCGGCGGCGCTGGCCTGCCTGATGCACTACGATTACCCCGGCAACGTGCGTGAACTGCGCAACGTGCTGGAGCGTGCCAGCTTGCTCACCGATGGCAACGAGATTCAGCCAACGCATTTGCCGGAGGAGGTCCAAGGCGTCATCTATGAAAAAGTCGGCGCTGGCGGGACGGCAATGCCGTCAAAAACCGGCCCCTTGACCCTGTCGGCGCTAGAGGCAACCACCCTGTGCGAGCGCTTGGCGCAGCATCGTGGTAATCGTAAGTCACTGGCAGCCGAGTTGGGCATCAGTGAGCGCACCTTGTACCGCAAGTTACAGGGGCTGCGCTGTCAGTGATGACTGCCATATTGGCGGTTATTTCTGACAAGTTGGCATTGTTTGCGCAGTGACTAGCGGTTGTTCAGTAATCTAACTCATTGAAAATTAATGAGCTTGCTGCGGTAGCGGGAGTTGGCACGGCTCTTGATATATAGAAGACAAGAAGCGGTGCAGTGCATCGGGTTGCTACAGAAGAATGTCTTTGTCCCCCTGATCTGGACGTTCTGATGACCTCCTCCACTGTTCGACATGCGCAATCTTCCCTCAGGTGCCTGTGTTGAATGTTTAGGCAACCCGCACCGCTTCTCTTTTTTCCCTGAGCTTTCCCCCGAGTAAAAACAAAAACGCCAGCAGGCGGAGCCGTGCTGGCGTTTTTTGCTGGAGGTAAGCCGAGCTTACTTCAGCTTGATTTCCTTGTAGAGCACATGCTTGCGTACCTTGGGGTCGTACTTCATGAACTCCAGCTTCTCAGGCGTCGTGCGCTTGTTCTTGCTGGTGGTGTAGAAGTGCCCGGTACCTGCCGTGGATTCGAGCTTGATTTTTTCGCGTCCGCCTTTGGATGCCATGGTCGCTTACTCCTGGTTAAACGGCTTCGCCACGTTCGCGCAACTCGGCGAGAACGATGTCGATGCCCTTCTTGTCAATGGTGCGCAGACCGGCGTTCGAGACGCGCAGGCGCACGAAGCGGTTTTCGGATTCGACCCAGAACCGGCGATTCTGCAGGTTAGGCAGATAGCGACGCTTGGTCTTGTTATTGGCGTGGGACACATGGTTCCCCACCATCGGGGCCTTGCCCGTCACTTGGCAAACGCGGGACATAATATTTGAACTCCAGTCGAACCTTGGTTAAATCTGCGTTCCGAAACAAACAGCTTTCGGATTTAGGAAAGCCGTGCATTCTACCCGACTGTCTGAACGCTAGGCAAGCAGTTTGAGATTATTTTCCAGGAATTTAGAGCAGGCCGCGTTCAGCAAAGGAGAGTGGGGTGCTTTGGCCGGCCACGATGAAGTGATCGAGCAGGCGCACATCCACCAGCGCAAGGGCATCCTTGAGCGTGCGCGTCAGCATTTCGTCGGCCTTGGAGGGTTCGGCAAGACCACTTGGGTGGTTATGCGCGAGGATGACGGCGGCCGCATTGTGGGCAAGCGCTTGTTTGACGACTTCGCGCGGATAGACGCTGGTCTGCGTCAAACTGCCCTTGAACAGGGTTTCGTCCGCGATCAGGTGGTTCTGGGCATCCAGCCAGAGGGCAATAAAGACTTCCTGATGCAGCGGCGCTAGTTTGAGGCGTAGCCAGTCGCGCACTGCGCCAGGCGTGGCCAGGGCAGGGCGGCTGCGCATGCCCTCATGCAGGCCGCGTCGTGCCAGCTCCAACGTGGCGACGAGTTGCGCGGCCTTGGCGGGGCCGATGCCATTAACTTGCGTGAGTTCCTGCGGTGTGGCGGCGGCTAACTGGGCAAGACTATGCCCGAAGTGGGCAAGTAGCTCGCGCGCCAGTTCGACCGCACTTTTGCCGGTGACGCCGGTACGCAGGAAAATGGCCAGCAATTCCGCATCACTCAGTGCGGTCGGGCCTTGCGCCAGCAGGCGTTCGCGCGGTCGTTGGTCATCCGGCCAGTCGGTGATTGCCATGTAGAATCATCGCTCCCAAAGCTGCATTCTATCTGTCATGAATCCACTGCAAGGCAAGCGACTTGTCCTCGGCGTTACCGGGGGCGTAGCGGCCTACAAGACCTGTGAATTGGCGCGCCTGTTGGTCAAGGCGGGCGCACAGGTTGATGTCGTCATGACAGAGGCGGGCGCACGCTTTGTCGGCCCGCAAACCTTTCAGGCGCTGACCGGTCATCCCGTCTTCACCTCAATGTGGGATGAGCGATTTTCCAACGGCATGGCACATATCGATCTGACGCGTGGCGCGGATGCGATCCTGGTGGCGCCGGCGACGGCGAACTTCATGGCGAAGCTGGTGCATGGCATGGCCGACGATCTGCTCTCGACACTGTGTTTGGCGCGCGATTGCCCATTACTGGTAGCGCCGGCGATGAATCGGCAGATGTGGGATGCCGCGCCGACGCAGCGCAATGTGGCGCAACTTCGTGCCGATGGCATTCCTGTTCTCGGTCCCGCCAGTGGCGCACAGGCCTGTGGCGAAGTGGGCGAGGGCCGCATGCTGGAGCCGACAGAACTTTTCGATGCTTTGATAGCGTTCTTTCAGCCCAATTTGCTGCAGGGCAAACGGGTCGTGCTGACAGCCGGGCCGACCTTCGAGCCGCTTGATCCCGTGCGTGGTCTTACCAACAGCAGTTCAGGCAAGATGGGCTTTGCGCTGGCACGCGCCTGTGCAGAAGTCGGCGCTGACGTGACGGCGATCTGCGGCCCGGTCGGGCTGGCAACACCGGCGGGCGTAAAGCGGATCGATGTACAGAGTGCGCTGGAGATGCGCGAGGCCGTGCTGGCGCAACTGCCGGCTGATATTTTTATCGGCGTGGCGGCGGTTGCCGATTTTCGCCCTACCACATCTGCCGAACACAAGATCAAGAAAGGTGCCCAGACACTGACGCTGGAACTGGTCGCCAACCCTGACATCCTCGCCGAGGTTGCAGGGCGGCCGGATGCGCCATTCTGCATTGGCTTTGCCGCCGAGAGCCGCAATCTGGCCGAGTATGCCGAAGGCAAGCGTCAGGCGAAGAAACTGCCTTTGGTCGTCGGTAATCTGGTGCAGGATGGACTGGGTGGCGAAACGAATACGGTGACCTTGTTTGATGCGGCCGGGGCGCACCCCTTGCCGCCCGACGACAAGCTTGAAATCGCGCGCGCCATCGTGCGCCACATTGCGGAGATGCTAAATGCACACCATTGATGTTCGAATCCTCGATGTTCGCCTGAAAGATGCGCAAGGCGAACATGCCCCACACTACGCCACGCCGGGTGCGGCGGGTATGGACTTGCGGGCTTGTATCGAAGCGCCGGTACGTGTGCATCCGGGCGAGACCATGCTGGTGCCGACCGGTATTGCCATACATCTGGCCGACCCCGGCATGGCGGCGATGATCCTGCCGCGCTCGGGTTTGGGACACAAGCATGGCATCGTGCTGGGCAATCTGGTCGGCCTGATCGACTCCGATTACCAGGGTGAGATCTTCGTCTCCTTGTGGAATCGTGGCAAGGAGGTTTTCCTGCTCAACCCGCTCGACCGCATTGCGCAACTGGTCGTGGTGCCGGTGTTGCAGGTGGCCTTCAATGTCGTCGAGAATTTCGAAGAGTCGCACCGTGGTGCCGGCGGTTTCGGCAGCACGGGGAAGGCGTAGCCGGGCAAGGCATAAAAAAAGCCCCGCCGTAGCGGGGCTCGGTGCGGCCTGAAGCGATATCAGGTCGACATTTCGGTCAGGATGTTCTTCAGCCAGCTATGCGCATAAATGGCTTCGGACTTGGCCTGTGAGTAGTCGATCGGGGAGACGCCGCCCGAATTGGGCACACCGACGATCTTGCCATCCTTCACGGTGTAGACCGCCGCCACGCTGATTGCCTGGTCGGCCGTCACATAGCTGTAGCAGACGTTGATGCCGGACATGTCGGTGGTCGGCTTGCCATTCATCAGCGCGACGACGTTTTGCGCGCAAATCTTGGCTTCCGAGTTGGCCGAGTAGCCGGACTTCGGCATCGCGCCGGCAATGCAGGCATCGCCAATGACATGAATATCCTTGTGCTTGGCCGACTCGAAGGTGGTCGGGTTGACCGGGCACCAGTTCTTGTCATCGCCCACCAGGCCAGCGGCAACCGCGATTCGTCCAGCGCGCTGCGGGGGAATTACGTTGACGACATCGCCCTTGACTTCATCAATGCCTTCGATGATGACGGAGCGGTTCTTGGCATCGACCTCAGTCACCTTCTTGGCACCACGATATTCGAAGATATTGGCGTAGTTGTCTTTCCAGCCCTTCTTGAACAGCGCGCCCTTCGAGGAGACATCCGGGTTGGCATCCAGCATGATGAGCTTCGACTTCGGCTTGTGCTGCTTCAGGTACAGGGAAATCATGTTGGCCCGCTCGTATGGGCCGGGCGGGCAGCGATAGGGCGCCAGGGGCACGCTCATCACCACGGTGCCACCATCCTTCATCGCTTCCAGTTGCTTGCGCAACAGGACGGTCTGAGGGCCGGCCTTCCAAGCGTGCGGCATCAGATCCATGGCGGCCGCATCGTAGCCCTTCATTTCCTCAAGGCGGAAATCGATGCCCGGCGACATGATCAGCCGGTCATACTTGAGTGTCCCCTTGGTGGTCACGACCGTCTTGGCGGCAGGATCAACCGCAGTTACTTCGGCTTGCAATACCTTGACGCCATGATTTGCCGTCAGCTTGTCGTAGCGAATGGTCAGCGGATCGAGGTCCTTGATGAGGCCGCCGATGTACAGGTTGCTGAACGGGCAGGAAACGAAATGATCGTTGCGCTCGATCATGACGACTTCAATGGACTTGTCGAGCATGCGCACGTACTTGGCGGCGATGGCGCCACCGTAGCCACCACCGACAACGACCACACGGCGGGCACTGCCCTTGGGCATGATGTCGGCAGCCGATCCAGCCGAAACCGCCGGACCTTGCGTCGCACAGCCGGCGAGTGCCAAGCCAGAGGCGCTACCGACCAGTTTGATGAAACTTCTACGATCTAGTGTCATTCTTTCTTCCCCCTGTTATTTCTGGCTGGCGTAGAAGTGCAGCAGCGCTTCACGATCTTCTTTCGACAACTTGTTCCACTTGTCGGCCATGTCCTTTGGCATCTTGCGCTTGCCGGAATCGTACAACTCGGCTTGCATCTTCAGATAGTCAAGCCACTGGCTGGCCATGACCGGGGTGTCGTCCTTGCCGTCCTTGCCCTGATCGATGTGGCAGCGTGAACAGTTGGCATCCTCGAGATCGGCGCCTTTCTTGGCCTTGGCGGCATCGACCATTTGCGTGGTCGGATGGAACTTCTGCTTGGAGTAGAAGTTACCCATCGCGTCGAAGTCAGCATCGCTGTAACCCTTTGCCAGACGCCCCATGACGGTCGAGGGGCGGTCGCCGCTCTTGAACTTCTTCATGGCGTCGACGATCGCAGACTTGGACTGGCTGGCCAGACTGGGCATGCTCAGACCAGCGCTGCTACCGTTGGTGCCATGGCAGCCGGCACAGGCATACGACAGCATTTCCGGGGTGGGTGGGGCGGCCATTGCTGCGCCACTAAAGGTGCAGCCGGCTACCAATGCCCAACTGACCAGGCTTTTTTTCATTTTCATCGGATTCCTCCTCCTGTTCCTGTTAAAAGGTACAACGGTTACTGCGCGGTTACTGCTTGACAACGCTGATCTGGTTCTTTTCCTTGCCCTTTTCGTCCAGCGCAAACTGATAGCCGAGCGAGACGTGGTGATAGCGGTAGTTCGCGCCATTCTCATGGATGGCCACGCCGAAGTTGTACATCTTGCCCGCTGCAATCGTATGGTCCCCCTTGCCTTTGCCAGCCAGATCACGCTCGAAGGTGACGACCCACTTGTCGCCTTCCTTCTTGCCTTCGGCCTTGATGAGGCTCTTGCCGCCCTCACGCACACGGTCTTCGGCGACATAACCGTCAATCATCAGCTCACCTTTGCCGCTACGGAACTGGATGTAATCGTAGAACTTGCCGCTGGCGAGATCAGCATCCTTGATGTATTTCTTCTTCTCATCGCTCTTGGGTGTCTTCATCGTGCGCAGATCATCATGGCAGGTGGCCCAGCAACCGTTTTGATTGGCACCATCAACCGTACCACCGCCATCGAACATGATGGTTGCCTTGACATCATTCTTCTTGTCCATCTTCTCGCCAGCAGGCTTCGGCGAGTTCCAGGTGAGACGGAAGTAGATCTTGCTGCCGTCATGCGCGGTTTGCAGTTCAACCGGAATGTGACCGGCCTTGCCGGCGACCGGCTTCGGCTCAATCGGTGCCTTCTTGTTACCGGCGGGACCGCCCTTGACAATCTTGTCGCCGACTTCGTTGGCATCGCCCGTGTGGCACTTGGCGCAGGTTCGGCCCTTGTTGACGATATCGGGGACAGCGGAGTGCTCTGCCTTGTCCATGACCCACTCGAGGCTCGACTGGCCCGGGTAGAAGAGGGTTATCTTGACCGGGTCAATCTTGCTCCAGTCCGGGGCAGCAACAGCGCTACCAGCGGCAAAGACACCCATCACAGCGAAAGCAATCTTGTTCATCACGCAACTCCTGAGTTGGTTGGTTTTATGTTGAGATAATAATGTGTAATCGTATCAGCCTTCGGTCTTGGCTGCACCACTTTCACCTTCAAGCAGGTGGTGGACGGGCTTGTGGGCGATGCCCTTGTGGCAATCGATACAGGTCTTGCCGTCTTCGAGAGCACCTTCATGCTTGACCACTGAGCGGTCTTTTTGCTTCTCGGGGTCCATGGTCTCGAAGCTGTGGCAGTTGCGGCATTCCTTCGAGTCGCGTTCCACCATGCGCTCCCAGACGCGCTTGGCCATGGTCAGGCGATAGGCGTCAAACTTTTCCGGGGTATCGACGGTGCCCTTGATATGACCGATTACGTCACGGGCGGCCATGATTTTCTGGAAGGACTTGAAAATGTAGTCGGTCGGGGTCTTGCTGCTGGCCACGTGGCAGTCGGCGCACTGCACGGTCGTACCACTGCGGTTTTTGTAGTGAACGGTCTTCTTGAGTTCCTCGAAGGGGATCGTCATCTCATGGCAGGACATACAGAATTGCGAACGGTTGGTGTATTCCATGCCCATGTTAAGGGCGCCCCAGATGATGATGCCGCCCAGCGTACCGACCACAATCATGCGCAACATCGAACACTTCGGAGGGCTTTTCAGGGCCTTGATCAAGCTTTGCTTGTCGTCGTTCTGCGAGTCACTCATCGTTCTCTTTTCCTCGTTGTCGGTGCGCCAGAAAATGGCACAAAAAGTAAACCATTTTGCCAAGACCGAACAGCGGAAGCTTGCCTTTCCTGGATCAGTTATTCCCGCTGATGCTGCGCGGAAAATAGCCGACCACACCTCCACGATTACTCATACCTTTGGCAAGGTTTTTATCCGCCCGATTATCACAGGCATTGTCTGGACGAACAAGCCCGTTTATTCAATTCATCAATCAAGGCTCTTTTTATTCGAAAACGCTAATAAACGATAGCCGTCCAGCCATGAAGGTGCCTCAACTCAGCCAGCGCATCAACGGTGGCAACAGAACGGGCAGCAGGGTGGCTGTAAGCAGGCCATTCAGGCCCATTGCCAGCGCGGAAAAGGCGCCGGTCTGCTCGCTGAGCTGAAAGGCGCGCGCCGTTCCAATGCCATGCGACGCCACCCCCATCGCAAAACCCTGCACGGCCGGATCGCGGCATTTCATCCGCGCATAAAGCCCCTGAGCGCCGACCGCGCCGAGAATGCCGGTGAGGATCACCAGCACAGCGGTGAGCGAGGGCAGGCCGCCGAGACGTTCAGCAATGCCCATGGCAATCGGCGTCGTCACGGATTTGGGCGCCAGCGAGATCAGTGTGGCATCCGTGGCGCCGAGCAATTTGCCGATCAATACTGCCGAAAAGGCAGCCGTGAGCGAGCCGGCCAGCAGGGCGATGAGCAGTGGCACTGCCACGCGCTTGAGCCGCCCGAGTTGTGCGTAAAGCGGAATGGCCAGTGCCACCGTGGCGGGGCCGAGCAGAAAATGCACGAACTGGGCGCCGTCAAAATAGGTTTGATAGGACGTGCCCGTGGCCCACAGCAGGGCAACCAGTACAGCCACGGCGATCAGTACCGGGTTGGCGAGCGGGTGTCCCTTGAAGTGCTGGTTGATCTTCACCGCACCCTGATAGGCGAGCAGGGTCAGGGTCAGGCCGAGCAGGGGCGAGGCGGCGAGATAGACCCAGATTTCGCCAAGGCTTTGACCCGGCACGGTGCTCATGATTGCTCCTCCTCATGCACATGCAGCGCCTTCAACACCAGCGCCGTGACGGCGATGGTGACGAAGGTGCTGATCACCAGTGCGACCAGGAGCGGCAGCCACTCGTCGGCCATGCGCTGCAGATGCAGCATGACGCCAACGCCGGCCGGCACAAACAGCAGGGAGAGATGCTGCAACAGATTTTGTGCCGTACTGCGTAGATCAGCGGACGGCTCACCGCGCCAGGCTAGGGCTGCGAATAGCAGGGCCATACCGATCACCGGGCCGGGCACCGGCAGGGCAAAGTAGCGCGCGATGGCCTCGCCGGCGAGTTGAAAGAGCAATAACAGGGTGATGGCGGCGAGCATGGTGGCCTTCGGGGGGAACAATGCGGCAATGATAATTGCAGATGCCGTCCCGCCAGCGCCGACTTTTCAGGCCTTGGGTACCACCGCCCGCGCCGCTTCCCAGCCCTGCATCGCCAGCTTGCGTTCCGGTCCCCAGCGGTAGTTGCCCGTCTCGCCCGATTCGCGGATCACCCGGTGGCAGGGGATCAGGTAGGCAATCGTGTTCGCCGCCAGCGCGCTGCCCACGGCGCGTTGGGCCTGCGGGGCGGCGGCTTGGCGCGCCAGTGCGCCATAGGAGGCGAGATGGCCCGGCTCGACGCGGATCAAGGCTTCCCAGACCTTGATCTGGAAGTTGGTGCCGCGCAGCAGCAGGCGCAAAGGTTCACCTGCCGCTGGCGTTGAAAACACGCGTTCGAGCAGGGCCGTTGCTTCGGCCTCGCGCTGCACGAAGGCGGCCCTTGGCCAGGCGGTTTTCAACTCCGCCAGCCGCGCCGCCGCGTCGCCGGAACAGAAGGCCAGATGACAAATCCCGCGCCCGGTCCAGGCGATCAGCGCCATGCCGAAAGGCGACGGCCCCAGGCCATAGGCAATCTCCAGCCCCGCGCCACCGGCCTTGATTTCGCCCGGCGACATGGCCTCGCAACTCACCATCAGATCATGCAGGCGGCTGCCGCTGCTCAGTCCCACTTGCGCGGCCACAGCCAGCATATCGCCCGTTCCTGAGAGTTCGCGTTTGGCATGTTCCTTGGTCAGATACTGCAAAAAACGCTTGGGAGAAACCCCGGCCCAGGCCGAGAACAGGCGCTGGAAATGGAAGGGGCTCATATGCACGGCGGCAGCGATCTCGTCCAGCCCCGGCTGGCGCGCGGCATGCCGGCGGATGTAATCGATGGCGGCGGCTACCACGGCGTAATGTCGCGCCTGCTCGTCGAGGCCGCCATTCATCGCGCCATCTCCCGCCGCAGGGCGAACACGGCCGCAGGCGAAAAACCCGTGGTTAGCGCCGTGCCGAGCAACACCAGCGCCGCGCCGGCCAGGGTGTGCCAGCCCACTGCCTCGTCGAGGAACAGATGGCCCCAGAGCACGCCGAAAACCGGAATCAGAAAGGTCACGGTCAGCGCCGGGGTGGCGCCCAGATCGGCGATCAGACGGAAGTAGAGCAGGTAGGCCAACCCGCTGCACACCACGCCCAGTATTACCACCGCCGCGACGATGCCCACGCCCGGCATTGCCGCCGGCAACGGCGCGAACAGCAGCAATGGCAGCAGCAGGATTGTCGCGCCCCACATGCTGCCGTGGGCATTGGCGAAAGGCTCGACCGGGCTGGCCGACTTGGCATACGTCGTGGCGATGCCATAACAGCAGGCCGCCGCGACTGCGGCTACCATTGCCAGATTGCCGCCCGGTGGCAAGGCGCTGGCCTCGATGCCCGTCAGCACGCCCACGCCGGCAATCCCGAGCAGCATGCCGGCCACCGCCTTCGCCGTTGGCACCGTGCGCGTCCACAGCGCCCCGATCAGCGCCGCCCAGATTGGCGCCGTGGCATTCAGGATGGACATTAGCGAGGCCGAAATGCCGGTTGCTGCATACGCAAACAGCAGAAAGGGCAGGGCCGAGTTGAAGCAGCCCAGCGCCAGGTAGTGGCGCCAGTGGCGCCGGGTGTCCAGCGCCTTGCCCAGGTGGCAGCCGACCGCCAGCAGGAACAGTGCGGCGAGCAGCACAC
The DNA here is from genome assembly GCA_030824115.1 of Rhodocyclaceae bacterium. GTDB lineage: Bacteria > Pseudomonadota > Gammaproteobacteria > Burkholderiales > Rhodocyclaceae > Sulfuricystis. The sequence goes on along the minus strand of JAVBYI010000022.1, from coordinate 92,727 downwards.
GCAGAAAGATCAGCCATGCCGGCCCCAGCACCGGCGCGCCGATGCGCAACAGCAAAAAGGACGCACCCCAGATGGCGGAGAGCGAAACGAGACGGAACAGGCTGGCGTGGTTCATCGGATGGGGTAGATAGGATCGCAGCCGGCAGTTTGGCGCGGGAGGCGCCGGCGGGCAATCCGATTCTTGCGGAGATTGGGGTGTGGGGTGCCGTCCCGCCAGCGCCGACTTTTCGGGTCAGTCCGCTGGCAAATCCCAATCGCCGCGCTTGATGTCGTCGGTCTGGTGGAACTGGCGCACGGCGCGGATGTAGTCGCGGAAGTCGGCGTTTTCCTCCGCCAGACGATTGCAGGCGTCCCAGTCCACGTCGCCGCGCTCGCGGGCGGGTATGCGAATCTCGCTGCCCTCCGTCGGGTCTTCCACGTCCAGCACGATCAGCCCAATGCCGTGCGCCGCCGCCAGCAGGCGCAGCTCCTTCATCGTATCTGCCCCCTCCACCTCGGCCGTCACCAGATAGCCCTGGTTGGACCATGAGGAATTCGACACCGTCTGGAACCACGCCTCGCGCACGTTCGAACGGTTGAGCTTCAGCTTCACCTCGAATGACCACAGCCGGCAACGCGGATCGCCATAGTGGCGCACGCAGTCGCGGATGTCCTTGTGCCATTCGGCGCCCAGGTCTTCCATGGCCACGATGTCGGGAAACAGCCAGATGTTGCCCTTGGGGCCGTTACGGTTCGAGGCGCGCTTCTCGTCGATGCGCTTGGGGTAGAGGCCGAATTCGGCGTGGAGGTAGCGGCAGAGCAGGGGGTATAGGTCGTGCTCCGTAATCTTCTCAATAGCCTTGTTCTTGGATGAATGGTCTCCTACAAATGTGGCTAAGTCGACCGGGCGCAGGATTTTGTCGTACTTCGCATCTACTGCGTAGTAATAAAGGCGCGGTCGTCCCTCGGTGGTGCGGATGGCCGGCTCCTTCTTCTGAATCTCGGGCCGGTTGGAGCTAATTTCGGCAACAAGCTGCCACAGGAACGACTCGTCGCTAGATAAATCCTGTTTACTGTTCTGGCGCTTTTCCTCGCAGGCCTCGCGCAAATTCTCGAAAATCCATTCTGCGATCTGGCGCGCCTTGAAGCGCTCTTCGGGATGGGACTTGAGGAAGTCGATGACGGTTTGGCGGAGGTTAAGTTTCATAGCCATTCACTTGATTGTCGTTTCAGAGTTAGTGTCCAGCGGTGTAATGCGAGGGCAGTTTTCGGCAGGTGTTGGTGTCTTGCGCGATGTCTTTATTGGGGCAGCGGGATAGGTAATAGCGAGAACATCCGTCGAGGGGATGAGAAGCCGGATTTCGCTATTTCCATGCTTGATCGCCAATAGATATTCACTCCCAACGCGTGAAAGAACATCGATCCCCTCAATGCGGAAGGTGCGGGATTGTTTTTGTGATGTACCCGAACATTTTCCGCATCCGGCAGCATTGGCAAGCATTTCACATCCGGCGCTGGAGACGATGAGCGACGCATTGCGAATGTTACCGAGCTTGAGGATTTGCACGGCTGATTGGGCTATTTGAGTAAAGCCGCCAAATAATAAAAGTGCTAATAAAAGCAAGGCGCCAATTGAGACGGAGGCGGTTTTCCAGTTATGACGAATAGCAATGCCGAAAGCACCGCTGAAGGAGATCATTACGCCAAAATTGATGATGTTGAACAGGCCGGCCTCAAGGCGAAACAACGGGGCGAGCAGAAACATAATGAATGTCACCACTAGCTGTAGCAATGTCAGGAAGCCAAGCAGCCAAGCCCCATGCCAAGTCGCGAAGATTTTCCGATAGCGAATGCGGGGAAGGAGTTGCGGCGTTTTTGCTTTGGCGCTAAGGACAACGTTAAAAAACACAGCCGCGAGGTAGGTGACGCCAACACCAAAGAAAAATATATTTATCGCAATCCTGCCAATGGTCTCCGTAATGCCTAGCAAAGGCAGGCCGAGATGAAGTCCTAGTGCGATTGCAGTACTTGCGTAGAGATAGAGAACAAAGAGTCCGCGTGCATTGCCTTTCGACTTGTTGCGGTTTGATTTTTCGCCGGTATCTTTGTCAAGGTCGGCCATGCCAGGGTTGATGACCTTGTAACGTACGCATAGATGCAGGACTATTCCTGGTACCGCAAGAAGGATTGCGAATGAAGCTAGGCCAAGCAAACCTGTAAACGCAACCCCCAACAGCAAACCCGTCACCGACCTTACGTCGAGTACTGGTAAATACTCGATGTGCTGGAAATGAGCGAGCATTAGCAGGCCGCCCAATGTGAATGCCAAGGCTAACAAGGAGCTTCCTGGATGGTCTTTGATGCGAGCGTATAGCCAATCCCTGAGCGAAGCAGGAAATGCGCTTGGTTGCTGTATTGGCGGCTGAAGCTGGCGCTGTCGCTTGCGAGGCGAGTAACCAGCACTTGCCCCGTGCCTTAATGCCCTCCAAGCTGGGCGGCTATCTGCCGTCTTGCCAGCGCCGACTTTTCTTAGATCACTCATCCTGTTTGAGCAGTTCGACAAAGGCGGGATTGAGGAATACCTTTTCCCGCCCGACCTTGCTTTCTTCCAGTAGGCCGATGGCGCAGAGCTCCTTGAGATAGACCGAGGCGGTCTGGCGCTTGGCGAGGCCGGCGTCGACGACGTGGGCGATGCGGGCGTAGGGGCGTTCGAAGATGAGTTCGGCGAGTTCGCGGCTGTAGATGTTGGGCGCTTCTTTGCGCATGCGTTCGGCGGTGGTGTCGATGAGAGCGCGGATGGCGTTGATCTTGCGCGTGGTCCAGCGCGCGGTGTCAGTCACGGCGGCGAGCATGTAGAGAATCCAGTCTTCCCATTGTTCGTCTGTGGTGACGGCTAGCAGCTTGCGGTAGTAGTCGGTTTTGTGCTGGACGATGTAGCGCGAGAGGTAAAGCACCGGGATGTCGAGCAGGCCGCGTTCGACCAGATAGAGCAGGTTGAGCACGCGGCCGGTGCGGCCATTGCCGTCGACGAAGGGATGGATGGCTTCGAACTGGTAATGCATCACGGCCATGCGCACCAGCGGGTCGGTGTCGCCTTCGTCGTGCAGGTAGCGTTCCCAGTTGGCGAGCTTGTCGCGTAACAGCGTCTCGCCGGAGGGGGGCGTATAGATGGTTTCGCCGCTGCGGTCGTTGACGAGCTGGGTGCCGGGCGTGCGGCGAATGTCGAGGGCGATGCCTTTGATGGCGCGGCAGACTTCCACCGCCGTGGACGTGGTGAGCGGCCGTTGTTGCAGTGAGCGGTAGCCGTCCCAAAGGGCAGTGCGATAGCGTAGGGCTTCCTTGGTGGCGGTGTCGGCCTGTTCCTCCGGGCCACCGTCGAACAGGAACATGCGGTCGGCGGTGGTGACGATGTTTTCGATTTCCGAGCTGGCCTGGGCTTCGAGCAGCGGAATGCTGTTGATGAGTACGCCCTGATTTGGGATCAATGCGCCGGCCTGCCGCAGTTCAGCCACGGCGGCGCGTGCTTCGATGCAGGCCTTGAGGACGACGCGCGTTTCCACTTCCTGCGTGGGGGGCAGAGGAGGAAGGTCGTCAAAGGGGCGGTGCGGATCGAAATGCATGAGTGAGGACATGTTTACTATTTCGACATGTTCTCAGGATATGTCGATTAATGCAAACATCTTCGACATATTGTCTGCCGAGTAGCAAAACGGCGCCCCGGTCCCCCGGCGCGCCGTTCTTTCCTTGTCGGTGCCGTCTCACCAGCGCCGACTTTTTGCGGTGCTTACTCCATCGCCTCGTACAACGGCAACGTGAGGAACTCGGGGTAGTCCTCGGCGAGCGCCATTTTCTCGAAGATGCCGGCGGCCTGGTCGTAGGTCTCGGTTTTTTCGCCGTTGGCGGTGACGGTGGCTTTTACCTTGGCGAGTTCTTCGGGGATCATTGCCTTGACCATCTCGGCGGTGACCTTGCGGCCGTCGTCGAGTTTTCCCTTGGGCGAGACGACCCATTGCCAGATTTGCGAGCGGCTGATTTCTGCCGTGGCGGCGTCTTCCATCAGGTTGTGGATCGGCACGCAGCCGTTGCCGGCCAGCCAGCTACCCAGATAGTGGATGCCGACGTTGATGTTGTTGCGCACGCCGACTTCGGTGATGGGTTGCTCGGGCTGGAAGTTGAGCCAGTCTTTTGGGCCAAACGTGTCGGTGCGCTGCTTTTCCCACTGGTTGGGCTTGTCGCCGAGCACCTTGACGAACTCTTCCATGGCGATGGAGACGAGGCCGGGGTGGGCGACCCAGCCGCCGTCGTAGCCGTCGTTGGCGTCGCGGGTCTTGTCGTGGCGGATGCCGGCCAGCGCCTTTTCATTGGCGACCGGGTCGCTCTTGATCGGGATCAGCGCGCTCATGCCGCCCATGGCCGGGGCGCCGCGCTTGTGGCAGGCCTTGACCAGCGCCAGCGCGTAGCTGCGCATGAAGGGCACTTCCATGGTGATGGCGCCACGGTTGGCGAGGCAGAAATCCTTGTTCTTCTTGAACTTCTTGATGCAGCTAAAGATGTAGTCCCAGCGGCCGGCGTTCAAACCTGCGGAATGCTCGCGCAGTTCATAGAGGATTTCTTCCATCTCGAAGGTGGCGAGGATGGTTTCGACGAGCACGGTGGCCTTGATGGTGCCGCGCGCCATGCCGATGTGGTCCTGCGCCATGCAGAAGATCTCGTTCCACAGACGGGCTTCAAGGTGCGATTCCATCTTCGGCAGATAGAAGAAGGGGCCTGCGCCGCGCGCCACTTGTTCCTTGGCGTTGTGGAAGAACACCAGGGCGAAGTCGAAGATGCCGCCGGAGACGCGCTGGCCGTCCACGAGGACGTGCTTCTCGTCGAGGTGCCAGCCGCGCGGGCGGATCTGCAGGGTGGCGATCTTGTCGTTGAGCTTGTAGACCTTGCCGGCTTCGTTGGTGAAGGAGAGCTTGCGGCGGATGGCGTCGTAGAGGTTCACCTGGCCCTGGATCTGGTTGAACCAGTTCGGGCTGTTGGAATCCTCGAAGTCGGTCATGTAGCTGTCAGCGCCCGAGTTGTAGGCGTTGATGATCATCTTGGCTTCGACCGGGCCGGTGATCTCGACGCGACGACATTCCAGCGCCTTGGGCAGCGGCGCGACCTTCCAGTCGCCCTCGCGGATGTGTTTGGTTTCGGGCAGGAAGTCGGGCATTTCGCCGGCATCGATGCGGGCCTGGCGCGCAATCCGGGCCTTCAGCAGCTCCTGGCGGCGCGTCTCAAAGGCGCGGTGCAGCTTGGCGACGAGTTCGAGGGCGTCCTTGGTGAGAATTTCGTCAAAGCGCGGGTGGATCGGGGCATTGATTTGCACGCCGGCGGGCAGACTAAGTGTCGTAGGGGACATGGCATTACTCCGTGGTCTTATAGATGACTATAGTGTATTGCATTCATGGAGGTAAGATAATCAATGTAACTGTCAAATGATTTAATACATTATGTATGTAAATAGGTAAATCCTGGTACATAAGGCTGGGTGCAAGTGGCAACAAATACATTGATCGGGGTTTTGATCTAGCTCAAGTTGTTTCACGGCTTGACTCATGACAATGCGCGCGGACGAAAAAATATAGAGGAGGCAGCAAGATGGCAACTCATGCCAAGGGATGGTTTGCGGGCTTGGCGCTCGCAGTTTTGCTGCTTTCCGGGGCGGCGGCGGAAACCACGACGGGGATCGATAGCGCCGCCGGGGTGGAAAATCATCGCTGCTTGCGCTGCCATGCCGATCAGGAAGAAAAACACGCGCTGCGGCAGGATGGCAGCCAGAACAATATCTTCATCGACAAGGACAAGCTGGAAAAAAGCGTGCATGGCAAAGTGGCCTGCGTCGGTTGCCACCGCGATGTGACCAAGCTGCCGCACGCCAAGCCCCTTGCCGTGGCCATTGGCTGTATCGAGTGCCACAGGAAGGAACATGAAAAGTCTCTCAAGGACACGGACCCGAAAAAGCGCGAGCGTCTCGACGTGGTGCTGGAACAGACCGAAAACTACCTGCATTCGGCCCATGCCCGGCCCAGCGTCAAGGATCAGGCACGCGTCAATGCCGCCTGCCATGATTGCCACGACGCCCACGATATCGGCAAGCCCGGCACCCTGGCGCGCAAGGAACATCGGCTGAAGAATCCGGAAGTCTGCGGCCGCTGCCACGAGAAGCAGAAGAAGGACTACCTCGGCTCGCTGCATGGCAAGCTGATCACCGAAAAGCAGGATGAAAAGTCGGCCGTCTGCGCCGACTGCCATACCACCCACGCCATCAGCGCCACCAAGGGCGATCCGGCCAAGCTGGCGATTACCGCGAACTGCGGCAACTGCCATGAAAAGGCGCAGAAGACCTATCTGTCCTCGTATCACGGCCAAGTGCATCGGCTGGGCTATACCAATACCGCCAAGTGTTTCGATTGCCACGGTGGGCATGACGTGAAAGATGCCAAGGACCCGACGTCGTCAGTCCACGTCAACAACCGGCTGGAGAACTGCAAGAATTGCCACAAGAATGCCACCGACAGCTTCCTCGAATTTCAGCCGCACGGCGACCCGGACAACAAGGAGAAATATCCGTGGCTGTGGTCGGCCAAGCGTTTCATGCAGGTGCTGATCATCGCGGTGATGATTTTCTTCTGGGTGCATGTGCTGTTGTGGCTCTATCGCGAACTGATGGATCACTTCCAGGGCAAGGGCTTCAAGGAAGATCTGGACAAGCCCGACATCGTCTATTTCCGTCGCTTCACGCCGGTGTGGCGCTGGATTCACGCGCTGTTCGCCATCTCGACGATGACACTGATCCTGACCGGCACCACCTTGCTGTTCTCGCACACCGGCTGGGCGAAGGCGGTGGTGGTGTTCCTCGGCGGGCCGCAGATGGAAGGCATCATCCACCGCACGGCGGCGGTGTTCTGGTTGTCGATCTTCGTGGTGCATCTGATCATCGCGATGACCAACATCTATCGCAAGCGCAAGACCTTCGAGTGGATGGGCGGCACCTGCCTGTTGCCGAACATGAAGGATGCGCGCGACCTGCGCGACATGTTCAAGTGGTTCCTCGGCATGGCGCCACGGCCGCAGTTCTGCCACTGGACGTATTGGCAGAAGTTCGACTACTGGGCGCCGTTCTGGGGCGCGGCGGTGATCGGCTCGTCCGGCATCATGCTGTTCGCGCCGGAAACCACTGCGCAATATCTGCCGGGCTGGGTGTTCAACGTCGCCACGCTGGTGCATGCCGAAGAGGCCTTGCTGGCGGCGATCTTCCTCAACTCGGTGCACTTCTTCAATGTGCATTTCCGTCCCGAGCGCTTCCCGATGAGCACCACGATCTTTACCGGTGCGATTCCCATCGAGGAGTTCAAGCACGATCACCGGCTGGAATACGAGCGCCTGCTCGCGGCCGGCGAACTCGACAAGCACCTGATGCGGCGCCCTTCACGGCGCACCGATCTGGTGGCCTCGTTCATCACCAGTGTCCTGATCATTACCGGCCTCAGTCTGCTGACGCTGGTGCTGATCGGTATCGGCACCGCACCATAAGGGGAGGGAAATCATGCACAAAATCATTCTGTCCCTGTTGTTGGTCGGCTGTGCGAGCACGGCGGCGGCGCGGCCGGACATTGAGCCGCTGGCGCGTACCTGCAATGGCTGTCATGGCGTCGGCGGCGTTAGCGTCAGCGGCCCGATGCCTTCCATCGGCGGTCTGCCCAAGGAATACCTGAAGCGCATCATGAAGCAGTGGAAATACGGCGAGCGCAATGCCGTGACCATGGATCGCATCGTCAAGGGGTTCAGCGACGATCAGCTGGATGCGCTGGCTGAGTATTTCTCCAAGCAGCCCTGGGTGCCGGTACCGCAACCGGCCTCGGAAGCCGTGTTGGCCAAGGGCAAGGCGGCGGTGGAAGAAAACTGCCGCGACTGTCACGGACTGACCGGCAACGATCCCGATGTCGAGGTGCCGAAGATCAACGGCCAATGGTCGAAGTACATGGAACTTGAACTGTTGAAGTACCGCAGCGGCGTCTTCAAGATGCCGCATCGCAAGATGAAGCAGGCCGCCCATGACATGAAGCCGGAGGAGGTGTCGGCCACTTCCCGCTACTTTGGCGCCCAGGGAAAATGAGGGGAAATGAGATGACCATGAACAACGTTGATCGTCGCAGTTTCCTTAAGGGCCTGAGCGCGGTTGCCGGCGCGTCGATTCTGTGTGTGCCGCAGGGTCGTGCCGCCAGTGCCAAGGCGCAGGTGGTGGTGGTGGGCGGTGGCTTCGGCGGCGCTTCGGTGGCCAAGTATTTGCGCCTGCTCGATCCGGGTATCGAGGTGACGCTGATCGAGCGGGAAACGCGCTATACCGCTTGCCCGCTGTCCAACGAAGTGCTCTCCGATTCGCGCGACATCAAGTCGCTGCAAACCGGTTATGAGCGCCTGTCGCGGCGCGGTGTGCGCTTTGTGCATGGCGAGGTGACGGGCATCGATCCGGCCGGCAAGAAAGTGTCGACGGCGGATGGCCAGACCTTCAGCTACGATGCGCTGGTGGTCTCGCCCGGCGTCGACTTCAATTACAGCGCTATCGTCGGCCTGACGCCCGAGATTGCCGATACGCGCCTGCCGCATGCCTGGAAGGCCGGTGCGCAAACGCTGTTGCTGAAAAAGCAACTGGCCGCCATGCCGGACAACGGCCGCTTCATCATTGCCGTGCCCAAGGGGCCGTTGCGCTGTCCCCCCGGCCCTTATGAACGTGCGGCGCAGGTGGCCATGTATTGCAAGCATCACGGCAAGCAAAAGGCCAAGGTGCTGATCCTCGACAGCAACGATAGCTTCTCCAAGCGCGGCCTGTTCGAGCAGGCGTGGAAAGCCCTCTACGGCTACGGCCCGGGCGGCATGATCGAGTGGGTCTCGGGATCGAGCGGCGGCGCGGTGGAGGAGGTGAATGCCGACACCATGATCTGCCGCACCGGCTTCGACGAGCACAAGGCCGATGTCCTCAACGTCATTCCACCGCATCATGCCGGCAAGATCGCCAAGACCGCCGGGCTGGTGAATAGCGGCGTCTGGTGCGGCGTCAAGCCGGACAACATGGAGTCGACGGTGCACAAGGACGTCTATGTGATTGGCGATTCGTGCATCGGCGGCGAAATCGCCTCGGGCAATGCCTTTCCCAAGTCCGCGCACATGGCCAACTCGCAGGCCAAGGTGGTGGCCGCCAGCCTCGTCGCCAAGTTCAACGCCTTGCCGGCGCCGATCCCGACGTATACCAACACCTGCTACAGCGTGGTCGATCACGACTGGGGGTTTTCGGTCGTGCATCTGTATCGCGTCGAAGGCAATCAGTGGATCTATGTCAAGGAAGGCAGCGGCATCTCGCCGGTGAATTTCGGTGTTGGCAAGGACGCAAAACCGGTGCCGCGCACCTATCGCAAGATCGAGGCGCAGTACGCGGCAGGCTGGCTGAACAACCTGATGGCCGACGCCTTTAGTTGATCCCCTTAGTGCCGTCCTCCCAGCGCCGACATTTGGGTAGAGGGTAGCGAGTGAGCAAACTCAAGGAACTCGAAGCCTTCGTGCTGGTGGCGAACAAAGGCAGCCTCACCGCAGCGGCGGCGGTTGAAGGCGTCACACCGGCGATCATCGGCCGGCGCCTCGATGCGCTGGAAGACCGGCTCGGCGTGCGCCTGCTGGTGCGGACGACCCGCAGGCTGACGCTGACGCAGGAGGGCGCGGCCTTCCTCGAAGACTGTCAGCGCATCCTCACCGATCTGGCCAACGCCGAGGCGCAACTGACGCTCGGCAGTGCTCGGGCGAGTGGTCATCTCAGGGTGACGGCCCCCGCCGGCTTCGGCCGCAAGCATGTCGCCCCATTGCTGCAGGCGTTTCTGCGGGCGCACCCGGAGGTGAGCGCGAGCCTCGATCTGGCTGACCGTACGGTCGACCTGATCAGCGAGGGTATCGACTGCGCGGTGCGGCTCGGCGGATTGGTGGATTCAAGTCTGGTGGCGGTACGGCTGGGCGAGATGAAGCGCGTGGTGGTCGGCAGCCCGGCGTATTTCCAGCAGCGCGGTGTGCCGCGCACGCTGGAGGATTTGGCGCAGCACGCCTGCCTCGCCCTAGTGACCCAGCCGGGCTGGGATTTCATCGCGGAGGGGAAACCGATCCTGTTCAAGCCGCCGGGCCGCTTTGCCTGCAACGACGGCGCCGTGCTGCATGAGTGGGCACTGGCCGGCATGGGGCTGGCGTGGCGTTCCTTGTGGGAAGTGGGCGAGGACTTGCGCTGGGGGCGGCTGGTCTCGGTGCTTGACGACTATGCCACGCCGCCGGTCGGCATCCACGCCGTGTTCCCGCAGCGCCGCCATTTGCCGCTGCGCGTGCGGCTGTTCATCGATATGCTCAAGGACAACTACGGCCGGCCGGATTACTGGGATAAGTCTGAATGAGGCTGGCTGTCAGTCCACAGTTCCGTGGTGCCCAGGTTTGAGATTTTGGGGCGGCTGCGGATGAAGGCTTCGGCTTCCGCCGCCGGCAAGGGCTTGCTGATCAGGTAGCCCTGGATCTTTTCACAGCCGATCGAGAGCAGGTACTTGAGTTGCGCCTCGGTCTCGACGCCTTCGGCGACGACATCCAACCCGAGCCGGTGGGCCAGCAGCACGGTGACGTCACAGATGTCGGCATCGTGCGGATCGGTCTCGATGTCCTTGACGAAGGAGCGGTCGATCTTCAGCGTGTTGATCGGGAACATCTTGAGGTAAGACATCGACGAATAGCCGGTGCCGAAGTCGTCGATGGACAGGGAAATCTGGTTGCGCGACAGCACGCGCATCATCGTCACCGCCTGATCCGGCGCCTGCATGGTCATCGACTCGGTGATCTCCAGATCAATCGAGTGGGGCGGCAAGCCGGCATATTCGATGATGGCGCTGATGCGTACTGGCAGCCCCGGGTTCGAAAACTGGGCGGCCGAGAGGTTGATCGACATCTTGATTTCATCGAGGCCAAGGCGGCGCCATTCGGCGAGCTGCTGCGCGGCTTCCGCCAGGACCCAGTCGCCGATCTGTTCGATCAGGCCGCTTTCCTCGGCAATCGGCAGAAATTCCAGCGGCGGCACGAGGCCACGCTCGGGGTGCTGCCAGCGCAGCAGCGCTTCGACGCCGCACAGACGGCCGGTGCGCAGGTCAAGCTGGGGCTGGTAGTGCAGCACGAATTCCTGATTGCGGATGGCCTTGCGCAGGTCGGATTCGACCGACAGGCGTTGTACGGCGGCCGCCTGAATCTTTTCTTCGAAGAACTGGTAATTGCCGCGACCGCGTGCCTTGGCGTGGTACATCGCCGCATCGGCTTTTTGCAGCAGATCGTGCGTCTCGGTGGCGTCGTCAGGGTAGATGCAGATGCCGATGCTGGTGGAGGTACGCAACTCATGCTCTTCGAGCCGGCAGGGTTCGGCGAGGGCGAACAGAATCTTGTCGGCGACATGGGCGGCATCTGCGGGTGACTCGATGTCGGGCAGGATGATGACGAATTCGTCACCGCCCAGGCGGGCGACCAGGTCGCTCTGGCGCACGGCATGGACGAGCCGCTTGGCCACCTGCACCAGCAACTGGTCGCCGACATGGTGGCCGAGCGAGTCGTTGATGCCTTTGAAGTTGTCGAGGTCCAGCAGCATCAGTGCAAATGGCTGGTTGTTACGCGTGCTCAGGCGTACCGCCTGCGCCAGTTGTTCGCTGAGGTGGGTGCGGTTGGCCAGTCCGGTCAGCTGGTCGTAGAAGGCCAGCGACTCGATCTTGGCTTCGGCTTTTTTGCGCTCGGAGATATCGAGTTGGGTGCCGATGTAATGGGTCACCTCGCCTTTTTCGTTTTTGACGGTGGAAATGGTCAGCCACTTGGGATAGACCTCGCCGTTCTTGCGCTGGTCCCAGATCTCGCCTTGCCAGTTGCCGGTGCGGACAATGCTTTCCCACATGTCCCGATAGAAGTCGTCATCGTGCCGATCCGACTTGAACATGCGTGGCGTCTTGCCGATCAGTTCCTCGGCGGCATAGCCGGTGGTTTCGGTAAAGGCGCGATTGACGCGCAGGATGACATTATTGGCATCCGTGATGATGACGCTTTCCTGTGATTCGAAGGCGGCTGCGGCGATGCGCAGTTGCTCCTCCGTGTCCTTGCGTTCGGTGATGTCGGTAAACACCCAGATGCTCGGAGATTCGAGCACCTTAGCCGGATCGAGAGGCCGTCCCGACTGGATCACCCAGATGCGCTGGCCATCCTGACGGCACATCTCGGTTTCGAATTCGGCGACGCCCTGCTGCGCCAGCAAGCCGTACCCGGTCCACCCAGCGGCTTCAAATTGTTCGCGCGAGCAATAGAGAATCTCCGTGGACTGGCCGACCAGATCGGCGGGAGCGGCGAAACCGAACATGCCGGCCAGGCGCTGGTTGCATTTAAGGATGCGGCGATTTTGCAGCAACAGGATGCCCACCTGGGCATTGTCGAAGATCAGCCGCTGCTCATCGAGCAGAGCCTTGAAATTGTCTTCCGAGGTGCGCAATGACTCCAGTGTCTGCGACAGGGCTTGGGTGCGATTGGCCACCTGTCGGCGCAATAGCCAACTGATGGCGAGCAGCACGCCGGTTAGGAGCGTCAGGCCCAGCAGGCTGTACAACATGGGGCGCTTATAGCGCTCCCAGGTGCCGGCCTGCAGGCGTTCGCCCAACCAGCGTGCCTCGATGGCCTGCCGTTCTTCCGGTGTGATCTTGGCAAAGCCGGCGGCAATCAGTTGTTGTAAATCCGCCCGGTCTTTGGCGACGGCCCAGTGAAACTCGCCAACGTACAGCGGGGCCGTATGGCGGAACTGTTCAGCCGCACCCTGGCGGTGGAAAAAGTAGGCGGCCGGTGGTTTGTCGATGCACAGCACACGCACTTCCTGGCGGATGGCCGCCTGCACCTGAGCCTCGTAGCTGGGATAGTGTCTGAGATCAGTGATACCGCGCGTGTTCAGATATTCGATGCAGGCATCACCTTCCTTGACACCGATCGGGAAGCCGCGCGCCGATTCGCTATCAGTGATGCCGCTGATGTGATGATCGAAAAACAGCGCAACCTCGATTGAGGCATAGGGCGCTGAAAATGCGTAAATTTTCTGCCGTTCCGGGGTCTCGAAAATCGTGTCGATCACATCCGCCTGACCGCTCTCCATCGTGGCGCGCGCCTTGCCCCAGCTCATCGGTTGAAAATCCACGCGAATGCCGGTGCGTTGCGCCCATAACGCCCAAAGGTCTTTCAAGAGCCCTTGCGGCTGACCATTCGCATCGCGAAAGGTATAGGGCGGGTAGTTGTCATCCAGCACGACCTTGATTTGCTCGGGCGGCGTTGCATCGGCCCGAGCCCCGAATCCGGTCAGCAGCAGTGCAAGAACAATAAGCAGGCGACGCAGGGGAGCAGAGGGCAACATGGGCCACGTGGCTGGTTGAGCAGGTGCCAATCATATTACTTTATTACTAGTCTTTCGTGCCCATTTCTGCCGTGTGCCGTCCCGCCAGCGCCGACTTTTCGAGTTGTCAGCGAAGTGGAACTTAGAATGCAGACTGTCCAAATCGGAACCCGTCAATGAACCCGCATACCTTTCAACTCGACAAGCCGTTCGTCGAGCTACATGTTCTCCTCAAACTGCTCGCTATTGCGTCGTCAGGTGGCGCAGCCAAAGTCATGATTGCCGCTGGCGAGGTATGCGTCGATGGCAAGGTCGAAACGCGCAAGGCGTGCAAGATTCGCGGTGGCCAGGTCGTGCGCGTCGCCGATGAAGAAGTGCAGGTGGTTTCGGCCGAGCAGCCTGTCTGAAAATAAAAAAGCCTCACGGGTTTCCCCGTGAGGCCCGCTGAACTACACAGCGCTCCACTCCCTCTGTGACGAGGGTATCTCTGTAATCAGTGGAACTGCTCCTCCTCCGTCGAGCCGGTCAGCGCCTTGACGCTGGACGACCCGCCCTGGATCACGGTGGTGACGTCGTCGAAGTAACCGACGCCGACTTCCTGTTGGTGCGAGACGAAGGTGTAGCCCTTGTCGCGTGCGGCGAACTCGGGTTCCTGCACCATGTTCACATAGTGCTTCATGCCTTCGCCGTTGGCATAGGCCTGGGCGAACTGGAAGGTGTTGTACCAGTTGATATGGATGCCGGCCAGCGTGATGAACTGGTACTTGTAGCCCAGCGCGGAGAGTTCGTCCTGGAACGAGGCGATCTGCTTGTCGTTGAGGTTCTTCTTCCAGTTGAACGAGGGCGAACAGTTGTAGGAGAGCAGCTTGCCTGGGCACTCCTTGAGCACGGCCTGAGCGAACTCGCGGGCGAAGCCGATATCCGGCACGCCGGTTTCGCACCAGACGAGGTCGGCATAGGGCGCGTAAGCCACGCCACGGCTGATCGACTGCTCCAGACCGTTCTTGACGCGGTAGAAGCCTTCCTGGGTACGCTCGCCGGTGATGAAGGGCTTGTCGTTGGCGTCGTAGTCGGAGGTGATCAGGTTGGCGGCTTCGGCATCGGTACGCGCCAGCACGATGGTGGGCACGCCCATGACGTCGGCGGCGAAGCGCGCGGCGATCAGCTTCTCGACCGCTTCACGGGTCGGCACCAGCACCTTGCCACCCATGTGGCCGCACTTCTTCACGGCCGCCAGCTGGTCTTCGAAGTGCACCCCGGCGGCGCCGGCGGTGATCATGTTCTTCATCAGTTCGAAGGCGTTCAGCACACCACCGAAGCCGGCTTCCGCATCCGCCACGATCGGCAGGAAGAAATCGACATAGTCCTTGTCGCCGGGGTTGATGTTGCGGCCCCACTGGATTTCATCGGCGCGCTTGAAGGTGTTGTTGATGCGGCGAACCATGGTGGGGACAGAGTCGTAAGCGTACAGCGACTGGTCCGGGTACATGGTTTCGGAGGTGTTGCCGTCGGCAGCGACCTGCCAGCCGGAGAGATAGACGGCCTCGAGGCCTGCCTTAGCTTGCTGCATGGCCTGACCGGCGGTGATGGCGCCGAAGGCATTGACGTAGCCCTTCTTGGCGCCGCCATTGACGAGTGCCCAGAGCTTCTCGGCACCGCGCTTGGCGAGGGTGTGCTCGATCTGGACGGAGCCGCGCAGACGGACGACGTCCTCGGCGGAGTAACCGCGCTTGACGCCTTTCCAGCGGGGATTGGTGGCCCAGTCTTTTTCCAGGGCGGCGATTTGGGCTTTGCGATCGGTCATGGTCAGGTCCTCTCGGTGAGTGTTCGGGGAGTAGTTAATGGAGATGAGGATGGGTGAAACGATGGAGCGCAGTATATTGAGTTTTTTGCAAAGCAACAAGTGTCTTATATAAGACATATGTTAGAAAATTGTGATGAGGCGATAAATTAAGAAAAGTCGGCGCTGGCGGGACGGCATGGGTAAGGAGGATGCTAGACTGCGCGCCTCGTTCCTGCCTCAGTCTGCGGGAAACGATAAGCGCATCCCCGCGCTTCCGGTATTCCCCGGCCTTGTTTTTTCCCCACTGTGTTTCTGCCTAGACTGGTTCGTGCCCTAAGCACGAAGGCCGATTCCGTTCTAGGAGCTTCACCCATGAAATTCACCGAACTCGGCCTCGATGCCGCGATTCTCCGTGCCGTTGCCGATCAGGGCTACGATATCCCCACCCCGATTCAGGCACAGGCCATTCCCGTGGTGCTGGAAGGCCGCGACCTGATGGCCTGCGCCCAGACCGGCACCGGCAAGACCGCCGGCTTTACCCTGCCAATCCTGCAACTGCTCTCTCAAGAAAGCAGCCTGACGATGAAGCGCTTCAAGCCGCGCACCCTCGTACTGGTGCCGACGCGCGAACTGGCGATGCAGGTTCAGCAAAGCGTGTTTACCTACGGCAAATATCTCAAGCTGCGTTCCGCAGCCATTTATGGTGGCGTTGGCATCGGTCCGCAAACGAAAGTGCTCAAGGGCGGCGTCGATATCGTGGTAGCCACCCCGGGCCGCCTGCTCGACCACATCAACCAGCGCAATATCGACCTGTCCGGTATCGAGATTCTCGTGCTGGATGAAGCCGATCGCATGCTCGATATGGGCTTCATCCGCGATATCCGCAAGATCATCGCGCTGTTGCCGAAGAAAAAGCAGAGCCTGCTGTTCTCGGCGACCTTCTCCAATGAAATTCGCGAACTGGCGACCGGGCTGTTGCGGGATCCGGCGAGCGTCGAGGTGGCACGCCGCAATGCGCCCGCCGAGGCGGTAGCGCAGTGCGTCTATCACGTGGATCGCGATCGCAAGCGCGACTTGCTGATTCAACTTATCACCGACAACAACTGGCATCAGGTGCTGGTGTTTACGCGCACCAAGCACGGTGCCGATGCGCTGGCCGAACGTTTGTGCAAGGCGCGCATCACGGCGGCCGCGCTGCACGGCAACAAGAGTCAGGGGCAGCGCATTCGCGCACTGGACGACTTCAAGAAGCTGAAGATCAATGTGCTGGTGGCCACCGACATTGCCGCACGCGGCATCGACATCGACGATCTGCCGCACGTGGTCAATTACGAGCTGCCGAGCGTGCCGGAAGATTATGTGCACCGCATCGGCCGTACCGGCCGTGCCGGCGCATCGGGCGAGGCGACCTCGCTAGTGTGCGTTGACGAGCACAAGCTGTTGCGCGATATCGAGCGGGTATTGAAGCGCGAGATTGATAAGCGCCTGATGCCCGGTTTCGAGCCCGATCCGAAGATCAAGGCCGAGCCGATTCAAAAACCGAGAGGGGCAGCTGGGGCGGGCGGGCGGTCCGATGGCCGGGCGCGTACCGCAACGCCGAGTCCTTTTGCACCCAAGCCGCGCGGCGCGCGGCCAGGTGCCAAGTCAGGCAGCAAGACTTCCCCGGCGCGCAGCGGCGGCCATCACACTGGATCGCGGCATCAGTGATGTAGGGCGCTGGCGCTGACGATCAGGCCGTCTTCGTCAGCGTAAAGCCATTCGCCCGGCATGAACGTGATGCCGGCGAATGAAACCGGAATCTCGGCATCGCCGAGATTCTTCTTGAGGGTTTTCTGCGGGTGGGTGGCGAGGGCAAAGACGCCCAGCGCCATCGTGCCGATGGCCTTAGAGTCACGAATACAGCCCCATAACACGACGCCGGCCCAGCCGTTCTTGACGGCAAGTGCTGCCAGTTGATCGCCGAGCAAGGCGCAACGTGTGCTACCGCCGCCATCGATGACCAGCACGCGGCCTTCGCCGGGGGCATCGAGCGTTTTGCGCACCAGCCCGTTATCCTCGAAAAGCTTCAGGGTGGCAATGCGGCCATGGAAGGCCGGCTGACCACCAAAGCTGCGGAAGATGGGGGCGGCCACCCGTACACCGGGTACCTTGCCTTCGTGGGCGTCGCAAAGATCCGTGGTGGCGAGGCGCATGTTTATGAGTGGGTCGTGGTGGGGCGGCGGGATGGTTGTTGCTCTTGCGTCTCGTAGCTAAGGCGGACCTTATCTTCTTCGTCGAGGTCAATGGTGACCTTGCCGCCATGGACCAGCTTGCCAAACAGCAGTTCGTCGGCGAGCGCAGCACGAATGGTGTCCTGGATCAGGCGCGCCATCGGGCGGGCACCCATCAGCGGATCGAAGCCCTTTTCGGCCAGCCAGGCGCGCAGCGCATCGGTGAAGATGGCCTCGACTTTTTTCTCGTGCAGTTGGCCTTCCAGTTGCATGAGGAACTTGTCGACCACGCGCAGGATGATCTCGTTGTCGAGCGCCTTGAAGGAGATGATGGCATCGAGCCGGTTACGGAATTCCGGCGTGAACATACGCTTGATGTCCTGCATCTCATCACCGGCCTGCTTGTTGGTGGTGAAGCCGATGCTGGTCTTCTGCAAGGCTTCGGCGCCGGCATTGGTGGTCATGATGATGGCGATGTTGCGGAAATCGGCCTTGCGCCCGTTATTGTCGGTCAGCGTGCCGTGATCCATCACCTGCAGCAGGATGTTGAAGATGTCCGGATGCGCCTTCTCGATTTCGTCGAGCAGCAGCACGGCATGCGGCTTCTTGGTCACCGCTTCGGTGAGCAGCCCGCCCTGGTCGAAACCGACATAGCCGGGCGGCGCGCCGATTAGGCGGCTGACGGCATGGCGCTCCATGTACTCGGACATGTCGAAGCGAATCAGCTCGATGCCCATGCAATAGGCCAGTTGGCGCGCCACTTCAGTCTTGCCCACACCGGTGGGGCCGGAGAAGAGGAAGCTGCCGATCGGTTTCTGCGGATTGCCAAGACCGGAGCGTGACATCTTGATCGCTTTGGCGATGGCGTCGATGGCATTGTCCTGACCGAACACGACACTACGCAGATCGCGGTCGAGATTCTTCAGGGCCGAGCGGTCATCGGCCGATACATGCTGCGGCGGTATGCGTGCGATCTTGGCGACGATTTCCTCGATTTCCTGCTTGCCGATCAGCTTCTTCTGCTTCGACTTGGGCAGGATGCGCTGGGCGGCACCGGCTTCGTCGATGACGTCGATGGCCTTGTCGGGCAGGTGGCGGTCGGTGATGTACTTGGCGGCAAGTTCGGCGGCGTTGTTGATGGCGGCCGTGGAGTACTTGATGCCATGGTGTTCTTCAAAACGCGTCTTGAGGCCACGCAGGATCGAGATGGTTTCATCGACACTCGGCTCATTGACCTCGACCTTTTGGAAGCGCCGCGACAGCGCGTGATCCTTCTCGAAGATGCCACGGAACTCGTTGTAGGTGGTGGCACCGATGCACTTGACCGTACCGGACGAGAGGGCCGGCTTGAGCAGGTTCGAGGCGTCGAGCGTGCCACCCGAGGCGGCGCCGGCGCCAATCAGCGTATGGATCTCGTCGATGAACAGGATGGCATTCGGGTTATCCGCCAGTTGCTTGAGCACCGCCTTGAGGCGCTGCTCGAAGTCACCGCGATACTTGGTGCCGGCGAGCAGGGCGCCCATGTCGAGCGCATATACCGTGGCATTGAGGAGAATCTCGGGAACGCGGCCTTCGATGATGCGCCGGGCAAGGCCCTCGGCAATCGCGGTCTTGCCGACACCGGCCTCGCCAACCAGCAGCGGATTGTTTTTGCGGCGGCGGCACAAGGTCTGGATGACACGTTCCAGTTCCTTGTCGCGACCGATCAGCGGATCAATCTTGCCGGTCAGGGCTTGCTGATTCAGATTCTGCGTGAAGTTGTCGAGCGCGCTGTTCGGCTGCTGGACGTCGCCTTCCTGCTCGGGTGCCTCTTCGGGCTTGCCGGCCGGCTGGGGATTCTTGGTGATGCCGTGGGAAATGAAATTCACCACATCGAGGCGCGAGATACTCTGCTTCTGCAGGAAATAGACGGCGTGGGAATCCTTTTCACCGAAGATGGCGACCAGCACGTTCGCGCCATTGACCTCTTTTTTGCCGGAAGACTGGACGTGCAGGATGGCACGCTGGATGACGCGCTGGAAACCCAGTGTCGGTTGCGTATCGATCTCGCCGTCGCCGGGGACGGTGGGCGTGTGCTGGTCGATGAAGCCGTTGACCTCGCGCCGCAGTTCGTCAAGTTCGGCGGCACAGGCGCGCAGCACCTCGGCGGCGGAGGGATTGTCCAACAGCGCCAGCAGCAGGTGCTCGACGGTAATGAACTCGTGACGCTTCTGACGCGCCTCGACGAAGGCCATGTGCAAGCTGACTTCGAGTTCCTGAGCGATCATGAACAGCCCTTTCAGTTTTCTTCCATTACACACGCCAACGGATGACCGTGGCGTTTGGCAAATGCGCCGACCTGCTCGACTTTGGTAGCCGCCAAATCACGCGGAAACACACCGCAAACCCCGCGCCCCTGCCGATGCACACTGAGCATGACCACCGTGGCCTGCTCGCGGCGCATGCGAAAGAAGCGTTCCAGCACGACAATGACGAAATCCATCGGTGTGTAATCGTCATTCAGCAGGAGCACCTTATAGAGCGGGGGCGGCTTGGTGCGTTGCCGCTCCGGCTCAAGGACGACCCCTGATTCGGTCTGGTTTTGCTTGCGTGTTGCCATGCGTTGATTGTAGAGCGAATCAAACACCATGCAACCGTGCGCCCATCAGGGGAAAAACGGGTGAAAAGTGCGTTTCACAATCTGCGCCGGAAGGTGTGGCGGGCTGGGGGCGGGGCACCGAATGACCTTTTTGCTGCACAACAGCATAAAAAGCGGTTGACGCGCTCCGCAAAACTCGGGTAAAAGGCGCTTGTTTGGTTCAAGATTCGCATCAGTGCATTAAAGAGTGACCCACCGCTTCGGTGCCCTCCCGCTGTAGAGAACTTGCAACACAAACATGTCGCCGACCGGGCGAACCTGTTTTGGTCGGATATATGTCACGTTTTATGAAAGAGGTTTTATGGCACTGGGTACCGTCAAGTGGTTCAACGATTCCAAGGGTTTCGGCTTCATTACCCCGGATGATGGCAGCGAAGATCTGTTTGCGCACTTTTCCGCGATCAACATGCAGGGCTTCAAGACCCTGAAAGAGGGTGAGAAGGTTAGTTTCGAAGTCGTGCAAGGCCCCAAGGGCAAGCAAGCTTCCAACATCCAGAAGGCTTGATTTCGACGGTAGCTTTGCCGTCTTGCCAGCGCCGACTTTTAAGGCGCTGATAAAAAAGCCCGCCAACCGGCGGGCTTTTTGTTTGCGCGGAACTGCTTACATGCGCTCAATCATTGCCTGGCCAAACTCAGAGCACTTCACTTCCTTTGCCCCTTCCATCAGCCGGGCAAAGTCATAGGTGACGATCTTGTCGGCGATGGCGGCTTCCATCGACTTGATGATCAGGTCGGCCGCTTCCTTCCAGCCGAGATGGCGCAGCATCATTTCAGCGGAGAGGATCAGCGAACCGGGGTTCACGTAGTCCTTGCCGGCATACTTCGGTGCCGTGCCGTGGGTGGCTTCGAATACCGCGTAATAATCGGAAATGTTGGCGCCCGGGGCGATGCCGATACCACCCACCTGTGCAGCCAGTGCGTCGGAGATGTAGTCACCATTGAGGTTGAGCGTGGCGATCACGTCGTACTCGGCCGGACGCAGCAGGATCTGCTGCAGGAAGGCGTCGGCGATGGCGTCCTTGATGACGATTTCGCGGCCGGTGTTGGGGTTCTTGAATGCACACCACGGACCGCCGTCGATCGGCTTGGCATTGAATTCGTTCTGCGCCAGCGCATAGGCCCAGTCACGGAAGCCACCCTCGGTGAACTTCATGATGTTGCCCTTATGCACAATCGTGACTGACTTGCGGTCGTTGGCAATGGCGTACTTGATCGCGGCACGCATCAGGCGCTCGGTGCCCTCACGAGAGACAGGCTTGATGCCGATGCCAGAGGTGGAAGGGAAGCGGATCTTCTTGACGCCCATTTCCTCCTGCAGAAAGGCGATGACCTTTTTCGCGTTAGTGCTCTCTGCCTGCCACTCGATGCCGGCGTAGATATCCTCGGTGTTCTCGCGGAAGATCACCATGTCAGTCTTCGACGGATCCTTGAGCGGCGAAGGCACGCCCTTGAAGTAGCGCACCGGACGGACGCACTGGTAGAGGTCGAGTTCCTGGCGCAGGGCAACGTTGAGCGAACGGATGCCGC
Source organism: Rhodocyclaceae bacterium (assembly GCA_030824115.1). Classification (GTDB taxonomy): domain Bacteria; phylum Pseudomonadota; class Gammaproteobacteria; order Burkholderiales; family Rhodocyclaceae; genus Sulfuricystis. The sequence goes on along the minus strand of JAVBYI010000022.1, from coordinate 71,146 downwards.
CGCCGACCGGCGTGGTCATCGGCCCCTTGATCGAGACGGAGTATTCCTTGCAGGCATTCAGGGTGTCTTCGGGCAGCCAGACATCGGGACCGTAGATCCGGGTTGACTTCTCGCCAGCGAAGACTTCCATCCAGGAAATCTTCTTCTTGCCGTCATAAGCTTTCGCGACGGCCGCATCCACCACGGCTTTCATCACAGGCGTGATATCGACCCCGATGCCATCGCCTTCGATAAAGGGGATGATGGGGTTATCCGGCGTGGGTTGTCCGGCAACGATTTTCTGACCCGTGGTGGGAACCTTGATGTGCGAGGTGCTCATGTCTTCTCCATAGCTGTTATTGTGAAATCCAGCCCCGAATGATAAACCCTGCGCGGCCCCGAACTCAGTACCGAACTAAGCGGCGCCTGCGGTGGCGAGTACCTTGTTCAAGGTGGCACTTGGTCGCATCACGGCCTTGAGCTTGGCTGGATCGACCTTGTAGTAGCCACCGATATCGGCCGGCTTGCCCTGGACTGCCTTGAACTCGCTGATGATTTGCTGCTCGTTTTCAGCGAGTGCCTTGGCCAGCGGGGTAAATTGGGCGGCCAGCGCCTTGTCCTCCGCTTGTCCGGCGAGTTCTTCGGCCCAATACATGGCCAGATAGAACTGACTGCCACGGTTGCAGAGTTCGCCGGTTTTTGGGGAGGGCGACTTACGGTTATCGAGCAACTTGCCGGTGGCAGCATCCAGTGTTTTTGCCAACAGCTTGGCCCGGACATTGCCGGTTTTGATGCCGAGGTCTTCCATCGAGACCGCCAGCGCCAGGAATTCGCCGAGCGAATCCCAACGCAGATGATTTTCCTCGACGAGTTGCTGGACATGCTTCGGTGCCGAACCGCCGGCGCCGGTTTCGTACATGCCGCCGCCGTTCATCAGCGGCACGATGGAAAGCATCTTGGCACTGGTGCCGAGTTCCATGATCGGGAACAGGTCGGTCAGGTAGTCGCGCAGGATGTTGCCGGTGGCGGAGATGGTGTCGAGGCCGCGGGCAACGCGCTCCAGCGTGAAGCGCATGGCGCGCACCTGCGACATGATCTGGATGTCGAGACCGGTCGTGTCGTAGTCCTTGAGATAGGTGTTTACTTTCTTGATCAGTTCATTTTCGTGCGGACGGTAGGGGTCGAGCCAAAAAATCACCGGCATGCCGGAGTTGCGCGCGCGATTGACGGCCAGTTTGACCCAGTCGCGAATCGGTGCGTCCTTGACCTGACACATGCGGAAGATGTCGCCGGCCTCGACGTTTTGCGAGAGCAGCACTTCGCCGGTGGCGAGGTCGGTAATGTTGGCGACGCCGTCTTCGGCAATCTCGAAGGTCTTGTCGTGCGAGCCGTATTCCTCGGCTTGTTGGGCCATCAGCCCGACGTTGGGTACCGTGCCCATGGTCTTGGGATCGAAGTTGCCATGCCACTTGCAGAAGTTGATCATCTCCTGATAAATGCGGGCGAAAGTCGATTCCGGCATCACGGCCTTGCAGTCGTAGGGTTTGCCGTCGGCGCCCCACATCTTGCCGCCGCCACGGATCATCGCCGGCATCGAGGCATCCACAATCACGTCGTTGGGCGAGTGGAAATTGGTAATGCCCTTGGCCGAGTCGACCATGGCGAGGCGTGGGCGGTGTTCCTGGCAAGCATGCAGGTCGCGCTCGATTTCATCGCGCTTGGAGGCCGGCAATGTCTTGATTTTCTCGTAGAGCACCGACATGCCGTTATTGACGTTGACGCCCAGTTCCTTGAACAGTTCGCCGTGTTTCTCGAAGGCTTCCTTGTAGTAGATCTTGATGCAGTGGCCGAAGACGATCGGGTGCGAGACCTTCATCATCGTCGCCTTGACGTGCAGCGAGAAGAGGATGCCAGCCTCGCGGCAGTCTTCCAGTTCACGTTCGTAGAACTCGCACAGCGCCTTCTTGCTCATGAACATGCTGTCGATGATTTCACCGGCCAGCAAGGCGACTTTCGGCTTCAGGACGATGGTTTTGCCACTCTTGGTGATCAATTCCATCTTGACATCGCGCGCCTTGTCGAGCGTGAGTGATTTTTCACCGTGGTAGAAGTCGCCGTGGTGCATGTGCGAGACATGGGTCTGCGACCACTGCTTCCATTCGCCCATCGAGTGCGGGTTCTTGCGCGCGTACTCCTTCACCGCCTTCGGGGCACGGCGGTCGGAGTTGCCTTCGCGCAGCACCGGGTTGACGGCGCTGCCGATGCACTTGGCGTAGCGCGCGCGGATGGCTTTTTCTTCATCGGTTTTGGGATCTTCCGGGTAGTCGGGAATCTTGTAGCCCTTGGCCTGCAGTTCGCGCACGCAGGTGATTAACTGGGCCACGGAGGCGCTGATGTTCGGCAGCTTGATGATGTTGGTTTCGGGCAGTAGCGTGCGGCGACCGAGGTCGCCAAGGGTATCCGGCACCTTCTGTGCATCAGTCAGGTGCTCGGGAAATTCCGCCAGCACACGGGCCGACACAGAAATGTCGGCCTTCTCGATCTCGATACCGGCGGGGGCCGTGAAGGTGCGCACGATCGGCAGGAAAGCGGCCGTTGCCAGGAGCGGTGCTTCGTCGGTCAGGGTGTAGATGATCTTGGATTGCCCAGTCGTCATTGCGGTGTCTCTTTCTGATAGCTTGATGAGGTATAAGCTGCGGAATGGATCGGAAAAGGGAATAAGGGGTCGAGCATGCTGCGGCCAATTTCTGAGTATCCTTGACCATCGCTGCGTAGTATAAGCTGTGTCAATAGAGGTAAAAGAAAATTCATGGATATATCGGTGAAGTCAGTGGTGGATGCAGATCCGGCGGCTGGCGCGCAGGCACTGTTGATCGCCCAGACCCTGATCGAGGGCTTCAACAAACACTATCGTCTCTTCCGCGAAAGCTCTGCCCAGGCCAAGCACCGTTTCGAGCAGGGTGACTGGGTCGCCGTCCAGCGTGCGGTGCGCGAGCGCATTCAGTTCTATGACGACCGTGTCGCCGAGACCATTGAACGCCTGCATCGCGATTTCAATGCCGAGACCGTCGATGATGTCGTCTGGCGTCAGGCCAAGCTGTATTACATCGGCCTCCTGACCGACCACAGCCAGCCGGAGCTGGCCGAGACCTTCTTCAACTCGGTGTTCTGTCAGATCCTGCACCGCACCTATTTCCACAATGACTTCATTTTCGTGCGCCCGGCGATCTCGACGGAATACATCGAGTCCGACCCGCCGACCTACCGTAGCTACTATCCGAATCAGGCGGGCTTCCGCGCGACGATTCGCCAGATCCTGATCGATTTCCAGTGGCAGCGTGAGTTTGCCAATCTCGATCGCGATGTCGAGGCCGTCCGTACGGCGGTGCATGAGTTTTTGCCCGAACTGCCACTGCGTGAAGTCAATTTCCAGGTGCAGGTGCTGTCCTCGGCCTTCTATCGCAACAAGGCGGCCTACATCATCGGCAAGGCCGTCAATGGGGCGGTCGAGTTCCCCTTTGCCATTCCGGTGCTGCATGAGCCGGGCGGCAAACTGGTGGTCGATACCATCCTCCTTGATCCGGGCCTCATCAGCCTGCTGTTCTCGCTGTCGCGTGCCTATTTCATGGTCGACATGAAGGTGCCCTCGGCCTACGTGCAGTTTCTGCGCTCGATCATGCCGCACAAGCCGCGTGCCGAGCTGTATTCGATGGTAGGTCTGGGCAAGCAGGGCAAGACCGCCTTCTTCCGTGGCCTGATGTCCCATCTGCATCACTCGGCCGACAAGTTCGTCGTTGCCCCGGGCATTCGCGGGCTGGTCATGCTGGTGTTCACTCTGCCTTCCTACCCGTATGTGTTCAAGGTCATCAAGGACAAGTTCGGGGTGACCAAGGAAGTCGATCACGCCACCGTCAAGCGCAAGTATCAGCTCGTCAAGCAGGTGGATCGCGTCGGGCGCATGGCAGACACCTTGGAGTTTTCCCATGTGGCCTTGCCCAAGAATCGCTTCGCGCCCGAAATGCTTGAGGAACTGCGCCGCGAAATTCCCTCGCTGATCGAGGAGAGTGCGGATGAAATCATCATCAAGCACCTCTACATCGAACGGCGCATGGAGCCCCTCAATCTCTATCTTGAGCGGGCCGACAAGACCAGCCGCGAAGATCAGATCGAGCATGCGGTCAAGGAGTATGGCAATGCCATTCGTGAACTGGCGATTGCCAACATATTCCCCGGCGATATGTTGTGGAAGAACTTTGGCGTCACCCGCTACGGCCGCGTAGTGTTCTACGATTACGACGAGATCGAGTTCATGACCGACTGCAACTTCCGGCGTATTCCGCCGGCGCCGAACGAGGAGGCGGAGATGTCCGGCGAGCCGTGGTATTCGGTGGGCCGCAACGACGTCTTTCCCGAGGAATTTGCCACCTTCCTGCTGACCTCGCCGAAGATCCGCACTGCCTTTATGCGCCATCACGCCGATCTGTTTGATGCCGCGTTCTGGCAGCAGGCGCAGGAAGACATCCGCAGCGGCAAGATCCGCGACTTCTTTCCTTATCCGGAAGCGCTACGCTTCTGCAATCGTTACAGCAAGGGGTGCCCGAAATGATGCGTTGGTTTTTTCTCTTTCTCGGTTTCTGCGCCAATCTGTCCATGGCGCAGGGTATGCCAGTCATGGAACTGACTGCCGGTTTTCATCGCATCGAAGCCGAGGTGGCCGCAACGCCGCAAAGCCGTGCACAAGGGCTGATGCACCGCAAAACGATGGACAGCCAGCGCGGCATGTTGTTTGTATTTACCCATGATGCAGCGCATTGCATGTGGATGAAAAACACGCTGCTGCCGCTCTCGGTGGCCTTTATGGACGCGAATGGGCGCATTCTCAATATTGCCGAGATGAAGCCGCGCAACGAGGAAAATCATTGTGCGGCGAAACCCGCTCGCTATGCGCTGGAAATGAATGCCGGCTGGTTTGCACAGCGCGGCCTCAAGGCAGGTGATGTTCTGGGCGGGGTCGAGCGGGCACCCAGAGGACAGTGAGGGGCAGCAAGGAAACCGGGGCGATGTGTTGATGATTGTCGCGACCCTGTTGTAAGATTCCCCACGGGTGTCCGTGAAGCAGTCGTAATTTCACCTATCAATCCGCGGACAGGTTTATCGTGCGGTCGGGCCGCTGCACGGGAGAGACCATACCCATGCTGACAGCACTCGTGCTTGTTTTTGTCGTCGCTTACGCGGCCATCGCCCTCGAACATCCCATCAAGATCAATAAATCCGCCTCAGCCCTGGTCGGTGCCGGGCTGTTATGGACTATCTACGCGCTTGCTACTGCGGATGCGCATCTGGTCAGCGAACAGTTGGGTGAGTCCGTCATGTCGACGGCGCAAATCGTCTTCTTCCTGATGGGCGCCATGACCATTGTCGAAGTGGTGGATGCGCACAACGGCTTCGAGGTCATCACCAAACGCATTCGCACCGCGAACCTGTCCTCGCTGATCTGGCTCGTGGGTTTTGTCACCTTCTTTCTCAGTGCCATCCTCGATAACCTGACCACGACCATTGTGATGATTTCCCTGATGCGCAAGCTCCTCGCCAAGCACGAGGATCGCCTGTTCTTCGCCGGCATCATCGTGATCGCCGCCAACTCGGGGGGTGCGTGGTCGCCCATCGGTGACGTGACGACCACCATGCTCTGGATTGGTGGCCAGATCACGACGCTGGCGATCATCAAGTCGGTGTTCCTGCCTTCCGTGGTCAGCATGGTCGTGCCATTGGCTGTTACCGCCTATGTATTGCGCGGCCGCCCGGTGGATGCGCCGCAGATCAAGGAAAGCGACCACGGGCTGCGTACGACCGAGTTTGAGCGCAACCTGATGTTCTTCATGGGGCTGGGCATTCTGGTGGCTGTTCCCGCCTTCAAGACGATCACCCATTTGCCGCCCTTCATGGGCATCCTCTTCGGGCTGGGCATCCTTTGGCTGGTCGGTGATCTGGTCCATCGCCACAAGGAAGACCAATTCAAGCAGCACCTGACGCTGGTGCATGCCCTGAGCCGCATCGACATGAGCTCGATCGTATTCTTCATCGGCATCCTGCTGGCTGTGGCTACGCTGGAGCATACCCACATCCTGACTTCCCTCGCCCAATGGCTCGATCAGACCGTGGGGCGGCAGGATGTGATTGTGCTGATCATCGGCATTGCCAGTGCGATTGTCGATAACGTGCCGCTGGTGGCCGCATCCATGGGCATGTACAGCATGGAGCAGTACCCGACCGACCACTTCCTGTGGGAGTTCCTCGCTTATTGCGCGGGAACGGGCGGTTCGATCCTGATCATCGGTTCAGCCGCAGGCGTGGCGGCCATGGGGTTGGAGAAGATCCACTTCTTCTGGTACGTGAAACGGATCAGCGGGCTGGCCTTGATCGGGTATTTCGCCGGGGCAGGCACCTACCTGATCCAATACCAGATGCTGCACTGACCGTCACTGATTGCGGGCGCGCTGGATCAACTGGGTGAGACGCTGTTTCTCCCCGGTGTCCAGCCGGTCGATACTCTTTTTCCAGCCGTGGCTGCGGTAGTTCGTCTTGACGTACTCCCAGCCGAGCGGGCCATACTTTTCGACTTCGCGGCGGATTTCGGGAATGGCCTCGATCACGCCTTTGAACTGTCCCCAGTTCAGGCTTTGCAGTTCTTTTTCGAGTTGCCGGCTGTCGGGCACGGGGGCAGCCGTCGTCATGCTTGCGCTCAGGGCGAGGACGGCGGCAACGAGGAGGGCGGTAATTGAACGGTTCATGGCGCATAGCTTACACCGGCCAAGCCCAGGCTGAACCGAGGTAGGATGGGCGATCCCCAACCATTTCGTAACGCCATGTTTCAGCCGACCCGTGATCGCAGCACCGACCGCCAAACCGCCCTTGACCTGATCGACTTTATCGATGCCAGCCCGAGTCCCTGGCATGCTGTGGCAACGACATCTGCCCGCCTGGCGGCGCAGGGTTTTATTCACCTTGATGAGGCGGCGCGCTGGCAACTGGTGCCGGGCGGGCGTTACACCGTCACGCGCGGCGGCGCCTCGCTGATCGCCTTCGTGATGGGGAGCACACCGCTGGTGGAAAGCGGTCTGCGCCTCATCGGCGCCCATACCGATTCGCCCGGCCTGCGTCTCAAGCCCCGGCCGGCCTCTGGCAGCGACGGCTTGGCGCGGCTGGCGGTGGAAATCTATGGCGGGCCGATTCTTGCGACGTTTACCGATCGCGATCTGAGCTTGGCCGGACGCGTGGTCGTACGCACCGCCGCCGGGATGGAGACGCGCCTGTTGCGCTTTGAGCAGCCGCTGGTACGCCTGCCGAATCTGGCGATCCACATGAACCGCGATGTCAATGAGCAGGGCCTCAAGCTCAACAAGCAGACCGAACTGCCGCTGATTCTTGGAAATCTGGCTGAAGGCGAGGATGCCGACGCTCAACTGCGTGCCCTGCTGACGACTCAGGCGGCGGTAGAGGCGGCCGATCTGCTCAGTTGGGAACTGGCGGTGGTAGACACGCAGCCCGGTCGCCTGTGGGGCGCGCAAGAGGAATTCATTGCGGACAGCCAACTCGACAACCTGGCATCGTGCCACGCCGCCACCACCGCATTGCTGGCAACCTCATTGGCAAATTCGGCACCGCGTGCGACCTGCGTGGTCGGCCTGTTCGATCATGAAGAAGTGGGCAGCGAAAGCGCCACCGGGGCGGGTGGCAGTTTCCTTGCGGATGTGCTGGCGCGCATCGGGCTATCGGCCGGGCTGGATGGTGAGGACACGCGGCGCGTCATGGCGCGCAGCTTCTTCATCAGCGCCGACATGGCGCATGCCTACCAGCCGAATTTCCCCAACGCCTATGAGCCGGGCCACAAGGTGCGCATGAATGGCGGGCCGGTCATCAAGCGCAATGCCAACCAGCGCTACACCACCGATGCGGAAACCGCCGCGCGCTTCATGCGCCTGTGCGAGCAGGCCGGCGTGGCCTGCCAGCAGTATGCCCATCGCAGCGATCTCGGTTGCGGCAGCACCATCGGACCGATGGTTGCGGCCAGTCTCGGCATCGCCAGCGTGGATGTCGGTTCACCGCTGTGGGCGATGCACAGCCTGCGCGAAAGCGCCGGTGTGCAGGATCATGCCGATATGATTGCGACGCTGGCTGCCGCATTCCAAAGTTAGGTGCCGTCTTGCCACCGCCGACTTTTATAGGACATGGTAGGCTTCTCGCATAACGGAGGGGAGTCAGTGGCGCTAGACCATCAGAAATCACCGTATTCAGCCCGCATGATTATTGCGGGCTTTGGTGTGGTTGTCGTTCTCTTAGTTGCCATGACGGCGGCCACTATGGTTCGCCTCGAACGCATCCAGACGCTGGTTGCCGAGATCAATACGCAGCATGCCCGGCATGTCCAGCTTGCCCACCGGATGTATCACGCGGCACGCGAGCGTTCGTATGTGCTGGTCAAGCTGGTCCATGAAGATGATGCATTCGTGGTGGACGACTACAACATGCGCTTTTGGGCACTGGCGCAGGAAGTAGCCGAGGCACGTCGCTTGCTGGTCAAGGAAAACCTGACACCCGAAGAGCATGCCTTGCTCAGTGAGCAGGCGCGTGCGACGGCACTGACGGTGCCGCTGCAGGAGCGGGTCATTGAATTGAATGGTGAGCACCGGCGGCGCGATGCGATGACGATTCTTACCGATCAGGCTCTGCCGGCCCAGGAGGGTGTGTTGAGCGCGTTGACAGCCTTCATTGCCCTGAAAAATCGCGAGATCGAACGCACCAGCCAGCAAGCGAGCGAGCAGGTGCGCAGTGCCCAGGTGGTCCTGCTCTCCGCGATGCTCCTGACCGTGCTGGCTAGTCTGGCCATCGGGTTCTATGTCCAGCGCCATATGTCGCGCCTGATGCGCGGGCTGACGGACAAGACCTGGCAACTGAACGCCAGCCTGCGTGACCTCGATTTCCAGAAGCAGGCACTTGATGAGCATGCCATTGTCAGCATTGCCGATCCCCAGGGGCGCATCACCTATGTCAATGACAAGTTTTGTGCAGTCAGCCAATATGCGCGTGAGGAGTTGATCGGCCGCGATCACCGCATTATCAACTCGGGGAAGCATCCGCCTGATTTCTTCGCCGAGGTGTGGCGCACCATTACCAGCGGCACCACCTGGCAGGGCGAGGTGTGCAACCGTAAAAAGGATGGCAGCCTCTACTGGGTCAGCACTACCATCCTGCCCTTCCTCGACGCAGCAGGGCGGCCCGAGCACTACGTCTCGGTGCGGACCGACATCACCTCGATCAAGATGGCCGAGATGATGCTTGAATCCAACCAGGAGCGGCTGGAAGAACTGGTGGCACAGCGCACCGCGGAGCTCGCGGAACGGGAGGCGGCGTTCCAGCGTCTTTCCGAAACCGACATGCTCACCGGCGTCGCCAACCGCCGCAAGTTCGACGAGACCCTGCTGGTCGAAACCAGCCGCGCCCAGCGTCACGGCCTGTCGCTGATGCTGGTGATGCTGGATATTGACCACTTCAAATCGCTCAACGATACCTATGGCCACCAGGTGGGGGACTCTGTGCTGACCGAGTTTGCCCAACTGCTGGCGTCCAACATTCGTGCTCATGATTTCCTCGCCCGCTGGGGCGGCGAGGAGTTCGCCGTGCTGGCAACCTTGAGCGAAGGCGAAGATCCCCGACAGTTTGCCGACAAGTTGCGGGCACTGATCGCAGCCAATGATTTTTCCGTGGTCGGACACATCACCGCCAGCCTGGGCTTGTCCCTCTATCGGCCGGAAGAGGACATCGATGCCTTGCTGTCGCGCGCCGATAAGGCGCTGTATGCGGCCAAAGCAAATGGGCGTAATCGCGTCGAGGTGACGCCTTAGGCCTCAGCTTGTCGCCGATTCAATGCGTTGCCGCAAACAGGTCGGGCACAGACAGCCGGGCAGCTTCGGGTCGATGGGAATGTGCGGCAGATCGGCGCACCAGCAGCGCTGTTCGCCGGCTTCCGTACCGCAGACGAAGTGGGCGCCGCATTGCGGGCAGGTGCGTCCCCCTGCTTGCCGTCCTGTCAGCGCCGACTTTTCTGTGAGGGTCTCGTTCATGATGCGATTTTTTCGTTGAAAAGAAACCAAGGGGGGGCCACGTGGTATCCAATGAAGTCGCGATAATGATAGCGCCTACAATCAATCTTCATGTCGGCTCAGTCGCGAGTGAGCGTGAGAGCGTGAGAGCGTGGCCCCTTTGATTCCTTTGATCCTCTTGATGACTCAACCGCCCCCTGATTCCGTCGCCTACTTCCCCGCCATCCTCTGTGTCGTTTGTGACTCACCGGTCGATGCACTGGTGGCGCTTTGTGTGCGTCGTGGTGAGGCGATGGATCTGGTCGCTGCTGCCTGGTGGCACGGAGCGACGGGATGTATCGTGACAACCCTGCATGGTGGCCGGCAGATTGCCGTTATCCCTACGGCGGATGGACGCTGGGCCGCCTGTAACGCGTTTTTGGACGAGATCTTTGCCACGCCAGAGGAAGCCACCTGGAAACTGAATACGCTGCTCAAGCGTGGACGAACCGGCTATGTGGGGTATGTTCCGCGTACAGCGCCTCCCCATTCGATCTGAGCACATTCGCCATGAAGATTGCTGACCCTGCAAGGAACGCAGAATGAGTCATACAAAATCTCGTGAGGTCATGCTCGCGATCAAGATCACGCCAGAACTGGTTAAAGGGCTTGATGCCCTGAGAACTGCCTGGAGACAGGATCCCCACTCGATTCCAAAGGGCTTGTCGTGCACTGAATCCAAGGCGGGACAGTTCGTCCTTATCGCAGCCGAGTCGGCTTTCACGACCATCCCGGGCGCATGCGTCATCAAGGGCATTGGCGCGTTGGAACTGGCTGGATCGGAGCCGTTGTTTGAAGAGGGGGCGAGTTCAAAGACACTGGTGTTGCGGGATACGCCGGAGGGCTGGCGGTTCTCGGTAAAGTATGTGCCGCCCATCATCCGGGAAAGAAACACGAAGTGAGCAAGCGTCCTGTCTTTCACCCATAAGTGTGCCGTCCGGCCAGCGCCGACATTCTGTCGATGGTCATGGCTTTATCCCCCGATCCCACGGATGCGTCGGCCTTCACGCTTGGTTGGGCGCCCCTTGAGGTCTGATCCTGGTACGGGGGCCAGCTTTCTCAGTTCCTGTTCGCGCAATCGCCGGGCTTCGCCTTCCGGGGTTTCCTGATAGAGCAGGCGGGCTTCCGGGGCGGGGCGGCGCTGTTCGGCCATGCCTTGCACGATGATGGTGAACACCGTTTGGCCGATGGTGATGTCGAGTTCATCGCCGATCTTGAGGTCGCGCGCGGGTTTGACGTGTTCGCCGTTGCACTTGATCTTGTGACTGGCAATCGCCGTCGCCGCCAGGCTACGGGTCTTGAAGAAGCGTGCCACCCAGAGCCACTTGTCGATGCGCATGCGGCCGTTATCGCTCATGCTGGCTGCTTCCGTAACGGGTTGAGTATTGGCCGCAGGCCGTTGTGATCGATTTCCTGCATCAAGGCCAGCAGACGGCCAATCTCACCCTGCGGGAAACCCTCGCGCGCAAACCAGTTGAGGTAGTTGCCGGGCAGGTCGGCAATCAAGGTGCCCTTGTGCTTGCCGAAGGGCATTTCGCGGGTGACCAGCAATTCGAAATCTTCTGGTTTCATGCAGATCAAAGGGGCGTTGTGCGGATCAGCCGCGCTTGCCGATCAGCTCAATGTAATAGCCGTCAGGATCGGCGACGAAGGCGATGATGGTAGTACCGGCATTCATCGGGCCGGCATCGCGGATAATCTTGCCCCCCTTCTGACGAATCGCATCGCAAGCCGCATACACGTCATCAACCTCAAGGGCGATGTGGCCATAGCCGGTGCCAATCTCGTACTTGTCCACGCCCCAGTTGTAGGTGAGTTCAATCACGCTGTCGCGCTTCTCATCGCCATAGCCGACGAAAGCCAGGGTGAATTTGCCTTCGGGGTAGTCCTGGCGACGCAGGAGTTTCATGCCGAGGGTCTGGGTATAGAAGTCGATCGACCGGTCGAGATCGCCGGTGCGGAGCATGGTGTGGAGGATGCGCATGTGAAGTTTCCTTGTTGTTGGGCTTTCCCCGGGGATGAGGGTGGATGATAATTCCCTTTTGCACACGAGCCGGATATGCCTGCCTTCGAAGTACTCAGCATTGTCGTCATCGGCATCCTTGCCTGGTTCTGGCTGGATGGCCTCAAGGTGCGTGAACTGGCCATCGCCGAGGCGAGAACGACTTGTACGGCCGATGGTCTTCAGTTTCTGGACGAAACCGTGGCGACATCCAGCATCAGGTTTATGCGAAATGACGAAGGTCAATTACAACTGTGCCGAACCTATTCGTTCGAGTACAGCGAGACGGGAGACAACCGCAAGCCAGGAAGCGTAGTCATGCTCGGTAACGAGGTGCTGATGGTGAATGTCGGGCTGCGGGTATTGCATTAGTTGGGGAGATGTTCGGCCGGAGCCGTCCTGCCAGCGCCGACATTTCAAATAGCGGCTACCGGCCAACTGCCGCCAGTCCATGATTCTGGAAAGTGGACATCCGAACGACTGCTGTGCCTCTTAGAACCTGCCGGAAGGTCAAATCACACAATTCGGCCCTTGCGGCAGCGACATCGAGACGCCTTGCGGGCCTCCACTGGCCATTCGGCCAAAACCCGAACAATGTCCCTGACTATCCAACGTTGGATTTGATTCCGAGATTCATGTGGGCCTAGGGCCAAACGCGCCTTACCACATTGGGTTGTTGGCACAGCGACCTATGGATTGAAGCTTGAAACACCAAGGGCATCGGTTTAAGCCGATGCCCTTGAATAAGGCTTAGCGGTTCCGTCCCGGGCCCATACCACCTCCTGGACCCATTCCCCCCATACCGCCTCCCGGTCCCATGCCACGACCTTGCCCACCACCTTGGGTCGGCGGAGTATCCGGCAAGGTAACGCCTTGTTCCTTGGTACGCAATTGCATCTGCTCATGATGTTGCAACCGGACCTGCTCACGTTCTTCAGCGGTTTTGGCCGCCTGCAACTTGTTGCGATACTCAATGCGTTCCTGATTGGTCATCAATTGGCTGCCAAAAACGGGGGCATCCACAGCAAAGGAAGCTGTAGAAACCATCAAACCCAGCGCGATAGCGGACAGCGCAATTTTCACGGTGTTCTTGGTCATTTTTCTCTCCCAAATGATTTATGCATCAACCCTACGAACTATCTCTGATGAAACTGGCGAGGTGCTTTTCCATCCCGTCACTTCACTTATAGCCCTTATGACGGAGAAATCCGGCTTAGCAACAAAGAGTTGCAATTGGCGCAAGGTGAGTAGCTGTAGTCAGCTAGCTAGGAAGCAGACGTAGATAATGGGATTGTCGAACGACAGCATCGGGTCGGGAGTCCGCATTCGCTTGCGGTGAGTGGTCGTCCCGCTCCGGCCGACATGCCGTCATACCAGCGCCGACATTTCAGATCGGCTCGCAAGCCCTGCCAAAAAACAAATGGGCGCCACGCGGGCGCCCATCTTAATTACATGAAGCGGCGTTTAGCTGAAGTTCTTTGCGGCGAAATCCCAGTTGACGAGGTTGGCGAGGAAGGTCTCGACGAACTTCGGGCGCAGGTTGCGGTAGTCGATGTAGTAGGCGTGTTCCCAAACGTCGACGCACAGCAGCGCCTTGTCGCCTGTCGTCAGTGGGGTGCCGGCGGCGCCCATGTTGACGATGTCGACGGAGCCGTCGGCCTTCTTCACCAGCCAGGTCCAGCCCGAGCCGAAGTTGCCGACGGCGGAGGTCTGGAAGGCTTTCTTGAACTCGTCGAGCGAGCCCCACTTCTTGTTGATGGCATCAGCCAGTGCGCCGGTCGGGGCACCGCCACCGGCCGGCTTCATGCAGTTCCAGAAGAAGCTGTGGTTCCAGACTTGCGCGGCGTTGTTGTAGATGCCGCCAGCGGGGGCCTTCTTGACGATGGCTTCGAGGTCGAGGGCTTCGTATTCGGTGCCCTTGATCAGGTTGTTCAGGTTGGTCACATAGGCCTGATGGTGCTTGGCGTAGTGGTAGTCGAAGGTCTCTTCCGACATGTGCGGGGCCAGGGCGTTCTTGGCGTAGGGCAGGGCGGGCAGGGTGTGTTCCATTTTTTGTTCTCCGGTTAGTTGGGGTAATGCTGCGCGAATGATATGCGGGCAAAGCCCCACGTTACAAGTCTACTTTATCGACTGTCGCGCCGGCACGGCCCCGGGCGAATTGCAGGTCGAGCGTGTCGGCGGGGGCGAGCTTGGCCGCATCGCGCACGATGGCGCCGTCGGGGCCACGCACGATGCTGTAGCCGCGTTCGAGCGTGGCGTGTGGCGAAAGGGCGGCCAGCGCGCCGGCATGGCGGGCCAGACGGTCGCGCTGGCGAGACAGTCGAGTGGTCATGCTCTGGGACAGCCGGTAGCGTAGCTGGTCGAGGCGGGGCTGTAGGCGCAGGCGGGATTGCAGGGCGGTGCCGAGGCGGCGCGTGAGGAGTTCGAGGCGCTGGCGGGTGGCGGCAATGCGCTGGGCGGGGTGGATCAAGCGCAGGGCGAGGCGGTCGACGGCCTGCATGCGCTGGGCCAGTTGCCGTTCGATGGCACGCAGCAGGGCATCTTCGAGTTCGCCCAGTTCGCCGGCGGCGGCAAACCAGCCGGCACTGGCCAGTTCGGCGGCGGCGGTGGGGGTGGCGGCGCGGCGGTCGGCGACATAGTCGACGATGGTGGTGTCGGTTTCGTGGCCCACGCCGGCAATTGTCGGCGCTGGCGAGACGGCAAGCGTACGCGCCACCGCCTCGTCGTTGAAGGCCCACAGGTCTTCGAGGCTGCCGCCGCCACGCACGACGAGCAGCAGATCACATTCGTTGCGGGCGTAAGCGGCTTCGAGCGCAGCGACGATGGCGGCGGGGGCGTCGGCGCCCTGCACCAACGTGGGATAGACGATCAGCTCGACATGCGGGGTGCGGCGGGCAAAGGCGGCGATGACATCGCGTAGCGCAGCGGCCTGCGGCGAGGTGACAATGCCGACGCGGCGCGGATAGCGCGGCATCTCGCGTTTCTTCTCGGCGGCGAACAGCCCTTCGGCCGCCAGCTTCTCGCGCAGGCGCACGAACTGTTCATAGAGCTGGCCAACGCCCGCGCGGCGCATCGCTTCGACATTGAGCTGGAATTCGCCGCGTGCTTCATAAAGGGTGACGAGCGCCTGTACTTCGATTTGCTGGCCGTTTTCGAGCTTCCAGGGAACGAGCTGGGCGCGCGAGCGGAACATGGCGCAGCGCACCTGGGCCTGGCTGTCCTTGAGCGAGAAATACACATGGCCCGACGCGGCACGCACCAGATTGGAGATTTCACCACTCACCCAGCACAGGGGAAACTGGCGCTCCAGCCACTGGCGGGCCTGCCGGTTGAGTTCGCTGACGGAGAGGGTTTCTGCGGCCATCTACGGTGAAATTTGGGTGAAATTTGAAGAAAAACAGGCGGCGGCCGATGCTACCTCATCCACACGGTGTCGATCCGCCTCGGGGCGCGGCTTAAATCGGCAATAAATGCGCCTACAAGCCAATGGATATGGTTTAACTTGTTGATATTTATCGTGAAATAATTTGGTCACTTTCGCTGCAAAGTGACAAAAGTCCTTTCGGGGCGCCCACTTAGCGCTTCCATGCGCAAGAGACTCACAGAGTTTTCCACAGTTTTTGTGGATAAGCCACTTGGCGCATGGAGCGTATGCTGCGCCTTTCCAAATCTTTCACTTTTTGCCATGCAGTTGATCCCACTGGCGCCGCCGGCATTGATCGGCCTGTTCCGCGAGGCGCTCGAAAGCAGCCTGGTCGAGCGCGGCGTGGCGCAGGGGTTGGAACTGTTGGGGCATGCCGACGAATTCTGGCGTGCCTTGCCGCTCGCCGAGCTGCGGCGCATGGCCGAGGCGGGCAACCTGACGGCACAGGCCGAATTGGGCTGGCGTTGCGCGGTGGGCGAAGGGGTCAGCAAATCGGCGCACGATGCTGTGCAGTGGGCCTCAAAAAGTGCCGAGAACGGTTGCCCGGCCGGTGCGGCGGTGCTGGGCTGGCTGCTCTATCAGGGTATGGGGCTGCCCAAAGATTATTCCGAGGCGGCCAAGCTGTTTGAACAGGCCGCTGCCCAGCAGGACAGCCGCGGTATGACCTGGTTGGGCCTGTGCCTGCTGCGCGGCCATGGGGTATCGGCCGACGAAGCGCGCGGCGGCGAGTTGTTGCATCAAGCGGCCGAACAGGGCAGCCCGCTCGCTCAATACTGGCTCGGACGCTTGTTGTACCTTGGGCAGCATCTGCCACGCGATGTGGGCGCCGCCGTGCGCTGGCTGCAAAAGGCCAGCGACCATGGTCAGCCACGGGCGAGCGATCTGTTGGCGCGTTGCTATTTCTTTGGCCGGGGCGTAGCCCGCAACCCTCAGACGGCGGTGCACCTGTGGCGTCAGGCCGCCGAAGCCGGCGTGGCCCCGGCGATGTTCTGCCTCGGGCTGTGCCTGTATGCCGGCGAGGGTGTGGCAATCAACCATACTGAGGCGGTGAGCTGGTTTCGCGCCGCCGCCAGGAAGCGCGTCGCAAGTGCGATGTTCCTGCTCGGCCAGTGCGCCACCTTTGGCATTGGCGGCACGCCCGATCCCGAGGTCGGGCTGGCTTGGTATCGGCGTGCTGCCGAGCGCGGCAATCGCGAAGCGGAATTCGAACTGGGCGAAGCCTATGCCGGCGGTCGCGCCCACTTGCAGCGCGACATGGCCGAGGCCGTCAAGTGGTGGCGCTCGGCTGCGCGGTTGGGGCATGCGCGGGCGCAGTTGAAGCTGGCCCACTGCCACCGCTGGGGCGAAGGCGTCGAGGAGAACAAGAAACTGGCGCTGGCCTGGTATCGCCGCGCGGCGGAGGGCGGCGAGATCGATGCGCATGTCTGGCTGGGCGAATGTTATGAACTGGGCGAAGGCGTGAGTGCCGATGCGGTGGTGGCACGGCGCCATTACCATGCCGCAGCGGCGGCTGGCTCGGCGCACGGCAAGGCCGAGTTGGGGCGTTGTCAGTTGCATGGCATTGGCGGCAAGGCAGATGTGGCGCGCGGCGAATTGGCGCTGCGTGAGGCGGCGGAGGCCGGCTGGCAATCGGCGTTTGATGAACTGGAACGTTTCTGGTTTGCCGAGGGCGAGTGCTACTTTCATGGACATGGTGTGGTGGCGGATGTCGAGCATGCGCGCGCTTGTTATCGTAAAGCGGGCGAACTGGGGCATCGGCGCGCTGCCTTCATGCTGGCCGAATGCTGGCGCCACGGTCTGGGTGGGCCGCTGGATCTGACGCAGGCCGCGCACTGGTATCGTCAGGCCGCCACGATGTTCGATGCCAAGCTGGCGCTGGCCGATCTTTACTATCACGGCACCGGGGTGGCGCGCAATTATCGCGAAGCCTATCGCTGGCTGGAACAGGCGGTGACCCAGCATGAGGATGCCTACACGCTTTACAGCCTCGGCTTCATGCAGTTGCACGGCCAGGGCGTCAAGCGGGATACCAAGCAGGCGATGCGTCATCTGCGGCGTGCGGCCGTACTGGGTGAAGTGAATGCCCAGTATGAGCTGGGCGCGGCGTATTACCGGGGCGCAGGGCTGACGCGCAATTTGCGCCTCGCCATGAAGTGGCTGCGCATGGCGGCGAGCCAGGGGCATGAGGGCGCGCGGGCCTTTCTCGAACGCATCGAGTCCGGCGCCCGCCTGAACTAGCGCGGCAGGATGATCCGGGCGGCGAGGCCGCCACCGGGGCGGGGGGCTAGTTCCAAACGGCCGCTTTGCAGCCGCACCAAGCGATCCACAATGGCGAGGCCGAGGCCGGCACCGCCGGCGCCCGTGCGTGCCGTTTCGCCGCGCGTGAAAGGCTGCTTGAGGCGCTCGATGTCAGCCGGCGCGATGCCCGGACCACGATCGAGGATGGCGATCACGGCGTGACGCCCTTCGCGTGTCAGGGAGAGTTCGACCGGCGCTTCGCTGCCGCTGTGGCGCAATGCATTCTCGATCAGGTTGATGATGGCGCGGCGCAGGGCGGCGACACGCACGGGAACGATCATTTCCGAAAAGTCGGCGCTGGCGAGACGGCCTCCCGGCTTCTGATAGCGGGCAACGATGTCGCGCAACAAGGCGGCGAGGTCGGTCGCTTCGGCGGGTGTGTTCTCGGCCGGTCGGGCAAAGTCGAGGAACTGGCCGATGGTGCGATCCATCTCGACGATATCGGCTTCCATGTCGCTACGCGCCGCTTCGTCAGCCACGCTCATTTCGACCTCCATGCGCAAGCGCGTCAGCGGCGTGCGCAGGTCGTGCGAGATGCCGGCCAGCAGCAGTGCGCGCTCCTCTTCGATGGGACGGACGATGCGATAGACGATCAGCCACGCACCGGCGAGCGAGAGTAGCAACACGGCGATGCCCCAGCCGATCCATTGCCACGGGAGGTGACGCGCCAGCCGTTCGCGCGGCAGGCCCAGCCAGTAGTTGCCGTCCTCGCCGGGAAAGATGCGAAAGCGCACGAACAGACCCGGTTCGCCATTCACGGCGAAAGCCAGTTGCGTTTCCGGGCCGAGCTTTTCGATGAGCTGGGCCTCGATGCGGTGCGTCAGGCCGAAGGACGGCGGCGGTTCGACGCGGTCGTCGGCATCGGCCGGATAGACATGCAGGCCTTCGAGGTCGGCCAGATCGGCGAGCAGTTCGTGACGCTGCGCCGGATGTGCCGTGAGCAGGGCGGTGCGCGTGAGGTTGGTGACGCTGGTGAGCATCTGCGCGATCTGGCGCGAGCGGCGGTCGAGTTCCGCCTCGCTGAAAATGGCCAGCCAGGCGACCACCGCCAGCAGCATCAGCAGCGCGATCAGCCAGAAGGCACGCCACAGCAGCGTGCGCGGCAGGAACTTTTTAAGAAGCGTCGCGCCCATCGGGTACGAATACGTAACCGAAGCCCCACACCGTCTGGATGTGGCGCGGCTTGGCCGGGTCGTCCTCGACCAGCTTGCGCAGGCGCGAGATCTGCACATCGATGGCGCGGTCGAACACGCCATGTTCGCGGCCACGGGCGAGTTCCATTAATTTATCCCGCGAGAGTGGCTGGCGCGGGTGCTTGATCAGCACCTGCAGCAGACCGAACTCGCCGGTAGTCAGCATGGTGGTGGTGTCGGCGCGGCGCAGTTCGCGCGTGGCGAGATTGACCTCGACCTGGCCGAAGCGTACGACTTCTTCATCCGCCGCAGGCGCGCCGGCCGGCGGGGCGCTGCCGCGCCGCCGCAATACGGCATGGATGCGGGCAACCAGTTCGCGCGGGTTGAAGGGCTTGGGCAGGTAGTCGTCGGCACCGAGTTCGAGACCGACGATGCGGTCGATGTCGTCGCCCTTGGCGGTCAGCATCAGGATGGCGACTTCGTTCTTTGTCCCTCTTAAACGGCGGCAGATCGACAGGCCGTCTTCACCGGGCAGCATCAGGTCCAGCACGATCAGGTCATAGAGTTCACGCTCAAGGGCGCGATCCATGCCAGCCGCATCGGCGGCCGCCTTGCAGGTGAAACCCTGGTCGACGAGGTAACGTTCCAATTGGCTGCGCAGACGCAGGTCGTCATCGACAATCAGAATCTTGGGTTTGCGGGTGTCATTCATGGGCGAAGGATACCGCCGAACGGCCAGCAGATATGTCGGGATGTTGCAGGCACGGGCGATCGCAACGCTTTGTTACAAAGCCCGTTCACCGTGCCTCGGAGGGCGCCCTACAATGCAGGCATGAACAAATCCGCCCTCACTTTCCTGCTGCTGATGCTGACGGCGCTGCCGTATGCCGGCGCGCAGGATGTGCCGTCGGCGCCCCCATCCTCCCAAGGGCAACGGCAGATGCGGCCGCATGATTTTTCTCCCGAACAACGAGAGCAATGGCGTGAAGAGCGGCGTCAGCGGCGTGAGCAATGGCAACAGATGTCGCCGGAAGATCGCCATCAGTTGCGTCGCGATGTGCGCGAGGCCGGCCAGTCGCTCTATCCGCGCGGGCCGCGACGGCGCGAGGATTGAGCCGCGCGGACGGCCCTTTCCCTGTTACAGCTTGTGTCTTGACAAAGCCTCCTTCTGGTACTTGAATAAAGTGTAGTATTTAAGTCAAGTAATATTTGCGGCGAACAGGAGGAGACAGTCATGGTCAACCACAACGGATTCACGAATAACGACGCGTTGGCGCGCAGCGACATGCAGGGTCACTGGACGGAATTGACGCACTGGTCGCCGCTGGTGGCGAACCGCCTGGCCGAGGCCGATGGGCTGACGCTGGACGAGGAGCACTGGCAGGTGATCTATTACCTGCGTGAGCACTTTCGGGTACTCGGTCCCGACTGGACGGCACGGCGCGTGACGCAGAGCCTCGGGCGCGACTTCGCTGAAGCGGGCGGAAGACGCCATCTTTACCAACTCTTTCCGCGCGGGCCGCTGGTGCAGGGTTGCCACCTTGCCGGTCTGCCCGTGCCGCATGGCACCTTGAGCGCGTCGTTTGGCAGCGTGCATTGAGAGGTGCGCTACATGAACGGAGGTTGCGATGACACGGCCGATCTATCAGGTGAGCGGGCGCCCCGAAGCCTATGAAATCTGGGGCGAGGTGACGCACGAACAAGCTCGGGCGATTGCCGCCGTGATTGTGCGGCAGGCGTCTGCCCATTTTCCGCACGTCGAGTTTCGTATCAGCGATACCTGGAGCATGCACGGACAGGGCCTGAATCAGGTGGCTGCCTACATCGAGAAACATTGGCAGCGCTGGGCGGCGGGTGTGTTGAATGAAGCGCGCGAACCGCTATCTGCGTAGGGTGAGATAACGGGGCGGCGGTTCCAACTGGCAGCGTTCCAGTAGTTCGGTATTGGCGAAAATGTCATCCGGGGTGCCGTCCGCCTCGATGACACCCCGGTGCATGACCAATACCCGTGAGCACAGTTCGAGCACCAGATCCAGATCATGGGTCGCGATGACCTTCGTGTGATCGAAGCCGGCCAGCAGCTTGATGAGCCGACGCCGGGCCGCTGGATCGAGACTGCTGCTCGGTTCGTCCATGACGAGGATGCTGGGCTGCATGACCAGCACGCCTGCAATCGCCACGGCGCGCTTTTCACCGCCTGAGAGCCGATAGGGCGGGCGGTCGCGCAAGTGTGCGGCACCGACCGTTTCCAGTGCCTGCATGACGCGTGTTTCGATGTCGGCGATTGCCAAGCCCTGATGGCTGAGGCCAAAAGCGACGTCGTCGAACACGGTGGGCATGAACAACTGGTCATCCGCTTCCTGAAAGATCATGCCGACGGTGCGGCGTACCTCGGCGAGGTTCTCGCGCGTGATGGGAAAGTCGCCGATGCGTACTTCACCGTGCGTGGGTGTCAGCACGCCGTTGAGATGCAGCAGGAGGGTCGATTTCCCGGCGCCGTTGCCGCCGATGAGGGCAACCGATTCGCCGTGATGAATCGTGAAGCTGACGCCGTTCAGTGCGGCCTGTCCGTCGGGGTAGGTGAAAGCGATATCGCGCGCTTCGACGAGGTGGTGACTCATGCGGCAATTCCGCGCAGCAGAAGAAACGTACCCAGGCAGCAGGCCAGAAATAGCGTGTCGCGCCATTGCCAGGGCTGAAATTTCTGCACGGGTATCTGGCCGTCGAAGCCCCGCGCCCGCATGGCCTGATGAATGCGCTCGGCACGCGTCAGCGTGCGTAGCAGCAGGTGTCCCAGCAGGGACGCATAGACGGAAAGGGGCATGGTCTTGAACGCGGGCGAGCGCAGTTCGCGCGCCAGGTTCATGCGCCCAAGTTCGCCGGCCAGCACGACCAGGTAACGGTGCATGAACAGTAGTTGCGTGGTCAGTACCTGCGGCACGCCCAGACGGTCGAGCGCGGCGCAGAGGCGATGCATGCCGAGGACGGTGATCAGGATCAGCGCCGCCGAGACGGTGAGGATGGCGCGCAGCAGAATCGACGTCAGCGAGAGCCAGCCGCCGGCGATGGCGTGGCCCATCAGGTCGAGGCGCGGTGTCGGGTCGAAGAGCGGATTGAACAGGCCG
The DNA here is from genome assembly GCA_030824115.1 of Rhodocyclaceae bacterium. Classification (GTDB taxonomy): domain Bacteria; phylum Pseudomonadota; class Gammaproteobacteria; order Burkholderiales; family Rhodocyclaceae; genus Sulfuricystis. Next base: position 49,046 of record JAVBYI010000022.1, on the reverse strand, counting down.
ACCATCAGCGCGAACGGCAGCGCCGGTAGTAGTTTGCGGCAGATGCGGCTGAGGGGGATGTTGCCGAGCTTGGCGAGTACGACCGGATAGAGCGCCAATGGCAGGAGCGCAGCCACCGCATAGCGGTCGAAAGAGACTACGGCGACAATGAAAGCGATGGTGGCGAGGACGATGGCGCGCGGGTCGCGGTGTGCCAGCCATGAGGCTTGCCCTGCGCTTGCGTCGAGCGAATGGACTTCCCTGAGTAGCGCTTCGATGCCACTCACGCGGGTTTAAGGCTCTGTGCGGCGTGTTCGATCGACCATTCCAGGCCATCCGGGGCGGACGAGGCGAACCAGGACAGCCCGCCGCCCATCACCAGGGCCAGCAGTGCGAAGGTGGCGATCATGCGGCCGGAAAAGCTGGCGGTGACGCGACCCGCATCGACCAGATCGGGGCGCGCCGTGCGGATAAAGGCGAAGACGGCCGCAGTCGCCAGACCCTCCACCACACCGATGGGCAGATGAATCGACTGCATCAGCAGCAGAAAGGTGCCCAGGGGCAGGCTGCTGATGCCGGAGAGTTGGGTTTCGATGACCACGCCGAGAGTCCCTAACTGGAGGCCGATGACAGCCGCCAGTACGGTGATGACGATCACCCGGTTTTTCGAGGGCGAGTTACCGGCAACTATGAGCAAGGGGCGGTAGATCAGGGGATAGGCAATGAAACAGGGAATCACGCCGAGGTTGAAGATATTGGCGCCGAGCGCTAGCAGGCCGCCATCGGCAAAAAATAGTGCCTGTACGGTCAACACCGAGGTAATCACGATGAAAGCCGCCGGGCCGCCAAGCAGGATCGCGAGCAGCAGGCCGCCGCCGATGTGTCCGCTCGATCCGGTACCCGGAATCGCGAAGTTGATCATCTGGGCGGCAAACACGAAGGCACCCAGCACGCCCATCAGGGGCACCAGATGTTCCCTGCCATCGCTGCGCAAGCGCTTTGAGCACCAGGCGAGGGTGGCGGCGGATGCGGCCCACAGGGTCACGCCGACGGTCGGCGACAGTAGTGCATCGGCCATGTGCATGATGTGTCTCCCGAAAAGTGGTGTGACGATTTCTAAAATTGTAATACTGATTCGCTTGGTAAAGTGCCGTGAAATTCAGGAGACCGTCATGGAACGCTTTACGATTTCGATGGATGACCAGTTGGCGGCGGATTTCGACCGCCTGATTGCCCAGCGTGGCTACCAGAACCGCTCGGAGGCGGTGCGCGATCTGGTGCGCTCGCTACTGGAGCGCGAACGCGGTGGCGAAGCGGCAGGCGGCTACTGTGTCGCCAACCTGTCCTACGTCTTCAATCACCACGAGCGCGATCTGGCCGAGCGTCTGACGGCACTGCAGCATGGCCAGCACGACCTGACCGTGGCGACCATGCACGCCCATCTCGACCATGAAAACTGTCTGGAAACGGTGATCCTGCGCGGTCCGACGCCAGCGGTGCGTGGCTTTGCCGATGCGCTGATTGCCGAGCGCGGTGTGCGCCATGGCATGGTGAATCTGGTCAGTGTCGAGGTCGATGGCGGCCATGACCATTCCCACGGCTATGTGCCGCGCGGCAAATTAAAAACGCATCTGCACATGAAGCCGAAGACCTGAAAGCCGGCAAGCTAAAATCGTCGGCGTGAAAATCCTGGCCTTTGAAGCGGCGACTCATCGCCTTTCCGTCGCCCTATGGTGTGACGGCATCCTTGCAGAAAAGACTGCGCTGGTTCCCAACGGTGGTTCGGAACGCCTGTTGCCCTGGGCGAACGAGTTGCTGGCCGAGGCCGGCTTGTCGCTCAAGCAACTCGATGGCCTTGCCTTCGGCGCCGGCCCCGGCGGCTTTACCGGCCTGCGCCTCGCCTGCGGCGTGACGCAGGGGCTGGCCTTCGGGCTGGATATTCCGGTGGTGCCGGTCTGTACGCTGGCGGCACTGGCCTTGGGTGCTGGTGACGGTCGAATCCTCACCTGCCTCGATGCACGCATGAACGAGGCGTATGTCGCAGCCTATCTCGTGAGTGGCGAGACCGTGGATGAAATCATGGCCCCAAAAGTCGGCGCTGGCGAGACGGCCCCTTTGCCCGAGGGCGAGGATTGGCGCGGCGTTGGCGATGGCTTTGCGGCTTATGGTGCAGCATTGCGGCAGCGCATGGGCGCGCGGTTGGTCGCGGAGGACGCCAGCCTGATGCCCACGGCCACGGCGGTGGCCCGCTTGGCCGCCCCCGTGCTGTTGCGTGGTGAGGGCGTGCCGGCAGCACAGGCGTTGCCGCTCTACGTGCGCGACAAGGTGGCATTCACCACCGCCGAACGACTGGCGCGGGGCGGCAGCAAGTGACTTTCCTGCCCATGGGCACGGACGACCTTGCCGAGGTCGTCGCGCTGGAGGAGCGTGTGCAGGCGTTTCCGTGGAGCATCGGCAATTTCCGCGATGCGCTTGTGGCGGGTTATGGCGCTTGGTTGTCTCGGGAGCAGGGTGTGCTGGACGGTTTTGTCGTCACCATGCCGGCGGTCGATGAGGTGCATCTGCTGGTCATCGCGGTGGCACCACAACGGCAGCGCAGCGGCCTTGGCGCGGCGCTGCTAGCGCATGCCTGCAGTGCAGCGCGGCAGTCCGGCATGGGGCGCATACTGCTGGAGGTGCGTCCGTCGAATCAGGCGGCGCTTGCTTTTTACCAGCGCTTCGATTTTGTCGAGATCGGTCGCCGGCGCGGGTACTATCCTGCGCTTGAGGGGAGGGAAGACGCCATCGTGATGGCCAGGACACTATGAACAAAGAACAAATGCTCAAGGAAATGGGCCTCGGCCCGATCTGGAAACTGCGCCAGCCGCCGAAGAAGAAGCGCGGCGAAGCCGCGGCACCTGTCGGAGAACAGCCCGTCGATGCACGTACAGCGGCGATTGCCGCGATGGGCTGGGACGAGTTGAAACAGGCGGTCGCCGACTGCACCGCCTGCGAGTTGTGCAAGACCCGCAAACAGGCCGTGCTCGGCGTCGGTGATCTCAACGCGGACTGGCTGTTCGTCGGCGAGGGGCCGGGGGCGGAGGAGGACGAGCGTGGCGAGCCCTTCGTCGGCCAGTCCGGCAAGCTGCTGGATGCCATGCTGGCGGCGATCGACCTCAAGCGCGGCAAGGATGTGTATATCGCCAATTCCGTGAAGTGCCGCCCGCCCGACAACCGTGCGCCGGAGCCGGGCGAAACGGCGGCCTGCTGGCCCTTCCTGGCGCGCCAGGTCGAGTTGCTCAAGCCGAAATTGATCGTCACCCTGGGCCGCCCGGCGGCGCAGACCTTGTTGCAGCAGGATGTGAAGATCTCCGCGGCGCGCGGCATGACGCATGACTTCGCTGGCATTCCGCTGATCATCACCTATCACCCGGCCTACCTGCTGCGCAATCTGCCGGACAAAGCTAAGGCCTGGGAAGACCTCTGTTTCATGCGCAAGACCATGCAGGGCCTCCGGTAAAATGGCCGCATGATCTCCCCCTCATTTTCTCCATTGGTCCGTGCCGATCAATCGGCCCTGCTGGTCGTCGATCTGCAAGAGCGCCTGTTGCCGCATATTCATGAGTGGCAGCGCATACTCGGCCACGTCGATTGGCTGGTGCAGGTGGCGCAACGCCTGAATGTGCCGGTGGCGGTGACGGAGCAATACCCCAAGGGGATCGGCCATACCCATCCGCAAGTCGCGGCGCGCGTGCCGACCGGCAGCGTCGGCGTCAAAATGCACTTTTCCTGCGTCGCCGGAAATTGCCTGCCGGGCCTGCCCGGCATGGAGCGGCCGCAGGTAGTGGTGTGCGGCATCGAGTCGCATGTCTGCGTGCTGCAGACGGTGCTGGATCTGGCGGCGGCCGGCAAGCAGGTGTTTGTGGTCGAGGAAGCCGTTGGTTCGCGTGATTCGCAACATAAGGCGCTGGCGCTGGAGCGCATGCGCCAGCACGGCATCACGATTGTCTGCCGCGAGATGGTGGCCTTCGAGTGGCTGCATGTGGCCGGCAGCGACGCCTTCCGCGACATCAGCAAAAACTTTTTGAGGTAAGACGATCCCGTGCGCATTCTGCTTTCCAACGACGATGGTTATTTCGCTCCCGGTCTCGCGGCGCTTTACGAAGCGATGTGCGGCATGGGCGAGATCACCGTGGTGGCGCCCGAGCGCAACCGCAGCGGCGCCTCGAATTCGCTGACCCTTGATCGACCGTTGCATCTCAAGCAGGCGGCCAATGGTTTTTACTACGTCAATGGCACTCCGACCGATTGTGTCCATCTGGCCGTGACCGGCATGCTCGAACACGAGCCGGATATGGTGATCTCCGGCATCAACTGGGGGCCGAACATGGGCGACGATACGGTCTATTCCGGCACCGTGGCCGCCGCGATGGAAGGCTACCTGCTCGGCGTGCCGTCGATTGCCGTGTCGCTGGGCAGCTTCGAGGGCCGCCACTTTGCGACGGCTGCCCGCGTCGTGCGCGATCTGGCCGAACGCTTCAAGGCGCAGCCTTTCGGCGCGCCGGTGTTGCTCAATGTCAATGTACCGGATGTGCCGCATGACGTGCTGGCCGGTACGCGCGTCACCCGCCTTGGTCGGCGCCATAAGGCCGAGCCGGTGGTCAAACAGGAGTCGCCGCGTGGCGAGACGGTGTATTGGGTAGGCGCTGCCGGTGCTGCAGCCGACGCTGGCGAGGGCACGGACTTTCATGCGGTCGAGAATGGCTGGGTGTCGGTGACGCCGCTGCAGATCGACCTCACCCACTATGCGCAACAAGAACGACTGTCGGAGTGGATGGCATGAATGCCCTGTCGGGTATTGGCATGACCTCCGAGCGTACCCGTGCGCGCATGATCGAGCGCGTGCGTGAGCAGGGTGTGCGCGACCAGCGTGCGCTGATGGCCTTGGCCGCCGTACCGCGCCATATTTTCGTCGAGGAGGCGATGGCGCATCGCGCCTATGAGGACACCGCGCTGCCGCTGATTCTCGGCCAGACCATCTCGCAGCCCTTCATCGTCGCGCGCATGATCGAACTGCTGCTCGAAGGCCGCAACAAGCTGGGCAAGACCTTGGAGGTCGGCGCCGGCTGTGGCTATCAGGCGGCAGTACTGGCGCAGTTGTCGAACGAGGTTTATGGCGTCGAGCGACTCGGCCCGCTGCTGGCGCGGGCGCGTGAAAATCTCAAGCAGTTGAAGCTCACGCGCATCCGCCTCAAGCATGGCGACGGCATGGTCGGCCTGCCGGAAGCCGCGCCCTTCGACTCGATTATTGTTGCGGCCGCCGGCATGGGCATTCCGCAGGCGCTGTGTGATCAGTTGGCCATTGGCGGGCGACTGGTGATTCCCGTCGGCAGTGGCGATCAGGTGCTGGTGCTGATCGAGCGTACGCCGGATGGGCTGGTGGAAAAACGATTCGATGCGGTGCGCTTCGTGCCACTGCTGCCAGGGGTGGCCTGATGATCCTGCGCCTGTTACCCTTACTTGCATTGCTGGCCGGTTGTGTTTCTACCGCGCCGGCGCCGGTGAAGGACGCAAGCGCGCCGACCCGCGTCGAGTCGGGGCGTGCCGGTGCGGCCAAGGCGGCGAGCCTCTACACCATCAAGAAGGGCGACACGCTCTACAGCATTGCCCTCGATCACGGCGTCGACTACCGCGATCTGGTGGCGTGGAACGGTATCGACAATCCGAATCGGATTCGTCTGGGTCAGCAGTTGCGTGTTGCTCCGGCCGGGGCGGCGGATAAGCCGGTGGCGATGATGGAAGGTGGCAGCGAGATTCGGCCGATCAGTTCGGGTGGGGCGCCGGTCGCGCGTTCGCTGGATGAGGCGCCCGTATCGAAACCAAGTGCCGTCCCACCAACGCCGACTTTTGTAGAGACCGACACCGAGAAGCTCAAGCGCACACCAAAGGGCGGCAAGCTGCCGTATTCCGAGGAAAATCTGGCCAAGCTAAAGGCACAGGAGGCGGCTGTCGCCCCAACGCCGATGCCGGTTCAGGAAAAGCCGGTAGTAGAAAAGCCCGCTGCACCGCCAGCGACCGCCGTTGCGGCAGACCTCGACTGGGCTTGGCCGAGCGGCGGCAAAATTCTGGTGCCCTTCAGCGAAGGCAGCGGCGAGGCCAACAAGGGCATCGACATCGCGGGCAGGATCGGCGAGCCGGTGCAAGCGGCGGCAGCCGGCAAGGTGATCTATGTCGGCACGATGAACAAGTACGGCAATTTGGTGATCGTGTTGCATGGTTCCGGCAATAGCTCCGTGTATGCCCACAACAGCAAGATCCTCGTCAAGGAAGGCCAGATGGTGACGCGCGGCCAGAAGATTGCTGAACTGGGCGACAGCGATGCCGACCAGCCCAAGCTGCATTTCGAGATTCGCCAGCAGGGCAAGCCGGTCGATCCGCTCAAGTTTTTGCCGCCGCGCGGATGAACGAGCCGCTCGACGCTTCGGAAAACGAACTCGAGCCTGTGGCGCTGCCGGCTGGCGAGGACGGTTTCCTCGAAGACATCACCCAGCTTTACCTGAACGAAATCGGTGCCACCTCGCTGCTCAAGCCGGCCGAGGAATTGGCCCTGGCGCGTGCCACGCGGGCGGGGGATTTCGCTGCGCGCCAGCACATGATCGAGGCGAACCTGCGCCTCGTCGTCAGTATTGCCAAGCATTACCTGAATCGCGGTGTCGCGCTCGACGATCTGATCGAGGAAGGCAACCTTGGCCTGATCCACGCGCTGGAAAAATTCGACCCCGAACGCGGTTTCCGCTTTTCCACCTATGCGACCTGGTGGGTGCGCCAGAACATCGAGCGTGCCATCATGAACCAGTCGCGCACCATTCGCCTGCCGGTGCATGTGGTGAAAGAACTCAATACGGTGCTGCAGGCGCTGCGCAAGCTTGGCGTCGAGCCGGGCGAGGAAGGTCATGCCATCGAGCGCGTGGCCGATCTGCTACACAAGCCGGTCGACGAGGTGCGCCATATTCTGGCGCTCAACGAGCGCACCGCCTCGCTGGATGCGCCGCTCGATATCGATCCCGACCTGACGCTCGCCGATGCGCTTGCCGACGAAGATGCGGCCACCCCGGAAGCCAATTTTGAACAGGCTGAAATCGAGGCGCACATCGTCCGTTGGGTGGCCGAACTGCCCGAGCGGCAGCGCCGCGTGGTCGAGGCGCGCTATGGCCTGAATGGCGGCGAAATCGCCACGCTGGAAGTGCTGGCCGAGGAACTCGGGATTACCCGCGAGCGGGTGAGGCAGTTGCAGATGGAAGCGCTGGTACGCCTGCGGGCGCGCATTGCGCGGCAGGATATCGGCGTCAGCGCCTTGTTGTAAGCCAACCGGCTTTCAATGCCTGCGCGAACTGGTAGACCGCCATCGCGTAGAAGCTGCTGCGGTTGTAGCGCGTGATGACGAAGAAGTTCTGGTAGCCGAGCCAGTACTCGGTGTCCGCATCCGGGGTAACGAGGTCGATCAGCGCAGCGGGCGCATCCACTGCATCGGCTGGGACGACCACGCCAAAGTCGCGCATCTCGGCCGGGCGGCGCACGGGTTTGATGCCTTCGGCGATCAACGGCGTACATGCCGTCCCGTCAGCGCCGACTTTTAGGGTGACCGGCCCATTTTCCTGCCAGCCATGTTCCTTGAAAAAATTGGCGACACTGCCAATGGCATCGGCCGGGCTGGCGGTCAGGTCAATCTGCCCACTCCCATCAAAATCGACCGCATAGGCGCGGATGCTGGAGGGCAAAAACTGAGGCAGGCCAATCGCCCCGGCGTAGGAGCCGCGGTAGTCGCTCGGGCTGCGCTGTTCGTCGCGCGCCAGTAGCAGCAAGGCTTCGAGTTCGCGGCGGAACAGATCGGCGCGTGGTGGATAGTCGAAAGCCAGTGTGGCGAGGGCCGTGAAGGTGTCGAAGCGGCCGAGGTGCTTGCCGTAGATGGTTTCGATGCCGATGATGGCGACGATGAATTCAGCCGGCACGCCACTCAGCGCTTCTGCTTTGGCGAGGGTGGCCTGATGCTTTTGCCAGAATGCCAGGCCGGCCTTGAGACGCTTGGGTTCGATGAAGCGTTGCCGGTAGGTGCGCCAGGATTTCACGCGCGGGTCGGTCGGTGGCGCAATTGCCTTGAGCACAAACGGGAGGGGTTCGGTCTGTGCAAACAGGCGTATGAGGCTTGCGCCGTCGAGGCCGTGGCGCGTTTGCATCTCGGTGATAAACGCCTGAACCTCTTCGCGTTCGGCATAGCCGGCGAAGCTGATGAGGGGGCAAAACAGGACAAACGCAAGCAATAGACGCATCATGGTTTGAAAGCCGCGACGTGGCGGCGTAATGCCTCAAGGGCAACGGGATCAAGCCTACCGTAGCGCAGCCCGGCATAAAGGTCGGCGATGCGTGAGATTTCCGGCGCTTTTGCTGGCAGTGCGGCGGCGAGCCGTTGGGCATAGTCGTCCGGGCCTTCCCAGTTGTGGCGCGCCAGACCGTGCCGCGCCAGCCGTCGGCAGAAGCGCTGCCACTGGCGCAGGGCTGGGTCGGTGGGTGGGCGGCGCCAGAGCATTGCGGCCGTGAGGATCAGCAGCGCCGTACCGCATAGACCGGCAAGCCATGCGGTCATCTGGCGCCAGTCGGGCGATTGCATGCCGATTTTTTCCAGCAGTTCGCGCTGCAGTTTGGGGTCGTAACCGAGAATCCACTGGTTCCATGCATTATTGACGGCCCACCAGCGGAAGCGCATTTCGCGCAGCCAGTCCAGTCCGGCGCCGGATAAAAAGGGCAGCGGATCGCCCGCCGGTACGGCAGCCGCAAGATTCTGCTCGATGCGCGCCGGTGCGCTGGTCGCCGTGGGGTCGACGCGCACCCAGCCCTGTTGCTCGATCCATACCTCGGCCCAGGCATGGGCGTCGGACTGGCGAATTACCCAGGTGTTGTCGACGGGATTGAGTTCGCCGCCCTGATAGCCAGTGACGACGCGTGCCGGCACGCTGGCCGCACGCATCAGGATGACAAAACTGGCGGAGAAATGTTCGCAGAAGCCGCGCTTGTGGTCGAAGAGGAATTCGTCGGCAACGTTCGCACTCATCAGCGGCGGCTGCAGGGTGTAGATCAGTTGCTGCTTGCGCATGAAGTCGATGGCTTGCTGCAGGCGTTGCCGGTCGCTGCTGCCGGGGGTGGCGAAAGACTGGCCGAGGCTGTGGGTGCGCGCATTGAGCTGCTGTGGCAGGTTCAGGGCGCTGGCCAACTGGTTGAGCGTTTCCGGGTCATGACGGGATCGGATGCGGGATTCCATTTCATAACGCCGCCGTTCGCGCACCGGTTTTTTGGCATACAACTGGAAATCGGTGGTGGTGAACGAATCGGGTGGCAGGTGCGTGGGCAACTCGAGCGCGAACAGCCAGGGTTTATTGTGCGGTTCCAGCGTGACGGTGTAGCGATAGGCAGGACTGGACGTATCCGGCGTATAGGGCAAGGCCGATACGCGGATCATTTTGCCGGGCCGCCAAGTGCGTTCGTCCAGTTGGGTGAGTACTGGGCCGCGCCAGTACATCTGGTTGCGCGGCGGAACGTCGCCATCGAACTTGACGCGGAAGGCGATGGCATCGGACTGGATCAGATTGTTGATCGAACCGGGCGTCATGCTGTCGGAAAGTCCGGTGAGGCCGCTGTAGGCATCCGTCGGCAGCCCCCACAGCGGGCCGTTGACGCGCGGAAACAGGACGAACAGAATCAGCATGAAGGGTACGGCTTGCAACAACATTACTCCGGCGCGCCGTAGCAGGGGCAGGGGGGAAGTGCGGGCGTCGGTCAGCGCCGCGAGGGCGGCGGTGGCGACGACCAGGGTGGCCAGCATGGTGGCAGCGATGGGGATCGACTGGTCCTCAAAAAATTGCGTCAGGGTGAGGAAGTAGGCGAGGAAGACGATGGCAATGCCATCTCGCGGGGTGCGCGCTTCGAGTTGCTTGAGCGCCAGGAAGATCAGCAGCAGGGCGACGCCGGCACGCTGGCCGAACAGGGTGCGATATTGCAGGAATACCCCGGCGGTGCCGGCAAGCGTCACCAGCACCAGTATCCAGCGATTGGGCAAGGGCTGGCGCCACCAGGCCAGCGCCGCACGCCAGACGAACACGGCAGCAGTCAGGGCGGCCAGCCAGATCGGCACCTGCGGCACCAAAGGCACGAATGCGGCCAGCCCGGTGGTGAGCAGCCACCAGGTTTGTGCCAATGTCAGCGGCTGGGTGGTGTCAGGCTTCATGGAGCGCCAGGGCCTTCAAGCATCTGTGTACGTGATCGGGGCCATGCCCTTGGGTGATTTCCTTTCCGGGCAGGCGCAGCCCCCAGGCGAGGCCATCCGATTCGGCATCGAGCACCCAGCGCGTGAGGATCGACAGGCGCGTTTCGGCGTCCATGCTGAGCGGTAGCGTGGCCCAGTCGAACCACAGCGATTGGGCGGCCGTGCCGGCAAACTGTTTGGTTTGCAGCGGGGCGTGGCTGTCCTGGCGGGCAGCGGCCTTCCAGGCGACATGATGCGGCGGGTCGCTCGGCTGGTGGCGGCGCAGGCCGGCAAAATCTTCGTCGCCGGTGTCGCTCGCCAGACGCCCGCCGGCCATGCCACCAAATGTCGGCGCTGGCGGGACGGCATCGGCGGGACGTGGATAGATCAGGCATTCACAGCCGGGTGCGGCGTAGCTCCAGGCGCGCACCAGACCGAGGGGCCAGACGGTGTCGAGGGTGATGCGCGGCAGGATGAGCCAGCCACGTTGAGCAGCTGGCAGGGGCAGCATGACGCGGGTGTGGTCGGTCGGCGGCAGGTCGGCGATGATTGCCGCCTGTTCCGGCAGACGCAGGTACAGCAGGCTGCGTGTGCGGTGATCGGAATTGTGCAGGATGACCGGGAAGTGGGCGACATCACCAGCAAAGACCGGCTTGGGCGTGCCGATGTTCAGCGTCAGTCCGGCGAGATTGCGAAAGGTGTGGAGGATCGTGGTGATGCCGAGGCCGCCGAGCAGGAAAACCAGCACGTAGCCGAGGCTGAGGTTGTAGTTGATTGCGCCGATCAGCATGGTCAGCAGCGAAACGGCATAGAGCACCCCGGCGCGCGTGGGCAGCACGTAGACACGCCGCTGCGTCAGGTGGATCGGCGTTGGCTCGGGCGGACGCACGCGCAGCGCCCAGCGGATGAATTGCTCATTGAGGCTGCGGCGCAGGGCGAGCAACATCGCGGTACTCGGGCATCAGGGCAGGGGCACTGCCTCGATCAGCAGGCGCGCGACATCTTCCGGGGCGCGGCTTTCGATGGCGCCGCCGGGAACCTGCAGGCGATGCGTGGCGACCGTCGGCAGAACCGCTTGGACATCCTCCGGCAGCACGTGGTCGCGACCGGCCAGCAGTGCCCAGGCACGGGCCGCTGCGAGCAGGCCAAGGCCGGCACGGGGCGAGAGACCATGCTGCCAAGTGGCGGCATGGCGAGTGTGGGCGACGAGGGCCTGGACGTAGTCGATCAGGGCCGGGGCAACATGGATTTGCCTTACCTGTGCTTGTGCCGCCGCGAGGATGGCGGGGTCAAGCACTGGCTGGATGTCGGCCAGTAGCGCACGGCGGTCGCAGCCTTCGAGCAGAGCGCGTTCGGCATCGCGATCGGGGTAGCCCAGCGCAATCCGCATCAGGAAGCGGTCGAGTTGCGATTCCGGCAGGGGGAAGGTGCCGATCTGGTGCGTCGGGTTTTGCGTGGCGATGACGAAGAAAGGCTCGGGCAGCGGGCGAGTTTCGCCATCGACGGTGACCTGGCGCTCTTCCATCGCTTCGAGCAGGGCGCTTTGCGCCTTGGGCGTGGCGCGATTGATTTCATCGGCCAGCACCACCTGCGTGAAGATCGGCCCGGGGTGGAAACGAAAGCTGCTGCGCTCACGATCAAATATCGAAATACCGAGGATGTCGGCCGGCAGCATGTCGCTGGTGAACTGGATGCGCTGGAAGTCGAGGCCGAGCAGACGGGCGAGGGTGTGGGCCAGCGTGGTCTTGCCCACGCCGGGCAGATCTTCGATCAGCAGATGGCCGCGCGCCAGCAGGCAGGCAAAGGCGAGACGCAACTGCTGCGGCTTGCCGAGAATGATCTGTTCGGCTGCGGCCAGAACACCGGTCAGGGCAGTAGAAGAGGGGGCTGCGGCGGAGGGGGCCATGAGAAAAAATCCCGGGAAACGGTCATAATGTCGGTTTGAATGATTGTATGACAAGCACTGGACGGAAAATTCCCCTGCCATGACCATTGCCTTCATTACCCACCGCGATTGCCTGTTGCACGATATGGGTGCCCATCACCCGGAATCCCCCGAGCGCATTGGTGCGATTCAGGATCGGCTGATTGCGGCTGGCATCGATATTTACCTGTCTTTCCACGATGCGCCGGTTGCCGAGAATGAGCATCTGCGGCGTGCGCATCCGCAAAGCTACATCGACATGATTTTTGCGAGCGCACCGGAGCAGGGTATTCATCACCTCGACCCCGATACCGCGATGAGTCCGGGTACGCTCAAGGCCGCGCTGCGGGCGGCGGGCGCCGGTGTGCTGGCGACCGATCTGGTGATGCGCAAGGAAGTGCCAGCGGCTTTCTGTGCGGTGCGTCCGCCCGGCCATCACGCCGAGCATGCCCGCTCGATGGGTTTCTGTTTCTTCAACAATATCGCCATTGCTGCCCGCCATGCGCTGGATGCCTGGGGATTGCAGCGCGTTGCGGTGATCGACTTCGATGTGCATCACGGCAACGGCACCGAGAACATTCTCGAAGGCGACATGCGCACGCTGATGGTAAGCATCTTTCAGCATCCGTTCTATCCCTATTCGGGCGATGACGAACCAGCTCCCAATATGTGCAACGTGCCGATGCCGGCGCGTTCGCGTGGCGATGCCTTTCGCGAGGTGGTGAACGAAGTCTGGTTGCCACGACTGCGCGAGTTCAAGCCGGAAATGCTGTTCATTTCCGCCGGCTTTGACGCCCATTACGAGGACGATATGGGCAATATGGGCCTGCTTGAATCGGATTACGCCTGGGTCACCGAGCAGTTGCTGCAGGTGGCCAAGGAAACCGCCGATGGCCGTATCGTGTCCATGCTGGAGGGCGGCTATGTAATGTCGCCCCTGGCGCGGAGCGTGACGGCCCACATCAAGGCACTGGCCGAACTTTGACCCATTTCATTTTCTTTTAAGCCATGACCACACCCATGATCCAAGGCTCCCTCCCCGCCATCGTCACGCCGATGCTTGACGATGGTTCGCTCGATCTGCCCGGCTTGCGCAAGTTGCTCGACTGGCATATTGCCGAAGGCTCCGATGGCATTGTCGTTGTCGGTACCACCGGCGAATCGCCGACGGTCGACATGGACGAGCATTGCACCCTGATCCGCGCCACCGTCGAGCACGTGGCCGGTCGTATTCCAGTGATCGCCGGCACCGGTGCCAACTCGACCAGCGAGGCCATCGAACTCGCCCTGTGTGCCAAGGAAGCCGGGGCAACGGCGCATCTCTCTGTTGTGCCCTATTACAACAAGCCGACACAGGAGGGGTTGTATCGCCATTTCAAGGCGATCGCCGAGGCTGTCGCCTTGCCTCTGATTCTCTACAACGTACCGGGTCGTACGGTGGCCGATCTGAGCAACGAGACGACCCTGCGTCTCGCGCAACTGCCCAACGTGATCGGTATCAAGGATGCGACTGGCAACATCGAGCGGGGGACCGATCTGATCAAGCGTGCCCCGCCGGGCTTCGCGATCTACAGCGGCGATGATGCCTCTGCCTTGGCACTTGTGCTGCTCGGCGCGCACGGCACGATTTCGGTCACAGCCAACGTGGCGCCCAAGCTGATGCACGCGATGATCTTTTCCGGCCTGGCCGGCGATGTTAAGGTGGCACGCGAGATCAATGCCCAGTTGCTGGGGCTTCATCGTCATCTGTTCTGCGAAGCCAATCCCATTCCCGTCAAGTGGGCCTGCGCCCGCATGGGGCTGGTTGGTGATGCACTACGTCTGCCGCTTACCCCGCTTGCTCCGGAATTCCACGACCGTGTCCGCGCTGCCATGCGCGAGGCCGGCATCAAGGTGTAAATATCCAGAATGAATCGAATCTCCTATCGCTATTGCCTCCTCGCTCTGGTTGCCAGCCTGTTGTCTGCCTGTGCTGTCGACAGCATCCTGCCTGAGTCGAAAAAAATCGAATACAAGAGTTCCGGCAAGCTGCCGACGCTTGAAGTGCCGCCGGATCTGACGCAACCGACGCGTGATGAGCGTTATGCAGTGCCGGACATCAATCCGCGCAGTAGCGCCACCTACTCCGAATATACGGGTGAGCGTCGTGCGGGGGCGGGCACTTCGACGGCACCGGCCGTGTTGCCGACGGTCGACAAGATGCGCATTGATCGCGCCGGGTCGCAGCGCTGGCTGGTCGCAGCTGGTTCACCCGAACAACTGTGGCCGACGCTCAAGGAGTTCTGGCAGGAACACGGGTTCATCGTCAACGTCGAAACGCCCGAGGCTGGCGTGATGGAAACCGACTGGGCAGAAAATCGTGCCAAGTTGCCGAATGACATCATCCGCGGCACGATCGGCAAGGTTTTCGACAGTCTGTACTCGACGGCGGAACGCGACAAGTTCCGTACCCGCCTGGAGAAAGGTTCGGAGCCGGGTACGGTGGAGGTTTACATCAGCCACCGCGGCATGTACGAGGTCTATACCAACGAGGGCAAGTCGGAGACACGCTGGCAGCCGCGTCCGGCCGATCCCGAGCTTGAGGCCGAGATGCTGCGCCGCCTGATGGTGCGTCTGGGTGTTGAGGAAGGCCGCGCAAAGACCATGATGGCGGTTGAGCCGAAGCAGGAACGTGCGAAGCTGACGCGCGCTGCCGATGGCGCAGGGGATCTCAATGTGCTTGAGCCGTTCGATCGCGCCTGGCGCCGTGTCGGATTGGCGCTGGATCGCGTCGGCTTTACCGTCGAGGACCGCGACCGGTCCCAGGGCCTTTACTATGTGCGTTACATCGACCCTGAGGTCGACAACAGCAAAAAGGATGGTGGGGATAAGGGCTGGCTCGCCAAACTGAACCCGGTCAGCCTCTTCAAGGGCAAGGCGGAGGTTGATACCAAGCAGCAATACCGTATCCACGTCGTCGGCGAGGGCAGTGAGACCAAGATTCGCATCCTCTCGCGGGAAGGTGGCGTGGATAAGTCAGAGACGGCGCGCAAGATCCTGAGTCTGTTGCATGAGCAATTGAAGTAAGCCGCATTGTGTGATTTGGCGTGATTCGTTTTGCTTCGCTGGGTAGTGGCAGCAAGGGCAATGCCCTGATTGTCGAAAGTGGGCGTACGCGTGTTCTCGTCGATTGTGGCTTTCGGCCGCGTGAAATGGTTTGCCGTCTGGAGCGTCTTGGTGTCGAACCTGAATCGGTGACGGCGGTGCTGATCACGCATGAACATGCCGACCATGTCGGTGGCGCGGCGCAATGTGCGGCACGCTTTGGTTGGGCGATTCATGCCAGCCATGGCACGGCGGCAGCGGCAGGGCGGTTGTCAGAAGCGGCGGTGCGCTGTTTCGACAGCCATATGTCCTTTGCCATTGAGGATCTGCAGATCAGCCCGTTTCCCGTGCCCCATGATGCGCGCGAGCCGACCCAGTTCGTGTTCGGCGATGGGGCGATGCGACTCGGCGTGCTGACCGATGTCGGCCGGGTGACATCCCATATCCTCGATATGCTGAAGGATTGCGAGGCGCTGGTGCTTGAGTGCAATCATGATCTCGAGATGCTTGCGCGCGGCCGCTATCCGCCTATGCTCAAGAAGCGCATTGCGAGTGACTTCGGTCATCTGGATAATCAGGCAACAGGTGCTCTGCTGCGCGAAGTGGCCAGTCCCCGCCTTCAACATGTGGTAGCGGCGCATTTATCGGAAGAGAACAATACCGCCGCGTTGGCGTGTGCAGCACTGGCCAATGGGCTGGGCTGTGCACAGGACTGGATTGGTGTGGCTGACCAGGCCGATGGCAGTGGTTGGCGCGAATTGAGGTAAAGCAATGAAGAATGCAATGATCGAATCGCTGGATCACGAAGGACGTGGCGTTGCGCACGTCGATGGCAAGGCCATCTTTATCGAAGGCGCATTGCCGGGTGAAGCGGTGACTTATACCAGTTTCCGCCGCAAGCCTACCTTCGAGAATGCGCGTGCCGATGCCATTCTGAAGGCATCGAGCCAACGGGTTGATCCGAAGTGCCTGCATTTTGGTGTGTGTGGTGGCTGCAGCATGCAGCACCTTGATCCATTGGCGCAGGCGGCCGCGAAGCAGCGTGTGCTGGAGGATGCGTTTTGGCATATTGCGCGCCTGAAGCCCGAGTCCATTCTGCCGCCGATTATTGGCCCGGCCTGGGGCTATCGTCGCCGTGCGCGGCTGACGGTGCGCAAGGTCGAGAAGAAGGGCGGTGTGCTGGTCGGTTTCCATGAGAAGCGCAGCAGCTATGTGGCGGTGATGGATTCCTGTGCCGTCCTGCCAGCGCCGATTTCTGCCTTGCTGCCGCCCCTGAAGGCCTTGGTCGGTGCGTTATCGATCCCGGATCGGCTGCCGCAGATCGAGGTTTCCGCGGGCGATACGCCGACGGTGCTGGTGTTTCGCATCCTGGAATCCTTGACACCTGCCGATGAGGAGAAAGTGCGAGCCTTTGCGGATCGGCATGGGGTGCATATCTACCTCCAGACTGGCGGGCCGGATACTGCGACGATCTTTCATCCGCCCGGCGCATCCTGGCCGACCTATCACCTGCCGGATTTTGGCGTCAGCGTACGCTTTCAGCCGACCGACTTCACGCAGGTTAATCATGATCTGAATCGGGTATTGGTCCGCCGGGCGCTTGGTTTGCTGGATGTAAAGCCAGGTGAGCAGGTCGCCGACATGTTTTGCGGGCTGGGCAATTTCACCTTGCCGCTGGCACGTTCCGGCGCACGGGTCGTGGGGGTCGAGGGCAGTGCACCGCTGATTGCGCGTGCCAAAGAGAATGCCGTGCTCAATGGGCTGGCCGAGCGTATCGAATATCACGTCGCCAATCTGTTCGAGGTGACGCCAGCGCAGTTGGCTGGCTGGGGACGTTTCGACAAGATGTTGATCGACCCGCCACGCGAAGGTGCCATCGAACTCGTCAAATCACTCGGTGAGGATGCCCCCGCACGCATTGTCTATGTATCGTGCAGCCCGGCAACCTTGGCGCGCGATGCGGGCGTGATGGTGCATGAGAAGGGTTACCGACTGGTGGGGGCGGGTATTGCCAACATGTTCCCGCATACCTCGCACGTCGAATCGATCGCGCTCTTTGAGCGCGATCGACGCAATCAATAACGCGGTTTATTCAGACGATTCTTCGCGACCGGCACGCTTGCGGTCGTGTGCCTTGAGGAAGCGCTTGCGCAGACGAATCGACTTGGGCGTGATTTCGACCAGTTCGTCGTCGGCGATGAATTCAACGGCGCTTTCCAGGGTGAGCTGAATCGGCGGCACCAAACGCACGGCTTCGTCAGTACCCGAGGCACGCACGTTGGTGAGCTGCTTGCCCTTGATCGGATTGACGACGAGATCGTTGTCGCGGCTGTGAATGCCGATGATCATGCCTTCATAGAGTGCGTCGCCCGGATTGACGAACATGCGACCGCGATCCTGCAGTTTCCAGAGCGCGTAGGCGACAGCGGCGCCGTCTTCGGCGGAGACCAGCACGCCGTTGCGGCGCTCGGCCATCTGCCCGGCCCACGGGCCATATTCATCAAAGACGTGGCTGGCGAGGCCGGTGCCGCGCGTCAGCGTGAGGAATTCGCCCTGGAAGCCGATCAGGCCGCGGGCCGGGATGCGGTATTCGAGACGTGTGCGACCACGGCCGTCCGGCTGCATGTCCTGCAGTTCGCCCTTGCGGCGACCAAGTTCTTCCATGACGCCGCCCTGGTGACCTTCTTCGACGTCCACCGTGAGCATTTCGTAGGGTTCCTGCTTGGTGCCATCCGGCAGTTCGTGGATGACCACACGCGGGCGGCCGACGGCCATTTCGTAGCCTTCGCGGCGCATGTTTTCGAGCAGGATGGTGAGGTGCAGTTCGCCGCGGCCGGAGACCTCGAACACGTCGGCATTCTCGGTATCGTTGACGCGCAGGGCGACGTTGGAGAGCAGTTCCTTGTTGAGGCGCTCACGAATCTGGCGGCTGGTGACGAACTTGCCTTCCTTGCCGGCGAGCGGCGAGGTGTTGACCTGGAAGTTAATCGTCAGCGTCGGCTCGTCGACGCTGATCGGCGTCAAGCCGGCGGGGTTGGCGACATCGCAGAGCGTGACGCCGATGCCCACCTGCTCGATGCCCGAGACCAGGACGATGTCACCGGCTTCGGCATCCTGCGCCTGTTCGCGTTCCAGGCCCTTGAAGACCAGCACCTGGCCGACCTTGGCCGTACCGCGCGCTTCGTCGCCATACATCACGGCCACTTGCTGGTTGGGCTTGATGTGGCCTTTCTTGATGCGGCCGATACCGATACGACCCACATAGGAGTTGTAGTCGAGCGAGCAGATCTGCAGTTGCAGTGGCGCCTCGGAATCGACGTCGGGCGGCGGCACATGCTTGATGATCGCTTCGTAAAGCGGACGCATGTCGGTGCCCTGCGTATGCGACGCCAGCATCGCGTAGCCGTTGAGCGCCGAGGCATAGACCACCGGGAAGTCGAGCTGCTCTTCGGTCGCGCCGAGTTTGTCGAACAGGTCGAAGGTATGGTTGATGACCCAGTCGGGGCGCGAGCCGGGACGGTCGATCTTGTTGATCACGACGATTGGCTTGAGTCCTAGTGCCAGCGCCTTTTTCGTGACGAAGCGCGTTTGCGGCATCGGGCCTTCGACGGCATCGACCAGCAGCAGCACGCCATCGACCATTGACAGTACGCGTTCTACCTCGCCACCGAAGTCGGCGTGGCCCGGGGTGTCGATGATGTTGATGTGGGTGCCTTCGAAATCGATCGCGCAGTTTTTGGCAAGAATCGTAATGCCGCGTTCCTTCTCGATGTCGTTCGAGTCCATGACGCGCTCGGCAACCTGCTGGTTTTCACGGAAAGTGCCGGACTGACGGAGTAGTTGGTCAACGAGGGTGGTCTTGCCATGATCAACGTGGGCGATAATGGCGATATTGCGCAGGGAACGAGACATCGGAATGGGCGGCGCGGCTGAATGCGCAGTCTAGGGAAAGGGCGCGCATTCTAACAGAGCCCCCGTCGGGGTAGAAAAGGGCAAGACATGCTGGCAATTATTGGGGGTAGTGGTCTGACGCAACTGGCCAGTCTGGAGGTGGCGCGACGCGAGGTCGTACGCACCCCGTATGGCGAACCTTCCGGTTCCTTGACGTTTGGCCGTATCGGTTCACAGGAGGTGGTTTTCCTGGCCCGTCACGGTCATGGCCATTCAATTCCGCCGCACCGGGTGAATTACCGGGCGAACCTGTGGGCGCTTGTGCATGCTGCCAAAGCCACGGGCATCGTTTCAGTGGCCTCGGTCGGCGGCATTCGGGCTGATCTGGGGACGGGAAAACTGGTCGTGCCACATCAGATCATCGACTACACCTGGGGCCGGCCGGCAACTTTCTACGACGGCGGCGAGTCGCCCGTTATCCATGTGGATTTCACCGAGCCTTATGATCGCAGTCTGCGTGAACGCCTGCTGTGCGCGGGCGATGCCATCGGTGTGCCCTTGTCCGGCGCTGCGGTCTATGCGACGACGCAGGGGCCGCGACTTGAGACGGCCGCAGAGATCAATCGCCTGGAGCGTGATGGCGCCGATATCGTCGGTATGACCGGCATGCCGGAAGCGGTGCTTGCCCGCGAGCTTGAAACCCCCTACGCGGCGATTTGCGCGGTGGCGAACTGGGCGGCGGGGCGTGGTGATTCGGCCAATGCGATTGCTTTTGAGAAGATCGAAGCCGTGTTGCAGGAGTCGCTTGGGCAGGTGCGTCGTGTGATCGAGCACCTTTGCGCTACGGGTGCTTAACTGCCGTCCTGCCAGCGCCGACTTTTTATAAGCGCCAAGCTAGCGCTTCATCAGCTTGGCGCAGGCGGGCCGATACTACGCGGGCAATGTTGCGATAGATCTTTACGCCGATTTCCGGCTTGGCGTTCATGACCTGATCGTTGAGACGGACCAGAATGCAGGGCGACATCGCGGTGACCGTCGCACTGCGCGACTCGTTATCCGCCAGGGCCATTTCACCGAAGCTATCGGCCGAATACAGGCGCGCCAGTTCGATCTGACCATCTCGCCCTTTCTTGGTCACGACGGCTTCACCATCGAGAATGATGTACATCTGGTTACCGGCACTGCCTTCGTTTACGATCGGGGCATCCGGGACGTAGCTGCACTTTTCGGCGCGGGCGAGCAGCTCGCTGATCTCGGCGGGGGTCAGTCCCTGGAAAGCCTTGACATGCTCGGCCAGCTTGAACAGCAGGCGCTGCAAGTCATGAAAAGTGAATTCTTCGCGTATCCAGCTCATTGGTTGCTTCCTCGCCCTAAATCTGCAGATTTTCCAGTAGTTCCTGTTCCAGTCGTACCAGTGTGGCGGTTTTTTCAAGTTCGCTGCCGCTGATCAGGAAGGTGTCTTCGACGCGCTCACCGAGGGTGGCGATCTTGGCCGTGTGCAGGGTAACACCATGCCGGGACAGTGTGCGGGCAATGTCGTAGAGCAGTCCGGAGCGGTCGGCAGCCGTGATCGACAGATTCCACTGGCGCCGGCTTTCATCGGCGCGAATCGAGACTTCCGGGGACAGGGCGGCATGGCGCACTTGACGCGAGATGCGGTTACGCGGCGGGGCCGATAGCGGGGGGGATTTGATCAGGTGCTCGGCGAGGTCGTGATCGATCAGCCCGATCATGTCGCGATAGGGGCGGGGGTCGCGGGCCGTGTCGAGCAGCACGAAGCTATCCAGGGCGTAGTGGTGGCGCGTGGTGTGAATCTTGGCATCGACAATGGTGTAGCCGAGACGCGCAAAAAAGCCGCACAGGCGCGCAAACAGCTCAGACTGATCGTGTGCGTAGATCATCACCTGCAGACCGGCGCCACCAGGATTCATGCGGGCGCGCACGACCGGGGTTTCCGGGGCCGGACGGTGGTAGAGCGTGAGGGTGTGCCAGGAAATTTCCTCGCTGTCTTGGCGCAGGAAGTAGGCGGTATCCAGTTCGCGCCAGAACGGTACTTCGGTCTCCGGGCGCAGACCACGCAGCCGCAACAGGCGGCGCGCATCTTCCTGGCGCTCTTCGAGGCCAGCGAGTTGGCTGACGGTTTCGCCGCTCAGGTAGCGCAGGGTGATGCGGAAAAGATCTTCCAGTAGTTTGGCTTTCCAGACATTCCAGACCTTGGGGCTGGTGCCGCGAATATCGCAGACCGTGAGCAGGTAGAGCGCGGTCAGCCGCTCTTTGGTGCCGACGGTTGCGGCGAAACGTGCGATGGTGTCGGGATCGGCAAGATCCTCTTTTTGCGCGACGGCCGACATGGTGAGATGCTTTTCGACCAGGAAACAAACCAGATCGGTATCGGCAGATGTGAGGCGGTGCTGGCCGCAGAATTGCCGTGCATCGACCGATCCAAGACTGGAGTGGTCACCACCACGCCCTTTGGCAATGTCGTGAAAGAGGGCGGCGAGGAACAGGCGCCAGCGCTCCGGGAAACCGGCCATCAGACGCGAACAGAACGGGTACTCGTGGGCAAATTCTGGCAGGGACATGCGCCGCAGGTTGCGTACGACCTGAAGGATGTGCTGGTCGACCGTATAGACATGGAACAGGTCGTGCTGCATGCGGCCGACGATTTGACCGAAGGCGGGTAGGTAGGCACCGAGAATGTCGAACTGGTTCATGCGCCGGAGCTGATGCGTTAAGCCGCGGCGCGCGCGGAACAGGGCGATGAAGTTGTCCTGATTGCGCGGGTCGCGCCGAAAGCGCGCATCGATGCGCTCACGCGCACGCCACAAGGCCCGCAGGCAGCGTGGGGTCATGCCTTTGAGTTCGGGCCGTTGCGACAGCAGCAGGAAACTTTCCAGCAGGGCGGGCGGGTTTGTTTCGAAAATGTCGTCCCGACGGATGTCGAGCAACTCATGCGTCATCTGAAAGTGTTGATTGATCTCGATGGGCGGGATGGGCGCCCGGTGCTCCAGTCGAGCCGTCAGATCAAGCAGTACCAGCGTATTGAGCTGGGTGACCAGCTTGGCATTGCGGTAGTAACGCTGCATCAGGACTTCGGAGGCACGGCGTGTTGCGGTGGCCGTAAAGCCGAGCGCCTGCGCCAGGGACTCGTGATGGTCGAACAGCAGCCGATCTTCACGACGCTGGGCAAGCAGATGGAGACTAATGCGTACGCGGCGCAGGAATTCTTCGCAACGCGCCAGTTGGCGGG
This sequence comes from Rhodocyclaceae bacterium, assembly GCA_030824115.1. Taxonomy (GTDB): domain Bacteria; phylum Pseudomonadota; class Gammaproteobacteria; order Burkholderiales; family Rhodocyclaceae; genus Sulfuricystis. The sequence continues at coordinate 26,645 of JAVBYI010000022.1, read as the reverse complement.
CTTCGGCTGGCGTGGTCACAATGGTCTTGGCCAGCTGCTGCCAGCGTTCGCCGAGGCCGGCGGCACGTGTCACCCAGAGGATGATCTGCAGGTCACGCAAACCGCCTGGGCTTTCCTTGCTGTTGGGCTCAAGGCTGTAGGCAGTGTCGTTGTGCTTGGCGTAACGCTCGTCCTGTTCGAGTCGCTTGGCCTCGAAAAAGGCCAGCGGATCGAGTTGTCGATGGAAGGCCGTGTCAAAGTCCGCAAACAGGCTGCGCTTGCCGCACAGGAAGCGAGCTTCAAGCAAGGCCGTCTGTACGGTGATGTCGTTGGTCGCCTCGTTCAGGCACTCTTCGATGCTGCGGACGCTGTGACCGATATCGAGGCCAATGTCCCACAGCAGGCCGATCAGCCGTTCCAGTGCGGCCTGATGGTGCGCCTTGTCAGCGTCTGGCAACAGGATGAGCAGGTCGACATCCGAGGCGGGGTAGAGCTCGCCTCGGCCATAGCCGCCGACGGCCACGAGGGCAAGGTCACGGGGAACGGCCAACTCACGCCAGATGGTGCGCAATACCCCGTCGACGAGTTTGGACAGACCGTGCAGCAAGGTCGCGGGATGCTGTTTGTCGGCATATGCCGCATACAACGCAGCCCGCCCGCTTTGCAAAGCCTGCCGACTTTGGGTGATCAGTTCGTTATCGGTGAGCGCGGGCACTTGACAGCAAATTTACGCCGGGAAGGGGTTGGGCGGCGCGCCCGCTGAAAGGGTGAGGACTTCGACCCCCGTTTCCGTGATGGCGAGGGTGTGCTCCCATTGGGCAGAGAGGCTGCGATCCTTGGTGATGATGGTCCAGCCATCCGGCAACTCCGAAACGGCGGCCTTGCCGGCGTTGATCATGGGCTCGATGGTGAACACCATGCCAGTCTGCAGTTCGATGCCATCGCCGCGCTTGCCGTAGTGCAGCACCTGCGGTTCCTCGTGGAAGCGGCGGCCGATGCCGTGGCCGCAAAACTCCTTGACGACGGAGAAACCATTCTGTTCGGCATGGCGCTGGATGGCGGCGCCAATGTCACCGAGTCGTGCCCCCGGCTTGACGGCAGCGATACCCACCCAAAGACATTCGTGGGTGATTTTCATCAAGCGTTTGCCGAGGATGGAGACGCCTTCACCGACAGCAAACATGCGACTGGTGTCGCCATGCCAGCCATCCTTGATGGTGGTGATGTCGAGATTGAGGATGTCACCCCGCTTCAAGGGGCGATCATTGGGCACGCCATGGCAGACCTGATGGTTGATCGAAGCGCAGATCGACTTGGGGTAGGGCGGGTAGCCCGGCGGGGCATAGTTGAGCGGGGCGGGAATGCAACCTTGTACATTGACCATGTAATCGTGGCAGAGGCGGTCGAGTTCGGCCGTCGTGACCCCGGGTTTTACGTAGGGTTCTATGTAATCAAGCACTTCGCCAGCGAGACGGCAGGCAGGCCGCATGGCCTCGATTTCGGCAGGGGTTTTGATGATGATGCTCATGGCCGAATTCTAACCTTATGCTGCCTGACCGATGATTTGCCTTGAGGCCAAGGCAATCAGATGGTTATAATGCGCGGCTTGCTTTTCTGCAGCAGGTTTGCTGTGGGACGGCAAAATTCACACACCTGGCACCGAATGGGTGCCCTGCCATGGGGTAGGGAACCAGCCGGGTGGCGGACAACCCATATCGGAGATTTACCTACTATGAGCACGACTATGCGCCAGATGCTGGAAGCCGGCATCCATTTCGGCCACCAGACCCGTTTCTGGAACCCCAAGATGGCCCCGTACATCTTTGGCCATCGCAACAAGATTCACATCATCAACCTTGAAAAGACACTCGCCAAGTTCAACGAGGCGACGGACTTTGTCAAGAAGATGTCCGCCAAGCGCGGTACGGTCCTCTTCGTTGGCACCAAGCGTCAGGCACGTGAAATCGTTGCCGAAGAGGCGCTGCGCGCCGGCATGCCCTTCGTGGATGAGCGCTGGCTCGGCGGCATGTTGACCAACTTCAAGACCGTCAAGGTATCGCTCAAGCGTCTCAAAGAGATGGAGCAGATGGTTGAGGATGGCGCCTTTGAAAAGGTTGGCAAGAAAGAAGCCCTGATGCTCCAGCGTGAACTCGCCAAGCTGCAGAAAAGCCTCGGCGGCATCAAGGACATGGCCGCTCTGCCGGATGCAATTTTCGTCATCGACGTCGGCTATCACAAGATTGCCATTACCGAAGCCAACAAGCTGGGTATCCCGGTGATTGGTGTGGTCGATACCAACCACTCGCCGATCGGCATCAATTATGTGATCCCCGGTAACGACGACTCCTCGAGCGCCATTCGTTTGTACGCCCGTGGCATGGCCGATGCCATCCTCGAAGGCAAGAATGCCGCGATCAACGAAGTAGTTCAGCAAATGGCTGGCGACGATGAGTTCGTCGAAGTCGAAGAAGGTCAGGAGTAAGCACGATGGCAGAAATTACAGCAGGCATGGTCAAGGAGTTGCGCGAGAAGACCGATGCCCCGATGATGGAATGCAAGAAGGCGTTGACTGAGGCTGCGGGCGACATGGCCAAGGCTGAGGAAATTTTGCGCGTCAAGCTTGGCAACAAGGCGACCAAGGCAGCCACGCGCGTGGCGGCTGAAGGCGTGGTGGGGATGTTCCTGTCTGCCGACAGCAAGTTGGGCGCGGTGGTCGAGGTGAACTCCGAGACCGACTTCGTCGCCAAGAACGACGAGTTCATCGCGCTTTCCAAGGGCTGCGCCGAACTGGTCGCTACCAAGAACCCCGCTGATGTGGCAGCACTGTCGGCATTGCCGATGGGTGAAGGCACGGTCGAGTCGACGCGTTCTGCGCTGGTTGGCAAGATCGGCGAGAACATGTCGATTCGCCGCTTTGTGCGCATTGAGGCGCAGGGCAAACTTTCTTCCTATGTGCATGGCGGTTCCAAGATCGGCGTGATGGTCGATCTGACCGGCGGTGACGAGCAGTTGGGCAAGGATCTGGCGATGCACATTGCCGCCTCCAAGCCGAAGTCGCTGGATTCCTCGGGCGTGCCCGCCGAACTGCTCGATACCGAGCGTCGCATCGCCATCGAGAAGGCGCGTGAGTCCGGCAAGCCGGAAGCCATGCTGGAGAAGATCGCCGAAGGCACCGTCCAGAAGTATCTGAAAGACGTGACGCTGCTGGGCCAGGTTTTCGTCAAGGCAGAAGACGGCAAGCAGACGATCGAGCAGTTGCTGAAGGCCAAGGGCGCACAGGTCAACGGCTTTGTTCTCTACATCGTTGGCGAAGGCATCGAGAAGAAGGTCAATGACTTTGCTGCCGAAGTCGCCGAGCAGGCCGCTGCCGCTGCTGCCGCCCGCAAGTAACAGGAGACTGCATGACCGCTGCCACGCCAAGTTACAAGCGCATCCTGCTCAAGCTCTCGGGCGAAGCCCTGATGGGCGAGGATGCTTACGGTATCAACCGCGAAACCTTGTGGCGCATCGTCAATGAAGTCAAGACGGTGACCGACCTCGGCGTCGAGGTCGGCGTGGTGATCGGTGGCGGCAATATCTTTCGTGGCATGGCTGGTGCATCCTCCGGGATGGACCGTGCCACCGCCGATTACATGGGTATGCTGGCCACGGTCATGAATGCCATGGCCTTGTCCGATGCGATGCGTCAGGCTGGCATGAATGCCCGCGTGCAGTCGGCGCTGTCGATCGAGCAAGTGGTCGAACCGTACATTCGTGGCAAGGCAATTCGCTACCTGGAAGAGGGGCGTGTCGTCATCTTCGGTGGCGGCACGGGCAATCCGTTTTTCACGACCGACACCGCTGCGGCTTTGCGGGGTTCCGAGATTGGCGCTGAGATTGTCCTCAAGGCAACTAAGGTGGACGGCGTCTATAGCGCCGATCCGAAGAAGGACCCGACCGCGACACGCTATACGAAGATTAGCTTCGACGAGGCGATTGGCCGTAGCCTTGGCGTGATGGACGCCACGGCCTTCGCGTTGTGCCGCGACCAGAAATTGCCGATCAACGTGTTTTCGATCTTCAAGGCCGGTGCGCTGAAGCGCGTCGTGATGGGCGAGGACGAGGGCACGCTCGTACATTGTTGATGAGGTGCAGGAGTTTTTCATGATTGTCGAACTCAAGAAAACCGCCGAACATAAGATGCAGAAAAGCGTCGAGGCACTGGTCCATGACTTGGCCAAGATCCGTACCGGCCGTGCCCACACGGGCCTGCTCGATCACGTGCAGGTTGACTACTATGGTTCACCGATGCCAATCAATCAGGTAGCCAATATCACCCTGATCGATGCGCGCACGATTGGTGTGCAACCTTGGGAAAAAAATATGGTCGCCAAGGTTGAAAAGGCGATTCGAGAATCCGACCTTGGCCTGAATCCGGCCACGCAGGGCGACATTTTGCGGATTCCCATGCCGATGCTGACCGAAGAGCGTCGCCGCGATCTGATCAAGGTCGTCAAGCATGAAGGTGAGAATGCCAAGATTGCGATCCGCAATCTGCGCCGCGATGCCAATACGCACCTCAAGGATGCGCTGAAGAAGCATGAAATCTCTGAGGACGACGAGCGTCGTACCCAGGATGATGTCCAAAAACTGACCGACAAGTATGTCGCCGAAGTGGATAAGCTGCTGGCCGAAAAGGAAAAGGATCTGATGGCCGTCTAGGCCGTCTGCCTTTATTTCCATGTTCGCCAGTACGACGACTGCCATCCCCGAGTCTGTGGCTGTGCCGCGCCATGTGGCGATCATCATGGACGGCAATGGTCGCTGGGCGAAAAAGCGCATGCTGCCGCGTGTGGCGGGCCACAAGCAGGGCGTGGACACGGTGCGCGAAATGGTCAAGGCGTGCATTGAGCGTGGCATTGAATACCTGACGCTGTTTGCCTTCAGCTCGGAAAACTGGCGGCGCCCGCCGGAAGAGGTGGGTTTTCTGATGAATCTCTTCGTTGCGGCGCTGGAGCGCGAGATCGGGCGCCTGCATGCCAACGGCGTTCGCTTGCGCGTGGTGGGGGATCTTTCTGCATTTGAGCCCCGCCTGATCGATCTGATTCGCCGTGGTGAAAACGTCACGGCCGAAAATAAGCAGCTGACGCTGACCATCGCCGCCAACTATGGTGGGCGCTGGGATCTGATGCAGGCTATCAATGGACTGGCACTCGCCTATCCTGAAAAGGCGGGCGAATATACCGAGTCCGATCTGGCGCCGTTTCTGTCGATGAGCTACGCACCGGAACCCGACCTGTTCATCCGCACGGGCGGTGAGCAGCGCATCAGCAACTTCCTGCTCTGGCAACTGGCGTATAGCGAACTGTATTTCACGGACAAGTTCTGGCCGGATTTCGATGCGACGGCGCTCGATGATGCTATCGGCAGTTTCCGTCAGCGGGAGCGTCGCTTCGGCCGTACTAGCGAGCAACTGCTTGCGGTGGACGCTGCCGTCGTGCCAGCGCCGACTTTTTTCCGCAATGCCCAGTGAACTAGGGGCGCGGGTCATCACCGCGCTGCTCCTTGTTGCAGGATTTCTGGCTGTCCTGTTCCTGCTCCCCTCGGTGGCGGTTGCGCTGGTGTTTGCCCTGATCACGACCCTGGCGTCTTGGGAGTGGGCGGGGCTGATGAAGGCTGGCCGCTATTCGCGCAAGATGTTTGCCGGCCTGGTGCTGATTTCCTGCATGGTGTTGTGGCTTCGTCCTGCGGACAGCTTTCCCGTCCTTTGGGCAATTGCGGCTCTGTTCTGGTTGGGCTTGGTGCCGTTCTGGTTGGTCACACGACGTTCCATCGGCACCTCAGGGTATCTGGTGGGTTGGGTGCTGCTGGTGCCGACCTGGGCTGCATTGGTGGATCTGCATGGCCGCAGTCCGATGTTGTTGCTTGCTGTGATGGCGCTGGTCTGGATTGCAGATATCGCCGCTTACTTCACCGGACGCGCCTTCGGCAAACATAAACTGGCACCAGCGATTAGTCCGGGCAAGACTTGGGAGGGGGTTGCGGGTGCGGTGGTCGGCGTGATGATCTATGGCCTTTGGGTTGCTGATCTGCTGCCGGCGACCACTGACGTAACGCCTTCTTTAATGGCTGGCGCGCTACTGTTGCTGACGGCCTTGAGCGTTGCGGGCGACTTGTTTGAGTCGATGATCAAACGTCAGGCGAACATGAAGGACAGTAGTCAGTTGCTGCCCGGGCATGGTGGCATTCTTGATCGTATTGACAGCCAGACGTCGACCTTGCCGGTCGTGGCGCTGGCCTTGTTGCTGGTGAGCCGATGACACGCCAAAAACTGACCATTCTTGGGGCAACCGGATCGATCGGTGTCAGCACGCTCGATGTGGTGGCGCGTCACCCGGATCGGTATGAAGTCATTGCCTTGACCGGCAATAGCCGCATCGAAGTGCTGTTCACGCAGTGTCTGCAACATCGGCCGCGCTTTGCCGTGGTGGGGGATGGCAAGGATGTCGCTGGTCTCACCGAGCGTTTGCGTGCCAATGGCCTGGCGACCGAGGTGCTGGCCGGCCCTGCGGCGCTGGAAAGGGTGGCCTCCCTGCCGGAAGTGGATGCCGTCATGGCAGCAATTGTGGGTGCGGCAGGTTTGCAGCCGACGCTGGCCGCCGTGCGTGCCGGCAAGCGAATCCTGCTGGCGAATAAAGAAGCGCTGGTGATGGGCGGTGCCCTGTTTATGGATGAGGTGCGGCGCCATCGGGCGGTTCTGCTGCCGATCGACAGTGAGCACAACGCGGTCTTCCAGTCCCTGCCAGCCGACTATGCAGGTGATCCAGCACGTGTTGGCGTGCGCCATATTCTGCTGACGGCATCCGGCGGGCCTTTCCGTACGACACCGTTGGAGCGTTTGCGGCAGGTGACGCCGGCCGAAGCCTGTGCGCATCCCAACTGGTCGATGGGGCGCAAGATTTCGGTCGATTCGGCCACCATGATGAACAAGGGCCTGGAGGTGATTGAGGCGCGTTGGCTGTTTAACCTGACGCCCGAGCAGATCCAAGTCGTGATTCACCCGCAGAGTGTCATCCACTCACTCGTTCAGTATGTGGATGGCTCGGTGCTGGCCGAGCTGGGCAATCCCGACATGCGTACGCCAATTGCCCATGCGCTCGCCTGGCCAGTGCGCATTGACGCGGGCGTTGCACCTCTGGACCTGCCGGCGATTGCTCAACTTAATTTCGAACGCCCGGACTTTGAGCGCTTCCCCTGTCTGGCGCTGGCCTATCGCGTTTTGCGCGCAGGGGGCATCGCACCGACAGTGCTGAATGCCGCCAATGAAGTCGCAGTCGCCGCCTTCCTTGAGGAACGTCTGCCCTTTCTGGCCATTGCCGACATCATTGCCGCCACGCTCGATGTGATCGAGCCGAGCGCAGCAATTGATCTGCCGACCATCCTGGCTGCCGATGCGCAGGCAAGAAGTGTGGCTCACGAGTTGATCGAGCGTCGCGCCTGATGAACATCGGCGGTGCGGTCTGGGTACTCGGGGCGTTTGTGTTGGCCCTTGGTGTGCTGATTACGGTTCACGAATTGGGGCACTACACGGCAGCGCGCTGGTGCAATGTGAAAATCCTGCGCTTCTCCGTTGGCTTTGGGCGCCCCTTGTGGTTGCGGCGCTGGGGCAAGGATGAAACAGAATGGACCGTGTCGGTGTTTCCGCTCGGCGGCTACGTCAAGATGCTCGACGAACGGGAGGGCGAGGTGGCTCCCGAAGAGGTCCATCGTGCCTTTAACCGCCAGTCCGTGGGGCGACGTAGCCTGATCGTGGTGGCCGGCCCCCTGGCGAATCTCATGCTGGCGGTGGTCCTTTATTGGTTTCTGTTCATGCAGGGGGTCGAGGAACCTCGGCCGATACTGGCAAGCCCGCCCGTTGGTACGGTGGCCGCCATGACAAAAGTCGGCGCTGGCGAGACGGCACGCAGGGTCTCCGGCATTCCGGTGAACACCTGGTCGGAGTTTCGCTGGGAAGTGCTGCAGCGTGCCTTGAACCGTGAGGTCATCGCCCTCGAAACCATCAATGCGCAGGGGGCGATAGCCATTCATCGGCTCGATACCACGTATTTGTCAGGCGATGCGCTGGAGGGAGACATCATGCAGCCGCTTGGACTGCGCCTGATGCGTCCCGATTTGCCGGCCGTGCTGGGTAATATTCAAGCCGGATCTCCCGCCGAAGCAGTCGGGCTGTTACCGGGGGATCGGGTGACGGCGCTGGATGGTCAGCCGGTCAGCGGTTGGCATGTGCTGGCGCAGGGGATTCGTGAAGCCGGGGCGCGTGAGATTGTGCTGGCCGTGCAACGTGGCGGGCAGCAACTGGAGTTCAGGGTGACACCTGAGCTGATGGCGGCTGCGGAAGGGGAATCAAACCCCCGTGCACGTATTGGAATTGCTGTGCGCGATGATCCCGAGTTGCGCCGTAGTGCCTGGGTGACCGTCAGTTACGGTCCGGTCGAGTCGATGCACCGAGCCTTTACGCAAACCTGGGAAACCTCGGTGTTAAGCCTGCGCATGATGGGGCGCATGCTGATGGGCGAACTTTCGCTGAAGAATATCTCGGGACCGGTCACCATCGCAGACTATGCCGGTCAGTCGGCGCGCATGGGTATCGAGCATTATTTGCGCTTTCTGGCACTGATCAGCATCAGCCTTGGCGTGTTGAACTTGCTGCCTATTCCGGTGCTGGATGGCGGGCATTTAATGTATTATCTCGCGGAGGTGATCAAGGGCGGTCCTCTTTCCGAACGGATCATGGAAATAGGCCAGCAGATTGGTCTTACGCTTCTCGCCCTGTTGATGGCCCTCGCGTTTTACAACGACATCAATCGTCTGATTTCTGGCTGACGCATGAAATTCACATTCCCGTTTTTTGCTGGCTTGGTGGCACTGCTGATCAGTGCGAGTGCCCTTGCTTTCAGTCCCTTTGTTGTCCGCGATATTCGTGTCGAGGGCATCCAGCGCACCGAGGCCGGCACCGTTTTCAGCTATTTGCCGGTCAAGGTAGGCGATACATTGACCGAGGACAAAGCGGCTCAGGCGATCAAGGCGCTTTTCGGTACAGGTTTCTTTAAGGATGTACGTCTCGAAGTCGAAGGAGATGTGCTGGTCGTACTGATCGAGGAGCGACCTGCAATTGCATCGATTGAGTTTGTTGGCACCAAGGCTTTCGACAAAGAGCAGCTAAAAAAAGGTCTGCGCGAGGTTGGTTTATCTGAATCGCGCATCTTCGATCGCTCGGTGGTTGAACGCGCTGAACAGGAACTTAAGCGACAATATCTGTCTAAAGGACACTATGCGGCGCAAGTGACGACGACGGTGACGCCGCTGGAGCGGAATCGGGTTGGCATTACCTTTGCAGTGGATGAAGGCGAGATCGCCAAGATCCGCCAGATTAATATTGTGGGTGCCAAGGCTTTCAAGGAAAAAGATCTCCTTGAGTTTTTTAACCTGACGACACCCGGCTGGCTGACTTGGTACACAAAGAACGACCAGTATTCCAAGCAGAAACTCTCTGGCGACTTGGAAACGCTGCGTTCCCATTACCTTGATCGTGGCTATATTGAGTTCAATATCGAATCCACCCAGGTTTCCATCTCACCCGACAAGCAGGATATCTACATCACCGTCAACATCAACGAAGGCGATCAGTATTCCGTTTCGGTGGTCAAGCTAGCCGGCGAGTTGTTGTTGCCGGAAGATCAGTTGCTCAAGCTGGTGACGATCAAGCCGGGCAAACTTTTTTCGCGGGAAGAGGTGACGGCAACGACCAAAGCGATCAGCGAGCGTTTGTCGAACGATGGTTATGCCTTTGCCAACGTCAATGCAGCTCCAGAAATTGACAAGGAAAAGAAGCAGGTGGCCTTTACCCTCTTCGTCGATCCGGGACGTCGTGTATATGTTCGCCGTATTCAGGTGCAGGGCAATACACGCTCACGTGACGAAGTGATTCGCAGGGAAATGCGTCAGATGGAGGCAGCGTGGTATGACGGTGAAAAGATTAATAAGTCGCGCGCGCGCGTTGAGCGTTTGGGCTATTTCGACGAGGTTACAGTCGAGACTCCTGCTGTAGCGGGTACGACGGACCAAGTGGATCTGAATGTAAATGTTAAGGAGAAACCTACAGGTAACATGATGCTTGGTGCTGGTTTGTCAAGCTCGGAAGGTGTGGTGTTCTCTGGCTCAGTACAGCAGCAAAATCTGTTTGGTAGCGGAAAGCATGTTGGGGTTGGTTTCAACACCAGCAAGATTAATAAGCTCTACTCATTTTCGTATACAGATCCCTATTACACGGTGGACGGAATCAGCCGAGGGTTTGATGTCTATTTCAAGGATACTAATACCGACTCCTTGACGGTAGCAGCCTACGGAACTAAGTCGCTGGGTGGTGGGGTACGTTATGGGTATCCGATCGGTGATGATGATTTTGTAAATTTCGGGCTTGCTTTTGATAGTACAAGGCTAAAGCAAACCGTGAATACTCCAGCCCGCTTTAAGAATTTTATTGCCAAGTATGGTGATGATCTAACTGGGTTAATCGGGACAGTCGGTTGGTCTAAGGACACTCTTGATAGTCGATTGTTCCCTATGAGTGGTTATGTTGCTAGCTTGGGCGGGGAGATTGGGGTCGGGAGCTCATTGAAGTATTACCGTACGAATGCTCAGTACAAGCAATATTTCCCACTCGGACGTAGCCAAGCCTTGATGCTGAACGGAGAGTTTGGCGTTGGGGGTGGCTTGGGAGACCGCCCACTACCGTTCTATAAGTACTACTATGCCGGAGGCGTTGGGTCTGTTCGTGGTTTTAAGTCCGGATCGCTTGGGGAGACTGATCCTATAACGGGAGATCGCCTTGGTGGAGATCGACGATTTGTTGCTAATGCAGAGTATCTATTTCCGATGCCAGGTGGAGGAATGGATAAGTCATTACGTTTGGGGGCATTTGCCGATCTCGGTTGGGTCTGGGGGGTTGATCAAAAAGTAAAAGTTGGTGACATGCGGTATAGCGCGGGCTTGTCATTGGCGTGGACCTCACCTTTAGGGCCACTTAAGTTCAGTCTTGCACAACCACTTAAGAAGAAGGATGGCGATCAAACTCAGCGCCTCCAGTTCCAGATGGGTTCTATGTTCTAAGTAGGAGAAATAATGAGCACGATGTTGAAATCCCTTATTCCGCTGTTGATTGCCTTGCTGGCAACGCCGGCTTTCGCAGAATTCAAGCTTGGTTTTGTAAATGGCCAGCGCGTTGTCAACGAGTCGCCTCAAGCCAAAAAGGCCAAGCAGAAGATCGAGAAAGAGTTCGAACGACGCGATCAGGAGCTGCAACAGTTGTCCAAGCGCCTGCAGTCCATGCAGGAGAGCATGGATAAAAATGGCATGACGATATCAGAAGGTGAGCGCAAATCCAAAGAGCGGGAGTTTGGTGACTTGAACCGCGATTTTCAGCGCAAGCAGCGCGAATTCAAGGAAGACCTGAACCTCCGCCAGAATGAGGAAATGGCAGCAATATTCGAACGTGCCAACAAGGTGATCAAGCAGATCGCCGAGGCGGAAAAATACGATTTGATCGTACAGGAAGCAGTTTATTTCAGCTCGCGTATCGACATTACCGACAAGGTCATCAAGGCGCTCGGCGACGGCGCTGGCGCAAAATAAGCCTGCGTCGTGGCGCGTAGCTTAGCGGAGATTGTTGCGCGCTTCGGCGGCGAACTGAAGGGTGATGGCGCGCAGGAGGTTTGCGGGCTTGCCACACTGGAGTCGGCGGGTGCGCAGCAACTCAGCTTTCTCGCCAACCCGAAATATCGCGGACAGTTGAGTTCAACCAAGGCCGGCGCGGTCATCCTCGCGGCCGAGATGGCTGAGCTTTGCCCGGCTGCTGCGATTGTGACACCACAGCCTTACCTCTACTTTGCCCGTGTTTCGCAGTGGCTATCCGATGTCCCCATGCCGGTGCCGGGCATCCATGCTTCCGCCGTCGTCGAATCACCCGTGCCGTCATCGGTCAGCATCGGAGCGCATTGCTGGATTGGCCGTGACGTCGAGATCGGCGCTGATAGTGTGCTGTACCCAGGGGTGGCGATTTATCCTGGCTGCCGCATTGGCCGGCGCGCGATTATCCATGCAGGCGCGGTGATCGGTTCCGATGGCTTTGGTTTCGCCAAAGACGGTGAGACCTGGGTCAAAATCGCCCAGACCGGTCGCGTGTTGGTCGGCGACGATGTCGAGATCGGTGCGAATACGACAATCGATCGCGGTGCCTTGGAGGACACGGTGATCGAGGATGGCGTCAAACTCGACAACCAGATCCAGATTGGTCACAACGTCCGAATTGGCAAAAATACGGCGCTGGCCGGTTGCGTCGGCATCGCCGGCAGTGCAAAAGTCGGCGCTGGCTGTACGGCGGGTGGCGGCGCGATCATTCTCGGCCATCTAACCTTGGCCGACAACGTGCATGTCTCGGCGGGTACGCTGGTCACCAAATCGATTACGGTACCCGGCAGTTACACCGGAACCGTGCCTTTCATGGCGCACGACGACTGGCAGAAGAACTTTGCCCGCTTGCGCCATCTGGATGCGATGGCCGATAAAATACGCGCCCTTGAAAAGCGCCTGGCTCATTTTGAAAATATGCTGGAGAAGAAAGCATGACCGCCCCTGCCGCACCAACGACGATGGACATCCACCAGATTCTTGAATATCTCCCCCATCGTTATCCCATCCTGCTGGTGGATCGCGTGCTGGACGTGGTGCCGAACGAGCGTATTACGGCGCTCAAGAATGTCAGCATGAACGAGCCGTTTTTCCCCGGCCATTATCCGCACCACCCCGTGATGCCTGGCGTACTGATCATCGAGGCGATGGCGCAGACGGCGGCGATCCTGTCGTTCAAGAGCATGGGCGGTAAGCCGGACGACAAGTCGGTGTATTACTTTGCCGGCATTGATGGCGCGCGCTTCAAGCGTCCGGTCAGCCCCGGCGACCAGTTGATCATCGAGGTTTCCATCATCGTCTGCAAGCGCGGGGTCTGGAAGTTTGCGGCACAAGCCAAGGTCGATGGACAGATTGCTGCCGAAGCCGAACTGATGTGTACGGTTCGCAAGCTGGAAGCGTAAACAATGGCCACGGCGATTCATCCCACCGCATTGGTCGATGCGGGCGCACGATTGGGCGATAACGTCGAGATCGGCGCCTATTCGGTGATTGGTGCGGGCGTCGAGATCGGCGATGGCACCTGGATCGGGCCGCATGTCGTCATCAACGGGCCGACGAAGATCGGCTGTGAGAACCGCATCTTCCAGTTTGCTTCGCTGGGCGAGCAGCCGCAGGACAAGAAATACGCCGGCGAGCCGACCACGCTCGAAATCGGTGATCGCAATACCATTCGCGAGTTTTGCACCTTCAACCGCGGCACGATTCAGGATGCCGGTGCGACACGCGTCGGCAACGACAACTGGATCATGGCCTACGTGCATGTCGCGCATGATTGCCAGGTCGGCAACCAGACGATTTTTGCCAACAATGCCCAATTGGCCGGGCATGTGCAGGTGGGCGACTGGGCGATTCTCGGTGGTTTTACCGTCGTGCATCAGTTCGTGCGCATCGGTGCGCACAGCATGACGGCGATGGGCACGATCCTGTTGCAGGATCTGCCGCCCTATGTCACCGCCTCCGGCAATCCTTCGGCGCCACACGGCATCAACAGTGAGGGCCTGAAGCGGCGCGGATTCTCTGCTGATGCAATCGCGGCGCTGAAGCGCGCCTACAAGGCGCTGTATCGCAACGGACTCAAGCTCGAAGAGGCGACGGCGCAAATTACGGCCGAGGGTCTTGATGAGGTAACGGTATTGTCCGATTTTCTTGCAGCTCCCGGACGCGGCATTATTCGCTGAACGCCCCATGACACGTATTGCCATTGTGGCGGGCGAGGCCTCCGGTGATTTGCTGGCCGCCCACCTGATCGAAGCCCTCAAGCGCCGTTTTCCCAGCGCCGATTTTTGCGGTATTGGCGGGCCGAAGATGCAGCGCGTTGGTTTTGATGCCTGGTGGCCATCCGAGACGCTGGCGGTGCGAGGCTATGCCGAGGTGTTGCGGCACTACCGCGAAATCACGCGGGTGCGTCGCCAGTTGCTCGCCCGCCTGCTGGACGAAAAGCCGGATGTCTTCATCGGTGTGGATGCGCCGGATTTCAACCTCTGGCTGGAACGCAAACTGAAAAACGCAGGCATTCGCACCGTGCATTACGTCAGCCCGTCGGTCTGGGCCTGGCGCGGCGGGCGTGTCGGCAAGATTGCACGCTCCTGCGACCGCCTGTTGGCGCTGTTTCCCTTCGAGCCGCCGCTGTATGAGAAAACCGGACTGGACGTGACCTACGTGGGCCATCCGCTGGCCGACGTGTTGCCGCTGGACGTCAGTCGCAGCGCCGCGCGTGAGCGTTTGAACCTGTCGCCCACCCGCCGCCCGATCTTCGCTTTACTGCCCGGCAGCCGCCAGTCCGAGTTGCAGTACATGGCGGAAACCTTCATTCGCACGGCAGTGCTTCTGCATGAGCAGCACCCCGATGCGCTGTTCCTTGTGCCGCTGGTGTCGCGCGAGACACGCGACATTTTTGAAACGGCCTTGTGGAAGCTGGAGGCGCAGGAGCGGCCGATCAAGCTGCTGTTCGGCCATGCGCAGGACGCACTGGCCGCCGCCGACGTGGCGCTTGTCGCCAGTGGCACGGCCACCCTCGAAGCTGCGCTGCTCAAGGCGCCGATGGTGATTACCTATCGCATGTCGTCTTGGTCGTGGCAACTCATGAAGCGCATGCGCTACCAGCCGTGGGTGGGTTTGCCGAACATTCTTGCCGGCCGCTTCCTTGTGCCGGAGCTGCTGCAAAACGAGGCCACGCCGGAAAAGCTGGCCGAGGCATTGCATGCGCTGGTCGATGATGTGGCGCGCAAGGCCGAGATGGAAGCGGCCTTTCATGACATGCACCGTCTGCTGCAGCAGGACACCGCCGAGAAAGCGGCCGCGGCGATCATTTCGCTGTTGCCCGCATGATGATTTGCGGTGTCGATGAAGCCGGTCGTGGCCCCTTGGCCGGGCCGGTGGTTGCGGCGGCTGTCATCCTTGATCCGGCCAATCTCATCGCCGGTCTGAACGACTCCAAGAAACTTTCCGCCGCACGCCGTGAAAAACTGGCTGTGGAAATTCGTGCCAAAGCCTTGGCGTGGTGCGTGGCCGAAGCGAGTGTCGACGAGATCGACAGCATTAATATTCTGCAGGCCACCTTGCTGGCCATGCAACGTGCCGTGGCGGGCTTGACGCTGACGCCGAGCGAAGTGCTGATTGATGGCAATCGCTGCCCCAAGCTTTCGCTACCGGCCCGGGCGATCATCGGTGGCGATGCCAGCGTCGCGGAAATTTCAGCCGCTTCGATCCTCGCCAAAACCGTGCGTGATGCCGGCTTGCTGACATTGCATGCGCAATTCCCCGAGTACGGCTTTGACCGACACAAGGGCTATGGCACGGCGGCGCATCTGGAAGCTTTGCGTCGCTTCGGGCCAAGCCCGGTGCATCGCCGCAGCTTTGCGCCGGTGCGTGAGCAACTGGCCTTGTTCGCATGAAGACGATTACCTCGCGCGACAACCCGACGTTCAAGGAACTGCGGGCGCTCGCGTGCGGTGTGCGGCGCTCGCGCGAAGACGGCCGTGCCTTGCTGGACGGCCCGCATCTCGTCACGGCCGCCTTGGACAAAGAGGTGGTTCCCGATCTGATGGCCGTCAGTGAATCGGCGCTGGACAATCCAGAGGTTGGTGCGTTGCTGGCGCGTGTTGCGGCGGTGCCGGTGCTTTGCCTGCGCGATGCCCTGTTCCGCGAACTGAGCGAACTGGCTCATCCGGTGGGTATTTTGGCGCGCATCGCCGTCCTGCCAGCGCCGACTTTTCCGATTACGGACGATTGCCTGCTGCTTGATGCCGTGCAGGACGCCGGTAATGTGGGCACGCTCCTGCGTACTGCCGCTGCCGCCGGGGTGCAGGATGTGCTGTTGGGTACGGGCTGCGCCGGGGCGTGGTCGCCGCGCGTGTTGCGCGCCGGGCAGGGCGCTCACTTCGGGCTGCGCATTCGTGAGCAAGTAGACCTGCAGGCCTTCCTGAACGATTATCCGGGGATATCCGTGGCCGCTGTGGCGCATGATGGGGAGCCCCTCTACGCACTTGCCTATAACCAGCCGACGGCCTGGCTATTCGGCAGCGAAGGGCAGGGCGTTTCGCCCGAGTTGATTGCTGCTGCCTGTCAGCGTGCAACGATTCCGCTGGCGCCGGGAAACGAATCCCTGAATGTTTCGGCCGCTGCCGCCATTTGTCTGTTTGAAATGCGTCGGCAAAGAATGTCCGGCATAATGAATCGCTGAAAATCGGCACCGATAGAGGAGCGAACGCATGGACCTGGCATGGTGGCATTGGGCAGTGGGCGGCATCGCGTTGATTCTCGCCGAATTGGCGGTGCCCTCGTTTGTGCTGATCTGGTTTGGCCTCGGGGCGTTGGTGGTGGCGCTGGCAGTGGCTGTTGCCGCGATTGGCCTGACCGCACAACTCGGCTTGTGGCTGATCGTTTCTCTGGCGCTCGTTGCCGGCTGGTTCAAAGTGTTCAAGCCGAACATGCACAAGACGCGGATTGGCATGTCGGACGCGAACGTGGTCGGCGAGGTCGGCGTGCTGGTGCATGATGTGGCCCCCTTCACCAAAGGGCAGGTACGTTTCCAGAAACCGATCCTCGGGGCGGATGTCTGGGAGTGCATCGCCGATGAGGCGATCAAAAGCGGCGAGCGGGTCAAGGTACTCGACGTCGAAGGCAGTTTTCTCAAGGTCGGGAGGATCTGAACATGGGTGACATGATGTTTTTCGTGATTGCATTGCTGGTCTTTGCCGGCATCACGCTGGCCAAGGGTGTGCGTATCGTGCCGCAGGGCGAGGAGTGGATCGTCGAGCGGCTCGGCAAGTACCACGGCACCTTGCTGCCGGGCCTCAACATCATCATTCCCTACCTCGACAACGTCGCCTACAAGCTCGTCACCAAGGACATCATCCTCGACGTGCAGGAGCAGGAGGTCATCACGCGCGACAACGCGGTGATCGTCACCAATGCCATCGCCTTCATCAAGATTACCGACCCGATCAAGGCCGTGTATGGCGTGACGGATTTCTCCGAAGCGATCCGCAACATGATCATGACGACGCTGCGCTCGATCATCGGCGAGATGCAACTCGACGAAGCGCTGTCGAACCGCGACATGATCAAGGCGCGGTTGCGCGAATCGATTGCCGACGAGGCCATCGACTGGGGCCTGACCGTCAAGTCGGTCGAGATTCAGGACATCAAGCCCTCGATGTCGATGCAGAAGGCGATGGAAATGCAGGCGTCCGCCGAGCGTGAGCGTAAGGCGATGATCACTCGCGCCGAGGGCGAAAAGCAGTCGATGATTCTGCAAGCCGAGGCGCGGCTGGAATCGGCCAAGCGCGATGCGACCGCCCAGGTGACGCTGGCCGAAGCGAGTGCCGAAGCGATCCGTCGCGTCACCACGGCGATTGGCGATCAGGACGGCCCGATGCGCTACCTGCTGGGTGAGAAATACATCATGGCGATGAGCAAGCTGGCCGAGTCGGCCAACGCCAAGACCATCCTGATTCCGGGCGACCTGCAGGAAGCCCTGAAGTCGGTGCTGGGCCGCAAGGGCTGATCGATTCAGTCGATGGCGTGAGCCTGGCGGTGGTGGCGTAACGCCCAGCCGCTGCCGAACAGCAAAATGCCGATGGTCGCTGAGGTGAGCGCCAGCGGCAGCAGGGTGCCGTTGTGGCTGATGCCGACCCAGGTGCCCGTCGCAAGTGCGACCACCATGGTGATGAAACCCAGCAGCCCGGCGGCCGCGCCGGCCTCGCGTGGAAAGGGCGCCACCGCGCCGGTTTGTGCGCACGGGAAGTTGATGCCGTGTGCGCCCATGGTCAGGAACAGGCAGCCCACCACCACGGTCCAGTGATGCACGCCGGCCAGTATCAGGCTGGCGAACAGTAGTCCGGCGAATAGCGACAGTGTGGTGCCGATGGTCATGGCCCGGGCCAGCCCGATGTGGGTGAGCAGCCAGCGGCATACCAGTGTGCCGATTAGGTAGCCGGAGACGCCAAACGAAAAACAGTAGCCGTAATACTCGGTGGGGACGGCCAGTACCTCGATCAGCACGAAGGCGGAACCCGAGATGAAGGTAAAGATCGCCGCATACGAAAGTGCGCCCGGCAGGGTGTAGGCCCAGAAAAAGTCGGCGCTGGCGATACGGCGATAGGTGGCGAGCAAGACGCGCAGGCGGACAGCCTCCAGATTCGGATGGAGATTGGTTTCCTTGAAATAGCGCCAGGCTGCCACACCGAGGATCAGGCAAAAGACGGTGTGGAAAACAAAGGCGGCCCGCCAGCCAAAGCCGACTTGCAGATAACTCCCCAATACCGGGCCAATCAGCGGTGCCAGCGCGAGCAGGGAGCTGGCCTTGGTCAGCACCTTGGCGCCCTCGGTCGGCGTGAAGGCATCGCGGATCAGTGCCCGCGCCACCACGGCGGCGGTGCAGCAGCCCACCGCCTGGACAAAGCGCGCGGCGATCAGCCAGTTGAGGTTGGGTGCAAGCGTACAGGCCAGACTGGCCAGCCCGTAAATGACGAGGCCGCTGAGGAGTACCGGGCGGCGCCCGAAGCGATCCGACAGTGGACCGCTGAGTAATTGGGCCACGCCGAAGCCGATGACGAAGAGCGAGAGGGTTTGCTGCACGGCTGCAGGGCTGACATTGAAGTCCTTGCCCAGATGGGGCAGGGAGGCGAGATACAGGTCGGTGGAGAGCGGCTGCAGCATCAGGCAGCCGGCGATCAGCCAGAGGATCGTGGTCGGACTCAACCCCGTGCCTATACTTTGTCGCGCATCACGCGGGCTTTCTCTCTTACCCAGTCCTTCTGCTTTTCACTTTCGCGCTTGTCGAATTGTTTCTTGCCCTTGGCGAGACCAACTTCAAGTTTGACGCGGCCTTTGGCAAAGTGCAGGTTGAGCGGCACCAGTGCGTAGCCGGCGCGTTCCACCTTGCCGATCAGTTTGGCGATTTCGCGTTCGTGCAAGAGCAGTTTGCGGGTGCGCACCGGGTCGGGCTTGATGTGGGTCGAGGCGGTGGTGAGCGGGCTGATGTGGCAACCCAGCAGCCAGACTTCGCCATCCTTGACAATGACGTAAGCCTCCTTGATCTGCACGCGCCCGGCGCGGATTGACTTGACCTCCCAGCCTTCCAGTACGAGGCCGGCCTCATAGCGTTCCTCGACAAAGTAGTCGTGAAAGGCTTTTTTGTTCTCGGCGATGCTCATGGTGGAAAGTTCGTGCGGGGTAGAATCCGGCCATTCTAAAGCAGCCCCGCAGATTCCCTGACCCCCTCCTGGCATGGCCCTTGTAGAGAAATCGGTTTTGATTCCCCGCACGCCCGAGCAGATGTTCGAGCTGGTTGATCGCGTCGAGGACTATCCGAAATTTCTGCCCTGGTGCGGTGGTACGGAACTACTTTCGCGCACGACCGAGCATACGGCCGCACGGATCCATGTGAACTACCACGGCATCAAGGCCCACTTTGCGACGGAAAATGCCAAGGAGCCGCCGCACTGGATGAACATTACCTTGCGTGAAGGTCCGTTTCGTCGCCTCGATGGCGGCTGGCGCTTCACGGCGCTGGGCGACGCGGGCTGCAAGATCGAGTTCCAGTTGCACTACGAGTTTTCCAGCAAGATTCTCGAGAAGGCGCTGGGGCCGGTCTTTAGTCACATCGTCACTACTTTCGTCGACTCATTCGTCAAGCGTGCCCATCATGTCTACGGCTGACAACATTCAAATCGAAGTGATCTATGCCCTGCCGGAGAAGCAGGAAACCGTGTTGCTGCATCTGCCACCCGGCGCCAGCCTGCAACAGGCCATCGAGGCTTCCGGTCTGATCGGGAAATACCCCGAAATCGATCTGACCAAGGGGAAGTTTGGCGTCTACAGCAAACTGGCGAAACTGGATACCGTGCTGCGTGACCGTGATCGTGTCGAGATCTATCGGCCGCTGATTGCCGACCCCAAGGAAGTTCGCAAGCAGCGTGCCGCCGAGGGCAAAGTCATGAAAAAGGGCGGCGGCGCGGCTGAAGAGTAGTTACTTTGCCGCTGGCTTGGGGGGCGGTGAGCACCAGCTATCGACGGCTTTGCGTGCCTTGGCGATTTCGGCATCACGGACGGCGCCATCCAGTGCAACCCGCTCACCTTTTGCGTCCACGCTAAAACGTACCTGACCGGATTCGACCGCCGCCAGATTGCTCCTGGCCTGTTGGCAGTTGGCCTCGCGCTCTTTGGTCTGGGCTTGATTTTCCTGCGTTTTTTTGGCTTCTTCCTGAGATTTTTGCTGCTTTTCCCGCTCGGCAAATTGACGCTCAACCAATGCCTTGCGATTGGCTTCGGCATCCACCGGCGGTGGGGCAGCAAGCTTGCGCGAGTCTGCCTGCTTGCTGGCCGGGGGACGATCGCCATAGTGAACCTTGCCGTTTTCGTCCTTCCACGAAAAGACCTGGGACATAGCAATGGCTGGCAAAAAACTCAGTGTGATTAGGGTGATGCAGCGATAAAAGTGCATGGTTTACCTCGGTTGAAAGAGTGGTTTGCCCGGGGTTTGGGTGGCACGTATAATGTCGATTTGGATACAAGGATAACAGCATGCGACTTCTCCAGAAGGCTCTCACCTTCGACGACGTTCTCCTCGTCCCCGCCCATTCGGCGATTCTTCCACGCGACGTTTCCCTGAGCACGCGCCTGACGCGCAAGATCAAGCTGAACATGCCGCTGGTCTCTGCGGCGATGGATACCGTGACCGAGGCACGGCTCGCTATTGCCTTGGCGCAGGAAGGCGGGATCGGCATCATTCACAAGAATCTGGAGCCAAAGGAGCAGGCTGCCGAAGTGGCCAAGGTCAAACGCTATGAGTCTGGCGTGCTTAAGGACCCGATCACGATTCCCCCGACCATGACGGTACGCGAGGTGCTGCAGTTAACGCGTATGCACAGAATTTCAGGTCTGCCAGTCGTCGAGAACGGCAAGATTGTCGGCATTGTCACCAACCGTGATCTGCGTTTCGAAACGCGTTACGACGAGACCGTCGGCAACATCATGACGCCGCGCGACCGTTTGGTAACCGTCAGGGAAGGCGCCACGACGGACGAGGCCAAGGCGTTGATGCACAAGCATCGTCTTGAGCGCGTACTGGTGATCAACGATGCCTGGGAACTGCGCGGTCTGATGACCGTGAAGGATATCCAGAAATCTTCGGACTACCCGCTCGCCGCCAAGGATGAGCATGGCCGCCTGCGTGCCGGTGCGGCCGTCGGTGTCGGCGAGGGGACGGAGGAACGTGTTGCGGCGCTGGCTGAGGCGGGCGTCGATGTGATCGTCGTCGATACGGCGCATGGTCATTCACAGGGCGTGCTCAAGCGCGTTGAATGGGTCAAGAAGAACTATCCGCAGATCGAAGTGATTGGCGGCAATATTGCGACGGGTGATGCGGCGCGTGCCCTGGTCGATCATGGTGCCGATGCGGTCAAGGTAGGTATCGGCCCTGGTTCGATTTGCACCACGCGTATCGTTGCTGGTGTGGGCGTCCCGCAGATCACCGCCGTGGATAATGTGGCCAACGCTCTTGCCAGCAGTGGCGTGCCCCTGATTGCCGATGGCGGTATCCGCTTCTCTGGCGACATCTCCAAGGCGATTGCGGCGGGTGCGCATACCGTGATGCTCGGCGGCTTGTTCGCCGGCACCGAAGAGGCACCGGGCGAGACGGTGCTGTTCCAGGGGCGTGCCTACAAGTCCTATCGCGGCATGGGCAGTCTGGGCGCGATGCAGAAGGGGTCTTCGGATCGCTACTTCCAGGAAAACGAATCCAACGTCGAAAAGCTCGTGCCCGAAGGGATCGAAGGTCGTGTGCCCACCAAGGGGCCGGTGACGGCGGTCATCCATCAACTGATGGGCGGCCTGCGTTCCAGCATGGGTTATCTCGGCTGTGCCACGATTGACGATGTGCATGCCAAGGCAGCGTTTGTCGAGATTACGGCAGCTGGTATCCGCGAATCGCATGTGCACGATGTGCAGATCACCAAGGAAGCACCGAACTACCACGTCGATTGATTGTTCACGCATTGCGGAAAGGCGGCCCAGGCCGCCTTTCTTATTTTTCAGGAGGCAGCATGTCCCACCAGAAAATCCTCATTCTCGATTTCGGTTCACAGGTTGCACAACTTATTGCGCGCCGTGTGCGTGAGCAGCAGGTCTATTGCGAACTACACCCCTTTGATGTCACGCCTGAGTTCATCCGTGAGTTTCAGCCGACCGGCATCATTCTCTCCGGCGGTCCCAACTCGGTCTACGAGGCCGAGGACTGGAAAGCGCCACAAGTCGTCTTTGAACTCGGCGTGCCCGTGCTGGGCATTTGCTACGGTATGCAGACCATGGCGTCACAATTGGGCGGCAAGGTGGAAAGCAGCAGCAAGCGTGAATTCGGTTTTGCCGAGATGCGTGCGCATGGCCACTCGAAATTGTTCGATGGCATCCAGGATCGCAGCAATGCCGAAGGGCATGGTCTGCTTGAAGTCTGGATGTCGCATGGCGACAAGGTAACGGCGTTGCCCCCCGGCTTCAAGGTGATCGGCAGTAACGTGTCGACACCTATCGCGGCAATGGCAGATGAGGATCGCCACTTCTACGCCGTGCAGTTCCATCCCGAAGTGACGCATACGCTGAAGGGCCGCGAGATTATCGCCCGCTTCGTCCGTGATATCTGCGGTTGCCGCGGTGACTGGAACATGCCCGGCTATGTCGAAGAGGCGATTCGCAAGGTCAAGGAGCAGGTCGGCGACGAGGAGGTGATTCTGGGCCTCTCCGGCGGCGTTGATTCTTCCGTGGTGGCGGCCTTGTTGCACAAGGCCATTGGCGACCAACTGACCTGCGTTTTTGTCGATAACGGGCTGTTGCGCCTCAACGAGGGCGCACAGGTGATGCAAACCTTCGCACGCAACCTCGGTGTCAAGGTCATTCATGTCGATGCCACCGCGCAATTCATGGGACACCTCAATGGCGTTGCCGATCCCGAGCAAAAGCGCAAGATCATTGGCCGCGAGTTTGTCGAAGTGTTCCAGGCTGAAGCGCAGAAGCTGCCAAAGGCGAAGTGGCTGGCGCAAGGCACGATCTATCCGGATGTGATCGAGTCCGCCGGCGGCAAGACCAAGAAGGCACACACCATCAAGAGCCACCACAACGTTGGTGGCCTGCCCGAAACACTTAACCTGAAACTGCTGGAGCCGCTCCGTGAATTGTTCAAGGACGAGGTGCGTGAACTGGGTGTTGCATTAGGCTTGCCGCACGAAATGGTTTATCGCCATCCCTTCCCGGGACCGGGTCTTGGCGTGCGCATTCTCGGCGAGGTGAAGCATGAGTTTGCCGAACTGCTGCGCCGTGCCGATGCCATCTTCATCGACGAACTGCGTGCTGCCGACTGGTACGACAAGACCAGTCAGGCGTTTGCCGTTTTCCTGCCGGTCAAGAGCGTCGGCGTGATGGGTGATGGTCGCACCTATGATTACGTGGTTGCCCTGCGTGCCGTGCAGACCTCAGACTTCATGACCGCCAAGTGGGCCGAACTGCCCCACGAATTGCTCGGGCGTGTTTCCAACCGTATCGTCAATGAAGTTCGCGGCATCAGTCGTGTCGTCTATGACGTGACGGGGAAACCGCCAGGAACGATTGAGTGGGAATGATCCTGATTTATTTACGGTGTTTTAATAAAGGATAAGCATATGGAAAGCGTTACGACAGAAAGCGGTTTGGTCATCGAGGATATCGTCGTCGGTGAGGGAGCCATGGCCGAGGCTGGCCAGTATGTGTCGGTGCATTACACCGGCTGGCTGACCGATGGCAAGAAGTTTGATTCAAGCCTTGATCGTAACAGCCCGTTTGACTTCGGGCTGGGTCGCCGCGAGGTTATTCTCGGCTGGGACGAGGGTGTGCAGGGCATGCGTATCGGCGGCAAGCGCAAGCTGACCATTCCGCCCCAGTTGGGATACGGCGCACGCGGTGCGGGCGGCGTGATTCCGCCGAACGCGACGCTGGTTTTTGAGGTTGAGTTGCTGGGTATCGGTTAAGAAAAGCTCAGACTTTCTTAACAAACTCCGACTTCAGGCCCATGGCGCCAATGCCGTCGATCTTGCAATCGATGTCGTGATCGCCATCGACGAGGCGGATATTCTTCACCTTGGTGCCGACCTTGACGACCGAGGATGAGCCCTTGATCTTGAGATCCTTGATCACGGTGATCGTGTCGCCATCCTGGAGGATGTTGCCGACAGCATCCCGGATCACCTCGGTTTCCGTCGTTTCCAAGACGGCCGCATCTTTTGACCACTCATGAGCGCACTCCGGGCAGATATACATGCTGCCGTCTTCATACGTCAGCTCGGATTGGCATGCGGGGCAGTTGGGTAGTGTGCTCATGAGGGGGTGGCCTGTTCTGTTGGACGAGAAGGAAAGGCCGGCATCATACCCTTCGAGGTACTGGAGAATGAGCTGAACTGGCATCTTTACCTGATCGAATGCGTCGATGGTTCACTCTATACGGGAATCACGACGGATGTTGCGCGACGCTATCAGAAACATCTAATTGGTACGGGGGCACGCTATACCCGTTCCCATAAACCCTTGCGCTTGGTAGCATCCGTCCCTGTTGGTTCGCGACCGGAAGCATTACGGGCCGAACTGGCACTCAAGCGACTGCCGAAGGACAGGAAGATTGCTGCCATTCAGTTGTTTGCTCGACCAACTTCAACTTATCTACAGGGGAATCCCAAAACCATGAATAAATCCGAACTCATCGAAGCCGTTGCCAAGTCTGCCGACATGACCAAGGTGGATGCCGAAAAAGCCATCAACGCTGTGGTTGAAACCATCGTCAAGACCGTTGCCAAGGGTGGTGATGTTGCCCTGATCGGTTTCGGCAGCTTCAAGCCTAGCAAGCGCGCCGCCCGTACCGGCAAGAACCCGAAGACCGGCGAAGCCCTGAAGATCGCTGCAACGACCGTGCCGAAGTTCAGCGCCGGCGCTACCTTCAAGGCCGCAGTGGCTGGCAAGAAAGCTGCGAAGAAGAAGTAAGACGATTCATGGCGCTCAGGCTGGGTTCGCCTCGCAGCGAATCCAGTCCTGATGCGTGAGACGTTAAAAGTCGGCGCTGGCAAGACGGCAAGTCTTCTGGCAGCATCACCGATGGACTGAAAACCTAAAAATATGCAAGCTCGCACGGAGCCGAACATCGATACCAGAGATCCCTTGCCGCCCGGATATGGCCCACTGCCGCCGGCCTATAAGCGGATTCTTGCGGCATTGAGCCGGCACGCGGGCCTCAGCCGTGAAGAGATTGCCGAAAAAGCCTATGTGGCGGCGACCACCTTGTCTGGCGGTGGTTACCTGCGACATATGAAAGAGTTGGGCCTGATCTATATTTCCGGATGGCGCCGCAATACCGTGGGGGTGTTTGCCATACCGCAATATTCGGCGGGGCGCTGCAAGGACTATCCGCGCCCGCAGATGACCTCTCAGACACGCGAGGCCCCCGGGATGTTGCGTTTGCTCGAAGTGATCGAACGTTCTGGTCCGCTGGATTATCGACAAGCCGCCCGATTGGCAGGACTTTCGCCCAATACGGCCAAGAATGCGGGCTATCTGAAAGCCCTTGTGGCGCAGGGCAAGGTATTTGTTTCCGAGTGGCGGCGGTCACGCAATGGCCCCCCACGGCCACTTTACGAGGTGGGGCGCCACAAGTCAGCGCCTCCGCCGGAGCCATTGAACGCGGCAGAAAAGTCCAGCCGTCACAGAATGCGCAAATCGGCTTTGAGTGCCACCGCAAGCCTTACGGAGCAAATCCGGCTGGCCAATCGGGGTTGATTGGCAATACTCTGTTGTGGCGGGAGGGAGCCTGACGAACTATGGCTGAAGAAGTCCATGAATACAGGGTTTCTTTAGTTTGCGATTTTTCAATTACCACGATTCTTACCACAAGACCCCCGGCACTTCCTCGCAGGTATAGCGCCGAGGGTGATTATTGACACTAGGTTGCCTCTGATAACTGGCAAATCAGACCGCGAATGTCTTCAACTCGCCATGCCGTGATTCGCGCACCGAGTGAATACACGGGTTGAGGGAATCGCCCGGATCGGACACCCTCCCACCATGTCGACTTGCCTACTGGGATAAGGGCAGGAATCGGCGGATTGGCCTTCGGGTTGCCGATGATCTGGTGAAGGCGCAGATAGCCGGTTTCAGGCAGTTGATGCGTGTGCGGTTTCTCGTTCATCACGCCCCCCGCGAAGCGTTGAAGTAGTTGATGGCATCCAGTTCCTCATCGACTGAACTATCTGCCTCATCCCGCGCAGATATTTCACCAAATGGCAGATTGAACTTCTTGGCCTTTACGGCTGTTGATAACCGTTTAAATCTGACCCAGGGTTTCCATCCAAATCTGACCCATGTTTTATGCGCGTAGTATAGCTACGCGCCTGTGGATAACGGTTCGGTTTCCGTCGTTTTCCCTCCTT
>JAVBYI010000005.1 GCA_030824115.1 Rhodocyclaceae bacterium | reverse complement strand
CCCCCCAACGCGGACAGCAGTTTCGCCACCCTGCCGCTTTCGCCCGCCCTGCGCGCCGTATTGCAACAACTCGGCTACCTGACAATGACGCCGATTCAGGCCGCCGCGCTGCCCGTCGCACTGGCCGGACACGACCTGATCGCACAGGCCAAGACCGGCAGCGGCAAGACCGTCGCCTTTGCCCTGCCCTTGCTGACCAACCTGAATCCGCGCTACTTCGCCGTGCAGGCGATGGTGCTGTGCCCGACACGCGAACTGGCCGAACAGGTGACGCAGGAAATCCGCCGCCTGGCGCGCTTCGAGGACAACGTCAAGGTGCTGGCACTGGTCGGCGGCTCGATCATGCGCCCGCAAATGGCCAGCCTCGCGCACGGCGCCCACATCGTCGTCGGCACCCCCGGTCGCATCATGGATCACCTGCAACGCGAAAGCCTCAACCTCTCTGCGCTCAACACGCTGGTGCTCGACGAGGCCGATCGCATGCTCGACATGGGCTTCAACGACGACATTGCCTACATCGCCAAGCGCTGCCCCACCTCACGCCAGACCCTGCTGTTTTCCGCCACCTATCCCGAAGGCATCGCCGCGCTGGCGCGCCGCTTCCTGCGTCGTCCGCAGGAAGTGAAGCTGACGGAACAGCACGCCGACCACAAGATCCGCCAGCGCTTCTACGAGGTCAAGCAAACCGAACGCCTGCAGGCCGTCGGCACCTTGCTCAAACACTACCGCCCGGTCAGCACCCTCGCCTTCTGCAACACCAAGGTGCAATGCAACGCCCTGCTCGACGAACTGCGCGCACAGGGTTTTCACGCGCTGGCGCTGCATGGCGACCTGGAACAACGTGAACGCGATCAGGTGCTGATCCAGTTCGCCAACCGCAGCTGCTCGGTGCTGGTCGCCACCGACGTCGCCGCACGCGGCCTCGACATTGCCCAACTCGAAGCCGTCATCAACGTCGACATCACGCCCGACCCGGAAATCCACATCCACCGCATCGGCCGCACCGGCCGCGCCGATGCCGACGGCTGGGCGCTCAGCCTGTGCAGCCCCGCCGACAAGAAACGCATCGCCCCCATCGCCGCAATGATGGGCAGCGAACCGGAATGTCACAGCCTCGGCAACCTGCAGGGCGACGACGATTCGCCCCTGATTCCACCAATGGTGACGCTGCTGATACTCGGCGGCCGCAAAGACAAAATCCGCCCCGGCGACGTGCTCGGCGCGCTCACCGGCACGGCCGGATTCAAACCCGAGCAGGTCGGCAAAATCACCGTCACCGATCAGGTCACCTTTGTCGCCGTCGCCCGCGAGATCGCCCGCGAAGCCGTGCGCAAACTTGCGGCGGGGAAACTCAAAGGCAAGACGGTGAAGGTGCGGGCGCTGGAGGATTGAAAAGTCGGCGCTAGCGGGACGGCGCTTGTCGGCCAGAAGCGGCTGTCGATCACCTTGCCCTGAAGCGGACAATCGGCTGTGCTACGGGTATGCTGTTGGCGTTCCGTAGCTCGGCCGCTACTGAAAATGTGAGCCTGACCCCTTTGACCCTTAATAACTATTAGGCATTCCCCGTGAGCGGCAACACCGACGACTTATATAAATGGAATGATGAGCTGTCTGATCGAGAAACATTTTTCATCGGGAAGGTCATCGCCCAATGGGGAGCGCTTGAACACGAGGTCTTTGTGCAAACCCTCATGACTTTTGACGCACCGGATGGCGAAGATGTGGCCTTGCCAAAAGCAATGAACAACTTACAGTTCACCGAAATACTGGGCCTCTGGAAAGAACGCGTCGTTGATAAAACGGAGGGGCAACGCGGAAAAGTTTTGGAACAACAGCTTAAAAGAGTTCTCGAACTAAAGGGCTACCGAGATGCCCTTGTTCACGGCATGTGGCAGTGGTCTAAAGATGAGCTATCTAAGATCAGTACTGTCCGCATCCGAAAGAAAGAAATCATCTCGGTTCAATTTACGGCCGACGACTTAGCAGATTTTTATAGTCGCATTGGAAGCATCAATTTCAATATCAGATTTCCTGGTGGTCTTGAAGAGTTCGCACAAATGCGGGCTGCTGAGGGATTGTATGTCGGTCGGCTAGGGCTAGGTCTTATGACAGGCGATCCTATTGCTGAAGAATGGCTCGCATCTATTGGGGTGAAAAAAAATGACCCAAAGAAAACTGAGCCTGATGTCTAGCCACTCGCACGACATCGATCCCGGTTAGTCGCTGGACGCTGGGCGACAAAGCCGTGCAGCGTTGAACGTTGAACGTTGAGCGTCTGCTATTCCCTCTAGCTAATATCCGCTTGGGGTCGGGAGCACTCGAATAGTCATGAAACCGTAATGTCTCTTCGCGGTCTATTGCTGCCCGCTAGGCTTTCCAGTCGAATGGATCTTCTTGATGGCCGCATGACTCAAAAGTCGGCGCTGGCGGGACGGCAGATCAGGGCGAAATCTTCTGCTCGGCCCGCAGCAGGCGCAGGGCTTCCTCAAGCTGCGGCGTCATACAGCAGCTTGCCTTCCTTCTTTGCCCAGTACGGCACCGTGCCGGGCACTTGGCTACGCCGCTCGAACTCCTCGCGCGAAAACACCAGCACATCGACGCCAACGCCAACCGAACCCACGGCACGATGAAGCTTCAGATATTCCGCCGCCTTGTCATGCACCTCGCGCTCGACGACGAGCAGGTCGAGATCGGAACCCGCATCGGCATCGCCGCGCGCATACGAACCGAACACGAAAACCTGCAACGGGCTTTCGGCGGCAGCGGCGGCACGGTGAGCAGCTTCGAGAATGGTTTGCTGGGCAAGCATGATTGATCAATGAGTTACGTTGTGTTTGATGCTATCACGGCTCGCCACCTTGCGAGACGGCTTGTCCGTAATCAAGCGGGTAGGTAAGCATCCTCGGTTATGATCGGCCCACCAATAAAAAGCCCCTGGAGGAGCCCATGACCACCGGACCACGCGAGATCGTGACGCCGTTCCGCCCTATTCCGCTCGATGTGCCGGAAGGGATGAAGCCGAACGAGTTTTTCAACAGCACGGAAAACCTCAACGACCTCGTGCATAACAACGGCCTGCTGCTCAACCCCGAGGGGCTGCTGCTGTATCGCAAGGCGCTCGGCCACAGCAACCTGTTCGACTGTTCGATCATCTACAACACCTCGCAGAAGATTCTCGATCCGCTCGGCCGGCCGGTGCGGCGCACCCAGGTGCCCGAGGAGGTGAAGAACATCTGGAACCGCATGAACCAGATCATCATCGCCACCATGCTTGAGATGTATCCCGACCCGGCGGCGCATCTGGTACTGGCGGGCGAGGCGAGTCTCGATGCCACCTGGCCGCTGACCTCGCCCGGTGTGCCGTCGATCCGCATGCTGCACAACCACTTCATCGTCTTCGACAAGGCCGAACTGTCGGCCGCGCCGTTGGCCGACACCAACAATCCGAACCTTACCGATGGCGGCCAGCATTCGCTGTTCCAGGCCCATCTGCGCGATGTGTACCGCGCCTTCTTCGCCGAACTCGACCTGAAGATTCTCAAGCCCTGCATTCCGGGCGAATGCCGCATCGGCCTCACCGGCTACCCGCAGGGCCTGCCGAGCTGGGAAATCCAGGGCGGCGCAGCGGCGCTTGCCGAGGTGCAATTCTGGAAGGAATACGACACCATCCTCAAGGGCTTCATCGACTTCTACCGCAGCTTCTTCGGTCAGGTGTCGACGCGCAACTCGCCGCTGCCGCGCGACATCTATTTCCCGGCTCTGGTCGAGGCGCGCCTGCAGTTCAACAACGACTTTTTGACCACCGCCAAGATGGTGCGCGACCGCTGCATCACGGACGCCAAGTATGCCAACGCGATCCGCTGGCAGCCGGCCTTCAAGCAGCTCATCTACCGCAACGATCAGGGCAAGCTGATTGTGACGATCAGCCAGAACTCGATTGGCAACGCGATTACCGAACTGCTCGGCGTCGTGGTCAATCGTCGCCCCGATGCCGAAGCCTACGGCGCCGCCGAACCGGCGCTGATTGAAAGATTGCTGGAAGTGCGCCGTCGCCTCGTCGAGGCCGATCTCGGTCAGGGCATCGCCACGGCGCAGTGGCCGGCGGCATAATTCGGGGCATGGCAGACGATTCGATCAATCACGCACGCCGTGGCTTCCTGCGCGGCCAGTTCAAGTCGGCAACCCCGCCGCCGCTGCGCCCGCCCTGGGCGCTGCCGGAGGCCGAGTTTCTCCGCAAATGCACACGCTGCAACAACTGCGCGATCATCTGCCCGACCAAGATCATCGTCATGCAGGACGGCTATCCGCGCATCGACTTCACCGTCGCTGCCTGTACTTTCTGCGGCGAGTGCGTGCGCGTCTGCACCCCGGCCGCGCTGCGTCGCGATGAGGGCGCGCCTCCCTGGTCGATCAAAGCCAGCGTCAATGAAAAATGCCTGGCCCAGCGTGGCGTGGAATGCCGCGTCTGCGGCGAGCATTGCGAGGTTGATGCCATCCGCTTTCCACCCCGCCTAGATGCGCCGCCGCTACCCGTGATTGATGCCACCACCTGCACCGGCTGCGGCGCCTGCGTCAGCGTCTGCCCGACCAAGGCGATTCGGGTCGGCTAGCCGAGGTTGTTGGAGACCGCCCAAACGGCAGCTTCGACGCGTGAGCGGAACTTGAGTTTCTTCAGCAGGTTGCGGATGTGCACCTTGACGGTGCTTTCCATGATGTCGAGTTCGCGGGCAATCAGCTTGTTCGATTTGCCGGCGGCGAGGCACTTGAGAATGGCCGTCTCGCGCTCGGTCAGGCTGGCGTGGCTGCGGTTTTCCGACATGCTCTCATCGCGCAAGGCGCTGGCCAGCAGGCTGGTCAGTTCGGGGCTGATCGCCGTCTGTCCCTGCATCACACTGCAGACCATGCGCAGGATGTCCTCGGGATCGTTGTCCTTGAGGATGTAGCCATCCGCACCGGAACGGATCGCCGTCATCAGGTCTTCCGGCGCATTCGAGACGGTGACCATGATGATGCGTGCCTCGCAGCCCATGTCGCGCAGGGTGCGCAGGGTTTCGAGGCCGTTGATGCCCTTCATGTTGAGATCGAGCAGGATCAGGTCGGGGTCGTGCAGCTTGGCGAGGTCAATCCCCTCTTGCCCGCTCGCCGCCTCGCCAACGACGTCATAACTCCCATCGAGCCCCAGCAACTGGCGAACGCCGCGACGAAACAGCGGATGATCGTCGATGATGAGGACGCGCGAGGTTTCGGAGCAGGCAGTCATGGAGATCCTTTCAGGTCAGCTCAGGCACGGCCTGGCGGATTTTCTGTGGCAGGAATTGCAGGATGATCACCGTCCCCTGCCCCGGTGCCGACTCAACCTCAAGCCGGCCATCGAGGATGGCGGAACGGTCATGCATGATATTCACGCCAAAATGGTTGGCCGGCTTCAGCGCCGTATCAAAGCCCTTGCCATCGTCGCTGATGCGCACCGTCACGGCCTGAAAGGAATCGAGGGCAATCGCGACACTGGCCGTCCTGGCCTCGGCATGCCGTTCGATATTCGACAGTGCCTCGCGAATGATGCGGATGACGTGCATTTCCTCGTTGGCCGAGAGCACGATGCCGGACATGGCATTGCGCAAGGTGACCGGGAAGCCGAGCTTTTCCGAGAATTCGGCGACGGTTTCCTGCAGCGCCACATTGAAGCCGCGCTCGTCGATGCGCAGGCGGAAGGTGGTGATCAGCTCGCGCAACTCGCGATAAGCGCCGGCCAAACCATGCTTCAACTCTTCGGCAATGACGCGCGCATCGCCGCCCTGGTCAAGACATTTTTCCAGACGGGTAACCTGGATGCGCAAATAGCTGAGCGACTGGGCGATCGAGTCATGCAGTTCACGTGCAATCACCGTACGCTCTTCAAGCACGGCGAGACGGTGTTTTTCCTGGGCGCGGCGCATGTTGATCAGGGCATTGGACACATGATGGCCGACGGTCTCGATGACCCGTTCCTGTTCGCGCGACAGTGACTTGCCTTCTTTCAACAGGATCGGCAGGATGCCGCGCAACCCGTCGCTATCGCCAATCGGCACCGCCAATACTCGGCTGCTCATGGCCTGTCGAGGCAACGAGTCCTCGGCCACGAGGAAGCATTTTGCACATGCCTCGCGCTTGCAACTGGCATGAATTTCCTCAGGCGTCAGGTCGCTGGTGATGGTGTGGGCCGGCAGTTGACCGTTGTCGCTGATGCAGATCATGCTGTGGCCCAGATCGAGGGCCGCTTCGACCTCACGCAGGATCGCCTGCAGCTTGTCCAGCGTCAGGTCACTGGCCGATAGCTGCTGACTGACGCGATAGAGCAATTCGAGCGACTCGTTGGTGCGCGTCAATTCGTGGGTCTTTTCCGCCACCTTCTCTTCGAGGTGCGCATACATGGTGGCAATCTCGCCCACCATGGTGTTGAAGGCACTGCCCAACTGACCCAGCTCATCGTTGCCGACATGCGAGACGCGCGTTGAGAACGAACCCTGGGACACAGTACGCGCTGCCTGCAACAGCTCGGCCAGCGGCACGATCAAATGCTTGCGCAACAGCCAGAGGGTGACCAGACTGATCAACACAATCAGGCCGAGCAAGCCCAGTTGGACGATGCGCAACATGCGTGCTTTGCTTTCCAGTTCTTCTTCGATCAGGTGCACGACATGATCGATCTGATCGACAAAATTCGGAATCTCGTGAGCCACCTGAGCCAGTGCGTCGGGATTGCCATTCGCCGCCGCAATCTCCAGTGAGCGGATAGACATGTTCCAGCGCTGCAGCACGCTATGCACCGCGATGACAGAGGGTGACTCCTTCGGCGATTTCGCCACGATAAAGCGCTCCAGACCGAGCAGGCGACGTTCGAACAACTTGATGGTCTCATGCGCCTGCGGGCGCTTTCCTGGCTGCAGCACCTCGCTCAGCGTGCGATAGGTGAGGAAACGCAGCGAACCGGACACGTTCACGGCATTGGCGCGTCCGCTGATGTCTTCGGCAATCACCGTCGAAATAACGATCGAGGTGACCGACAACAGGGCAAGCAGGCCCATGACCAAGCCGGTGCGCAACAGCACCGAATCGCGCAAACCATGGCGCAGGGAGGGAAAAAAACGCTGCATGGGGAGATTCTGGCAGACGAAGAAGCACGAAGAAGAACTAAGCCGAGACCCTTTCGGGGTAGGCGATTAACCACATGCACCGTCAGGGCAAAACTGCATTCGCTTGATTCTAATGGTTTTCGGCCTTGCGAATGGCTACCACTTTGTAGGTAGTTGGCGGGATTGAAGGGGGCTGGAAAGCGCTTGCCCGCGCGCCTAGGATGCAGCCAGCTTGATCGATTGCCCCGCTTCACGACACAGGAAAAGGAACCCCCCATGAATATATCGAGTGTCATCGTCATCCCCGGTCCCGACCGCGCCCAAGCGGTCGTCGCCAGCCTCAACACCCTTGAGGGCGTCGAAGTGGCCGCCGTGTCGCCCGAGGGCAAGATCATCGCCCTCATCGAAACCGAGGGCGATCGCGAAACGATCCAGATGTACGAACAGATCAGCCTGATGGACGGCGTGATGTCGGCGTCCATGGTCTATCACCAGAAAGAAACCGAACCCGAAGCAGAAATCTTGCTGGCAGCGTAATGCTGCCAACGATACCCACAAGCCGAATCAATAAGGAGGCCTGACATGACTCAAGTAACAATGACGCGACGTGAATTCATCAAGACCAATGCCGTAGCCGCCGCCGCGGTCACAGCCGGCATGAGCGTGCCCGGCGTGGCGCTCGCCCAGGCCAGAGGCGGTGACGGTGTGCGCTGGGACAAAGGCGCCTGCCGCTACTGCGGCACCGGCTGCGGCGTGCTCGTCGGCGTCAAGGACGGCAAGATTGTCGCCACTCAGGGCGACCCCGATGCCCCGGTCAACAAGGGCCTCAACTGCGTCAAGGGCTATTTCCTGGCAAAGATCCAGTACGGACACGATCGTCTGACCAAGCCGCTGCTGCGCATGAAGGATGGCAAGTTCGACAAGAACGGTGAATTCACGCCGATTTCATGGGATCAAGCGTTTGACCTCATGGCCGAAAAGGTCAAGACCACGCTGAAAGATCCGAATCAGGGGCAGCGCGGCGTCGCGATGTTCGGCTCCGGCCAATGGACGGTGTGGGAAGGCTATGCCGCTGCCAAACTGTGGAAGGCCGGCCTGCGCACCAACAGCATCGACCCGAATGCCCGCCATTGCATGGCATCGGCCGTAGCGGGCTTCATGCGCACCTTCGGTATCGACGAGCCGATGGGCTGCTATGACGACATCGAGAACGCCGACGTGTTCGCGCTGTGGGGTTCGAACATGGCCGAGATGCACCCGATCCTCTGGTCGCGCATCACCAACCGCCGCCTCACCGCCAACCACGTCAAGATTCATGTCCTCTCGACCTTCTCGCACCGCTCTTGCGAACTGGCCGATAACGAGCTGATCTTCAAGCCGCAGTCCGACCTGGCGATCCTCAACTACATCTGCAACTACATCATCCAGAACAATGCGGTGAACAAGGAATTTGTTGCCAAGAACGTCGGCTTCTTCAAGGGCGTCACCGACATCGGCTACGGCCTGCGTCCCAACCATCCGCTGGAGCAGGTTGCGGGCAACAACGGTTACCCCGGTGCCGACGGCAAGCCGAAGGGCGACCCGAACAAACACACGCCGATCACCTTTGACGATTTTGCCAAGTTCGTTGCCGAATACACCGTCGACAAGGCCCACGAGATTTCCGGCGTGCCGAAGGAAAAACTGGAAGCACTGGCCAAGGCCTATGCCGATCCGAAGGTCAAGGTCACCTCGTTCTGGACCATGGGCTTCAACCAGCACACGCGCGGCACCTGGGTCAATAACAT
The DNA here is from genome assembly GCA_030824115.1 of Rhodocyclaceae bacterium. Lineage (GTDB taxonomy): Bacteria > Pseudomonadota > Gammaproteobacteria > Burkholderiales > Rhodocyclaceae > Sulfuricystis. The sequence goes on along the minus strand of JAVBYI010000005.1, from coordinate 169,118 downwards.
GATCTACAACGTGCACCTGCTGGTGGGCAAGATCTCCGAGCCGGGCAACAGCCCCTTCTCACTGACCGGCCAGCCCTCCGCCTGCGGCACCGCCCGTGAAGTCGGCACCTTCGCCCATCGTCTGCCCGCCGATATGGTGGTGATGAACCCGAAGCACCGCGCCGCCAGTGAAAAGATCTGGAAGCTGCCCGCCGGTACCATCCCGGAGTGGGTCGGCTACCACGCCGTCGCCCAGTCGCGCATGGCCAAGGACGGCAAGATCGGTTTCCTCTGGACGTCGACCACCAACAACATGCAGGCTGGCCCGAACGTCAATGGCGAAATTTATCCCGGCTGGCGCAACCCAAAGTGCTTTACCGTGGTTTCCGACGTCTATCCGACCGTCTCGGCGATGTCGGCCGACCTGATCCTGCCCGCCGCGATGTGGATGGAAAAGGAAGGCATGTTCGGCAACGCCGAGCGGCGCGGCCAGATGTGGCGCCAGCAGGTCAAGGCACCGGGCGATGCCAAGTCCGATCTGTGGCAATACATCGAGTTCTCCAAGCGCTTCAAGACCGACGAAGTCTGGCCCGCCGAAATTCTCGACAAGAACCCCGAGTACAAGGGCAAGACGCTCTACGACGTGCTCTATGCCAACGGCCAGGTCAACAAGTTCCCGAAGGAAGACACGGCCAAGGTCAATGCCCACGCCTGGGCCGGCTACACCAACGACGAAACCGACGTCTTCGGCTTCTACGTACAGAAGGGTCTGTTCGAGGAATACGCCATGTTCGGCCGCGGCCATGCCCATGACCTCAACAACTTCGACGAGTATCACAAGGCGCGCGGCTTCCGCTGGCCGGTGGTCGATGGCAAGGAAACGCTGTGGCGCTTCCGCGAAGGCTACGATCCTTATGTCAAGAAGGGTGAAGGCGTACGTTTCTACGGCTACCCGGACGGCAAGGCGAAGATTTTCGCGCTGCCCTACCAGCCCGCCGCCGAGCAACCGGACAACGAATACGACCTGTGGCTGTGTACCGGTCGCGTGCTGGAGCACTGGCACACCGGTTCGATGACGCGGCGTGTGCCCGAACTGTACAAGGCCTTCCCGGATGCCGTGGTATGGATGCACCCGAAGGATGCGGAAAAGCGTGGCCTCAAGCGCAATGACGTGGTCAAGGTTGCGACCCGCCGTGGCGAAATCGAGTTGCGGGTCGACACCAAGGGCCGCAACAAGATGCCGGAAGGCCTGATCTTCGTCCCGTTCTTTGACGAGCATCGCCTGGTCAATAAACTCACCCTGGATGCCACTTGCCCGATTTCGAAAGAAACGGACTTCAAGAAGTGTGCCGCCAAGGTGGTGAAGGTCTAAACCGGCAACCAGAGAAAACGGGAAGCCCTGCAGGGGGCAGGCTTCCCGCCCAAGATCATGACACCCGAAAAAGTCGCCAAAGGCTCAACCAGGAGGCAGTTCCTTGCCGATACCGCACGCATGGCGTGTGGCGTCGGCATGCTCGGCCTCGGTCTCGGCCTTTATGCCCGCCACGCAACGGCGTTGCCCCCCGCCGCCCTGCGTCCGCCCGGCGCCCTGCCGGAAACCGAATTCTCCGCCGCCTGCATCCGTTGCGGGATGTGCGTGCGCGATTGTCCCTACGACATGCTCCAACTGGCCAAGCCGGAAGAGCCGATGTCGACGGGCACCCCCTACTTTGTGGCCCGTCAGGCGCCATGCGAGATGTGCGAAGACATTCCGTGCATCAAGGCCTGCCCGACTGGCGCACTCGACCATGCGCTCAAGGACATCACCAAGGCAAAGATGGGACTTGCGGTGCTGGTCGATCACGAAACCTGCCTCAACTTCCTCGGCCTGCGCTGCGATATCTGCTATCGCGTCTGCCCGGTGATCGACAAGGCGATCACGCTCGATCCGCAAAGAAATGCGCGCACCGGTGATCACACTATGTTTATCCCGGTGGTGCATTCCGATGCCTGCACCGGCTGCGGCAAATGCGAGAAAGCCTGCCCGACCGAAATCGCCGCCATCAAGGTATTTCCGCTCTACATGGCCAAAGGCCAGTTGTCGGCCCACTACCGTCTCGGCTGGGTCGAGAAGGAAAAAGCCGGCGGCAGTCTGGTGGCCCCGGATGCGGAACACCAGTACAACATGCCGGAAGGCATGAAGTACGAATACGGCAAGGGACTCAGCGCCACACCGCAAGAAACCGTCCCCAATAATGCCGTCCCGCCAGTGCCGACATTTGCCGTACCTAAAGCCCTGCAAGGAGGCAAGCTATGAGCGCGCTGCCTCTCAAACCCGGTGCCGAAGCGATCGAAGCGAAAGGCTGGCTGCCCGCGCACAAGTGGCTGCTGATGCGGCGTACGAGCCAGCTCGGCATCCTGCTCGCCTTCCTGGTCGGCCCGTGGCTCGACCTGTGGATCGTCAAGGGCAACCTGAACTACAGCTACACCCTCGGCGTACTGCCGTTGAGCGACCCCTATCTGCTGTTGCAGGCGCTCGTGGCCGGACAGGTGCCCGAGAAGCTCGCGCTGATCGGCGTGGCCATCGTCATCGGCTTCTACCTGATTGTCGGCGGACGCGGCTACTGCTCCTGGGTCTGCCCGGTCAATCTCGTCACCGATCTCGCCAACTGGCTGCGCGCCCACCTCGGCCTCAAGGGTGGCGCCCACCTGACGCGCGCAACCCGCTACTGGGTGCTGGCCATGACCCTGATCGTTGCCGCAGCCACCGGCACCCTCGCCTGGGAAATGATCAACCCGGTGTCGATCCTGCACCGTGGCCTGATCTTCGGGCTCGGCTTCGCGTGGATGGTGATTCTGACGGTCTTCCTGTTCGACCTGTTCGTGATGCGCCATGGCTGGTGCGGCCATCTGTGTCCGGTCGGTGCCTTCTACAGCCTGATCGGCAAGTTCTCGGCGATGCGTGTCGTGCTGCCGCAACGCGAAGCCTGCAACGACTGCATGGACTGCTACGCCGTCTGTCCTGAACAACAGGTGATCCGCCCGGCGCTTAAAGCCATCGACGGCACGGCGCCAATCATCCTTGATTCAGCCTGCACCAACTGCGGCCGCTGCATCGATGTCTGTTCGAAAGATGTTTTCGCCTTTGGCGCACGTTTCAATCACGCCGCGCCGATTCCAAAATGACCCACGTTAGTTTCCTTAGGAGGAGTTCTCACATGAAAAAGACTGCCAGCCTCGCCATCGCGACCCTGATCGCCTCCGTTATCGGTTGTGCCTCGACGACAGGCCCGACCCCCATGCGCGGCGCGGATGTCACGGCACCCGACCGTGCGCCACAGGTCAAGCAATATGCTGAAAAAGTCCCCGGTGTCGGCCAGCCCCAGCTGATCGCGCGCACCTTTGTCGGCCAGCCGCCGATGGTGCCGCATACTGTCGAGAAGTATGTGCCGCTGACCATTGAGGAAAACGCCTGCATGGAATGCCACCAGACCGCAGAAATCCGCGGCCAGAAGATTCCGCAGATCGGCCAGAGTCACTTCTCGAAGACCGCCAAGACCAAGGCCGGCAAACCGGCGCTGGAAATGAGCCGCTTCCAGTGCGACACTTGTCACGTACCGCAGGTTGACGCCAAGGAACTGGTCGACAGCAAGTTTGTCGGCGTGACAAAATAATTTTTTCAAAACCCGTTGGAGATCACTCAAATGAAATCAATCGCCGCACTCATTTCCACTGCAGCACTGGCCTTGACGGCTGGCGGCTTTTCCACCGCAGCCTTCGCCGTCGATGTCGAAGGTGCCAAGGGCCTGGCCGAACAGAACAACTGCATGCAGTGCCACGGCCTGCGCAAGGAGAAGGATGGCCCCTCCTTCATGAAGACCGCCGAAAAGTACAAGGGCAAAGCCGGTGCAGTCGATGAGCTCGTCAAGCACATGACCTCGGGCAAGGATGTCAAACTGGCCGACGGCACGACCGAGAAGCACAAGATTGCCAAGACCATGCCCGCCAACGATGTCGCCCAGTTGAAGAACCTGGCTGAATACGTCCTCTCCATTCAGCCCAAGTAAGTCGTACGATCATGACAAACGAGCAAAACGACAAGTCCGGTTGGTGGGCCATACTCAAGCGGCCAAGCGCAAAATATTCGCTACTTGGCCTGATCGTGGTCGGCTTCTTCGGCGGCATCATCTTCTGGGGTGGTTTTAACACCGGCATGGAAGCCACCAACACGATGGACTTCTGCATCAGTTGCCATGAGATGCGGGACAACGTGTACGAGGAGTACAAGACCACGGTTCACTTCAGCAACCGTACCGGGGTACGCGCCGTCTGCTCGGATTGTCACGTCCCGAAGGACTGGACGCACAAGATCATGCGCAAGATCCAGGCTTCCAAGGAAGTCTTCGGCAAGATCACCGGCGTGATCGACACCAAGGAGAAGTTTGAAGCGCACCGTCTGGAAATGGCGGAACGTGAATGGGCGCGCATGAAGTCACGCAACTCGATCGAGTGCCGCAACTGCCACAGCTTCGATGCCATGAGCCCGGAGATGCAGAAAAAGACGCCTTACAAGAAGCACATGGAAGCCAAGGCCGAAGGCAAGACCTGTATCGACTGCCACCAGGGCATTGCCCACAAGCTGCCCAAGGGCTACAAGAAGCCGGGTACGGAAGAGGAAGAAGAGTAATACCATCATGAGCCAATGGCCATTTCAGGTCATTGGCTCATATGTTGCTCTGTTTCAGGCATGGCCAACATTCTCGTCATTGACGAATCCCAGCACCGTGCCGTCGAAATCTGTACCGGGCTGATCAAGGCCGGCCATCAGGTGGCCGCCGTATTACCCTCGGCGTTTGAACTGAGCGAACGCATTCAGGAAATCAAGCCCGACATCATCCTGATCGAGACCGAGTCGCCCTCACGCGACACGCTCGAACATATCGGCGTGATGAACCAGACCATGCCGCGCCCGGTGGTGATGTTTTCCAACGACGGCGACAGCGAGACGATCCGCTCTGCCGTCAAGGCAGGCGTGGCCGCTTACGTGGTCGATGGCTTTGAAATCGACCGTCTCAAGCCCATTGTCGATGTCGCCATTGCACGCTTCGAAGAGCATCAACTGCTCAAGCAGGAACTGGCCGAGGCCAGTCGCAAACTCTCCGAACGCAAGACCATCGAGAAGGCCAAGGGCATCCTCATGAAGTCGCGCGGCCTCGATGAAGATGCCGCCTATGCCGCCCTGCGCAAGCTGGCCATGGAGCGCTCTAAGTCCCTGGGAGAGATTGCGGCCAACGTGGTGGACATGGCGCAGCTACTGCTTTAGCGCACCAGCGCAGTGCGGTATCGGTGTGCGGCGCACACCATCAGTGCGTTCGAAAGACGACAAAGCCCCACGCCATGCCGTCTCCCCAGCGCCGACATTTCATCGCAAGCCCCTGATTCAACGGCACTCCAGAATTTCCAGAGCGCACTGGCACGCTCGTTGCTGCATAGCAACCAAGTGTCGAACCAACGGCGGTTCGACCCACCAGACAACGGCGTCTGATTGCAAGCCACCTGTGGCGAGCGATCGACGCCGTTTTTTATTGCCCCGAGTTTGTCATCCTGGAGATCGAGATGAATCATGAAAACACCGCCCCTGCCCCTGCCGAAACAACACGCCGCGACTTCCTGCGCAAAGGTCTCACCCTCACAGCCGGAGCAGCGCTCATGAGCACGATCCCCCACGTCTGGGCCGCCGGCTCCGACAAACCAGAAAAAGAGGAAGTCCGAATCGGCTTCATCCCGCTCACCGACTGCGCCTCCGTCGTCATGGCCTCGGTGATGGGCTTCGACAAGAAATATGGCATCAAGATCGTGCCGACCAAGGAAGCGAGCTGGGCCGGCGTGCGCGACAAGCTGGTGAATGGCGAACTTGACGCCGCCCACGTGCTCTACGGCCTGATCTATGGCGTGCAGCTCGGCATCGGCGGCCCGAAGAAGGACATGGCCTCGCTGATGACCATCAACAACAACGGCCAGGGCATCACGCTCTCCAACCAGCTCAAGGACAAGGGTGTCACCGACGGCGCCTCGCTCGCCAAGCTGGTTGCCAAGAAGGAGCGCGAATACACCTTCGCCCAGACCTTCCCGACCGGCACCCATGCGATGTGGCTCTACTACTGGCTGGCGGCGCAAGGCATCAACCCCTTCAAGGACGTCAAGACCATCGTCGTCCCGCCGCCGCAGATGGTCGCCAACATGCGCGTCGGCAACATGGACGGCTTCTGCGTCGGCGAACCCTGGAACCAGCGCGCGATCATCGACAAGATCGGCTTCTCGGCCGCCACGTCGCAGGACATCTGGGTCGACCACCCGGAAAAAGTTGTCGGCACCACGGCGGAATGGGTGGCCAAGCATCCGAATACGGCGCGCGCCGTCATCATGGCGGTGCTCGAAGCCTCGATGTGGATCGACGCCTCGGCCGCCAACCGCAGCAAGACGGCCGAGACCATCGCCGCCAAGGCTTATGTGAATACCGACGTCGAGGTGATCCGTAGCCGCATGATCGGTCAGTACGAAAACGGCCTCGGCAAGAGCTGGTCCGACAAGAACCACATGAAGTTCTACAACGACGGCGCGGTGAACTTCCCCTACCTGTCCGACGGCATGTGGTTCATGACCCAGCACAAGCGCTGGGGCCTGCTCAAGGACCACCCCGACTACCTCGCCGTGGCGAAAAAGGTCAACCAGACCGCGCTCTACAAGGAAGCCGCCAGCCAGCTCAAGGTGCCGCTGCCGAAGAGCGACATGCGCGAATCGAAGCTGATCGACGGCGTGGTCTGGAACGGCAAGGACCCGGCCAAGTACGCCGACGGTTTCAAGATCAAGGGGTAAATGATGAGCGCAACCACAGGTAGCGGGGGACCGAGCACCACCGAAGCGGATGCGGCAGCGATGCGCGCGATGCTCGGCGCCGTCCTGCCGCCCGTCATGGGCATGGTGCTGCTGATCGGCATCTGGCATCTGGCAACAATGAATGGCGGCAGCATTCCGACACCGGGCAAGACCTGGGATGCCGCCGCCATTCTTTTCGCCGACCCGTTCTACAGCAACGGGCCGAACGATCAGGGCATCGGCTGGAACATCCTCTCCTCGCTGCAACGTGTTGCCATCGGCTTCGGCTTCGCCGCGCTGGTCGGCATTCCGGCCGGTTTCATCCTCGGCCGCTTCGCGACGATGGCGAGCATGATCAACCCGATCATCAGCCTGCTGCGCCCGGTCTCGCCGCTGGCCTGGCTGCCGATCGGCCTGCTGGTGTTCAAGAAGGCCGACCCGGCCGCCACCTGGACCATCTTCATCTGTTCCATCTGGCCGATGATCATGAACACCGCGCAGGGCGTGATGCGCGTGCCGCAGGACTACCTCAACGTGGCGCGCGTGCTCAACCTCTCCGAGTGGAAGATCGTCACCAAGATTCTTTTCCCCAGCGTGCTGCCCTACATGCTCACCGGCATCCGCCTCTCCATCGGCACGGCATGGCTAGTGATCGTCGCGGCGGAAATGCTCACCGGCGGCGTCGGCATCGGCTTCTGGGTCTGGGACGAGTGGAACAACCTCAAGGTCGAGCACATCATCATCGCCATCTTCGTCATCGGTATCGTCGGTCTGATCCTCGAACAAACGCTGCTGTTCCTCGCCAAGCAACTGCGCATGGAGTCCTGACATGAACCCGGAAAAATTCGTCCAGATCGAAAAAGTCGGCATGAGCTTCGACACCAAGAAGGGCAAATTCGTCGCCCTCAAGGACATCGACCTCAACATCAAGCAAGGCGAATTCGTCTCGCTGATCGGCCACTCGGGCTGCGGCAAATCGACGTTGCTCAACCTGATTGCCGGGCTGACACTGCCGACCACCGGGGCGATGCTCTGCGCCAACCGCGAGATCGCCGGCCCCGGCCCGGAGCGGGCGGTAGTGTTCCAGAACCACAGTCTGCTGCCCTGGCTGACCTGCTTCGAGAACGTCTATCTGGCGGTCGAGCGCGTCTTTGCTGCCAACGAGCCGAAAGCCCAACTCAAGGATCGCACTACCAAGGTGCTTGAGATGGTCGGCCTCGCCCACGCCATCCACAAGTATCCGGGCGAAATCTCGGGCGGCATGAAGCAGCGCGTCGGCATCGCCCGCGCACTGGCGATGGAACCCAAGGTGCTGCTGATGGACGAGCCATTCGGCGCCCTCGACGCCCTCACCCGAGCCCGTCTGCAGGACGAGCTGATGAAGATCTGCGACGCGACCAAGGCGACCACGGTAATGGTCACCCACGATGTCGACGAAGCCGTGCTGCTCTCCGACCGCATCGTGATGATGACCAACGGCCCGGCCGCGACCATCGGCGAAATTCTCCATGTCGATCTGCCGCGTCCGCGCGCACGGCTGACACTCGCCCACGATCCGCAATACATGAAGTACCGCTCGGCGGTGATCGAGTTCCTCTACGCCAAGCAGTCCCACCCGCTGGCCGCCTAAGGACACACTGATGAACAAACTGAAATTAGTCATGGTCGGCAACGGCATGGCCGGCTGCCGCACCCTCGAAGAGCTGCTCAAGCTGGCACCCGACCTCTACGAGATCACGGTATTCGGCGCCGAGCCGCACCCGAACTACAACCGCATCCTGCTCTCGCCGGTGCTGGCCGGCGAAATGAACTTCAACGACATCGTCTTGAACGACCTCGCCTGGTATCGCGACAACGGCATTACGCTGCACACGGGAAAGAAAGTCACCAAAATCGACCGCAAGGCGCGCAAGGTGATCGCCGAGGATGGCACCGAAGCCGAATATGATCGTCTGCTGCTCACCACCGGGTCAGTTCCCTTCCTTCTGCCCGTGCCCGGCAACGATCTGCCCGGCGTGATTGCCTACCGCGACATCGCCGATACCGAGACGATGATCGCAGCGGCGCAAAGCTACAAGCACGCCGTCGTCATCGGCGCCGGCCTGCTCGGTCTCGAAGCCGCCAATGGACTCAAGCTTCAGGGCATGGACGTCACCGTCGTGCATCTGGCCGACTGGATCATGGAACGCCAGCTCGACCAGACCGCCGCCGACCTGCTGCAACAATCGCTCGAAGCCAAGGGGCTGAAATTCCTGCTCGGCAAGCAAACCGAGATGCTCAAACCCGGCGTCAATGGCCGCGTCGGCACGGTACGCTTCAAGGATGGCGGCGAGATTCCCGCCGATCTCGTGGTCATGGCCGCCGGCATCAAGCCGAGCATCGAACTGGCCAAAAGCACCGGCCTGCATTGCAACCGCGGCATTGTCGTCTCCGACACCATGCAGACCTACGACCCGAAGGTCTATGCCGTCGGCGAATGCGCCGAACATCGCGGCATCGCCTACGGTCTGGTCGCCCCGCTGTTCGAACAGGCCAAGGTCTGCGCCAACCACCTCGCGCAGATGGGCATCGGCCAGTATCGTGGCTCGGTGACCTCGACCAAGCTCAAGGTCACCGGCATTGACGTATTTTCTGCCGGCGACTTCCTGGGGGGCAAGCATTGCGAGGAAATCACCCTCGCCGACCCGGTCGGCGGCGTGTACAAGAAACTCGTATTGCGTGGCAATCAACTGGTCGGCGCCGTGCTCTACGGCGACACCGCCGACGGTGCCTGGTACTTCCAGTTGCTCAAGGACAGTCAGGACATTCATGACATACGCGATCACCTGATGTTCGGTCAGAACCATGTCGGTGACGTCGGCCATGCCGGTCAAAGCAAGGCGGCGGCCATGCCGGACACGGCCGAAGTCTGTGGCTGCAACGGCGTGTGCAAGGGTGACATCGTCAAGGCGATCAAGGAACACGGCCTGTTCACCATCGACGACGTGCGCAAGCACACCAAGGCCTCCTCGTCGTGCGGCTCCTGTACCGGCCTCGTCGAGCAGATTCTCGCCTCCACCGTCGGTGGCGCCTACCAGCCGGCCAACACGCACGACAAGCCGGTCTGCGCTTGTACTGATCATGCACACGGCGTCGTGCGCGCGGCCATCCGCGACTGGAAGCTGCTGTCGATTCCCGCCACCATGCAGGCGTTGAACTGGAAAACGCCGAACGGCTGCGCCACCTGCCGCCCGGCGCTCAACTACTACCTGATCTCCAGCTGGCCGCACGAGGCCGAGGACGATCCGCAAAGCAGGTTTATCAACGAGCGCGCCCATGCCAACATTCAGCGCGACGGCACTTTCTCGGTCGTACCGCGCATGTGGGGCGGGCTGACGACCCCGGCCGAACTGCGCACCATCGCCGATGTCGCCGAGAAGTACGAGGTGCCCACCGTCAAGATGACCGGCGGTGCGCGCATCGACCTGCTCGGCATCAAGAAGGGTGACCTGCCCAAGGTCTGGGAAGACCTCGGCAAGGCCGGCCTCGTCTCGGGCCACGCCTACGGCAAGTCGATCCGCACCGTGAAGACCTGCGTCGGTGCCGAACACTGCCGCTTCGGCACCCAGCTCTCGATGAGCATGGGCGTCAAGCTGGAGAAGATGCTGTTCGGCATGTGGGCGCCGCATAAAGTGAAGCTCGCCGTGAGTGGCTGCCCGCGCAACTGCGCCGAGGCCGGCATCAAGGACGTCGGCGTGATCGGGGTCGACTCCGGCTACGAGATTTATGTGGCTGGCAACGGCGGCATCAAGACCGAAGTCGCCGAGTTCCTCTGCAAGGTGAAATCGGATGACGAGGTACAGGAATATTCCGGCGCCTTCCTGCAACTCTACCGTGAGGAAGCCTGGTATCTCGAACGCACCTGCCACTACGTCGCGCGCGTTGGCCTCGACTACGTGAAGGGTATCGTCGTCGAGAACGCCGAACGTCGGGCAGAACTTTACGAGCGACTGCTGTACGCGCTGCAGGGCTACGCCGACCCGTGGGCCGCAGCCGTGCAGCAACCGAAGGAATACACCACACTGGAGGTGGCCTAAATGAACGACTGGAAAAAAGTCTGTCCGCTGGAGGAAATCCCCCGCCTCGGCAGCCGTCAGGTGAACACCGAGAGCGGCATGATCGCCGTGTTCCGTACCGCCGACGACGAAGTCTTCGCCCTGCGCGACAAGTGCCCGCACAAGGGCGGCGCGCTGTCGCAGGGCATGGTGTCCGGCAAGGTCGTCACCTGCGCGATGCACAGCTGGAAGATCCAGTTCGAGAACGGCGAAGCGGTCGCCCCCGATAAAGGCTGTGCCAAGACCTATGCAGCCAAGGTCGAAGGCGGTGCGGTGTGGATCGCGCTCAGTTAAATCACATGGCGACCGAAACCCGCAGCATCTGCTGCTATTGCGGCACCGGCTGCGGCGTCATCATCGAATCGGCCGACGACCGCATCGTCGGCGTGCGCGGCGACCCCGAGCACCCGGCCAACTTCGGCCGGCTCTGCTCCAAGGGCAACACGCTGCACCTTGCCGCAGTGAATACCGGCCGGGCCACGGTGCCGCTGCTGCGCGAGAGCCGTGCCGTCCTGCCAGCGCCGACAAATTGGGACAACGCCCTCGACGTCGCCGCCGAACGCTTCGCTGCAATCATCCGCGAGCACGGCCCGGACGCCGTTGCCTTCTACGTCTCCGGCCAGTTGCTGACCGAGGATTACTACGTTTTCAACAAGCTGGCGCGCGCACTGGTCGGCACTAACAACATCGACTCCAACTCGCGCCTGTGCATGTCCTCGGCCGTCGCCGCCTACAAGGCGACGCTCGGCAGCGATGCGGTGCCGTGCAGCTACGCGGACATCGACCTGGCCGATTTGATGCTGATCGCCGGCTCGAACACCGCCTTCGCGCATCCCATCGTATTCCGCCGCATCGAAGCCGCGAAGGAAAAAAATCCTGATCTCAAGCTGATCGTCATCGACCCGCGCCGTACCGACACCGCCGCCAGCGCCGACCTGCACCTTGCCATCACACCGGGCAGCGACGCCCTGCTGTATTCGGCCATGCTCCATGTGCTGCTCTGGGAAGGCCTGACCGACAACGCCTTCATCGCCCAGCACACAAACGGCTTCAGCGACCTGCGCACGCAGCTGACTGAATTCACCCCCGGCGCCGTGGCCACCGCCTGCGGCGTGAAGGCGGAAGAAATCGTCACCGCCGCCCGCCTATTCGGTAACGCCAAAGCGCCGCTCTCCTTCTGGTGTCAGGGCCTCAACCAGTCGATCCACGGCACCGCAAATGGCGCCGCACTGATCCACCTCCACCTCGCCACCGGCAAGATCGGCCAGCCCGGCATGGGCCCCTTCTCGCTCACCGGCCAGCCCAACGCGATGGGCGGCCGCGAAACCGGCACCATGGCCAACCTGTTGCCCGGCCACCGCGACATCAACAACCCCACCGATCGCGCCGAACTCGCTGCGCTCTGGCATATCCCCGCCCTGCCGGAAAAGCCCGGCAAGACCGCCGTCGAGCTGTTCAACGCGTTGGCCGACGGCAGCATCAAGGCGGTCTGGATCGCCTGCACCAACCCGGCCCAGTCGCTGCCCGACTTGGCGAAAGTCCGCACTGCACTGACCAAAGCCGAATTCGTCGTCGTGCAGGATGCCTGGGGCGACACCGAAACGTGCGCCTTTGCCGACCTGCTGCTGCCCGCCGCGACCTGGGGCGAGAAGGACGGCACCGTCACCAACTCCGAACGGCGAATTTCACGAGTACGTGCGGCAGTCGCCCCCCCCGGCGAGGCCCGCGCCGACTGGCGCATCGCCCGCGACTTTGCACTGAAGCTGTCTGAAAAAGTCGGCGATGGCAAGACGGCGTTATTTGACTTCCACTCCGTCGAAGAGGTCTACGCCGAGTACGTCAAGACGACGATTGGCCGCGACCTCGACATCGGCGGTCTGTCGCATGAAACGCTCGACCGCCTCGGCCCGCTACAGTGGCCGGTACGCGATGGCATTGGCACCGACAGGCTTTACACCGACCACCGCTTCGCCTTCCCCGACGGCAAGGCGAAGTTCATCCCCATCGACACGCGTCTCACCGCCGAAGCACCCGACGCGCGCCACCCCTTCCGTCTGCTCACCGGCCGTCTGCGCGACCAGTGGCACGGCATGAGCCGCACCGGCCGCGTGCCGCGCCTCTACAGCCACGAACCCGAACCACGCATCGAGATTCACGCCTCCGACCTGCACCGCCGCAGCTGGCAGGAAGGGCAACTGATGCGCGTGAAAAGCCGGCGTGGCGAAATCGTCCTGCCCCTCGCCGTCAGCGAGGCCGTCAAGCCCGGACAAAGCTTCGTTGCCATGCACTGGGGCGCGCGCAGCCTGTCACACGATGGGATCAACGCGCTGACGATCCCGGCTTTCGACCCGGTTTCAAAGCAGCCCGAACTCAAGCATGCCGCCCTGCGCATCGAACCCGCCACCTTGCCCTGGCGCATGGTCGTGCTGCGCTCGCCGGAACTGGCCGCCGACGCCAACGAGAAAGTCCTCGCCTGGCGTGCCCGCCTCGCGCCGCTGCTGGCCGGCTTCGACTACGCGACGCTGACCCTCGACGGCCGCGAACGACCGCTAATCGCCCTACGCATCGCGCTGGCGGCACCGCTGCCAGCCGAGCGCATCGAGCAGATCGCCACCATCCTGGAAATGCCGGCCGCCGCCTGTCTGGCCTATCGCGATCCGGGCAAGCATGTCATCAAGCGTGCGCGCATTGAAGACGAGCGCCTCACCGGCATCCTGCTGGCCGGCGAAGACCAAGCTGCCGACTGGCTGCGTGCCGCCCTGCGCGACGGCGTCCCAATCGACGAACTGCGCCGCTGGATCTTCGCTCCGCGCGCCGCACCGCCCGTCGCCACCGTCGCACCGCGCAAGGTGATCTGCAACTGTCTTGACGTCAGCGAAGATCAGATCCGGCGCGAAATCGCCGCTGGTGCCGATCTGACTGCGCTTCAGGACAAACTGAAATGTGGCACGTCCTGCGGTTCCTGCGTGCCGGAGATCAAACGCATGCTGGCGGTGCCACAACCGGCCTGACCTCAAACACCGGCAGCCAAACCCTTGCGCAGCAGTTCACCCACCAGTTCATTCAAACCCATTTGTCTGGCCACTGCCTGAGCGCGAATTTCTTCAGCCAGTTTCGCCTCCAATTTAACGGCAAAGGGGATCAGACCTTTCGCCTGATCCAGTTTCCGTTGTTCCTTGCGGTCAAGCAACGCAGCACCGGCGAAACGCTCGGGAGTGCCAGCAGATTTCAAGCGGCTATCCAGCTTATGGGCCTTGTTCTTTTCAAGATCAGTTCTTTTCATTGGGGAGTCCGAATAAGGGGAGGTAAAACCGCACGCTTTGATGATACACGGTGGCTTTAGCGTATTCTGCGAGCCCCTGCCCTACTTGCTACCTGCGGACGCAATCCCCGAATGTGCAAAGAAGTCAAAGAGAAACCCAAATATGCTGTCGCAGCAGCCGTGCAACTGCCGAACGTGTGCGATGTCGAGTTCGAGGCGTCGCTGGCCGAGTTGCGCGATCTTGCCAAAACACTGGGTTATACGATCACCGCCACCTTCACACAAAAGCGCACCAGTTTCGACGCCACAGCCTACCTGGGCACCGGCAAGCGGGAGGAAATACGCGCCTTCGTGGATAGCGAACCCGCCCCCATCGCCTTTGAGAAAATGCCACAGGCTGCGGCTGACCCTGATGCCGGCCAGATCGACGCCATCTTTGTCGACCACGAGATCTCTCCGTCGCAAGCGCGCAACCTCGAAAAAGAGGTCGGCTGCGAGGTGATGGACCGCACCATGGTCATTCTTGAGATCTTCCACCGCAACGCGCGCTCCCGTGCCGCCCGCGCGCAGGTCGAGATCGCGCGCCTCGGCTACATGGCCCCGCGCCTGCGTGAGGCAGCCAAACTCGCCGGGCCACAAGGGCGGCAGCGCAGCGGCACCGGCGGTCGCGGCGCTGGTGAGTCACACACCGAGCTGGATAAACGCAAAATTCGTGACCGCATTGCCGAACTTCAGCAGGAGATCGCGGCAATGGATGTCGAACGCGAGACCCAGCGCGCACGCCGGCTGGACCGCAATGGACACAGCGGGCTCGCCAGCGTGGCACTCGTCGGCTATACCAACGCGGGCAAGTCCACCCTGATGCGCGCACTCACCGGCAGCGATGTGCTGGTTGAAAATAAACTCTTCGCCACCCTCGACACCACCGTCCGCACCCTGCAGCCCGAGAGCCGGCCGCGCGTGCTCGTCAGCGATACCGTGGGCTTCATCAAGAACCTGCCACACGATCTCGTTGCCTCGTTCAAGTCAACGCTCGAAGAGGCGCTCGACGCGTCGCTGCTGCTGCATGTCATCGATGCGAGCGATCCGGGTTTCGAACGGCAACTTGAGGTGACCGATAAAGTGCTGGAAGAGATCGGCGCTCAGGACGTTCCGCGCATCCGTGTCTTCAACAAGATTGACCATGTGGGCGATGCCGCGGCACAAGCCGAACGCGAGGCTGAGTTGCGCTCAAAGTTTCCGGATTGCCTTGTACTGAGCGCACGCCGCGCAGACGACATCGCGCTGCTGCACGCCGCGATCGTCGGGGTTTTCCAGAAAGGGCTGGTCGAAGCCGAGCTATTTCTGCCCTGGTCGGCACAGCAAGCACGCAACGAAATCTTCGCAAACTGTCAGGTGCTAACGGAACGCGCCGACGGCGAGGGCGCGTTCTTGCACATTCGCGGCGAGCGCGAAGCCGTCAAGAATCTGTGCGAGCGATTCAGCCCACCACCAATGACGGTGCCTGACTGATATTTCGCATCAAGGATGCCGCGTCCCGGCCGTTAATGAGACAACTCTCTAGGGCCGGTTTCAAAATGATATTGATGATCAAACGCCACGTGCAAACCCTGATCGACAAGGGTGCATCCACCAAGGCCATTGGCGCGGCTGCGGAATATGTTCGCCGCAACCCGAATTGCGCAACGGGTCACCAGCTTGTCGCCATGGCGGAGGAAGCCGCCGGCTACACCAAGGCTGCCATCCAGACCATCCTGCATGCAATCAACCTTGCGCCTGAAGAACTTCCTTTTCGCGTCATGCGGGCCCGCTTGCTTGTCAAGGATCATCGCGTCAAGGAAGCCATTGCAGATGTCGAAGCCATTATCTCGATGTGCAATCCGCGACGTGATGCAGAGCTGCTGAATGACGCCGTTGCTTGCCGCGACGAACTGTTGGAACGCCTATCGCGCACGCCCCCGCCGCGCAAACATCGACAAACGACCAGCACCTGCGCCCAGTCCGTCGTCTAGACAGCATCGATTTTTTTGTCGTTACCCGTATTAAGCTTTTCCTGACAGCGACGTTAAATCAAATAACAGGACACAAACGCATCGCGGAAACCTGTTCAACGAATTGCAAGCCTGGTGGCCTCCGAGTGAGGCCACTGGGTTTTTGAGGAATGGGCGCCGAGAGTTTTTCGATAAGCAGGGTAAAAGGCGGCCATTTCGACCGGTCAATTTCAGGCATCCCAATAGAATGTTGTCATGAATTCCCGGCCTATTGACGCGTACCTGATTGCCACGCCACTTGGCGATGATCGCGTTGAAATCGTCACCCATATGCCTGAGATAACCGGCCACAACGACACCACCATCATTTTTGCTGGTGAGTCATTCGGTGGTCGAGATTTCGAGGAATGGCATGCGGCCGGTCTCGCCAAGGGCGTTATTCCGGCGGAGTGGTTGCAACGCTGACAATCAGTGGTCGGCGCAACCGAATTAGTGTGTCTAGCGATCCATCTGCTCAATATCCGCTGGATCGGCATCCCGAAGCATTTCCGCCAGCCGCTTCAACGCTTGCTCGGCAAGGCGCACTGACTCATCCATTTGGCCAATGCTGTATTGATCCCTGATCAGGGAGGTCTCCTGATCGAGGTAGGCGATCATATCGTCGACTGTTTTCATCAAGTTGCCTTCTGCTTATTATTTGCCTATATGCTCACCCACCAGACATGAAGTTTTAAGCACGAAGAGATAGCGGAATCCACGATTCGTTCCGCTTTTTATCGACCACTTCCACCCAACCATTCGATGAACCTTTGTATTTGACGGATATGAGAACGAACCTACAAGTTCCTTTTGCAGAAAAAGATGACGCCAAGAAACTGGGGGCCCGATGGGATGCCGCCCGCAAGGTCTGGTATGTCGAGAACAAGGATGACATGACACCGTTTGCCCGGTGGTTGCCGACGGGTAGCGCAACCACGGGAGCCAGCACAGGCTCATCAAAGCAAACTGCGGAAAAGCCGAACCAGACGGCGGGAAGTCGCTATGTCAAACATCCCCGCGTTTGTGACTGCCCTCCCTGGGAAGTTTGCGACCTTTGCAGAGCAACTGCGCTAACTTGCGCTCCGCATCACCTGCAATGAAAACGGGAGCCGCAGCTCCCGTTTATTCTTGCTCAAGCGCCAGCTTACGCAGGCGCCGTCACATTCGGTGCCGGGCCGGCGTTATCGCCTCCTGACGCGGGCTTGATCGGGGCCGATGAGGGCTTTGGTGCACGCGGAGGCTTGCCGTCCATGATGTCATTGATCTGGTCGGCATCGATGGTTTCCCATTCAAGCAAAGCGGCGGTCATCGCTTCGACCTTGTCGCGATTCTCTTCCAGCAGGCGCCTTGCCAGCGCGTATTGCTCATCGATGATGCGACGAATCTCGGCATCCACAGTCTGCAACGAAGCTTCGGACATGTTCTTGTGCGTCGTCACCGAACGACCAAGAAATACTTCGCCCTCCTCCTCGCCATAGACCATCGGCCCGAGCACATCCGACATACCCCACTGTGTCACCATGCGGCGCGCCAGATCGGTGGCGCGCTGAAAGTCATTCGAGGCGCCGGTGGTCATCTGGTCCATGAACAGTTCTTCGGCGATGCGGCCCCCGAACAACACCGAAATGGTGCTGAGAAGCCGGGTGCGATCCTGGCTGTAGCGATCTTCGGTAGGCAACTGCATCGTCACACCCAGCGCACGACCGCGCGGAATGATGGTGACTTTGTGCACCGGATCGGTCTTCGGCAGCAGCTTGGCGACGACGGCATGGCCGGACTCGTGGTAGGCGGTGTTCTTGCGCTCTTCCTCGGGCATGATCATCGAGCGGCGCTCGGCGCCCATCATGATCTTGTCCTTGGCGCGCTCAAAGTCTTCCATGTCGACGAGACGCTTGTTGGCACGCGCCGCGAACAGCGCCGCCTCGTTCACCAGATTGGCGAGGTCGGCACCCGAGAAACCGGGGCAACCGCGCGCCAGAATGGACGCCTCGACGTCGGTCGCCATCGGCACCTTGCGCATATGCACCTTGAGGATCTGCTCGCGGCCACGAATGTCGGGCAGCGGCACCACCACCTGACGGTCGAAACGACCGGGACGCAGCAGTGCGGGATCAAGCACGTCAGGACGGTTGGTCGCGGCGATCACGATCACGCCGACGCTGGCCTCGAAGCCATCCATCTCGACCAGCAAGGCATTCAAGGTCTGTTCGCGTTCGTCATTGCCGCCACCGAGACCGGCACCGCGCTGGCGACCGACCGCGTCGATTTCGTCGATGAAGATGATGCAGGGTGAGGCCTTCTTGGCCTGCTCAAACATGTCGCGCACGCGCGCCGCACCGACGCCAACGAACATCTCGACGAAGTCAGAACCGGAGATCGAGAAGAACGGGACTTTCGCCTCGCCGGCGATTGCTCTTGCCAATAATGTCTTGCCGGTGCCGGGGCTACCGACCATCAGTGCACCGCGCGGAATGCGGCCGCCGAGCTTCTGGAACTTGGACGGATCACGCAGAAAATCGACAAACTCCGACACCTCTTCCTTCGCTTCATCGCAACCGGCGACATCGGCGAATGTCACCTGATTGGTGTTTTCATCCATCATGCGCGCCTTGCTCTTGCCGAAGGAAAAGGCGCCGCCCTTGCCGCCACCCTGCATCTGGCGCATGAAAAAGACCCAGACGCCGATCAACAGCAGCATCGGGAACCACGACACAAACAGGTTCATCAGGAAGGATTGTTCCTCATCAGGCTTGGCGACCACCTTGACGTTGTACTTGAGCAGGTCTGACACCATCCACAGATCGGCCGGGGCATAGGTCGTAATCTTCTTGCCCTCCTGCGTCGTCGCGTCGAGCGTGCGGCCCTGGATCACCACCTTGCTGATCCGCCCCTGCTTCACCTCGTCGAGGAAAGCAGAGTAATCCATGATGTTCTGTGACGACTGACGGGTATTGAATTGATTGAACACCGTCATCAGCACAACGCCAATCACCAACCAAACCGCCATGTTTTTCACGAAATTGTTCAAGCTATCGCCTCACTTTCACTGCTTTCATTGACTTCAGTCTGTTGATTCTAAGACAACCGCTTTTTCCTCGCCAGCAAATACAACTCGGCACTGCGATCCCGTGACGCAGCCGGCTTGCGGGTCGCCAGGGTTTCAAACTCGGCCTGCATCGCCTTGCGCAACTCCATGAAGCCGGCGCCCTGAAACACTTTGACCAGCAAATCGCCGCCGGGTTTCAGGTTTTCCCGGGCAAAATCGAGCGTCAGTTCGGCCAGATAGATCACCTGGGCACTATCGGTAGAGGAGATACCGGTCATATTGGGTGCCATGTCCGACAAAACAAGGTCGACCTGCCGTCCGGCCAGCGCCGACTTTAGCCGCTCCAGCACCGCGTCCTCGCGAAAATCGCCCTGAATGAAATCCACCCCGACCACCGGCTCGAAATCGAGCAGATCGAGCGCCACCAGCCGCCCCCCAGGCTGGATGCGTTTGACGGCATACTGGCACCAGCTCCCGGGGGTTGCCCCGAGATCCACCACCGTCATGCCCGGCTTGAGCAAATGGTCTTTTTCATCGATTTCCTTGAGTTTGAAGACGGCGCGCGCGCGCCAGCCTTCCTTCTGCGCCTGCTGCACATAAGGATCATTGACATGCTCCTGCATCCACTGCTTGCTCTTTTTCTTTTGCTTCGTGGTCCAGCTCATCTAAAATCCGCCCATGAATGAATCAACGCCCCCATTATCACCCGTCGAGTGCCGTGCCCTGCGCGCCAGTGCACATCACCTGCAACCCGTGGTTGCCATTGCCGGCAACGGACTGACGCCCGCCGTCCTGAAGGAAATTGACCTTTGCCTCAAAGCCCACGGGCTGATCAAGGTCAAACTCCACGGTATTGAACGCGATGACCGTGCCGCGCTCCTCGACCAAATCTGCGCCGAACTGGCCTGCGCCCCGGTGCAGAGCATCGGCAACATCCTCATCCTTTGGCGCCCCAAGCCCGAAGGCGAAGAAGCCGCCACGCCCCGCCGGCGCCGCAAGCCCGCCCCGAAGAACAAGAAACAGGCCGCCGCCGCGCTGGAAAGAAAAGCGCGCAAGAAGTAGGCGGGACGCCGTCCTGCCAGCGCCGACATTTGCCTCATGCAACGTTACGACCGTTCCCGTTTCGTCGCCTTCGGCGTTCTACCCATACTCAACCTGCTGGGGTTGCTGCTCCATGGCCTTATGCTGTCCACTTCCAGCACAGGCGGTGCCGGACGCTCAATCCCGGCACTGCTCGTGATAGCAGGCATTTTCGCGCTCATCGCGCTGGCCGCAACGATCAAACGCGGACGCGATATCGGCTGGCCCGCATGGCAAACAGCCATACTGTTCTGGGTGACGCTGTCGCTGGGTCCAGCAGTCCTTGCCCTGCTCGGCTATTTCGCCTTTGCGAAACCGAAGGAACAAGCCGACCGCTTTGGGCCGCTGCCCAACCCCGCCACGCTCACCACTTGGTATTGGGCCGTGCTGAATCTGTTGTGGCCGTGGATGTTGCTCGCCATCCTATCCAAGGTACTCTGACACTAAGCGACTATGCGTCGTGCCCTGAGTCACCGAACACCATCTGCTTGAGCCGGAACAGTTCATCGCGCGCCGCCGCCGCCTGTTCGAACTCCAGATTCTTCGCGTGCTCCTGCATGGCCTTTTCCAGCCGCTTGATCTCGCGCGCCAGCGCCTTTTCGCTCATCGCCTCGTACTTGGCCGCTTCCTGCGCCACCTTCAGTTCGCGCTGCAGCCCTTCCCTGTCGTAAACGCCGTCGATGATGTCCTTGATGCGTTTCGTCACGCCCACTGGCGTAATGCCATGCTCGGCGTTATGGGCCAGTTGCTTCTGCCGGCGCCGCTCGGTTTCGGCCATGGCACGCTTCATCGAGTCGGTGATCCGGTCGGCATAGAGAATCGCCTTGCCATTAAGGTGGCGCGCCGCACGGCCGATGGTCTGGATCAGTGAGCGCTCGGAGCGCAGGAAGCCCTCTTTGTCGGCGTCGAGAATGGTGACGAGTGAGACCTCGGGAATATCGAGACCCTCGCGCAGCAGGTTGATGCCGATCAGCACGTCAAAGATGCCGAGGCGTAAATCGCGAATGATCTCGACGCGTTCGACGGTGTCGATGTCGGAGTGCAGGTAGCGCACCTTGATGCCGTTGTCGGCGAGGAATTCGGTCAGTTGCTCGGACAGCCGCTTGGTCAGCGTCGTCACCAGCACCCGCTCCCCGTTCGCCGTGCGCTTCTTGATCTCGGTGAGCAGGTCGTCCACCTGGGTACTCGCCGGCCGCACCTCCAGCACCGGATCGACGAGGCCGGTGGGGCGCACCACCTGCTCGACCACCTGGCCCTGGTGTTCCTGCTCGTAGTTGGCCGGCGTCGCCGAGACGAAGATGGTTTGCGGCATCAGGCCTTCGAACTCGTCGAATTTCAAGGGCCGGTTGTCAAGCGCCGAGGGTAGGCGGAAGCCGTAATTCACCAGATTCTCCTTGCGCGAGCGGTCGCCCTTGTACATGGCGCCGACCTGCGGGATGGTCACATGCGACTCATCGACGAACATGATCGCATCCTGCGGCAGGTAGTCGTAGAGCGTCGGCGGCGGTTCCCCCGGTTTCCTGCCGGAAAGATGGCGCGAGTAGTTCTCGATGCCCTTGCAGAAGCCGATCTGGTCGAGCATTTCCAGATCAAAGCGCGTGCGCTGCTCGATGCGCTGGGCCTCGACCAGCTTCTGCTCGGTGTAGAAAAACTCGCTGCGATCACGTAATTCGACCTTGATCTTCTCGATGGCCTTCAGCACCGTGCCGCGCGGTGTGACGTAATGACTGGACGGGAACACGGTGAAGCGGCCGAGTTTCTGTTTGGTGTGGCCGGTGAGCGGGTCGAACAGCGTCAGCGCTTCGATCTCGTCGTCGAACAGGGAAACCCGCAAAGCGCTCTCGGCGTTTTCTGCCGGGAAGATGTCGATCACATCGCCGCGCACGCGGAAGGTGCCGCGATGGAAGTCCGTCTCGTTGCGCTCGTACTGCATTTCGCTCAATCGTCGAATGATCTCGCGCTGGCCAATCTTTTCGCCTTCGCGCAGGTGCAGAATCATCGCGTGGTAATCGACCGGGTCGCCAATACCGTAGATCGCCGAGACGGTGCACACGATCACCACGTCGCGCCGTTCCAGCAGCGACTTGGTGGCCGAGAGGCGCATCTGCTCGATATGCTCGTTGATCGCCGAGTCCTTCTCGATGAACAGATCGCGAGATGGAACGTAAGCTTCAGGCTGGTAGTAGTCGTAGTAGGAGACGAAGTACTCAACGGCGTTTTCGGGGAAGAACTCGCGGAATTCGGAATACAGCTGCGCAGCCAACGTCTTGTTATGCGCCAGCACCAGCGCTGGCCGTCCGAGCCGGGCGATGACGTTGGCCATCGTGTAGGTCTTGCCCGAGCCGGTGACGCCCAGCAGGGTCTGGAAGGACAGGCCGTCCGTCACGCCTTCGGTCAGCAGACGGATCGCCTCCGGCTGGTCGCCGGCTGGCGGAAACGGCTCGTGCAATCGAAAGGGGCTGCCGGGAAACTCTACAACTTGTTCATTCATCGGAAAGTTTTATCAAAAGTCGGCGCTGGCGGGACGGCACAATTCGGTATTATTGCGCGTTTGCTTTCATTCCCTCTTTCCGGAGCCCCACCCAAATGAGCACTTCCCTCTTCGCCGCCGTCGAAATGGCCCCCCGCGACCCGATCCTGGGCCTGAATGAAGCTTATAACGCCGAAACCAACCCCGCCAAAGTGAACCTCGGCGTCGGCGTCTACTTCGGCGACGACGGCAAGATTCCGCTGCTGGCCGCCGTCAAGCAGGCCGAAAAAGCCCGCATGGAAACCCAGCCGCCGCGCGGCTACCAGCCCATCGAGGGCACCCCGGCCTATAACGGCGCCGTGCAGAACCTGCTGTTCGGCAAGGATTCCGAATTGCTGGCCGCCGGCCGAGCCATCACCGCCCAGTGCCTCGGCGGCACCGGCGCCCTCAAGGTCGGCGCCGACTACCTCAAGCGCCTGCTGCCCGATGCCACCGTCTACATCAGCAACCCGAGCTGGGAAAACCACCGCGCCCTGTTCGAATCCGCCGGCTTCCCGGTCGCGGACTACGCCTACTACGATGCCGCCACCCGTGGCGTCGATTTCGCTGGTATGAAGGCCGCGCTGGCCGCCATGCCCGCTAAGAGCATCGTCGTGCTGCACGCCTGCTGCCATAACCCCACCGGTGCCGACATCACCGCCGCCCAGTGGGCCGAAGTCGTCGATCTGGTCAGGGAAAAGAACCTCGTTGCCTTCATCGACATGGCCTACCAGGGCTTCGCCGACGGCATCAAGCAGGACGCTGTTGCTTTGGATCTCTTTGCCGCCTCGGGCCTGCAGTTCTTCGTTTCCAGCTCGTTCTCCAAGTCCTTCTCGCTCTACGGCGAGCGCGTCGGCGCGCTGACCGTCATCACCGCCAGCAAGGACGAATCGGCCCGCGTGCTGTCGCAAGTCAAGCGCGTGATCCGCACCAACTACTCCAACCCGCCCACCCACGGCGGTGCCGTCGTCGCGGCCGTGCTCTCCAGCCCCGAGCTGCGCCAGATGTGGGAAGACGAGTTGTCCGGCATGCGCGACCGCATTCGCGCCATGCGCACCAGCCTGGTCGAGAAGCTCACCGCCAACGGCGCCAAGGGCTTCGAGTTCATTAACGTCCAGCGCGGCATGTTCTCGTACACAGGATTAACAGCAGCCCAGGTCGAGAAGATGCGCGCCGAATACGGCATCTACGCCGTCGGCACCGGCCGGATTTGCGTCGCCGCGCTGAACACAAAGAACATCGATTACGTGGCCAAGGCCATCGCGGCGGTGATCAAGTAAGGCTATAATGCGCGCCTCTCTATCGGGCGGTTAACTCAGCGGTAGAGTGCCACCTTCACACGGTGGAAGCCACTGGTTCGATCCCAGTACCGCCCACCAGAACCAAAAGCAAAAAGCGGCCACTCGGCCGCTTTTTGCTTTACGCCTGATCAGCCGCAAAGCGCCGACAGAAATCCGGAAATTGTGCGGCCGGCATTGGCCGCGCGAAGAAGTAACCTTGGGCCTCATCGCAGTCAAAGTTGATGAGTTGGTCGAGCGCCGTTTGTGTTTCGACCCCTTCGGCAATAGTCGTCAGGCCCAGGCTATTGGCCATCTGGATGATGGCACGGACGATGGCGGCATCTTCTGGATCGGTCGCCAAATCACGCACAAATGATTGATCAATCTTCAGCTTGTCGACTTCAAAACGCTTGAGATACGAAAGACTGGAATAGCCCGTACCGAAATCATCGATCGACAGATTGACGCCAAGTTGCTTCAGCCGCTTGACCGTGGCCAGCACCGCATCGGTATCGCTGATCAGCATCGACTCGGTAAGCTCCAGTTCCAGGCGATGCGGAGCCAGACAGGATTCCTCCAGTGCGCGGATCACCGACTGTTCCAGATTGCCGCGTTTGAAATGCACGGCGGACAAATTCACTGCCACCACCAGGTCGGATAAGCCCTCTTCCCTGGCCCAGGCGGTGGCCTGACAGCAGGCCTCACGCAGCACCCATTCGCTGATCGGCACAATGAGGCCGCTTTCCTCGGCAAGCGGGATGAACTTGATCGGGGGAATCATGCCATGCTCCGGGTGATTCCAGCGGATCAGCGCCTCGACGCCAACCAGTTTGCGGCTGCGAATGTCGATCTGCGGCTGATAGTGCAGCACCAGTTCATTACGCGTCGTCGCCCAGCGCAAGTCGGTACGCAGAGTCAGTTGCTCAACCACCTCGATGTTCATTTGTGCATCGAAGAAGCGATAGGTATTGCGGCCGGCATCCTTGGCCCGATACATCGCGTTTTCGGCCTTCTTCAACAGAGTATCGAAATCGTTGCCGTCATCAGGGTAGATGGCCAGACCAACCGATGCCGTGCTGTTGAGTTGGTAGCCGGCGATATCCACCGGCTCCTGCAGGCATTCCATCAGCTTGACCAGGATGGGAGCTGAAGCGTCGGGCTCGGCCAGTTCGCCAAGAACAACGACGAATTCGTCGCCGCTGCGGCGGCAGAGCGTATCGGTATCACGGATGCTGCGCTGCAGCCGTTGCGCGGCCTCAACGATCAGGCCGTCGCCAACACGGTGGCCGAGTGAATCGTTGATGGTTTTAAACCCGTCGAGATCGATGTAGAGCAGTGCGACCTTGCAACGCTCACGATCCGCATAGGCCGTGACATGACGGAAACGCTCCTCGGCCAGTTGCAGGTTGGGCAAACCGGTCAGGTTATCGTGCAAGGCGATGAAATCGATTTTCTCTTCGGCGGCTCGACGCTCGCGCAAGGCAAGGTCTTTTTCGGCAATTTGTCCGGCCAGTATTTCGTTCAGGCCGCGAACTTCGTCGAAGGCCTGGGCGCGGGCGTTCCATGCACGCACGACGGCCACGCTGCCCAGGATCGACAACAGCGCAAAGGCCACCGCCAATCCCGAGAGCTTGGTAACTTCGTACCACCAGCCAGCAAGAATGTCGTCAGTGCTCAGGCCAACGAGGGTAATCAGCGGGTAGGCGCCGACGGCCTGATACGAGAACGTACGCCGGATGTTGTCGGCACCGGCAAAGGCTTCGTAGGTCCCACCCTGTGGATTGGCGGTAATCATTTCCCGAAACTGCGGCGACACCTTTGTCTGGCCGACGTAACCTGCCGGTCCTGCCGGCGGCAGGCGGCCCAGCATGTCGAACTCACGGCTTGCATTGCCACGGAAGACGACCGTTCCCTTCTCACCAACATCCAACTGGGCGAACTTCTTTTCAAACCATTCAAGCATCACCGGCGCAATGACAATGCCAGCGAATTTGCCATCATGACTGCTGAGTTGCCGGGCAAAGATCAGCACCCACTTGCCGCTGATCTTGCCAAGCACCGGCTTGGAAATCACCAAACCGGGCGCAGGCGTGTCCCGCAGGACGATGAAATAATCGCGATCGGTCAGCGAGATGCCGGAGGGTAAATCCTCGTCGGCACCGAAAATGACCTTGCCTTGCGCATCGACAATTCGCAGACCATCGGCCATCGGCAAACGTTCCAGTTGCCGCTGGAGAAAATTCGTCAGCGCCAGTGCATCAATCCGGCCAGTCGCTTGCTGGCGTGACCACTCGTCGACCACCACACGCAAACCAAGATCAATGCGGGTGACCTCATCCTCGATACTCTGTGCGACCAGCCGGTTGGTGTTACGGGAGGTCACTGCCGCGCGGTCGTTGTACTGCTGATAGCTGGCATGCAGGGATACAGCAACCAACGCGCAAACGAACAGGTTGGCGAGAACGGCAATTGCCGCTACCACCATGACCGGTCTGGAATGCCCCCCTGGCACCATCATCCCACACGTCTCCTGATTGATCGTTTGTATAACTTTAGTCAATCATAACCGCATTTCCGAAACAACGGTACCGCAGGAAGGAAAAAACTGAAACTACTCAGGCATAAGCCGGCGCAAACGTTTCCTCCTTTGGCCCATTCTCGCCCCAATAGGGCGATAGCTTGCGCAGTTGGGCAATGATCGCCGGCACGGCCGCAATCACCCGATCAATCTCGGCTTCGGTGTTGTAACGCGACAGCGAAAAGCGCGTGGTGCCATGCGCCGCCGTATAGGGAATGCCCATCGCGCGCATCACATGCGAAGGTTCCAGCGAACCGGAGGTACAGGCCGATCCCGACGAAGCGGCAATGCCGGCCTTGTTGAGCAGCAGCAGGATCGCCTCGCCCTCGATGAACTCGAAGGCAATGTTGCTGGTATTCGGCAGACGGTTCGTCACATCCCCCGTCGGGAAACAATTCGGCACGGTGGCGAGGATGCCCGCCTCCAGCTTGTCGCGCAGCCGCTTCACCTCGGTGTTCTCGAAAGCCATGTGCTGCATGGCCAACTCCGCCGCAACGCCAAGGCCGACGATGGAGGCGGCATTCTCGGTGCCGGCACGTCGGCTGCGCTCCTGATGGCCGCCGCGCAGCAGGGGCCGATAGCGCGTACCGCGCTTGAGATAGAGCACACCCACGCCCTTGGGCGCATGCAGTTTGTGGCCCGACAGCGAGAGCATATCGATCTGCGTCTTCTTCAGGTCGATGGCAATCTTGCCGACGGCCTGCACCGCATCGGTATGGAACTGCGCGCCAACGGTGTGCGCCATCTCGACCATCTGCTCGACCGGAAAGATCGTGCCGGTTTCGTTATTGGCCCACATCGCCGAGACGATGGCCGTACGCGGGCTGAGTGCCGACTTGTACTCGTCCATATCGAGGCGGCCGCGCTTATCCACGGACAGGCGCGTAACGGCATAGCCTTCCTTTTCCAAGTATTCGCACAGCGTGAGGATGGCCGGATGCTCGACCACGGTCGTGATGATCTGGTTGCGTTCCGGCTGCGCCTTGAGCGCCGAGAGAATGGCGGTCGAATCGGACTCGGTGCCGCAGGAGGTGAAGATGATCTCCGATTCGTGCTCGGCGCCGAGTAGCGTCTGCACCTTCGCCCGCGCCTCCTTCAGCGCAAAGCCGACCTTGTTGCCGAAGCTGTGCATTGAGGACGGATTGCCGAACTGCTCGGTGAAGAACGGCAGCATGGCCCGTACCACGGCCGGATCGCAAGCGGTGGTGGCGTTGTTGTCGAGGTAGATTGGGGCGTCACTCATGCTCATGCCCGCCCGAGCATACTGGCCGGCAGCAGGCGAACGAATTCGCCGAGCGCTTCGACCAGTTGCGTCTGGATGCCATTGAGCGTCGCAGCTTCCATCATGCAGCCGACGCAGGCCCCCTTGAGATTGACGTAGATGTTCTTGCCGTCGATTTCGACGATCTCGATATCACCGTGGTCGCGTTGCAGCATCGGACGGATGGACTCGATGGTTTCCTCGATCTTGCGCATACGCTGAAAGCTGGTGAGCTTCGGTGCCGTCACGGGCACGTCGGCCGGCGTCGGTTTGGTCTCGGCCGTCGGCGCGGTACACACATCCTTGGCCACCTTGGCGAGGATTTCCTCGATACCCTCGTGGCACGACGCACAACCGCCGCCGGCCTTGGTGTAGTTGGCCACCTGCTCCACCGTCGTCAGCCCGTTGGCGCGCACGACATCCTCGATCATCACCGCGTCGATGGCGAAGCATTTGCAGATCAGCGCGCCTTCCTCGTGATCGTCCTTCCATTCCTCGCCGCGATAGTTGGCGATGGCCGCCTGCAGCGCCTCGCGCCCCATCACCGAGCAGTGCATCTTCTCGGGCGGCAGACCGTCGAGCCAGTCGGCGATTTCCTGATTGCTGACCTTGAGCGCCTCGTCGAGCGTCTTGCCCTTGATGATCTCGGTCAATGCAGACGAAGAAGCAATGGCCGAGCCGCAACCGAAGGTCTGGAAGCTGGCATCCAGAATCGTCTCGTTATCGGGATCAACCTTGAGCATCAGGCGCAGCGCATCGCCGCACTTGATCGAGCCGACATCGCCGACGCCGTTAGCACCCTCAAGCACCCCGGCATTGCGCGGGTTGAAGAAATGTTCGCGAACTTTTTCCGAGTAGTCCCACATGGCCGCGCTCCTAGAAACTGAATGACTTGCCGCAGCCGCAAGCGGCTTTGGCGTTGGGGTTGTCGAACTTGAAACCGCTCTCGGTCATCGAGTCAATGAAGTCGATGGTCAGGCCATCGACCAGCGGTAGTGTGGCGGGATCGACCATCATCTGGATGCCGTCAATATCGAGCAGCGTGTCGTCGGCCGCTGCGGATGCTTCCAGCTTCAAGTTGTACTGGAAGCCGGAACAGCCACCACCGGAAACGGTGACGCGCATGCCGGTAACCGGCGTTTCGGAAAATTTGATGAAGCGTTTGACGGCCTTGCTTGCTTTGGGGGTGAGTTGGATCATGTCGATCTCCTGTGGTTTTCAGGAGATTCGCAAGCGCCGTGCCACTTTATAACTTCTTGTTTTTAATCGACCGTGCAGGTCAATTGTCGCAAAGCAGACAAACTAGCCGATCAGGATCTCGTAGGCTTTGCGCAGCAGCGCGAGCTCAAGGGCGCCAACATCGCGCGCCTCGGTAATGGCAATGAACTTGCCGCCGTGTTTTTCAACCTCGGCGAATGGGGGATCGAGCGCGGTGAATTGCACGAGGAGGACGGGCACTTCGCCTTCAGGGGTGGCGATGACCGCCTCGAACTCTGTTTCGGCACGCAGCGCATCGGCCGACATGCCCAAACGTGCGGCCGCATCGGCCAGCACAGCGGCAGGATGTTGCCGTACTGCCAGCGCCGACATTTCATCGCGCAAGCGGGCATCCGCCGGCAGTGGCTCGAAAGCCAGCATGCCGTGCGGCCAGCGCACGAAGCGCGTGCGCGCGCTGGTGCCCTGCTTGTGGAAACAGAGCAGGCGCGGCACGGCCATCGTCACCAGACCTCGGCCGGCGCCCGCAGGCGCTCGACTGGCTGGCCGCCGAGCAGGTGCTCGTCAAAGATGGCTTTGACGTCTTCCTTCTTGACGTTCGTATAGAACACGCCTTCGGGATAGACCAGCACGTTCGGCCCCATGCTGCAGGGGCCGATACAGCCGGATGGCGTCACCGCCACGGTATCGAAGCACTGGCGCTGCTGGAATTCGAACATGAACTCCTCCAGCACTTCCTGACAGCCCTTCGCCCCGCAGGAGCCGCGCGGGTGCCCGGGCGGCCGCTGCTGCGAACAGACGAAGACGTGTTTCTGCGGTCTCGGCATGCCGGATGCCTCAGGCCGTGACGAAGGTGAAACATTCCTTCGGGCAGGTGCGTCCGCAGGCGCCACAGCCGATGCAGTCCAGCGGATTCTTGACGGTCATCATCGCCTTGGCATCCTCGTCATCCCAGTCGTCCTCGTCCATATCGTCGTCCTCGCCACGATCAACGAGGGTCAGCACGTCGCGTGTGCAGACCTTGTAGCAGCGGCCGCAGCCGATGCAGTTCTTCGGGTTGATGGCTTCGACGTACTGGGGTGTCCAGGGCGTACCGCCACGGGTTACTGCGCTCATGGTTTTTCCTTTCTAGGAGGGTTGCATTGAATTGAGTTTTGCATTGGCATCGGCCCAGGCCTTGCAGGCGTCGAAGGTGGACTGGGCGATGCCGGGGATTTCCTGGTAACCGGCCGGCAGACGATCCTCGACGAGGTCGTGCAACTGGCCGGCCCATTCGGAAGCGATGCGCTTGAGCTTCCTCACTTCCTTTTCGAGGTCTTTCAACTCCTCTTCGGTCATGATCAAAGTCCGGCCACTTCCGGGTAGGAACCCACACGCTCGATGGCGATGGAGAGCAGCTTGTCGCCCTCGGTCTTCATCTTCGACAGCGAATCGAAGCCGAAGCGGTGCACGTCGCGCAGCGTCTTTTCAAGCGCCACCAGCTTGCCAACCGTGATCAACACGCGGCCAAAGCCCTCGTGCGTGAGGTTGATGAAGGGCACCGCCATCAGGCCGCACTCCTTCTCGACCAACGTGGCGATAGCGTTGTAGAAAGCCTTGACGCGCGCGATGGTTTCCTCGTCGGGATCGCCAACGATGGGAATCGCCGCCTTGCGTTCCTTGGTGAGGATCAGCGGCTCCAGCAGCTTGTCGCCCGTCTGGCCGTCATAGGTGCCATAGTTATCGAGGGCGCGCATCTGGCGAATCATCTCCTTGATGAAATCGCTCTCGTAGATGGGATCAAGCGTATTTGCACTGGCGGTCATAAAGACTCTCCAAAGGGTTGTGAATCAATGAGCGGGGTGCACGCCGTCTGACGGCGCCCCAGAAGTCGCAAGGCCACCAGTCCCAGCCCGAGGCCACACAAGGCCCCCGCCACCGCAGCCAGATCGCCGCCCGCAGACAACAGCGCGGCACCAAAGATCGTCGTCAGCGCAGGCAACAGATAGGCCAGCAAGGCCGCACGCGTCAGCATGCCGCTGGCCAGACTCAGGGTGACGCGATCCCCCGTGCGCGCACCGGGCGGCACAGGCACCGACATCTGCGAACCAGCGGCACTGCCCGCGCCACAGACACTGCGCGTGCCGCAGCTCGAACAGGCCGAGGCACGCTCGACACGCACGGTCGCCAGACCATCGTGAATCGCCATGATGTGTCCGCTGCGCTGGATCATTCTTCCCACCCTTCAGCGGCCATTTGATCGAAACGCTCACCCTTGGCATCGCGCTTCAGCGCCTTGTCGATCCACGGCACACCACCGTCGCGCACCGCCTGCCGCAACTGTGCCAGCAGCGCCTCAATCCCTTGTACTTCGTCGAGCCGCACCGGCTGAATGCCACCCGCCAGCAACTGGCGTACCGCCGATCCGCCCACGGCGAGGCAATACACAGCAGCGCAGCCATTCAGCGCAGCAATCTTGGCCGTCAGCTTGTCTTCCTTGCCATCCATCGCCTCTTCGGGAAACTCGGCCACCTCCACCAGTTTGGCGCGCTCGCCATCCATGCTGTAAATGGCGAAGCGGGTGGCCGCACCAAAATGCTGATTCACGCGCTCGCGGTCGGCGGTGGCGAAGGCAACTTTCAACATGGTGGGCAGTCCCTCAGTGCCGGACCAGGCCAGCGTCAGCTTCCGCCGCCGGGCGGTAGATGGAACGGTAGGCGGGGATGTCATGGTGCTGTCCCAGAAAGAGGTTGGCGAGATCGAACAAGGCCTGGCGGGCGCCGCGGTAACCCACCCACGGACGCGCATAGCCACCGACAAAATCGTATTGCGGGAAACCGGCGCGCAGCAGCGGCAGATGCAGGCGGGCGGCACTCTGGGCCGCATGCGAATTGGAGATCAGCAACTGGGCATCGGCCAGCTTGGCCGAGCGTTCGAGATCTTCCAGATCGCCGATCTGTACCGCTGCGCAAGGCACATCGGCCAATGCCTCCGCCCGCGTGGGGGCGACGGCGGCGACGATCTCGGCACCGACACCGACCAGAAAATCGCCAAAGGCCAGCAGCAGGTCGGGGTCGAGCGCCAGCGCAATGCGTGTAAAGCCGGTCATGAAATGGGTATCGACCATCGCATCCTGCAACTGCGCGCGCTGACGTTCCAGCTTCTCAGGCACCGGCAGGCCCGAGAGATTCGCCAGAGCATGAGTAAAAGCATCAGAGGCATCGAGACCCATCAGATGATCGAAACGCAAGGTCGGCACGCCGGTACGTTCTTCGAGCATGTCGGCGGCCTTGAACAAGGAGCGGCCAATCACCAGCGTGGCAATCGATTCGCCCATGCTTTCGATTTCGGCCTTGGGCGTTCCCCCCAAGGTCAGCGGCGTGTTTTCCTGCGGCACCAGATGGCCGTCGAGCGAATCGCCAATATCGGGCAGCACCACTGGGCGCAGACCGAAGGCTTCGATCCAGTCCTTGATGCTCTCGATATCACCTGGGGTCAGCATCGACCCGGCCAGCACATTCACTTGCTTGTGACGCCGTCCTGCCAGCGCCGACTTTTGAATCATGACATCGATGATTGCCTCGACCGCCAGCGCAAAACCACTCTCCAGCGAACCGACATAATCCGGTGTACTGACCGGCACGACAGCGATGTGATCGAACTGCGGACACATCTCGCGGAACTGCTTGACCAGCCGCTTGATATCGGTGCCCTGCGTTTCCGACAATCCCGTCGTCGGCAGGCCGATGATCTCGGGCTTGCTCTTCTCGCACAGTGTCTTGAGGCCCTCGACGACATTCTCGTCGGCACCCATCACCGAGGACACCTGATCCATCGCCGTAGTCTGCAACGGAATCGGCTCGCGGAAATGGCGCACGAAGAAGACTTTCCCAAAGGCCGTACAGCCCTGCGAACCATGCAGCATCGGCAGGGCATTCTTCAGTCCCAGAAAGGCCAGCGATGCCCCGACCGGCTGCGACACCTTGAGGGGATTCACGGCGAGGGGCTTTGCACGCTTGAGGATGTCGGCCATGTTGGTAAGAGCACAATCGAAAGGGAGTCACCCCGCTACTCGCAAGCCACGTGCCAAGCGCAACATTCCACGAATTCAGTGAGTTACAGCACGCATGCTTTGTCGCATCTGCGACAAAAGACCACATGGCGCTTATGGGGTATCATTAATGCAAGTAATTGAAACCAAGAGAAACCGAGGGGAAGTACACCGTGAAGGACAAGAGCATTGTTCCAACGCAGCGGGAACGCGTCATGCGGGAAAACGATTTCATCGTTTCCAAGACCGACCCCAAAGGCATCATCACTTACTGCAATCCGATCTTCATCGAATTCTCCGGGTATACCGAGGAAGAACTCCTCGGTACCCAGCACAATATCGTGCGCCACCCCGACATGCCGCGTGCCGCGTTCAAGCTGGTCTGGGACACCATCCAGTCCGGCAAGGAAGTTTTCGCCTACGTCAAGAACATGTCCAAGGATGGCGGCTACTACTGGGTGTTCACTCACGTCACGCCAGACTTCGGGCCGAGCGGCAATATCGTCGGCTACACCTCGGTGCGGCGCTGCCCCAGTCGCCAGGCCGTTGAAAAAGTGGCGCCGGTCTATCAGCAAATGGTGGCCGCCGAAAAAGCCGCCGGCAGCCGCGACGCCATTGGCGCCGGCACGCAAGTCCTTGTCGATCTTCTCACCCAAACAGGCATGAGTTATGAAGAACTGGTTTTCTCGCTCTAACGATCGCGCCTTCCTCGACGAACTCGATCAACTGCTCAAGCGCTATGTCGCGGGCGAACTGGTCGCGCGCATGCCTAATGAAGTCGGCAACCAGACGCTTGACTCGATCCGCATCAACCTCAATGCGATGCTCGACCAGACGGAAACCGCCTTCCGCGAAACATTGGGCGGCATGGCCGCCTCTTCCGAAGGCCACCCCTGGCGGCGCCTGCAAACCACCGGCCTGCACGGCACCTTCAAGGACGTGCTGGGGCGCATGCAGAAAATGCTCGACGAGCTTAACGCCGCACAGGAAACCGTGGCCCGCGAGGCACTGCTGTCACATATCTTCCTGCGTTCGGAGCGCGGCCTGTCGCTCGCCATCGACCATGTCAGCAACTCGCTCACCGAAGTTGCCGGACATTCCACACAATCCGAAGAGCTCGCCAGCAGCTACGCCGAATCCGCCCACGCCATGTCAGGCGCGGCCGACCGCATGTCCGGCTCGCTTGGCCAGGCCCTGAAGGCCACCGAGAGTGGCAGCCACGCGCTGACCGACCTCAACGTCAAGGCCGGTGCGATCCAGAAACTCACCGGACACATCGACGTCATCGCCAAGCAGACCAACCTGCTCGCCCTCAATGCCGCCATCGAAGCAGCCCGTGCCGGCGAGGCCGGCCGGGGTTTTGCCGTCGTGGCCGACGAAGTGCGCAAGTTGGCCGACCAGTCGCAAAAAGCCGCCGAGGAAATCGCCGCCGCCATCAACGCCATGGCCACCGCCATGAATGATGTGCTCGGCCAGATGGAGACCATCAGCCATTCGATGGCCGACTCGCGCACGCAGGCCGATGAATTCTGTCAGCGTCTCAACGGTTCGGCCGATTCAGCGGCCACGGTGGGGCAACTGGCCTCATCGATCGGCACCGGCGTTGCCGCCATGCAGGAAGCCATGCGTCTCGTGTCGCTAGCCCAGAAGGCGCGCCGCGATGTCACGCAGATTCTGCACGGGCAAGAGGTCGATAACGAAAGCCTCTCCCACATGGAGAAACAGGCCCTGACGATGGCCAGCGAACGTCACTGGGTCAAGGGCAGCGAAGACCGCGAAGCGCTGATCGAAATCTACGACGAACTGTTCGCCAATATCGAGCAGCAGTTGCGCTAAGCCGTCAGCGGCGTCCCCACCTGCGGCACCGCCCACGGTGCCGGCTTTCTCACCTTTTGCCACACCGGGCTTTCGATGGTCAGCGCCAGTTGGCGCGCCAGTTCTTCCATGCCCGCGTAGCCGGCATAGCCGAACTCGCGCTCCTGGTTGATATCGAGGAAAGGAATGCGCGCTTTCAAGGCCGTATATAGGTTGCGGCCGCCGGCAATCAGGATGTCGGCTTTCAGTTCCTTGTAGGCGCCGAGCAAGGCTTTCGGGCTGCCGTCATCGATCATATTGACGTCCGGCCCCATCAGTTCGCGAATGCGCGCCTTGTCCTCTTCCGTTGATTTCTTTGTGCCGGTGGCCACCACTGTCATGCCGAGGTCTTGCAGCGCCGAAACAATCGACCACGACTTCACGCCGCCGGTGTAGAGCAGCACGCGCTTGCCCTTGAGGCGCTCACGCCACGGCGCCAGCGCGGCATCGGCCTTGGCTTCCTCGCGGGCGATCAGCGCTTCGGTGCGCGCCGTCAGATCGGGATCGTTCAGCAGCCGCGCAAATTCGCGCAAGGCATGCGACACATCGGCTACGCCGTAGAAACTGCCCTCAAACCAGGGCACGCCCCACTTTTCCTCCACCTTGCGCGCCACGTTCAAGAGCGCCTTGGCACACACCACCATCGAGGCTTCGGCGCGGTGCATGGTCTGGATTTCGGCAAAGCGCGCATCGCCCGACAGCGTACCGAGAATGCGCAGGCCCAGTTCGTCGAACAATGGCAGCACATGGAAAAACTCGCCGGCGATGTTGTATTCGCCGATCAGGGAAATGTCATGCACCTTGATACCCGGCCGCTGTGCAGCCTCGGGAACAGGGTCAGGCTCGCGCGTGCCGATCACATACTTGAGCATCGCCTCGCCGGCAATGCGGTTGCCGAGGTTCTTGGTGCCATAGAAGCCGGCGCAGTCGACCGGCACAACCGGCACGCCGTAATGCCGCTCTGCCGCCTTGCAGACCGCCTCCATGTCATCGCCGATCAGTGCGGTGACGCAGGTCGCATAGACAAACACAGCGGCCGGATGGTAATCGTCGATAGCCTGCTTGATCGCATGGAACAAACGCTTCTCGCCGCGTCCCATGATCACATCCTGCTCGGTCAGGTCGGTGGTCATGCCGATCTTGAACAGGGTCGGGCCGGTGGTCTTGGTACCACGGTTGTCCCACGAACTGCCCGCACAGGCAATCGGGCCATGGACGATATGCGCGACGTCGGCAATCGGCAGCAGCGCAATCTGCGCGCCATCGAAGGAACAACCGCCGGCCGTCGCCCCGGGCTTCGGTCTGGCGCAGCCGGCTTTCTCCTTGCTGTCGTTATGCGTGCAAGCGGGTTCGTTGAGCAGTTCGGCGATCTGGGTGGCTTTCATGATGTGCTGCATTCTGCAAGCGTCGTGCCATAACTAACTAACTGATTCATAACAATATCAAACACCAAAAGGTTTGTTGCATTTGTGACAAAACAGACGCAACGCACAAAAGTCGGCGTTGGCAGGACGGCAGTGACTCTCTATGCCTTATTGGATATGATCGGTGCAAAGACACAAACCGATAACACACCCCCTCGATGCCCAGCCCTCTCCTTCCGATCAGCCATTGGTTCGCCGCCCGGATTTTCGCGCGCGCGGATTTACGCTGGCTGTTCGTCGCAGCACTGATTCCAGGCTTGCTCGCCGGCGCGGTGCTTTTTCATGGCATCTACCAGAATGAACAACAACGGGCGGAAGAAGGCGCCCTACAGACGGCGCGCGCGTTGCAACAGGCGATTGATGCGGAACTGATCAAGGCACAGGCGCTCGCGCTGGCGCTCTCCCGCTCGGATCATCTGGCGACGAAAAATCTGGCCGCCTTTTACCGCGAGGCCAAGGAAGTGATCAAGATCACGGAGGCCGGCCTCAACTTTGTCCTCAGCGACGCGACGGGGCAGCAACTGGTCAATACGGCCCGGCCCTATGGTGCCCCCCTGCCTCGGCATGGCAACCCCGAACTGATGAATCACGTCCTGCGTACCGGACGCCCCGCTATTTCGGATCTGTATATCGGCGCCGCCTTGCAGCGGCCGCTTTTCAGCATCGACGTCCCCGTCTTCGTAAATGGCGGAATTGCCTACGTCCTGAGCATCGGGCAGTTGCCGGATCGTTACAACAAGCTCTTGCTCAAACAGAATCTCCCGCCGGGCTGGATCGTCGCCGTGCTGGATACCCAGGCCACCGTCGCCGCCCGCAACCTGAAACCTGCAGAAATGGTCGGCAAGAAGGCAACGCCCGATCTGCAGGCCCGCATGCGCGAGCAAACCGAGAGCACGATGGCCAGTCGTACACTCGAAGGCATTCCTTCGTTCATTGCCTTCACCCGCTCTGCCACCACGGGCTGGACCACTGTCGTCGGCATGACGCAGGATGTCCTTTATGCCAATCTTCGTCGTCCCCTGATACTGGCGGGGCTGACTATTCTGGGCTTTCTCTGCGGCAGCTTGCTGCTGGCCTGGCTGTTCAGTCGCCAGGTGCGCCGGGCGCTCGAAACGCTGGGCGCCGCCACCGATGCCGCCGCACGTGGCGACCGGCAGGCCCGAGCGCCGGTTACGGGACTGCGGGAAATCGCCCATCTGGCCGACCAGTTCAACCACATGCAGGAGGCCCGCAGGCAGACAGAAGCAGAACTCGAACAGCACCGACGCCACCTCGAAGAGCTGGTGACGGAGCGCACGCTGGCGCTCGAAACGGCCAAGGAAATTGCCGAGGCGGCCAACCGTGCCAAGAGCACCTTCCTCGCCAACATGAGCCACGAACTGCGCACACCGATGAACGCCATCATGGGCATGACCGGTCTCGCCCTGCGCCATGCCGACGATCCCAAGCTCCGCGACCAGCTCGGCAAGATCGACCACGCCTCGCAGCACCTCCTGCACGTCATCAACGACATTCTCGACATCTCCAAGATCGAGGCAGAACGGCTCACACTTGATCAGACCCCATTCCGGCTGGGCGCGATCATCGAGAACCTCGCCAGCATGATTGGCCACAAAGCCACGGAGAAAGGCCTCAAGTTGCCGATCGACCTCTCTCCCGGTTTGGCGGAGCGCTGTTTCGTCGGCGATCCGTTGCGGCTCGGGCAGGTGCTGCTCAACCTCGCCGGCAATGCGCTTAAATTCACCGAACACGGCGCTATTGCTCTACGGGTCAGGCTGGCCGAAGAAACAACGACGACGGCACTGCTGCGCTGCGAAGTCGTGGACACCGGCATCGGCATTGCCCCGGAACACCTGGAACGCCTCTTCACCGCCTTCGAGCAGGCAGATGGTTCGATGACGCGCAAATATGGCGGCACCGGCCTGGGACTGGCCATCAGCAAGCGTCTAGTGCAGATGATGGACGGTGACATCGGCGTAGAGAGCGTGCCGGGACAAGGCAGCACCTTCTGGTTTACCGTGCGGCTCGGCAAGGCGACGGAGACCGCCGTCTCGCCAGCGACCGAAGGAAGTCCCCTTTACGGGACACCGACTTTTTCCCTACGATCCGCCGAAAAGCGCTTGCTGGACGAACATGCCGGCGCGCACATCCTGCTGGCGGAGGACGAACCAATCAACCAGGAGGTCTCGCGCAGCCTGCTGGAGGATGCCGGCCTAGTCGTCGACCTGGCCGAGGACGGTGCCCGTGCGGTCGAACTGGCGCGGCGCAACCGCTATGCCCTGATCCTCATGGACATGCAGATGCCGAACCTGAACGGCGTCGACGCAACGCGAGCCATCCGGGCCGAGTCACTCAATACCGACACGCCGATTCTCGCCATGACCGCCAACGCCTTCGACGAGGATCGACAGACCTGCCTCGATGCCGGCATGAACGACCACATCGGCAAGCCGGTTGATCCCAATCAGCTCTACGAAATGCTATTGAAGTGGCTGGCGAAACCTTGACTCGTGCCGCTGGCTAACGCCGTCCAGCCAACGCCGACTTTTAATGCTGCCGACGTCAGTAGTGAAAAGCCTGTAGCGACTGATTGAGATGCACCGACACGTCGCCAAGCGCCTTGCCGGCCGTGGCCGTTTCGCGGGCGGTGGCCTGACCGGCATCGGCGAGGCTGCTGACACGGGCCATGTTGTCGTTGATCTGGCGCGCTGCGCTATTCACCTCATGCGTGGCATTGACGATGTCGGCGACCGCCGCCATCGCTGCCGCCACCCGTTCGTGAATGTGACTCAACGCCTGACCTGATTCATCGGCGCTGCGACGCCCTTCCTCAATGTCGTCCACGCTGGCATTGATCAGGACGACAGCATCGTTGATGCCGCTATGGATGGTGCCGATCAAATTGGCAATCTCGGCTGTGGCCTGCGTGGTGCTCTCGGCGAGTTTGCGTACCTCGTCGGCCACCACGGCAAAACCACGCCCCTGTTCCCCGGCCCGGGCCGCCTCGATTGCGGCATTGAGCGCCAGCAGGTTGGTCTGTTCCGCAATCGAGCGGATGGTCTGAACGATGCCGGTGACTTCCTTGGAATGCTCCCCCAGCGAAGCCACCGACTGTTGGGCCGCGTGGCTGGCGGTGGCGATACGCTCGACACTGGCCTGATTGCGTGTGCGCGCCTCGGTGCCTTTGCTGGTTTCGCGATCCGCCTCGGCCACGGCAGCCTGTGCGCTGCCCGCCTGTTCGACGATCATCGCCATGCTGGAGGAAATTTCCTCCATCGCGGTACTGGTCGACATCGTGGCATCGGCAAGCTCATCAGCGCTCTTTTCGAGCCGGCCGAGCGTCAGTTGTACTTGGGACACCTGCTGATCGACTGTCACGGAATCACGCCCGGTCTGTTCCACCAGCTCGCGAATGCGCTCGCGCGCATGGATCATGGTACTCAGCACACTGCCCACGCTGCCCTTGCTGCCAATATGTCCCGACGGCCGCAAGTCGCCCTGCGCCAGCCGCTCCATATCCGCCCGCAACTCCTCGGGTTCGGCACCGAGCAAACGGGCGATGCGGCCGGAAACCACGAAAAACATCAGGATGGCAACCACCACGCAAATGCCGACCACCGCCGCCATGGCCCAAAGCGTGCGTTGCGTCGTCGCCGACAGATCGGCCAGCCGTTCGCCTGCCCACTGGTTGGCCAGCAGCACGGTGGCATCAACGCCGCTGCGGTGGGCTTCGTAAAGCCCTTTCAGCTCGCCGAACACCTTGTGTGCTTCCTCGTCGCGTCCCGCCAGCGCCGCCGGGATGAATGCCTGCTCAAGCTGTGTCCAGTAGGCCTCGCCCTGCTCCTTTTGTTTGCCCAGCAGGGACTGCGCAACAGGCGCCTCCACCGCACCGCCCTTGCCCACCCAGTAGGCATTGCGATCGTTGTAATCCTTGCGCAGTTGTTTGTAGCGCTCAGCCAAGGCTCCCCGCTCTGATACAGGCGCATCCAGCAACTGATAGGCAATCAGATGCGGCTCGATGATGTAAAGCGGCGGTGGCAGGATATCGGCCACAACATCCTTGCCATCCCCCATCTGAATCGCAGCATGCTCGACGCTGCGCAGACCGAATTGTCCCTGGACAAACAGGATGGCAAAGCCTGCCACGCAGACGATCACCAGGATCATCAACAATCCCTTGATCGAGTTGAAATAGTTGTTCATGAAGCAGCCCCGGTTAATAAATGCGTTGGAATGGAAAAACGATCAGGAAACGGCCTGACGCGCTGGTACGGCAGCCATCGCCACCACGGCGGGCGACTGGCTGGCAGCGACTGCCGGCGGGGCCGCATCCATCAGTGCAGTCATCAACCGGCCGGCAATGCGTTCGACGCCCAGCACCACCAGCAGATGTTCCTCGCCGGGGTTATCGGTGCTGACAATCGCCTCGCCCAGCACATTGCCGCCGGCCAGCAGCCCAGGCAGCGGCTTGAGACGCGTGGCGAGCACTTCGGGAATTTCGCCAAGGCCATCGGCGAGGATGCCGAAGTGCGAGTTCTCGCCCTTCTTCAGCACGATCACCTGATACTGCACGCCCTCGGCCGCCGGCCCGGCATTGGCGATTTCGCGGATGTCGAACACCGGGATCGGCATGCCCTGATAAACCAGATAACCGGCAAAGTCGCCGCCTGCACCGGGCACGCCGACCATGCCGTCGCGGTCGACTGCTTCCACCACCTGCATCGAGCGCAGGCCAAACCAGGTCTGGCCGACATGGAAGGTCGCCAGTTCGACCACATCGCCCTCGACCGTGCGGTCGGAACGAATCGAGAGGCGCGGAATCTCGACCGGTTTGACGAACACCGCCGCCTCGCACAGGGGAATAAAGACCAGCGCGATAACCTCATTGCGGTAGACATCCTGCTCGCCCTTGAATTCGCGATAACCGGAGGAGGTACGTGCGCCCACCGCGTAATAGCTGCCATCCATCTGCACGATGCCGGTACGCGCCTCACCTTGCGGCAGCACCAGAAAGCCAGGATCAACCTCAATGCGCTCACCCGGCCGATGCCGGTCGCTGGTGCTGGAAATAACGCGCCCGGCACCATCGACAAAGGTGCCGAAACTGCCCGCCTGCACCTGCCCGGCCTCATCACGCGGCAAGGCATCGTGGAGCATGGCGGCAAACTGCGGTTCGCTATCGAAAACGATACCGACGCCGCCAACCACGCGGCTGTTGTCGGGGGAGCGAATCGCCGCGCCGTAGATGTAAGTGTGCCGGCCGCCATAGTGCGGCGAGGCAACGAAGGGCGACACCGCATAACCCTGCGAATCATTGAGGGCCAGCACGCTCTTCACCCAGTCCTCGTTGATCGTCTTGCCGACCAGCGCCGCCTGATTGTTCTGGGAAACCGCCACCACCTTGCCGCGCGTATCGAACACCATCAGATTGCTGTAAACGGTATACAAACCATTGATGGTTTCGAGAATGCCGGTCATGCGTTGCGCATCTTCAATCGACCCACTGCCGGCAGCGAGAATCTCGCGGAAGGCCGAGGTCAGCGCCCACCAGCGGCAATCATTGGCACGCTCGTAGAGGTTGCGATCCATGATGTCGATGGCCAGCGAAGCGAGGAAGCGGCTGTCCTGCAGAATCGCCGACACCACCGTCTCGTGCAGGTTGGCAATCGAGCGCGAAAACACGTCCTTGGTGCGGCTGCCGGTATTGCTGATCTCCCACAACAGGATCTTGGAGAACGAAGGATTGAGCGCGCGCTTGGCCGAGCTTTGGCGCACGTTGCCATTCCATACCGAACGGTTGAGGTCGCGCTGGATGCGGTCAGCCTGGATCGGCACGCTGCGCAGGCCCTCGCCAAACAGGGAGGGGCTTTCCATCACCGTTTCGAGCACTTCTGCATCAATGCCGCGCAGCATCTCGGAGGCATCCTTGTTGAAGGCGTGCTGTACCGGCAGCATCACATGACCAAACCAGCCCGGCCCCATGTAGCCCTGATAACCCTGCGTCGGCCGCGTCGTCGCCAGATACTCGCGTCCGGCAAAGCGCACCACGCGATATTCCTCGCCGATCACCGGCTCGACATGCGCGCCGACCGGAATATGGATGCCATCGGAACTGGCGATGACCCGGCCTGCGGCATCGAGCAGCAGGATGGTCGACCAGTCGTCCGGCGCGGCAAGATTGGCAAAAATCTTCTCCATCTCGTTCTCGAAACGGAAGCACAGGCACAGCACGCCGATCGGCTGACCTTCGGCATTGGTGACCCGATAGGAATACACCAGCGAATTTGCCTGCTGCGGCAGGATGTCGTGCGGGCCATAGGTTTCGACATAGGCGCCATCGGTCTCCAGCGCTTCCCTGATCAACGCGGCACTGCTGCGCTCCACCGTGACCCGGTCGTCGAGACGGATCAACACGCGCCCTTCCGGGTCGAGCAGCACAATATCGGAGTACACCGAATACTTCGCCACATACTCGGCAAAGCGTTGTTTAAGCGCCTCGCGCTGCGGCCGCAGTTCGCGTTCGGCGCGGAAGTTGCCCGCCGCATCGCAGGCCTCGGCAATGAATGCGCGAATATCGTCGTCCGTCGCCAGAAACCCGATATCGGCGGTGCGCTCAAACAGGTTGCGCACCAGAATGTCGATCGCCACCTGCCCCTTGGCGGTCATCTCCAGCACGCATTTGCGCAGGGTTTCCGAGCCGAGCTGATTGAGCAGGCTGCCGGTCAGCTGGTTGAAAGCCTGGCGCGTGCCGGTCATGTCAGTCCCGGTGCCCGACAACTGCCCGAGCAGCGTCAGGTTGTCCCAAACCGTTTGTAGGTTTTGCAACACCTCACGGTATTCCTCCACCGCATTCATGTGGCGAATCACTGCTGCGAGTTTTGGGTCCAGCTCGATATTCTTATAGCGCGTCATGCCCTGCACCTCCACGTCACATCGCCGATTGCACCGGTCTGGTGCCTCTCTTTCATGGGAATCACCGCATTGGGGCGTTATTGTTGGTTTTGAGACATTCGCCCTGCAAACTGCTACTAACTGCAATTTCCATTCCTGCGTCATGAGAAAAGGCCCTCCCACCAGCGCCGTCCTGTCAGCGCCGACTTTTTCGGCGAAAATATCGATATGACACCTGAACAGTTCGTCGCCCGCTGGCACAACAACACACTCTCGGAGCGAGCCGGGGCACAAGCCCACTTCGACGACCTCTGCGACCTGCTCGGCGTCGACAAGCCGCGCGATCCCGACCACTACTGTTTCGAGCGCGGTGCTGGCAAGGCGAGCGGCGGCGATGGCTGGGCGGATGTGTGGAAGCGCGGCCACTTCGGCTGGGAGAACAAGCGGCCGGGGCGCGACCTCAAGGCCGCGCTCAAACAACTCACCGACTACGCGCTGGAGTTGGAGAACCCGCCACTGCTCGTCGTCAGCGACCGCGAGATCATCGAGATCCACACCGCCTTCACCGGCTATCCAGACCAGCCGCGCCGTATCGCCATCGCCGACATTGGTCAGCCGGAGAACCTGCAAACCCTGCGCTGGGTATTCACCGAACCCGAGAAACTGCGCCCGGTGAAGTCGCTGGCCGCCATCACCGAAGAAGCCGCCGGCCAGTTCGGCGCGCTCGCCGAAACGCTGCGGGCGCGCGATCTCGATGCGCAACTGGTCGCGCATTTCCTCATCCAGTGCCTGTTCTGCATGTTCGCCGAGGATGAAGGCCTGCTGCCGCGCGGCATCTTCACCAAGCTGCTGACGAAAGCCGCCGCCGACCCGGCGC
Source organism: Rhodocyclaceae bacterium (assembly GCA_030824115.1). Lineage (GTDB taxonomy): Bacteria > Pseudomonadota > Gammaproteobacteria > Burkholderiales > Rhodocyclaceae > Sulfuricystis. Next base: position 124,853 of record JAVBYI010000005.1, on the reverse strand, counting down.
GCGCCACCAACCGCCTCGCCGCGCTGTTCACCGCCATGCAGAACGGCGGCGACTACGGCGACGAAACCATTGCGTGGTTCAACGGCGGCCTGTTCGCCACGGTTGCCGTGCCGCCGCTCGAAAAAGCCGACATCGCCGCCTTGCAGCGCGCCGCCGAGATGGACTGGCGCAACATCGACCCCTCGATCTTCGGCACCCTGTTCGAGCGCGGCCTCAACCCGAAGAAGCGCTCGCAGCTCGGCGCGCACTACACCGATCCGGCAACGATCATGCGCCTGATCGAGCCGGTGATCGTCCGTCCGCTCACTGCCGAATGGCAAGCCGCGAAGGAACAGATCGCCGCCACGTTGAAGAAATCGAAGAAACAGAACGACAAGGCCTACAAGGATGCGGCGGCGCTGTTCCATCACCACCTTGAGCGCCTGCGCAACTACCGCGTGCTCGACGCCGCCTGCGGCAGCGGCAACTTTCTCTACCTCGCGCTGAAAGCATTGAAAGACCTCGAACGCCGCGCCAACGTCGAAGCCGAAGCGCTCGGCCTGCAACGGCAGGTGAACATCGAAGTCTCCCCCGCCAACGTCCTCGGCATCGAACTCGACCCCTACGCCGCCGAACTCGCCCGCGTCACCGTCTGGATCGGCGAGATTCAATGGATGCTCAGAAACGGCTACCCCGTCGCCACCCAACCCATCCTGCGCCCCCTAGAAACCATCGAATGCCGCGACGCCTTGATAAAAGTCGGCGCTGGCGGGACGGCGGTCGAAGAGGCGGCATGGCCGCAATGCGACGCCATCGTCGGCAACCCGCCGTTTCTGGGCACAAAAAAGCAGTGGGGCGAGCTGGGCCGTGAATACACCGACACACTACGCGCCGTCTATGATGGACGCGTTCCAGGCTTTGCCGATCTGGTGCTCTATTGGTTCGAGAAGGCGCGGGCACAGATCGAAGCAGGACTATGCACAGCAGCGGGCCTCGTCGCCACCAACTCGATCCGTGGCGGCGCGAACCGCAAAGTGCTCGACCGTATCGTCGATACCACGGGCATTTTCGAGGCATGGGGCGACGAGGATTGGATCAACGAAGGAGCTGCGGTGCGCGTGTCGCTCGTCTGCTTCGGTAACGTCGATACGCAACAGTACCTCGATGGCCAAGGGGTTGCTCGTATCAATCCAGACCTGACGGCTGAAAGTGCGGTGACTACCGCGCGCAAGCTGACCGAAAACGTTGGCTGCGCCTTTGTTGCCACGGTGAAGGCCGGGCCATTCGACATTCCCGGCGACACGGCGCGTGAATGGCTCAGGCTGCCCAATCCAAACGGCCGGCCGAATACCGACGTGTTGCGCCCGTGGTCAAACGGTATGGATATCACGCGCCGTTCCTCCGACACTTGGATTATCGATTTCGGCGTTGACATGCCGGAGCAGGATGCAATGCTTTACGAAGTTCCGTTTGATCATGTGCAAAGCTCGGTTGGTGCACAGCGCGCAGCAAGTACCAAGGAGACGAAATACAAGCGGTGGTGGTTAATGGCTCGCCCAATCCCTGCCATGCGCGCGGCGCTTGCTGGCCTGCCGCGTTACATCGCTACGCCGACCGTTGCCAAGTATCGGCTCTTCGTCTGGCTTGATGCCGGCATTCTCGCCGACCATCAGCTCATCGCCATCGCCCGCGCCGACGACCTCACTTTCGGCATCCTGCATTCCCGCTTCCACGAACTCTGGTCGCTGCGGCTCGGCACCTCGCTCGAAGACCGCCCGCGTTACACCCCGACCACCACCTTCGAAACCTTCCCCTTCCCCGCCGGCATGACACCACGCGACACGGCGCCGCAGCCGGGGCAGGCGACGCCGCCGTGCATGGCACCAGAAATCGTCGCCGCCAACATCGCCGCTGCCGCGCGGCGGCTGAACGAGCTGCGCGAGAACTGGCTCAACCCGCCGGAATGGACAGAACGCGTGCCGGAAGTCGTGCCCGGCTACCCCGACCGCATCGTCGCCAGACCCGGCCACGAAGCCGATCTGAAGAAGCGCACCCTGACCAACCTCTACAACGCCCGCCCGGCGTGGCTCGCCAACGCGCATCAGACACTCGACGCCGCCGTCGCCACCGCCTACGGCTGGACGGACTACACATCTGAGATGCCGGACGAAGAAATCCTGCGGCGGTTGCTGGCGCTAAACTTGGCACGCTCCACCCAATCTTCGGGAGACAAATCATGACCATTGCCGAACAGATTGCCCAAATCGCCAGAACCCTGCCCGAGCCGCTGGCCCGCGAGGCGCTGGATTTCGTCCGCTTCCTGCAGGCTCGCGAATGCGGCGAGTGGAACGACTGGCAGGGCGCGCAGGCGGCTTCGCTCGCCCACGTCTGGGACAACCCGGCTGATGAGGTCTGGAATGACGTTCCGCTGCGGTGACATCGTTCTGCTGCCATTTCCCTTCACCGACCTGTCGGCGGCCAAGCGCCGCCCTGCGCTGCTGCTGAAAAGTATCGGGGAGTTCGGCGACTGGCTGTGCCTGCCCGTGACGACGCAGGGCGCACATGCGGCGAGCCTGTCGCTCCGCGAAGCCGATTTCGCCGATAACGGCCTGCCGCACGCCAGTTGGGTGCGCCTGAACCGGCCGACGGTGTTAAGCGAGGCGATCATGCTGGGCCGCATCGGTTCGCTGCGGACAGATGCGGTGGCCACCATTCATCTGTCAATGTGCAAGGCGCTGGAGTGTGCCGGGCATCAGTTGATGGAGCCGACTGCGGCTGCATATTGAGTCATTCACGCCGTCTCGCCAGCGCCGACTTTATATATGAGCCATTCACGATGACCGATTCCGGCTGCTCCTGCGGCTGCGCGGCTGCGGCTGCCAAGGCCGAAGCGCATACCCTGCGCTGGCTGCTGGCCATCAACGCCGCGATGTTCGTCGTCGAGAGCGTCGCCGGCTGGCTGGCGCAATCGACCGGCCTGATCGCCGATTCGCTCGACATGTTCGCCGATGCGGCGGTGTATGGCCTCGCGCTCTATGCGGTCGGCCATGCCGGACGGCAACTCTCCGCAGCCCGCTTGTCGGGCTGGCTGCAACTGCTGCTCGCGCTCGGCGTGCTCGGCGAAGTACTGCGTCGCTGGCTAACCGGCAGCGCGCCCGAACCACTGCCGATGATGAGCATCGCGTTGCTGGCGCTGGCCGCCAACCTCGCCTGCATGGCGCTGCTCGCCAAACATCGCGACGGCGGCGCGCACATGCAGGCGAGCTGGATCTTCTCGACCAACGACGTGCTTGCCAATCTCGGCGTGATTCTCGCCGGGGCGCTGGTGGCGTGGACCGGTTCGAACCTGCCCGACCTCGCGATCGGCACGCTGATCGGCCTGCTGGTACTCAACGGCGCGCGGCGCATCCTGAATCTGCGCCACTGAATTTGTCTCAGTTGACCTTGACGATTTCCGGCCTGGTGCCGTAGAAGTCGCTACGCTTGTCGAGCAGCGGAATGGTGGTGCCCTTGATGCGGTTTTCGTGCAGCAGGGCGAGATCGACGTCGGCGACGACAATCTGTTCTTCGTTGATGACGCCTTCGGCGGCGATGCCGTCGCGAGCGAACGGGAAGTCTGATGGTGTGATGATCGAGGCCTGACCGTAGTGCAGGCGCAGACCGGCAACCGGCAGGTTGCCGACCGTGCTGGTCATGGCGACGTAGATCTGGTTTTCGATGGTGCGGGCGTGGCAGCAATAGCGCACGCGCAGGAAACCCTGCCGGTCATCCGTGCAGGAGGGCACGAAGATGATTTCCGCGCCCTCCTCGGCCGCCTTGCGGGCCAGTTCCGGGAATTCGATGTCGTAGCAGATCAGGATGGCAATCTTGCCGTGGGGCGTTTCGAAGATCCTCAGAATGTCGCCGTGATCGCTGTGCCATTTCTCCTTTTCCCAGCGCGTGCGGTGGATCTTGTCCTGCAGATGAACTTCACCGCTGGGCGTAAAGAAATAGGCGGTGTTCAACAGCTTGCCGTCACGCAGATTCGGGTGTGTGCCCCCAATCAGATAATAGCCATGGCGCTGGGCATGGCTGCGCAAGAGTTCGATGTAAGGGATGGTGTAGTCGGACAGGGAGCGAACGGCACTCGGCACATCCTCGTTATCCATGAACGACAGTAACTGGGTGGTAAACAACTCCGGCAGCAGCACGAACTGGGGCCGATAGTCGGCGGCAGCGTTGAGGACAAAGTTGACCTGCCGCTCGAAGCCCTGCCAGTCATCAATATGGCGCAACTGGTACTGGATGGCGGCGATGCGGACTTTCATGGCAAATCCCTTTCTGGCATCAGCGTGGGGCGCGCGGGGTCGTAGTGCCGATTGAGCCAGACAATCAGACTGGCATTGCCCACCGACTCATCGTCATGCGGCAGATAGCCGTGCAGGATGCCGGCGTAGTCGAAGCCCTCGTCGAGCTGAAAGCGCAGCACGGGGTCATAGAGGTCGCCCCAGATCACGCGCTTGGCGTATTCCTCGGGCGCCATCAGCGTGGCGTATTCGCCGTAACCGGGCAGACGCCCGCCGGCGATGATGCGCTTCAGGTTCATTTGCCGACAGAGTGTGCGCCGCGCCTCGTAAAGTGCATGGCCAATGCCATGGCCGCGCTGCGCCGAATCGACGCAGACCTCCGCGCCGTAGAGCGTACGACCGCGCGCGGGATCGTGCGTGTCGAACTGCCCGTCGTTGGTAATGCTGGCCCAGGTGTGATGCAGGCTGTAATCATCCCACCAGATGACCAGCGAGATGGCGATACCGACAATGTGACCGTCCAGTTCGGCGACAAACTGCCCTTGTGGAAAACGTTCGAGCAAGCTCTCGAACTGATCGGGCCGAAACGCCGGGATGGCGGTATAGACGCGCCCTTGCAGATCAATGGCGGCAGAAATATCGGCAAGGCGAAGATTGCGGATGGCGACCATGTAGTTAGCCTACACGAAATTGCGGAATTGCCAGAGGTCGCCTCTCATACCGATGCGAACTTTCGCCATGTCGCAAAAGCGACAATTCAACTGCTATCAGTAGATAAGCGATTGTTTTTTCTGCATGGCACGACGGTTGCGCAGTGTGCATTGCGGGGTTAGCATGCCCGCCGCCTTGCACCTTGCCTTGCCATCGCCGACAGAAAGAAACCATCATGAAAAAGCTCGCTGCCCTGCTCGCCACGCTTTCGCTTACCGCCGCAGCCCACGCCGACGAAGTGCAGGTTGCCGTCGCCGCCAACTTCACCGCGCCGATGAAGCAGATCGCCGCCGACTTCGAGAAGGCCACCGGCCACAAGGCGGTGCTCGCCTTTGGGGCGACGGGCAAGTTCTACGCGCAGATCAGGAACAGCGCGCCGTTCGAAATCCTGCTGGCCGCCGACGACGAGACGCCCACCAAGCTGGCCAAGGAAGGCGCTGCCGTCGCCGCCTCGCAATTCACCTACGCCAAGGGCAAGCTGGTGCTCTGGTCGGCGAAAGAAGTCATCGTTGATGACAAGGGCGACGTGCTGAAGAAAGGCGGCTTCGACCACATCGCGCTGGCCAACCCCAAACTCGCGCCCTACGGCGCCGCCGCCGTCGAAGCCATGAAGGCGCTCGGCGTGTACGATTCGCTGTCCCCGAAATTTGTCACCGCCGAAAACATTGGCCAGACCTATCAGTTCGTCAAGAGCGGCAACGCCCTGCTCGGCTTCGTCGCCCTGTCGCAGGTCACCAAGGACAACCGGATCACCGAAGGTTCGGCCTGGGTGGTGCCGGCCAATCTCTACCCGCCGATCAGGCAGAACGCCATCGTGCTCGAAAAAGGCAAGGGCAAGCCGGCCGTTGAGGCGCTGATGAAGTTCCTGCAGGGTGAAGCGGCCAAGGCGATCATCCGGTCTTACGGCTACGCGTTATGAAACCGCCACGCGACTGTCGCGATGCGCTGGCAGACGAGTTGCTTCGCCGTCCCGCGAGCGCCGACATTTCCAGCGACCCGCTGCGCCCGATCCTGGCGAGCATGCTCTCCGGCCGCGCCATGGGCGAGGGCATCCTGCCCGCGACGCTGGGCCTCTCGCCCGAGGATTTCCAGCGGCTATGGGGTGCCTACTTCCCCGGCCCGCATCTGCGCCTGGAAAACGGCAAGTGCGAGGACATCCCCGAGATCGACGACCTGATCGCCCTGCTGCTCGACTATCGCGGTGGCCCGGCACCCGTCTTCGACTGGCTGGCACGCATCGTCGCGTTTGGCTGCGCCGGCCGCGACCACCTCTGGCAGGATCTCGGCCTCGCCCATCGCGGCGAACTGTCGATCCTGATGCAGGCGGCCTTCCCCACACTGGCCGCCCTCAACACCGGCGACATGAAGTGGAAGAAATTCATCTACCGTCACTACTGCTCGCGCGACGGCATCTACGTCTGCCCCGCGCCGTCCTGCGGCGAGTGCGCCGACTACGCGAAATGCTTCGCGCCCGAAGAGTAGGTAGCATTCACGCATGTTCGATTTTCTCGACCCTGCCGACCTCGCCGCCATCTGGCTCACCGTCAAGCTCGCCGGGCTGACCACCGTGCTGCTGCTCTTGATCGGTACGCCAATCGCCTGGTGGCTGGCACGCACCGGCTCGCGCTGGAAAGGGCCGGTTGGCGCCATCGTTGGTTTACCTTTGGTGCTGCCACCGGCCGTGCTCGGTTTCTATCTGCTGGTGCTGATGGGGCCAAACGGGCCGGTCGGCGCACTGACGCAAGGCCTCGGCCTCGGCCTGTTGCCCTTCACCTTCGCCGGCCTCGTCGTCGCCTCGGTGATCTACTCGATGCCCTTCGTCGTGCAGCCGCTGCAGAACGCTTTTGAGGCGATTGGCGAGCGGCCGCTCGAAGTCGCCGCCACCTTGGGAGCAAAACCCATTGACGCCTTCTTCACGGTGGCGGTGCCGCTGGCGAAACCCGGCTTCCTCACCGCCGCCATTCTCGGCTTTGCCCACACCGTCGGCGAATTCGGCGTGGTGCTGATGATCGGCGGCAACATTCCCGGCAAGACACAGGTCGTCTCGATGGCCATCTACAACCACGTCGAGGCGATGGAGTACGCCAACGCCCATGTGCTCGCCGGCATCCTGCTGGTCTTCTCCTTCGTCGTGCTGCTCGCGCTCTACACCTTGAATCCGTCGAGGAAGCGGCCATGATCGAAGCCCGCTTCAAGCTCGACTATCCGGGCTTCACGCTCGATGTTGACCTGAGCCTGCCGAGCGCCGGCATCACCGCACTGTTCGGCCAGTCCGGCTCGGGCAAGACCACGCTGCTGCGCGCCATCGCCGGGCTGGAGCGCGTGCCCGGCGGACGACTGGTCTTCGACGGCGAAGTCTGGCAGGACGAAGACGGTGGCGTTTTCCTGCCGACGCACCGCCGCCCCATCGGCTACGTGTTTCAGGAAGCCAGCCTGTTCGCGCATTTGTCCGTGCAGGCCAACCTCGATTACGGGATAAAGCGGTCCGAATGCCGTCCCACCAGCGCCGACATTTCCAGAATTGTCGAGCTGCTCGGCATCGGCCACCTGCGCGACCGCCGGCCTGATCGCCTCTCGGGCGGCGAACGCCAGCGCGTCGCCATCGCCCGTGCGCTGTTGCGCCAGCCGCGCCTGCTGCTGATGGACGAACCACTCGCGGCGCTCGACCTTGCGCGCAAGGAAGAAATCCTGCCCTACCTCGAACAACTGCACGAGACGCTGAAAACGCCGATCCTCTACGTCAGCCACGCGCCGGACGAGGTCGCGCGGCTGGCCGACCAACTCGTTGTGCTCGACGGCGGACGGGCACTCGCCAGCGGCACGTTGACGGAAACGCTAGCGCGACTCGACCTGCCTATCCGCCTCGGCGAAGATGCCGGCGTGGTGCTCGACGCCACGGTGAGCGAGCACGACAGCGAATGGCATCTGGCCGGTGTCGACTTCCCCGGCGGGCGGCTCTGGGTGCGCGACAAGGGCATCCCCACCGGCCACCACGTGCGCGTGCGCATCCTTGCCCGCGACGTGAGCCTCGCCCACGAAAAGATCGAGGGCAGCAGCATCATCAACGCGGTAGCGGCCACCGTCACCGCCATCGGCGACGATGCCCATCCGGCGCTCTGCCTCGTGCGCCTCGACTGCGGCGGCCAGCCCCTGCTCGCACGCCTGACGCGCCGTTCGGCGGCCACGCTGCAACTCGCAGCAGGCTGCCACGTCTGGGCGCAAATCAAGGCCGTGGCCTTGATCGGCTGACCATTGTGAGCACGCCCATCGCCGCCATCGTCCATGCCGACCGCCGCGCCGCCGACGTGCTGGTCGGCGAATTCGCCACAGCGCTGATCCGCGCGGGGCACGCTGTGCATGGCCTGATCCAGTGGCGCCCCCACGACGGAAAACCCGGAACCGTCCTGATCGACCTGAAAAGTGGCGAGCAACATCGTTTGTTTCAGGAACTCGGCGCAGGTTCGGCATCCTGTTCGGTCGATACAAGCAGCCTTGCCACGGCCAGCCTCGCCTTGCGCCGCGCCCTCGCAGCGCATGCCGACCTGACCATCGCCAACCGCTTCGGCCCGCTTGAAGCCGAAGGCGGCGGCCTGGCTGCCGAAATGCTGGCCGTCATGGCCGAAGGCATCCCCTTCCTGACCATCGTCGCGGCGGAATACCTGCCGGCGTGGCGGCATTTCACGGGCGGCATGAGCATCGAACTGCCCGCCGACCGCGCGGCGCTGGAGGCGTGGTTCGCCAACCTGACGAAAGACACCCCATGACCGTGATTGTCGACTTTGCAACAAGCGCTGACCTGCCCGCCATGGCCGATCTGCTACACGAGCTGTTCACCCTGGAGAGCGACTTCCAACCCGAGCGGGAACGCCAATTGGCCGGACTTCAATACATTCTTGACACCCCCGCCATCGGTCGCCTCTTCGTGTTGCGCATCGACGGCAAGGTAGCCGGCATGGCAAATGCTTTGATCACCGTCAGCACGGCGCTGGGCACACCGGTCGTGTTGCTGGAAGATGTGATCGTGAGCAAGGCACAGCGGGGTGATGGCCTCGGCCGTCGGCTGGTCGAGCATGTGTGCGACTGGGCGAAGGCACAAGGCATGGGCCGCGTCACGCTGCTGGCGGATGAGACCAATGCCTCTGCCCTCGCCTTCTACGCGAAGCTCGGCTTCGAAAAGTCGGCGATGGTGGTACGGCGCAAATTACTGTAATGAGAACTTCCAGGGAGAAACGATAATGGACAAATTCGAGATGGGCGAGATGGTCTTCGCCGCCACCGATCTTTTCAACGACGAACTGGCTGAGGATGGCGCCAGCCTGATCCCGGACATCGAACCCAACGCACTGATCGCCGCCGCCGGCACGCGTGGCGTGGTGGTCAATGTCGGCCATGTGGCCGACCTGCCCAAGCAGGACATCTATCTCGTGCGCTTCGAAAGCGGCGAGGAGAAAACCCTCGGCGTCCCCATCGGCTGCATGCCGGAGGAACTGACGACCACCGCGTAAAGTTCGCGCCATTCGCCAGAAAAAAACATGAGCACATCCCCTGCTTTCACGCCCGACGTTGTCGCCGACCTCGCGCCCGCCCTCAACGCCCACCCGCTCTACGCGCGCGTGCAGAACCTCGACGACCTGCGCGTCTTCATGGCGCACCACATCTATTCGGTCTGGGACTTCATGTCGCTGCTCAAGTGCCTGCAGGGCCATATCGCCCCCACCATGGCGCCCTGGGCGCCGCGCGGCAGCGCCGACGTGCGCTTCTTCATCAACCAGATCGTCGTCGGCGAGGAATGCGACGACGGCCTGCCCGACGCCGCCGGCAATCCCACGCACGCCAGCCACTTCGAGCTGTACTGCGACGCGATGCGCGAGGTCGGTGCCGATCCCGATCCGGCCATCCGCTTCGCCGAAATCGCCGCCAACCAGGGCATCGAATCGGCCTTTGCACTCAATATCGCCCCGCCGGCCGCCGTGCGTTTCATGCGGACGACCTTCGGTTTCATCGGCAGTGAACGGCCGCATGTCGCCGGCGCCGCCTTCGCTGTCGGACGCGAACACATCATCCCAGCCATGTTCCGCGCGCTGCTGGCGAACATGGGCATCGATGCCAAGACCGCACCGGCCTTCCACTACTACCTCGAACGCCACATCCACCTCGACGAGGACTTCCATGCCCCGCTCGCACTGCGCATGGTCAACGAGCTGGTCGCTGGCGATGCCACGAAACTGGCCGAAGCCGAATCGGCCGCACGTGCCGCAGTGCGGGCGCGCATCGACTTCTGGGACGGGGTGCAGGCTGCGCTGAAGTAAATATCGGCGCTGGGGAGACGGCGTTAAGTCTCAAAAGGTGGGCGGGCATTCGCAGTTGGCGAATTGCGAATACCCGTTCGCCCCCCTGCACTTTCTCATTTCCGGAAATGAGAAAGTTGGCAGAAAGAAATTGACAATATGCTGATAAACATATACTTTCGTGTTTCGCGAAATGCGAAACAATGAGAAAACGACCATGCGCCGCCCTGTCAATCGCCAGCCTGTCCTCAAATCCCAGGATTTTTATTTGCTCCTCGCGCTTGCCGCCGTGCGGGGAGAGAGCGTGACTTATCCCGACTTGGCGGCCCTCACGGGGCTGTCCATGTCGGAGGTGCATGGCGCGCTCAAGCGGGCCGAGCAGGCGCGGCTGCTGGCTTTTGTGGATAAGCAGCCACGCATCGTCACGCTGTCGTTCAAAGAGTTTCTGCTGCATGGCGCGCGCTATGCCTTTCCGCCGGCGCGGGGCGCGATGGTGGGGGGCGTTGCCACCGCCTATGCCGCTGCGCCGCTCGATAAACAGATTGCCCCTTCCAGCGATCCGCCACCGGTCTGGCCTCATGCAGAAGGCACGGCTCGCGGCATCGCCTTGATACCGCTCTACCCAAGCGCACCGGCCGCCGCCCTGCGCAACCCTGCGCTCTACGAAAATCTGGCGCTATTTGATGCCCTGCGCATGGGCAGCGCCCGTGAGCGCAATCTGGCGATGCAGTTTTTCGAGGAGCGGCTTTGAATCCCAATGATCCCAATCTGCAACGGGTGGAACTGGTTGCCCGCGCCTTGGGAGCGTTGTGTGACGAACTGGTTTTCGTTGGCGGTTGTGCTGCAGGGATGCTCTGTACGTCGGTGCAGGTGCCACCTCCACGGGCAACCTTCGATATCGACCTCGTCGCGGAAGTCGCTGCCCTTGCCGGCTACCACGCACTGGAGGCACGTTTCGCCGAGCGCGGCTTCACCCGCGATATATCGCCCGACGCCCCGATCTGCCGCTGGCGCGTCGGTGAGGTGGAAGTCGACCTGATGCCGACGGACGAGCGTGTTCTCGGTTTTTCGAATCGGTGGTATCCCGTCGCCACCGCTACTGCAATACCGCTGACACTGCCAAGCGGCACGCGTATCCGGTTAATTTCGGCGCCGGCCTTTCTCGCGACGAAGTTCGAAGCCTTCGCCACGCGCGGCAACAACGACATCATGTCCAGCCATGACTTCGAGGACATCATCAATGTGCTGGATGGTCGCCCCGGCATCGAAACCGAGATTGCCGACGCAGGAGGCGAACTGGCCGCATATCTGGCAGAACGATTTCGCGATGTGCTGCGCCATCGGGATTTCGACAACACCTTGCCCGGCCTCGTTGTCTACGACGACCTCTACGACAGTCGGATCGAAACCGTGCGCCACCGCATAAGCACCATCGCTCATTTGCTCCAGAAATGAACGCCTCCAACCTACAAGCCGCCCTGAAACATGCCTGCTACCCCGGTTTTTACGCAATCTTTATAAGACCGCGCCGTCTTTTACCAACATCCTGAAGTCCATCTTCCTAGTATTCGTGGTGTAGCAAACCCACGGAGAAACTTATGGACTTCATCTACATCGCCGCCTTGAGCGTCTTTGCCGGCCTGGTCGCCGCCTTTGCCAAGGCTTGCGCCCGTTTGGCGGGAGCACGCGCATGAGCGGGCTTACGCTTCTCGCCGGCATTGTCGCGGCCGGCCTCCTGATTTATCTGATTGTGGCACTGCTCTTCCCGGAGTATCTGTCATGACCCAACATGCCTGGATTCTGCTCGGCCTTTATCTGACCATCCTGCTGCTGCTCGCCAAGCCCGTCGGTCTTTACATCGTCAGGGTCATGGACGGGCGTCTGGCCTTCGCCACGCGCATCGACAACGCCGTGTTCCACCTCTGTGGCATCCGCCGCGACGAAGAGATGGGCTGGCTGAAATACGCGCTGGCCATCATCCTGTTCAACGCCCTCGGCCTCGTCGCGGTCTATGCGCTGCAACGCCTGCAACTCTGGCTGCCGCTGAATCCGCAGGCAATGGCGAACGTCACGCCGGACTCCGCGTTCAATACCGCCGTCAGTTTCGTCACCAACACCAACTGGCAGGGCTATGGCGGCGAGGCCACCATGAGCTACCTGACCCAGATGCTCGGCCTGACGGTGCAGAACTTCCTCTCCGCCGCCACTGGCATCGTCATTGTCATCGCCCTGATCCGCGGCTTTGCGCGCCACTCGGCAGCGGGCATCGGCAATGCCTGGGCCGATTTATTCCGCGTCACCGCCTGGATTCTGCTGCCGCTGTCGCTGGTCTTCGCGCTGTTCCTCGCCAGCCAGGGCGTGATCCAGAACTTCGCCGCCTATCAGGACGTGACAACGCTGGAGGGCAGTTCGCAGACCCTCGCCATGGGCCCGGTCGCCTCGCAGGAGGCCATCAAGATGATCGGCACCAACGGCGGCGGTTTCTTCAATGCCAACTCGGCGCACCCCTACGAGAACCCGACGCCGTTGACCAACTTCATCCAGATGCTGGCGATCTTCCTGATTCCCGGCGCGCTGTGCTTCGTCTTCGGCCGCATGGTCGGCGACATGCGCCAGGGCTGGACGGTGTTCGTGGCGATGACCGTGTTGTTCGTGGTCTTCGCCATCGGCGCCATGACCTTTGAGCAGCAGGGCAACCCGCTACTTGCAAATGTCGGCGCTGGCGGGACGGCAATGTCTACCACGGCTCTCACCGACGGCAACCTCGAAGGCAAGGAAACCCGCTTCGGCATCGCCGAATCGGCGCTGTTCGCCACCATCACCACGGCCGCCTCTTGCGGCGCGGTGAACGCGATGCACGACTCCTTCACCCCGCTCGGCGGTGCAGTGCCGCTGGTGCTGATCCAGCTCGGCGAGGTGGTGTTCGGCGGCGTCGGCTCCGGCCTCTACGGCATGCTGGTGTTCGCCGTGCTGGCGGTGTTCATCGCCGGCCTGATGATCGGCCGCACGCCGGAATACCTCGGCAAGAAGATCGAAGCGCACGAGATGAAGATGACCTCCATCGCCATCCTCGTCACGCCGCTGCTGGTGCTGCTCGGCACCGCCATCGCGGTGATGAGCGAGGCGGGGCGCGCCGGCATCGCCAACCCTGGCGCCCATGGCTTTGCCGAAATTCTCTACGCGCTTTCGTCGGCCGCCAACAACAACGGCAGCGCCTTCGCCGGTCTGTCGGCCAACACGCCCTTCTACAACGGCTTGCTCGGCATCGCCATGTGGTTCGGTCGCTTCGGTGTGATCGTGCCGGTGCTGGCGATGGCCGGTTCGCTGGCGGCGAAGAAGCGCATCCCCGTCTCGTCCGGCACCTTGCCGACTCACGGCCCGCTGTTCGTCACCTTGCTGATCGGCGTCGTGCTGCTGGTCGGCCTGCTCAACTACGTGCCCGCGCTGGCGCTCGGCCCGGTGATCGAGCATCTGCTGCTCTGGAGTGTGAAATGACCCGCAAAACTTTTTCCCTGTTCGACCCGGCGCTGGTGAAACCGGCCATCGCCGATGCCTTCCGCAAGCTCGACCCGCGCGTGCAATGGCGCAACCCGGTGATGTTCGTCGTCTATGTCGGTTCGATCCTGACCACCCTGCTGCTATTCGAGGCACTTGGGGGGCATGGCGAAAACCCGATAGCCGAGAATGCCGGCTTCATCTTCGGCGTCACCCTCTGGCTGTGGTTCACCGTGCTGTTCGCCAACTTCGCCGAAGCGCTGGCCGAAGGCCGCAGCAAGGCGCAAGCCGCCAGCCTGCGTGGCCTCAAGAAAGAGACCTGGGCCAAGAAGCTGCGCGTGCCCAAGGTGGATGCCGAGTGGCACACCGTGCCGGCCACCGACCTGCGCATCGGCGATCACGTCATCGTCAGCACCAGCGAGACGATTCCCGCCGACGGCGAAGTCATCGAGGGCGTCGCCTCGGTGGATGAGTCGGCCATCACCGGCGAATCGGCGCCGGTCATTCGCGAATCCGGCGGCGACTTCTCGGCCGTCACCGGCGGCACGCGCGTGCTGTCCGACTGGATCGTCGTGCGCGTCAGCGTCAATCCAGGCGAAACCTTCGTCGACCGCATGATCGCCATGGTCGAGTCGGCCAAGCGCCAGAAGACGCCCAACGAGATCGCTCTCGCAATCTTGTTGGCCGCGCTGACCATCGTCTTCCTCGGCGTCACCGTCACGCTGCTGCCGTTCTCCATGTTCGCCATAAAAGTCGGCGATGGCGGGACGGCGGTCAGCGTTACCGTGCTGATCGCGCTGCTGGTCTGCCTGATCCCGACCACCATCGCCGGTCTGCTCTCGGCGGTTGGCGTGGCCGGCATGAGCCGCATGATGCAAGCCAACGTCATCGCCACCTCGGGCCGCGCGGTCGAAGCGGCCGGCGACGTCGATGTGCTGCTGCTCGACAAGACCGGCACCATTACCCTGGGTAACAGGCAGGCGTCCGCCTTCCTGCCGGCCGACGGCGTGACGGAAGCCGATCTGGCGGATGCCGCCCAACTCGCCTCGCTGGCCGACGAGACGCCGGAAGGCCGCAGCATCGTCGTGCTCGCCAAGCAGAAATACAACCTGCGCGGCCGCGAACTGCATGCGCTCGATGCCCATTTCGTGCATTTCACGGCGCAGACGCGCATGAGCGGCGTGGACGTGCAGGGGCGGCAGATTCGTAAAGGCGCGGCCGACGCGATTCGCAAGCATGTCGAAGCCCTTGGCGGCAGCATGCCGAACTCGGTGCAAGCTAAGGTTGACGAAGCCGCGCGACGCGGCAGCACGCCGCTGGTGGTGGCTGACGGCATAGAAGGAAGAATGAGGGTGCTGGGCGTCGTCGAGTTGAAGGACATCGTCAAGGGCGGCATCAAGGAGCGCTTCGCCGAGCTGCGCCGCATGGGCATCAAGACGGTGATGATCACCGGCGACAACCGCCTCACCGCCGCTGCCATCGCTGCCGAGGCGGGGGTGGACGACTTCCTCTCGGAAGCCACGCCCGAAGCCAAGCTGGCGCTGATCCGCCAATATCAGGGCGAGGGCCGCCTCGTCGCGATGACCGGTGACGGCACCAACGACGCGCCGGCGTTGGCGCAGGCTGACGTGGCCGTGGCGATGAACACCGGCACACAAGCCGCCAAGGAAGCCGGCAACATGGTCGACCTCGACTCCAACCCGACCAAGCTGATCGAGGTGGTCGAGACCGGCAAGCAGATGCTGATGACGCGCGGTGCGCTGACGACGTTCTCCGTCGCCAATGACGTCGCCAAGTATTTCGCCATCATTCCGGCGGCCTTCGTTACGACCTACCCGGCCTTGTCGGCGCTCAACGTGATGGGGCTGGCGAGTCCAAGCTCGGCGATCCTCTCCGCCGTCATCTTCAACGCGCTGATCATCATCGCGCTGGTGCCGCTGGCGCTCAAGGGCGTGCGCTACCGCGCTGTCGGTGCCGCCGCGCTGCTGCGCCAGAACCTCGCCATCTACGGCCTCGGCGGCCTCGTCGCACCCTTCATCGGCATCAAGGCAATCGACATGCTGATTGCGGCCGCTGGCCTTGCCTAAGGAGACAAACATGAACACACTGATTCGTCCCGCTATATCTTTGTTCGTGCTGCTGTCCGCCGTCACCGGCCTGCTCTATCCGGCCGTCGTGACCGGCGTCGCGCAGACGGCCTTCCCCACCGCCGCCAACGGCAGCCTGATCGTCAAGGACGGCAAGCCGGTCGGCTCTGAACTGATCGGCCAGCACTTCACCGAGCCGAAATATTTATGGGGCCGTCCGTCGGCCACCGGGCCGATGCCCTACAACGCCGCCGCCTCGTCCGGCTCCAATCAGGGGCCGCTGAATCCGGCGCTGGTCGATGCCGCCAAGGGCCGCGCAGAGACCCTGCGTGCCGCCGACCCCGGCAACACACGGCCGATTCCGATCGAACTGCTGACC
Source organism: Rhodocyclaceae bacterium (assembly GCA_030824115.1). GTDB lineage: Bacteria > Pseudomonadota > Gammaproteobacteria > Burkholderiales > Rhodocyclaceae > Sulfuricystis. The sequence continues at coordinate 108,628 of JAVBYI010000005.1, read as the reverse complement.
GCCTCGGCCAGCGGCCTCGATCCGCACATCAGCCCTGCTGCTGCCGACTATCAGGCCGAACGCGTCGCGCGTGCTCGTGGCCTCGATGCCAAAACGGTGCACCGACTGATTATCAGCCACACCGAAGGCCGCGATCTCGGTCTCTTCGGCGAAGCGCGCGTCAATGTGCTCAGGCTCAATCTCGCGTTGGACGCACTGTATGGCTGATGACTCGCATGGCAACTGATAAGCTGGTGGTCTTCGTCAGGGAGAAATTGACATGCTGATCAACTGCGTCGCCTATCAGGACGGCAAAAAACTGGCTGATCTCGATATCGAGGAGATCAGCGACTACCTCGAAAAACCTGGCTGTTTCGTCTGGGTCGCGCTGCGCGATGCCTCGCATGCCGAGCTGGAAAAAATGCGCGAGGAGTTCGACCTCCATCCACTCGCCGTCGAAGACGCCCACCATGGCCATCAGCGTCCCAAGATCGAGGAATATGGCTATGGCGAAAGCCTGTTCGCGGTGGTTCATCTGCTGGAACAGCAGCACGGTGAAATTACCGTGGGCGAGGTGGATATTTTCGTCGGCCGCAACTATGTCCTCTCGGTACGCAACCGCAGCAGCCAGCATTTGCTTGGGGTGCGCGAGCGCTGCGAGCGGGAGCCTGAACTGATCAATCAGGGCGCGGGCTTCGTGCTCTATGCCCTGATGGATGCCGTGGTCGACCGCTATTTCCCGTTGATCGACGCCATCGAGTCGGAACTGGAAACCGTCGAGGATCATATTTTCGACAAGGGCATGGCGCGCACCAATATCGAACGGCTTTACGACCTCAAGCGCCGCGTCATGCTCGTCAAGCACGCCGTGGCACCACTTGTGGAGGCCGTCGGCAAACTCACCAGTGGACGCGTGCCGCCGGTCTGCACCAACAGCCGCGACTATTTTCGCGATGTCCTCGACCATCTCACCCGCATCAATGCCCAGCTTGATGCCATCCGCGACACCGTCGGCACGGCGATCCAGGTCAGTCTGTCGGCCGTCGCCATCGAACAGAGCGATGTGGCCAAGCGCCTCGCCGCCTGGGCCGGGATTTTCGCCGTGGCCACCGCCTTCGCCGGCATCTGGGGGATGAACTTCGAGGCCATGCCGGAACTGAAATGGGCATACGGCTATCCGGCGGCGCTAGCCCTGATTGTCACGGCCTGCGGCGTACTGTTCTTCCGCTTCCGCCGCATGGGCTGGTTGTGAGCGACGGCCGTCCCGATCCCGATCAACTGCTGGCCCGTGTCCAGGCCGCAGAGTCGAAGGCTGCACGCGGCAAGCTGAAGATTTTCTTCGGTGCATCGGCCGGCGTCGGCAAGACCTACGCGATGCTGAGTGCCGCGCGTCGCCAGCAGGAACTGGGCATCGACATCGTCATCGGCGTGGTCGAAACCCACGGCCGCAAGGAAACCGAGGCACTGGTCGCCGGTCTCGAACGCCTGCCGCCGCGCGAGATTCCTTATCGCGGCCAGTTGTTGAAGGAGTTCGATCTCGACGCCGCGCTGGCGCGTGCGCCTACCCTGATCCTGATGGACGAACTGGCGCATTCCAATGTTGCCGGTTCGCGCCATCCGAAACGTTGGCAGGATGTGCATGAACTGCTCGACGCCGGCATCGACGTCTACACCACGGTGAATGTGCAGCACCTCGAAACGCTCAACGACGTGGTCAGCGGCATTGCGGGTATTCGCGTCTGGGAGACGGTGCCCGACCATGTCTTCGACGCGGCCGACGAAGTGGTGCTGGTCGACCTGCCGCCCGACGACCTGTTGCTGCGCCTCAAGGAAGGCAAGGTTTACCTGCCGCAGCAGGCCGAGCGAGCGATCCGCAATTTCTTCCGCAAGGGCAACCTGATCGCCCTGCGCGAACTGGCCCTGCGCCGCACGGCAGACCGCGTCGACGACGAGATGCTGGCCTATCGCCGCGAAACCTCGGCAGCCGCAGTCTGGCAAACGCGCGACGCGCTGCTGGTCTGCATCGGCCCGGGCACCGGCGCCGAGCGGCTGGTGCGCACCGGCGCACGCATGGCCAGTCGGCTGGAAGCGCCGTGGCACGCCATCCACGTCGAAACGCCGGCATCCGGCCCGGGTACCGCAAGCCAGCATCAGCACATTGTGCGCGCCCTCGAACTGGCGGAATCGCTCGGTGCCCGCACCCTGTCGCTGACGGCGGAAGAACCGGTCGATGCGCTGGTCGGCTATGCCCGCGAACACAATCTCGCACGCGTGCTGGTAGGGCGCGATCATCCGCGTCCATGGCGCCCCTGGTATCGCTCGATCGCCGATCGCCTCGGCCATGCCGCCCCCGACCTCGATGTCATCCAGGTCGCACGCAGCGAGGATGCACGCGATACGGCCGCAAAGTCGGTCGATCCGCAACCCGCCGCCATCGACTGGATCGCCTATCTCAAAACCGTCCTGATCTGTGCCGTCGTCACCCTGCTGGCCACGCCGCTGGCCGACCTCCTCGAACTGACCAACATTGCGATGCTGTTCCTGCTCGCGGTGCTGATCGTCGCGACCCAACTCGGGCGTGGCCCGGCGCTGGCAGCCGCCCTGCTGGCGGTGGCATCTTTCGACTTTTTCTTCGTGCCGCCGCGCTTCACCTTTGCCGTCAGCGACGCGAAGTTCGTGATGACTTTCGGCGTGATGTTCATCGTTGCCCTGATCGTCGGCCAGCTCACTGCCCGTTACAAGCAGCATGCCGAAGTCGCCTCGCGACGGGAAGCGCGCGCTCGCGCACTGTACGAAATGGCGCGCGACCTGTCGGCGGCGCTACTGCCGTTGCAGGTCGAAGAAGCCAGCAGCCGCTTCCTGCAGGCCGAGTTCGGCGCCGAAGCGATCCTGCTGCTCACCGACATGGAGGATCGCCTGCAACTGCTCACGCCAAATGTCGATGCTGGCAGGACGGCAACCCTCGACGAGGGCATTGCCCGCTGGGCCTTCGACCACGGCGAGGCGGCCGGTCTGGGTACCGACACGCTGCCCGGCAGTCCGCTGCTCTACCTGCCGCTGAAAGCGCCGATGCGCACGCGCGGCGTGCTGGCCATCGCCCCGCGCGATCCCCTGCGTGTGCAGGAACCCGAAGCGCGCCGGCAACTGGAAACCTTTGCCAGCCTCGTCGCCATCGCCGTCGAGCGTATGCACTATGTCGAGGTAGCACAGAACACGCTGGTGCAGATGGAGTCGGAAGGCCTGCGCAACTCGCTGCTGGCCGCCATCTCGCACGACCTGCGCACGCCGCTGGCAGTGCTCGTCGGGCTGGCCGAATCAATGGCGCTGACCCAGCCGCCGCCTACCGACGCACAAGCGAAGATCGCGACCGCGCTGCAGGAAGAAGCCCGGCGCATGAGCGCACAGGTGAACAACCTGCTCGACATGGCACGCCTGCAGGCCGGCAAGGTCAAGCTCAACCGTCAGTGGCAACCGCTGGAGGAAGTCATCGGCAGCGCGCTGGAAGCCAGCAAAGCCCCGCTGGTCGGCCATACGGTCGCCATCGCCCTGCCCGACGACCTGCCGCTGCTGGAATTCGATACGGTGCTGATCGAGCGTGTACTGTGCAACCTGCTGGAAAACGCCGCGAAATACACCCCGCCCGGCACGCGCATCGACATCGGTGCCGCCCCGGGGACGCATGACATCGAGGTATGGGTGGAGGACAACGGGCCGGGATTGCCCAAGGCGAGCAAGGGTCGCGAGGACACCCTGTTCCAGAAATTCGAACGCGGCACGCGGGAAGGCACGACGTCCGGCGTCGGCCTGGGCCTCGCCATCTGCCATGCCATCGTCGCGGCGCATGGTGGCAAAATCCATGCAGAAAACCGCGCAACGGGCGGTGCGCGTTTCGTCTTCACCCTGCCGCGCGGCAACCCGCCGACCATCGGCGCGGAAGACCCTTTGGACGAGAAAGGCAAGTCGGCATGAGCGATCCGCAAACGGGTATCGTCGTCGTTGAAGACGAAGCCAATATCCGCCGCTTCATCAAGCTGGCGCTCGAATCCGAGGGCTTCCAGGTCTTCGAGGCCGACACGGTGCAGCGCGGCCTGATCGAAGCCGGCACCCGCCGCCCCGACCTCGCCATCCTCGACCTCGGCCTGCCCGACCGCGACGGCATCGAATTCATTCATGACCTGCGCAGCTGGTCCGCCATGCCGATCATCGTGCTGTCGGCGCGCACCGCCGAGACGGACAAGGTGGCGGCACTGGATGCCGGCGCCGACGATTACCTGACCAAGCCCTTCGGCGCGGCCGAACTCCTCGCCCGCGTGCGCGCGCAACTGCGCCGCAACCAGCGTAGCGATGACGGCACCTCCCTGATCGAGTTCGACGGCCTGCGGATCGACCTAGCGCGGCGCATGGTCGAACGCAACGGCGCACCGATCCACCTGACGCCGATTGAATACCGGCTACTCGCCTACCTGATCGCCAACCCCGATTGCGTGCTGACCCATCGTCAGTTGCTGAAAAACATCTGGGGCCCCTCGCATGCCGAGGACAGCCACTATGTCCGCGTCTATATGGGGCAGTTGCGCAAGAAGCTCGAAGACGACCCATCGCGGCCCCTGCATATCCTCACTGAAGCCGGGGTCGGCTATCGTTTTGTTTTAGGCACGCTTTGACAGCCGCAGCGGCGCGGGCCAGAATCATCCCATCTTCGCAACGCACGGGGTGAGACCATGAGCCTCAAGCAACTGCCGTCCTATCTGCATGGCGAACACGTCGGTCCCTGGGCGATCTTCCTTGAGCAGATCGACCGCGTCACGCCGCATCTGGGCCCGCACAGCGTCTGGGCCGATACCCTGCGCCGCCCGAAACGCTGCCTGATCGTCGATGTGCCGATCCGCATGGACGACGGCACGGTGCGGCACTTCGAGGGCTACCGCGTGCAGCACAACATCTCGCGCGGCCCCGGCAAGGGTGGCGTGCGCTACCACCCGGAAGTCACACTCTCCGAGGTGATGGCGCTGGCCGGCTGGATGACGATCAAGAACGCTGCGGTGAACCTGCCCTACGGCGGCGCCAAGGGTGGTGTGCGCGTTGAACCGCAAACCCTCTCGCTCGACGAACTGGAGCGCATGACGCGCCGCTACACCAGCGAGATCGGCATCATCATCGGCCCCGACCGCGACATCCCCGCGCCCGACGTCAATACCAACGAGAAGGTCATGGCGTGGATGATGGACACCTACTCGATGAACGTCGGTGCGACCACGCCCGGGGTCGTTACCGGCAAGCCGGTCAGCCTCGGCGGCAGCCTTGGCCGGCGCGACGCCACCGGGCGCGGCTGTTACATCGTTGCACGCGAGGCGATGGCGCACCTCGGCATGAGCTTCGCGGGCAGCCGCGTGGCAATCCAGGGCTTCGGCAATGTCGGCAACGCCGCCGCCCGAGTGTTTCACGAGGCCGGCGCGAAGCTGGTGGCGGTGCAGGACGTCGCCGGCACGATTTACGCACCCGCCGGCATCGATCCGCATGCCTTGTGCCGGCATCTCGACGGCGGCGGCGCACTGCTCGACTTTCCGGGGAGCGAACGCATCGCGCAAGATGAATTCTGGGCGGTCGATTGCGAGATCATGCTGCCCGCCGCGCTGGGCAACCAGATCACCGTGGACAATGCCGGCGCCATCCGCGCGCGCCTCGTCATCGAAGGCGCCAACGGCCCGACCACGCCGCAGGCCGAGGACATCCTGCTCGACAAGGGCATCCTCGTGGTGCCCGATGTGCTGGCAAATGCCGGCGGCGTCACCGTCAGCTACTTCGAGTGGGTACAGAATTCGGCCTCGTATTTCTGGACCGAGAACGACATCAACGACCGCCTCGACCGCGCCCTGACCGAGGCATTCCGCGCGATCTGGCGCGTCGCCGAAGAGAAAGGGGTCGCATTGCGCACGGCGGCCTTCATCGTCGCCTGCACGCGCGTACTGGAAGCACGCGCCCTGCGCGGTCTGTATCCTTAGCACCCGGCTGATGCCCGCGCGGGGTTAAACTAAATCCCGCCAGCGCAGTCAAACAAACTAGCCAATCGGGAGGCATCATGTCCTTATCGAAATGTGCATTTGTCACCATCAGCAGCTACGGTCGGGTGTTGTCGCAGGCGCTAAACGAGCGCGACGGGTTCACGCGCCGTCATTGCGACCGCGTCATTGAACTCGCCGGCAGCTTCGGCCGCACCTGCGGACTTGCCAGCGAGGATCTGCAACATCTGCGCCTGTCTGCCCGCTTCCACGATATCGGCAAGATCGGCATTCCCGACCATGTGCTGCTCAAGCCCGGCCAGTTGGCGGCGGAAGACTGGGCGGTCATGCGCACCCACCCCGAGCGCGGCCAGCGCATCGTCGAATCCATCGGCATCGACGGCATTGCGGACATCGCCCTCGGCGTGCGCCACCACCATGAGCACATCGACGGTAGCGGCTATCCCGACGGTCTTGCCGGCGAAGACATTCCCTACGCCGCACGCATGATCTCGATCGTCGACGGTTACGACGCGATGGCCGAATCGCGCCCCTACCATCCCGGTCGCCCCCATGAGGAAATCATGGACATCATGCAGACCGAAGTGGACAACAAGTATGACGCCTACCTGTTCAAGCGCTTCGCCGCAATGATCGTCGACAGCAACCGCAAGGCGCCTGCGGCATAAAGCGCGGTGCGGTCAGGCAGCCACGTCAGCCGGCCCGACCCAGAACAGCGGGTTGTGCGCCACCTCCCAGAGATAACCCTCGGGATCGCGGAAGTAACCCGAATAGCCGCCCCAGAAAACTTTCTGCGCCGGCTTGACGATTTCGGCACCGGCCCGCGCCGCCAGCGCCATGACCGCATCCACTTCCGCTTCGCTCGCCACATTATGGGCGATGGAAAAACCAGGGAAACCGGAACCGTCCGCCGCCACCTGCGCATCCACCGCCAGCGCCGCGCGCCCATACAAGCCGAGCCAGCAACCGGCCAGCGTGAAAAACGCCACCTCCGGCGGCGACTCCATCTGCGGAAAACCAAGGCCGTCGCGGTAGAACGCAATCGCGTGCGGCAGATCATCGACGCCCAGCGTGATCATGCTGATTCTTGGCTTCATGGTTGGGGCCTTGTGAAAAGTCGGCGCTGGCGGGACGGCGCAATCAAAAAAACAGTTGCGGTACATCGGCCTGCGCTGTGGCCAAGCTTTCTTCGTGCAGGGGAAAATCGGCAAAACGCCCCGCCAACGACAGGCAATCCTGCGGCCACTCACGAGCGGCGTATTTGCGAATAAGTTCCACCACCCAACGGCTTTTCGACACGCCATTGGCCTGCGCGGCCTGTTCTACCAATGCCTGCATGGCATCGTCCAGATATAGCGTAATTTGTGACATTGCGACAACTCCTTGCAATCAACTTGGATAAGTATATTTCTAAGCATATTTGCCGTGGTCAGTTCGTCAAACAAGTCATAAGACCCTGTGGCGTGGAGGAAGCAAGAAAGTCGACGCTGGCGGGATGGCACTTTAGACGCCCCCCGTAGTCTTGTGAGCAACCGAGGTCTTGGCCCTACACCACCAGCCGCCCAACCAGCTCGGACATATTCGAGTAAGTGATGAATGCCTCGTGCGTGGCGCGCGTAATGGCGACGTAGGTCAGGCGTATGTCGTCGTCTATGTCTTCAAGCTTCTTCAGCTCGCCCAAGCCGCCGATTGCTACGCAGGGGAACTCCAGACCTTTGGCGTTGTGCATGGTCAGAAGTCGTACTGCGTTGCGTTCTGTCTGCACACGGTTGTTATTTTTCTTGACGAAGTCCACTGGCACATCGTGTTTCGCCAGTATTTTCTCGAACTTTTCGCCGATGAAACTCCTGGGGTACAGCACCGCCATCTGCCCCCACTGGTACCCGGCGGCCTTGCGCCCGAGCAACCATTCCGCAATCGCATGGGCTTCGCCATCATGACTCACGCACTGGCGTACTACCGGCTCCACACCATCGCGCCCGCCGTCCTCCGGCATCAGGATCGCGCTTTCGTCACCGGCGCATACGCCCGGTGCGCCGATTACATCGGCAGCGAACTTGCGCGCAAAACGCAATATCTGTGCGGTGTTGCGGTAATTCACCTTGAGCACCGTCGTGCGACCGGCGGCCTCGATGCCAAGTTGCTTCCACACCGGGCGCTTCCGCCCTTTGTAAATCGCCTGCGCATCGTCGTACACGATCATCAGCGCCTTCGTGTCCGGGTTCACCATCTTCGCCGCCAGCGCCAGCCATTGCGGCTCGAAGTCGTGCGCCTCGTCGATCAGTACTGCGTCGTACTGCCCGCCCGGAATCAGTCCGCGCTCGGCGGCATCAAGCACGGCCTGCACATTGGCGGCCTGCCGCTCCGAAAATTCGGGAATATCCTTCTCGGTGGGTATCGGCAGGCCGTAAGTACGCAGCATTTTCCAGCACCAGGAATGGAAGGTCGAGGTGACCACCTTATCCTCCACCCCTCGGTCCTGCATCGCATTCTCCAGCCGCCCCGAGATACCGTTCGCGTAACTCAACAGCAGCACCGGACGACTCGCCGCGCGCGCGATCTGCTCGGCGCGGAACGCCAGGATCAGTGTCTTGCCCGAGCCAGCCACGCCACGCACGATGCGGTGTCCTTCGCCCATGCTGCGCGCCAGCAATTCCTGCTGCATATCCATCACCGCCAACAGGCGGTCGTCGGCAGGCGAGGATTTTTCAGCCGGCACGTCAAATGGCAGAGCGATCTGAGTGACGCGAATCTCCGGGAACAGCAGCGCACGCGCCCGGTCAATCTGCGGCAGCGACAATGCCGGCCCGATGCGCGGCGACACCATGCCCCAAACACGTTCGCGAAACGCTTCAGCATCGACATGCTCCGTCATCTCGTCGCGGAAGATGCAGCGCGTCGGCGGAAACACCTCATGCAAATCGGTCTGCTCGAACTGCTTGCGCGTGATATTGGTAAATGCCACGCCATGCCCGAAAGAAAATACCGGCTTGCCCTTGAATCTCCCGCCTTCATTGACCAGCAGCGGATCGCGTTGCAAGGTATTCACCACGTTAAACATGTAGCTGCGCACCTGCTCGAAAGGGTTCTTTTCCAATACGTTGCCGCGATCAGTGATGAGTTCGACCTGCTTGCTGTTTGCGCCGCCTATCGTATCCAGCCGCCAGTCCTTCACCTCCAGCACCACAATGCCCTGCTGCGGATGCAGCGTCACAAAATCCGGATGCCTGCCGAAAGGCCCGACCGGAATGTTGTGCCACACCCAGGCGTTGTCTTCGAGGCAATCCTTCAGCCGTTCGGCGAGACGCAGTTCGCCACGCGCATCAAAACGGGCAGCACCGAGAGTGGGGATGAGGGTAGCCATGGGATGGGGTTAGTGGTTATGGATGGTATGAAATGTCGGCGCTGGCAGGACGGCAACCGAGACGCCAATGCTCACCGCAGCATTAGCGCGAACACACCCCAGCCAAGGTATTCACGCGTGTAGGCGGCGTAGCGCGCAGGTTCCGAGGAGAGTTTGGCGCGAACCTCTTTGGCTAACTCATCGCCGGGATTGGCTTCAAGCCAGCGGCGCATGGTGAGCCATTTGGCCGCCTCGTATCTGTCCCAGCCATCCTGGTCGGCCAGCATCATTTCAACGACATCGTAGCCAAGCTGGCCGAACGACGCGAGAAGCTCCGGGAGCATGAGAAAGTCGGCGATTGAACTGGCATGACACTCCTTGGCAACCGCTTCCGTCGGCGGCAACTGCCGCCAGAAAGGCTCGCCGACGAGGGTGATCCCGCCGCTGTGCAGGCTCCGCGCCAGAAGCTCAATGGTGCCGGCGACGCCCCCGCCAATCCATGTAGCACCGACACAGGCGGCCACATCGACCTTCTCGTCAGAGACATAACCGGCCGCATCGCCATGGATGAACCTGACCTGATCGGCGACGCCGAGTTCGACAGCACGGCGTTTCGCTTGCTCGGTGAATAACTGGCTCATATCGACGCCGGTGCCGATGACACCGTGATCGCGCGCCCAGGTGCACAACATCTCCCCCGAACCGCTGCCGAGGTCGAGCACGCGTGCTCCCGATTCCAGACGCAACGCCGCGCCAAGCGTGGCGAGCTTTTCGGGTGTGATCGGGTTGTGGATGCGGTGAGCGCTTTCAGTGATGTTGAAGATTCGTGGAATGTCCATTGCGGGAATTTTTCTTATAGTGGCGATTAGACTCGGTCAGGGGCTCACGTGGAAGTGAGCGAACTGCACGGTTTTTCGCGCAAGTCCGCTCGACTGCCGGGTTATGTGCGTGCCTATTGCTGGCGATAGGATTCAAATTCGTCTTCCGAAATCAAATTCAACCTGTGTAACTGGACAGCAATTGCAAGAACTGAGCGTTCAAACATGGCCGATAAGTGTCGGACGTTCCCGTTCTTAGCGAACTCGCGGGCCAACTTAACTTTCTCGTCTTCCTCCCAGGGAAAATGTGACTTTGGTGGCCGCCCTTCGGCGACATTCTTTTGCCGACGTTCATCCGGAGTCATCTTCGGCTTCTTGGTCTTGGGTCTATCAGACCCAGACAGTTCTTCAGCCAACGCGAACAGGATACGAATAACTTCGGGTTTTGCAGTTAGAGACGCTTCATCCAGTACTTCTCCAGTCTCGGGATTGATTCCGTTTGCGAGAAGCTTGAGTTGACTACTCAAAATCACCGTGGAATTCCTTTCAGCACATAACGTTTATGTGGACACCCCAACAGGTGCCCTACCTCAAACCAAGCTACCAATTTCTTACTCATTCTGCTGACCATTATCAGCACGTGGCATGGCTTTGCGGCAGGTTAGCGCAGGAGGGGCAAAAATGCACCTGTCACATATCCAAAAGGTGGAATCGGGAAATGTCGGCGCTGGCGGGACGGCGGGTAGCGCCTGCCCTTACCTGACTCGGCCTCTGGCTGATTCGCGTTCTATGCCGCCTGCAAAAAGAATTCGACTTTGACGGCTTCGAACGGAAAGACAATCTGGCCGTCCTCGGTGCGGTCAAGCACACCTGCGTTCAGCAGCGCCGTTACGTCGCCGTGAACCGCCTTCACGTCTCGGCCGACGCGGCGGGCAGCCTCGCGAATGGATACTGGACCGGCCCCGCATAATGCCTTCAGCAGCTCCCAGCGCTTTTCCGTCAGCACCTTCCAGAGCAGTTCGGGCGTGGCAAAGCTGATCCGGGCAGATCGTTGCGGTTTGCCTGTTTTCCAGGCTTGGGTGAAGTCTGCCATCGCGTCAGCGGGCGAGCGGACGTCAAGCGTTATGGTTTTCATCTGCACCGCCCTAACAATACTCGCCCCCGGATGAAAGAACTAAGTTGCCTTGTGTTGGGACACGTATTCGCGCAAGGCTTCGTCCATGCGGGTTTGCCAACCCGCGCCAGTCGCCCGGAAATAAGCAAGCACTTCGGGGCTGTATCGCACTGCAACTTGCTCTTTGGTTGGGTGCCTGTTTGGTCCACGGGTACGGCGCGCTGCAACCACCTTGCGCAGTTCGTCTACCGAATGGGTAACAAATGCACTATTCCAATCGTCCGGTTTGGTCGCCGGCGCGTCATTTACAGAAACGTGTCCACGCTTCGCGCTCATGTTTTTCCGCCTTTCGTGCCGAAATAATATGGGGCCATTCGTCGTCGCCCGGCGTCCAGACAACGAATAGCATTTCTCCCGCGTGCCAGCCAACACTCTGAAAACGCAACTCGCCATAGGCTTCGCGCACATCTTCGCGGGTCAGCAAGTCACCATCAAAGAAGCCCGATAGCGCTGCCAGATCAATACCGTGCTTGACAATGTTTGCTTGGCGCTTGGTTTCGTCGAAGGTGATCACGGTCAAATCGTAGATGCACTATAGTCGGAAGTCAAGACAAACTGTAGGTGCAATTAAGACTGAAACTCAGCGCCGACTAAAAAGTCGGCGCTGGGTAGGACGGCGTTAGCTATCGAACTTCCAGCTACGTCCATCCAGCCGGATGCGCAGCCCGCCGGTGGCGGTGTCGCGCAGTACGGCCAGCCCTTCGGCCGGCAGGGAGACGACGCCGTCGAAACGGGCGCTTCTCACGTAACCAATCTCGACACGGCCTTCGCCGGGCAGCACCTCGAAATGGCCCTGGCAGAAGGGACAGTGGCAGTCCAGGACACCGAGATGTTCATCGCTGATTTCATCGCAGGCGTCGAATACCTGCGCTGGTGTCAGCTTCGCCCCGCACAGCGGGCAACTGGCTTCGCGCTTGGCCATCAGAAGCTGTACGGACGATGCAGCCAGTCGCGCACGACCTGCACGTCGCGGTCGGGCAGGTAGTTGAAGCCGCCCTGCACGTCTTCGATTGCCACCGTGGCCACGGCATGCGGCACGGTTTTGGTGGTGATCATGTGGAAGAACCAGGCCATCGGATAGCCCACTTGCTTGTCGAAGCGCTGCAGCGCTTCGGCCAGCGCCAGCCCGCGTGAGCCAAAGCCGCCTTCGAAGCGCGGGGGCGCGCCGTTGAAGGCCGCCACCGGGCTGGCGCTGCGAATCGGCTGACGGAAGCGATCGAGGTGCTCACGCACGGCGATAACCCAGTGGTTGCTGAATTCGGTGGCATGACCGGCCGAGCTCTTCTCCCAGGCGTCGATGAAACGATGGACGGGCTGCGGCTCGGGTTTTTGATCGCGCATGCCAGCAAGGAAGTCGGCGATGTCGGTCGTGCGTCGCAGGGCATAGAAGGGCAGGCTGAGTGCCGACTGCTGACCGGGACAGGCGTCGCGCGGATCGACCAGATCCTCGACGGATGCGGGCACTTCGCCGCGCGGGAATAGCCGATGGCAAATGACTTCCTGCAGTTCCTCGATCTCGATCTGGATGAAGTCGGCCGCGCCCTTGCCGGTGCGCGCCACCCAGTAATGCGTCTTGCCGGTCAGCCGCGTCGCGCGCAGCGCATCCTCGGCATGCACGCTGGCGACGGCAGCGAGGTCGTCATCGTTGCGCGCCAGTTCGTCGGCCACCCAGCTTTCAAGATCGTCGGCAATGTGCTGGCCCTGGGCATCGACGACGCCGCCGAGCCGATACCAGCCGCCGCGCGCGAGCACTTCGCGAAAGGCGTATTGCGGGACGATGCGCGCCAATTCTTTGGCCAGGGCGGCCGGCCCCTGCGCGACGGACACCTGCACGCAGGTTTCGGCAATCAGGTTGGCAGCGGCGGCAAGCTCGGGGGTGGTCGTGGGAAGGGTTGCTGACATGTTCTCGCTCCTGTTGAATTCAATCGGCCTCGGCAATCCGCTGCCAGACCATGCGCCGTACTTCGGGTTCGGGGTCGTCGAGCAGCGCACGCACATCGTCAAGCGGCGCATGTTCGGCCGCCGCATAGCGCACGCTCCACTCGGGATCGGCCAGCAGGCGTGCGGCATCGTGCGGCAGCGCGCGCTCGGCGACGATGCGCCGCACTTCGGGTTCGGGATCGTCGATCAGCCTGGCCAGCGCAAACGCCGGCAGGCGCAAGGCCACGGTCTTGCGCACTTCGCGCTCGGGATCATGGACAAAACGCGGCAGACGGCCATGCGAGAGGCGCCGCGCGACGATCACGCGCACCATGTAATCAACATCGCCGGCCATCGAGAGCAGGTCATCGACGGGCAGGCGTTGTGCGACGGTAATCCGCACCTCGCGATCAGGATCGCGGCGCAGTCGGGGCAACTCTTCGGGCGGCAGACGGGTAGCAACGACGCGACGCACCACCTCGTCACTATCGGCACACAGGGCGCGCACGTCCATCAGGGGCGCATAACGCACGGCGATGGCGCGACGTTCCCAGTGGGGATCGCCGAGATAATGCGCGGCCTCTTCGGGGTTGTCTCGAAAGAATCGATCCATCTGCCGGCCGCTTTGGCTCTTGACGCAGCGATCGAGTGGCTGACAGCGGTTCAGCGGCAGCAGGGTGGCCGCATGCGAACAAACCGCGCACAAGTCCTGCGCCGTGGCGATCCCGGCAGAAGAATCAGTCTTCGTCGTCACGCAGCGCCACCACGATGCCGGTTGCGGCGGCCTCATCGTTGGTGAGGCTGAGGCAGTGTTCGCCGCTGGCCACATAGTAAATCTCGCAAACCTTGTTCTCGGCCGCCGGCGTAAGCCGTGGCGACACATCGTCCTCGCTGCAGACGGAGATATGGCAACCGGGAAAGTGATCACGCAGCCGCTGCGCCAAGGCCTCATGCGCGAGCGACGAATGCACCGCCACCTGCATCAGCACTTGATCGAGATACGCAGGCGAGATCTCCGTACTCACTCTTCTTCCGCCTCGACCAGCTCGCGATAGACCGCCAGCGCGGCCGATTCGACGCCCATCACCTTGGCCAGCCAGGGCGGCGGACTCTGGATGGCTTTCTGCAGGTCGGCGAGGATTTCTCTTGCCGTCTTGCCAGCGCCGACTTTTGGATTGAGCTTGACGGGATGCACGCCGGCCCGCACCACCTTGGCAGCCGCCGGCCCGCCGATGGACTGGAAGTAGGCCACCTGACAATCCTTGATGATCGCCGCACGCGCAAGGTTCTTGTCCTCGGCGTGCTCGGCTTCCAGCGTCGGCCGCACGGCGATGAGACGAATTTCCGTGGGTGACACCTGATAGATCAGAAAACGTTCGCAGGAACCGAAATGACCATCGATCAATTCGGCATTGTTCGAGGCACAGGCAACACGGATCGAACCCGGCATGTCGCCCTGGGCATAGACGTCGAGCGGCGGCAGTTCGCTGCCCTCGACCCCCTCACCCCACAGAAAGCGCACGGCGCGTTTGAGGGTGTCCATGTCGTAGCCGACCTGGCAATCCTGCTCGGCGTGATCATCGCCGGCGATGATGGCGCGCAGATCGGTGACGGTAATCTCAGCCAGCTTGGTTTCCGTCAAAGGCAAACCAAAGCGATCGGCAATTGCAGTCACGAGGGCGGGCACGCCCAGGCCCGGCAGCTCGTTGGCTGCCAACCCCAACCGCAAGGCGGCTTCGCGAGTCATGGCCTGGGTCATGTCCGGCTCCTTTTAGTGGATGTCTTTACTGAGTGTCAGGCATAGACGATGCAGGCATCCCCGGCGGGGCAGGCTGCCACGCACTTGGGAGAATCCTGATCGTCGCACTCGTTGCAGGTTTCCTTGTTGATCTTGTAGATGCCGCCCTTCTCGGTAATCGAGGTGGTCGGGCAGACCGGCACGCAGTCACCGCAGGAAGTGCATTCCGCCTGGACGATTTTCATTGCCATGATGAAACTCCTTTAAAAATTTATTCGACGCCATCAATCCGCTTGGCACGCACCGAGTAGGGAAGACGCTCGGGCGCGCTTTGCGGTTCGATGAAGTAGATGCCACCGTTCTTCAACTTGATCTCGCCGCCCCACTTTTCCGGGGTATCGAATTCCATCGACGTAATCTGGTCTTCGATATCGCGCTTGGGCATGTAGAACACATAACCTTCGGCGCTGCGGCGGATCATGATGTTGGCCATGGTTACCGAACCCTCATTAACGAACTAAATCGTGGTTGTAGTCGGTGGTGCCCATGCCGCGCGTCTTGTCGTCCAGACGCTCCAGTACCGCGTTGGTCAGCGTGGTCAGCACCTGCATGGCGCCTTCGTAGCCGAGCGTGGTCTGACGATGCAGATGGTGACGATCGAAGATCGGGAAGCCGATACGGATCAGCGGCACCTCGAACTCCTCACCCTTGTGCAGCGTGTCGCGCTGGATGTACTTGCCATAGCTGTTGCCGATGAGGAAATCCGGCTTGTCGGTAAAGCACAGGCTGCGCAGGTGCCACAGGTCAGCGCCCGGGTAGGCCTTGCCGCTGGCGCCGTAGGGGCTGGAGGCAAGCAGCTTTTCCATGGCCTTCGCCCACTTTTTGCTGCCGTTGTTGCAGACAATGTGGGTCGGCTCGATGCCGAATTCCATCATCAGCTTGACCATGCCCATGGTGAAGTCGGGGTCGCCATAGACGGCCATCTTCTTGCCGTGCAGCCAGGCGTGCGAGTCGGTCATCATGTCGACCAGACGGCCACGCTCCAGTTGCAGGGAAGCGGGGATCGGCTTGCCGGTGACTTCCGACACCTTCATCAGGAATTCGTCGGTCCACTCCACGCCCATCGGGATGTTGAGCTTGGGCACTTCATGATTCCAGGTGGACTCGACAAACTTGCGGGTTTTGTCGCAGCCCATCGGCTGGATCAGGAAGGTGTTCTTGGCGTTCGGCGCATCCTTGATCTCGTCCTGGGTGGTGCCGCCGGCATACATGCGGAACTCGCCGTCGGCCGGGGTGTCGAGCACTTCTTCGGGATCGCAGAGCATCGTGTAATCGACGTCCATCTCCTTCAGCATGCGCTTGACCACACGGTAGTTGCCCAGGTAGGTCTCGAAGCCCGGCACGATGTTGATCTTGCCGTTCTTGCCGACTTCCTTGCCTTCCATGGTGTTGAGGGTGTAGTAGCGCAGGATGCCCTCTTCCATGTTGTCCCAGCCGGTAACGTGCGAGCCGACGAAAGACGGGGTATGCGCGAACGGCACCGGGAAGTCCTCGGGAATGTGGCCTTCCTTGCGGGCGTTGCCGATAAAGGCATTCAGGTCGTCGCCGATTACCTCGGCGATACAGGTGGTGGACATCACGATCATCTCGGCGCCGTAGAGCGCCTTGGCGTTGGCGAGACCTTCATGGACGTTCTTCTGACCGCCAAACACCGCGGCATCTTCCGTCATCGAGTCGGCGATGAAAGCGATCGGCTCCTTGAAGTGACGGTTGAAGTAGGTGCGGAAGTAGGCCACACAACCCTGCGATCCGTGGATGTACACCAGCGCCTTGTGATAGCCGAGGCCGCACAGGGCGGAACCGAGCGGCTGGCAGGCCTTGGCCGGGTTGATGGTGAGAGCTTCACGCTTGAAGTTGAGGTCCTGGTACTCCTTGGTGGTCGTCCAGTTGAAGACTTCCTGAACCTTGTCCTTGGAGGAGGTTTCCTCAAACTTCTCGCGCTTGCGCGAGATCATGCCCTTGTAGTCGTCATCCCGGAACAGGGGAAAACACGGCTTGATATCATCGATTGCTTGCATTTTGGTCTCCTTCGCCCGGCCATCTATCTGTGGACGCGGGCATCGGTTGATCGGAATGGGATTCGCTATGCGTCAGGTGTCAGGACTCAGGCAGCCTTCTTCTCGGCAGTGGCTTCATCCTTCAGCCACGGTGCCTTGAGCATCTTCCAGACCGGATTGTTCAAGGTCAGGTCCATGTCCTTGGCGAAGATGGCGAAGCCGTCGTAGCCGTGGTAGGGGCCGGAGTAGTCCCAGCTGTGCAGCTGACGGAAGGGCACGCCCATCTTGTGGAAGACGTACTTTTCCTTGATGCCGGAACCGATCAGATCGGGCTTCATCGCCTTGACGAACTCGTCGAGCTCGTGACCGGTGACGTCGTCGTAGATCAGCGTGGCATCGCCCATATCCTTCATGGTGCGATCGTAGTCGTCGTTGTGGGCGAATTCGTAGCCGGTGCCGACCACTTCCATGCCCAGGTCCTCATAGGCACCCACAACGTGACGCGGACGCAGGCCGCCGACGTAGAGCATCACTTTCTTGCCCTGCAGGCGCGGCTTGAACTTGGCGATCACGGCGTTCATGGCGGGCGTGTATTTCTCGATCACACGCTCGGCGCCTTCCTTGATGCGGTCGTCGAAGTGCGATGCGATGGCGCGCAGCGATTCGGCGATTTTGGTCGGGCCGAAGAAGTTGTACTCAAGCCATGGGATACCGTACTTCTCTTCCATGTGGCGGGAGATGTAGTTCATCGAACGGTAGCAGTGCAGCAGGTTGAGCTTCACGTTCGGGGTGTTCTCCATTTCGGCCAGCGTGCCGTCGCCGGACCACTGGGCGACCACGCGCAAACCCATTTCTTCGAGCAGGATGCGCGAGGCCCAGGCGTCGCCGCCGATGTTGTAGTCGCCGAGGATGGCCACGTCGTACGGGGTCTTCTCGAACGCCTGACCGTCGCGGTTGGAAAGAATCCAGTCACGCACGGAGTCGTTGGCGATGTGGTGGCCGAGCGACTGGGAAACGCCACGGAAGCCTTCGCAACGCACCGGCACCACGGGTTTATTGATTTGAGCAGCCATCTTCTTGGAAACCGCTTCGATGTCGTCGCCGATCAGACCGATCGGACACTCGGACTGCACCGAGATGCCTTTGTTCAGCGGGAACAGCACTTCAATCTCTTCCATCAGCTTGGTCAGCTTCTTGTCGCCGCCGAAAACGATGTCC
Organism: Rhodocyclaceae bacterium; assembly: GCA_030824115.1. Taxonomy (GTDB): domain Bacteria; phylum Pseudomonadota; class Gammaproteobacteria; order Burkholderiales; family Rhodocyclaceae; genus Sulfuricystis. The sequence goes on along the minus strand of JAVBYI010000005.1, from coordinate 90,361 downwards.
TTCTCCTGGAAGTCCGAGGTGAAGTTGATTTCGCAGAACGTATCGACGCCGGTGGTGCCGACGTAGTAGTTGCGGCGACCGCCACGCGCATACTGGCCGCAGCCGATCGGGCCGTGCGAGATCGAGATCATGTCCTTGATCGGACCCCAGACCACGCCCTTGGAGCCGGCGTAGGCACAGCCGCGCATGGTCATCACGCCGGGCAGCGACTTGCGGTTGGAGGTGATGCACTTCTTCGACGACTCCAACGCCTTGTCGTTCACCATCATGTGCTTGGCACGGTCTTTCTTTGCTTTCTCGGGATAAACCTCAAGCACCTCTTCGATGAGGGCCTGGGTTTCTTCACGGGTCAATGCAGCCATCTTGTTCTCCTTTTAGGCACCGGCCTCTATCCGGGCACGGTGCCGACAGGTTGCGAATAAATAAATTAGGCAGCAGCAGCCACAGCAGCAGCATCGGCAGCCAACTCGGCGGCGGTCTTGCCGACGATGGTCTCGTCTTCCGCTTCCATGATGCCGAACTCCATCAGCAGTTCTTCCAGCGCTTCCATTTCGATCGGGGTCGGGATGACGAACATCTTGTTGTCGACGATCTTCTTGGCCAGCGAACGATACTCATCGGCCTGCTTGTGGGTCGGGTCGTACTCGACCACGGTCATGCGGCGGATTTCGGCGTGCTGCACGACGTTGTGACGCGGCACAAAGTGAATCATCTGGGTGCCCAGCTGGGAAGCCAGGGCCATGATCAGTTCGTCTTCGCGGTCGGTATTACGCGAGTTGCAGATCAGGCCGGCCAGACGCACGCTACCGGAGTTGGCGTACTTGACGATGCCCTTGGCGATGTTGTTGGCGGCGTACATGGCCATCATCTCGCCAGAGCAAACGATGTAGATTTCCTGCGCCTTGTTCTCGCGAATCGGCATGGCGAAACCGCCACAAACCACGTCGCCGAGCACGTCGTAGAACACGAAGTCAAGTTCTTCGTCGTAGGCACCTTCTTCTTCGAGGAAGTTGATGGCGGTGATAACGCCACGGCCGGCACAGCCAACACCGGGCTCAGGACCACCGGACTCGACGCACTTGACGCCGCCGTAGCCGATTGACATGACATCTTCGAGTTCCAGATCTTCCACCGAACCGGCTTCCGCCGCCAGGTGCATGACAGTCGTCTGAGCCTTCGAGTGCAGAATCAGGCGGGTCGAGTCGGCCTTCGGATCGCAGCCAACGATCATCACCTTGTGACCCGCTTCGGCCAGCGCCGAAACGAGGTTCTGGGTGGTGGTGGACTTGCCGATACCACCCTTGCCGTAAATGGCGCATTGACGCAGTTTTGCCATGGTGTAATCTCCTTTGTGTGAAATTCGCTTGGGCGCTCAGTTAATCCAGAACAAATCGCGCTTCCCGACGAAGGAATGGCAAGGAGCGTGCCATCACCACACAAACACCACAACTCACTGATAACACTAAGATTTAGACGTGACCGCCACTCCCCCTCCACCAGTGAGTTCTTGTAGCACTTACGACAATCCGCTCCAAAGTCCCACACTGCCGTCGTGGGCACGGCTGCCGATCAACCGCTGCAACCTGCCCGCCGTCATCCTCGGCAGCCTCACCTTCCAGCAGCACCCGGCCCCCCTCAAACTGGATGGCGTCGAGGAATTGCATGCGGAGTTGTTCGGCCTGCTTGACCCGATTGAGATGGCGCACGAGCGTGCCAAACTCTTCTGCGACGGTCTCAACGCCCATTTCTGTCTCGACCACCTCGAGGAGGCCGGTCTGGATGCCGGCACCACCAAAAGGGCAAAAGCCAACTGGCTGCGCATCCTGCGTGGCTGGAGTTTCGATGCCGATAGCCGCGAAGGTGCCGTGCTCAAGGGCTGGGTCGAATCGCGTTTCGGCCTCGTGCCGCGCCACCACGGCGAACCGCTGCGCGACTTCACCAGCCGCGCCTGGCAGCGCTATGAAGAAATGCGCGCCACCGGACTGTATGGCACCAACGCCCTTGAAGCGCAACTCGACCTGCTCTATGCCTACGGCCAATATGAATTCGCCCGCGCCGGCCGCCAGGGCGGACATCTCACGCTCTACCGCGGCATCAACCGCCTCGACGAACACGAAGTGCTCTCCGGCCAACATCGACAACAGGAGCGCCAAGTGGTCCTGTTCAACAACATCACCTCCTTCAGCACCTCGCGTGAGCGGGCCGGCGAGTTTGGCGATTACATCCTCGCCGTCGACGTGCCGGTCGCCAAGGTCTTCTTCCACTGCACCCTGCTGCCCGGCGTGCTGAAAGGCGAGGATGAATATCTGGTGATTGGCGGCGCCTACGCCGTCACCGTGCATACCTTATAGGGTCGCCGGTCGCATGCTCAGTCCCATTGCCCTCGCCACCTGGATCGCCTTCTGCATGCCCGGCGCCGACAGCGCCATCGCATTTGCCATGGTCATGGCAGGGTCGGGCGGCAACCCCGACCTGATTACCGATGCACAAGGCCAGACACGAAAAATGCAGGATCTGAAAAATCCCAATGCGGAGGAACTTTATGTCGGCCTCACGCAAATTCCGGCCCGCCAGTTGAAGGCCCGTGGCATCCCCGTCGAGCTGGCCCTCCATCGTTGCACCAACCTGGCCATTGGCTGGCACTTGTGGTCGGAGGCCCACGCCACCGCAAAGGTTCAGCAACCCACCCAATGGAAAGCGGTCTCACTGGCCTTCTCGATCTACCGGGAAAACCGTGCCGTTCTGGAAACACCCTACAGCAAGAAAGCGACCGACCTCGCCATCTCACACCAGCCCATCGCCGCTGCGCCACACGGCAGCCGTCTCTATAACGAAGTTGCTGCCGACTGGGCCAACGGGCAGAGACTGCTGCTGCGCCTCGAATACCCGGAAAGCCAGCTCGGCCGCTCGCAAATCATGGGCCACTGGATACGCGCAACCACCGAGTAAGCTGGCAGCCTTGTTATCATCCACGTTATGACAAAGGTTTCTGACACAACACCCAAACGCAAACGCCTCAGTGATGAGGAGTGCGAGCGTCTGATTGCACAGCACACCCCACTGGTCAGCGCCATCGCACACTCACTGCTGCGTCGTCTGCCGGCGAATGTCGAAGCGGATGATCTGATTCAGGATGGCATGGTCGGTCTGCTGGTGACCATCATCCAATCCACCGCCTCACAAGCGGGCAAAAGCTATAACGCCTATCTGTCGCAACGCATCCGTGGTGCCATGATCGATGGCCTGCGCGAAAACGATCCGGGCAGCCGCAAGGTACGCCACGAAATGCGCCGCGTCGAAGTCGCTATCACGCAACTATGTCACCGCCTCGGCCGCATGCCCATGGAAAGCGAAGTTGCCGAGGCACTGGACATGGCACTGGATGACTACCAGTCCTTGCTGCAGCAGGCGGATGGCTACACCCTGTTTTCGTTGGAAGACTTCGACGAGGTTCAGCAGGAACGCGACTTTATCTCATGGTGCGCCAGTACTAACTCGAACCCTGTCGCCGCACTCGAACGCAAGATCGTGCAACGTACCTTGCTGCTCGCCCTCAGCGAACTCACGGAACGCGAAGAAATCGTCATGCAGGCCTACTACAGCGACGACCGCACCATGCGCGAAATCGGCGCCATCCTGGGCGTCACCGAGGCACGGGTCAGCCAGATCCGCACACAGGCCATTGCCAAGCTGCGCGCGGCCGTCCTCGGCGATGACACCCACGCATCGCTACTCAAACCACGCTGGAGAGCCGCATGAGTACCGACACCATTGGCCTCGACAACGAACAGCGTACCGACTGCCAGTTGCGCACGGTATTTGTTGAAGCCTTCGCACTCGCCTCGCCCTTCCTCGATGAAAACGGCAACTGGATTTCAATGGCCCACGAAAGCATGGCCCTCGAAGCACTCGAACAACGCTTCCCGGAAATCACCGGAACACACCTGATGGCCACACTGACGACCATCGCCAGCGTTCGTGCTTCGGGACGGACACCCGTGCAGTAAAAGTCGGCGATGGCGGGACGGCATGGCTTTGTTGCAAAGCTGACATTACAGACCCCCACACACGCTCTGATGCGGGTTTCCAGCCGGGCGTGAGAATTGCATGGGTAGTCCCAACCTTACGGAGACACCCATGCTCACCCCAGAACTTCATACCCAACTGCTCAGTGGCCTGAAAAGCGGCAGTCTGGTGCCCTACCTCGGCCCGGGTGTCCTGGCCGATGTGCGCAACGCCGAAACCGGCGCAGCGATGCCCGCGACCAGCGATGAACTGATCATCGCCATGAACGGCGGCAAACCAATGTCGCCCAAGCTGATGTATGAATTCTCGCGCGCCGCAATGAACATCGAACTGAAGCGCGGCCGCGCGGCGGTGACGAAATTTCTTGATACCACCTACGGCGCCACCCAGTGGACACGCAGCGTAGCGCACGACTGGATCAAGGCACTGCAACCGCGCTACACGATCGACATCAACCGCGATACGCAACTGCTTGATTCCTTTTCCGGTGTGCCCCACCTGCTGGTGCTGGGCTGCGCGCGGCTGGGCGGCACGGACTATCGTTTCAAGCTGTTCGCCCACGATGGCGCCAGTTACACCGCGATCCTGCCCGAGCAAGCCCCGCTTGATCTGCCAGTCCTGTTCAAGCCGATGGGCGCTCCCCGGCCCGAGTCGTCCTACATCGCTTCGGATGCCGATTACGTCGACTACATCACCGAACTGATGGGCGGCTTTGCCGTGCCATCATTCATCAAACAGCAGCGCAAGGGCAAGCAGTATCTGTTCATCGGCCTGCGCTTCAACCGCGACAGTGAGCGCATGGTGATGTCCGACCTGATCTACGACGCAGCCAAACCATCAGGCTATGCGCTGATCGAACAACCCACCGACAAGGAGCGGCGCTTCCTCGGCAAGATGGGTATCGAGATCATCGAGGCGGATATCCCCTGGCTGCTGGGCCAAGCCGAGTTGGTGGCATGATGAACTGGAACCCTGCCCTGCACGCACTTGGCGTGGATGCGATGGATGCCACACACGAGGCGTTCACGCGACTGGCCAGCGAAACCATCCGCGCCAGCGACGAGGATTTTCCCTACCTGCTGAGTGCCCTTGTCGAACATACCCGCCAGCACTTCGAGAACGAAAGCAGCCTGATGCGCCGTTGCGGTTTTCCGGCCATTGCCGAACATGAAGGCGAGCACCGGCGCGTCCTCGGCGAACTGGTACATATGCTGAATGCCGTCCAGGAAGGCCGGCTGCGTTTCGCGCGACTGTATGTCAGCCAGGGGCTGCCGGAGTGGTTCCGCAACCATCTGGCCACCATGGATGCGGCACTGGCGGCCTGCATCAAACGACATGCTCAACAGGCCGTCGCAGCCTAGCAGGCGCCCTTGATGCCTTTGGCGTAGCGCAAAAACTCAGGATAGGGTAACGCCTTACTGAACAGGAATCCTTGCGCATAATGGCAGCCGTGTTCCTGCAGGAAGGCCAGCTGTTCCGGCGTTTCCACCCCTTCCGCCACGGTCTCCATGCCAAAGGCACTGGCCATCTGCAGGATGGCCTGGATCATCGCCGCGTCGGTGGGGTCGGTGGTGATATCGCGCACAAACGAACGGTCGATCTTGATGATGTCGATCGGCATACGCTTGAGATAGCTGAGCGATGAGTAACCCGTGCCAAAGTCGTCGATGGCGATACGGCAACCACATTGCCGCAACTGCCGCAGGATGTCGACATAGGCTTCGTTGTCGGAAAGTTTCAGGCTCTCGGTAATCTCGATCGTTACCTGGTGATCCTTGGCCAGATTGGTCTTGCTGAGCAAGCGCAACATCTGCTCGATGTGATCGCGCGCGACGAACTGGGCGGCAGAAAGATTGAATGCCAGTGACAGGCGCGTACCCGGTTCCTGCGTCCAGTGCTCCCAGTCGGCAATGCCGGTTTCGAACACCCAGTGGCTGAGCCGCCCGATCATGCCGTTCTGTTCGGCGACCGGGATAAATACATCGGGCGGAATGAAGCCCTTGCTCGGATGCTGCCAGCGCAACAGCGCCTCGGCACCCGCCAGCTGCATGGTGTCGAGACGCATGATCGGCTGGTAATAGACATGCATGCGTTCGCGCTGGAGGGCTGTACTGAGCTCGCTGTCGATCCAGTGGCGCTTGTTGGCCTCATCCTGCATGCGATGGGTGAAGAAGCAGAAGGTATTGCGACCATTCTTCTTCGCTTCATACATGGCGCTGTCGGCATTCTTGAGCATGATCTCGGGCGTATCGCCATCCATCGGATAGACGGTGATGCCGATACTGGTCGCTGTTTGCAGGGTATGTCCGGCAATCACCAGCGGCTCGCGCACCTCGGCCATCAGCTTGTCGGCAATCGGGATGATGTCATCCGTACTGTTCAAATCGTTCAGCAACACGATGAACTCGTCGCCCCCCATGCGGCCGACCGAGTCGGCATCACGCAGTACACCGCGAATGCGCAACGCCGTCTTCACCAGCAGTTCATCGCCGGCGGCGTGGCCTAACGAGTCATTAATCGACTTGAAGTGATCCAGATCGAGGAACATCACGGCAAACATGCGCCCATTGCGGCGGCTCGACGACAACATCTGCTTGAGGCGATCCATCGTCAGGTTGCGGTTGGGCAAGCCGGTCAGCGTATCGAAAGTGGCCTGGCGCTCGATGGTTTCCTGAGCCTTCTTGGCGTCGGTAATATCGCTGAAGACCGCGATATGGCGAATGACGTTACCCGCCTCATCCTTGAGGACATTGATCGATAGCCATTCCGTATAGGTATCGCCATTCTTGCGGCGGTTCTGGATTTCGCCCTGCCAGACGCCAGTGGACAGCAGCACCTCCCACATGTGCTTGAAGAATTCCTTCGGGTGCTTGCCGGAATTGAGGATATGCGGCTTCTGGCCAATCACCTCATCCGGCGTATAGCCGGTAATCGTCGTAAACGCCGGGTTCACCGAGATGATCTGGTTCTGTGCATCGGTGATCACAGTCGCTTCCGAGGCATGTTCGAACACGGAAGCGGAAAGGCGGAGCTTTTCCTCGGCAACTTTTTGCTCGGTAATATCGCCAATGATCATCACCACACCACCGACACCCTTGCGGGTCTCATCCACATACGGCGTCATGCGGATCATGAAGTAACGCTCATCCTCCCGCTTGAATTCAAACTCATCGACCATGCCGGTCTTGATGACATTAGCCACATGGTTCAACAAGCCCGGCACATGCACCAGCATCGGCACGGAGGTCAGATTGGGCTTGGTGCCGATAGGGATGTCGAAGAAGTCCAGTGCAATCCGGTTGTAACGGGTCACCATCAGGTTGCCGTCGGCTACCAGCAAGCCCTTTTGCAGGCTGTTGAGGATGTTGCTCAAGTCACTGTTCGACTCGCTCAACTCCATGGTGCGCGAACCCAACTCGTCGTTAACCGTGATCAACTCTTCGTTCGACGCCTGCAACTCCTCGTTCGCGGTTTCCAGCTCTTCATTCGAGGCCTGTAATTCCTCGTTCGATGCCTGCGCCTCTTCGTTGAGGGACTGCAGTTCTTCGTTGGCCGTCTCCAGTTCTTCGATTACCGTCTGCAGGTTTTCGCGGTTCAGGGTGATTTCCTGTTCCAGCTCGGAAATACGCTCGCTGGTCGCGATCCCGGCACCCACCGCATCACCGGGGGATGCATGCTTGGCGTCGGACAACTCGAAACACACCAGCAGCAGATTGGAGTTCTCCGACTCTGCCTGTCCACCGTAGTGGACTGCCATGCGGTAGTACTGTGAAACACCATCCACCGCCAGCTCGATCGGACTGGAGATCGCGCTCTGCCGGGTACGGCCGACGCGGTGGGCAAAGGCACGCAACTCGGCACGCAGTGGCGGCTTGATCAGGGTAAAGGCATTGAAATCAGCCTTGCCCTTGCGGATCGAAAGAAAGGCACTGCAGTCGCCGAAGAGTTCCAGCACTTCGCCATCATCGGTCATCAACAGGCTGGGCGGCGCATAAATTTCGAACAGCCGCTCGTGCCCAACCTCGCTATTGGTGGGCGGACTCACCGTCTTGCTGGACACATAGCCGAGGCTGTCACCACTGCCGCCCAGCCCGCGCATACGTGCAAAACCAATGACGGCAGGCGAGGCGACCGGACGTTTGGTGAATATCTTGTTACGCCGGTCCTTTTCCAGAAACAGGTTGCTCAACCGGCCCACGGATTCCGATTTGCCAAGGAACAGGATGGCGTTATTGCGCAAGGCATAGTGGAAGAGCTTGATCACCCGCTCCTGCAACTCGGACTTGAAATAGATCAGCAGATTGCGGCAACTGACCATGTCGAGACGCACGAAAGGCGGATCCTGCACCAGATCCTGACGCGCAAACAAGGTCATCTCGCGCAGGCTCTTGTCGATCAGGTACATGCCATCCTGGGCGGTGAAGTAGCGATCAATCAGCGCGCTGTCGACGCCACTTAGCGCCGCTTCGGGATAAACACCGGCACGTGCCATGCTGACAGCATCGCCATTGATGTCCGTCGCAAACAGCTGGATGCGGTACTTGTCGCGATGCAACCCCAGTTCCTCGGCGAGGATGATGGCGACGGTGTACACCTCTTCGCCGGTCGCACAACCGGGAATCCAGATGCGAATGTCGTCGCCCGGCCGCTTGGTCTTGAGAATCTCGCTGATAACGCGCCGCACGGCCTCGAAAGATTCGGGATCGCGGAAAAACGAGGTCACGCAGATCAGGAAGTTGCCGGCCAGTTCGGTCAGTTCCGCCACATGTGTGCTGATGTAGTCGCCATAGGCCTCCAGCCCGGGAATCTGCATCGCCGCCATGCGCCGCATAATCTGCCGCGAGATCGTCGCATCCTTGTAGTTCGAGAAATCCATACCCGTATGAGTAGCGATCTGGCGCACGATGCCACGGATGGTCGATGGCGGATTTTCTTCCAGTTCATCGACAATCGGCGCACGCGGCCACTGCACAATCGACAACAACTGGTTGGCGATCTCCTGGGGCGGCAATACCAGGTCGGTGCCGCCCGCGCGAATCGCCGCGTTGGGCATGCTGTTGTACTTGGCCGACTTTGGTTCCTGGGCGATGCAAATGCCGCCGGCCGCCTTGATCGCCTTGATGCCGTGCGAGCCATCCGACCCGGTGCCCGACAGGATGATGCCAATGGCCCGATCCTCCTGATCCTCGGCCAGACTCATGAAGAAGCGATCAACCGAAGGCTTGGGGCCAACGGTATTGGTCGGCTTGCTGATACGCAAGCGGCCATTCGCCACGGTGACATCGGAATTGGGCGGGGCCACATAAATGGTATCGGCCTGTGGCGGCAGATTGTGGCTGGCCTCCAGCACCGTGAGTTCGGTTTCGCGGGCCAGCAGTTCGACCATCAGGCTGCGGTGATCGGGCGACATGTGCTGCGCCACGATATACGTCATGTTGGCATGCGCCGGCAAATTGGCGACGAAAGGACGCAAGGCTTCCAATCCGCCGGCCGATGCGCCGATGCCCACGTAGTAAAGCGGCCCATCGCCGACGGGCTTATTAACGGGAGCCTCTACGGGCGAGGTGGGCGCCTTTTTTGTTGCAGTTCGTTTGGGGGTAGACAATTTCGCCGCTGGCGTTTTCGTTGATGCCTTTATCGCCACCGGCTTCGCCGGCTTCTTCGTCTGCAATTTGCTTCTCCCTGACCCGCATGGAGCGCTAACCATCACGCCAGTGCGTGATTATGCCGTAGTCAGCTGCCGTAAAGCTTACACAAGCACCAGTGCCTGTGCCTGATGTGAAACCTGTTTTGCCGTCTGGGCATCCAGTGCACGCAGCCAGCGCGATGGCAAGGACTCACGGCCGTAGAGCGCCCCGGCCAGCATGCCGGCAATCGCCCCCGTCGTGTCCGCATCGCCACCGCGATTGACGACATCAATCAGGCAGTCCTCGAAGCTCCCGGTATCGAGCAGGGCTTGCAGCACGGCCTGCATGGTCTCCACCACCCAGCCACTCGGGTTTTCGCGACGCTTGGGCCGAAACGAGAACGCCGAATGCGCCCTGACGAAGGGCTGGATACGGCCCCGATAAAGCTCACGCAAACTGGCCCCGCGCAGCGCATCCTGCACCATGAAGACGAGCAGTTCGCACACCGCATCTGAGACCGGATTGTGATGCGTCACATGGGCCTGAGCTGCAATCGCGGTACGCACGGTGGCATCATCCCGCCCGAAGGTCGCCAGCGCCACGGGCAGCACACGCATGGCGGCGCCATTGCCGGCATCGTGCTCGGACAGCGGCGCGCAGGGATCGCCGGTGTTGCGAAATGTAATGAGGTTGCGGCGCACCGTATTGCCAATATCGACCGGCTTGCTGCGCATCCAGCCGTCAAAGGCCTGGGCGCAGGAGAGCGGTTTGACCTCGCCACCATCGGCAAGGATCGCCGCGCCCAGCGCCAGCGACATGGTGGTGTCGTCGGTGACATGACCTGGCTTGAGGCGCAACCAGCCCCCGCCGATCACCTCGCGATGCACGCCGCGCTTGGGCATGAAAGCCGCACGAATCTCGCGCGGCGTCATGAACTCGACGGTCGCACCCAGCGCATCGCCGATGGCAAGGCCGAGGTAACTCGCCTCGGCCCTTGCAATCAGATTATTTTGAGGGATATTCGACAACGATATCTTCGTTGTCCAGCACCATCTGGCAAGCCAGCCGCCATTCGGTCGGGCAAACGTCAGTGACGGCCATTTCCTCAATCTGTGCCTTGGTGATCTTGCCAAGATCCTTCAGCACGGTGACTTCGCGCTCGGTCAGCGGATGGCCAAACTTCTTGGTCTTGTCGACATGGATGACCTTGACGAGGCAGGTTCCGCACTCGCCGTCACCACAGGAAAAGTCGATCGGCACATGGTTTTCCTTGGCAAGTTCGAGGATAGTCTGCTTGTGGCTGCCGGCGACGGCATAGACGGTCTTGTCCTTGTGCAAGGGGCTGGAGAAAGTAACGTTGGGCATGATGGCTCCTGGTTGAAAAAATGATTACGCTGGTTTGACGACAATTTCGCCGCCCAGTACCTGGGCCTGACAGGCGAGACGATGGTGACGCGGGGCGAAGTTATCCTTGAGCACCTGATCCTCCAGCACCGACGGCGGTGCGAGGTTCTCGTGACCGGACACCACCTTGGTCAGGCAGGTGCAGCACTCGCCTTCGCGACAGCCGTAGGTGATACCGGCGCCAACTTTTTCCGACACTTCGATCAGACGGGTACCGGCGGGAACCGTGACGGTAACGCCAACATCCTCGAACGTGACTTGTGCTTTGGGCATGACAGTTTTCCTTTCAGGCCAGTTCGGCCATATCGATAATTCGGTTTTCGACGCGACCGGTGAGATGCAAGGCAAGCTGTTCGCCCAGCACGCGGCAGTTGGCCAGTTCTTCCACGGTCGGAATCAGCCGGGCGCGCACCCCGCGTACGGGCACGCGCAGCTTGAGGCCGCGCAGACGATCCTCGACCATCTGCATGGCCTCTCCCGTCCAGCCGTAGGAACCGAAGGCCGCACCAATCTTGCCGCGCACATTGACGGCAGTCAGCGAGGAGAGCAGATCCCACACCGGCTTGACCGCATCGCCATTGATGGTCGGACTGCCAATCGCCAGCGCATCGGCCTCCTCGATCAGATCGACAAAGGGTGATACCTCCCCGCCCTCGATGTCGTAAAGGGAGACACGCACCCCGCCAGCCTCTTCGGCACCCGCTGCCAGCGCCTCGGCCATCGCGCGGGTGCTGCCATAGGCCGATACATAGAAGACCACCAGCGTCTTCTCGCCGGCCGCCTCGTTCTTGAGCTTCGAGGCGGACAACTCGCGATAGCGCACCACATAGCGCTCCGGTGCGTCGCGCAGTACCGGGCCATGCGCCGGGGCAATCAGCTTGAGCGGCAGCGGTTCGATCTGTTCAAGCGCTTCCAGTACATGCGCGCGAAACGGCCGCATGATGTGCGCGTAGTAGTACTCGAAGGAAAAACGAAAATCGCCCACGGCATCGTTGAACAGACGCGCATCGCAGAAATGGCAGCCGAACACGTCGCCGGAAAACAGGATGCCCTCCTCTTCGAGAAAGGTGCATTGCGTATCGGGCCAGTGCAGATAGGGCGTTTGCAGAAAGTGCAGGGTGCGATCCCCCAGATCGACCGCGTCGCCGGTCGTCACCGGCATGTAGTTCAATTGCTCGCCGTGCAATAGCCCCTTCAGCATCGGCTGCGCCCGCGAGGAAATGTAGAGCTGCGCCTGCGGGGCACGCTTGAGGAGTTCCGGCAGCGCACCGGAATGGTCCGGCTCCAGGTGATTCAACACAATGGCGCGAATCTCGTCGTAACGCGCCACGGACTCAAGGCGACGGAAGAAGGTCGCGCTGAAGTTTTCCTTGACGGTGTCGATCACCGCCACGCCGGCACTACCGCGCACCACATAGCTGTTATAGGTGGTGCCGTTAGCCGTCTTGAGGATGATGTCGAACGAGCGCAGCCCCGGATCGAGTGCGCCGATCCAATGCACACTGGGCGCGATGGCGACGCCGAGATCAGTGATGGCCGCAGCCGCAGCCTGTGCCATGACCATCCTGCTCGTCGTGTCCCTGGCAACGGTGGCCATCGGTGCCGTGACGGCAGGCCTCCATGTCTTCCTCGCTGGTAACACCATTCAGCCCAAGCCAGGCGTCCACGGCCGCGACATCGAAGCCGGCCATGCGTTCCTCGCCGACTTCCAGCAGAGGGCGTCGAATCAGCAGCGGATGATTTACCAGCAGACCAAGGGCTGTGGCTTCGTCGAGGTCCTCCGGCACAATCTCGCCCGACTTGACGGCGGGTGCATTGCGATTGAACCATTGCGCCACCGGCAAGGCGTACAGGAAATCCAGCAGGCGCTTGCGCGTCCATGACGTCTGACGCAGGTCGCGCGGCACAACGGTATGGCCGGCTGACTCCAGCAGCGCCTTCTGGCGTGCATTGCCGGAGCAACCGGATTTTTCGTAGAAGGTGATGGTCGCCATTATTTTTTACCTTGCGGAGATTTCGCGTTGCACCTGCGCCCAGCGGGCAGGCGGAATACCGGTAAGCGAACCAGCCGGATTGAGCGGTTCGTTCAACTCATTGACGATGGCTCCCTCGATCGGACAGATCGTGGCGCACTGCGGATCGGTAAAGTCACCGAGACACTCGGTGCACTTGTCGGCGTCGATGAGGAAGTGGGGCTTCGCCTCGACGATGGCCTTGCTCGGACACAAAGGTTCGCAGGCCCAGCAATTCACGCAGCTTTCAACGATTTCGAGGGCCATCACGCCACCTGCTTTTCGGTTTGCCTGGGCGCCAGCCTGCCGGCCTTGAGCATTTCATTCCAGACAGCAATACAGGCCGGTTCGATCGCTTCCATCGGGTGTTCGCCATTGGGCTGAATACCTGCTGCCTCCAGCTTGCCCCAGGGTTCGTAACCGATCTTCGAGCACAGCACGACCTCGCAACCGGATAGCGCGCGAATGGTACGTTCGAGTACCGATTCGCCCTCGCCGCAGGTATCGTCGCCGCTGCAATAGAGATCGGTCTTGCGGTGGCCGATCAACTTGGCACCTGCGCCCGTCACCTCATAAACGAGGAATTCGCGCGCATGACCGAAGTGTTCGTTAATCAGGCCGCCTTTCGCGGCCACTGCCATAAGAACGGGCCGTCCTGCCAGCGCCGACTTTTGCGGACGATGCAGGGTAATCACTGCCTGTCCCATTGGCTGGGGCGCATGCACCTTGGCATGCTTCGCTTCGCGCTCGGCCGCCACCTGCTCGCGCAAGGCGACGCGGCGGGCCATGGCTTCGGCCAGGAAATCTTCATCGAAGTTCATCGCCTCAACCTTGTCCATGGTGAATTCCGCGCCGCGATCCTCGCCGAGCAGGCCGACCGCGTCGGCGCGGCACTGGCGGCAATGGCGCATCATGTTCATGTCGCCCTCGCAGGCGTCCTGCAAGGCCTTCAACTCTTCGGGCGACGGGCTGCGCTGCCCCATCACGCCGTAGAAAGTGCCGTGCTCAGCCTCGGCGATCAGCGGCATGACGTTATGCAGGAAGGCGCCCTTGGCCTTGACGACCTTCGAGACTTCCTTGAGATGCTCGTCATTGACGCCGGGGATCATCACCGAATTGACCTTGACCAGCACGCCCTTGGCGACCAGCATTTCAAGGCCCTTCTGCTGCTGTTCGATGAGAATCGCCGCCGCTTCCTTGCCAAAAATGCGCTTGTTTTTCCAGAAGATCCACGGATAGATCTTGGCGCCGACCTCGGGGTCGAGGCAGTTGATCGTGATCGTCACATGATCGATGTTGTGCTTGGCCAGTTCCTCGACGCACTCGGGCAGCGCAAGGCCGTTGGTCGACACACAGAGCTTGATGTCCGGGGCCTTTTCAGCGAGCGCGCGGAAGGTCGCAAAGGTGCGCTCGGGGTTGGCCAGGGGGTCGCCGGGACCGGCGATGCCGAGCACCGACATTTGCGGAATCGCCGCCGCCACGGCCAGGGTTTTCTTGATCGCCTGCTCGGGCGTCAGCAGTTCCGAGACGACGCCCGGACGCGATTCGTTGGCACAATCGTACTTCCGGTTGCAATAGTGGCACTGGATGTTGCAAGCCGGCGCCACGGCCGCGTGCATGCGCGCAAAGTGGTGATGCGCCTCTTCGGAATAACAGGGATGGTCCTGTACGCGACGACGGACGTCGTCCGACAGGCCGGACATCTGGGACGAGTTCGAACCGCAACTGCCGGCACTGCAACCACTGGTCTCTCTAGGCTGAATGGTAGGAAGGTCCACGATGCGTCTCCGCGAATGGTGATTACCTTCCCTACAGCAACGCTTGTGCCAGCTCCTATCCTATTGATTTCATTCAGCGACAATCAGCAGTTGTCGCAAACATCACAATCAGCGTATCAACTCTCCGACGCACAACACGGAGGGATCGTTCTCGCCGGAAGCAGCCATTTTTTCGAGGAAGTTCAGCACCTCCATGCTGGCCTGCTCCATGCGCCCCAGTTCCTTGACACCGGTGGCGATATCGCCGGATCGATAGGCTGCCACCGCAGCGCGCCCATATTCATGCACGCGCATGTGCGGCGGCTCAATCTCGGCATAGCCCGGCAACTTTGAGAAACACCCCTTGCCATCGCCCTCGTAGTACCACTTGCCGAGCCGGCAGCCTTTGTGGCTGGCGAAATCGCTTTCTGTCTTGTCGGAGCGATTAATGAACACCCGGTAGATTTCCTGCTTGAACACGAGGTGATCGGTTTTGGCCGTCTCGACAAAGCTGCGCAGCGAAGTGGCGGCCAGCTTGCTGGTGAGGTGTTCGCTGATTTTGAGCAGTTCGTCGATGCTGGAAAAGGCGCTTTGTCCCTCCTGCTGGATCACCGCCATTTCCTCCGGGTCGACTTCCGCGACCTGCTTGAGGCTGATCGCTTCCCGCTGCACATTGCCGACCAACTGGGAAATTTCAGCCGTCGACATGGTGGTGCGCTCTGCCAGCTTGCGCACTTCGTCGGCTACCACGGCGAAACCCCGTCCCTGCTCGCCGGCACGCGCGGCCTCGATAGCGGCGTTCAGCGCCAGCAGATTGGTCTGATCGGCCACTTCCTTGATAAGCTGGACGATGCCATTGATCTTGCCGGTGCCTTCGTGCAACTTATCGATGGCATCCGAACTCTGGTGTGCCCGATCGATCAACTGGCTGATCCGCTCAGTCAGCTTTTCGACAATCTGTCGGCTCTGAGCCATCTCGCCCGAGGAGCGCACGGCTTCCTGCGTTTCGGCCTTCATCGACTGCGACATGCTGGCCAGACTGGTCTGCAGCGCCTTGGCGGAATCGGCAAACTGGCTCAGTGGATTCACCATGCCTTCGAACAACTGCAGGCTTGACTGCAAGCTCAACATGTCCCCACGCAGTTGCTCGTTCTCCGTACTGAGCGCAGCAACTTGTTGGCTCAACTCGTTTTCCTGATGCCGCAGGGCGGTTACCTCATCCTGCAGACGAGCGATTTCCCGATTTTTGCTAGCGCCGAACATGTATGTCCCCCTTGAATGACTTTTATGACATGAGCAAAACGACGCGTAGCATACGCCAGTCGCGCAGTTTGTTTAGTTTATTTCAGTTCGATTTCGACTTGGTTTCAGAATTGCTTTATCTGTATATTCAGAATTTGAATCCGATAAGCAATCTGGCGCGGCGTCATGCCCAACAGCCGCGCCGCCTTGGCCTGCACCCAGCCGGCCTGCTCCAGCGCAGCGATGACTCGCCCACGCTCACCCATCTCGTTCATCTCGCCAGGATCGCCCACCGACATCGGCTCGGTAAATGTCGACGTGACCGGAGGGAATCCCTTTTGCGGGACTGACGGGACGGCATGCATCGATTGGGACATCGCACTTTCCCGCCCGACATGACCCACCGCCGGCGGACTCTGGCGGAAACGATCAAGCAGGATCAGGTCGGCATCGATCTGCCCTGCCTCGCTCATCACGGCGGCGCGCTCCAGGCAGTTTTCCAGCTCGCGCACGTTGCCCGGCCAGGTGTATTGCGTCAGGCGCCGGATGGCGGATTCCTGCAGCGTCAGCGTGCGGCCCTGCTGCTCGGCCACACGACCGATCAGGAAGCGCGCCAGTTCGGGCACATCCTCGGTACGCTCGCGCAAGGCCGGTAGCGTGATCGGCATGACGTTGAGGCGATAGAACAAATCCTCGCGGAAATCGCCGGCATCGACCGCCGCTTCGAGATCGCGATGGGTTGCGGCAATCACGCGCACATCGACCTTGATGGTGCGCGAACCGCCCACCCGCTCGAACTCGCCCTCCTGCAACACGCGCAGCAGCTTGGCCTGGAAAGCCGACGAGATTTCGCCGATTTCGTCGAGGAACAGCGTGCCGCCGTCGGCCGACTCGAAACGTCCCTTGCGCGCCCCCACCGCGCCGGTGAAGGAACCCTTCTCGTGGCCGAACAGTTCCGACTCCAGCAGGTTTTCGGGCAGCGTCGCGCAGTTGAGGCGCACATAGGCGCCACGCGAACGTGGCGAGTTGTAGTGAATGGCGTTGGCGATCAGTTCCTTGCCGGTGCCGGTTTCGCCGCGAATCAGCACCGTGGTATTCCACTTCGCCACCATGCGCACCTGATCGAAGACGCGCCGCATCTTCGGTGAGCGGCCGATGATGTTGTCGAAGCCGAACTTGCCGCGCACGGTACGGCGCAGGCTGTCGCGCTCTTCGGCCAGCGTCTGCTTCTCCTGCTCGACTTCCAGCGCCAGGCGCACGCTCTGGCCGATCAGGTTGGCGATCATCTCGACGAAACGCGCCTGCTCTTTCAGTACGCCCCCCAACTCCGGTTGTACCGCCAGCACGCCGAGCACGCGCGCGGCCGCCGAAATCGGTGCCGCAATAAAAGGCAGACTGTGGTCGTAGATGCCGAGGCGATTGAGGAAGCGCGGATCGCGACCGACGTTCTCGACAATGATCGTCTCGCCGTCTTCGAACACCTGACCGAGGACACCCTCGCCCGTCTGGTAGCGCACGGGAGTAAACGCCGTGGCATCAAGGCCATGCAGCGCGGTAATCGACAAATCACCGCTATCGGGATCGGCCACGCCGATCAGGCCGCGTTGCAGCCCGGCCTCGGCCAGCACCTCAAGGACATCACGCAAGGTCTGGCGGTAATCAAGGGAGCGCGACAGCACTTCGCTGACGCGGTAGAGCGTGTCGACGGCAGAAAGACAGGTACCTGAAGATTGAGTCATGTCATCATTCCTCGACATGGCGGGTCGGCAGCACGATACGCAGGCAACAACCCGGGCCGACCGCCGGATCGATCTCGATCGTACCGCCATGATCCATCACCACCTGCTGCGCCATGGAAAGCCCCGTCCCCGCATGCTGATGCTGATTCTTGGTGGTAAAGAAAGGTTCGAACACTTTCAGGTGCAGGTCGGGCACGATGCCCGGGCCGCTGTCCTCGATCAGCACCTCGACGCTGCCGAGCAGGCTGCGCGTCGTCACCACCAGTTCGCGCTGCGGCCAGCCTTTGGTATTCATCGCTTCCAGCGCGTTGTCGACCAGCGCCTTGAACATCGCGCGCAGACGGATCGGATAACCATGGATCGACGGCAGCACGGTCTGCGGCTTCCAGCTCACGCTGATGCCGGCGGCCAGCAGGCGCCCCGTGCTGAGATCGAGCACATCACGCAGGACCTCGTTGAGATTGGTGGCGGTGACGGCTTCGCCACTCGGTTCGGGAATCACCCGGCGCAGGCTGTCGAGCGCCTCGTTGCCGGTGCGCAGAACTTCGGAAAGCGCCATCAGGGTCGGATCATTCTGGCCGCGACGCGACTGCATCGCCACCACCGACGCCAGCAGGTTGAGCGGCCCTTCCATCTGGAACAACGCCGCCGAGAGGCTTTCGCGCAGGCCACTGATGCGGTTCTCTTCCGACATCATCGCCTGCAGCGCCGCCATGCGCGCCTTTTCCTGCTGGATGCGCTGCTGGGTAATCTCCTTGGCGATCAGCAGCAGATAGATGCTGTCCTGATGCGCAAAAAAAGTATCGGCACCTTCGCCCACGCTTTTTACCCAGGTGCCCGTGCAGGAAAACCAGCGCGCGCCCTTGCGGCCTTCGCTTTCGATGCGAATCTCGCGATCGGCGAAAGCCTGGCGGCCGTCATGCGCCGGGCCAAGACCGTGGCCCAGTTCGGCACGCACGGCATCGAGGATGACGCTGGCCGGCTCGACCATGCCGAGGTCGCCCATCAGTTTCTTGTACTCGTGGTTGTCGAGCACCACACAATCCTCGCCATCGAGCAGCGCAATCGCCACCGGCGCGGAATCGACCACCGATTCGATCAGCGCCTTCTGGTTATTGACCTGGCATTCGAGGCGATGCATCCCACTGACATCGCGATGGATGCCCAGATAACTACCCACCTGTCCGGCGGCATCGCGCACCGGGGTGATCAGCAAGTCGGCCAGATAGTCGCTGCCATCCTTGCGGCGGTTGATCAGCCGCCCCGCCCAGGGAGCGCCGGTGCTGATGGTTTGCCACAACGCCGTATAGACCGCCGGCGGCGTCGCCCTGGCCGACAACAGCGACTGGTTCTTGCCCACCGCCTCGCCCGCCGCATAACCGGTGACGGCCTCGAAGGCCGGATTGACGTAGAGGATGTTCGCCTGCGCATCGGTGATGGAGATCGCGATGTCCGCCTGCGCAACCGCCTCGCGAAACACGTTTGGCGGAATCTCGGGCAGTTCAGTCACCGGCAGGGATTTTTTGCGTTGGCTCATGAGGACTTTATTCACAAAGTAGTAGCAAGGAATAGCCCTCTGTCTGCACGATCCATGCCACGAAAAAGTCGGCGCTGGCGAGACGGCACAAAAATCATCGCGAACGCCCTGTTTGTCGTGTTTGCAACCCGGATGTCGCAAGTACGACAGTCATCCGACTTTCACCGCGTACGCTGAAAAAGTCCCGCTTCAGTGCGGACTTGCGCCGCATTGCACCATTCTGGCGCATCAAAAAACCGGATGGCACGCTTTCTGCCTAGTGGAGCTTGGAGGCTATGCAAATCAATGGGTGAATTTCTCATACTGCTGGTAAGTACCGCGCTGGTGAACAACGTGGTGCTGATCAAGTTCCTCGGCCTGTGCCCCTTC
Organism: Rhodocyclaceae bacterium; assembly: GCA_030824115.1. Classification (GTDB taxonomy): domain Bacteria; phylum Pseudomonadota; class Gammaproteobacteria; order Burkholderiales; family Rhodocyclaceae; genus Sulfuricystis. The sequence goes on along the minus strand of JAVBYI010000005.1, from coordinate 70,648 downwards.
ATGGGCGTGTCGAAGAACACGGAAAGTGCCCTCGGCATGGGCATGGCGACGACCTTCGTAATCACGCTGGCGACGGCCGCCACCTGGATCCTCGAAGCCTGGTTGCTGCAACCGCTCGGCCTCGGCTACCTGCGCATCCTCACCTTCATCCTCGTGATTGCAGCCACCGTGCAGTTCGTCGAGATGGTGGTGAAAAAATCCAGCCCCGAGTTGTATCAGGCGCTCGGCATCTATCTGCCGCTGATCACCACCAACTGCGCCGTGCTCGGCATCGCCCTGCTCAACGTGATGGAGAAAAGCAGCTTCGTCCATAGCATGGTCGCCGGCTTCGGCTCGGCACTCGGCTTTACGCTGGTTCTGCTGATCTTCGCCGGCCTGCGCGAACGCCTCGCGCTGGCGCGCGTGCCCGCCGCCTTTGTTGGCGCCCCCATCGGCTTCGTCCTCGCCAGCCTGCTTGCCCTCGCCTTCATGGGTTTCTCTGGACTCAACCTGAAATGATCGCTGCCATCCTCTCCCTCACCCTGCTCGGCATCGCCCTCGGATTCGGCCTCGGCTTTGCCGCAAAGAAATTCGCGGTCGAAGTCGATGCCAATGTCGCCGAAATCGAAGCCCTGATGCCCGGCACCAACTGCGGCCAGTGCGGCTTCCCCGGCTGCAGCGGCGCCGCCGCTGCGCTGGCGTCAGGCACGGCCAGCCCGACTGTCTGCCCGCCGGGCGGCAAGGCACTGATCCAGGCACTCGCCGCCAAGCTCGGTGTCAGCGTCGATCTCTCCGGCGTCGCCGACGAAGGCCCGAAAATCGCCGCCGTGCAGGAGGAAATCTGCATCGGCTGCTGCCGTTGCCTGAAAGACTGCCCGACCGACGCCATCGTCGGCGCCGCCAAGCAGATTCACGCCGTGATGCGCGAAGCCTGCACCGGCTGCGAAGCCTGCGTTGATCGCTGCCCCACCGGCGCGATCACCATGGACCCAGTGCCGATGACCCTGCAGCACTGGGTCTGGCCAAAGCCGTTAAGTGAAGGAGCCAAGGCATGGGCCTGATGGAAAAAATCTTCGCACTGCTGGAGCACGGCCCCGGCGAACACTGGGGCGTCCATCCCGACGATCGCAAGCGCCCCGCCGCTGACGCTCCTGTCCGCATACTGCCCCTGCCCGAGCGCCTGCATGTGCCGCTGCAGCAACACATTGGCGCCGCGGCACGCCCCATCGTGCTGGTCGGCCAAAAGGTGCTCAAGGGCCAACTGCTCGCCGAGGCGCAAGGCGTCACCTCGGCCAACATTCATGCCTCCACCTCGGGCACGATCACGGCGATTGGCGAAATCACCGCCCCGCATCCTTCCGGCCTGCCCTGCGCGGCCATCACCATCACGGCGGATGGCGAGGATCGCTGGATCGAAACAGAACCGGCCGTCGATCCCTTCAGCCTCGCGCCCAAGGACATCGCCGCCCGCATCGCGGCGGCCGGCGTGGTCGGCCTCGGCGGCGCCACCTTCCCCTCGGCCCTGAAGCTCGGCCTCGGCTTGCGCGCCAAGATTCACACGCTGATCCTCAACGGCGGCGAGTGCGAACCCTACCTCTCCTGCGACGACCGCCTGATGCGCGATTTCGCTGCCGAGATCGTCGACGGCGTGCGCATCATGCTGCACGCCACCGGCGCGCAAAAGGCCCAGATCGGCATCGAGGACAACAAACCCGAAGCGATTGCGGCGATGACCACCGCCGCGCGCAAGTATGCCGAGATCACTGTTTGCCCGGTGCCGGCCCGCTACCCGATGGGTTCGGAAAAGCATTTGTTCTCCGCACTCACCGGTCAGGAAGTACCGGCCGACGGCCGCACCACCGACCTCGGTGCGCTGGTGCATAACGTCGGTACCGCATGGGCCGTGCATGAAGCGCTGCGCAACAACCGCCCGCTGGTCGAGCGCATCGTCACGGTGAACGGCAGTGCCATCGCCTTCCCCGGCAACATCCGCGTGCCGGTCGGCGCGCTGGTCGAGGACGTGCTTGCCTACGCCAGTCTCAAAGAAGAACCCGCCCGGCTGGTGATGGGCGGCCCGATGATGGGTAGCCTGCTGCCACATACACGCGTGCCGGTCGTCAAGGGATCGAGCGGCATCCTCGCCCTGACGGCTGCCGAAGCGGCAGCCTACGACCCCGGCCCCTGCATCCGCTGTTCCAGTTGCGTACGCGCCTGCCCGGTCGGCCTGCTGCCGCTCGAAATGTCGGCACGCATCGCAACCAGCGACCTCAACGGCGCCGTCGATCTCGGCCTCAAGGATTGCATCGCCTGTGGCTGCTGCAGCTTCGTCTGCCCCTCGCACATTCCGCTGGTGCATTACTTCAACCACGCCAAGGGCGAACTGGCCGCACAGGGCCGCACGCAATTGCGCAACGAAGCGGCCAAGCGCCTCGCCGTCGCCCGTGCCGAACGCATCGAACGCGACACGCGCGAGAAGGCCGAAGCCGCCGCCCGCCGCAAGGCCGAGCGCATGGCGCAGAAGGCGGCCGAAGCCGCTGCCGCCGCAGCGGCCGGCAACACAACCGCAAGCGAGGTGACGACATGACCGGTTTTGTGGCAACCGCCCCCATTGCATCCCCGCACGCCCACAGTGGCGGGCGCGTCACCGGGGTGATGGGCAAGGTCATGCTGGCGCTTGCGCCGGCGACGCTCTACGGCTTCTGGCTGTATGGCTGGCCGGCCATCCACTTGTGGGTCATCACCATCCTCTTCTCGCTGCTCGGCGAAGCTTTCTGTCTGCGCCTGATGCAGCGTCGCGCCATGCCCGTGCTGCTGGATGGTTCCGCCGCGCTGACCGGCTGGCTGCTGGCCCTCTCCCTGCCGCCATGGGCCCCGTGGTGGCTGGGCGCCGTCGGTGGCCTGTTCGCCACCGTGATCGCCAAGCAGGTCTTTGGCGGCCTCGGCCAGAACCTGTTCAACCCGGCGATGGTGGCGCGCGTGGCGCTGCTGATCTCCTTCCCGGTGCCGATGACGCAAATGGTCGCCGCCCTGCCCCTCGGTTCGGCCGCTGCGCCCGATTTCGTGCAGGGCCTGCAGATCACCCTGGCCGGCATGCCCAACTACGACGCCGTCGCCAGCGCGTCGCTGCTCGGCCATGCCAAGACCGAACTGTCGCGCGGCATCGATCTGGTGCAGACATTGGCTGGTGCCAATATGCCCGCCCTCTCCTTCATCGGCGCGCGCACCGGCAGCCTCGGCGAAACATCGGCGCTGCTGATCGCCGCCGGCGGCATCGCCCTGATGTGGCTGCGCATCATCACCTGGCACATCCCCGTCGCGATGCTGCTCGGCATCGCCCTGCCCGCACTGATCGGCCACGCCATCGACCCGGCCCGCTATCTCGGTGCCGGCGCCCACCTGCTCTCGGGCGCGGCCATGCTCGGCGCCTTCTTCATCGCCACCGATTACGTCACCTCGCCCAACACGCGCCTCGGCCAGCTGGTCTTCGCCTTCGGTTGCGGCTTCCTCACCTGGGTGATCCGCACCTATGGCGGCTACCCCGAAGGCGTCGCCTTCGCGGTGCTGCTGATGAATGCCCTGACGCCCGCCATCGACCGCCTGATCAAGCCGCGCATCTACGGCCGCGACCGCAAAGGAAGGCCGATGGAACCGCTGGAGGAAAAAGCATGAGCACGCTGATCGACACCTGGCGCGACAAGCTGGCCTACCAGGGCATCTCGCTCGGCATTGTCGCCATGCTCGCCGCCACTGCGCTGGTCGCTGGCAACCGGCTCACCCACGACGCCATCCTCAAGGCCGAGGCCGACGACCTCGCCGCCTCGCTGGCCCAGGTGCTGCCAGCCGGCGGCAACGACAATGATCTGCTCAATGACACGGTAAAAGTCGGCGCTGGTGAGACGGCAGGGGTGGCATCGGTCACCGTCTATCGCGCCCGCAAAGCCGGCGTGATGACCGGCGTGGTGTTCCAGATGGCCCAGCGCGGCTACGCGGCCGACATCGTTGTGCTGATGGGCGTCGACATGGAGGGCCGCCTGCTCGGCGCACGCGTCATCAAACACGCCGAGACGCCGGGACTCGGCGACAAGATCGAAATCGCCAAGGCCAAGTGGATTCTCGATTTCAACGGCAAATCGCTGACCGATCCGCCGCCCGAGAAGTGGGGGGTCAAGAAAGATGGCGGCGTCTTCGACCAGTTTGCCGGCGCCACCATCACGCCGCGCGCCGTGGTCAAGGCGGTCAAGGACGGTCTGGAATTCTTCGCCGCCCATCGTGAGGAGATTCTGAAATGAGCGCACGCGACATCTTCAAGGACGGCCTGTGGAGCAACAACGTCGTCTTCGCCCAGTTGCTGGCCTTGTGTCCCACGCTGGCCGTCACCACCAGCGGCACCAACGGCCTCGGCATGGGGCTGGCCTCAACCGCCGTACTGGTCGTCTCCAACATCCTCGTCGCCCTGATCCGCAACTTCGTCAGCCCGCAGGTGCGCATCCCCGTCTTCGTCGTGCTGATCGCCACGCTGGTGACGCTCGTCGACCTTGCCCTCAATGCCTGGCTGCACGACCTGTATAAAGTGCTCGGCCTGTTCATCGCGCTGATCGTGGTGAACTGCGCCATCCTCGGTCGCGCCGAATCCTTCGCCTCGAAGTCGCCGGTATTCGACGCCGCGCTCGACGGCATCGCCATGGGCCTCGGTTTCACCCTCGCGCTCGTCGCCATCGGTCTGGTGCGCGAACTGCTCGGCAGCGGCACCCTGTTCGCCCAGGCCAGCCTGCTGCTCGGCCCGAGCTTCGCCTTCCTTGAAACCACCGTCATCGCCAACTTCACTGGCGCGCTGATGATGATCCTGCCGCCCGGCGGCTTCCTGGTACTGGGCCTGCTGCTGGCCGGCAAACGCGTCCTCGATGCAAGGCTGGAAGCACGCCGTCCCGCCAGCGCCGACATTTCAGCCACATCCGTGGAGGCCGCATAAATGCAAATCGGTGTCGCCTACTCCGAACCCACCCAGCAAATCTGGATGACCATCGAAGTGCCGGACGAAGCCACGGTACGCGAAGGCATCGAGCGCTCGGGCATTCTCAAGCAGTTCCCGCACATCGATCTCGACACGCAAAAGGTCGGCATCTTCGGCAAACTGGTCAAACTCGACGCCGCGCTGCGCGCCGGCGACCGCATCGAAATCTATCGGGCGATCATCTGCGATCCGCAGACCGTACCGCGCAAAGATGGCGCGAGCAGCGACGACGAATAAGCGGCACGAAACTGAACTGCAGGCAGTGGGATATCGGATGTTTCAGTAAGCACGCCGTCTTGCCAGCGCCGACTTTTCCTGGGAGTGTCTCAGTACGACCCGAAGCTGCCCTACGAGGTACGATAAAGCGGACGCTCAACGTGGAGGTCACCGAGGCTGCGCGGCTTTATCGCGCAGAGTCCGGTGGACCGCAGGGTTATGCGCGTTGTTTATCGCACTGCTCCCTTACCGCTAAATTGCATGGCGAGGTGGGTGGCATAGTTATCAGTCATGCCACTGACAAAATCGAGAACACGCATTAGGGCAAGATAACGTGGCGAATTGGGGCATTCTGGGGTTCTAAGCTTTGGGTGAAACGTGTTTCTTCCGATAAGATCAAGAACCCGACTGCTTTTAAAACTGCTTGGCCTATCGTTAGAAAGCAGCTCGTTGGTTGCGTGGCACATCACTCTGAGTAGCGTCGCGATCGTGTTGTATGCGCCAATTTCCAACTCGATTTTTCTCGGGTGAGTGAAGACCCTCGTCTTCGCTAAAGACTTGGCGGTCGCAACACAGGTTTGAACGGTAGAACTGCATAAAGGAAGCAGTTCATCATACTGGCCCGCCAGTATCCCGTCTTCATTGTTGATAAATGCGCTTGAGGCTTCCTCGATGAATGCCGAAATTACCTTTCCTCGAATTAGCGGTGGACGTCGGCCGGGACGTACCGACTCCAAATCCTTAGCTAAGGCATCAACTTTTGTTTGATCGAGAATTGGTCGGAGTACCTCAAAAACCTCGTCCCACTTTAGTATCCCCATGTCCATGCCATCCTCGAGGTCCAATAAGCCGTAACAAAAATCGTCGGCTATTTCCATCAGGTGAACAAGTGGATGTCTGCAATACCAGTCATCACCGGGGCGACGCAATAGTCCCACTTCCTCAGTGACCTCGCGAAATGTATCCAATTCAGATTGAAATACGCCGTACTTGCTCTTCTTTGGACGACTTCCGCTGACCGCTTGAACTGATGTCCATGGGTACTTTAAGAATGAGGCCAATGACGCGTACGTTAGGCGGAGGCCACCGTCGTACGGATGAAATTCTGAGCTTGTGAGAACCCGAAATCCCTGAGCATTTCCCTCAAAGGTTTCTAGATCACAGATTTCATTGGGATTGAGTCCTGAAAGGTATGGCAAGGCTTCTTCATGTTGGAACCAGTGTCGAATTGCCTCTTCGCCGGTATGACCAAAGGGTGGGTTGCCAATATCGTGCGCTAGACAGACAGCTTGAAGAATGTCGCTAATGTCCGTTGGGGCAAATCCTTCCGGTAGTCGCCCCCGCTCTTGAAGCGACTGCCCGACGCGATTTGCCAATGTCCTTCCTACGCTCGCGACCTCAAGACTATGAGTAAGCCTGTTATGGACGTGATCGTTTGTCGCGAGCGGATGAACCTGAGTCTTTCTGGCAAGTCGTCGGAATGATCCTGAAAACAGAACCTTGTCCTGGTCTGAAGTAAATGGGGATCGTCCCTTCTCACTCTTAGATGATCTATGACCAAGTCGATTTGGATTTAGCAACTTTTCCCAATTCATTCTTTCGGACATGTTTGATCCTCTGAGAGCGTGAAAGACGCATAACGTTTGAATTCATCGGCCTGCGCGGCTTTTCGCGCAGGTCCTGTGGAATGAGAGGTTAGGCCTAGCGCACTCATGATGACTTGGGTAGGACAAGCGGAACGCTAAATTTCACTCGGCTCACCGAAGAACTTTCTGCCTTTGATTGGCCAGAGCTTCCGAGTGTCACTGCTCCAGCGAAAACGCCAATACCTCCCTTGGTGCCGGTGCCCTCTGACACAGTTAGCGCGACGTCGAATTGAACTACCTGGGCATAAGCCTCGCCACTCCACAAGAAGCCTTGCTTCCCAGCCTCACCATGCGAAGTATTGAGATGAGGATTTACCTCGGCGCCGTGCTCCTTTGCCGAGGCTTGCGAATCTCTTACGCCAGCGATGATTTGCGTGAGTGTTTGGGCAACAAATTCTTTGAGGTCCATGCGCGACTCGCTCGGTAAGGTTGGATGAGAGGTCTAACAGTGTTTACACGGACCGTCGGGGCCGTATAACAATTGATAATGATGACACGGGATTTGCTGCTTTCTGTTCATGACTATCAGTCACTTAGCATTTATGCGGTCAGTATAACAACAATATCTCGGAGGACTAGCGAGTTGAATGTCCGCTTCAGGGGATAACTAACAAAGTTAGCTATTGGCCGACCTCTGCCGTCGCCCCAGCGCCGACTTTTGTCAGGCAACTACAAACCCCGGCAACTTGGCGGCCTTCGTATCGAAGGTCGCGGTTGCTCGGCATCCAAGCCGTCGATTTTTGGCACCGATCAGGCAGTCGGCGAAATCGGCGGCTGCATCTTTCCAGGTGAAAAGCGCTTCCTCGATAGCTGGCTCATCTTCGAATTGGACATCCGCAGTATCGAGCAGGCTGGAGAGGGTTTCAATAATCTGATTCTTCGACAGACCGTAGCGGCTGCGCAGCACCCACTCGGTTTCCAGAAGCACCAGCTGACCGATGAAAACGCGACGTCCCGCCGCGACTTCGCGCTTAATCAGCTTGCGTGCTTTCTCATACTGGGCCTCGTCGTCCCTCACCAAAAACCGGACGAGAACATTGGTATCGATCCCCAGCATTACCTTGACAACTGTTCGACCGGAATGGGCTTGCGACCCTTCTTGTGCAATACACCCGCCAGTGCGGCGATGCTCTTGCTCTTCACGCGCATGACGACGGTGGCATCCGGCATCAGCGTGAACGTCATCCGGTCTCCAGCCTTCATGGAAAGGCTATCCCGAATTTCCTTGGGAATGGTTGTTTGACCTTTGCTGGTCAGCGTCGCTTCACTTGACATTTCATTCTCCCTCAATCCTTACGATCTGGATTGTAGTAAGGCAACGAATTGCTGGCAACCTGTGGGCGATTTGATATCTGGGCGGCTGCTATTCGTCAACCCACGCAAAAATCTGAGCCGCATCAAGGACAGCACCTGCGCATTCGGATAGTGTAGGCACCTTCTCCGTTTGCTCAGTCAGGAAGATGCCATGCGCGCCATCTTGTGGATGTTGCTTCTCCTCGCCGGCCCGGCCGTCGCGGAAACTTTGCCGCCCGTGAAAGTGTTTGCCCCCAAGGTCTGCCTCGCCTGCATCGAGTGGGCCGAGCATCTGCGCCAGCACGGCTTCACCGTGACACTCGACGACAGCCAGGACATGGCGCAAGTGAAAAAACGCCATCGCATCGGGCCGGATCTGGAGGCACGGCACACCGCAGTGGTGGGCGGCTATGTCATCGAAGGCCATGTGCCGGCCGACGACATCAAGCTGCTACTCAAGGAGCGCCCCAAGGCGCGCGGTCTCGCCGTGCCGGGTTCGCCACGCGGTGCGCCGGGCCTCGATGTGCTGGCGGGAACAGGCTGCGAAACCGGCTGCACGATGCTGGAAGGCGACGGGGCCGAGCGGATCGTGCGCCGCGAGTTGTACAACACCCTGCTGATCGGCAAGGACGGTAAAACAAGCATCTACGCTCGACACTAAGGTGCCAGAAACTCGCGAAACATGCCTTGCGCCCAGGCGAGGTCTTCGCCGCGCGGCTGCGGATCGCGCTGGGTTTTCGTCTGCTGGATAAGTTCGCCATCGCCGCGCAGGCGATAGCTGGCCGCGATGCGTAGCGCGGCCGGCGGATCGAACTGGGTGGTGATGTGGCAGAGACTGTCGGGCAGTTCCAGTGGCGCCGCCGCCCCTGCCGCGCGCGCGGCAATCTGGCGCGCCACGATGCGCCCCTGCCGGCTCGCCATCTGTCCGCTCTTCGGATAATGACCAAACAGCGAGGACACGCGGTCGATCATGTCACCGACCATGAAAACGCGCGCATCGCGCCGGGCTGCAAAACTCAGGGGATCGACCGCTGCCCAGCCACCCGGTCGGCTGTTCTCGTCACGGCCAATCAGATCGGCTTGCCACGCCAGGCTTGCGGCCTGCTGGGGCGGTATCAGGATGGCTTCATCGAAACCGAAGCTGTCGAACTCGCACTCCACCGTGCGACGGCGCGGATCGACGGCCACGATCTTCATCTGCGTGTGGTACTCGATGCGTTTCGGAAAGTGCTCGCGAAAGACGCGCTGAAACTCCTGAAACGGCGGGTTCGCGTCAAGAATGATCAAGCGCCCGGGCACCTTGCGCTGTTCCAGCCAGCCGGCAATCATCACTGCCCGTTCATAGGGCGCTGGCGGGCAGCGAAACGGTTGCGGCGGGATGGTCATCAGCAGATCGCCACCCTTGAATTCAGTCAGCTTGTCGCGCAGACGCGGAAACTCGGCGCCCGGCGTGTAGGCACTGGGATAGTGCTGCCGCGTATAGGCGATGGTGTCGTGGTCAGCGCCAAACCAGGCGGCGTAGTCGTGGCGGATGCCCACCGCCAGCACCAGCCAGTCATAGGCAATACGTTCCGCTTCGGTCACGACCAGACGGGCATCGCGATCAATCTGACTCACCTCGGCCTGCACGAAGCGGTAACCCCAACGTTGCGCCGCCGCCCGGTAGTCGTGTGACAGCAGCGCACCATCGACGCGTCCCACCAGCCAGTGATTGGACAAGGGGCAGGACCAGAAACTGGCGTTGCGTTCCAGCAGGGTCACTTCAAGTTGCGGGGCGAACTCGCGCAGGTAACGCGCCGCGCTCAAGCCGCCCCAGCCCCCCCCCACAATGACGACGCGTGCCGGCGTGCGGCTATTCGCGAAGGCCTGCGGACTCAGAAAAGCGCCTGCCCCCAGCGCCGTGGCGGCACCCAGAAAATGGCGTCGTTTCAAAAGCAGGGATTCCCGGCCTTGCAGCCCTTGAGCAGCCACATGGACACAATGCCGGCCACCTCATCAGCGCGCACGCGGCGCGCCAGACTGGCCACATCGCGCCCCTCATGGGTCTTGATCAGCGGATCGGCCCCCGCCTGTAGCAGCAGCTTGGCATTCTCCGTACGGGTTGCAAAGGCAGCCATGTGCAGGGGCGTGGCACCATTCTTGTCGCGCACATTGACGGGCGCCCCGGCGGCAAGCAGCGCCTTGAGCGGCCCGCTGTCGAGATTCAGCGCCGCCAGATGCAAGGGCATGGAGCCGAGCGCCAGCGTCGGCGTATCACGCAGCGCCGGATCGGTCTTGAGCATCCGCGCCATGTCGGCCTGGGTGCCCATGCGCGCGGCGTCGTGAATGGGAAGTTCGTTTTGGCCGAGTTGTGCATCGGCACGGGCAGCGCCACTCATGCCCAGCAGCAGGGCAAACAAAGCGAACAGGCAACGATAACGGGACATCATGGGCACCTCCAATGCGCAACTCACTGAATAGCACAAGCCTACCGTATCGACCAATTTAACAATTTGATGGCAATCAACCCCGCTGCCGCGTGGTGATGGCACGGGAATCGGCCGGGCGCCCTCGATCACGGCGCGTCGTACAATCACACATCGTTAATAAAGGAGCTCTCTTGGCCACCCCCAACTACCAATTCGAAAAACGCCAGCGCGATCTGGCGAAGAAAGCCAAACAGGAAGAAAAACGCCGGCAAAAGCTTGCTAGCAAGGCCGCCACGGATCAACCTGCGCCTCCTGCCGACGAAGCCACGCCGGCCGTGGTGCCATCCGGGAACTGAGGGGATCTGAGCCGCCAACCTGCGTCCGAACGAGCAGGCAAACCGGACGACTTCATGCGGTCTTGAAAAGCCCCTTGACCCAGGCACTCTGCGCGGTCTGACGACGATGGTCCGTAAGGCGCTTGTGCACGCCCTCGCGGGCTTCGGCCAGCGGCACGACTCGTCCCGGATCGATGGCCTCGCACCACAGGACATGAAAACCGAGCGGCGACTCGACCACTGCAGAGAGTTGCCCCGCCGCCAGTTCAAACGCCACCGCCTCCAGTTCCGGGAACAGCTTGCCGCGCGGCAGGGTGCCGAGCAGACCGCCGTTCATGCCGGTGGGACATTCCGAATGCTTGAGCGCCTGATCGGCAAAGCGCGTGATGTCTTTTGCCAGCCGGGCCTGAATGGTGTTGATTTTTTCCTGCGCGGCGGCACGCTCGCTACCCGGCAGGGTGTCGTTGATGGTGACGAGAATATGGCGCAGGGTGCGCGTTTCGGGCTTCTCGAAGCGCGCGGCATGCTGGAGATAGAAGATCTCGACTTCGGTGGCGCTGACCGGCTCGGCACGCCCGGCCACCTGTTCCAGCACGGCCTCGACAATCAGATCACGCTCGATGGCGGTGCGCAAGGTGGCGTGGTTCAGGTCCGAGCGCTGCAAGTCGGCGTGGTATTCGTCATCGCTCTGATAGCGTTCGCGCACCTGGGCCAGTGCCTGTTCCACCGAGGAATCGGGCAGGACGACGCTTGACGCTTCAACCGTCGCAAGGATGCGCCGCTCGATTTCATCCTGGCGCCGCGCCACAGTCGACACACGCTGGCGCTCCTCCGGCGCAAGCGCCAGGGGCGACTTGCCATAGAGTTCAAGGGCCAGCTTGAGAAACAGATAGGGGCTGGTGGCGAGTTCGCTCATGCATCGACTCGCTTGCCGGGCAAGGGGTTGAGTGCCGCTTCCGGCACGGCGAAGATGCGCCCCGGCTGACACTCGAAGTGCAGGTGATAGGTCGGCGGATCGTTGTCGCGAATCACCTGCATGATTTCGCCCAGTGCGCCAATAGGCACCAGTTCCTCACCGTTGGCGACCAGCGCCTTGCCGGCGAAAACGCGCTCACGGACTTCATAGCGACTCGGCACCCAGGGATCGTCCGCGCCGATCAACTCCTCCTCGCGACAGCCGACGATGCGGTTGATATCGAGGAAGTGCACCGAGTAGATGACCTGATCCTGCAGGAAGGTGCCGATATCGACGACATGGCCGACACTGCCGCGCCGTACCAGCAGATCGCCGGTGGCGGCCCCGGGGTAGGTGCCGTCATTACGCACATTGCGCGTCACGCGCACGGCATCGCCGAAATCCCAGGTCGTGTTGAGCATCTTTATAGACTCGCCGTGCTTACAAGCTTGCCGCGCTGGCCCGCTTGATGGAACTCACCGACACCGTCGCGATGCCGCTGGCCTTCTGATGCACGCGCATCACCTTCTCGGTGTAGGCATCCGAATGCTCGAAGTCCTTATAAGCCTGCGTCAGCAGCGCCTTGTAGTCGAGATAACCCGGCTCGCCGGCACGTTCGCGATGGGCCTGCAGGTAGTTGTGATAACGCTGCAGGATGTGCAGGCGATTGACATGCACGATGCTTTGATCGAAGGGAATCTTGAAGAAGTTGAGGAAGTCCTCGGCGGACTCAAGCTCTTCCAGATCATCGAGAAACTCGACAGTTTCGTTGCTCATGATGCTTCCTTTCTCAAATGACGATGTTCTTCGCAGCACAACTCGCCCGCCGCGCAGGTGCCGCAGGTGGGTTCCGGGGGCGTTGTCTGGCCGCGCAATGTGCGCAATTCCTGCTCCATGGCGTCGATGCGATCGAGCAGGCAACCGATGGCCTTGCCGACTGGATCGGGAATCAGGTGGTGATCAAGGTCGATCTGATGCTCCGCATCGAGCGAACGCAGGGGCGCGGCACGCTCGCCGACAATACGGGCCGGAATGCCAATGACGGTGCGTCCCGCCGGCACCTCTTTGACGACGACCGAGTTGGCGCCAACGCGCGCCGTGGCACCAATCGTGATCGCGCCAAGAATCTTCGCGCCCGCCCCGACCACCACGCCATCGCCGAGCGTCGGATGGCGCTTGCCCTTGTTCCAGGTCGTGCCGCCCAGCGTCACGCCGTGATAGAGCGTCACATCATGGCCGACTTCAGCCGTTTCGCCGATGACGACACCAGCCCCGTGGTCGATGAAGAAACGGCGGCCGATGCGTGCGCCGGGATGAATGTCGATGTTGGTCAGCATGCGCGCCAGATAGGCGGCAACGCGGGCGAAATAGCGCCAGCCGTTACGCCACAGCACATGCGCCAGGCGATGGACGATCAGGGCATGGAGGCCGGGATAGGTGGTCAGCACTTCCCAGGTCGTGCGTGCCGCCGGGTCGCGCTGAAAGATGCAGCGCACATCCTCGCGCAGCATGGCGAGAATGCCGGGGCTCGCTTCAGCCGGCACGACTTCCGTAATCGACAAAGAGGCGTCACGCATGATGATCCCCGGCCAGTTCGCGCAGCTCTTCATCCGTCGGCGGCCGCTTCGCTACCGCGACAAAGGCACGCACCGCCGCCAGCATGCGCTGCGCGCCGGCTTCGTCCATCTCGATGCCCAGCATCGCCATGATCACCTTGACCGCATGCTGACCGGAATGCTTGCCGAGTACCAGCCGATGGCTGCGCCCGACCAGCGCGGGGTCAAAGCCCTGATAGTTGGCCGGATGCTTGAGCAGACCATCAACATGGATGCCGGCTTCGTGGGTAAACACGCCCGCGCCGACAATGCTCTTCTGCCAGGGCACGGGACGGCCGGAGGCATTGGCCACGCGATGCGACAGGCTCAGGAAGTTGCGCAGGTCGATGCCGGTTTCAATGCCGTGGCAGCGGGTGAGCGCCAGCGCCACTTCTTCGAGCGGGGCGTTGCCGGCACGCTCGCCAAGGCCGTTCACGGTGGTGTTCAGGTGCGTCGCTCCGGCGCGGGCAGCGGCCAGCGTGTTGGCTGTCGCCAGCCCGAGGTCGTCGTGCGCGTGCATCTCGATTTCGAGGTCGCAATTCGCGCGCAACTGACTGATCTTTTCATGGACGCCGAAGGGTTCGAGAATGCCCAGCGTATCGGCGAAGCGGAAGCGCCGCGCGCCCGCCTGCTGCGCCACTTCGACGATGCGGCAGAGAAAATCCATGTCAGCGCGCGAGGCATCCTCACCGCCGACACACATCTCCAGCCCCTGGTCGCGGCCGTAGGCAATCATTTTCGGCAACTCGCCGAGCAGCCAAGAACGGTCGCGTCCCAGCTTGTGGCGCAAGTGCTGGTCGGAAGCCGGCACCGAAATATCCATCATCTGCGCACCCAGACCAGCGCCCGCAGCAATGTCGGCGCTGGCGAGACGGCCCCAGACCATCAGGCGCGCCTTCAGGCCCAGCAAGGCCACGGCGCGAATACTCTCGCGCTCGACCGCCCCCATCGCCGGGATGCCCACCTCCATCTCGGGCACGCCAAGGGCATCCAGCTCGCGGGCAATCGCCAGCTTTTCTTCCAGCGAAAACGCCACGCCAGCCGATTGCTCGCCGTCGCGCAGCGTGGTGTCGTTGATGGTGACGAAATTTGGTTTCATGGCAGGCACGTTGCAATTCCAGTGCCCGCACTGCATTACTTATAAATCAGCCAGTTAGCCAATAAATCTTTTGTCGCATTTGCGACAATCCACTAACCCCGGCGCGACAGGGAAATCAGGACTTGGCGTTTGCCGGCTTGCCTGTCGAGGAAGGAACCTGAAAGCCGCCCGCCGGTGGTGTGGGCTTCTTGGGCTGCTTGGGCTTTTTAGCTTCCTTGTTGCCGCGTAACTGACCTTTTGCCATGATTGTCTCCATTCCGAAAATCGGTAACTGATAATAGGCCGTAAATCGCTTGGTAGGGCGTTATTGGCGACGCGCCAACCTGACCAGTGCCGTCCACTGGTGCAACACCAATCCCCCGGCGATCAGCGCAGCACCGAGCCAGACGCGCGCGCCGATTGCTTCGCCGTTGAGGGTCTGGCCAAGCAATAGCGCAATGACCGGCGTAACGAGCGTGATCAGCGCCACCTTGCCAGCCTCCATGTGGCGGATGACGTAGTAGTAGAGCGCAAACCCGAGTACCGAACCGAACACGCCGAGATAAACGATGGCCACGCTGGCACGCAGCGGCAGATCGACAGGCACGTGGCCCTCGACCAGCCACCAGACCAGCCCGAACAAGGGCAGCGAGACGATCAGCGTGCCGGCGGCGGTGGCGAGCGGCGGGCTATCGTCGTCGATCTGCTTGACCCAAACGAGGCTGGCGGAGTGGATGAACACGGCGCACAACAGCAACACCAGACCAAGTGCGACCTGCGTGCCGCCGGCACCCTCGCCCTGCGCAAAGATGGTGGCCAGACCGATCATGCCGAGCGCCATGCCGGTGAGACGCAACGGCGTCAGCGCACGCTCGCCCAGCCAGAGGGCCGCCAGCACGCCAGTCATCAGCGGCGAGAGGCCGAACAGCACCGAAATCAGCCCGGAATGGACATGGCGCGCACCCCAGTAGGTTAGGGTCATGGCGCCGAAAGTGCCCAGTCCGCCGACCAGATAGCTGCGCCAGGCGCGGGCATGCAATGGAAAACGGACGCGCCATGCGGCCAGCAGCACGACAGCCAGCACAACACCGATTGTCATGCGGGCAAAGAGGGCAAAGGCAAAGCTGCTGCCCTGGGTGCTCCACTGGATGGCCAGCGGCGTGGTAGACCAGATGAGGATGATGCCGAGATACGCGACGGGAACGGACATGGTGTTCTGCGAAGGTGCCGCCCGACGGGACGGCATGCCCTGCATTTATGCCTCCAACTGGCGCCAGAGCGTCTTGCCCTTGCTTTCCTTGTCGATCTCGGCCAGCACGCGCTCGTGTTCGGCCAACTCTTCTGCCGTCGCCGTCAGCAAGCGGATCGGTGGCCGCTCCCCCTTGGCCCAGCCGGGGTCGAACGAGGCCATGTCGAGATCCATCATCAGGCTGTCCTGTCCACGTGTCATGGCCAGATAAACGTCGGACAGCAGTTCGGCATCCAGCAGCGCACCGTGCAACTGGCGCCCGGAGTTGTCGACGCCGAATTCGATGCACAGCGCATCGAGGCCGTTGCGCTTGCCGGGCCGCAGGTCGCGCGCCATGCGCAGCGTGTCGACGATGTTGCCGCACACGCTCTTGAGCGGCTCGCGGCCGAGCAGCCCGAGTTCGTTGTCGAGAAAGCCGACGTCGAAGGGGGCGTTGTGGATGATCAGCTCGGCACCTTCGATGAAGGCGAGGAATTCGTCGGCAATGTCGGCAAACTTCGGCTTGTCGGCGAGGAATTCGTCGGTCAGGCCATGCACCGCCTGCGCACCGGCTGCAATGGCTTTTTCAGGATTCAGGTACTGGTGAAAATGTCGTCCGGTCAGCTTGCGGCTGACCAGTTCGACGCAGCCAATCTCGATCACGCGCTCGCCCTGGCGCCATTCCAGACCGGTTGTTTCGGTATCCAGCACGACCTGGCGCACGATGCTCATACCTTGCCCCCCTTGTTTTCGATAGCGGCACGCGCCAGCGCATCCACCCGTTCATTTTCGACATGACCGGCATGACCGCGCACCCACAGCCATTCGACCTCATGGTTCATGCGCGCGGCATCGAGTGCCTGCCACAGGTCGGCATTCTTCACCGGCTTCTTGTCGGCGGTTTGCCAACCGCGCCGTTTCCAGTTGTGAATCCACTCGCTGATGCCTTTTTGCACGTACTGCGAATCGGTATGTACCCGAGCGCTGACCGGCCGCTTGAGGGCGCACAGCGCTTCGATCACCGCCATCAGCTCCATGCGGTTGTTGGTCGTCGCCGGCTCGTAGCCGGACAACTCCTTCTCCTGCGCATTGCTGCGCAGCAACGCGCCCCAGCCGCCCGGCCCGGGATTGCCACTGCAGGCACCGTCGGTAAAGATATCCACCACCTCACTCATGCTCCATGTCCCTCATGTCCATATTTTTCTGCGCCAGCGGTTTTTGCGGCATCAATGCCAGCGCCTTCGCCTGCGCCATGCGATCTTTCCATTTCGGGGTGACCAGCCGCATGCCGTGTTGCCGCTTGATCGCCTGCAATACATACACCGCGCCGGCAAACGGCCACCAGCGATCGCCCGCCGGCTCCATGAACTGCCAGCGGGTGAGCCATTTTTCCTGCGTCACCGGCGGGGCAAAGCAGCCGAATTCGCCACCCCGAGTTTCGAAACCGAGCAGGGCAAACCAGTCGCGCAGGCGCGGCACACTGAGGTAACGCCCCTGCCAGGGCGGCGGCCCTCCACGACGTGCCAGCACACGGCGCATGCCCCACAGGCTGAAGGGGTTAAAGCCAACCACCACGACGCTGCCTTCGGGCACCAGCACACGTTCGACTTCGCGCAGGATCTGGTGCGGATTGGCATCGAACTCCAACACATGCGGCAGCACCACCAGATCGAGGCTGTTGGTGGCAAACGGCAGGTGGTGGGCATCGCTTCTCACCATCGCCGCCTGCTGGGCACAGCAGCAAAAACGAAAGGGCATGCGGTTCGCCCGCAGGGTCTCCATCTCGGGAAAACCAATCTGCAGCGCATTGAAGCCGAAGATATCGGCCACCACGGTGTCGAGTTTGTCCTGTTCCCAGGCGCGCACATAGCGCCCTTGCGGCGTTTCAAGCCATGCGGAAAAGCTCTCCAGCGCCATTAGAATCGGCCCCCATGCAGATCGAACCCATTCCGGCTTTCGAAGACAATTACATCTGGGCCTTGCGACATCAAGGCCGGGTGGCCATTGTTGATCCCGGCGAAGCCGACCCGGTCGAGCGCTTCCTCGAACAGACGGGCGACCAACTGTGCGCGATTCTTGTGACCCACCATCACGGCGACCACATCGGCGGCATCACCGAACTCGTCGCGCGGCACCCCGTCCCGGTCTACGGCCCGGCGCGTGAGGCGCAAGCGGTCGTGACCCACCCGCTCGCCGAGGGCGATTGCGTCACGGTACTGGACGTCGATTTTGCGGTGATGGAGGTGCCGGGGCATACGCTGGGTCATGTCGTCTATTATCGCCCGGGGATGTTGCTGTGTGGCGATACGCTGTTCGGCGCCGGCTGCGGCCGCGTCTTTGAAGGCACGCTGGCGCAGATGCACGCTTCGCTTGCGCGTCTGGCCGCCCTGCCCGCCACCACACAGATCTACTGCGCCCACGAATACACCGAGTCCTGCCTGCGTTTCGCGAAGACGGTCGAGCCGGACAACGCGGCCATCGTCGCGCGCATCGACCGCGTCAAGCGCCAACGTGCGGCCGGCCAACCCTCCGTACCATCCACGCTGGCCGACGAGTTGGCAACCAACCCTTTCCTGCGCTGGCAGACACCCGGCGTGATCGCCGCCGCCACCGCCCACCTTGGCCGCCTGCCGGCCAACGATACCGAGACTTTCAGCGCCATCCGCATCTGGCGCGACCAGATTTAAACAACCCCCAAACGAGGAGCCCACATGAAAAAAATTCTGCTCACCTGCCTGCTCGCCACGACCTTCACGGCAGCCCATGCCAATGAAGGCGTCAAAGTCGGCTTCGTCTCCACCCTCTCCGGCCCGGCGGCTGGTCTGGGTGTCGACATCCGCGACGGCTTCCAGCTTGGCATCAAACATCTGAATGGCAAGCTCGGTGGCAAACCGGCCGAGGTGATCGTCGCCGATGACCAGCAGAAGCCCGAGATCGGCAAGCAGATCGCCGAGCGCTTCCTCAAGAAGGACAAGGTCGATTTCATGACCGGCATCGTCTTCTCCAACATCCTGCTGACCGTCGCCAAACCGGTGTTCGACAGCCAGACCTTCTATATCTCGGCCAACGCCGGCCCCTCGCAACTGGCCGGCAAGGACTGCAACCCTTACTTCTTCAACATTGCCTGGCAGAACGACAACGTCGCCGAGGCCATGGGCAAGTGGGCCTCCGACCAGGGCTACAAGAATGTGATTGGCGTTGCCCCCAACTATCCGGCCGGCAAGGATGCGCTCAATGGCTTCAAGCGTTACTTCAAGGGCAACATGAGCGATGAGACGTACACCAAGCTCGGCCAACTCGATTACGCCGCCGAACTGGCGCAACTGCGCGCCGCCAAGCCCGATGCGGTGTTCTTCTTCCTGCCCGGCGGCATGGGCATCAACTTCGTCAAGCAGTTCGTTGCGGCCGGCCTCTCCAAGGACATCCGCCTGATCACCTCCGGTTTCTCGGCTGACGAAGACACCATCCCGGCCGTCGGCGAACCGATGCTCGGGACCTTCAATTCATCACACTGGGCATATGACCTCGACAACGCCGCCAACAGGAAATTTGTCGCCGACTTCATCCAGACCTACAAGCGCACGCCGTCGCTCTACGCCTCGCAGGGCTACGACGCGGCCATGCTGATGGATGCCGCCGTGCGCGACAGCAAGGGAAAACTTGACGACAAGCCTGCGGTGCGCAAGGCCCTCGAAACCGCCAAGTTCAACTCGGTACGCGGCAAGTTCAAGTTCAACAGCAACCACTATCCGGTGCAGGACTACTTCCTGCGCGTGGTGCGCAAAGATGACAAGGGCCAGATCACCAACAAGCTGATGGGCACCATCTTCACCGACCATGCCGATGCCTATGTCGGCGAGTGCAAGATGCCAAAATAACAACCTGGATCGAGCGGGACGACGCTCGAAAAGTCGGCGCTGGCGGGACGGCATAACCGTCCCGCGATGCGATAATAGAGTCCGTCCATCCAATTCCGCACCCCCATGAGCACGAAGCCCCTCAGTATCTTCATTGTCGATGACGAACCGGCAGCCCGCCTGACGGCCACTTTCCCGTTCAGCGACCCGCACTACCAGCTCACCGAATTCGAGAGTGGCACTGCCTTTCTGGCCGCCATCGACCAAAACCCGGACATTGTGCTGCTCGACATCGAAATGCCCGGCATGAACGGCATTGAGGTCTGCCGCGCCCTGCGCGAGACCTCTGGCTGGCAGGGGCCGGTGATTTTCGTTTCGTGTCATGACGACATGGAAACCCGCCTGCATGCCTACGACGCCGGCGGCAGCGACTACATCGTCAAGCCCTTCAATGCCGAGGAGTTGCTGCAGAAGGTCAAGGTGGCCGAGAAGATCCTGATCGAGAAGCGCGGCTTCGAGGATCAGGTCGCGATGGCCTCGCGTACCGCATTCACGGCCATGTCGTCGATGGGCGAACTCGGCATGATCATGCAGTTCCTGCGCACCTCGTTTTCCTGCACCACCTGCGCCCAGCTCTCCAAGGCACTCCTCGACGTCGTACAGCAGTACGGCCTCGAAGGACTGGTGGATCTGCGCATCGACAGTGAGGAACAGCGGACTTCAACCCACGGCGCGTGCACGCCGCTGGAATTGTCGATCCTCCAGCATGGGCGCGGCATGGGACATCAGTTCCAGTTTCGCGATCGCCTCGTGATCAACTATCCGTCGATCACGCTTGTCGTCTCCAAGCTGCCGATGGACGACCCCGATGCGGTCGGACGACTGCGCGACAACCTGGCGATTCTCGCCGAAGGGGCCAGCGCCCGTCTGGTGGCGCTCTCGGCCGATGCCGCCTTCAAGCGGCAAGGTCATGGCATTCAGGATGCGCTAGGGACACTCACTGGCGTACTCAGCGCCACTGAGAAACAGCAGGCCGCCCACCGCCTCTCGGCCCTGGCCAGCATTGACGAATACATCCAGGCCCTCGAGCATTCCTTCCTTCACCTCGAAATGACCAACCGACAGGAAGAAGCCCTGGCCACCATGGCGCGGCAAATGGCCGAAAAGCTCGGGGGGAAACTCGGCGACAGCCGCGAGGTCAGCGATAAGCTACAGGCCGTGGTCAAGCAACTGCAACAGCTGACGGCTTAATCAGGGCCAGTACGGCTTCGGTCACTTCGGCAAGTTTCAGCGCCTGCTGGCTTGCCTCGCCAGATCCCGCTTTTACGCAATCCTCCGTGATCCGGGCCTGCTCCGCCAAGGCAGCCGCTTCGATGCTGCCGCCGATCCCTTTCAGCGCATGGGCCACAAATCGGATTGCCTCGGTATCCCCTGCCGCAACGGCAGCACGCAATTTGGCGGGCGAGTCGGCATGGCTGGAGGCAATCGTCGCCAGCAGCTTGTCGATAAAAATCTGGCGATACTGGTAGCGGGCACGCAGTTTGCCCTGGTCGATCAGCGCGGCCCCCCTCACCCCAGCCGCCCCGGCAGCGGGCGCCGCAATCACAACCGTCTCAGGCATGGCCGATGACAACAAGGGCAACGGCGGGCGTGTTGTGACGTGTTCGAGGATCGTCGCCACCACGACATCGGGATCGATTGGCTTGGTCAGGTGAGCCACCATGCCGGCTGCCAGACAGCGTTCGCGCTCCTCGGCCATGGCATGGGCCGTGAGACCGATCACCGGCAACTGTGGGGCCAGCACGCGAATGCGCAGCGTGGCATCGTAGCCATCCATCACCGGCATCTGAATGTCCATCAGGACGACATCGAAGGCGCCGCCCCCGCGTGACGCCACCAGATCGACGGCCTGCTGTCCATCGTGGGCCCAGACCACCGTTGCCCCTTGCGTCGTGATCAGGTCTTCGAGAATCACCCGATTCACTTCAACATCCTCGGCGGCCAGGATGCACAGGCCGATCAGCAGCGGCCCTTCCGCCGTGTTCAGCGTGGCAGCGGCATCTTCCACCGGCTCGCCGGCCGGCAAGGGCAGATGCAGGGTAAACACGCTGCCCTGGCCGACGGCACTACTCACGGCAATATCGCCGCCCATCAGGATCGCCAGGTCGCGACTGATCGCCAACCCCAAGCCGGAGCCACCGAACTTGCGCGTCAGGGTGTTGTCGGCCTGCTCAAAGGGCTTGAACAACCGGCTCATCTGCTCTGATGTCATGCCCGGACCGCTGTCGGCCACGCGAAAGAGCACATGGTCTCCATGGCAGTCGATGCTCAGGCGCACCTCGCCGAACTCGGTAAATTTGATCGCATTACTCAGCAGGTTCATCAGAATCTGGCCGAGACGCAGGGCATCGCCGATCACAAAAGTCGGCGCTGGCGGGACGGCAATGTATTCAACCATCAGCCGCAGATCCTTGGCCCGCGCGCGATCCGCCACGATATCGACGGCCTGCTGCACCGTATCCGCCAGATGAAAGGAACGCGGATCAATCACCAGCTTGCCCGCCTCGATGCGCGAGAAATCCAGGATGTCATTCACCACACCGAGCAGGTGTTTGCCGGCATCGAGAATCTGGCTACACGTAATCTCGGTCTTGCGCCCGACGTTCTGGCGCATGCCGATCCGCGCCAACCCCATCACGGCACTAATCGGCGTGCGAATTTCATGGCTCATGTTGGCGAGAAACACGCCTTTGGCGGCATTCGCCCGTTCGGCGGTCTCAAGGGCTGCCTGCATTTCTGCCGTGCGCTGCGCCACGCGCCGCTCCAGTTCCTCATTCAGCTGTTTCAACCCCAGTTCAGCGGCTTCGCGCTCAGCCACATTCTGCAGACTGGCCTGCAGGCTGGTTTCAGCCCGCTGTTGCGCTTCGGTCGCGGCCCGCAAGGCCCGCAGCGGCAGCCACTTCATGCCGAAATACACCACGGCCCCCAGTACAAAGCCCAGCATGGCACTGATCAACACGCCCTTGACAACATGCCCTAACGATCCTGACACGACCAGCAGCCCCACCTCCTGCCCCGCATCGTAAAGCGGGTAGGAACGGGACATGGACGGACCGGAAGGCAAACTGCCCACCTCGGTAATCAGCGCATCCTGCTTGTCGAACAACCGTACCTGCTCATCCTCAAGCGGTACCGGCTCGCGGGCAATCAGCCCCTGCAGGCGATTCTCGGCGAACATCCAGGTTTCCGGATTGCTCGCAATCATGCTGCTCAGGGCCGATGCCTTGACCCTGGCCTTGAACTCAAGCGATTCGGAAACGTCATGATGCTCAAGAACAAACAGGATGGCGGGAATTGCCAGTGCGACCAGCAAGGCCACGCCCAGGGCCACGCGCCGAACGGTTTTCTCCAGGAGTGCCGGGGGGGTCATCATGGCAACAGCATTCAGGGAATGAAATGTCCGGTTTGTTCGAGAATCTTGATGGCAGGCGGGGACTTCACGAACTTGACGAAGGCCTGTGCCGCAGGCGTCGGTTCCTGTGGCAACACAAGGTAGAAGTGTTTGACCAACGGATAGCGCCCCGAGCGGGCATTGTCCATGCTGGGTGCCACCGCGCCGAGCATCAACGGCCGCAGGCTGCGATTTTCCGAGCGGATCAGTGCCAGTGTGCTGACGCCGAGACTGCCCGGAATACGCTCCATCTTGTCAGCCGCATCCTGATCCGTCACGGCAAACGCAAGGCCCGGCTGCTGCTCGGCGCGCAAGACGGCCTGCTCGATCTCGGGCGACAGCTGCTTGATCTGCCGGGTATTGTCATCATCCGGCTGGCGCATGATCGGCCGAATCCGTGAGCCATCCGGCCAGGTTGTCAATTTTCCGCTGTAGATCTCCTCCAGCTGACTAAGGGAAATCGCCGCCACCTTGTTGTTGTTCCGAACGGCAAAGACCGTCGGCGAGCGGGCATACTCGATCGCATTCAAGCCTGCCCGTTTTTCTTCCTCCGTCAGCATGCGCGAAGACAGCCCAATGTCGATCGCCCCCTTGGGCAGTGCCTTGAACGCACCACTGGTACCAATGCTGGCAAGAATGACCGGCGTCGTTTCGGGATGCGCTCGGGCAAAGGCTGCGCCAAGCAGCCGCATGGTGCCCAGCGCATTGCCCGTGCCCCCGATGCGCAGGTCGGCCGCACTGGCTTCCAACGACAGGCAGAAAATGGACGCCAGCAGCACAACGCGGGCGAAAAAAACCGGGGTGAAGAACGCTGACATGGGGTGTCCCTGAGACTGATCTACGACGACGGCTTATTCAGCCATTTCGCCAGTACCAGGGCCAGATCATCGATACTGAGTGGCTTGGTCAGGAACCCATCCATCCCTGCGGTAAAACAGCGCTGCTGATCTGTTTCGAAGGCACTGGCCGTCAAGGCGATGATCGGGACAGGGACTTGCTGCGTGTCGTGCTCCCACTGGCGGATCGCTTCCGTCGCCTTGATGCCATCCAGCACCGGCATCTGCATATCCATCAGCACCAGATCGGGGCGCATCCCGCCACGGATGGCGTCGACAGCCAATTGACCGTTTTCAAGACTATGAAACTGCAGTCCCAGTTTGCGAAGCAAGGCCTCGACTACCGTGCGATTGGTCGGGTTGTCTTCGACCACC
Organism: Rhodocyclaceae bacterium; assembly: GCA_030824115.1. Taxonomy (GTDB): domain Bacteria; phylum Pseudomonadota; class Gammaproteobacteria; order Burkholderiales; family Rhodocyclaceae; genus Sulfuricystis. The sequence continues at coordinate 46,385 of JAVBYI010000005.1, read as the reverse complement.
AGCACCTGACCATGGAGGGCCGGGACGGCATCAGAATGCCTGCTTTCACCCGTATGGCGCTCGACCTGTCGCGTTTCTTCACCGGCTTGCAGCACCTTGGCACGAACCCTGAACCAGAAGCGCGAACCCTTGCCGACCTCGCTCTCGACACCCACCGTACCGCCCATCAACTTGGCCAGACTGCTGATGATGGAGAGCCCCAGCCCGGTGCCGCCATAATGCCGCGTCGTCGATGAATCGGCCTGGGAGAATGGTTTGAACAGCAGGCCCAGCCGGTTCGCCGCAATGCCAATGCCACTATCGCTCACCGCAAACTCGAGCAGCGCACGATTGTCCTTGCATTCGATCTCGGCGACCTCAAGACGAACAAAACCCTGCGCGGTAAATTTGATGGCATTGCTGATCAGGTTGGCCACCATTTGCCGCAAACGAACCGCATCACCCAGGTAGCGCTGGCTGTCTCCCCCCCGCCAGGACGCTTCGATCACCAAGCCTTTGGTATGGGCATGCTCGGCAAACAGGGCGATGGTTTCGTCGGCAATCTGGCGCGGGCTGAATGCCGCCAGAGACAACTCCAGCTTGCCTGACTCGACCTTGGACAGATCCAGAATATCGTTGAGCAGACGCAGCAGCATCTGGCCGGAGTTATGGACGGTACGCGCATACTCAAGGCGCTCCTGCTCGCTCAAGTCGGGCAGCAGGAGTAGTTGCGCCATGCCCAGGATGCCGTTCATCGGCGTGCGAATCTCGTGCGACATCGTCGCCAGGAAGGCGCTCTTGGCGAGATTGGCAGCTTCGGCTTCGGCCTTCGCCTGCCTGAGTGCATTTTCGTGCGCCCGACGTTCGCTGATATCACGGGTCACCGCCAGTTGGACGACAGCGCCGTTATCCATCATCGGCACCGCATGGGTTTCAAGCAGGCGTCGACCGCCCTTCAGCCCCTGCACCTCGAACTCCAACCTTACTGACTCACCGGCAATCACACGCTGGTGCATCTCGTCGAATGTCTTGCGGTATTCAGGCGCAATGACGTCCAGCACTGGATGCCCGGCCACCTGGTCCAGGGAATCCGCCTCGATCATGGCAAGACCGGCCGGGTTCATCTGCAGCAACTTGCCCTCGGCATCGACGATCTTGATGCACTCCGGCTCGTTGGCAATGATGGTGCGCAGACGGTTTTCATTCTCCCGCAAACGTAACTGGTTCTTCTCGGACTGCGCCTGCAGGCGCAACAGGATGGCCCCCAGCACCCCGGATAGCAGCAGGAAGCCCAATGCCAAAGCAGAGGTTTTGTAAAGCTCCGCTTTCCAATTGGCCAGATAATCCTCGCTGGCCATACCGACAATCGTAATCATGGGCGCATTTTCAAGGCGCCGATACGAGTTGATGCGCTCGAAGCCATCCGGCGAATTATTGAGATGGTACGTGGCAGCACGCACACCAGACTCGACCAGTTCGCGCAAATCCTTCGATACGCTGGTATGTCCAATCTGGCCGACCGGATGATCCGGCATCGGCGGGAAACGGGCAATCAGCCCGAGGTCAGCATAACGCAGTACCAGAATGCCCTTCGGTCCGAGATCGAACCGGGACAGCAGGCTGGAGAAATGATCCACGGCAATCGGCGCGGACAGGACACCGGCAAAGCGGCCATCAGGATAGTTGTAACGGCGCGCAAAGCCGATGATGTATTGCTGGGCCACGCGTCCCATGCGTGGTTTGGAAATTTGCAAGGAACCATCCGCGTGCGTCTGGTGATACTTGAAGTAGTCGCGATCAGCCCAGGAAACGCGCGCCTGCCGATTGACGCCCTTGCCCAGAATCACGAATCCTTCGGCATCGGCCACCCGAAACGCCTCGACCTCCGGCAAGCGCTGCGCATGCCGCGCCAGAAACTCGTTGGTTGCCTTGTCGTCGATGCCCTTGCCGGCCAACTGACGTTCAAGTTCATCCACCACCGTGCGCATCGCCAGATCGATCTTCTCGACGCTGCTGGAAACACTCTGGTTCAGCGCGCTCGCCACGTTTTGCGTGGCGGTTTGGGCACGCAGGATGTATTGCTGTCGGGTCTGGTAAAGCGCGTAGCCGGAGAGAACGAATACCATCACATTGGCGAAGGCCAACCCGGCAATCAGCAAGTTGCGCAGACGTTGCGACGAATTCATCGAAAGACTCGTGAGTTTTGGAAGCAGCGGTTAACAATTCGCTGCTTCCGCATCATACCCCGAGCCTTTCCATTTACTCCCGGCCGGCCGCCCTCAAAGCAGCAATGCGTTCTTCCAGCGGGGGATGCGTCATGAACAAACGCTTCAGGCCACCACCGCCATCGCCAGCGATGCCGAAAGCCGCCATCTTCTCCGGCAGCGGGTGCGGATGCAGACTGTTCAGGCGCTCCAGTGCCGCAATCATGTTCTGGCGACCAGCCAGTAAAGCGCCACCCTGATCGGCACGGAATTCGCGCTGACGCGAGAAGTACATGACGATGACCGAGGCAAGGACGCCCAGCACCAGTTCGGCAATGATCATGGTGACGAAGAAGGCCGGACCCTGACCGCGCTCGGTCTTGAACACCACACGATCGACCAGATGGCCGATAACACGCGACAGGAACATCACGAAGGTGTTCACCACGCCCTGAATCAGCGCCAGCGTCACCATGTCGCCATTGGCGGCGTGGGACACCTCATGGCCGATCACCGCCTCGGCTTCCTGGCGTGTCATCTGCTGCAGGAGGCCGGTCGACACCGCGATCAGCGAGCTGTTCTTGCTCATGCCGGTGGCGAAGGCATTGACATCCGGTGCCTCGTAGATGCCGACCTCAGGCATCTTGATCCCTGCCTGCTGGGCATACTTGCGCACCGTCTCCACCAGCCAGAACTCGGTCGAGTTCGACGGCGCCTCGATGACCTGCACACCCATCGAGGTCTTGGCCGACCACTTGGAAATGGCCAGCGAAATCAGCGAACCGCCGAAGCCCATCACGGCGGCGAAGATCAACAGAGCGCCAAGATTGAGGCCATTGGCGTTGAGATAAGGCTCGACACCGAGCAGGCGCATGGTGACCGACAACACCAGCACGATGGCCATGTTGGTCATGAGAAAGAGGAAGATGCGTTTCATGGTCGTGATACCCCACAAATAATTGATGACAACACGAATGGTAGAACCAACTCAAGCATCCGACAAATCGAATATATTTAAAATATCATTCGAATAAGTCGAACATTATCAGGGACAGAACATATGGCGACCGCACTGAATTTCAAGCATCTGCGCTATTTCTGGATGGTGGCCAAATCCGGCAGCATTGCGCGCGCCAGCGAGCAACTGCACCTGACGCCACAATCGATCAGTGGCCAGTTGAGCGAGCTGGAGGAAGCGCTGGGCGTCAAACTGTTCCGCCGTGCCGGACGCGGTCTGGAACTGACCGACACCGGCCAGCGCCTGCTCGGCTACGCGGAGCAGATCTTCACGCTCGGCGATGAATTGCTCGAATCCCTGCGCGAAAATGCCCTGCCCCAGAGCGTGCCCTTCCGGGTCGGCATCGCCGATTCGGTGCCCAAGATGGTCGCCTATCGACTGGTCGAGCCTTCGCTGGCCAGTGCCGAGCCGATCAAGCTGATCTGCCGTGAAGGGCGGCTCGCCACGCTGTTGGCCGATCTGGCCGTGCATCGCCTCGACATGGTCATTGCCGACCGGCCAATGCCGGATAACCTGAATGTGCGCGGTTATGACCACTTTCTGGGCGAAAGTGGCGTCAGCATCTTCGCCGCCCGCACGCTGGCGGCCAAAGCCGGCGATGAGTTTCCACAATGCCTCGACGGTGCGCCGTTTCTAATGCCCGGTGCCGAAGTGGTTCTGCATGCGCGTCTGCAGCGCTGGTTCGAAGCGGAACGCCTGCGTCCGCGCAGTGTCGGCGAATTCGACGACAGCGCCCTGCTGATGGCCTTCGGTCAGGCTGGCGCTGGCTACTTCGCCGCCCCGACCGCCATCGAGGACACGATTGCCCGCCAATATGAAGTGGCCGTGGTCGGTCGCATCGACACGGTGCGCGAACAGATCTACGCCATCACCAACGAACGCAAGCTGACCCATCCGACCATCGCGGCCATCTGTCAGGTCGCCCAGCATGACATCTTTGGCAGCAAGGGCAGTAAATAAATCAGCTTTTATCGATGATTAACTGCCAATAATTCTGTTTTTCTTTTTCAAGAAACGCCCCTATCCTGTCTGGCGTAGAGATTTACTTTTGAGGAGACCCGAATGAAAACACTCGCCCTATTTGCCCTTGCCCTGACCATTGGCCTGACCGTTCCAGTCGGCAATGCCGAAGCTAAACGCCTTGGTGGCGGTAGCTCTTTTGGCATGCAGCGCCAGATGACCCCGCCGGCCAAAGCCCCTGCCGCCGCGCCGGCACCGTCGGCCCCGACCAATGCGGCCGCCGCCAAGCCGGGTGCCGCTGCGGCCCCCGCCGCCGCGGGCCGCTCCTGGATGGGTCCGATCGCCGGCCTCGCCGCCGGTCTTGGCCTCGCCGCTCTGGCGTCGCACTTCGGCTTTGGCGAAGAACTCGCCAACTTCATGATGATGGCCCTGCTCGCCTTTGTCGTCATTGCCGCTATCGGTTTCTTTATGCGCAAGCGCGCTGCTGCGCAGCAACCCGCTCTGGCGGGTGCGCATGGCATGCAGTATTCGGCCAACCGCTTTGAGCCGGCTGCACAGCACGTTGAGAATGTCGGCGCTGGCGGGACGGCATCCACCGGCAACACGGCCGCCAACATCCCGGCTGACTTCGATGTCCCCGGCTTCGTGCGCAATGCCAAGGTGCATTACATCCGTCTGCAAGCCGCCAACGACGCCGGTAACCTCGATGACATCCGCGAATTCACCACGCCGGAAATGTTCGCCGAGATCAAGATGGCCATCAGCGAGCGCGCTGGCGCCACACAGGAAACCGATGTCGTGGCGATTGAAGCCGACGTGATCGAGGTCGTTGAGGAGGCAAACCGCTATATCGTCAGCGTGCGCTTCACCGGCCAAGTCCGCGAAGATGCCGGCCCGGCAACGGCGGTCGATGAAGTCTGGCATCTGGTCAAGCCGCTGCAAGGCAAAGGCGGCTGGCTGCTCGCCGGCATCCAGCAGTTGCAGTAACTAGTTTCCGAGCAGTTCCCGCGCATGCTGGCGGGTGGTGTCGGTAATCTTGACGCCGCCCAGCATGCGCGCAATTTCTTCCACGCGTCCGGCAGCATCCAGCGGCGTGACGCGACTGAAGGTTGCATGACCGGTTAAATCTTCGCGATTTTCCTTGCTGATCGACCACTGCCAGTTGGCGCAGGCCGCCACTTGCGGCAAATGGGTCACGCACAGCACCTGACGATCGCTGCCAAGTTGCTTGAGCATCCGGCCGACGATCTCGGCAACGCGCCCGCCAATGCCCACATCAACCTCGTCAAAGATCAGCGTACCAGCCGCATGGGACTGGCTGGCGATGACCTGCAACGCCAGACCGATCCGCGACAACTCGCCGCCCGAGGCGACCTTGGCCAAGGGTCGCGGCGGCTGACCGGCATTCGCAGTGACCAGAAATTCGATGGCTTCAAGGCCGGACGAGGCACCCACTTCCAGCGGTGTCAGCGCAATTTCGAAGCGTCCACCCACCATGGCCAGTTCCTGCATCGCCGCCGTCACTGCCTGACTCAGTGCCTTGGCAGCACCTTGGCGTTCCTTACTCAACTGGCGCGCGGACTCAAGATAGCGTTTCTCGGCGGCCTGTTCGCGTTCGGCCAGCGCCGACGGATCGGTCGCAAGGCTCAGTTCATCAAAGCGGGTTTGCAGACGCATCTGCAGTTCCGGCAGCGCGTCCGGCGTCACACGATGCTTGCGCGCCATCTGGGTCACCGCCTCGATGCGGGCATCCAGTTCCCCCAGTCGCGCCGGATCGAGGTCGAGCCGGTCGCGATAACGCCGTAACGCCAGCGCCGACTCTTCAAGCTGGATCAAGGCACTCTCGAACAACTGGGCGGCATCATTCAGCGCAGGATCAACCGACGTCAGTTCGGTCAACCGGCCGCTCGCATGCTGCAAACTACCCAGCGCAGGTAGCTCGCCTTCATCCAGCACGGCCAGTGCCGCCTCACTCGCCTCAAGCAAACTGGCCGCATGGGCAAGGCGGCGCTGCTCCTGCTCGGTTTCCTGCCAGGTCTGCGGATCGAAACCAAGTGCAGCCAGTTCCTTGACCTGCCATTCGAGCAGTTCTCTTTCCTTCGCTGTGGCCTCGATATCCTGTTCGGCGCGCTGACGTGCTTCGCGTGCCTTGCGCCAGGCCGCATGCTGTTCGGCCACGCTACGCGCCAGCGCCGTCGTGCCCGCATGCGCATCAAGCAAGACACGTTGGGCATCACTGCGGAGCAACTGATGATGCGCATGCTGGCCGTGTATATCGGCAAGGAAGTCACCCACTTCACGTAGCTGGGCCAGCGTCGCTGCCGTGCCGTTGAGCCAGGCTCGCGAACGGCCGCCGGCATCGACCACGCGCCGTAGCAGGCAGACATCGGTTTCAAAATCGTTGGCCGCCAGCCAGTCGGCCAGGGCCGAAGCGGGTGCCACTTCAAACTCCGCCGAGACCTCGGCCTTTTCCGCCCCCAAACGCACCACACTGGCATCGGCCCGCTCGCCCAGCGCCAGCGACAGTGCATCGACAAGGATGGACTTGCCCGCACCGGTCTCGCCGGTCAGCGCACCAAAGCCACCGGCGAACTCCAGTTCGAGCCGCTCGACAATGACGAAATCACGGATAAAAAGACGTTGCAGCATAGGCGTCAGCGATGGGGCGTCGTGCTCCAGTGCAGCTTTTCGCGCAACATGGCGAAATAGCTGTAACCGGGGGGATGCAAGAGCACGACATCATGACGCGAACGTTCGATGCGAACCAAGTCGCCGCTGCGGACTTCAAGATGATTATGGCCATCGCAATGCACGCGCGCATCCTGCTGGTCTACCAGTTGCATCTCGACACGACTGCTGTCGGATATCGTGATCGGCCGGTGCGTCAGCGCATGCGGGCAAAGCGGCACAAGCGCGATGCCGGGCACGGCGGGATGCAGGATCGGCCCGTTCGCCGACAAGGCATAGGCGGTCGACCCGGTTGGGGTGGCCACGATCAGGCCATCGGCACGCAGCACATGCAGGAATTCGCCATCGACACGCACATCAATCTCGATCATGCGCCCGGTGTCGCCCTTGCTCAATACGACGTCATTGAGGGCCAGCGTACGGAAAATCTCGGTCCCGTCGCGCCAGACCGTGGTTTCCAGCAACATGCGATGGTCGGAAGAAAACTCGCCCGCCAACAGGCGGTCGATGGCCTCGATCATGTCGATCCGCGCGATATCGGTCATGAAACCGAGCCGCCCCTGATTGATGCCCACCAGGGGAATGCCGTTGGCGGCCAGGCGCCGGGCCGCACTCAACAAGGTACCGTCGCCCCCCAGCACAATCGCCACATCGGCATGCGCACAAATCGATTCGTAACTGGTCGCCCACGCCAGCATGCCGAGCGCAGATGCGATCTCGTCTTCAACCAGCACGACATAACCACGCTGTTCAAGATGGGCGCGCAATGCGCTCAGCGACTCGACGACTTCGTCGCTGCCCTCCTTGCCGAACAGCGCGACGGTACGGATATTCAGCTTCATGCCGCCAACTCCCGCTCTCGTTTCATGTTCAGCAGGCGCTCGAACTCATCGGGCAGCAGGCAGTTTTGCAAGGCGCGCTGCGTCAACATAAAGCGGCCATCGCAGACGAACCCGAGCTCCTGCCAGTCCACGCGGTCATTCAGCCACTCGGTGGCGCGCACCAGGTCGATGTCGTGCCGCTTGGGGAACAGGGCGAGAATCGCGCCATCGTAGTTGGGGCACTCATGCAGGAAGAACGGCCGCACCCGACGTGTCTTGGCATTGACGTAGATGCGCGGCGAATCGGACACATGGTGCATGCGCCCCCACTGCCACCAGTTCGACTCGTCGAAAGGGCGGACGCGCCGTGCCAGGAGCTTTTCCTTGTGGGCTTCGAGGTGCGGATGCGGCACGCCGAAGATCATGCGCCGGGTCTGGCCGTCGTCCACCGTCTTGGAGCAGACAAACTCGGCATTGCCTTCGGGATGCGTGAAGATTTCGTCCGCCCCCGACACCGCGCCAACCTTCACCTCGAAGAGTTCGGAGAGCGGCAGACGATAGTCACCGCGCAGGAACATCAATTGCCCATCGACCAGCGAAAAATGCCGGCCATCGCTCATGCGGCGCGTATGGCGACCGCGCTCGAAGCGGAAGATCGCGCAGTTCGGGTTGTGCGAGCCGAAGATGCGCGCATCGCCGAGTTCGATAAAGTCCGTGATGTCACCTTCCTGATAGAGGAAGGCATTGAGCCTGCGCGCGGCGGTCAGCTTGGTGAATTCGCGCGGCACGATGAAGATCAACTCACCGCCACGGCGCAGGTGACGCACGGCGCGTTCGATGAAATAGAGATAGAGATTGCTGCGCCGGTCGAACATCTCGTTGTCGAGCTGCGCCATGGTCTGCGGCGGGATATCCTGAAAACGCACATACGGCGGATTGCCGATGATCGTGTCGTACTTCTCGTCTGGCGACAGCGCGAAGAAGTCCATCACCTGCGCGCCCGGCGGCGCAACGGTCGGATCGATCTCAATCGCCTCACAACCCGTGATGCGCGTACAGAAGGCCCCATCGCCTGCAGACGGATCGAGGCTGCGCCCGCGCCGCTGGCGGAGCGCCAGCATCCGTTCGACGATGGGCGGCGGCGTGAATACCTGGCCCAGCGCATGCACATTCAGTTGGCGGGTCATCGTGGGCGCCATTGTATTCCAGAGGTTCGCTACAATCTGCCGATCATGCTGGATGTACGCGCCCAAACCCTGCTCAAGACCCTGATCGAACGTTACATCGTCGAAGGCCAGCCCGTTGGCTCGCGCACGCTCTCGAAATACTCCGGTCTGGAACTCTCGCCGGCGACCATTCGCAACGTCATGGCCGACCTGGAGGAGATGGGTTTCATCACCAGCCCGCATACCTCGGCGGGTCGCGTCCCGACCCCGCGCGGCTACCGGCTGTTTGTCGATTCCCTGCTGACCGTGCGCCCGCTCGATGCCCATCATGTCAGCGAAATGAAGGATGCCCTGCACCCGGACGCCCCCCAGCGCGTCATCTCGCAGGCGTCGCAGCTGATTTCGGAACTCACCCGCTTTGCCGGCGTTGTCATCGCGCCGCGCCGCTTGGCCCCGCGCATCCGTCAAATCGAGTTTCTCAGCCTGACCGAAACGCGCATCCTGCTGATCATCGTCACGGCCGAGGGCGAGGTGCAAAACCGCATCATCATGACGCAGCGGCCCTACACCCCGAGCGAACTGGTCGAAGCCGCCAACTACCTGACGCAAAATTTCGTCGGGCTCGACTTCATGCAGATCCGCCATCGCTTGCAAGACGAACTCAAGCAGCTCTCCAGCGACATGTCGGAACTGATGAGCGCGGCCGTCGCTGCCGGCACCGAGGCATCCGCCGATCCCTCCGCCCAATATGTCATCACCGGCGAACGCAACCTCCTCGCCATTGATGACCTCTCCACCAACATGTCGCGGCTGCGCCAGTTGTTCGACCTGTTCGAGCAACGCACCAGCCTGATGCAGTTGCTCGACCTATCCACCCGTGCCGAAGGCGTGCATGTCTTCATCGGCGGCGAATCCGGCATCGCGCCGCTGGACGAATGCAGTGTGGTCGCGGCGCCTTATGAGGTCGATGGCCAGGTCGTCGGCACCCTCGGCGTCATCGGCCCAACGCGCATGGCCTACGAACGCGTCATCCCGATCGTAGACATCACTGCCCGCCTGCTCTCATCGGCCCTCAGCCCGCCATGACCAAAACCGCCGTCCTGCTGGTCAATCTCGGCACACCCGACGAGCCCACCGCCGCTGCCGTCAAACGCTACCTCGCCGAGTTTCTCGGCGACCGTCGCGTCGTCGAGTTGCCACGCCTGCTGTGGCTGCCGATTCTGCACGGCATCATCCTCAACACCCGTCCGGCCAAGTCAGCAGCAAAATACGCCCAAATCTGGACACCTGAAGGTTCGCCGCTCAAGGTACATACTGAAAAACAGGCCAAGCTGCTGAAGGGTTTGCTCGGCGAGCAGGGACATAAGGATTTGCTGGTCGACTGGGCAATGCGCTACGGCAATCCGTCGATCCCAAGCGTGCTCGACCGGCTCAAGGCTGCTGACGCACAACATATCCTGATCCTGCCGCTCTATCCACAGTATGCCGGCAGCACCACCGCCAGCACCGAAGATGCCGTTGCGGCCTGGAGCAAACGACAGTCGCAGCCGCCCTGCATCGACTGGATTCGGGAATACCCCACCGACGCCGCCTACATCGGCGCCCTGGCCGCCTCGGTACGCGAGCACTGGAACACTCACGGCCGTGGCGGCAAACTACTCATGAGCTTTCATGGCATTCCGAAACGCTCGGTCGACAAGGGTGATCCCTATGCCGACCAGTGCCACGCGACAGCAAAGGCGCTCGCTGCGGCCCTCGACCTACCAACGGACGACTGGCTGGCCACCTTCCAGTCGCGCTTCGGTGCGGCTGAATGGCTGCAGCCCTACACCCAACCGACGCTCGAAGCGCTCGCCAAGGATGGCCTGAAGCGCGTCGATATCCTCTGCCCCGGCTTCCCGGCCGACTGTCTTGAGACGCTGGAGGAAATCTCGATGGAATGTCGTGAGGCTTTCCTCGAATCAGGCGGCGAAACCTTCCATTACCTGCCCTGTATGAACGAGCGGCCGGACTGGATCGCCGCACTGGCCAAGATTGCCTTAAAGCAACTGGGCAAGTAGTTGCTGTAACTTCTTGAAGTCAGGGCACTAACCGTCGGCGCTCGCAGGACGGCAGCATTTCCAAATCAAATCAAGGCTCAAGCTCACCGACAGGCAGACGTTAATCCTGCAAAGCCAGACTGTTTGCAGGAGCCCGTCATGAAAATCGCCAGTACCGACCTCGCCCTCTACGCCGACCGCAGCGCCCTGACGCGCCAGCAGGAAAGCGAAACCCTGCGTGCATGGCGCGGCGAGCGTCCCGATTTTGAGAAGATGGAATCAGCCATCGCCAACATCTCCAACGCCGGGCGCGAGTTTCTCTCGCGCATGTCGGCCGTCCTGCCAGCACCGACATTTGCCGAAGCCGAAACCGCAACGCAGACCAGCGCAATCGAAGCCGCCAGCGACGCTGCAGACAACGATCCTTTCCTCTCGCTGGTCAAGCAGATGGTCGAACTGATCACCGGCAAGGAAGTGCGCGTCTTCGACATGAAAGCCTTTTCCACCGAGATGCGCCATGTCGAGGCCCGCTCAAGCGCCACCACTGAAAGCCTCCAGGCTGCCCGTAACGGCCGAACCGGTTATGGCATCGAATACGACTATCACGCCGTACGCGAGGAATTCGAGCAAACCAGTTTTTCCGCCGAAGGTGTGATCCGCACTACGGATGGCCAGGAAATCAGCTTCAGCCTTGATCTCGACATGACGCGTTATTACCGGGAGGAAAGCAGCGTCAGCCTGCGTGCCGGTGATGCCGTACGCAAAGACCCGCTGGTCGTCAACTTCGGTGGCACGGCAGCGCAACTGGCCAGTCAGCCCGAACAGCGCTTCCGCTTCGATCTTGATGGCGATGGCAAGAAAGAACTCCTCCCTCTATTTGCCTCGGGCAGTGGTTATCTGGCATTGGATCGCAATCACAACGGCCTGATCGACGCGGCCGGGGAGCTGTTTGGCCCGAGCACGGATAACGGTTTTGCCGAACTCGCCCGTCTTGATGGCGACCGGAGCGGGTGGATCGACGAAAACGATGCCGCCTTCGAGAGCCTATTGGTGTGGACACCGGCTACGGAAGGTGCCGGCGATCTGCGTTCGTTGGCCGATCTGGACATCGGGGCGCTGGGGCTGCATCACCTGGCTACCCCATTTGCCTTGCGCGGTTCTGCCAACGAAGATATGGGGCAAGTACGCGCCAGCGGGCTTTATCTGAAAAATGACGGCAAACCCGGCACCCTTCAGGAAATTGACCTGACGGTCTAAGCCCATATCCATCGCAATATTTCGATATAAATAGAAATTTCGCCCAATTCTCGCCCTTCACCCGGCCTTCTTCAGTTAAACTTTTAAGCAGAAAGATAAAGAGGAGAAGAGGGTCATGCGCTTTGCCGACATGAAAATCTGGATGAGACTGACTGCCGCGATCTGGCTGATGCTGGTCATTGCGTGGACGGGCATGATCTTTTGGGAAAGCATGGTCAATCGCGACACGGCCATCGACCAGGCCAAACAGTTTTCCCTGTCGATGCACGAAGCCACCATGTCCGGCCTCACCGGCATGATGATTACCGGCACCATCGGTCAGCGCGAAGTTTTTCTCGACCAGATCAAACAGCTCTCCATCATCAATGACCTCAAGGTGATTCGTGGCGAGGCGGTTGCCAAAATGTTCGGGCCCGGCAATGGCAAGGAACAGCCGGATGCCATGGAGCAGCAGGTGCTCAACAGCGGCACCGAACTCGTTGAGGTGCAGCACGACGGGCAAAAGGAATATCTGCGCGTGATTCGTCCGACCAAGGCCAGCAAGAGCTACCTGGGCAAGGATTGCATCATGTGCCACCAAGTGCCCGAAGGGACGGTGCTCGGTGCGGTCAGCATGAAGGTCTCGCTCGACAGCGTCAATGCGGCCGTGTCGGCGCAACGCATCAAATCACTGGCAGCTGCCATCCTCGTCAGCATCCCGCTCCTCGCCTTCATCTATTTCTTTGTCAGCAAATTCGTGACGCGCCCGCTGGAGGAGATGGTTTCCGGCCTGCGCTCGATCGCCAGCGGCGAAGGTGACCTGACGCGCCGCCTCGACGTCCGTGGCAATGACGAAATCGGCCAGGCCAGCAAGGTCTTCAACGACATGATGGCCAACTTCAGTACCCTTGTACGACAGGTCAGCGAGTCGGCCAGTCATGTCTCCGGTGCCGCCCATGAGCTGGTGAGCGGTGCCAAGCAGGTCGCCAACAGTTCTCACCAGCAATACGAGAAATCGACCGCCGTCACCGGCGCGGTCGAGCGCATGGTGCAAAGCATTGTCGAAGTCGCCGAAAGTACCGAACGGGTACATGAGCAATCGCGTGAAAGCTCCGAGCGCTCACGCGAGGGTAAGCAAACGCTGGATCGTCTCATCACCGAGATCGGTCGCGTCAAGCATGCCGTCAATGAAATGGCTGGCGCCGTCAATGAATTCGTCAGCAGCACGGTGTCAATCACCAACATGACGCGTGAAGTGAAAGACATCGCCGACCAGACCAACCTGCTCGCGCTGAATGCCGCCATCGAAGCAGCCCGTGCCGGTGAACAGGGCCGCGGCTTCGCGGTCGTCGCCGACGAAGTCCGCAAGCTGGCCGAGAAGTCCGCCGCTTCGGCCAACGAGATCGACAGCATCACCCGCACCCTGAACAACAAGTCGGATGCGGTACGCAGTTCGATCGAGGAAGGTCTGGCCGATATCGTGTCGAGCGAAAAATCGCTGGATGCCGTTGCCGGCGCCATCAACGAATCGAACCAGTCGGTCGAACAGGTCGGCGTCGGTCTTGACACCATTGCGGGTGCTACAGAAGAACAGCGGCGCGTCAGCACCGAAGCCTTCACCAACATCGAGGCGATTGCCGCCATGGCGCGCGACAACAGTCAGGCGGTCGAAGGCACCGCCGAGTCGGCCCAACGCCTCGAAAGCTTGGCCGACCAACTTCAGGGCACCGTCAGCCGCTTCCGCACCTGATCCACTGTATTTTTTGCCACTCTGCTCTTGAAATCGCGCAGAGTGGCCTCACTATCTGCATGGTTTAACGCAATCAAAGGCTTGCACCATGCAGGAAGATCAAAAAACTCCCACTCCCGAGCTTGAAGAAAAAGTCGGCGCTGACCAGACGGCAACTGAATCGGTAGCCGAAGCTCCCGTCGACACCACCCCCAGCCTTGAGGACATGCTCAAGGCCGCCGAACTGAAAGCCGCTGAAAACCATGACGCATGGCTACGCGCCAAGGCCGAAACGGAAAACATGCGGCGGCGTGCCCAGGAAGATGTCACCAAGGCCCACAAGTTTGCCGCCGAGAAGTTTGCTGGCGAACTCTTAGCCGTCAAGGACAGCCTTGAGGCCGCCCTTGCCACCGGAGAGCAAACCGTCGAAGCCATGCGTTCTGGCGTCGAACTGACGCTCAAGCAACTGGTGGCCGCCTTCGAAAAATCCACGGTCATCGAAGTTAATCCGCTCGGTGAAAAGTTTGACCCACACAAACATCAAGCGATTGCCATGGTTGATGCCGAACAGGAAGCCAATACTGTCGTCAGCGTCCTGCAAAAGGGCTACACGCTGCACGATCGCATCCTGCGCCCGGCACTCGTCACCGTCGCAAAACCAAAATCCTGAGCTTGAACTCTGGGGCCATAACCCCATATCGAGCGCAGGTAAGAATTTCTCTACAAATTCAGCAATAAAGGAAACGAAACATGGGCAAGATCATCGGCATCGACCTCGGCACCACCAACAGCTGCGTCGCCATCATGGAAGGCGGCAAGCCGAAGGTCATCGAAAACTCCGAGGGCGCGCGGACGACGCCCTCCATCGTCGCCTACACGGAAGACGGTGAAATTCTCTGCGGCGCCTCGGCCAAGCGTCAGGCTGTCACCAACGCCAAAAACACGCTCTACGCCGTCAAGCGCCTGATCGGCCGCCGCTTCGAAGAGAAGGAAGTACAGAAGGACATCGACCTGATGCCCTTCACCATCTGCAAGGCCGACAACGGCGACGCCTGGGTGCAGGTGCGCGACAAGAAGATGGCGCCCCCACAGGTTTCCGCCGAAGTGCTGCGCAAAATGAAGAAGACCGCCGAAGACTACCTCGGCGAGGAAGTCACCGAAGCCGTCATCACCGTGCCGGCCTACTTCAACGACAGCCAGCGTCAAGCCACCAAGGATGCTGGCAAAATCGCCGGCCTTGAAGTCAAGCGCATCATCAACGAGCCGACGGCAGCCGCGATCTCCTTTGGCCTCGACAAGCAGGAAGGTGATCGCAAGATCGCCGTGTTCGACCTCGGCGGCGGTACTTTCGACATCTCCATCATCGACATCGCCGAGATCGAGGGCGAGCACCAGTTCGAAGTACTCTCTACCAATGGCGACACCTTCCTCGGTGGTGAAGACTTCGACCAGCGCATCATTGACTACATCGTCACCGAGTTCAAGAAGGAACAGGGCGTCGATCTGAAGAACGACGTGCTGGCCCTCCAGCGCCTCAAGGAAGCTGCTGAAAAAGCCAAGATCGAGCTGTCCTCCAACCAGCAGACCGAAATCAACCTGCCCTACATCACGGCCGACGCCTCGGGCCCGAAGCATCTGGCGCTGAAGATCACCCGCGCCAAGTTCGAGTCACTGGTTGAAGACCTGATCGAGCGCTGCGTCGCGCCCTGCCGCATGGCCATCAAGGATGCCGGCGTCAAGATCGACGACATCTCCGACGTGATCCTCGTCGGCGGCATGACGCGCATGCCCAAGGTGCAGGAAAAGGTCAAGGAAGTGTTCGGCAAGGAGCCACGCAAGGACGTGAACCCCGACGAGGCCGTGGCCGTCGGCGCCTCGATCCAGGGCGGCGTGCTGCAGGGCGAGGTCAAGGACGTGCTGCTGCTCGACGTCACCCCGCTATCGCTCGGCATCGAAACCCTCGGCGGCGTGATGACCAAGCTGATCACCAAGAACACCACCATCCCGACCAAGACCAGCCAGGTGTTCTCCACCGCCGACGACAACCAGAATGCGGTCACCATCCACGTGCTGCAGGGCGAACGTGAAATGTCCGCCGGCAACAAGAGCCTTGGTCAGTTCAACCTCAGCGACATTCCGCCGGCACCGCGCGGCATGCCGCAGATCGAAGTGACCTTCGACATCGACGCCAACGGCATCCTGCACGTTTCGGCCAAGGACAAGGGTACGGGCAAGGAAAACAAGATCACCATCAAGGCCAACTCGGGCTTGAGCGACGAGGAAATCAATCGCATGGTGAAGGACGCCGAAGCCCACGCCGAAGAAGACAAGAAGGCGCATGAACTGGTCGAGTCCCGCAACCAGTGTGACGGCATGATCCACTCGGTCAAGAAGGCGCTGACCGATCACGGCGACAAGATGGAAGCCGACGAAAAGGCCAAGATCGAAGCAGCCGTCAAGGAAGCCGAGGAAGCTCTCAAGAGTGGCGACAAGGCCGAGATCGAAGCGAAGACCCAGGCCCTTGCCACCGCCTCGCAAAAACTCGGCGAGAAGATCTACGCCCAGTCGCAGGAAGCGGCGGGCGCGGGCGCGGGTGCGGGCGCCGGGCCCAACGACGCTGGCGGCGGTGACGCCAAGCAGGACAAGAAGGATGAAGGTGATGTGGTGGATGCCGAATTCACCGAAGTGAAAGACAAGAAGTAATCCGCCGGCAACAAGGAAATCACGGGCCGCCGGCTGAATTTTGGCCGCGGCCCATTGCTGTTTTTAGAGGCAGTCATGGCAAAACGCGACTACTACGAAATACTTGGCGTCAATCGCGACGCTTCCGACGAAGAGATCAAGAAGGCTTATCGCCGTCTGGCGATGAAGCACCATCCTGACCGCAACCCGGACAACCCGAAGTCCGAGGAACTCTTCAAGGAGGCGAAGGAAGCCTACGAAATTCTGTCGGATGCGAAGAAGCGCCAAGCATTCGACCAGTTCGGCCATGCCGGCGTCGACCCTTCAATGGGCGGCGGTGGCGGTAACGGTGCCGGCTTCGGCAACTTCAGCGATGCCTTCTCTGACATCTTCGGCGACATCTTTGGCAACCGAGCCGGCGGCGGCGGTGGTCGCTCTAACGTCTATCGCGGTGCCGACCTGCGCTACAACCTCGAAGTCACCCTCGAAGAAGCGGCGCGCGGCACCGAAACACGCATCCGCATCCCGACCATGGCCGAGTGCGACAGCTGCCACGGCAGCGGTGCGAAAAAGGGCACCGAACCGAAGACCTGCCCGACCTGCGGTGGTCACGGTCAGGTACGCATGCAACAGGGCTTTTTCTCGATCCAGCAGACCTGCCCGAAGTGCCACGGCACCGGACGTTTTGTTGCCGACCCCTGCCCCACCTGTCATGGTGGCGGCCGCGTCAAGCAGCACAAGACCCTCTCGGTCAAGATTCCCGCCGGGATTGACGAGGGCGATCGTATTCGGCTCTCCGGCGAGGGCGAACCCGGCGTCAATGGTGGCCCGCCCGGCGATCTCTACGTGCAGATTCACCTCAAGCCGCATACCGTGTTCCAACGCGACCACGACGATCTGCATTGCGAAATGCCGGTCAGCTTCACCACCGCCGCCCTCGGTGGCGAGATCGAGATTCCGACGCTGGATGGCGTCGCCCGCCTCAAGGTGCCCGCCGAAACCCAGACGGGCAAGGTCTTCCGCTTGCGCGGCAAGGGCATCAAGGGCGTGCGCTCAATCAGCCAGGGCGACCTGCTCTGCCACGTCGTCGTCGAAACCCCCGTGAGCCTGACCGACCGCCAGAAGGAACTGTTGCGCGAATTCGAGGAAATCAGCCAGGGCAACCACGCCACGCACAACCCTAAGGCGCAGGGCTGGCTTGACAAGGTCAGGGAGTTTTTCGCCGGCTAAAAGTCAGCGCCGTTTCCTGCGTTACAGCTTGAAGAAGGCTACCGCTTCCTTCAGGTCCGCCGCCTGACGGTTGAGTTCCTCCGCCGTAGCGGAGAGTTCCTCGGATGCGCTGGCGTTGTGCTGCGTGGCCTGGCTCACCTGCTGCACCGCCATGCTGATCTGCGCTGCACCGCTGGACTGATCTTCCGACGCCGCCGCGATTTCCTTCACCAGACTGGCCGTCTTGCCGATGCTCGGCACGATCTCTTCGAGCAGACGCGCGGCCTCGTTGGCCTTGCCGACACTGCCGCTGGCGAGCGTGCCGATTTCCTGCGCGGCGATCTGGCTGCGCTCGGCGAGCTTGCGCACCTCGGCGGCCACCACGGCGAAGCCCTTGCCGTGCTCGCCGGCGCGCGCCGCCTCGATAGCTGCGTTGAGCGCCAGCAGGTTGGTCTGGTAGGCGATCTCGTCGACGATGCTCACCTTCTCGGCGATCAGGCGCATCGCCTCGGTGGTCTCGCGCACCACGCGCCCACCGCTGGCTGCCTCGTCGGCGACGCGTACCGCAATGGTCTCGGTGGCCCGCGCATTATCCTTGTTGTGCTCAATCGAGGCGGCCATCTGCTCGACCGAAGCCGAGGTCTCCTCGACACTGGCCGCTTCCTCGCTGGTGGATTGCGACAGCGACTGCGCCGTGGCCGACACCTGGCTCGACGCATTGGCCAGTTGATTTGCATTCTCGGCGATGTGCTCCACCACCTGTTTGAGCCGCACGCTCATGCGCGCCACGTCGCCAAGCAAGGCGCCAATCTCGTCGCGCCCGGCATAGGTTGCCTGTACCGTCAAATCACCCTCGGCCAGCGCCTCGACGGTACGCATCGCCTCGCGCACCGGCCGCACGATCAGCCCCACGACATAAATTGAAAAGCTCACCAGAACGAGGAGCACTGCCAAGACCACACCGCCTTGCCGCATCAGCGCCGCCTTGAACGCCGCATCCACGTCGTCGATGTAGATGCCCGAACCGATCAGCCAGCCCCAGGGCGCGAAACCCTGCACGTAGGAAATCTTTGCTACCGGCTGGTTCTTGCCCGGCATCGGCCACAGGTAGTCGACAAAGCCTGCACCCTGTTCCTTTACGACGCGCGTGAATTCGACAAACAGGCGCTTGCCGGTCGGGTCCTTGGTATCCGACAGATCCTTGCCCTGCAACTGCGGCTGCGTCGGGTGCATCAACGAGCGGTTCTCCATGTCGTTGATGAAGAAATATTCGGTCTTTTCGTAGCGCAGACCACGCACGGCATCGAGCGCCCCCTGGCGCGCCGCGTCGGCGGAGAGCTTGCCCTCCTGTTCCAGCTTCTGGAAGTGGGTGATGACACCGAGCGCCACCTCGACCACATGGCGGGTCTTGAGCATGCGATCCTGCAGCAAATGCTCGCGCAACTGCATGAGGCCGATGGCGATGCTCACCACGACGCCCGCAATGGCCAGCACCACGAGCATCCCGAGTTTGCGCGACAGCTTCCAGTTCTTCATCGCAAGACCTTCCCTCTGATCAACCATAAACAACTACACCACGTCTCATTATACAAACTTATATTGCATTGCAGCACAAAAGCACATACAAGCGGCCGCCAATCACCTGCCTGCAGCAATGCGATAATCCCCTTCCGCCGATTCAACCCATGCTTTCATGAAGTCCCTGCTGCCCCTGCCGGCCGCGCCCAAGGCCGGCCAGCGCGCCTCCCTTCCCCCGTTTGCCGGCTCCGCCGATGCCCTCGCCATCACGCAACTGGCGGTCGCCGGCCGCCTGCTCGCCACGATCACCGCGACGCCGCTCGAAGCCCAGCGTCTCGCCGAAGAAATCGGCTGGTTTGCCCCGGCCCTGCGCGTGCATCTGCTGCCCGACTGGGAAACCCTGCCTTACGACCACTTCTCGCCGCATCAGGATCTGGTCTCGGAACGCCTGGCCACGCTGTTTGCCGTCACGCAAGGGCAGTGCGATGTGCTGATCGTCGCCGCATCGACAGCGGCCACCCGCCTTGCCCCGCCGAGTTTCCTCGCCGCCCACACATTCTTCATGAAAAAGGGCGACAAGCTGAATCTCGACAAGCTGCGCGCGCAGATGACGCTGGCCGGCTACCAGCACGTCACTCAGGTCGTCGCGGCGGGCGAATACAGCGTACGCGGCGGGTTGATCGATTTGTTTCCGATGGGCACGGCCCTGCCCTATCGCATCGAGCTGTTCGACGACGAGATCGAAACCCTGCGCAGCTTCGATGTCGACAGCCAGCGCACGCTCTATCCGGTGCCGGAAATCCGCCTGCTGCCGGCACGCGAAATGCCCGCCGGCGAAGCAGGACGCACCATGTTCCGCCAGCGCTTCCGCGACACTTTTGAGGGCGACGCCTCGCGCATTGCGCTCTACAAGGATGTTTCCAACGGCATCATGCCTGCCGGCATCGAGTACTACCTGCCGCTGTTCTTTGAAGAAACAGCCACGCTGTTCGACTACCTGCCGCCAGATACAACGCTGCTGCTGCATGGCGATGTGCCCGCCGCCCTCAGCGAATTCTGGACCGACCTGCAATCGCGCTACAAGATGCTCGGCGGCGACCGCTCGCGCCCCGTGCTGCCGCCGCAGGATATTTTTCTGCGTGATGAGCCATTCTTCATCGCGGCGAATACCTTCGCGCAATACGTCGCAAAAGTCGGCGCTGGCGAGACGGCATCTCTGCCCAATGTTTCTGTCGACCGCAAAGCCGACGATCCCGTCGCCGCACTGCGCACTTTCCTCGACGGCTATCCCGGTCGCGTGCTGCTGCTGGCCGAATCGGCCGGCCGACGCGAAACGCTCCACGAGTATCTCAACGAACACGAACTGCCCGCCGCCATCGCCCCCGACTTTGCCGCGTTTATCGCTGGCGAAGCACGGCTGACCCTCGCCCACGCGCCGATTTCCGGCGGCTTCAAACTCGACGATTTCGCGGTCATCACCGAAAATGAGCTGTACGCCGCCACCGCCCGTCCGCGCCACAAACGCTCGGACGCCCGCCGTGCCAACCTCGAAGGCTGGCTGCGCGACCTCTCCGAACTCAAGGTGGGCGACCCGGTAGTACACGAGAACCACGGCATCGGCCGCTACCTCGGCCTGGTGCACATGGACTTGGGCGATGGCGACGCGGAGTTTCTCCAGCTCGAATACGCCAACGAGGCCAAGCTCTACGTGCCGGTGGCCCAACTCGACGTCATCTCGCGTTACAGCGGCGTCGATCCTGAAGCCGTGCAACTGCACACCCTCGGCTCCGGCCAGTGGGACAAGGCGAAGAAGAAAGCCGCCGAACAGGTGCGCGACACCGCCGCCGAGCTGCTGCACCTCTACGCCCAGCGCGCCGCGCGCAAGGGTCACGAATTCAATTTCAAAACGCACGATCTGGAGTCCTTCGCCGCCGGCTTCGGCTTCGAAGAAACACCCGACCAGCTCGCCGCCATCGGCGCGGTCATCTCCGACATGGTCTCGGGCAAGCCGATGGACCGCCTCGTCTGCGGCGACGTCGGTTTCGGTAAGACCGAAGTCGCCATGCGTGCCGCCTTCGTCGCCGTCGCCGACGGCAAGCAGGTGGCCGTGCTCTGCCCCACCACGCTGCTCGCCGAACAGCACTACCAGAACTTCGCCGACCGCTTCGCCGACTGGCCGGTGAAGGTTGCCGAAATCTCGCGCTTCAAGTCGAAGCAGGAACAGGCCGAGGCCATCCAGCTGCTGGAACAGGGCAAGATCGACATCCTCATCGGCACGCATCGGCTCTTGCAACCCGATGTTAAATTCTCACGCCTTGGCCTCGTCATCATCGACGAGGAACATCGCTTCGGCGTGCGACAGAAAGAAGCGTTGAAAGCCCTGCGTGCCGAAGTGGACGTGCTGACCCTCACCGCCACGCCCATCCCGCGCACGCTCGGCCTGTCGCTCGAAGGGCTGCGCGACTTCTCGGTGATCGCCACGCCGCCGCAAAAGCGGCTCGCGATCAAGACCTTCGTGCACAAGTGGTCGACCGGGCTGGTGCGCGAAGCCTGCTTGCGCGAATTCAAGCGCGGCGGCCAGGTCTACTTCCTGCACAACGAAGTCGACACCATCGAGAATATGAAGGAGCGCCTCGAAAAACTGTTGCCGGAAGCGCGCATCGTCATCGGCCACGGCCAGTTGCCGGAGCGCGAACTGGAACGCGTAATGCGCGAATTCACCCAGCAGAAGCACAACCTGCTGCTGTGCTCCACCATCATCGAGACCGGCATCGACAACCCGCACGCCAACACCATTGTCATCGACCGCGCCGACAAGTTCGGCCTCGCGCAGTTGCACCAGTTGCGCGGCCGCGTCGGCCGCAGCCACCACCAAGCCTACGCCTACCTGCTCACTGACGAGCATGCCAAGCCCTCAACGCAAGCACAGCGCCGCCTCGACGCCATCCAGGCGATGGAGGAACTCGGCTCCGGCTTCTTCCTCGCCATGCACGACCTCGAAATTCGCGGTGCCGGCGAAGTGCTTGGCGAAAACCAGTCCGGCGAAATCCACGAAATCGGCTTCGCGCTCTACACCAACATGCTCAACGCCGCGGTGCGCGCCCTCAAGGACGGCAAGGCGATTCCCGACCTCACCCAGCCGCTCGCCATCACCGCCGAAATCAACCTGCGCGCCCCCGCCCTGCTACCCGACGCCTACTGCCCGGACGTGCACGAACGCCTGACGCTCTACAAGCGCCTCGCCAACTGCGAGGACGAGGATGCCCTGCGCCTGATGCAGGAAGAACTGATCGACCGCTACGGCGAAATGCCCGCGCAAACCCAAGCCCTCGTCGAAACCCACCGCCTGCGCCTGCTCGGCAAACCGCTCGGCATCGCCAAACTCGACGCCGGGCCGAACACCATCCAGCTTCAATTCACCCCCCAGCCCCCCATCGACCCGTTCGTCATCATCAAGCTGATCCAGAACGACCGCAGCTTCAAACTCGCCGGCCAGGACAAATTGACGTGGCAGAAGGCGACCGGCACGCTCAAAGATCGCGTTGGCGCGGTGAAAGAATTGTTCAAGCGGCTGAAGCCGTAAAAGTCGGCGCTGGCGGGACGGCGACGGAATGTAGGTACGGCTGATGTTTGGCGGAAACTGATAGTCAACCTCGCCGGGTTCCCAATGTCCAAAGGTACAATAATCCGTTCGCATCACAGCTCAGGTAGGAAACATGAAACTCGACAACAACACTTACTCTGTTGCAGAGCTCCGCGACATGCTCAACCGCAAAGACCTCGTGGTTAACAAGAGCTACCAGCGTGGCGCAGGCTTATGGCCATCGAGTGCCCGGAGTTACTTCATCGACACGATGCTAACTGGGTTCCCTTTTCCGAAACTATATTTTTCCGAATCTCTCGATCGCTCATCTCGCAAGGTGGTACGAGAGATTGTTGATGGCCAGCAGCGGATCACATCGATCATTGATTTCATCAACAACAAGTTCAGCCTGACTTCCGTATCTCGGCAGTACACGGGCATGTCATTCAGTGATTTGCCGGAAGAGACACAACTTGGGTTCCTCTCTAATCCGGTTCCGGTGGACGTGATTCGCAATGCGACCAAAGGAGACATCCTTGAGATGTTCCGCCGGATGAACGCTTACACGTTGCCGCTCAACGAGGCTGAAAAGCGCCACGCTCAGTTTCACGGCGACTTCAAGTGGTTCGTCAACCGCCTCACAGATGAGTTCTCAGCTACTTTCGTTGGCTTCAATATTCTGACGAATCGGCAGATCGTGCGAATGGCCGATGCCGAACTAATTACAGAGATGGTGCTGTCGCTCGAAAAGGGACTGGTGAGCACAAGCCCAAAGCTCCTCAATGACCTGTACGCGGGCAGTGACGAGGCTTTCCTAAAGGAAGCTGAGTACGGGCAACTGATTCGTGAGTTCTTTGAATTCTTGGCCCAACAGTTGACGGACTTCAAGGATTCGTACCTGATGAAGGCCTACACAATCCACGCACTGTTTTGCGCCTGCATTCACAACAAGGTTGGCCTCCCTGATGTGGACAACGAGATCGCCCTAGCCCCGATTGGTCGTTACTACACTGATATCGATGCAGCACGAGAACAACTGCGGGCACTTTCTCTAGCCCATGAAAGCCACGACTTGGAAGGGTCATTCAAGGACTATGTGCTTGCGGTTGAGGGTGCTACAACGCGCAAACCAAGCCGAATCAAGCGAGTGCAGTTCCTAGCTAAAGCTCTGAGAGGGGAACTCGCCGTTTAATGCTGCAATGGAGCTCCTGACACACTTCAACAAGCTAGTGGCTCGGCTAGACCTTGTCGAAGATCGTTTTACTTCATTCCAGTCGTCGATGCCTTCCCGCTTGGATCATTCGCACTGGATGTTCCTCGAAGGCTTGTCATCGGCAACGTGGCAATACTGGGGGAGATTCTGCCGATCCGTTGTGATCGATTCGGCTCTGGGCGCAATAACTGCGGGCGGCGTTAATCTCACTCCATGCGCAGGTAGTTGGGAAGAGGTTTCACACATTGCGACTCGTGTCACAAAAGATCGCCCCCCCGTACTGGGCGGTACAAATTCGGATCTCAGAATCGAACCAACTTGGGGAGACCCAAACAAGCTCAACGTTGTTATCAACGCACTAGACCTCGACAACAAAGATACGCTGGCCAGTTCGTTCGGTGCTGACTCATATATTTCACATCTGCAGACTGTGCGCAACGCCACTGCACATCGACACCATCAGAATACTGCCAACGTACTGGCCCTTCGGCCGTATTACCAAGTAGCAAGGCTTCGGCATCCGTCAGAGGCGCTGCTATGGCTAGAAGAGCAAAGTAAGAGCTTTGCATTTCTATTCTGGCTGGAAGATATGCGAATGCTTGGCGAGTTGGCGGTTCAATAACTGTTCGTCACTTGAGCGCCAGCAAGGGCCGAATAGCCGCAGCAACAGGGGGGCTAATAGGTGCCAGATTCAAAGTTCTGCCGATCAGGAAAGGTAAAGCCCGCCGAAGCGGGCTTTACTCACAGAAACCGGGGATAACTCAAGCTGCGATCTTCATCGGCGGCGATGTGGTTGAGCGTTTCGAAACGGACAAGACCTCGACACCCACCACCGTACCGGCTTCGTCGAAATCCAACACGATGCCCGGCTGCACCTGCTCGGATTCGATGACTTTGTTTTCGTTCAGCCGCACATAAAGTGCGTCAACTTCCGGGTCATATTCGATTTTCATAGCTTGCCTTTCATGGTCCGATCAAAATAGGCCGTTACGACGTGGAGCGGGTTGTGTGTTTCGTTGAAGACTACACGCAATACACGATATCCGAACAAGCTTGCCCGCCCGATGCGCGGCATCGTAGTCTTCCCCAGTGCCGACCAAGTCGAGCAGGCCAGATGGGCGTACAGACAGCCAACGCCGTAAAAAATCGGCGCTGGCGGGACGGCGTGCCCATCATGGCAGTGCCGGCCAGGCAATCCGGTAACGGGTGGAACGACCGCCGCCGGGAAGCTTTACGAGGCAGCCCTTGGCGACCAGGTCGGCCAGATGGCGGGTGGCGGTGGCTTTGGAGACTTTGGCGACGGCCTGATATTGGGCGGCGTTGATACCGTGGGCAAAGCCATCACGCTCGGGTTGGTTGCCGTCGAGCAGGCGGTTGAGCACCTTGATCTGCTCGGCACTCAGGCCCTGCGCACGGTGTTGCAGCCAGTAACGGCTTTTGCCGAGGACGCGGTCGATTTGTTGGGTGGCGGTTTCGATGGCGCGCAACAGGGTGAGCAGAAACCAGCGCAGCCAGGGGGTGAGGTCGAGCGGCGCGGCGGCGGCGGTCATTTTCTGCGCGGCTTCGAGCTGGGCGTAGTAGCCCTTGCGGTCGGCGAGGATGGCGACCGACATGGCATAGAAGCGGATGCTCTGCCGTTCGCCCTGGGCCAGCGCGAGATCGGTGAGTGCGCGAGTGATACGCCCGTTGCCGTCATCGAAGGGATGCAGGGTGACGAACCAGAAGTGGGCCAGCGCGGCGCGCAGCAGCGGGTCGAGCGCCGCATCATCGCGGGTGCTGTTGAACCAGTCGAGAAAATCGGTGATGCGCGCTTCCAGCCCCGCACGCGGCGGCGCTTCGAAATGCACGGTGGGGCGGTCGATGCGGCCTGAGACGACTTGCATGGTGTCAGTGCCGCGCCAGTCGCCAATGCGCAGTGGGCGACCGGTAAGGTTGGCGTCGCCGGCATCGCCCGCGAACAGACCCGCGTGCCACTGCAACAGGCGAGCGGCGGTGAGCGGGGCATCGAGGTTAGCGGTCGCGTCCCACATCATCCGCGCCAGCCCTTCGCTGCGGGCTTCAGCAGGGATGCCGCCGTCCGCCAGTCCGAGCCGGCGGGCGATGCTGGAGCGCACCGAGCCAACATTCAGGGTTTCGCCTTCGATGGCGCTGGAATCGACGATGTTCCGCAGCAAGGCATCGAGCGTGAATGCGGCACGCAACTCAGGCTCGGAGCCCTGAGCGCGGCCCAGCAATGCGCCTTGCGCAAGCGTCACCTGGCGCAGCAGGGGCGCCAGCGCATCGGCCTGCCAGGTAAGGCGCGGCCAGTCGGGGTGTTGCCAGATCCAGCTGGGCATTGGCTCGTGACGTGGAAATCAGTTGAGCCGAATCCTAGCATTATTCGGCTCATTTTATGAGGCTAAAGCGCCAGCCGAATGAGCCGAAAAGTCGGCGCTGGCGGGACGGCGGTAGAATCCGCGCTTTGCCTTATCTTGCGCCGCCCACCATGCAACAAACCGAAAACCTCAATATCGAAGCCTTCGACCCGATGCCCACGCCGGAGGAAATCCACGCTCGCGTGCCAATGAGCGAAACCGCCGAAAAGTCGGTGCTGGCAGGACGGCGTGCCATTGAGGCAATGCTGGATCGCAGAGACCCACGCCTGTTCGTCGTCGTCGGCCCCTGCTCCATTCATGATCCGGTGGCCGGCCTCGACTATGCGCGCCGACTGAAAGCGCTGGCCAACGAAGTCGCGGACACGATGCTGCTGGTGATGCGCGTCTATTTCGAGAAACCGCGCACGTCGACCGGCTGGAAGGGTTACATCAACGACCCGCGCATGGACGACAGCTTCCACATCGAAGAGGGCATCCAGAAGGCGCGCGAATTTCTGCTCGCCGTCAATGAAATCGGCCTGCCGGCCGGCACCGAGGCGCTCGACCCGATTTCGCCGCAGTATCTCGGCGACCTGATTGCCTGGACCGCCATCGGCGCGCGCACCTCGGAATCGCAGACCCACCGCGAGATGTCCTCGGGCCTATCGACGCCGGTCGGTTTCAAGAACGGCACCGACGGCTCGCTCGATGCCGCCACCAACGCAATCATCTCGGCCTCCAAGCCGCACAGCTTCCTCGGCATCAACAGCCAGGGCCGCTCTTCCGTGACGCGTACGCGTGGCAACCGCTACGGCCATCTGGTATTACGCGGCGGCGGTGACCGGCCGAATTACGATACCGTCAGCATCGCGCTGGCGGAAGCCGCACTGACCAAGGCCAAGCTGGCGCAGAACATCGTTGTCGACTGTTCCCATGCCAATAGTTACAAGAAGCCGGAGCTACAGCCGCTGGTGATGCACGACGTGGTGAACCAGATTCGCCTCGGCAACAAATCGATTGTCGGCCTGATGATCGAGAGCAACATCGAGGCCGGCAACCAGTCGATCCCCGATGATCTGTCGCAACTCAAATATGGCTGCTCGGTCACCGATGCCTGTGTCGATTGGGCGACCACCGAGAAAATAATCCGTGAGGCCCACGATATCCTGCGCGGCCCTTTGGCAGGACGAAAGGCAAGCTGATGACGACCTTGATCAAACCCTTTCGCGGCCTGCGTCCCGCGCCGGGGCGCGCTGGCGAAATTGCCGCCCCACCTTATGATGTGCTTTCCTCTGAAGAGGCACGCGTCCGTGGGGATGGCAAGCCGTGGTCCTTCCTGCACATTTCCAAGCCGGAGATCGACCTCCCGCCCGACACCGATCCCTACGATCCGGCGGTATATGCCAAGGCCGCCGAAAACCTCGCGCGCATGACCGGCGAAGGTGTGCTCACACGCGATGACACGCCGTGCTACTACGCCTATCGCCTCACCATGGGATCCCATGTGCAGACCGGCCTGGTCGCCAGCGCCTCCGTCAGCTGCTACGACGCCAACCGCATCCGCAAGCACGAGTTCACACGCCCGGACAAGGAAGATGACCGCGTGCGCCAGATCGAGGCGACCAACGCCCAGACCGGCCCGGTGTTGCTGGCCTATCCGGCCTCGGCCGCAGCCGATGCCCTGATCGCCGAAATCTCAGCGGGTGAACCTGCTGCTGACGTAACGGCCGACGATGGCATTCGCCACCAGATCTGGGTGTGCAACGATGCCGCCAAGACCGAGGCGATCACACGCTGCTTTGACGGCATGGAATCGCTCTACATCGCCGATGGCCATCACCGCTCGGCGGCTGCCTCGCGCGTGGCAGCGTCACGTCGTCAGGAAGGCTGCGCACTCTCCTCCGACTACTTCCTGGCCGTGATCTTTCCGCACCACCAGATGAAGATTTATGACTACAACCGGGTCGTGAAGGATCTCAATGGGCTGACAGCTGACGAGTTTCTCAAGCGGCTTGAAGAAAAGTTTCTGGTCTCGCCCGCCTGTGATGCCGTCAAGCCCGCCTGCCCCGGCGAGGTCGGGCTGTATCTGCCCGGCCGCTGGTATCGGCTCAACCTCGATCCCAAGCTGTTCTCGAAAGACCCGGTCGCCGGCCTCGATGTTTCGCTGCTTTCCGATCACGTGCTCGGGCCAATTCTCGGCATCACCGATCTGCGTCGCGACAAGCGCATCGATTTCGTTGGTGGCGTCCGTGGTTTGGTCGAACTGGAAAAACGCGTCAATTCCGGCGAGATGGCCGCAGCCTTCGCCATGTACCCGACCCGCATGGATCACCTGATGGCCGTGGCGGACAGCAACAATGTCATGCCGCCCAAATCAACGTGGTTCGAGCCCAAGCTGGCTGACGGACTGGTTTCACACGTACTCGACTAAACGAGGCAGGACAGCCCGCGCGTTGGCGCTCGTTGCCACGGCGACCGCCTCTAGCGATATCCCGCGCAACGCGGCCAGCGTTTCGGCGATGGGCAAGAGATCGGCGGGGGTATTTCTGCCGCCGGATTTCCAGACGGGGGGAATGTCGGGCGCATCCGTTTCCAGCACGATGGCTTCAAGCGGCAAGCCGCTGGCCAACTCACGGATACGCTTTGAACCAGGATATGTCATCGCCCCGCCAAAACCGAGCTTGAACCCCAGCTTGATGAAAGCATCGGCCTGCTCACGGCTGCCATTGAAGGCATGCGCAATCCCGCCGGGCACCTTGGTTTTGTGTAACGCAGCGAGGATGGGATCGATGGCCTTGCGTACATGCAGCAGGACGGGCAGCCCCAACTCATCAGCGAGCTTGAGCTGTGCGGTGAAATAGAACATCTGACGCGCATCGTCACGCGGCGCGCCATGGCGATCAAGACCGATCTCGCCAATCGCCACAGCAGCCTCGCGTTGCAGCGTTGCACGCAAAGCCACCAGATCGTCGGGACATGCGCGATCAACATACATCGGATGAATCCCGTAGGCCGGTGCACAGCCTGGGTACTCACGGCAGACGCTGGCAACGGCACCGAAGTTGGCGCGCTCGACCGCCGGAATCACCATCAATGCCGTCCGGCCAGCGCCGACATTTGCGGCCTGAAAAACTTCATCGCGGTCTGCATCGAACTCTGCCGCATCAAGGTGGCAGTGGGTATCGATCAAATAAGGGATCAGGGCTTTTTCTTCCACGGCACCGTGGTCAGGCCAAGACTCTTCCAGGCCTGCATGCCGCCGCGATACCACTTGAGCTTTTGGGCGGGATAGCCCATCGCCAGCAGCTGTTTGATATTGGTCGGTGACTGGCCGCACCACGGACCATTGCAATAAAAAACCAGGGTCTTGGCGTTCTCGAAATTCCAGAACAGATCGACACGACTGGCACCAAACTGCAGCTCGAGGATTTCGGCAATAGTATCGGCGGTCGCATGCTTCGGATGCAGGCGCTCCCAGCGCATGTGGATGGCGCCGGGAATCATGCCGGAGCGCAGCAGCCAGTCATCGTCGCGCGAATCGATCACCAGCACGCTGTCGTCGCGTCGCGTGATGCGCTGCAGATAGTCGAGCAATTCCAGTTCACCAATGGTCTCGACCCCCGTTGCCAACTGGATCGGCTGCACGCAATAGGGCGGACAGGGCCGCGAGGTCATCGCGAAATCGGGATCGATCTGATTGAAACTGTCCTGCTCGCGCTGGATACGCACCAGACGCCCCTCGTGCATCACATCCATGTAGGGCTGCTGCGCGGTAATCCACACGGGCTGATCGGCCCATGCAGCACCGGCAAACAGCAGCAGCAACAAAGAAGAAACGATGCGCGGCATCAGCTCAATCCACCTCGTCGATCCATGCCTGCTGAATGGCTTCGAGCTGCTTCTCGCCACAGTGCTTTTCGTTTTCCTCAAAATCGGGCAGTTCCATTACCCAACGCATCAGGTCAACGAAATTCAACGCTTTCGGATCAACCTCAGGATGGCGCTCAGCCAGTTCGATGGCAATATCGAGACTGTCGGTCCACTTCATTTTTTGCTATGCCCCTCTTTGACCTGGTTGATGGTGTATTTCGGAATCTCGATCGTCAGCGGCGTCTCGCCGACAATTGCCTGACAGGAAAGTCGCGACAGTGGCGTCAATCCCCACGCCTTGTCGAGCAGATCATCCTCGATCTCGTCGGATTCTTCAAGTGAATTAAAGCCTTCGCGCACAATCACATGGCAGGTCGTACAGGCGCAGGACATCTCACAAGCATGCTCGATCTCGATTTCGTTTTCCAGCAGGGCCTCGCAGATTGAAGCGCCCGGCGCGGCCTCGATCACGGCCCCGTCCGGGCACAGCTCGGGATGCGGCAACACGATGATCTGGGTCATAGGTTTTCCATCTCTTCCATTTTCTTGCCGGCCAACGCACGCTGCACGCTCTGATTCATGCGCCGTGCGGCAAACTCGGCGGTGCCCTTGGACAAGGCATCCATGGCCATATCGATGGCGCGTCGGTCATCACCGATCAAAACCGTTTGCAGTTTAGCCAGACAGCTATCGACATGCGCCCGCTCCAGCGTCGAGAGCAGGTGGGCATCCTCCTTCAATGCCGACTGCACTGCTTCGACCAAGCGCTGCGCTTCGACCTGCGCCTCGCGCAAGGCGCGGCGGAAGGCATCGTCAGATGCATGGTTGTAGCCATCCTTGAGCATCGAGGTGATCTCGTCGTCCGATAGGCCATACGACGGCTTGACCTCGACCCGTGCCTCGTGGCCGGTCGTCTGCTCACGTGCAGTAACGGACAGCAGCCCGTCGGCATCCACCTGAAATGTCACCCGGATACGTGCCGCACCGGCGACCATCGGCGGAATGCCGCGCAGTTCGAAACGCGCCAGACTGCGGCAATCCGACACCAGTTCGCGTTCACCCTGCACCACTTGCAGCGCCATTGCCACCTGACCATCCTTGAAGGTGGTGAACTCCTGTGCCCGGGCAATCGGAATGGTCGAATTGCGCGGGATGATCTTCTCGACCAGGCCGCCCATCGTTTCGATGCCGAGCGACAAGGGAATCACGTCAAGCAGCAGCCAGTCATCGCCGGCGGCGCGGTTGCCGGCCAGCAGGTTGGCCTGTGTCGCGGCGCCAAGCGCCACCACTTTATCGGGGTCGAGATTATTCAGCGGCTCCTGGCCGAAATATTCCCCTACCGCTTGCTGGACTTGCGGCATGCGCGTCGCGCCGCCGACCATCACCACGCCCTTGACCTCGTCGGGAGTCAGGCCGGCATCACGCAGCGCCTTGCGCGTCGGCCCCAAGGTTTTTTGCACTAGGGTTTTACTGATGTCCTTGAAGATTTCCGTCGTCAGTTTGAGATCGACAAACTCACCGGTCGAGAGCTTTGCCGTAATCGGCGCCTCGGCATTCAGGGTCAGGAATTCCTTGGCCTCGCGCGCACGCATCTGCAACAGGCGTGCATCGTGATGCGAGAGCGGCGACAGCTTCGCCTGCTCGATCACCCAACAGAAGATGCGGTGATCGAAATCATCGCCGCCCAGCGCGGAATCGCCGCCGGTCGACAAGACCTGGAAAACGCCCTTCGACAACTTGAGGATCGAGATATCAAAGGTGCCGCCGCCCAGGTCATAGACGGCATAAACGCCCTCGGCCCCATTGTCGAGCCCGTAGGCAATCGCCGCTGCCGTCGGCTCATTGAGCAGGCGCAGTACATTCAGGCCGGCAAGACGGGCGGCATCCTTGGTGGCCTGACGCTGTGCATCATCGAAGTAGGCCGGCACGGTAATCACGGCGCCGGTCAGTTGCCCGCCCAGCGATGCTTCGGCGCGCTCACGCAAAGCCCGCAGAATATCGGCAGAGACTTCGACGGGGCTTTTCACGCCCTGCGCGGTCTTGAGCTTGACCATGCCCTCGCCCTCGATGAAATCGTAAGGCAGGGTTTCGATATGGGCGATGTCTTTCAGGCCACGCCCCATGAAGCGCTTGACCGAGACAATCGTATTGCGCGGATCAAGCGACTGATGCACCTGCGCCTCATACCCCACCTCACGGGTGCCATCGGCGGCATACCGCACAATGGAAGGCAGCAGAGGACGGCCCTGATCATCATGGAGCACCACAGACATGCCACTGCGAACGGTGGCGACGAGCGAATTGGTGGTACCCAGATCAATGCCCACCGCGAGGCGGTGTTCATGCGGTGCAGCAGATTCCCCTGGTTCAGAAAGTTGCAGTAGTGCCATTGTTTTTGTGTTCTCCCTGTTGCTCAGGGTCTAGTTATCGACGCAAGCCAATGCGTCATCGATTTCCTGCAGCAGTTTTTCCTGAAACATCAGTTGCCGCACCAAAGTACCGGCACGGTCGAGTTGCTTGGCATCGAGCGCCTCGCGCAGATGGTCAAATTCTGCACGCACCTCCTTGCGCAAACGGCGCAGCAAATCGTCGAGCAGATCGACATCTGCTGCCGCCTTTGCCTCGGCCACGGATTCGCGTAGTTCCATCTGGGCGATCAGAAACTCGGTCGGCATCGCCGTATTGCTTTCCAGCTTGACATCATGGCCGGCCAGATGCAACAGGTAGCGTGCCCGCTTGAGGGGATCCTTGAGCGTCTGATAGGCCTCGTTGACATGAGTCGCCCATTGCATTGCCATGCGTTTGTCACTGTCGGCCAAATGGGCGTGCTTGTCGGGATGCACACGTGCCTGAATGTCGCGATAAAGCACCTCAAGACGTTCGGCATCCAGCCCCTGCTGGCGCGGCAGGCCAAACAAGGTGAAGTGGTCCTGGCGAACGGTTTCGAGGTCGAAAATGGTCATGCGCTGTTCAGACGGTAAAGCTCTCGCCGCAACCGCACTGGTCCTTGATATTCGGGTTGTTGAACTTAAAGCCCTCGTTCAAGCCTTCGCGCGTGTAATCGAGTTCGGTGCCATCCAGGTAAGGCAGGCTTTTCGGATCGATCAGCAGCTTGAGGCCATGACTTTCGAAGACGATGTCATCCGGCTCGGGCGCATCGGCAAACTCCAGTTTATAGGCCATGCCGGAACAACCGGAGGTTTTCACCCCGAGACGAATGCCAATCCCCTTGCCACGTTTGGCAATGAAGTTGGAGACATGCTTGGCAGCAGCGGGAGAAAGCGTCACGCCCATTTACTTACCCTCCTGCTGCTTCTTGTAGTCGGCGACGGCGGCCTTGATCGCGTCCTCGGCGAGGATCGAGCAGTGAATCTTCACCGGCGGCAGCGCCAGTTCCTCTGCGATCTGCGTGTTCTTGATATCGAGCGCCTGATCGAGCGTCTTGCCCTTGACCCATTCGGTGACCAGCGAACTGGACGCGATCGCCGATCCGCAGCCATAGGTCTTGAACTTGGCATCCTCGATGACGCCATCCTTGCCGACCTTGATCTGCAGCTTCATGACGTCGCCGCAGGCCGGCGCACCCACCATGCCGGTTGCCACGCCCTCTTCGTCCTTGCCGAAGGAGCCGACGTTGCGGGGATTTTCGTAATGTTCGATGACTTTTTCGCTATATGACATGATGCACTCCTGAAATTAATGCGCCGCCCACTGGACGGTATTGAGATCGATGCCGTCCTTGAACATTTCCCACAGCGGCGAAAGTTCGCGCAGCTTGCCGAGCTTGTCGTGGAGCAGCTTGATGGTGAAGTCGACTTCTTCCTCGGTGGTGAAACGGCCGAGCGTGAAGCGGATCGAACTATGCGCCAATTCATCCGAACGACCGATGGCGCGCAGCACATAGGAAGGTTCCAGCGAAGCCGAGGTGCAGGCGGAACCGGATGACACGGCGATGTCCTTGATCGCCATCAGCAGCGACTCGCCCTCGACATAGTTGAAGCTGATGTTGAGGTTGTGCGGCACGCGTTGTTCCATATCGCCATTGACGTAGGTTTCCTCGATATCGAGCAGGCCCTTCATCAGGCGGTCGCGCAGCATGCGAATGCGCTCGTTCTCGGTCGCCATCTCCTCACGGGCAATGCGGAAAGCCTCGCCCATGCCGACGATCTGGTGCGTCGCCAGCGTGCCGGAACGCAGGCCACGCTCGTGACCGCCGCCGTGCATCTGCGCTTCGAGACGAATGCGCGGCTTGCGGCGCACATACAGCGCGCCAATGCCCTTCGGGCCGTAGGTCTTATGGGCCGAGAAGGACATCAGGTCGACTTTCAGTTTGGTCAGGTCGATCGGCATCTTGCCGGTGGCCTGCGCAGCATCGACGTGGAAGATGGTGCCATTGGCGCGGCAGATTTCGCCCAGTTCGGCGATCGGCTGAATCACGCCGATTTCGTTATTCACAGCCATCACCGACGCCACCACCGTGTCCTTACGCAGCGCCGCCTTGAACTGCTCAACGGTGATCAGGCCATTCGGCTGCGGCTCAAGATAGGTCGCCTCAAAACCCTGGCGCTCAAGTTCCTTGACGGTATCCAGCACCGCCTTGTGCTCGGTGGACACCGTGAGGATGTGCTTGCCCTTGGTTTCAGCATAGAAACGCGCCGCGCCCTTGATCGCCAGGTTGTTCGATTCGGTAGCACCGGAGGTCCAAATGATGTCTTTTGCATCGGCATTGACCAGCTTGGCGACCTGCTCGCGCGCATCCTCGACGGCCTTTTCCGCAGTCCAGCCAAAGGGATGGGAACGCGAAGCCGGATTGCCAAAATCCTCCGTCAGATACGGGATCATCTTCGCGGCCACGCGCGGATCGACCGGCGTGGTGGCAGAGTAGTCAAGGTAGATGGGACGTTTGAGCATGCGAAAAACTCCTGGTTCTTAATCGACCATCGCGGTCATGGATTTCAGTTGGATATGTATCGCAGATAGCGCTTGCAGGAAGCCGGCGATCTCCGCTTCGGTATTCGTAACGCCGAGGCTGATGCGCACGGCACCGCGCGCCATCTCGGGCGCAATCCCCATGGCGAGCAGCACATGGGATGGTTCCGGATTCGCCGCCGAACAGGCGGCGCCACTGGCCACTGCATAGCCGGCCCGGTCAAGCTTGCCGACCAGGGTTTCGCCATCGATGCCGGGCAGCGAAAAATAAACCGTGTTGGGCAGACGATCCGCCCCCTGGGCAAAAATCATCGCCCCGAGCGCAACCAGTCCGCCTTCGAGTTGCGAGCGCAGCGAACGCAAATGGACAGCCGATTCGGCCAAGCGCATCACAGCCTCTTCGCAGGCAATGCCAAAACCGACGATGGCCGGGACATTCTCGGTGCCCGAGCGCAAGCCGCGCTCATGACCGCCGCCATCGATCAGCGGTGCCAGATCGATGCGCTTGTCGACCACCAGCGCACCCGCTCCCTTTGGCCCGCCCAATTTGTGCGCGGAAAGCGTCAAGGCGCGTACACCCGCCGTATTCAGCGAACGAAAGTCGAGAGAAATCTTGCCCAGCGCCTGCACCGCATCGGTATGGAAACAGGCACCTGCAGTGGCAGCCTCAGCCGCCAGTGCGGCGATATCCTGCAACGCCCCCGTCTCATTGTTGGCCAGCATCACGGAAACAAGTGCAGGCCGCTCGGCCAACGCGGCTGAAAAGTCGGCGCTGGCAAGACGGCACTCGGCATCAACGGCAATCTCACGCACCCGCCAACCCTGTCGCGACAGGGCCTGCGCCGGCTTGCGCACGCACGGGTGCTCAATGGCCGACACGGCAATCACCCCGGGCTTGAGCCGCACTGCCGCCCCCTTGATGAACAGGTTGTTCGCTTCCGATCCCCCACTGGTGAAAATCACCTCGGTGGGATGGGCACCCACGGCATGGGCCACGCGCTGACGTGCCTCATCGACTGCCCGCCGCGCCGCACGGCCAAACTCGTGCCGACTCGACGCATTGCCATGCAGCGCGCTGAAATACGGCAACATGGCGGCCAGCGCCTCAGGGACAACCGGCGTGGTGGCGTTGTGATCGAGATAGGCAGGGGCGAACATGTCAGTAGAGCGCGAACTCAGGCCGTCGCCATCATAGTGACGCGACGGGGCAGGCCTGCGGCGGTCTTCTTCATCGGAATACTATCAACCGGAACGGAGGCGCGCTGCTGACGTACCAGATCGTCCAGATTGACCGAGCTCAGATATTCAAACATGCGCTTGTTCAGGCTGGTCCACAGTTCATGGGTCATGCACGGGGTATCGTCATGGCAATTCCCCATGCCGCCGCAGTTGGTGGCATCCAGCGGCTCATCCACGGCACGAATGATGTCGGCAACGGATACGGCTGTCAGTTGCTTGGCCAGCGTATAACCGCCGCCGGGACCGCGCGTACTGGCCACCAGTTGATTGCGGCGCAATTTGCCAAACAGTTGTTCCAGATAGGAAAGCGAAATTTTCTGGCGCTCGGCGATGCCCGCCAGTGTTACGGGGCCAGCATGCTGGCGCAAGGCGAGATCAATCATCGCGGTTACCGCAAAACGCCCCTTAGTGGTCAGCTTCATGGTTTTCCTCTTCGGTCGGATTAGGCTTCGAAATTGAGCAACCTGATTACCAGACTGCTTTAGTCAACTATATATGTTCCCGATCATTTTAGTCAACAATTTTGGACAGATATTTCGGATCAAACTTGTCGGCTGTTGCGACATCATCTTCCACTGAAACGCCAGCCCGCTCGATGGTCTTGAGCAGTGCCTCGATCCGGCGATCCGTCTCGACCGCATGGTCGAGCAGGCCATGGATCGCCATGGAGAGCGGGTCATCTTCGCTGCGCGTCACCGCGTAAGCCGAGAAACCAAGATTTTCAGCCTTCTCGTGGCGCGCCGCTTCACGTCCCGGCTCAACGATGCGCGCCGGAATACCGACGGCCGTCGTACCTGCCGGGACATCGCGGACCACCACGGCATTCGAACCCACCTTGGCACCCTCGGCCACCGTGATCGGCCCCAGCACCTTGGCACCGGCACCAATCACCACGCCACGTTCCAACGTCGGGTGGCGCTTGCCCCGGTTCCAGGAAGTACCGCCCAACGTCACACCATGGTAAAGGGTGCACTCATCGGAGATCACCGCCGTTTCGCCGATCACCACGCCCATGCCATGGTCAATGAACACACGTCGACCAATCGTCGCCCCCGGATGGATTTCGATGCCAGTTAGCATACGTGTCAGATGCGACAGCAGACGCGCCAACCAGCGCAGGCGCTGCCCCCACAACCAGTGGGACAGACGATGCAGCGTCAGGGCATGAAAACCCGGATAGCAGGTCAACACCTCCCAGGAGGAACGAGCGGCCGGGTCGCGTTCAAAAACGCAGGCAATATCTTCACGCAAACGGGCAAACATGGAATATCACTGAAATCGACATGGACAAGGGGATATTGCGCGCATTCTAGAATTCCCGATAACCCCGGTCAACTTAATGACTAACTCGGAAGATTCAACCGCGCTTGCGTTGAAAAGAAGCCAGAAAACCGCGCAAGATATTGACCTCTTCCCGCTCCAGTCGCGCACGCGCGAACAGACGCCGCAAGCGCAGCATCAGGCGTCCGGGGCTCGCCACATCGAGAAAACCGCTATCGACAGCCGACTGCTCAAAGTGGGACAGCACGCCTTCGACTTCGTCGTGCGTCGCCAGTTGTCCGACATCGACCATTGTCGGAATGGTTGGCACGGCTGGCGTACCCAACAAGGCCATGCGCAACTCGTAACACATGATCTGCACGGCCGCCGCCAGATTCAGCGACGAGAAATCAGGATCGGTCGGAATCATCGCCCAGCAACCGCACTGCGCCAACTCTTCGTTGGAAAGCCCCGAGGTCTCGTTGCCGAATACCAGCGCCACTTCGCCTTGCGCGGCCATGCCGACAAGTTCCAGCGCGCCGTCGCGCACCCACAGCGGCGCCGTCGCCAGTTCGCGCCGCCGGGCCGTCATCGCCAGTGCCAACACCACGCCCTGCAGGGCCTCCGTGAGGCTCGTGCAGACGATTGCATTGGCCAGCAAATCATCTGCGCCCGAGGCCATGGCATCGGCTTGTGGATCGGGGAATATCTTGGGATTAACCAGGATAAGACGATTCAGCCCCATTGTTTTCATCGCGCGGGCTGCCGCGCCAATATTGCCCGGATGGCTGGTGGCACACAAGATGACCCGAACACGTTGCAGGCTTTCCAGCGCGGGGGGTGTCAACCGTTTAGAATCCATTGCCTTTCAATCGTCTTATTTACCCATGCACCCCATGCTCAACACGGCCATCAAGGCCGCCCGCCGTGCCGGGAACGTGATCAACCGCGCCAGTCTCGATCTTGGCCAGTTGACCATCGGCGTCAAGCAGCAAAACGACTTCGTCACCGAGGTCGACCGCGCTGCCGAAGCTATCATCATCGAAACGCTGCGTGAAGTCTATCCCAGCCATGCCATCCTGGCCGAGGAGTCCGGGCTATCTGAGCAGACTTCCGAATTCCAGTGGATCATCGATCCGCTCGATGGCACTACCAACTTCATCCACGGCTTTCCGCAATACGCAATCTCGATTGCCTTGGCGCACAAGGGCGTGCTGACGCAAGCCGTGGTGTATGACCCCAACCGCAACGAACTGTTTACCGCCAGCAAGGGCGGTGGTGCATTCCTTAACGACAAGCGTATCCGCGTCAGCAAGTGCGTAAAGCTTGAAGAGTCTCTGCTTGGCACGGGGTTTCCCTACCGCATGTTCGACCACGTTGACACCTATTTGGCCATCTTCAAGGAAATGACCAAGCGCAGCGCCGGCGTGCGCCGTCCGGGTGCTGCCTCGCTCGACCTCGCCTGGGTGGCATGCGGTCGTATCGATGGATTTTGGGAATTTGGCCTCTCGCCCTGGGACATGGCGGCGGGTGCATTGCTGATTCTCGAAGCTGGCGGTCTGGTCAGCGATCTCGCCGGCGACAGCAACTACCTGCAAACCGGCAACATCGTCGGTGGTACCCCCAAGGTCTTCAACCAGTTACTGCAAACCATCCAGCCGCTGCGTAGCCCTGCTTTGCAGGCGTAATGAAAAAAGTGGCGAATCTTGCTTGACACAAGCGAATTCGCCGCTAGAATGCGCCCCTGTTCTGCGGGAGTAGCTCAGTTGGTAGAGCGATACCTTGCCAAGGTATAGGTCGAGAGTTCGAGACTCTTCTCCCGCTCCAGAATTCAGCAAAACAAAAATCGCCCTCCGGGGCGATTTTTGTTTGTAGGCCATCAAACCAGCATCTGCTGCAGGACTGGCGTCACCTCAGCGGCATGGCGCAATGGCCGAATGGCAGCAAACAAGCGATCAGCCTGCGGGTAAGACCTGCGCATCAACATCAACCATTGCTTGAGCCTGCCCGGCGCCTGACTCGGCAAGACCTTGCCCTGTACCTGCCGCCAAAAGTCATCAATCATTTTGGCAACAAACTGCCATTCATCCTCGGCAGGCTGCAGACCACCCTTGCGGATTCTTTGCGCCAGCAGGGGATCGGCAACCGCGCCACGCCCCAGCATGACATCGGCACAACCGCTCACTCCCCGCATGACGTGATAGTCGTTCACTGACCAAACTTCGCCGTTGGCAATGACCGGGATCTGCACCGACTCCTGGATGCGGGCAAGCCACTCCCAACGGGCCGGCGGCCGATAACCATCCTCCTTGGTGCGCGCGTGGACGATCAGTGCTTCAATACCACCCGCTTCAAGCGCCTGCGCACAGTCGAGCGTCCGCACAGTGTCGCCGATACCCAGGCGCATCTTGGCCGTCAGGGGAATCTTCCCGGGCATGGCCACCCGCACGGCGGAGGTAATGCGATGCAAAAGTTCAGGATCATCCAGCAATGCCGCACCACCGCGGTTGCGATTGATCAAGGGCGTCGGGCAACCGAAATTCAGATCGATGCCAGCAGGATCAAGGCACGCAACCCTGGCCGCATTGGCGGCGAGCAATTCGGGATCAGAACCCAGCAACTGGACCCGCACCGGCGTTCCCGCTTTCGTCCGCGAGGACTGCTTCAGTTCCGGGCTGATGCGGGTAAAGGCACTGTACGGCAAGACCGTCGCACTGACACGCACGAACTCGGTTACACACCAGTCATAGCCGCCCGCACCGGTCAGGACATCGCGCATGATGTCATCGGCCAGCCCTTCCATCGGGGCAAGAATGATGCGCCCCGGCTGCATGACATCAAGCATTGGGAAGTGTCAAAGGACAGCGCCCGCCAGTTTGACGCCAAAGCCGATGAACAGCCCACCCACCCCGCCGGTTGCCACGGCGGAAAGACGCCGGCGACGACGAAACTGTTCCGCCAGATGAGCCCCGCCAAAAATCAGTGTCGACAAGTAGAGGGCACTGCAGACTTGAACAATGACGCCGAGGATCAGGAACGATAGTTCGGGATGCGCATATCCCGGCGAAACGAACTGGATGAAGAAGGAAATGAAGAACAGGATCGCCTTGGGATTCATCAGACTAATCAGCAAGGCCGTCCGAAATGGCCGCGACGCGTCGACGGACACCATGGAAGGTTCACTTTCCTGACCCAGCCGCCAGGTACGAACGGCCGAACGCAGCAGCCCAACCCCCAGCCAGGCCAGATAAGCGGCACCCGCATACTTGAGCACCAGGAACAAGGCCGGCGTGGCCTGCAGCAGCGAGGCCACACCCGTGGCCGAGAGAATCATCAGGATCGTATCGCCCAGAAATATCCCGCCGGCACCGCGATAGCCCATGACAACACCCCAACGCGAAGCAACTGTCATCACGTAGAGGGAATTCGGACCGGGCAGCAAAACGATGACGATCGTGCCGAGAATAAAGGTAGTCAGGTCGGTAATGCCGTAGAACATGTCAGCCCTGATAACGGCGAACGAGGCCGGTGACGACACCGAAGATTTCCAGCTGTCCCTGGGGGCGAATAATGGGATAAGCAGGATTGTGGGGCCTGAGCGCAAACTTGCCCTTTTCGAGGATCAGTTCCTTGAGGGTGAATTCGTTATCGACAATCGCAATGACGAAATCGCCGGATTTCGCTGCCTTGGTCCGCTCAACCACCACCAGATCACCCTCGTGGATGCCCGCGTCGATCATGGAGTCGCCCTTGACCGGCACCATCAGCGTCCGGGAAGGTTGCCGGACGAGATACTGGTCGATGAGGAACATGTCCCCCTGAGTCGCTTCGATCATGTCGGGCGCCCCGGCGCGCACGGCCATGTCCGCCAGCGGCCGTTCGAAGAAACGCGTTGTCGGCATCCAGGCATCGTCATCTGGCGTTCGCTCGACGAAACCGGCTGTCTCCAGCCGCTCCAGCAGTTTCTTGGCAGCGGTTTTCGATGCAAAACCGATCAGTTCGCAGATGCGTTGCTGCGTGGGAATGCGACGCGCCTCCGCGTAGTAATCACGCAGGCGGTCAAGATATTCGCTATCGCGAGAGGGATCGGCAGGGGGCATCGAAGGCTCCATTCATCACTGGTGTCCAGATGAACTCCATAATAGTGTTCTCTGGAACACCCGTCAACTAAGCCCGGTTTCAACCATTAATACATCTGCGCGGGTTGTCATGTTGCTGTCACACAAGCAGGGCATGATGAACGCGCAAATCAAAGACAACAGGAGTGAATGAAGCAAATGGAATGTGAAGACTTTCTGGAACCCCACCAGGATCAAGAGTACGACGACGACCTGTAAAGGAACCATGCAACAAAATCGGAAGCCGCCTGTTGGGCGGCTTTTACTTTTGGCCCCCTGCCACACAACACCGCGTGGATTGGATACAATGGCGGCCGCTTGTGATGACCTGCCTAGGCAGGACTAAAGCCTTCGGCGCGATAGCAAAGCGGTTATGCACCGGATTGCAAATCCGTGTAGGTCGGTTCGACTCCGGCTCGCGCCTCCAAGTTTCCCCACGCTCAATTCTCTGTTGATACTCATCCCGTCTTGGGATTGAGTGCCGTTTCGACCAGCCGCACCCAGTAGCGGATGCCAGTCGCAATGATCTGATCGTTAAAATCGTAGTGCGGGCTGTGCAGCATGCAGCCGCCCTCGCCCGGCCCATTGCCCAGCCAGACATAGCACCCCGGCACCACGCGGGACAGATAAGCGAAATCTTCCGCGCCCATGCTCGGTTTGAGATGCGTCAGCACTTGCTGGTCCCCTTCAACCACTTGGCGCGCCACTTCCCGGCAAAGTGAGGCGGCCTCTCCAGCGTTGATGGTGGGCGGATAGCCTCGGGCATACTGCAGGTCGATCTGCACGTGATACGTCGCTTCCACACCATTGCAAATGCGTCGCACGCCTTCTTCCAGCGCATCCTGCACCTCGGGCCGCAGGCTGCGCACGGTGCCGCCGAGAATGGCGGTTTCCGGCAGGATGTTGTCGGCGTGCCCGGCATGAAAGCGTGTCACGCTCACCACCGCCGCATCCTGCGGATCGGTCGAGCGACTGACCAGCGATTGGAGTGCCTGCACCAGCGCCGCACCGGCAAGGATTGCATCGGTTCCCTGATGGGGCATGGCGGCATGTGCACCGCGTGCCGTGATGGTGATTTCAAAACGATCCGCGCCGGCCATCACCGGGCCTTCCATCACCGCAATGCTGCCTGCCGGCAACCCGGGCCAGTTGTGCAGGCCAAACACCATCTGCATCGGAAAGCGCTCGAACAGCCCCTCCTCGACCATCACGCGCCCGCCGCCCTCATGTTCTTCGGCAGGCTGAAAAATGAAATAGACGGTGCCATCGAAGTTACCCGAATCGCACAGCTCGACAAGCACTTCCGCAGCCCCAAGCAGCATGGCGGTGTGCCCGTCATGTCCGCAGGCGTGCATGCGGCCTTCATGGCGCGATCGGTGCGGGAAGGTATTCAACTCCGGCAAAGGCAGGGCATCCATGTCGGCACGCAGGCCAATGGCACGCGCACTGTTGCCGGCTTTGAGGCAGGCCACCACCCCCGTCTTGGCCAGCCCCTCATGAACCTCCAGACCGAGCTGTCGCAAATAATTGGCGACTAGCTCTGATGTACGTGTCTCATTGAACGCCAATTCGGGATGCGCGTGCAGATCGCGGCGCACACTTGCAATGCGCGTCGCAACTTCCGGCAAGAGGGTACTCAGATTCACTTTCCACCTCCTCGTTGATCTCTGAATTGATCTCATCAGGCTCGTCACACTCTATCACCCCGCAGACTAGAATCACCAGCATGCGCCGTCCCATCTTGAACATCAGCAGCTTGCGTGCCATTGAGTCGCGTGAAGCCAACGCCAACCCACCGCTGATGGAGCGGGCGGGAATGGTCGCTACGCAGATTGCGCTTGAGATGTTCGCAGACACGTCACGCGACATTCTGGTGGTTGCCGGTCCGGGCAACAACGGCGGCGATGGCTTCGTGATGGCGCGCCTGCTCAAACAAGCCGGACGCAATGTAACCGTCGCATTTTGTG
Organism: Rhodocyclaceae bacterium; assembly: GCA_030824115.1. Taxonomy (GTDB): domain Bacteria; phylum Pseudomonadota; class Gammaproteobacteria; order Burkholderiales; family Rhodocyclaceae; genus Sulfuricystis. Next base: position 2,603 of record JAVBYI010000005.1, on the reverse strand, counting down.
GGGACCAGGAAAAACTACCACTCGATACGCGTCTGGCCCACAGTGCCTGGCAGGCAACGTCCGGCTGCACGCTTGGCGCCTTTCCCGACGGAGATTTTGGACTGATCGTCGATGCCCTGTTTGGCATCGGACTCTCCCGCCCGATCGAAGGTATGGCCAAGGAGTGGATCACCCGCATCAACGCAACCCCCTGCCCGGTACTGTCCATCGACATTCCCAGCGGCCTGAACGCTGAAACCGGGATCGCAGCCGGCCCGGTCGTACAGGCCGATTGCACCGCCAGTTTTATCGCGCTCAAACCCGGCATGCTCACCGCCGATGGGCCGGATTTGTGTGGCAAGCTGATTCACTGCAGTCTGGATATCACCATCCCTTGTGCGGATGGCGAGGAAATTTCACCCGCACATTTTCATCGCCACCTGAAGCCGCGACGCAGGAATAGCCACAAGGGCAGCTTTGGCAATGTCGCCATCATCGGTGGCGCGTCGGGCATGGCCGGTGCCGCGCTACTCAGCGGACGTGCCGCACTGAAACTTGGCGCCGGTCGGGTTTACGTTGGCATGCTCGATACGTTAGCTGTTGACACAACGCAGCCGGAACTGATGCTCCGCTCCCCCCAAGATGTTTTTGCCCTTGCGGATGTGATTGCCATTGGCCCGGGCCTGGGACAGTCGCTGCAGGCAGGCGAATTGCTGTCGCGCAGTCTGGAATGCGACAAGCCCCTGATCCTTGATGCCGACGCGCTCAATCTGCTCACGCAGGGAACCGTATTGCTGCGCAAGCTTGCCGTCCGGTCAGCACCGACATTTATGACGCCACACCCTGCCGAAGCCGCAAGACTGCTGGGCATGAGTACTGAGCAAGTTCAGGCCGATCGACTGGCGAGTGCCAAGGCACTGGCACAGCGCTTCCACACCCATGTCGTCCTCAAGGGCTGCGGCAGCATTGTCGTTTGCCCTGATGGCCGTTGGTTCATCAACACCACAGGCAACCCCGGCCTCGCCTCCGCCGGAACCGGTGACGTCCTGACCGGCATGCTGGCGGCGTTGCTGGCACAAGGCTGGGAAGCGTCAGCCGCCCTGCTTGTAGCAGTGCATCTGCATGGCGCCGCCGCCGATTACTGCGCATCTCAGGAGATCGGCCCGGTCGGGCTGACCGCCGGTGAACTCATCCACAGCGCCCGCCAGATCCTCAACGACTGGATCGCAAAAGCATGATGCTTTTCCCGCGATGTTAAAATCAATCGCATCAACAAAAACAGTTTCGCAGACCACACCCACCATGGGATTTCCTGTTTCACTTGCCCACGAAATCGAGTGCAATGTCCTCGCCGCCTTGGCTGAAGATATTGGTGGTGGCGACCTGACTGCCCTGCTAACGCCGGCAGCACGCCGCGCCGTGGGCGTCGTCACCTGTCGCGAAAACGCAGTGTTGTGCGGTACCGCGTGGTTCAAGTCCTGCCTGCATCACCTCGATGCTGCAGCCCAGATTCGCTGGCTCGCTAAAGATGGCGATACTATCGAAGCCGGCCAAGTGGTCTGTGAAATCGCGGCTGAAACTCGCGCGTTGCTCACCGCTGAACGTGCTGCGCTCAACTTCCTGCAACTACTCTCCGGCACGGCGACCCAAACCCGCGTCTATGTCAACGCCGTAGCCGGCACGCACGCCAAAATCGTCGACACCCGCAAGACCTTGCCGGGGCTGCGTTTGGCCCAAAAATATGCCGTCACATGCGGCGGTGGCACCAACCACCGCCTTGGTCTATACGATGGCATTCTGATCAAGGAAAACCACATCATCGCTGCCGGCGGCATTACGCCAGCCTTGGAGCGTGCCCGCAGTATCGCCAGCGGCAAGGTGTTTATCCAGATCGAAGTTGAAACGCTCGAACAACTCGCTGAGGCGCTTGATCATGATGCCACCATGATCCTGCTCGACAACATGGATCTGGCGCAAATGCGCCGGGCCGTCGAACTCAATGCCGGGCGTGCCGAACTCGAAGCGTCAGGGGGTGTCCGCCTTGATACGGTCCGCGCCATTGCTGAAACCGGCGTTGATCGTATCTCAATCGGGACGCTCACCAAGGATGTGCGCGCCATCGACCTTTCGCTACGACACAGCGAAAGCTAAGTGAGGAAGGTTATCTGTTAGAATCCGCGCCCTGATATTGCATCAGGCTCACTGCGGAGAGGTGGATGAGCGGTTTAAGTCGCACGCCTGGAAAGCGTGTTTAGGATAATGTCCTAACGAGGGTTCGAATCCCTCCCTCTCCGCCAGAACATAGTCCGTCATAATCCAACGGAATACGAAAAGCCCGCTTAACTGCGGGCTTTTTCATTGTTTCTGCCGTCCATCTAAATCCAGTGTTGTCCGTGTGAATTCAGACTCATACCGTGGTAAATATCGTGGTAACTCAGTTAGAATCCCGCGCAGGTTCCATTTGGAATATTTTTTCTTCTGGTGGGAGCGAAATCGTGGTAACTCTGTGTTGACGGCCGTTCACAACTGACCCACTTTTTCAGGAAATTCTTATCCAAAACTGACCCACCTCGATTAGCTAACCTTGCTCAATTTGTGAGCAGGGGCAATTGGAGTGATCAACG
>JAVBYI010000007.1 GCA_030824115.1 Rhodocyclaceae bacterium | reverse complement strand
CTGGGTCTGGAAGCCAAAAAAATTATGGATGCCGGCGGCCTCGTGCGTGACGACATCATCATCGGCCTGGTCAAAGATCGCCTCAAAGAAGCCGACTGCAAGGACGGCTATATGTTCGACGGTTTTCCGCGCACCATTCCACAAGCCGAGGCGATGAAGAAGGCCGGCGTACCCATCGACTTCGCTCTCGAAATCGATGTGCCGGACAGCGAAATTGTGACCCGCATGAGCGGGCGTCGCATGCATGTGGCCTCTGGTCGCACCTACCATGTGAAATTCAATCCGCCCAAGGTCGAAGGCAAGGATGATGTGACGGGTGAGGCGTTGATTCAGCGTGACGATGATCAGGAAGCCACCGTGCTGAAGCGTCTGGAGATTTATCACCTGCAAACCAAGGCGCTGGTGAAATATTACGGCGTGTGGGCCGCCAGCGGCGACAAGTCAGCACCGCAATACCGCAAGATCAATGGCCTTGGCAAGGTCGAGGATGTACGCGATGCAGCATTCGCTGCGCTCACCGATGCTTCTGCAGGCAGCGCATAAACTTGTGAAGTTTTCTTGGTTAGATTTGGCGCTGGCAGGAACACATCAAAGGATCATGCCGGCGCCCACGGTATTGTTGGTGGCCTCATCAATCACGATGAAGGCGCCTGTCGCGCGATTTTCCGCATAGGTGTCGCAGCAGATCGGTTGGGCCAAGCGAAAGCCGACCTCGGCAATGTCATTCATGACCAGCATGGTGGCATCGCGCTGTTGCAGCGTGGTGATATCGAGCAGGTGATGGATGTTCGCCAGCTTGGCCTTGACGTCGCGCGTGGTATGGCGGATCAGGTAGCGTCGCTGTGCGTCAAGGGGCGTTTCGGACAGCCAGCACAACTTGGCGCGGATCGCACTTTTCGGCGCCGATGCGGCATCGGCCCGCACCAGCATGTCGCCACGCGAGATGTCGATCTCGTCTTCGAGCAGCAAGGTAACGGACTGGTCGGCGATGGCGACCGGTAAAGAAACGCCGCCGATCTGGATATCCCGAATCCGCGTCGCACGGCCCGCAGGCAGGACGGTCACCGCATCGCCGACCGCAACCTCGCCGGATTCTACGCGCCCCATGTAGCCGCGGAAGTCGTGCAGCATCGGATCGTCGGCCTGCTGCGGGCGGCAGACGTATTGCACGGGGAAACGGAAGCGTTCATCGCGCTCACCATGCTCACTCGACGCGCTTTCGAGGATTTCCAGCAGCGTCGGCCCGGCATACCAGCCGAGCTGATCGCCGCGCTCGACAATCATGTCGCCGTTCAGCGCCGACATCGGGACGAACTGGACATCCCCGATGCCGATCTGCGCGGCGAAGTCCAGATAGTCGGCACGAATGCGCTCAAAGACTGCGGGATCATGGTTCATCAAGTCCATCTTGTTGATAGCGACGACCAGATGCGGGATACCCATCAGGTGAGCAATCACCGAATGGCGCCGCGTTTGTGCCAGCACGCCCTTGCGCGCATCGACAAGGATGATCGCCAGGTTGGCGGTCGAGGCCGCCGTTACCATGTTGCGGGTGTATTGCTCGTGGCCGGGGGCATCGGCAACAATGTACTTGCGCGTGCCGGTGCTGAAGTAGCGGTAGGCCACATCGATGGTGATACCCTGCTCGCGCTCGGCGACGAGGCCGTCGGTGAGCAGCGACAGGTCGACGGCATCCAATCCACGCTTCTGCGAGGTATTGGCGATGGCGTGCAGCGTATCCGCCAGAATCGCCTTGGTGTCGTAAAGCAGGCGGCCGATCAGTGTGCTCTTGCCGTCGTCGACGCTGCCACAGGTCAGAAAACGCAGAAGTCCATTGTCGATTTCAGGCAGGTGGGGCGGCAGGTGTTCGGGGGCGCTCATCAAAAATATCCTTCCTTCTTGCGCTGTTCCATCGCAGCTTCCGAGGCCTGATCGTCCAGTCGCGTCGCACCGCGTTCGGTGATGGTGGTGGTCGCCGTCTCGGCAATGATCTGCTCGACCGTGACGGCATAGGACAGCACAGGGGCCGTGCAGGTGATGTCGCCGACGGTGCGAAAACGCACCGACAATGTTTCGACCACATCGCGGTCAGATGCCGGCGTCAGCGGCGTGACAGGTTGCAGCAGACCGTTCTTTCTGACGACTTCGCGCACATGGGCGAAGTAGATCGGCGGTAGCGCCAATCCCTCGCGGGCGATGTATTGCCAGACATCCAGTTCGGTCCAGTTCGAGATCGGAAAGATGCGGATGTTCTCGCCTTTGTGAGCCCGGGCGTTGTAGATATCCCAGAGTTCGGGGCGCTGGTTCTTCGGGTCCCACTGGCCAAACTCATCGCGGAAGGAAAAGATGCGCTCCTTGGCACGCGCTTTTTCCTCGTCGCGGCGGGCACCGCCGATACAGGCATCGAAGCCGTGTTCCTCAATCGCTTCCAGCAGCGTGACCGACTGGTGCTTGTTACGCGATTCGGTCGGCGACTTGAGTACCACCGAACCGCGCGCCATCGAATCCGCGACCGAGCGCACGATCAGCCTTTCCCCCAGTTCGGCCGCCCGGCGATCACGAAACGCAATGACCTCCGGATAGTTGTGGCCGGTATCGATGTGCAGCAACGGGAAGGGAAAGCGGCCGGGACGAAACGCCTTCTCGGCCAGGCGCAGCAGTACGATCGAATCCTTGCCACCCGAAAACAGCAAGGCCGGATTGGCGCACTGCCCCGCTACCTCGCGCAGGATGTGGATAGCCTCGGCCTCCAGCCAGTCGAGATGCGTCAGCGATCGCACCTGTACTTGTACCTCTAGCGTACTCATGCTGCCGTCTCGCCAGCGCCGACTTTTCGCTGCAAGGTGCCATTGATGACATGCAGGCCGCACTCCTTGGTCGCCGGCGATTCCCACCACCAGCGACCGGCGCGCAGATCCTCGCCGGGATTGACCGCACGGGTGCAGGGGGCGCAGCCGATGCTAGGGTAATGCCGGTCGTGCAGGGCGTTGTAAGGCACCTTGTTGGCATGAAGATAAATCCACACGTCCTGCTCACTCCAGTCGGAAAGTGGATTGATCTTCACCAGATCGTTGATCGGATCGTAGCCGACGGTTCTGAGTCCATCACGCGTCGGCGATTGTGCCGCCCGCAAGCCAGTAATCCAGGCCTTTTTACCCGCCAGTGCGCGTTGCAAGGGCTCCACCTTGCGCACATGGCAGCAGGACTTGCGCGCCGCGACGGAATCGTAGAACGCATTGACACCATGCTGGCCGACAAACTGTTCAACACTGGCGCGATCTGGGTAAAAAATGCTCAGACGCCGTCCGTAATGCTGCTCGGCACGACCGATCAGCTCATAGGTCTCCGCCGGCAGGCGTCCGGTATCGAGCGAAAAAATGCCGATATCGATGTCGCCATGACGCCAGATCAGGTCGGTGAGGACCATGTCCTCGGCCCCCAGACTGTTGGCAAAGACCGCGGGGGCATAGTCCCGTGCTGCCTCACGGAGCAGGCGCTGCGCACGCACGGTTTTTTCGGCGACGGCCCGCACGCGTTCAGGACTGGCCAGATCGATAAATTCTTCGCGTTGCATGCTGACGATCCTCAGGCGGCCAGTGCCAGGCCGCTACGCCGAAACAGCGGCAGCGGCTGATCGACGGCGGGCTGGTAGGCCTCGGAAAAATCACCCAGGCTGGCCAGGGCCGCTTCGGGATTTTCGATCTCGAAAGCATTGAAGCCAACGCGATGCAGGAAGTGGAGGTAATCCCGCTCGACAGTACCGATGGCACGCAACTCCCGCTTATAGCCATAACGTATGCGCAACAAGCTGGCGATGGAATAGCCCCGGCCGTCGCCGGCCGCCGGAAAGCGCACCGCGATGACATCAAGGTCCTGCAAATCCTCAGCCAACACCGCTGGATCTTCATCCGGGCTGAGCCACACGCCCAGCTTCCCCCCGCCATCCAGACTGTGCCATTGGCGTTGAATCAGGTCCCATTTGCGCGCTTGCCAGACAGCCAGCGGCAGCAGCACATTGCCATAAGGCAGTTTCACGTCGCCGGGAGAAACTTCGGCGTCCAGGGTGATGGTTGTCCAGTCGTTGGCAACGATGTCGCCGTTCTTGATCAAGTTAGCCATTTGCAACCTCTCTTTCGTCTTCAATAATGGAAATTTCTTGTGCATATGCTGCGGCAGCAAAACTTTTGGTCCCGATTCGCCGCACGGTATCGATGAAGCCTTCCTTGGGGCGTCGACACGCGCGATAGTGATCGACGATCCGCGCAACGGTTTCCGGCACCTCGGCAGCCGGGAATGAGGGGCCGATCACATCGCCAATCGCGGCTCCCGGTCCGGTCGCCCCGCCCAGCGTGATCTGGAAGCGTTCTTCACCGTTCTTGTCGACACCCAGAATGCCAATGGCACCGATGTGATGATGGCCGCAGGCATTCACGCAACCGGAAATGTTGAGTCGCAGTGCACCGATATCCACCAACTCGCCGCGGTCGCCAAAGCGCTGCTGGATCGCCGCAGCCAGTGGCAGCGAACGGGCATTGGCCAGCGAGCACAGATCGCCACCCGGGCAGGCAACGATATCGGTGAGCAAGCCGACCGACGCCGTCGCCAGTTGTTCCTTGCGCGTCTCCTGCCAGAGGTTGTAGAGATCGCGCTTGCGCACATCGGGCAGGATCAGGTTCTGGGTCTGCGCCGTACGCAGTTCGCCAAAGCCATAGCGCTCGGCCAGTTCGGCCACCGCATCCAGTTGTTCTGCCGTGGCATCCCCAGGCGCTTGGCCGGGTGCCTTCAGCGACAGCGTCACGGCCACATAACCGGGCTGGCGGTGGGCATGGGTGTTGGTCTTCACCCAAGCGGCAAATTCGCGATCAAACCGGCGCATGAACTCGAAACGGGCATCGAGGTCTGTCAGCGTTTCGTAGTCGGGCGCAGCAAACTGATCGGCAATGCGGGCGACTTCCGCTGCGATCAGCGTGAGCGGGCCGTCTTTCAGGTGTTGCCATTCGGCCTCGGCACGCTGTGCAAAGGCCTTAATCCCCAGCGACTGAACGAGAATCTTGATGCGCGACTTGTAGAGATTGTCGCGGCGCCCCGCCAGGTTGTAGACCCGCAGGATGGCCTCGGCATAGCTGAGAAGGTCTGTCCAAGGCAGAAATTCACGCACCACCTGCGCCAGAATTGGCGTGCGACCCAGCCCCCCGCCGACCCAGACACGAAAGCCGACGTCACCGGCCGCATCGCGCACCATTTCGAATCCCAGGTCGTGCGTCCGTACGCTGGCCGCATCATCCGGCCCGCCTGAAAAAGCCACCTTGAACTTGCGCGGCAAGGCGGCAAACTCGGGATGCAGCGTCGACCACTGGCGGAAGATTTCCGCCCAGGGCCGTGGATCAGCCACCTCGACAGGCGAAACACCGGCCAACGGATCGGTGGTGACGACACGAATGCAACTGCCCGAACTCTGGATCGCATGCATGTCCACCTGAGCCAGTTCGGCCAGAATATCCGGCACCTGACCCAGGCGCACCCAGTTAAGCTGAAAGTTATGGCGCGTCGTGAAGTGGCCGACCCCACGGTCGTAGCTACGGGCAACATGCGCCAGCAGGCGCAACTGCGGGGCCGACAGTTGGCCATAGGGAATCGCAATGCGCAGCATCGGGTTGTGCTTTTCGACATAGAGTCCGTTCTGCAGTCGCAGGGGGCGAAACTGGTCGGCGCTCAATTCGCTGGCGAGATGGCGGCGTGTCTGGTCGCGGTACTGGATAACGCGTTCGGCGACGATGCGGCGGTCGGTTTCGGTATAGGCATACATGGCGATTTCCTTTCTTCAGGCAGCAATCAATTTCCCACCGACCAGCACAAGCATGCCGGCCAGAACAGGACGCAGAACGCGTTCGGGGATACGGGGAGCGAGGTGGCTACCCAGCCAGACGCCGGGCAACGAGCCAACCAGCAGGGTGGCCAGCAGCGGCCAGTCGATGCTGCCCAACCACCAGTGACCGAGACCGGCGACCAGCGTCAGCGGTACCGCATGGGCAAGGTCGGCGCCGACGATGCGGATCGCCGCCAGTCCCGGGTAGAGGAAGAACAGCGCGGTGACGCCAAGCGCGCCCGCGCCTACCGAAGACAGAGCGACGAGGGCGCCAAGTACGGCACCGGCCAGCACGGTCGGCCAAGCACGCTCATCCACCGGCCGCTGACCGGAGTGCGCCCAGGCCAGCAAACGGCGCCGGAACAGCAGCGCAGCGGCGGTCAGCAACAGGGCCATGCCCAGGAAGAAGGTGATCGTTCCGTGCGCCCCGCCAAGCCCGCCCGGTACGAGGATCGACACCAGCAGCAGGACGCCGACCGCGGCCGGCAGGCTACCCGCCGCCAGACGGCCGACGATGCGCCAATCGACATGGCCGCGTCGCGCATGGACGAGAGTGCCACCGCTCTTGGTGATCGCCGCGTAAAGCAGGTCGGTACCCACCGCCGTGGCCGGGGCGACACCGAACAGCAGCACCAACAGCGGCGTCATCAGGGCGCCGCCACCAACGCCGGTGATCCCGACGAGGGTGCCAACCGCAAAGCCCGAAAAGATTTGGATGAGTTCCATGATGTAGCCGCTGATGAATTGATTTGTTGCAGCGCATCGTAGCGATTTGCTATAGAGCTGAAAAATACTTTATAGTTACATTCATATAACCAAAGGATATATAGATGAACCTTCAGCAATTACGCTATCTGCACGAGGTCGCCCGTCAGGGGCTAAATGTCTCCAATGCGGCGGTGGCGCTCTACACCTCACAGCCAGGGGTCTCGAAACAGATCCGGCTACTGGAAGAGGAACTTGGCGTAACGATCTTCACCCGCAGCGGCAAACGCCTGACGGGCATCACTGAGCCCGGCCGCCAGGTACTCGACATCGTCACACGCATGCTGGAGGACGCGGGCAACCTCAAGCGCGTCGGTGAGGATTACGCCGATGAAGCCAGCGGCACGCTTGACGTGGCGACGACGCACACCCAGGCCCGCTACCTGCTGCCACCGGTGGTGAAGCGTTTCATGGAACGCTATCCGCGCGTCCACCTGCGCCTGCACCAAGGCAATCCGCCGCAGGTCGCCGAGTGGGTAACCAACGGCAGCGCCGACATCGGCATCGCCACCGAAGCGCTTGCAGGACAAGCCAAGCTCGTCACCCTGCCCTGCTACCAGTGGTCGCATCTGGTCATCGTGCCGCGCGGCCATCCGCTGCTGGAACAGAAAAGCATGACGCTTGCACTGCTCGCCCAGTGGCCATTGATCACCTACGACCCCACTTTCACAGGCCGCACGAAGATCGATCGTGTTTTCGAGCGTGCCGGCGTTGCACCAAACTTCGTACTCACCGCCGTGGATTCAGACGTGATCAAGACCTACGTCGAACTCGGTCTGGGTATCGGCATCATTGCCGAGATGGCCTTCGACCCAACCCGCGATACAGCGCTGGCAACCCTCGCCGCCAGTCACCTGTTCGAGAGCAACACCACACGGCTCGCCATCCGTCACGGCGCCTGGCTGCGCCGCTTCGATTTCGACTTCATCGAACTGTTCGCGCCGCAATTGTCGGAAAATATGGTGCGCGCCACCCTCAAGGGCGGCGGCGAAGATCCGGGACTGTAATCATGAGCTCACAACGCTGCCCCTGGTGCGGGGAAGACCCGCTCTACGTTCGTTACCACGACGAGGAATGGGGCGTCCCCTGCCACGACGAGCGCACCCTGTTCGAGTTTCTGATTCTCGAAGGCGCACAGGCCGGCCTGTCGTGGATCACGATCCTGCGCAAACGCGAGAATTACCGCCGCGCCTTCGACGGTTTCGATGTCGCGAAGATCGCCCGTTACGACGAAAAGGACGTCGCCCGCCTACTCGGCGATGCCGGCATCGTCAGGAACCGCCTGAAGATCGCTGCCACCAGCGACAACGCCCGCGCCACACTGGCGCTTTACGAAGCCGGTAGTAGCCTCGACCAGTTGTTCTGGTCGTTTGTCGATGGCCGCCCGGTGATCAACCGCTGGCGCCAGTTGAGCGAAGTGCCTGTTGCCACACCGGCTGCCACAGCTTTGTCAAAGGAACTGAAGCGGCGCGGCTTCCGTTTCGTCGGCCCGACGATCATTTATTCGCTGATGCAGGCCGTCGGCTTGGTCAATGACCACTTGGTGGATTGTCCGCGCCACGCGGCGCTCGCCTAGTTGCTTCGGGCAAAGGCCGTAATGTAGGCGTAGCAGGCCGGCGCATCCTCGGCGAAGTCGAGCAGGCCCTTGGTGCGACTTTGCCATGCCTCGAATTCCGGCATGCCGTAAATGGCGCTCATGTCACGGAAGCCCATGCTCCAGTCCGGAAACACACGTCGCTCCGACTCGCCCTGAATGACGACCTTAAGGTGCTGATGGCGAGGATCGCGCCGCACCCGTTCCATGATCGCCTCAACCTGATGACGCTCCCCTTCAAGCATCTGAATAAAACCGTCATGCTGGTAGACCATGCAACCGGTGACCCCCACCGAGCGATTGAAACTGCGTGATTGATCGAGCAGTTTGGCTAACTGATCGGTGGGCATCGGCTCGCTGGCCTGGCTGACATACAGCACATAGAAAATCGGCTTGCTTGCCGACCCCTCCGGCAAGCGTGGGGTACGCTGAATGGCCTCCAGAATGGCATCAGCCGTTAGCGGTCGATCAAACAGATAGCCTTGCGCATAGTCGCAACCCAGTGAGCGCAACTCGGCCAGTTGCGCTTCGGTCTCGACGCCCTCGGCCACCAGCCGATGTCCCAGCGTCTGGGCCATGCGCACAATGGCAGCCGCTACCACACGAATTTCGTGGCGATGGTCGATGCCATCGACAAAGGCCCGATCAATCTTGACGATGCTGACCGGCAAACGCAACAGTTGCGCCAGCGAAGAGTAGCCAGTACCGAAATCATCCACCGCAACGCGCAGTCCCATTTCAGCCAGGCGATGCAAAACACGCAGATTGCTCTCGATGTTCGACATCAGCGCCGTTTCGGTCACTTCGACCAGCAAGTCACGCGGCTCGGCCCCGGTTTCACGCAGGACAGCGGCAAACTGCTCCACCATATCCAGCGTATCGAGCTGGCGCGCCGAGACATTGACCGAGACATAGGGCGTGTCGTTGCCAAAGCGCTGACGCCAGTCTCGCGCTGCCAGACAGGCCTGTCGCCATACCCAGGCGCCAATCGACACGATCGCGCCCGTGCTTTCAGCGACGGGAATAAAGACTGCGGGCGAAATTTCGCCCTGCGGCGGATGCCAGCGCAGCAACATCTCGGCCCCGAGCACGCGGCGCCCTTCGACAGCCACAATAGGCTGGAAGCGCACCGAAAACTCGTTGCGTTCCAGCGCACCGCGCAGGCCCTGCACCACCATCACCCGCTGGCGCGCTTCCTCTTCGAGGCTCTCGCTGAAGAACTGCCAGCCATCGCGCCCACGCGACTTGACCGCATACATGGCCGTATCGGCATTGCGCAGCAAATCATCGGCGCCATGGGTGCTGCCGTGACCAATCGCAATACCAATGCTCGCCGCCACGCCAACCTCACGTCCATTGGCAAGCATCACCGTCTGGCGCAGGGCATCGTTGATCCGTTCGGCGAGTGACGAAAGTGCCGAAGCCTGTTCCACTTTTTCGCATAGCACGACAAACTCGTCGCCAGCCAGCCGCCCCACCGTATCCCCCGGGCGGACATGCTCACTCAGGCGGGTCGCCACCACCTTGAGGAGTTCATCGCCAGCCTCATGTCCATAAGTGTCATTGATCGCCTTGAAGCCGTCGAGATCAACAAACAGCAAGGCCACGCTTTCAGTCTGCCGCCGCGAGCGTTGCAGGGCATTGAGCAGGCGTTCACGAATCAAGGTGCGATTAGGCAGGCAGGTCAGGCCATCATGGGTCGCTTTCCAGACCAGTTCGTCCTCAACACGCTTGCGCTCGCTGACATCCTGCAAGGTGGCCACCAGCAGCCAGTCCTTGCCGGTCTGCACCTTGGCAATGGATGCCTCGATAGAGAAGAAGGTGCCATCCTTGCGATAGCCGACCACCTCGCCGCGATCACGCATGCGCCGCGACACCTCCTTGCCCGCAATAAAGCCCCCCATGTGCTCGGCATGCGCACCACGCATGTGTGGCGGCAACAGGAAGTGAACCGACATGCCAACCAGTTCCTGCGAGGTATAGCCGAACATCTGACAGGCTTGCGGACTGGCTTCGACAATAAGGCCCTCGGTATTGGTAGCAATCACGGCAACATCGGCGGCACTGAGGATCTGGTGCGCCGTACCCAGCTTGAGCATCGCCGCCGCAGCTTCGGAGGCCATGCGCGAGGCAAGCTGGGGGGAGAGAGACGAAGCATGCGCTGTCTTGTCAGCACTCTGCTGGCGATAGCGCTCGGGGATCTGCGGTGGTAGGCAACCGAAGCGCTCGATGATGTCGAAACTGCCATCGGCCCGACAACAGGCCAGATAGGTATTGACGTGCGCGTGATGCGTCACCGGGTCCATCGACACGCGCCCCTGCGGCCCATCGACCTGAATGGTTTCAAGTACCGATACCAGCACCGCAGCATCCAGCGACTGCGCCTGATTTGCCGCTGCCGCAAACGCCTTGACGCACAGGTAAGTCCCCTCGCCAAAGTTGGACAGCATGCCATTGCCGTCAGGCCAGATGCCTCTGACACCTGGCAATTGCGCCAGCCTTTCCAGACAGGCCCGGTTCTCGGGCGTATCGACCGACATGAAATAAGTGTTGCTGGAGAAAAAACCTTCGCGCACATGCGCCGGCAGCCGACTGACCATCACCTCGTCGTAATGCCCCATCACCACGGCCATGCGGCGCTTGAATCCCAACTCGGTGAAACGCGTCAGCAGGGCAATTTGATCAGCACCCGCAAAGTACGGCACAAAGACATCGGCACCGGAACGGCCAACATGGTCGAGCAGGTTTTCGATTTCCGCCGGACTGGCGCCGATCGATAGATACTCTTCGCCGAGCACATCGCCGCCCAGCGCTTGCAAGGCACGTTTGGCGGCATCGATTGAGCCGCGCGGCCACTCGTAGTTGTTGCCGGCAAAAAACATCTTGGGGCCAAATGCCTTCGCCATCCAAGGAATCATCCGCTCAATCTGCTGATTCGGCAGCGCGGCGAAATGGAAGAAATGCCGCGCCGAAATACTGCCCTCGTAAAACGAGAAGTTCAGGTAGGGCACACTGCGCGGTTCGGCCACCTGGTCGGCCACGGCGATGCGGGAATTGGACAGCAGGTTACCGATGAGCGCCACGCAACCGGCATCCACCAACCGATGTGCCGCCGGCACTGCCGTATCCGGCAGACTGCCATCATCCTCGATGCGCAGTTCCAGCGGCCGCCCCAGCACACCGCCCGCCGCATTCACCTCGTCGCAGGCAATGCGCGCCGCCCAGACAATCTCGGGCCCGTAAATCTCGACCAAACCCGTCAGGGGCGGCATCAAGCCAAGCAGAACAGGTGCGGAGGAATCCGACATAGGCAGGCACAGAATCAGGACGGACTGATTCTATAGCTTTCGAAAAGTCGGCGCTGGCAGGACGGCATCAATCAGCGGCCGCGCCGCCCGCCCGTTCATGCGCTGCGTTCGAACTGCAGCTGCCCACCTTTGGCATCGACGCGAATGCGATCCTTCGCGCCGAACTTCCCTTCGAGAATCGCCTTGGCCAACGGATTCTCGATGCGCTCCTGAATCGCGCGTTTCAACGGTCTTGCACCGAACACCGGATCGAAGCCCGCTTCGGCGATGCTCGCGAGCGCAGCATCGGAAACCTCCATCGCCATCTCCAACCGCGCCAGCCGCTTCTCCAGATACTGCAACTGGATGCGCGCAATGCCGGCAATGTGCTTCTCGTCAAGCGCATGGAAGACAACGATCTCATCGATGCGGTTCACGAACTCGGGACGGAAATGCGTTTTCACCTCGCCCATCACCGCCAGCTTGACGACCTGGTAATCGTCGCCCGACATCTGCTGAATCATCTGCGAGCCGAGGTTCGAAGTCATCACGATCACGGTGTTCTTGAAGTCCACCGTGCGCCCCTGCCCATCGGTCATGCGACCGTCGTCGAGCACCTGTAGCAGGACATTGAACACATCCGGGTGCGCCTTCTCGACTTCATCGAAGAGGATCACGCTGTAAGGCTTCCTGCGCACCTGTTCGGTGAGATAGCCACCCTCCTCGTAGCCGACATAGCCGGGCGGCGCGCCGATCAGTCGCGCGACCGAATGTTTCTCCATGAACTCGCTCATGTCGATGCGGATCAGGTGATCTTCGGCATCAAACATGAACTCGGCCAGTGCTTTGCACAGCTCGGTCTTGCCCACGCCAGTCGGGCCAAGGAACAGGAAACTCCCGTAAGGCCGGCTTTCTTCCGACAAGCCGGCGCGCGAACGGCGGATCGCATCGGCTACCAGCCGCACGGCTTCGTCCTGCCCCACCACGCGTCGGTGCAGCTGCTCTTCCATCTTCAGCAACTTCTCGCGCTCGCCCTGCATCATCTTGCTGACGGGGATGCCCGTGGCGCGCGAAACCACCTCGGCAATCTCTTCCGCGCCCACTTGAGTCCGCAAGAGCTTGTTCGGTGCCGTCTCGCCAGCGCCGACATCTTTTTCGGCCGCCTTCAACTGGGCCTCAAGTTGCGGCAGCTTGCCGTATTGCAATTCCGCCAGCTTGTCGAACTGGCCCTTGCGTTGCAGGTCGGCAATCTGCGTGCGCAGCTTCTCGATCTCTTCCTTGATGTGCTGGGTGCCATGCACCTGCGCTTTTTCCGCCTTCCAGATCTCATCGAGGTCGGAATACTCCTTGTCGAGCTTCTTGATCTCGTCTTCGATCAGGCCGAAGCGCTTCTTCGAGGCCTCGTCCTTCTCCTTGCGCACGGCCTCGCGCTCGATCTTCAACTGGATCAGGCGGCGGTCGAGCTTGTCCATCGACTCGGGCTTCGAGTCGATTTCCATCTTGATGCGCGCGGCGGCTTCGTCGATCAGGTCAATCGCCTTATCCGGCAGGAAGCGGTCGGTGATGTAGCGATGCGAGAGTTCCGCCGCCGCGACGATGGCCGGGTCGGTAATGTCCACGCCGTGGTGGATCTCATACTTCTCCTGCAAGCCACGCAAGATGGCAATGGTCGCCTCGACGCTCGGCTCGTCGACCAGCACCTTCTGGAAGCGGCGCTCCAGCGCGGCATCCTTCTCGATGTACTTGCGGTATTCGTCGAGCGTGGTCGCGCCAATGCAGTGCATCTCGCCACGCGCCAGCGCCGGCTTGAGCATGTTGCCTGCATCCATGGCGCCTTCGGCCTTGCCGGCGCCCACCATGGTATGCAACTCGTCGATGAAGACGATGATGCGCCCCTCGTCCATGGCCACTTCTTTCAGCACCGCCTTCAAGCGCTCTTCAAACTCGCCGCGATACTTCGCGCCAGCCAGCAGCGCCGCCATATCGAGCACCAGCACGCGCTTGCCCTTGAGTGTTTCCGGTACTTCGTCATTGACGATGCGCTGGGCCAGCCCCTCGACGATGGCCGTCTTGCCGACGCCCGGCTCGCCGATCAGCACCGGATTGTTCTTGGTGCGGCGTTGCAAAATCTGGATCGCGCGGCGGATCTCGTCATCGCGGCCAATCACCGGGTCGAGCTTGCCCTGGCGGGCGCGCTCGGTGAGGTCGAGGCAGTACTTCTTGAGTGCCTCGCGCTGACCTTCGGCCTCTTGATTCTCGACATTCTGCCCGCCACGCACGGCCTTGATCGCATCCTCCAGCGACTTGCGCTGGGCGCCGGCTTCCTTGAACAGACGGCCGGTTTCTCCTTTATCGCCGGCCAGTGCGAGGAGGAACATTTCCGAGGCGATGAACTGGTCGCCAGCCTTCTGCGCTTCCTTGTCGGTAACGTTGAGCAGGTTGGACAGGTCGCGGCCGATGGACACCTCACCGCCGTGGCCTTCCACCTGCGGCAGACGGTCGATAGCGGCATCAAAGGCCTTCTTCAGGGGCGGTACATTGACGCCAGCACGCTGCAGCAGCGAGGTAGTGCCGCCATCCTCCTGATTAAGCAGCGCCAGCAGCAGGTGCTGCGGCTCGATGAGTTGATTGTCGTGACCAATGGCGATGCTCTGAGCATCGCTGATGGCCTGCTGGAACTTGGTGGTGAATTTGTCGAAGCGCATGGCAGACTCCAAAATAACGTTACAGCCAACATTGGGATTGGTGGCCGGTTTTCAATACAGTATGCTCAAGCACCCTGACTGACAAGGCAGATCGATGGCAAAGGTGATTCCCGCAAACTGGCAGGCAATGGAAGCAGTCGGCGCCGCCCAGCGCGAACTTGAAACGCTGGCCTGGCTGGCGCGCGACCTGCCCGACGAATACACGGTCTTTCATGGCATTCACTGGATGCGCGTCGAGCAGAACGCCTCCCTGTTCGGCGAAATCGACTTCGCCATCGTCTCGCCCGGCGGCCACCTGCTGGTCATCGAGCAAAAATCCGGGTTTCTGCTCGAAACCGAGAGTGGACTCATCAAGCGCTACGGCAACACCGAGAAGAAGGTGGCCATGCAGCTCAACCGCAACGTGCAGGGCCTGCAAAGCCGCTTCTCCGCCAACGGCCATGAAAAGTTGCCAATCGACTTGTTGCTCTACTGCCCCGACCACCTCGTCAAACGCCCCGACATCGCCGGGGTCGATCCTTCACGCATCGTCGATGCCAAACGCAAGGAACAACTGATCGACGTCATTTGCGGCCTGTTGCCGCTGGACGCCCCCGCCCCGCTGGCCGAGCGGGTCAAGGCATTCCTCGGCCAGATTCTCTCGCTGGTGCCGGAAATTGGTGCCGTCGCCCGTGAGGCGGAGGCACTGCAAACCCGCCTTGCCGGCGGCCTAGCCACTTGGGGACGGCGCATCGAGTGCGATCCGTTCCGGGTGCGCGTGATCGGCACGGCCGGCTCCGGCAAAAGCCAGTTGGCACTGGCGGCGCTGAATGATGCTCACCGCGCCGGCCGTCGCGCCCTTTACGTCTGCTACAACCGGCCGCTGGCCGACCACATGGCCCATCTGTTGCCCGGCAGCGCCATGGCTGGCACCTATCACCAACTCGGTGACCGCATGCTGCGTGCCGCTGGCCAGATAGTCGATTTTAGCCAGACCGATGCTTTCGCCACCATCGAACAAGGCTTTGCTACCACTCCCCCACCCCAGGATTGGCTGTTCGACGAAATCATTGTGGATGAAGGACAGGATTTCCGTGCGGAATGGCTACCCAATCTCCTGCGTCTGCTGGCCCCCCAAGGCCGCGCCTGGTGGCTCGAAGACCCGATGCAGAACCTCTACGGCCGACCACCGATCGCCCTGCCCGGCTGGGTCACGCTGCGCTCGGAAACCAACTACCGTTCGCCACGGGATATCCTATCCGGCCTCGCCAGACTGGGCCTGATGCCCGACCACATCGAAGGCGGCAGCCCGCTCACCGGCTCAGAGGTCGAGATTCTGACCTACACCGACACGAGGGGCATGATCGACCAGACCAAAAAAGCCCTCGCGCAGGGCCTTGCCGCCGGCTTCAAGCGCCCACAGATGGCCATCGTCACCTTCCGCGGACGCGAACATTCCCAGTTGCTCGGCTTCGACCGCATCGGTCCCTATGCCCTGAAAAGCTTCACCGGGCAATATGACCTGCTGGGCAACCCGATCTATTCAGACGGCGAAATCCTTACCGAAACGGTCTACCGCTTCAAGGGACAATCAGCCCCTTGCATCGTATTTACCGAAATCGATTTTGAACACCTGGACGAAATGGCCATGCGCAAACTCTTCGTCGGCGCCACACGGGCCAGCCTGAAGCTGGTTCTGGTGATGTCTGAGCGGGCTGGAGACCGCCTGCTGAAACACGACTCCCCGTGAGTCCCCATACAAATGAAAACGGGCTAGACCATTTCTGATCTAACCCGTTGATGTTCTTGGCGCGCCCGGAGCGATTCGAACGCCCGACCCCTTGGTTCGTAGCCAAGTACTCTATCCAGCTGAGCTACGGGCGCGCATAAACAAGGCGCGCACTATAGCCGAAACACTTTCTGTCGTAAAGTGTGATTGAGATTATTTTTCAGAAAACATGGCATGAATGCACCGCACAGCCCGGAAATCTCCAGCCAGCAAGCCTTGATCGAGCGCCAGCCGATCATCGACCGCAATGGGGATACTCTTGGTTACGAACTCTATGCCTACCCCGGCCGGGCCGAGGATGGCACGCCATCCAACAGTCTGGAGGGGAGTGCTGCTGTGCTGGCACACCTGCTGGGCAATATGGATGGCAGTTGGTTACCAGAGGGCAAGCGGGTCTTTCTCAATGCCGATATCGCCCTGTTGGACGATGCCGATTTTCTTGCCCTGCTGCCGGAGGGACTGATTGTCCTCGACCTGCACGGCGCACCCGGTGCCGTCACAGAAGCTGCCTTGACGACGATCGACGAACTGCGTCGCCGTGACATTCCTATCTCGCTGGACGGGTTTGATCTCGCCGGGGAGAGCGAAGAACTGCTGGTGCGCGCTGCCTATATCAAGCTCGCCACGGACAGCGAAAACAGCTACGCCCTGTACGGCCACTTTGATCGCCTGAAGGACTACCCGGTCAAAAAGATCGCCAAGCATGTGGGCAATGGTAGTGAATACAAGTTCTGTCGGGATGTCGGCTTCGACTACTTTCAGGGCTATTTCTTTACCCGCCCGGAAATTCTCCCGGAACGCGAACTGAACACCGGCTTGGCAAATCTGGTGGAAGTTTTTGATCTCGTGGGCCAAGGTGCCGAACCGGGAAAAATCGAACAAGCCTTCAAGCGCGATCCGACGCTGGTGGTCAAACTGCTTGGCTATATCAACTCGGCCGGCATGAGCCGTGGCCGCAAGGTCACCAGCATTGCCCATGCGATCCAGATTCTCGGCTACAAGCAGTTGTACCGCTGGGTTGCCCTGTTGCTTTACACCGCCGGCAATGCCGCAGCCCCCGCCGCACTGATGAAAACCGTGCTGACGCGCAGCCGCTTCATTGAATCGGCCGGTCGCCGTGTGCTGCCCGCCCACGAACAGGACAATCTCTTCATGGTCGGCATGCTGTCGATGCTGGATGTCGTCTTTGGCCTGCCGCTGGCCAAGGCACTCGCCAAGTTGCCGCTGCCGGACCACCTGACGCGGGCCATCCTCGGCTATGAGGGTCAGCTTGGCATGTTGCTATCGCTGGCCGAAGCCCTGGAGCAGAGCCGTTACGAGCATATCGAAAGTCTCGCCATCACGCTGAGATTGACGCTGCAGGATGTCAATACGGCACAACTTGAGGCCATCCGCTGGGCCGAAAGTCTGACCGCCAACGGCTAAACCACCCAACAAGGGCTGTTTCATGGCTTAGTTCGCGCCTTGAATGACCCTCAAGGCGGGGCAATCTCTTGCCCCACCATGAAACAGAATTACGACGAATCCAGTTTCCGCGTCCTCAAGGGACTCGAACCCGTGCGCGAGCGGCCGGGCATGTACACCCGCACCGACTCGCCGGCCCACATCATCCAGGAAGTCATTGACAACGCCGCCGACGAAGCACTGGGCGGTTTTGCCAAGAACATCCACGTACTGGTCGCCAAAGATGGCGCCGTTACGGTCACCGATGACGGCCGCGGCATCCCCGTCGGGCTGCATCCCGAAGAGAAGATTCCTGTCGTCGTGCTCGCCTTCACGCGTTTGCATGCGGGTGGAAAATTTGACAAGAAAGGCGGCAACACAGCCTATGCCTTCTCCGGCGGCCTGCACGGCGTTGGCGTTGCCGTCACCAATGCACTCTCGCTGTCCGTCGAGGTCGAGGTTCGACGCGAAGGCAAAATTCATGCGGTCAGCTTTAGCGAAGGCGGCGAGAAAATCTCGGCGCTGGCGATACGGGGCGACTGCGGCAGACAGACCGGCACGCGCGTACGCGTCGTGCCCGACCCGAAGTATTTCGATGCACCACGCGCACCACAGGCCGAACTTGAACGCCTCTTGCGCTCGAAAGCGGTGCTGCTGCCCGGCGTGAAAGTTGCGCTGGCGATCGAGCAAGCCGATGGCAAGCTGCTGGAAAAGACCTGGCGTTACCCCGACGGCCTGTCCGGCTACCTGAAGGAAATCGCCGGCGAAGAACTGGCGGTCGCCCCGCTCTACGCAGGCGAGAACTACGCCGGCGCCGATCATGAGAGCTTCGCTCAAGGCGAAGGCGCCGCTTGGGCTTTTGGCTGGTGGCCAGAGGCCGCGCCTTGTGAATCGTACGTCAACCTGATCCCGACCGTGGCCGGCGGCACCCATGAATCCGGCCTGCGTACCGGTGTGTTCGAAGCAGTCAAGGTCTTCATCGAGCACCATGCCCTGTTACCGCGCGGCGTCAAGTTGCAGCAGGAGGACATCTGCGGCAAGATGGGCTTCGTGCTCTCGGCGCGCATCCTCGACCCGCAATTTCAGGGGCAGGTGAAGGAAAAACTCAACTCGCGCGAGGCGGTCAAGCTTGTCGCCGGCATGGTGCGCGACCCCTTCGAAATCTGGCTCAACCAGCATGTGGAAGCAGGAAAAGCGATTGCCGAACTGGCGATCAAGCAAGCGCTGGCACGCCAGAAGAACGCGCAGAAGGTCGAAAAGAAAAAACAGTCCGGCGTCGCCGTGCTGCCGGGCAAGCTATCCGACTGCGAATCAACCGATATTTCAGAAAACGAGCTGTTCCTCGTTGAGGGCGACTCCGCCGGCGGCTCGGCCAAAATGGCCCGCAACCGCGAGACCCAGGCCATTCTGCCGCTGCGCGGCAAGGTGCAGAACTCATGGGAGATCGAGGCCAACCGCCTGTTCGCCAACAACGAGATCCACGACATTGCCGTCGCGCTGGGCATCGAGCCGCACGCTGCGACGGACAATCCTGATCTTTCCAACCTGCGCTACGGCAAGCTGGTCATCATGTCCGACGCCGACGTGGATGGCGCGCACATCCAGACGTTGCTGCTCACCCTCTTCTACCGCCACTTCCCCGCTTTGCTGGCGCAGGGCCATGTCTATATCGCCCAGCCGCCGCTCTATCGCGTCGATGTGCCAGCCTCAGGCAAGAAACGCCCGGCCAAGCGGCTCTACGCGCTGGATGAAGGCGAACTCGCCGCGATCAAGGATCGCCTCACCAAGGAAGGCATTCCCGTCGAGAAGATCGAAGTCGGCCGCTTCAAGGGCCTCGGCGAAATGAACCCCGAGCAGCTACGCGAGACCGCGATGGACCCGGCGACGCGCCGCGTGCTGCCGGTCTTCGAGCGTGGCGATGCCCATGACGAAACGCTGAAACTTTTCAACCTGCTGATGGGCAAGGGCGAGGCCGCCGGCCGCCGCGCCTGGATGGAATCCAAGGGCCATCTGGCCGAGGCTGACGTATGAACCACGAAACTTCCGACCTGTTCGAAACCGTTCCGCCGGCTCCACCTGCCGTCCCGCCAGCGCCGACTTTTCCCGAAGACGCCCTACCCCTCGACAGCTACGCCGAGCGTGCCTATCTCGCCTATGCGATGAGCGTGGTGAAATCGCGCGCCCTGCCGCAGGTCGAGGACGGACTCAAGCCCGTGCAGCGCCGCATCCTGCACGCGATGAACGAGATGCGCCTGCCGTCGACCGCGAAGCACGTCAAGTCGGCGCGCGTCGTCGGTGACGTCATCGGCAAGTTCCACCCGCACGGTGACACCAGCGTCTATGACGCGATGGTGCGCGTCGCGCAGGATTTCTCGCTGCGCTATCCGCTCGTCGACGGCCAGGGCAACTTCGGCTCGCGCGACGGCGATGGCGCTGCGGCCATGCGCTACACCGAATGCCGCCTGACGCCCATCGCCGAACTGCTGCTCGCCGAAATCGACCGTGGCACCGTCGACTTCGTGCCCAATTACGACGGCACGATGGTCGAACCGGCGTTGCTGCCCGCGCGCCTGCCGTTCGTGCTGCTCAACGGCGCCTCGGGCATCGCCGTCGGCATGGCCACCGAAATTCCGCCGCATAACCTGCGCGAGGTCGCCGAGGCGCTCAAACTCGTTATCCGCAAGCCAACCGTCCAGCTCGACGAATTACTCGCCGTCCTGCCCGGCCCGGACTTCCCCGGTGGCGGGCAAATCATCGCCGCCCCTGCCGACATTCGTGCCGCGTATGAGTCCGGGCGCGGCAGCATCCGCATGCGCTGCCGCTGGCGCATCGAGGAACTGGCGCGTGGCCAGTGGCGCGTGATCGTCTACGAACTGCCGCATGGCGTGTCGACCGCGCAGGTGCTCTCGGAAATCGAAGCCGTCACCAACCCGCAGCCACGCGCCGGCAAGAAGGACGTTTCGCAGGAGCAGAAGAACCTCAAGCAGGTGATGCTCGGCGTGCTCGACGCCGTACGCGACGAGTCGAATGAAAAAGAGCCGGTGCGCATCGTGCTGGAGCCGCGCTCATCGCGCATCCCGCAGGACGAGTTCATGGCCGTGCTGCTCGCGCGCACCAGTCTCGAAGCCAACGTGTCAGTCAACATGACGATGATCGGCACCGATGGTCGCCCGGCGCAGAAACCCCTTATGGCGATGCTGCACGAGTGGATTGCCTTCCGCCACGCCACCGTCGAGCGCCGCACCGCGCATCGCCTCGGCGAAGTCGAGCGCCGCTTGCACATCCTGGAAGGCCGCATGCTCGCCTTCCTCTCCATCGACAAGATCATCAAAACCATCCGCGAAGCCGACGAACCCAAGGCCGAACTGATGGCCAAGTTCAAGCTCTCGGAAATCCAGGCCGAGGACATCCTTGAGATCCGTCTGCGCCAGTTGGCACGTCTCGAAGGCATCAGGATCGAGCAGGAACAGAAGGCGCTGGCCGAGGAGGCAAAAGAACTGCGCCGCATCCTCGAAGACCGCAAGGAACTCACCAAGCTGGTCGTCCGCGAGATCACCGAGGACGCGAAGAAATACGGTGACGAGCGTAGAACCTTGATTGAAGCCGTCGCGCCGATCAGCACCGCCGAGGTGGCGATCCCTGACGAGCCGGTCACGGTCATCGTCTCGAAGAACGGCTGGGTGCGCACGCGCCAGGGCCACGGCATCGACCCGAACAGCATCGCCTACAAGACCGGCGACTTCCCCTATCTGGTGCAGGAAAGCCGCACGATCTGGCCGCTCGTCGTCATTGACACGAATGGGCGGGCGTATAGCGTGCGCGTTGCCGACCTGCCCGGTGGGCGTGGCGATGGCGTGCCAATTGCGACACTTATCGAACTCCAGGACGGCGGCAAGCTTGCGCACGCGCTCACCGACATCCCCGAGGCGCAGTACCTGTTCGCCAACTCGGGAGGCTACGGCTTTATCGCGGGCATTGCGGATCTGGTGTCCCGAAACCGTGCCGGCAAGGCCTTCATGAGCCTAGACAAGGGCGAGAAACCCTTGATGCCGGCAAAAGTCGGCGCTGGCGGGACGGCAGCAGCCATCTCGGCCAGCGGTCGCCTGCTGCTCTTCCCCCTTGCCGAGCTGAAAACCATGGCCAAGGGGCGCGGCACCATCATCCAAGCGATTGACGCCAAGGATGAACTCGCCGCAGTCGCCATCGGTGATGGTAGTGCCTTTACGTTATGGGGTAGCGGGCGCGGCGGAAAACCCGCAGAGTATCGGATGACCGCAAAGGAACTTGGCAGTCACCTAGGCAATCGGGCCCGCAAAGGGCAACTGATTGCATCGAAAATCAAGCCAACGGGATTGATACCGAGCTAAAAAGGCTCACGAGCAGAATGCTCGTGAGCGGGCACGGAATAACTTATGTACGCCCGGCGTTCAGGGTAATTCTTGCCCGACTCTGGGAGTCGGCCTTGTTATTGGCGGTAATTTTCTTGCCAAACGCATCGCGCGTTTCACGATCCGCCTTGGTGGCCTCAATACTCTTGATGCAACGCCAACGCTTGCCGGTCTTGGTCGTCAGCTGGCGCATTTCCTCGATGGGATGATGTTTTCCGCAGTGGTAGCAGTAAGCTGTGTCACTCATACTCTATCTCGACGTAATAAGGGGGAATCAGGACTTGACGCCGGGTTTTCTGCCAGGAGCAGAAGGCGGTACATAACCCGAAACGCGGCACTGCATCGCCTCGACGGACTTGCCGTTAAGGAAGCGAGTAACGCTGCAGCGGGAGATTTCCCCCCTGTCCGACAACTCGATCAGGGATGTCCGCACCTTTTGAAGGGGGATGCCTGTGGCTGCGGCAATTTCGGAGTCCAAAAGCTGACCGTACTTCTTCAGGTGCTGGAGGATTGGGGCGGTGTGCTGGGCGGTTTGCATGGCGGTTTCCTGAAAAATTATTCGACCAAAAAGTGCAATCCACAAAGCACAAAACCCAGCCATGCTTGGCTGGGCCAACTACGTGCTTTTTTGGCTCCCCGTGCATCACTTACTACGAACCAAAACAACAACAACAACACACGGGAAAATCGAGGGGCGGATTATACATAGGGGTGCGCAAATAGCAATAGAGCTGCCCCAAAGATGGAGATTGGCGGCTTAAAACCGGGGCCGAAGCCCCGGTAGCCTGATTACTACTTCTTAGGCTTAGTGGGGACCTTCATGGTCTCCACGACCGCGCGATTCCCCATTGCCCTGGCTTTCTCAACCGGGATGAGCTTACCGCTCCCGGCATCGCGCCCGACTTTAAAGGTGCGGGTATTGCTGCTTTTGCTGGCTGCCATAAATGGCTCCTTCACAAAAAAGCACCAGAGAAGCGGCCATTTACCATTAACCACTGCCGTTGCGCAAGGTACTTTGCCTTTGCTAATCTGACAGTTCTTTCGCGGTTGGGTAACCGGCCTCTTTCCGCCCGGGCAGCCAATCTGTCCGGGCGCTTCTCTAGTGGGCACCATTTTATCTAGCGCCAGACCGCAAGGCGATAGAACAAGCCGTGGAAAAGTGGTGAGAAAGTGGTGAGAAAGTGGTGATCAATACCTACCCACGACATCTGCTGCCCCTAGTTATGTCACCCGATTCTGTCGACCATCGGCAGGATGTCCAATGGTGACTATTCCAAACCGCTAACCGAAGTCACGTTCCGCTGCAGCTGCAAGCGGACGTTTTCTGCCGTTCCGGTGCGGGTTGATGATTGTCCGGAGCGAGACTGGCACCCATGGAGTTATGCGGCCACCTGCCCTGACTGTGGAGAGGATGCCGGCGCGGCGCACTGGTGGCTGGCGCTGCTGAAGGGTTGGCAGAACGCCACCGGGCCGAAAACCGCCGATGGCAAGGCCATGGTGACCGCGAATCTGGCCGGGCACCCGACCCCGGAGGAAGCCATGCGGACCCGCTTCAACGCCATGAAGCACGGGTTGTCGGCGAAAACGGCGACTTACTTCCCTTCACGGCCTGGCAGCTATTCGTTCTGCGCTGGGTGTGACGTGGATTTTGATTACTGCCGCAGCCAGCCAGCCTGCACCAAGCAGACGCGGCTATTCATGAAGCACCATGCCGCCTTCGAGCAGCGCAAGCCTGAGCACTTGCGCGGGATCTATGCCGACCTTCAGGCAGCTCTGTTTGCCATGGTGCAGCAGATCGTCCAGACGATCATCGCAGACGGCGTGAAGGTCCAGATGCCGGAGTACTACACCGACAAGGACAGCGGCGAGATCGTCGTGGCCGAATACGTCGACGAGACCGGTGCGCGCCGCATCCTGATGCGCGAGGTAATGGCCCACCCGCTCTTCAAGCCCCTGGGCGAACTGCTGTCGCGTAACAACCTGTCGCTCGCCGACATGGGCATGACCCAGAAGGTGATCGACGACGAGGAGCAGGACTTCGGCCGCCTGCAGTCGCAGCAGCAGGCGCGCGAGGATCTGACGCTCTACGCCCAGCGGCAGGCCAAGGCGCTGGAGGATCTGCGCGGGCTGATGAGCAACGCCACCGCCAACCGCGAGCGCGATCCGGTGTTGATTGAGTACAACCAGCAGAACGGTGGGACGGCATGAGGGGGCAGGCTTTCTTTACTCCTCGGCGAGCTGGGATGACGCAGCTATCTGAGCGTCAGCGTAATCAAATTTGGTGGCAGATCATGATGCCGCCGCGCCGCCCGATCAGTTTGGCTATTGAGGCGTTATTCCGATGACCCGCGTCACCGCCGCCGAGCGCATTACCATCGCCAGCCGGGCCGAGCAGGCGATCATGCAATTCGCGCGCCCGGACCCGGATACCGGGTTGCGACCGCATGCGCTCTGGCACAAGCACGTGCATAACGTCGAGCTGGACCCGGTGCAGGTGCTGAAGATGATCGAGATGGATCAGCACCCGAACACGGTCGACGTGTCGTGCCGGCGGACGGGCAAGACGGCCTGCAAGGAGATGTACCTGCTGGAGCACCTGGCGACGATGCCGCACCAGACAGAGGGCATCGTGGCGCCGCGTCAGCAGCAGTCGCAGAACAACCTGAACTATCACCTCGACGCGATCCGCCGTTCCGAGATGCTGCTGGCTTACATCGCCCACAAGCAAGGCCGGGCGCAGCTGTCGGACACGAAATACCTGTTCGCCAACCAGTCCGGCGCCTCGGCCTACGGCATCATGGCGCAGATCGACGGTGACGCGCTGACGGCCGCCAGCCTGGAGGAAACCGACGACATGCCATCCGACCGGCTGCTGTCGCGATTCCTGCCCATGTTGGGCGCCGCTCGCCGGCTGGGGGTGGATCGCGATGCCGCCAGCTTCAAGCCCCAGGTGCGCATTACCGGCGTGTTCAAGGGTGCAGACGTGCTGCAGGGGCTGATCGATTCCGGCGGCTACCACCTGCTGCCGATCATCGATGTGCATCTGGGCATCCAGCTCGGCATCCTCAATGAGCAATTCATGCTCGACATGCGGGCGCAGATGCCCGAGGCCGAATACATTCGGCAGTTTCTCGGCAAGAACGTCGCCAGCCAGAACTGGATCTGGGAAAAGTACATCCGCCGCGCCATGGCCGTGGGGCTGGCCGCCAGCCTCATGCCGGCCGATCCGCTGCCGGGGGCGAAATACAAGAAACGCGGGCTGGTGTCCTTTGGCTACGACCATTCCGGCCACGGCGAACGGCCCGAGGCCTCGCGCTCGGCGCTGGTGGTGAAGGAACAGATCGGCAACTTCCTGTGCACGCTGTTCGTGAAGACCTGGCCGGCCGGTACCGATGACAAGGTAGTGGAGTTGGACCTGCTCGGCTTCTGGACCTACTTCATGCCGGATATGGCGATGGGCGACGCCTACGGCCTGGGCATGCTCACCAGCCTGAACGATCGCCTGTTCGCCGCCGGGCTGACCACCATAGACCGCCGCACCATCGGCGAAGGCCAGAGTACCGCCAGCACCTGGGGCGCATGGCCGTTCGCGCCGATCCGCTTCGAGGGTCAGGTGAAGCACAGCATGGCCTCGTCGCTGCGCACCGCGTATCACAACGGCCAGGCCGCCATTGCCTACTTCGACGACGGTACCGAGCTGGTGGTCGACGAAGCCAACGGCCAGGCGCACAAGGTGCCGCTGGTGCGCCTCGACCGCACCGCCGACGGCACCGCCGACTGGAAAACCTACGTGCGCCAGTTGGCGAACATGAAGGCCGAGGCGACGAAAGCCGGCTATTCCAGCTTCAAGATGGCTGATCCGAAAGTTGGTGATGACCTCTTCGACGCCGACTGCGCGGCAACCTGGGCATTGGCCACGCGCGGCATGGAAGCCTTCGTGCCAACCGTCATCGAGCACAAGCGCCAGACGCGCGAGCAGCTGCTGGGAGCGCCGGCATGAGCGCCACCGCGCTGATGCCCCTGACCAAGGCCGAAAAGGCCCGCGTGGCGAAGAACATCGAACTGGTGAAGGCGATCCATCCCGAGATGGCCGGCAGCATCAAGGCGCTGCGCGCGGCCGGCTTCGACATCGGCTGGCGCGACATAAGTTACACCGGCCCGCAGCGGCCGGAACCGATCAACAGCCTGCATGCCGGCCAGTTGGTGCTGGAAAGCACGGCCGAGCTCAAGGAAAGGGTGGGACTGAATGGGCATCGTTGAAGACATCCGGGCGATGGGCAAGGGCATTGCCGCCAAGGCCCGCGCGTTCTGGCCGGGCGAACACTCCGGCAACGAGCTGGGCCGCCGCGCCACGCCGGAAAGCAGTCTGGATTATCAGTACCGCATGCTGTGGGTCGATCCCAACCAGCGGCAGGCGATTCTCGACATCCGCGAGATGGACCGCAGCGATGGCCGCGTCAAGCGCATCCATTCCCGTGTTGCGCGCGACATCGTCAAGGGTGGGCTGGTGTTCTCCCAGGTGAGCGAAAACGCCACCCTGCGCCGCGAGTGGGAAGATTTCGCGCGCCGCCTGCAGCTCAACCGGCCGGAGAAATTGCGCTCCGATGCGCGTGGGCTGGTGATGGAAGGCGCCGCCTGCCAGCAGTGGGTGCTGGATGACGGCATGAACGTGGTGAGCGGCATCCGCATGCCATCCGAAACCATCGTGCCGCAGATTGATTCCGCCGGGCGCTTTAAGGATCCGCGCCGCGCCTATGTGCAGTTCGACCCCGTCGAAGGCCGCGAGCTGGCCTCCTTCGCGCTCTACCAGATGACCATGGCGCGCTTCGACCCGGAGAGCTTCGACGACATGGGCGCCCTGGGCCGCCCCTTCCTCGATGCCACGCGCGAGGTGTGGAAGAAGCTGCGCATGACCGAGCAGGATCTGGTCATCCGTCGCCGCCAGCGCGCCCCGCTGCGCATGGCACATGTGCTGGAAGGTGCGACCGAGGCCGATATTGCGAAGTACCGTGCCGCCAACGAGGCGGACCAGCGCGAAATAACCACCGACTACTACCTCAACAGGAAGGGCGGCGTTTCTGCCGTCCAGGGCGACACCAACCTGGACCAGATCCGCGACATCACCCACCTGCTCGATACCTTCTTCGCCGGCACCCCGGTACCGAAGGGCCTGATGGGCTACACCGAAGACATGGCGCGCGACATCCTGGAGGATCTGAAGCGCGACTACTACGAGGAAGTGGATAGCCTGCAGGACACGCTGGCCTGGGGCTACGACCAGGGCTTCCGCCTGCATCTGCTGCTCAAAGGCATAAACCCGGACGCCGAGGAATACTGGGTCAGCTTCGCCGAGCGCAGGACAGAGACGCCGAACCAGCTCACCGACCGAATGCTCAAGTGGCAGGCCATGGGCATGCCGCAAGACATGATCGACGAGGAGATGGGCTACAACCCGCAGGATGTGCAGATGCGCCGGGACCGGCAGGCAAAGCGCAACAACCCCTACCCTGATCCATCAAAAGTCGGCGCTGCCGGGACGGCAAGCCCTACGGTGAAGATCACCCCCGGCAACGCGCCGAAGGGTGAAAGCGCAACTAATGTATCTGGCACCACCCACAGCCACCGGCTTTCCGAGCATTGGCCGAACGAGGACGGCTGACCGATGAACACCCCGGCGCAGATCCGCCGCGCCACCGCGATTGCCCACCGCGCCGTCGAATCGCTCGACGCCGAAGTGGCACAGGCGCTGATCGACCTCTACCAGGCGCAGGCCGAAGATATTGCCGGCCGCATCCGCCGCCATGCCGGCCCCGACGACAACCTGTCGCTGCAGGAGCTGCGCAGCCTGCTCGGCCAAGTCGAAGGCATCCTGCAGCACCTGTCATCCGAGCGCGATGCCCTGCTGGGTGAGGCGCTGACGCAAGCCGCCGACTACGGCACGCGGCCAGCGCTTGGCATGGTGCAGCCCAATGGCGCCGTCGTGGCCACGGCCGCCAGCATGCAGACATCTGAAGATGCGCTGCGCTTCGTACGCAACTTCGTCGCGGCCGATGGCCTGCAGCTTTCCGACAGGATATGGCGCTTGGATCGCGGCGCGCGTGATGCCGTTGTGAATGCCATCGAAAGCGCCGTGATCCAGGGACACGGCGCCGCCCAGGCGGCCCGGGAGTTCCTGGCACGTGGCGACAAGGTGCCGGTGGATATTCAGGACCGGATGGCGCTCTCCGGCGCCGGCAGAATCGCTAAAGGCGTAACCGACCAGCTGCTCACCGGAAACGGTAGCGCGATGGACAATGCCATGCGCCTGATGCGCACCGAAATCAACCGTGCGCACGGTGAGGCCTACATGATGAGCGGCGCCAACCATCCTGACTTTGCTGGCTGGCGCTTCCTGCTCTCCCCGGCCCACCCCGAGCCTGACATCTGCGACCTGCTGTCCACGCAGAACCTGCACGGCCTTGGTCCTGGTGTTTATCCGACGCGCGAGAAAACTCCCTGGCCGGCGCACCCGAACACGCTCTCGTTCCTTGAGATTGTGTTCAAGGACGAGATCACCGATGCCGATCGCGCCGGCAAGGAAACACCCACCGAGGCGCTGGCCAGGTTGAGCAAGGCGCAACAGGTCGGCGTGCTGGGAAAGAACAAGTACGAAGTATTCAAGGCTGGCCAGCTCAAGCAAGGGATGATCCGCGCACCATGGCGGGTGGTGCAGAAACGCATCGGGGCAATCCCGCCACCAAAGCCGCCGTCCAAGCCACATACAAAACCGGTCAAAGGCATCGACGACATGCTGCGCCTAGGACGCATCAAGGGCGACGAGCTACTGGCCAAGGCTGCAGTCCTTGGTAACGTTGCCGAGAAACTTCCTGATGTGCTGCGCCAGGATCTATCTGCCGTGCGCCCCATCGGTACCGCGGCCCGGGTAAGCAGCAACGGCAAGGGCGCCGAACTTGTGCGCGCGGCTTCACGGCTGTTCCCTGATGCCTGGACCAAGGCGGCCGATGCCTTTGGCGATCTGGAAGCCAAGGCTGGGGCTCTCCGCGGCTTCTATCGCTCGATCGGCACGACCGGGGTTATCAATGCCAGCCGATTCACCACGGCCGTGCATGAATACGCCCACCGGCTGCAGCACACCATCAACGGCCTCGATGATCTCTTCCAGGAGCTTCATCACCGCCGCACATCTGGCGATCCGATCAAGAGCCTGCGCAGCTTGACGGGAATCGGATATGCGCGTAATGAAGTAACCCGTGAAGATAAATACATCAACCCGTACCAGGGCAAGATCTACTCCGGCAGCAATCGCTATCTGGGAAAATACGGCGCGATGGAAGTCATGACCATGGGCTTCGAGTCGGTGCTGGGCGGCAGTCCCGCCGTGCTGGATCGACTACTGAAGCTGGACCGAGAAATGTTCGACCTGGTGATTGGAGCGCTTTACCACTATGTTCCGTAACTACACCCTGCAGCCCGCCACCGCGCATGACCAGCCGCTGGAATTTGAATGGAACCAGGAGACCGGCGAGCTGCGCGGAAAAAGCGCCGACATCGTCGCCGGCATGTGCCGCCAGGCCATCCGTGAAGGCTGGATAACCGGCCATCCACACCCGACCGATTACGAGATCACGGATCCACTGCGCAGGCCTGTGGAGATGGCTGTGGTGCTGGGGCAGTATTGGCGGCTGGGTGGGGATTTGCAGGCCGCGTATCCGAACGTCCCGGAAGAGATCAATGATCCCGATCTCGTTTATTAGTAAATCCGACAACCCCTGCCCCTTTTAATGTCATAGCGATTGCCGCGACACTCGCCGCGTGATCCATATCGGATCAACGCGCGGCGGGGTTGGTTCGCTCCCGAGTCTGCCGCGCACCTTACGTATGAGGTGTGGCAATGGGCAAGGCAAGACTCATCCGACTTGAAGCAGCCGCGTATTCCGGGGTGGTGCGTTCCCTCTCTGGGCTCCATGTGAATCTGGAGGAAGGCGCGACGACGAGCTGGGTGACGGTGACGCGCACCGGTTCATTCTCCGATCCACGCTACGGAAAGTTCGACATCACGAAGCCAATGCTGCTTTCGATGGTGCAGAACTTCGATGCGCGTGTGTTCGGCCAGGACGTGTTCATCGACGTGGCCCATAACCCCAGCGGCGGCGCCGCCGGGAAAATCATCAAGCTCTCTGTGGAAGGCGACCGGTTGCGTGCGCTGGTCGAATGGACGCCCTTCGGGCTGGCCTCCATCCGCGAGAAGGGATACCGCTACCTCAGCGCCGAGTATCACGAGAACTGGCAGGACAACGAAGCCGGCAAGAAACACGGGCCGACTTTGCTGGGCGCAGGGCTGGTCATTCGCCCGTGCATCAAGCGCCTAGATCCCATCCAGCTCTCCGAAGCGTCGGATGTTCCGACCTTCATTCACCCGACTCTTTTATCCGAACTTACCCAGGAGGTATCAATCATGTGGAAAACCCTCATGGCGGCTCTGGTCGCCTCGCTGCAATCCTTCAAGCTCTCTGAAGTCACCATCAAGTCGCTGACCGACACCGCCGAAAAGGCGCTCGCCGGCATCACCGACGAAGCCCAGGCCAAGCTGCTGCTGGCCAGCTTCGAAACCACTGGCAAGCAGCTCGCCGAACAGATCGGCACCACGCCGGCCGTCGTGCAGCTCTCGATGCCCGCTGGCGGTTTGACTGCCGAGGATGTGAAGCGGCTGATGGCTGAAGAAACCGTGCGCCAGGCCGATGCGGCCCGTGTGCTCGCCGAAAAGCGCGACACCAACGTCAAGCTGCTTTCCGACACCATCGGCGCCGTTAAGGATTTCGACGAAGCCACGCGCAAGGAGCTGACAGAATCCGTTGCCGACCTGATCACCGCCGATATGTCGGCAGATCAGGTCAGGCGCTTCGCCGAGACGCAGATCGCCATGGGCAACAAGCTCGCCGCCGCGAAGAAGCTCTCCGGCATGGGCTTCCAGTTCTCCGGCTCGGCGCATATCTCGGTCGATTCGAGCAACGAGGTCAAGGCGCTGCAGGAAGTTGTCGATCGTCGCCTCGGGATTGCCAGCATGCCGGCTTCCCGCCGCTTTGCCGCGACCAATGGCGCGCTGCAGGAGGCCAACAAGGAGCTGGCCGACAAGGTATTAGCTGCCTTCGATGCCCAGCATGGCGCACAACTGCACCGCGAGCACAAGATGCTGGCCGGCGGCGATGGCATTGTGTCCGACGTGGCTGTGCCGACCACCTTCGAGCGCACGGTAATTCGCGAGACGCTTTACGGTCTGGTTGGCATGCAGTTCGTCAATGCCGGCATCGCCCCCTTCACCAGCACGCACGGCATCCCGTACAGCTACCGCGACGCCACGGGCGCCAGCCGTGACAGCACCCGCGTTTATGAGGGCGGCGCGATCCCGCGTGCCGGCGTCAAGCAGGCGATTGAGGATGCCTACATCATCCCGCAGAAACTTGCCTTCGAGGTGTCGGACGAGTTGCGTTACCTCACCGGCAATGGGCAGCTCAATTGGGATGTGTTGTCCGAGAACGCCCAGAACGCCATCCGCATCATCGGCGAGGATAACGAGCGCCTGATCTTCAACGAGCAGTTGAATGCCTCCGACCAGTACGCGTCCACGGCAGTGACCAACGAAGCTGTGGCGACTGCCGACGGCACCAAGAGCATCTTCGTGCTGAACAACTTCCCTGTGGTGCGTCCGAAGAAGCTCTACAACATGCAGGGCAGCCAAGTGGGTAGCACACTCTACCCGGTGGTGGTGAAGAGCAACAACGTCACGATCACCGAGTACGACGGCACCGGCACGCAGACCGCCGGCCTCTACTACTCGATTGACTACAACCTCGGCGAGATCAGTTTTGTCGATGAATCCGGCGCTGTATCGCCGCCCACCAACACGCATGCCGTCGTCGCGTCCTACACCTACACCACCAACGTGTACAAGTTCGACACCGATCTGGGTAGCGCGACCGCCAAGGATCACTGGGATACCTTCCTCTACCGCTACGCCTTGCGCAAGTCGGTGATCGAAGAGCAGCGTTTCCATGCCTGCAACTTCGGCCTGATGAGCGGCACAGTGATGTCTTCGGTCGAGCAGGCCGCCGCATTTACCGCCAATGGCGCCCGCAACGGCACCAATCTGGACAGCATTGGCAACCTCGGCCTAGTCAAGGGCGTGCCGAACTACAAGTCATTTGCGCCTGGGCTGGCAATGGGCGACCAGCGCGTTCTGATTGGTGAGCGCGGCCTGACCCGCTTCCGCATGGCCAAGGCCTGGACCATGGGTCAGTTGCAGGACCAGAAGGACAGCAACGGCCGCTTCACCGGCAAGAAGGAAGCCTACGGCGACCAGTTCGTGTTCCTGCACACGCCCACGCAGCTCAAGGCCGGCCTCACCAGCATCGTGCTCTACAGCGCGACGGCGCGCGTGGATCGGTAATCGACTCCTCCATGTTGGGCCTTTCCCCCTCCGGTTCGCCGGAGGGGGCTTTTACCGGAGAACACCATGAACGAAAAAGTCCCCGTCACCAACAACAACAAGATGCCAATCTATGTGGCCGGCCAGATGATCCCGGCCGGCGAGACGCGCCACTTCAACGCCGACCAGGTGCCGCTGCATCTGCGCCCGGCCGCGCCCGAGCCGGTTGCCGAAGAGCCGGAAATCGACCCGATTGCCGAACTGCTGGCGCACAGCGTCAAAGACCTCAAGGAACTGCTGCCGACGTTTTCCGACGAGGAACTGGACGCCCTTGGCACCGCCGAGCAGCTCGCCGAATCGCCGCGCACCACGCTGCTGGGCGCCATCGCCGAAGAGCAACTGACCCGCGCCGAGAAAGGCGCTGGCGAAGAAGGTAGCAACTAAGCATGGCCGGCACGATGTCACAGGCTGACCTGGTAGCCGACCTCAAGGCCTCGCTGCACGATGCGGCGAGCGTCTTTGTGGCTGCCGACGACGCCGACTTCGTGCGCCATCTGAACGTCGCCGCGCTCGACTTCGGTCGGGTGCGTCCCCTGGTCAAGCCCGGCACGCTCACACTCACCGCCGACACTGCCAGCTATGCCGCCCCGGCCGACCTGGACGACGTCGATAGCGAACTGTGGTCAAGCCGCGGCACCATGCCGCAACCGTGGGAGGCCAGCTACCCCGGCCCCCTGCCCCGCCTGCGTGTGGTCGGCCCGGCCGGCAGCAAGCTGATCGTCTTCACCCCATCACCATCGGCCGCCCACATCCTGGCGCTGGGCAGCGCCTTCCAGTATCTCTACCGCGCCGCCCATGCCATCGGCGCCGCAGCGGCAGATACCACCATCGCCGCAGGCGACCGCGCCCTGCTGCTGCTGCGCGCCCAGGCCGAAGCCCTGCGCGAGCTGGCGATGCGCAACATCGGCAAGCCGGTGCATATGCGCGACGGCTACACCGGCACGCCAAGGAACGGCACCCCGGCTGCACTCTTCCAAGTGCTGATGACCGAATTCGAAGGAGCGGTGCGCTGATGGAACTCCGCATCGATATCCGCGACGCCGCCGCCAGGGCAATGTTGTTGCGCGTCGATAGTGGTGTGTTCAAGGCAGTACACGATGCGCTGTGGCGCGGGGCCGGAGAACTGGCGCGCACCGCGAAGAGCAATGCGCCCAAGGCATTCTCGACCCTGACCAACTCGATCCGCGCCGAACAGGTCGGTGAGCTGCATTTCCGCGTTGCCACCGGTGTGAATTACGCCCGGGCCGTTGAAGACGGTCGCGCCCCCGGCAAGATGCCCGGCACCAGCAGCGGCCTGATGGAATGGGTCAAACAGAAAACCCGCCAGACCGGCAAGGAACTCGACCGCACCACCTTCCTGATCGCCCGGGCCATCGGCCGCAAGGGCATCAAGGCGCAGCCCTACATGCAACCCGCCTTCGAGAGCCAGCAGGCCCGCATCATCGCCAACGTGCAGGCCGCCGCCGCCCGTGCGGCACAGGAGGCGCAGCGTGTCTGAGCGCGACGACTACCTGGCCATGATCGCCACGCAGCTGACCGACGCCTGCCCGACGCGCGTCATCACGCGCAGCCTCAAAGACCCGGCACAGCACAAGGCCGCCGACCTTCTGGCCGGTGTGCTGACGCTGGTCTCCAGCGGCGAAGGCAACTACCAGAACCTCAACGGCCGCCTCGGCCTCGATGCCATCGCCCGGGCCGCGCTAATCGGCCAGATCAAGGTCGCCGAAAACGCCGAGTCGCTGGCCATCGAGCAGGCCGAGCTGACGCTCTTCGAAGAAGTGCTGAACGCCCTGCGTACCGGCCCCGACGCACTGCGCTGCCTCGACCTCAAAGACTTTCGCCAGTCCGCGCAGCTTGAGCACCCGTATGGCTGGTTTGTTTTGGAACTGGAGTGGGCAACATGAGGCGCGTGCGCATCGACCGTCGGCACAGCACTGATATGGGCACCTTCGGTCGCCTGACAACCGAAGGATTTTCCGCCTTCACTGGCGAACTGCCGTGGCGCGACAACGCACGCGGACTCTCGTGCATCCCGGCCGGCGTCTACCGTTGCGTGTGGGCGCGGTCGCCGCGCCTCAAGCGCTCGACCTACCGAATCATGGGTGTTCGTGACCGGTCCGGGGTGCTCTTTCATTCTGCCAACCTGATGGGCGACAAGACGCGCGGCTTTATTGCCCAAGTTGAGGGCTGCATCGCCATTGGTGAGGCACTTGGCTTCATCAAAGGGCAGGCGGCCGTCCTGAGATCAATGCCTGCCGTGCGGCGCTTCGAATCAATTATCCCTGCAGGAGAACCTTTCGAACTGGAGATTCATGATGCTTGAAATGCTTGGTGGTGTATTTGCTGCGGCCACTGGTGGCGGTGCCCTTGGAATTGTCGGCGCCCTACTCCGCCAGGGTCTCGATTACTTTGCCAAAAAGGCTGAGATCGCCCGCGAAGTCGAGATTCTCAAGGAGCACAACGCTCACGAGCTGGCCATGCGCGACAAGGACCGTGAGCTGATGGTGGCAGAAACCGAAGCGCGCCTCAAAGTTGTGCAGGAAGAAGGCGAGAGTGCGGCTGAAGTGGCGCAGATCAACGCCATCGCCGCCAGCTTTGCCAGCGACAAGGCCTCTTATGCCACTGGCGAGGCGGCGAAAAACTCCCCCTGGTTCATCGCTGTCGATTTTGTGCGCGGCATGATCCGTCCCGGCATCACCATCCTTTTCGACCTGGCCATGCTGGCGATCTGGGCGGCGCTGATGTACCTGCTGTGGAACGACCTGAGCGACTTGTTCGTCGCTAAAGATCCCATCATCACCAAGCCGATGATGGACCTGTTGATCGAAATCACCCGGGCGATCATCTTCCTGGCCACCACGGCTACCTGTTACTGGTTCGTCGCCCGCCCATCCGGCGGCGCGCGGCAATGAAAGAGAGCGCGCTCATGCCTGACCGCCTGCTCCGGCTACTCTCAGACCCGGAAACCGCCCCCTGGGTAACCAGCTTTCTGGTGTTCATCGGCGCCAGCTTCGCCGGGCTGGCCACCGCGCTGCGCGACGGCCGCGACATCACCCTGCGCCAGTTTGCCAATGCCACGCTCAACAGCGGCCTGCTCGGACTGATCCTGTTCATGCTCGGCTACAACCGACTGAAAGACGACCTGCCGTTCCTGATCGGCCTTTCCCTGCTGGCCGGCATTGGCTCGGCCTCGCTGATGACCTTTGCCGTGCAACTGCTCAAGCGCCGCCTGACGGCCCTGATCGGTGGCGACGGCGACCGCTGCAAACACGACTGACTTTTCGAAGGAGAACACCATGACCCAAGCCAAAGGCGCCCGGATGCAACTACTCGGCCAGCGCGAGACTACCTATCGCACCGCGCCAGCCGTGCCGGATGGCATTTTGCTGCCCTTCCACAAATGGAACGTCGGGCGCGATCCCGGCAAGGTGGCCGACCCATCCATCAGCAACAGCCCCCTGCCCGGCAAAACCGGCTGCGGCGATGCCACTGTGCAAGGCACGGCCGAGTGCATTCTCGATCTGCGCTCGATCGGCTTCCACCTCGCCCTGGCGCTCGGCGTGCCGGCCACCCACAAGGCCGTTACCCAGCAGCCGACCAACATTACCGGCGTCACGATCCATTACGCGCAAACCGCCTGCCCTGCCGGCGTTGGCACGCTGGAATACACCAACACCGGCAAGACGCTGGAATGGACCGCCAACGGCGAAACCGTCGGCGCGGCGATTG
Source organism: Rhodocyclaceae bacterium (assembly GCA_030824115.1). Taxonomy (GTDB): domain Bacteria; phylum Pseudomonadota; class Gammaproteobacteria; order Burkholderiales; family Rhodocyclaceae; genus Sulfuricystis. Next base: position 22,872 of record JAVBYI010000007.1, on the reverse strand, counting down.
ACGTCACTGCGGGCGGACGCTTCACCATCCCGTCCGGCACTGCCGACCACGGCCTCGTCGTCGACGTAGTCGCCGCCTCCCTGCCCGGCACCGATCAGGTTGATGCCGATATTGCCGTCTCGGCCACCCTCAAGGCCCACGTCTATCCCATCAACCTCGACGACCGGCCGTCGGCATTGATGGAGTTGGGGCATCCCGACATCACCAAGTTTTACCGCGTGTCCGGCGCCAAGATCAATACGCTCTCCTTCGACATCATGGCCAAGGAGCAGAACATCAGCCTCGGCTACATCGCCGGCAGCGAGACTGAAGAAGTCAGCGCCTGGGACGCCACCCCCACCGCCTACGACGCCGTGCGCGCCTGCGGCAGCGGTGGCTCGCTCTGGGGTGCGACCGGTATCGGCACCATCACCGGCGGCACCTTCAGCATCAACAACGGCATGTCGGGCAAGAAAGTCCTGACCACGCCGCCGCAAGAAGGCTTCGGCCTCATCGAGCAGGGCGATCTACTGCTCTCCGGCAGCATTCAGGCGGTGTTCGATGGCGCCAGCGCCTACGCACTGGCCCGCGCCGGCACCAGCACGCGCATTCGCATCGGCAGCGCGGGGCGCTCTGGTAATGATGTTTTCGCGCTCTACTGGGATATCCCGAACGTTGAATTCGTCGAGAAGGCCATCCCTAAGGAAGGCAAGAGCGGACTCTATGCCAGCCTCGACTGGAACGCCCACCGCGACGCCGCCGGCAACCTGCCGATGGTGACCCTGATCAACGACGTGGCGGGGTATTGATCATGCTGATGATCGACGCCGCCCCGCAAGTCTGGAAAACCCACGAATCAACCGGCTGCCGCTTCAAGATCAAGCCGCTCGAACCGGAAACCAATCAGGCGCTTCTCAAGGAATGCCGCACCGCCACCGGCGACTTCAACGCCATCCAGTACAACGGCCGCGTCGTCGAGGCTGTGGTGGTCGAGTGGGAAGGCCCCGGCGTCGGCGGCATGCCGGCCGAGCCAACGGCCGACAACAAACGCAAGCTGGGCGAGCGCTTCCCCACAATCTCCGGCTTTCTTTTTCAGCAAGCCACCGACGTGAGGATGTTCCTCGATGAGGTCGATGCCGCAAAAAACGCCTGACCGCCTTCGCGCAATGGATCTTCGGCGGGGGGGCGGATTACGCGCAAGCCATCAAGGCCAGCGGGCGACCGCTGGCGCCAGAGGACGATGCGCCGCCGCTGGCATGGGAATTCGCCATCTGGTGGCTCTACCAGCGCGTGCGCACGCAATGGCGGCGCGGCTTCAACGGACCAACCGGACTGGACTACAGCCCGGCCATCGACCTCATCAAGGAACTGCACTGGCCGCTGATCACGTCGCTGGAACTGTTGCAGGCGGTGGAGATTGCGCGACTGGAGGCGTGGCGTGAGCGACAACCAGGTCAGGGTTGATCTCGAAGCGCGCGTCGACGGCCTGAAGAAGGGGCTGGGAGAAGCAGAGCGCGAACTGGACAAGTTCAAGACGCATGCGGCCAGCGCCGGCAGCGAGGCGTCTGCGGGGATGGATGCCGCTTCACTGGCAACCAGCCGTCTGGTGCTCGGTCTCGGTGCCGTGGCCGGCGCTGCGGCGCTCGGGGCCAGCGCCTGGGTGGCTTTCAATGCAGCGCAGGTGGCCGCTGCGCTGGCCATCAAGGATACTGCCGACGAAACCGGCAAGCTCTCTCAGCGCCTGGGCATCCCTACCCAGCAGATATCCGAGCTGCGCTACATCGCCGACCTGTCGAACGTCAGCCTGAATGAGCTGACTTCCGGCATGAAAAACCTCGCCAACCAGATGCAGTCGGCGCTATCCGGCAACAAGCAGGCGATCGCGCTGTTTGACAGCATGGGCATGTCGCTGACCGATGCGAGCGGCAAGGTCAAGAGTCTCGATACCGTGTTTGGCGAAGTGGCGGATCGCATGTCCGGGTACGCTGACGGCGCCAGCAAAACGGCACTGGTCAACGACGTGCTCGGTCGTGGCGTCGGAGAAAAGCTGATTCCCGCCATGAACGGCGGTGCGGCCGGACTGCGCGACATGGCCAAGGAAGCGCACCAGCTCGGCGTGGTGTACGACGAGCAGCTCATCCGCCAGTCGCAGGAACTGAACGACAACCTGACGCGACTGCGAACCGCTGTAGAGGGGGCGAAGATCGCCTTCGGCAATGAAATGATGCCGGCCCTTGTCGACATCACCTGGTGGATGACCGAGTCTGCCAAACAAGGGAAGATCCTCGAAGGCGTGCTGCTTGGCATCGGCGCTGCCGTCACAAAAGCCTTTGGTGGCGAGATCAATCCACTCAAGGTGACGGAGCAGTCAGCCAGCGAGAAATTCACAGAACTTGCCGAAGAAGCGGCAAAGCTGCAGAAGCTCGAAGACGAGGCAAGGAATCGCAGTCGCGAACCCTCGCTGATCAACCTGATCACCAACGATTACGCCCAGGGTCAGCTTGAATCGCAGCGCACAAAAGTTGCAGCCCTGCGCCGTGAGCTGGACGCCCTGCTGCGCCAGCGCGACAAACTTTCAGCGCCGCCATCCGGGACTGAAGCGCCGAAGCCTGACGCCCCGGTACCGCCCCGCAGTTCCGGCAGCAACAAGATCAGCGACCTCGACCGCATGCTGGCACGCGGCGACAAGAACCAGCTCGACGACTTCTACAAATACGGCGGCGACGACGATGCCGCGACTTTCTCCGAGGATGCCATCCGCAAGGCCGAAGAGCGGACACTCAAGATCGAGGAAAAGGAAAAGGCGGCTCACCAGCGCGCCTGGGAGCAATACGAGAAGTCGGCCGCCCGTGCTTCTGAGCGCGCTGCCGAAAAGCAGGAGCGCGAATTCCAGCGCGTGGCAGACGACATCAACCGTTCGCTGACCGATGCGATCATGGATGGCGGCGCGAGCGGAGCCGATCTGCTGGAGCAGTATTTCAAGACGCTGGTGCTGCGTCCGGTGATTTCGGCCGTGATGGACCCGATCACCAAGGAGTGGGCGGGCGTGGCCTCGGCTGCGTCATCCGGCATTACGGACTGGCTGCGTGGCGCGATGAGCGCCGGTTACGGCGACACCGCCGGCCTTGCCGCTGGCGTGCCGCAATACGCCGTTGGCACGCCCTACGTGCCGGAGGATGGGTTGGCCTACCTGCACAAGGGTGAGGCGGTCATCCCGGCTGAATACAACCGCCCCGGCGCTTCCAACGTGCGCATCGAAGTAGTGAATCAGTCACAGTCGCCGATCCGCGTGGCCAATGCCCAGAGCGGCTTCGATGCGCAGGGCATGTTCGTCAAGCTGTTTGTCGCCGATATGCGCGACAACGGCCCCGCTAGCCAGGCGCTGGCCAATACCTTCGGGCTGCGGAGATAACCATGCCTGCCTGGCCCTCCTATGCCACCATCCTCCGCGACGATGCCTTTGGCTTCGAGCGCGAGACGGCCTTGCTGCGCACTAAAACCGATAGCGGCCCGCCCAAGCAAACGAAGATCAAGTCGCGCGTGATGGTGAATGTGCCGGTGCGGGCGCGCTTTGGCTCACAGGCCGATGCCCTGTCGTTCATCGACTGGGTGCGCACCACGCTCAACCATGGCGCCGACTGGTTTGACTGGGCCAACCCGCTCACCAGCGCCACCGTGCAGGCCCGCATCGTCGGCGGACAGCTTGGCAGGATCGCGCCGGTGCGCGGCATGACCTGCTGGGAAATCCCGATGAATCTGGAGTATTGGGATGCGTGACTATTCCGCCGGCGCACGCCGTTCGATGAATGCCACCAGTGGTGAGGCGCCGCTGATTCTGCTGGAGATCGCGCACCCGGATCTGGGCGCGCCGGTGCGCGTGGTGAACGACAACCAGAACCTCACGCACCAGGGCAACCTGTTCGTGGCGCTGGACTTTGCCATTTCGCTGCCGAACGACATGGAAAAGCAGGTGCCGCGCGCCGAAATCGGCATGGACAACGTCGGCCGCGAGCTGACGCAGTGGCTGGAAGCCAGCGGCGGCGGCGAAGGCGCGCAGGTGCGCATCATGCAGGTGATGCGCGACGATCCGGATGTGGTGGAGTGGGAAACCACCACCGACCTTTCGAACGTCGAGATGGACTGGGCGCGCGTCAACGGCGCACTGGGCTATGAAGACCTGCTCAACCAGCCGGGCGTGCTGCTGCGCTACGACCCGCAAATCGCGCCGGGGCTGTTCTGATGGGACACTGGTCTGATGCCTACGTCGGCCTCGCCTACATCGAGGGCGCATTCGACTGCGGCGAGCTGGCACGCACGGTGCGCGCCGATGTGTTTGGCCGCGCGATCGATCTGCCGACCGAGCGCGGTTATCGCGGCCTGACTGGCGTGGCCAAGGTCAAGGCGATGCACGCGCAGATTGCCCTGTGCAAGGACGACTACGCCACCCCGACCGACCGGCCGGAAGATGGCGACGGCGTGCTGCTCGTCTCGCGCGGCCGCGTCGATCACATTGGCATCTATTGCCTGATCGGCGGCGAAGGCTGGGTGCTGCATGCCACCAGCGGCGCCGACCAGGTGGTGCGCACGCGGGTGCGCGAACTGGCCCTGTATGGCTACGCGGTGGAGGGTTACTACCAATGGAAGTAGCCGTCCTTCCTTGCCTTGTCGTCTCGCCGCATCCGATCCTCGCAGCCGCCGGCCGAGAGATCCACACGGCCGAATTCCTGCCCGGCGAAAGCATTGCCGAATATCTCGACCGCATGGGCGTGAACCTCGGCCGTCAGCCGTGGCGGCTGGAAGTGAATGGCCAGCCCGTCCCGCGTGAATGGTGGGGCCGCGTGCGGCCCAAGCCCGGCACGCTGATTACCTTGCGGGCGGTGGTGCATAAAGGTGGCGGTGGTGGCGGCAAGAATCCGCTCAAGACGGTGCTGTCGATTGCGCTGATGGTGGCGGCGCCGTATGCGTCAGCCTATCTTGGCACGGTATTTGGCACGTTCGGTATGACGGCGAGCACGTTCATGGCGGTATCTAACGCTGTGATCGGCATGGTTGGCGGGCTCATCGTCGATGGGCTGATATCAACGCCACAGCCGAAGATTGACCAGGTCAATGGTACCTACAACGAAGAGCAGGTTTCCCCCACTTATGCCCTGACCGGCGGCGCCAACCGGGCGCGGCCGTTCGAACCGTTGCCGATGCTCATGGGGCGGCATCGCATCTTCCCGGACGACGGCGCGAAGGAATACACCGAGTTCGAGGGCGACGACCAGTATCTCTACCAGATCTTCAACTTCGGCATCGGCACCACGGCAGACCTTGCGCTGACAGATTTCCAGATTGGCGACACGCCGATCGCCAACTACTCGGATGTCGAGATCTTCGAAGCGGGCACCGACGGCAAGCTGTCGCAGATGCCCGGCAACGTGGATAGCATTGCCGGCGGCGCGCTGACATCGGCGGCTGGCTGGATCACACGTACCTCGAGCATCGATGCCACGGCATTGGCTTTCGATCTTCAGGGCCAGCTTTACCGTGCCGGCGAGGGCGGGCTGGAATCGCTCTCGTGCCGCATCGAGGTGCAGCACCGGCTGGTAGGGTCTGGCACATGGGATGTGTGGTTCGACGAAACGCTGACCGGCGCCAGCCGCAAGCCGATTCGGCGCACCTGGCGCAAGAACGTTACCGCCGGCCAGTACGAAGTGCGCGCCCGGCGCGTGACGGCCGACGACACGGATGCCCGCAATGTCTCCGAGTTTTCGTGGTCTGCGCTGCGCACCTACCAGCCGGACACGGCCGACTACACCGGCCAGCGCCGCGTCGGCCTGCGCATCAAGGCCAGCGGCCAGCTGCAGGGCCAGGTGGAGGCCTTCAACGCCGTCGGCCAGCGCCTGGTACCGGTCTGGCATGCGGGAACTTCGGAATGGATTACCGAGGCAAGCGACAATCCGGCCTGGCTTTACCTCTGGTTTTCTCGCGGCGGCAGCATTGCCGGCCGGCTGGCCTTCGGCGTGGGCTTGGCGGATAGTCGCATCGATATCGCCGGCCTGAAGGCCTGGGGCGCCTTCTGCACGGCCGAAGGCCTGAGTTTCAATGCCGTGTTTGATTCGCAGCGCTCGCGCGCCGATATCCTCGATACCATTGCCCGCTGTGGCCGCGCCTCGCCATCATGGGCCACCGGCAAACTGGGCGTGGTGTGGGACGCCGCCGACCAGCCTCATGTCGGCGTCTATGGCATGTCGAACATTGTCGCCGGCAGCTTCAAGGTGTTGTATGCCACCGAGAAGCTCGCCGACGAGGTGGTGCTCACCTTCTACAACCGCGACACCTGGAAGCAGGACAGCGTGCGCGTCACCGTGCCGGGCTTCCCGGTGGGATACGTACCGCAGCGCCCCGTCAATGTGCAGCTCTTCGGCTGCACCGACAAGGCGATGGCCGGCGCCGAAGCCAACCTGATTGCCGCCAGCCAGCGTTACCATCGCCGCCGCGTGCAGTGGGAAACCGACTTCGAGGGCCTGGTAGCCCAGCGCGGCGACGTGGTGCTGCTCTCACACGACCTCACGCAGTGGGGGCATTCCGGCCGGCTGGTGGCCGCCACGGAAAGCACGCTCACCTTCGACCGCGCCGTGTCCTACAGCGCCGGCAGCCCCTACGTCGGCGTGCGCCACCCGGACGGCACCTACCATATCCGCGCCGTGCAAGCATTCGCCGGCGAACAGGAAACCGTCACGCTGCTGGCGCCGCTGACTTTCACCGAAGGGGAAGCCACCTACCACTGTGGCAGCGACCCGCAAGGCCCGGTGTTCGACTATGTCTATTTCTTCGAGCCGCAGGCGACCCCAGGAAAGCGCGTCAAGATCGTCGGCGTGCCCAGCATCAAGGACGGCGGCGCCCGCGTGCGCCTCGAAGCGGCTGACGACGATCCCGCCTACTACGCCAGCAAGACCAACCCCTACACCTGGACGCCGCCAGTGGCCGGGCCGGGCGGGTTGCCAACCATAGAGAATCTGACCATCGTCGATGAATTGATATCGGCAGGAAACAGCTACGCTGTCAAAATCATCGCCACGTGGGATGTGGCTGGCGATGTCGCTGCCGTGCAGGTGCGCTACGCTTTCAGTGGTGAGCCATTACAGCCAGCCTCATCTTCCACCGGTAGGCGGTTCGAGGTGGTCACGGCCGACGCTGGCAGCGTTGCCGTCGAGGTTTCTGTCTATGACGGCGTCGGACGCATGGATGGTGTTGCTGGCCGCGCAACAGCAAGCCATGTCATTCGCGGCAAAGACGCCAAACCCTTCCCCGTCACCGGCTTCGCCGCCCAGCAGCAAGGAAACGTCGTCATTTTCGCCTGCGACGAGCCGACCGAGGCTGATGTGCTGGTAACCGAAATCCGCCTGCTGGACTTTGGCGACACCAACTGGAACAACGGCATTCCGAAGGTGAACATTCCTCGTGGCGCCACGATGACCAGTGCGGCCGTTCCGCCCGGTAATTGGACCTTCCTGGCTTGTTACAAAGACACTTCGGAAAACTACTCCGACACCGCCGCCCGATTCGACCTCACCGTTTCATCTGACGGCTACACCGCCATCGCCAGCGTTGAAGAATCACCGGCTTGGTCTGGCACGCTCACCAACTTTGTGCGCCACTGGACGGGCGTGCTGGTGCCCGAGAGCAACCTCACCTGCGATCAATACGGCTGGGAAGTGTTCGACCAGTTCGTTCCCGACCCCTGCGCCACCTGCACCTATGAGGCGGCCGAGATAGACAAGGGCATCGACGTGCCGGCGCGCATCTGGGGCGACATCGTTTCCGTCCTCGGCCCCGGTGAGACGGCCGGCATTGCCAACCCCAAGCACCTGGTCGATTACAAAGTCTCGGCCGGCAGCTATGACGGCTTTGAAGACTGGACGCTGGGCACCGTGACCTTCCGCACCATGAAAGGCAAGATCGTCCTCGATACCGCCGTCGGCGTGGTCAAGATCACCGGCTTCCGTCAGGTCATCGACCGCCAGCCAGTCACCGAAGAAAAGCACGGCCTGACTGTCGGCGCTGGCGGGACGGCCATTGTTTTCGATAGCGCTTTCCACGTAGCTCCAATGATTCGTGTCCATAACGATGGAGCCGCCCCATTGCTGGCGACGTATGACAGCGTCAGCGCGACAGGATTGACCATGTACCTATCCAACACCAGCGGTTCAGACGTCGGCGGTACCGGCGGCTACACCGCCACCGGAGCCTGACCCATGACCACAGCGCAATACCAGATCAGCGATTTCACCAGCGACGGCGCCGCCGCCTATAAGGCCAAGATCGACGCCAACAGCGCCGTCGCAGAGCGCATCGCCGCCGCCTTTCAGTGCTATGCCGCCAGCATACCGGACATGACCGTCAAAGTCGCCGCCGGCTCGCTGATGGTGAACGACGCACTCACCGAAAAGGCCATCCAGACCAGCGGCACCATCACCGCGCCGGTCACTCATCCGCGCATCGATCGCGTCGTCATCGACCAGATCAGCGGCGTGGCCAGCATCATCACCGGCGCCGAAGCCGCCAGCCCGAGCGCGCCGGCCATCACCGCCGGCAAAATCCCTGTGGCGCAGATCGCGCTGGCCACCAGCACCACCGCCATCACCAACGCGCTCATCACCGACGAGCGGCCATTCGTGCTGTTCCCCTCCATCGCCGGCCTCACCGCCGACGGCACCCCCGATGCCGCCGCCGACTACGCGATAGTATGGGACGCCTCTGCCGGAGCATGGAAGAAGGTGCTGCTCAACCTCATCGGCAGCAGCACCGACCAGGTGGCCCGCGACCAGATCGCGCTCACCAACATCCGCCTGATGCTCAACTCGGCCATCACCACCGGTGCGCTGGTGCAGGGCAAGCAGTGGGATCTGGCGACGGATGAGTGGGCCGCGAGTAGCAGCAACGAAACCTATGTAGCGCCGGGGGCGTTTGGCTACTACAGCAATGGTGCAGCAGGCTATACGGCTGACCTTGTGCCGACGATGACCGGAAACACGGCACCATCAGGAACGGCCAGTGCAAGCACGGATATTGGCACTGGATATGAACCTTGGAACGCCTTCGATAAAGCAAGCGCGTCGTGGGTTGCGAGCACGACAACCGGGTGGGTTGCTTACGATTGGGGGTCGGCAAAAACAATCACAAAGTATTCGGTGCGTGGCTTCACGTCGCCACAGATCGCCGCGCGTGCTCCGAAAGACTGGACATTTGAAGGATGGAATGGGTCTTCGTGGGTGGTCCTCGATACGCAGACCAATCAAACAGGCTGGTCTGACAATGAGCAGCGTGATTACACCATTTCGAATTCGACCGGATACAACAAGTATCGGCTCAACATCAGCGCCAACAACGGCGACGGAAACTATGTTTGCGTCCATGAGTTCAAGATGTATGAAAGCACTGTGCCGCTGGATATGACGTTGATTCCACCAGCCGCCGTGTCCGTATCTGCCGCACCTGCCTACATGGATTCCGATTTCCTTTGGAAAGACGATAGCGGCAGCGCATCACTCGGCACCGATCTGACGGTCGAGCTTTCCCGCGACAATGGCACGACCTACACCGCGGCCACGCTGACGAACCTCGCCAGCTACGACGGCACCTACTCGATCATCAAGGCTCGCGCCAGCGTGGCGAGCCAGCCATCCGGCACGTCGATGCTCTGCCGCATCAAGACCCTCAACAACAAGGCCCAGCGCATCGCCGCGCCGGCTCTCTACGCGGAGTAAGCCATGAACGAACAAATTCACTACGACCGCGCCCGCCGTGAGCGATACATGACTGAAATAGGACTGGCGGTGCAGGTCGGCGCCATCATCGACGAGCTGCGGTCGCGCGGCGCCGCGCAGTCGCCGGCCTTCGTCGATTTGTGCGCACGCATCGACGCCATTAAGGCCGAGGTGCCGAAGGCATGAAAATCATCTGCCACTATCGAAACGACGCCGAGCGCGGCCTGCTCGATCCAACCCCTGAAGCTGGCGGGCGGCGCTTCGTGTTCCGGCTTTACTCCGGCGATGTGTGCCGCCCTATCTTGGGCCAGTGGTTTGGGCCGCGCTATCCGCGATTCGTGATTCGCTTCTTCTGCCGTTGGCCTGTTCTGCCATTGATTGCCTGGCGCTGGCCGTTCCTTGATCGCGTTGGTTATGTCGGCTTCAAGCCGTTCGGGGCTGACAGCGAAGCCTACAAAAACTGGATGAAGCGTGAAGAGGTCTATGCGGGATCTCAGGCGCTGTGCCCTTCAATTCGACCGATGGCGAGGATGGGGTAGAAAAGGACGGGCGACCGGCGTTACGAACAGTCATCAGCCGGCGTGGCGATCCACTTGCGCACGTCGTGCAGCATTTTCTTGTTGATGGGTTGATATACAGACACTCTGGCCGTCCCGCTTCCAGCGTCGGCGACATCAATGAGCAACTGGACGCGCTTGCCGAGAAGCATGTTGCTTCCCTCAATGGCTATTTCTCCATGCCCGATGTCGGTGTAGAGATCTGAACGCACCGAAACGGCATCGCCGATCCACATCGACTCATTGCAGCGCTGCATTCTCGAAACGATCTTTCTGTAGGCGCTTTGATACCCCTCTTGAACAGTAAATTCATCCCTGGCGGCTGCCGTCTCTCGTAGTTCTCCACGAGTGGCTGGAAAACAGCCTGACAAAAAAACAACCGCCAACAATATGCCGATAACTTTCATCTCACCGCCTCCCAAACAGCCCTCGAATCAGCGCCCCAAACGCACGCCCTACCCACGGCCCGATAATCCGCGTGCCGATCCGCGCCGGCACGGTGCCACGCTTCACGGCATTGATGTCGCCTAGCACCTTGCCAGCCGAATAAAGGCCGCTGCGCACCTTGCCGATGGTGATGCCTTTCTTTGCCATCCGCTCCCCCCTACTTCAGCAGCGCCAGCAGCGCCAGCTGCTTGTGTGGCGACAGGCTCCTGAACTCCAGCAATAGATCGCGCTCGGCTTCCGTCGTTGATGCCACGGTGTAGCTAGATGGCGCCGATTCGGCCACCGTGTAACCATTTTGAACTGCGCCCTGCGCTGCGGACTCCAGGCTCGCACGCAATCTGACAATAAGCTCCTGATTCAGGCTGCGGCCTGCAATCTGTGACTGGCGAAGCAGTTCGGCCTTTAAGTCGGCTGGCATGCGTATGCCGAAAGGTGCAATTTCTCTCATTCCCATTCGATTCAGTGTAGCGATAGCCGTTGACATGGAATAGTTACACCGTGTATGGTTACACCGTGTAATGACATTCAGGGCATGAGCATGATCGCAACGAAGCAAGACCCAGCCGTAACGGTTCGATTTCCGAAACAGATTCTGGATGCCGCCACCCGTTCCGCACGGGAAAACGGGCGCAGCCGCAATTCGGAAATCGTTACCCGCCTGGCGGCGTCACTCAAGATCAAGCCAAAGAAAAAGTAGTAGGCGCCGCCCCGGAGAGTTGGCGCTCCCCGGGTTGGCTTTTTGCGAGGCGTGGCGGACACCACGATCGGCAGTCTGATTGTCCGCCGCCGCCCCGATGAGCGATAGGGGAATATTCATGGCGGATTCACCAAACCGACGCAGGCCGCCGCGCGATCTGATGCGCGTGGTTCATGATTCTGTGACTGACTTCGGCGTAGACGATCTTGCTCGTCTGCTCGTCTGCTCTCCCGGCACGATCTACAACAAGATCAACGCCAACGAGACGAGCCACCACATTCCAACGCTGGCCGATGCGGTGATCTGGCCCCGACTGATGGGCGACTACCGCATCCCGCAGGCGTATTGCCGCGCCCTCGATGGTGCCTTCGTGGCCCTGCACGTGCAGCAGCACGCTTCTGACGTTGAGCTGCTCAACATCATCCTAAAGCGCGACGAGGAACAAGGGCAATTTGCCGCAGCCTTGATGGATGCCCTGAATGATGGCGACATCTCCAAGAAGGATTACGCCACGCTGCACCGCGAGGGCTGGGATGTGGTCACTGCCTGGCTGGAGATTCTTGGCCGGCTGGAGGGCATGGCTCATGACTAGGCCAACTCCTGCCGCCTTGGCGAAGCGCGGCCTGACCGGCATGGTCGACAACCTGCCGCCGGGCGCCGGGCTCGACATCGCCAGCGACTTCGTGCGCATCTTTCGCCCCGAGATCGAGGCCCGCGTGCTGGGCTGGAAAACCACCTCGCCGCGGCCTGCACAAACCATCCAGCGCCAGGTGCGGCCATGAAGCCGGCGCAGGAGGTTGCGATTGCCGGCCGCATTGCCAGGGCGCACGGCCTCTTCACCGTCGAGCGCGATGGCGACCTGATTCTCTACCGCAAGACGCCGGGCCGCCCGGTGCGGCTTGGCAAGCGCCGCGACCCGGCCGAGTTCCGCCGTTTTGTCGAACGCGCCGCGAGCAGCCAATGACGGCCCGCGACTGGGGCGCTGCCCTCCTCTTCACTGCTGTTTTCTTCCTGGTCCAGGGGCTTGTCGGCTCTGTCTCTGCGGCTGATCTTCATGAGCCGAGCATTCATCGGGAGCGAACCATGAATCGATATTTAACCGAAGCCGAGCAGGATCGTCTGCTCAAGATACTGAAGGAGGCGGCCTGCCGCGATGCCCTCGGGCGCCGCGACGATGCCGCTGCCCGAGCCCTGCTCTACAGCGGCATGCGCCTGGGCGAGTTTCTCAAGATCACGGTGGGCGATGCGCTGGCCGCGCTGCAAAGCGGCTATCTCTACCTGCCCAAGGGCCACCGCAAGGGTGAGGCGATGGATCTGGATATTTACCTGACCAAGCCACTGCGCAAGGCCATCGAGGATCTGCTCAAGGTGCGTTACGAGCTGGTGGTGCAGGATTGTCTGGTAACCGATCCGCTGGTGGTCGGACGGCATGGCGAGGGGGTGACGGTGCGCGCCTTCGAGCTGCGCTACAAACAGCATGCCCGCATCGCCGGTCTCGCCATCAGCAGCCCGCACTGGCTGCGCCACAGCTACGCGATGAACATCCGCCGCCACAGCACGGCGCGCGACTCGATGCCGATCATCCAGCGCGCCCTCGGCCACCGCTCGATCGCCAGCACTGGCATTTATGCCCACGCCACCAAGGAAGAAGTCGAGCAGGCCCTCGACGAGGCCGCCAAAGCCACGGCCCCCGGCCGCATCACCAAGGCGCAGCTGCGCCGGGCTTATGAAGGGCGGGTGGCAGCGTCATGAACAACCTAGACCTCATCAACGCCAGCTTCGAAATGTCGGCCTGCCTGTTTGTGCTCAACCATTGCCGCGTGCTGATGGAGCACAAGGAAACCCGCGGCGTCTCGATTGTCAGTATGCTTTTCTTCACCGTCTGGGGCTTCTGGAACCTCGTCTATTACCCGGCCCTCGGCCAGATGTTCAGCATGCTCGGCGGGGTGTTCGTGGTGCTGGCCAATGCGGTCTATGTGATGCTGATGATCACCTACCGGAGGAAGGCAGGATGATCCCCTGGTATTCACAAGACGAAAAGCCGCAAGGGCCGGAGGTGGCTGTGATCGCCGCCTTTGATGACGGTACCCCCTTCCTGCTGCCGGAGCTTCATGCCTGGTCTGAGGCGCATGGTTGCTGGATGAGCCACACCGGCGGCCTGCTCCTCAAGCACGCCACATACAAATGGGCGCGCGAGGCAGACGTGCTGGCGGTGCTACGGCCATGAAAGACCTCACCACACCCCAGCGGCGCATCCTCGATGCGCTCAACGCCGCCGTCAAGCCCATCGCCTCGCGCGAAATCCGCGTGGCCAGTCGTTCCTACACCGATGTGGTGATGCGCCAGTTCCGCGCCGACGGGCTGGCCTACATCGCCGCCTGGCGCCGTACCCAAGGCAACAACAACGGCATGACGCCGCTTTACCTGCCTGGAAACCTCCCGGACGCAACCAAGCCGAGGGCCAATCAGGCCGAATTGCGGCGCCGCAAGCGCGAGCGGCAGCGTCTGCAGAAAGCCGCCGATCGCGCCGAAGAGAAAGCCCGCTACATCACGCCGGCTCTGCCGACACACACGCCGAAGATCGGCTTCTGGGATCTGTGATGAACGCAGTCGCTACCGAAGTCTCCGTCTCGATGATCGCCGCCTTCTCGGTCGATGGTCGGGTATTTCGCTTCAGCGGCTTTTTGCTGGGCGTGAAACCCGGCGAGCTGCTGCTGGTGCCCCTCGGCCGCACCACGGGCGACCTGCGCGGCATCGTCGATTGCTGCCCGGTGCCCTGGAATGACGTCTGGGCCACCATCGACACGCCGCCGCAAGCGCCGGCCACGATCCAGCCCGAGGCCATGTGCCTCGACTATCCGCGCCTGGCGCAGATCACCCCCTACGGCTGGGTGACCGACGCCATCGCGCTATCCAACAACCCCACCCCGAACGTCACGCGCCTGCTGCACGTCTCGGGGCTTCTTTTTGCGAGGGCAAAACCATGAGCATCGTCATTATTTATGGGCCGAAGGCCTCCGGGAAAACCACCAACGCCGAACGCATGAAGCGTCACTATGGCTGCCGCCGAATCGTCGATGGATGGGATGCTTTCGAGGATATCCCGAAGTTACGGGACGGCGACCTTGCCCTCGCGCTGGATGAGCCGACTGTCAGCATCCACGGTGCGATCGTGATCGACATCGCCACGGCGCTGAAGAAGATAGGAACGGCGCGGCCATGAGCGAACGCGACTTCACCCAAGTTACCCTCAAGGTCAACTGCTCCGGCAGCTGGGCCAATTTGCTGGTTTGCCCGAGCGAGCACTACGACGAGGTCAAGGCCGCCTGCGTCATCCTCGCCACGGCTGCCGGCCAGCGCGTCAAGTTCAAGGCGCTCGATGCCGCTGGCGGCCTGCTCGAAGAATACGGCCCGCTCCGCAACGGCGGACTCTACGGCTGGCATGAACCGAAGGGGCGGCGGTCATGAGGATCGAAAACAGAAAAGTCGATCTCATGGAGATCAACGACGCTCCGGCGCTCGATCCAATTAGAGTCATCACAGAGAACTACCGCCCCGGCTCCGGTCGCATCATCATTCAGTGCTACACGCGATCATGGACTGGATACTGGGGTGCGATGGGCGAGCGCAGCATCCAGCAGTTTTTCGTGGACTGTGATGCCGGATACCTGCTCGGCAACCTGACGACGGGCTACTGCGGGCTGATGAAGGCAAGGGAGGCCAAGCACGACGACGCATACCTGCTGCGCATCATCGAGGCCGTGCAGGCCGCGCTCCGAATTGAACATGAGGTGCCAGCATGAAAGAGCGCCCGATCCTGTTCAAAGCGCCGATGGTGCGCGCGATCCTCGAAGGCCGGAAGGCGCAGACGCGGCGGGTTGTGAAGCCGCATCTGAACGACTGCGGTCATTTCCTACACTCCGGAAACGTTGATCTCGCGCACAAGCAAATCGCCGAGTGGCGTGAGCAGAACGGCCACTGGTTTGGGCTGTCCGGATACACAACACTAGCCAATGCGGCCTGCCCATACGGCCAGCCCGGCGACCGGCTTTGGGTGCGGGAGAATCACTGCTTCCTCGATGTAGTGAAGTCTGCGATGTCGCGGTTCCCTCTCGGCGCCGGAAAGTTCGGCCCGGACGTGTGGAACCTGAATGTCGAATATCAAGACGGCACAGAACACGAAGTATCTGTTGAGGGGGTGAAGCCAAAGCAGACGCGCCAGCGCGGCGAAATCAAGTGGCGCCCTTCCATCCACATGCCCCGCTGGGCCTCGCGCATCCTTCTCGAAGTGACCTGCGTCCGCGTCGAGCGGCTGAGCGACATCAGCCGAGTGGACGCAGAAGCCGAAGGTGTCGGTCTGCGGCGTGTCTCTGAAACAGATTACCGCTGGATCGACTACAGCCACAAGGACGAAGGCCACACCTTCGGCGATCCGCGTCACAGCTTCTGGAGCCTTTGGAAGTCCATCAACGGAGAAAAATCGCACGACGCTAATCCGTGGGTATGGGTTGTCGAGTTCAAGCGGGTGGCACCATGACGAAAAGCCGCGGGATTCTTCCGCCGCGTCATTTCTGGACGGATAGCGAGGTCGAGCTGCTGTTCCGCCTGTATCCCGACACGCCCACGGCAGACATCGCCACAAAGCTCGGCATGTCGGTCCAGCAGGTTTATTCGAAGGCGGCCCAGCTTGACCTCAAGAAGAGCGATGCCTACCTGGCCGGCCCGGCTGCCTGCCGGCTTCGTCGTGGCGACAACGTCGGCGCGCAATACCGGTTCAAGAAAGGCCAGGTGTCGCACAACAAGGGAAGAAAGGGCCTCATCTACGAAGGCGGCATCGCCACGCAATTCAAGAAGGGCCACCGCGGCGGCAAGGCGCTGGAGCTTTATCAGCCGATCGGGACCGAGCGCATCAGCAAGGATGGCTATATCCAGCGCAAGGTGAATGACGACATGCCGCTGCAGCGGCGCTGGCGCGGTGTGCATTTGATCGTATGGGAGGAAGCGCACGGCCCACTCCCCAAAGGCCATGCCCTGGTGTTCAAGGATGGCAACCGGCAAAACTGCGCCATCGAGAACCTTGAGCTGGTGACGCGCGGCGAGCTGATGCGCCGGAACAGTTACCACACCAACTATCCCAAGGAAATCGCCCAGCTGATCCAGCTGCGCTGCGCCCTAAATCGCAAGATCAACCACGCCACAGGAAAAACATCATGACCACGAAGACGAACGACGTCACCGAGCTGCGCTCGCACCTGTTCGACGCCCTGCGCGGCCTGAAGGACAAGACCATGGACATCGATCACGCCAAGGCGATCGCCGATGTCTCGCAGACCATCATCAACAGCGCCAAGGTCGAAGTCGACTATCTGCGCGTTGCCGGCGGTACCGGCAGCGGATTTATCCCGGACGCGCCCGCAGCGCTTCCTGAACCGGACAACGGCGTTGTCCATCAGGCCCCCGGTGTGACCGTGCGCCGCCACGTTCTGAAGTAAACGAGCGGCGGGCCGGCCTAGCGCCGTCCCACCAGCGCCGACATTTAAAAGGGGAGAAACATGAGCAGATTGAATTCGAAGTTGGAGTCCATTAACCAATTGCACCTTGAGCCTATTCCTGGCGGGAAAGCCATCAAGGCAGTCAAGGTCGCCCGGATCGACACAACCATCGTCGTGCTTGGCCAAGACGGGACGATTTACAGCAATTCTGTCCAGTCACGCATCAGCTACCCGGTGGAGCATGCGCGCGAAGGCATGCGGCTCGGGCGGCTGCTGGATGCGTGCATCAAGCTCGACGTGCTGTCTTCGAAGGCTGTAGCGGAGCACAAGGCAGATGCCAAAGCCAAACACGACCGGTCTTCAAGACGAGAGGCGGCTAAGTCAATGTTATCGGACGCCGCCACGGCGGGTGTGAAGCTCACGGCAAAACAGATAGCCCAATTGGAGCAGGCCATTAAGTGACACCGCGCCGCCCGCCCGTATCGCGGCCTAGTGCCGTACCGCCAGCGCCGACTTTTACCAAGCAACCAACCACCACCACAAGGAGCGAATCATGAGTAAAGAGCAATTCCTCAAAGACAACCTGCGTCCCGGCGAAACCTATGCCGGCATCCTCCTCGGTCAGAACGGCGAACCTGACCAGCATATTTTTATGCTGCCCGGCGAAGCCGAGCGAGCCACCTGGAAGAAGCAACTCGCCTGGGCAAAGAAAAACGGCGGCCGTCTGCCGCTTCCCCGGGAGCAAAGCCTGCTTATCGCCAACCTCAAGGAGCATTTCAAGCCAGAGTATTACTGGTCTGGCATGCAGCACGCAGCCGATTCCAGATATGCCTGGGCGCAGGTCTTCCACAACGGCAACCAGGACTACTGCAACCACCTCAACGAGTTCCGTGCCCGGGCAGTCCGCAGTATTCCCATTCAGTAATTCAGTCATTCATCTATTAGGAGGCGTCAGCCATGACCATCACGCTTGAGGCTATCAAGGCCGAGCAAACCAAGATCGCCGCAATGATCGCGACCTTCGAGCAGCAACCAGAGTTCCCCATTGCCGTGCCGTTCCCGGCGCTCAACGACGGCGAGCGCGCCGTTGGCGTCATCCTCACCGCCGACGGCTCGCGCCGTTACTGGCTCATCCTGTTACCAGGAGATGCCGACCCAGCCGACTGGAAAACACAACTGGCTTGGGCGGAAAGCAACGGCGGCGAACTGCCCGATCGCATCGAAGGCGCCCTGCTCTTCGCCACCATGAAGGACGAGTTCAAGGAAGAGTGGTACTGGACGCGCGAGCAGCACGCAGCCGGTTCCAAATCTGCCTGGGCGCAGCTCTTCTACGACGGCTACCAGGGCAACTACTACCACCTCATCGAGTTCCGTGCCCGGGCAGTCCGCAGATCAACCATTGAGTAATTCAATTATTTAGTCATTTCCATCGGCATGGCACTCCACACCGAACTTCCGATACACAAGACCGCCTACGATCTGCTCGGGCTGGTCGTCGACTACGTCAAGCACATGAACCGGGATTACAAGCAGTCTCTCGGCTGGAAACTGCGCGACGAGTGTCTTGAAATTCTTGCGTCCATCTATCGCGCCAACTGTGCCGCCCACAAGCGGCCCGATCTCGATGCTGTGGTCGAGCGCACGCAGCTGGTGGTATTGCTGCTGCGCCTGGCGCGCGACAAGGGCGCGATCTCGTCGAAGCAACTGGCGAGAACCATGCCCCTGACGCAGGGTATCGGCAAGCAGGCTGTGGGTTGGCGTCGCTCCGCAACTTCGCCCGTTTCGTGAGGGTCAAGGCTCCCATGACAGTGCGAAATCATGATCTGGTCGTGTCGCTGCCCCACGAGGGCACCGCCATGCGCACCACGGATACCGCTGGCAGCTGCCAGGCCGCGTCCGGCGCAGTTACCCCGCTGAAGATTCAGCAGGGCGACGTCGATAGCACGACAGGATGCAGCACGCAGCCAATTCCAAATATGCCTGGGCGCAGAACTTCAACAACGGCAACCAGAACAACTACAACCACAACAACGAGTTCCGTGCCCGGGCAGTCCGCAGATGATGCGCGCCGCCCCCATGCCGACTTTTCATTCGAAGAACTGGTCGACGCCTACTACGACTGTCGCCAGAACAAGCGCAACACCCAATCCGCGCTGGCCTTCGAGCAATACCTGGAGCGCAACCTGTGCGCGCTCTACGATGATCTGGCCGACGGCAGCTATCGCCCGGGCCGCTCGATCTGCTTTGTCGTTACCCGCCCCAAGGTGCGCGAGGTGTGGGCCGCAGACTTCCGCGATCGCATCGTTCATCACCTGTTCTACAACCGCATTGCCCCGCGCTACTACGCCCGCTTCATCGCCGACAGTTGCGCCTGTATCCCAGGACGCGGCACGCTCTATGCCGCCAAGCGACTGGAAGCGAAGATCCGTAGCATCACCGAGAACTGGACGCGCCCGGCCTATTACCTGAAGCTGGATCTGGCCAACTTCTTCGTCAGCATCGACAAGCGCATCCTGCACCGCCAGCTGGCCGAACGCATCACCGAGCCTTGGTGGATGGATCTGGCCGAGACCATCCTGTTTCACGATCCGCGCCTCGATGTCGAGTATCGCGGCCGCCCGCAGGACTTCGCCAAGGTGCCGGAACACAAGCGCCTCTCGACGCAAGATGCCAGCCACGGTCTGCCGATCGGCAACCTATCGAGCCAGTTCTTTGCCAACGTGCATCTGGATGAGCTTGACCAGTTCATCAAGCACCGCATCGGCGCCAGGCATTACGTCCGCTATGTCGATGACTTCATCCTGCTGCACGAGTCGCCGCAATGGCTGAATGAGGCCAAACACCATATCGAGCAGTTCCTCGACATGGCTCTGGCACTGCGCATCAACCAGACCAAGACCATCCTGCAGCCGGTTGACCGCGGCGTTGATTTCGTTGGCCAGGTGATCAAGCCATACCACCGCGCCACACGTCGCAGAACCGTTGCCAGCGCCCTGCAGCGCGTGGCCACGCTGCCCGCGGCCGAACTGTTTGAAACCGCCAACAGCTACTTCGGCCTGCTTCGGCAGGCAGACCACCATCACCGTGATTGCACCCGCCTGGCCAATCTATTGCGCCGGCGCGGGCACTGCATTTCCGGGGATATCACCAAGACCTACCGCCACCATGAACATTGACGAACTCAAATCCCGCATCGACCTGAACGACCTCGCCGAGCAGCTTGGCTGGAAGCGCCACGGCGCTGAGAAGACGAACGGCAATGCGCTGTATCACTCCCCGCACCGGAAGGATGAGCAGCCATCGGTCTCGGTCTATGACGGCGCGCGCAAGTGGAAGGATCATGCCACTGACGAAAAAGGCAGCTGTATCGACATGATCATCTACAACGATCGGTTGGCCAGCGACGATACGGCCGAGGCGATCCGCCGGCTGCACGATATCTACGGCTGGCCAATGGAGCGCCCCAAGCAGGCTGGCAGCGATGGCCAGCCTGCCGAACCGCAGCGCGAAAAGAGCCGCGCGGAGTACATCGCCGACCGTTGCCTGCTGGCCACGGATGCGGCGATTTCCTACCTGGTGGAGCAGCGCGGCATCACCGAGGAGGTGGCGAAGCGCGCGGTGCAGAAGAAGGCGGTGGGCTTCAACGACTATACGAGCCCCAAGGTGCAGGCCGGCAACCCCGGCCACGGCGGGCCGGCCTGTGCCTTCATCGTCCGCACGCTCAACCCCGGCCATGTGGTGGCGGTGGATCTGCGCTATCTGGACAAGGATCTGAACGGCGGGGTGAAGACGCAGTGCCAGGGCGAGAAGCACGGCTACGGCTGGACGAGCGATATCAAGAAGCTGCACGCGGCCGAGACAGTGTATCTGGTCGAGAGCCCGATCAACGCGCTTTCCATCGAGTGCGCAGGGCTGCACCGCGCCGCAGCCTTCGCGATCCGCGGGGTGGCGAATCTGGAGATGGACTGGAGCTTCCTGCGCAACAAGCAGGTGATCCTGTGCATGGACAACGACAAGCCATTCCCTGATGGACACCCGCAGGCCGGCCTACGCCCCGGTCTCAATGCCGCATGGAAGCTGCACGAGAAGCTGACGGCGCTGGATATCTCGGCGCTGATGGTTGAGCAGGAGGAGTGGGGAGACATCAACGACGTCAATGATCTGCTGAAGGCGCAGGGCAGCGACGCGCTGCGCACTGCCTTGCGGCGGCTGGAGCCTTGGCTGATTCCCGGCATGCCCGGAAAAGTGCTGCCGGGCAAGAAGCGCATTTTCCTGCCGGCGCACCACTTCGGCATTTATCAGGACTACCGCGTGAAGGAGGACTTCACGTCAATCTTCGCGATTCGCAAGGTGCGCGATGCCGACGGGCAGGAGCAGGAGATTCCGTATTACAAGGATCTGGCCGGCTTCCGCGTGGCGGCGATGTCCCGCGTGACGATTCAGAGCGCCACGGCAACGATGACGGGCGACGACGACAACCAGCCCAATACGCTGTTCGCCATCTCGGTGCAAACCACCCGCCACGGCGCGAAGCTGGTGCGAAAGGTGGTTGGCGACGAACAGCTGCACAGCATCGACACCTGGAAGAAGTTCGGGCCGGTATTCAGCCAGGGGCCGTTTCTGCGCATGGTGAATATCTTCGAGAACGCCGCCCACATCGGCGCCCGCGATGCCGCCAACTTCGTCGGCCTGTGCTTCAAGGGCGGCCGGCTGGTGGTGAATGAGGGGCCGGACTGCTATTTCACAAACCCGGACCAGCAGTGCCCGTATCACAACCTGACCTTCCCTTCAGGAACGCGCCAGGATGCGCGAGCTGTGATTGCGGCATACCAGACAACCTTCGGCCGCAATGCTGCGCTGCTGCCGCTGATCTGGGGCCTGGGTGGGCACCTCAAGCCGCTGCTGGGCTTCTGGCCGCACATGCAGGTTCAGGCGGATAAAGGGGCAGGCAAGTCGACGCTGATCAAACGCCTGGAGCGGTCGATCAATTTCACGATGTTTTCCGGACAGAGCTTGCAGACCGAGTTCCGGCTGCTGACCTCGATCAGCCACACCTCGCACCCGGTTGGATGGGAAGAGTTGTCGGCCCGCCGGCAGGACATCATCGACAAGGCGGTGGGTCTGCTGCAGGAGAACTATCAATACACGCTCAACCGCCGCGGCGCGGACATGACCGAGTTTCTGCTCTCGGCCCCGGTGATGCTGGCCGGCGAGGATGTACCGGTGCGCTCGCTGATCGGTAAGCTGGTGCGCACCGAGCTGAAGGTGAAGGGCGATCTGATGCCGGACGATCTGCCGCGCTTCCCGGTGCGCCAGTGGCTGGAGTTCCTGACCGGCTTCACGCCGGTTCAGGTGCGCGGCATGTATGCGCAGTTTCGCCAGAAGTGCCTGGAGGCCAGCCGCGCCAGCGGCGATGACGACGGCGCCACGCGTATGTCCGGCAATTACGCGGCCATTCTCACGGCCTGGCGGCTGCTGGCCGAGTTTGCCGATATCCCGCTCGACCAGGGCAACATCATGGCGGACCTGAAGGCACAGATGAACGCCCACATCGGCGAGACGAGCGCCGACCGCGCGCCGTGGGTGTGGATCATGGAGACGGCGCTTGGCGAGCTGGCGCGCGGCGAATACCCGGCGCCGTTCAAATACGACATGGTCGATGGCGATCAGTGCCTGCTGCTGCGCACCTCGGACGTGATGCACCACCTCTCGACCAAGATGGCCCTGCGCGATGTCTGGAATGGCCTGCCTGTGAAGAGCGACCGGGTATTCAAGAAACAGATCACCCAGGCCGGTGTGACCATCGACAAGAGCGACGGAGGCGGCCACGAGCGCACCATCAACGGCCGCCGGGTGGCTCACATGACCGCGCTGTCGCTGCATCGGCTCGCGGGCTATGGCCTGCACGCGACCCCGGTCATCCCCCGCGACGATCACCCGGACGG
>JAVBYI010000017.1 GCA_030824115.1 Rhodocyclaceae bacterium | reverse complement strand
CCACCGTTGTATCTCAAGCCCCGGCCCTGCCCGAAGCCGAACTGAAAGCCTATTTCGACAAGCTCAAGAGCCTCCTCGAGGACAGCGACTCGGAAGCCGGCGATGTGCTCAATGAACTGTTCGACAAGCTCGGCAATGCCCCACTGGCGAGCAAACTCAAGCCCGTCGCCACTGCCATCGAAGACTTCGATTTCGATGCAGCGCTGGAGAAACTGGTGGCCGTGACCCCCTGATGTCCGCAAACAACCTGCACATTGCCGGTGTCGGCGCCTCCGCCGGTGGCCTGGAAGCCATGCTGCCGATGTTCGCCGCCATGCAGCCGACCGGCCGCATCGCCTATGTCGTTGCCCAGCACATGGCCAAGGATGGGCACGATGCGTTGGTGGTACGCCTGATCGGGCGTGAATCTGCCCTGCCCGTCCAACTGGCCGCCGAAGATACGAAGCTGATACCGGACACCGTCTATGTCATTCCCTCCGGGAAGGATGGTCATGTACAAGGAGAAACCCTGCATCTGCAGGAGCCGGGCATCGGCCATCTCTCCACGCCCTCCGTCAATGCACTGTTCACCTCAATTGCCGCGTCGAATCGCCAGCACGGCATCGGCATCCTGCTATCAGGCACCGGATCGGATGGCACGCAGGGGTGCCGGGCGATCAAGGCCGGTGGGGGGCTGACGCTCGCCCAGGAACCCAGCGAAGCCAAGTTCGACGGCATGCCGACGGCGGCTATCGAAGCCAATGTCATCCAACAGACGCTGCCGGTGGCGCAAATTGGCCCGACCCTGGCAACCCTGTTTCCCGGCCAGCCGCGCCCCGACTGGCGCCCGCCAGATCATGCCCCCTCGCCACTGGCGCGCGCCCTGGCGGACAGCCTGCCAGACTATGCCGACCCGACGGTGACCGACCCCGGCTATCGCGAACTGCAGCGCCTGCTGCCGCAAATTCTCAATGCCACCGGCATCGATTTCACCAGCTACAAGGAAGACACGCTGCTGCGCCGGCTGGAAAAACGCAAATCCACGCTCGATATCGACTCCATTGAGGCTTATCAGGATTACATCCGCCGCAATCCCGACGAACTCAAGGTGCTGCAGCATCTCTTTCTTGTTTCCGTTTCTTCCTTCTTCCGCGATCGGGCGTCGTTCGATGTATTACAAACAGTCCTGACCACGCTGATTGCCGGCAAACCCGCCAACGATCCGCTACGTGTCTGGGTACCCGCCTGCGCCTCGGGCGAAGAACCGCTCACGCTGGCGATCCTGCTCAAGGAACTCGCTGGCGCTCGCCCCATTGAGATCATCGGCACCGATCTCAACCCGGAGGCGTTGGCGCTGTGTCGCGAAGGGCTTTATCGGCAAACGGCCTTCAAGGAGATGGATGTCGCACTACGCGAGCGTTATTTCACGGCGAAGGGGCAGCACTACCAGGTCAATCCCGAACTCCTCGCCTGCATCCGCTACGAACAGCGCGACGTGCTCAGCGGTGCCCCCGCTCAGGCGCTGGATCTGGTCAGTTGTCGCAATCTGCTGATCTACATGAAATCGCACTTGCAAGACAAACTCATCAAGAGCTTTCACCAGGCACTGCGTCCGCAGGGGCTACTCTTCATCGGCCAGTCGGAGTCTCTCAGCTTTGTTGGCAATTCCCTGTTTGTTCCCATCGACCACTATCATCGCCTGTTCCGTCGGCGGCACTAAATCGCAAAAGTTAGCCCCATGACGATTCATTCACTGCAATTCCGGCTATCGCTCCTGTTCATCGTCGCGGTCACGATCATGCTGGGTGTCTTCGGCTGGGTTGGGCATCGCCAGCTGGCCGACGAACTCGAGGTCGATTTCGCGAAGTTGCAGACCACCACCGTGGCCCGTCTCGCGCAAAGCAGCGCCGCGCCGCTCTGGGAGGTAAACGCCGAAGCCATCGCCAATATGCTGGCAGCCGAAATGGCCAACGGGCAGATCATGGCCATCCGCGTCCTCGATCTGGGCGGGCAACTGTTCGCTGGCCACGCACGCGATGCAAACGGAAATATCCTCAAACAGGCAACGGCAGAAACCCCACATGGCACCGCCGTCGAGGCACCCATCCTGTACGCAACCAGCAGCAGCGCACAGGCTGAAAAGATCGGGCAGCTGGTCATGGTGTTCACCCGCAACCACCTCGATGCTACGATCCAGCGCAATGTCCAGCGCCTGGTGTTGCAGGTCATGGTCATCGATCTGGCACTCATTGTGTTACTGCTGTTTGGCCTGCGTCTGGTATTCAAGCCCATTGAGCGCCTACGTATCGCCTTGACGACACTGGCGCAACACTCGGGAAATCTGCGGAAAGAAATCAACGAACTGCCGGAAAGCCGTGACCGGGAACTCGGCGATGTGGCGCGTGCCTTCAACCTGACCTTGCGCAAGATTCGCGATGAAAGCCTGCGTCAGGAAGCCTTGCTCGCTGGCAAGGCCAAGGCCGGTGAGCTTTCCCGACATTTACAGGACATCGAGACCTATGCCCAGTTTGGCCAGCGCATGCTGGACTATCTCTCCCCATGGATCGGCGCGGAGGTCGCTGTTTTTTTTATCAAGGCGGCGGGATCGAATGTGTTTCGCTGCGTTGCCGGCCATGGTATTGCGCCGGAAAGTTGCGCGGAATTTCTGCCGGGCGAGGGGCTGGCCGGTGAAGTGGCATTAAGTGGCAAACGAATGCTTTGTCACGATGTGGCCGATGGGCTTCTGCGCATCGAGACCACCACAGTGTCCATCGCTCCCCACGCCATTGCCATCGTCCCCATCGAAATCAGCACCGGCATCATTGCCGTTCTCGAATTGGCTTATCTCCAGGAACCTCGCAATCAGGATGAAATCCTTGACGATGCCTTGCCCGTGATTGTCTTCAGCCTGGAACTATTGACCCGCAAAATTTTTGCTAACGGTGTTCAGACACCACTGACGGAAAAGGAATCGCCATGAACCGACTCGGTAAAACCTGCATATTGGCCACCCTCGCCTGCCTCATGGCAGCCCCTGCTGGCGCCGCCGACAAGGTGTTCCATATCGGCGTCACCAAGATCGTCGCCCATGCCGCATTGGATGCGGATGAAAAAGGCTTCGAGGCCGGCTTGGCAAGCGCCGGCTTCAAGGAGGGCGTCAATGTCACCTATGACCGCCAGAATGCCCAGGGCGACATCGGCAAGGCCCAGGCCATTGCCAGGAAATTCGTCGAACAAAAAGTGGATATGATCCACAGTATCGCCACACCGACGACCCAGGAAGTCGTCAAGCTCACCAAAGACATTCCAGTGGTGTTTTCCTCGATTACCGATCCGGTCAGTGCCGGCATCGTGCCGAAGGACAGCGCTCCCGGCAAGAAGACCGGCAACAACCTGACCGGTGTCAGCGACCAGTGGCCCGTTGCGCTGCAAATGCAGACCTATACCAAGGTGGTGCCGAATGCGAAGCGCTGGGGCACCATCTACAACCCGGCGGAATCGAACTCGATATTGCACATCAATGCCATGCGCGAGGCGGCGAAAAAGCTTGGCATCACGCTGGTCGAGGCAAAAATCAGCAGCAGCAAGGAAGTCGCTCAAGCCGCCACCTCACTGGTCGGCAAGGTCGATGCCATTGCGATCACCTCCGACAATACCGCCGTGGCCGACTTCGAAGCCATCGTCAAAGTCTGTAACGAGAAAAAGATCCCCCTGTTTGCCGGTGATGTTGACAGCGTGGCACGCGGCGCGGTCGCCGCCTATGGCCTCGACTATTACCTGGTCGGCTATTCGGCCGGCAAGAAGGCAGCCCTGATCCTCAAGGGGGTCAAGCCGGGGGATGTGCCCTGGGGGCCGGTGGAAAAGTTCAGTCTGGTGATCAATACCAAGGCTGCGGCCACCCAAGGGGTGACCCTCACGCCGGAATTCCTTAAAAAGGCCGACAAGGTCATCAAGTAGTCCCCCACAAAGGCAATCACCATGAAGATCAAACAACTCAGTCTTGCGCTTGCTGCAGCAGGCCTCCTTACCGGCACCCACTCCGTACATGCCGGAGAAATCGAGGAACTGAAGGCCATGCTGCTCAAAATGCAGGCCCGCATCGACCAGTTGGAGGCCAAACAAAATGCAGCGCCGGCCCCCGCAGCCAGCGCTTCCACGCCTCCGGCCAATGTCGTGGTCGCCGGTGATATCCCGGGGTCGATCAAGATTCCGGGCACCGATACCTCGCTCAAAATTTACGGTTACGCACAACTCGACGCCACCCATGACTTCAAGGGCCGTACGGGCGATATCAACAACAATGATTACGCCAGCGCACTCTTCGTGCAGCCCTTCGACAATAGCGCCGCAGGCAAACGCAAGGGCCAGACCTTTTTTACCGCACGCACCTCGCGACTCGGCCTCATGACCAGCACCCCGACCGACATGGGGCCGCTGACCGTCAAGCTTGAGGGCGACTTCGCTGCCCCCAACCAGTTCCAGGGAGAACTTGCCAGCAACTCGACCAGTTTCCGCCTGCGCCATGCCTATGGCGAACTGGGCAACTGGATTGTCGGTCAGACCTGGTCGAACTTCCTCGATCTGCGCTCCTATCCAGAAACCGTCGACTTCAACCCCCCCGGATCAGCGGGACTGGTGCGCCAGCCGCAGGTACGCTACACCACGAACGTGAGTGGCCTGACGCTATCCGCCTCAATTGAAAATTCGCAGAGCACAACTTACTTCGGCAATACCGCAACCGATTTTGACCGAACACCCGATTTCACCTTCCGCATCGCCAAGGGTGGCGACTGGGGACATCTCTCGGCGCAGGCTGTCACGCTGCAGTATCGCAATGACGAAGACAGCGAACGCGGCTATGGTCTGGGCGTCAGCGGCAGCTTCATGCTCGGCAAGGACACCCTGGCCTGGGGCATCCATGGTGGCGACGGCATCGGCCGCTATATGTTCAACTCCCTGCTGCAAGGCGCCATCGACGTCGGAACGACGATTAGTACATGGAAAGCCCTCGGTTGGAACCTGGGCTACACCCATGTCTGGAATCCCCGCGTACGCTCCAATCTGGTGCTGAGCCAGACGCGCTTCAGTGCCAATGCCGCCGCCAATACGGCGCAACGGGCGATCGGGAGTAACGATCTGAATCCTAACAAAGGAATCAATCAATTCTCGATCAACACCTTCTGGGGCATTGCGAAAAACACCGAGTTGGGGCTTGAGTACGCCTACGGCAAGCGCAAGACCTTCAATGACGAAGTCGGTACGCAAAGCCGTCTCAACGCCACCGCGCATTACAACTTCTACTAAGCCATCCTGATCCCGAAATGAATTCACTGGGAAAAACATGCGGTTCCTGAATAGCGTCAAGTCACTCTATGTGGCGGTCGGCATTCTGCTCCTGACCATCGGCCTGGGTTCCTACGTCGATATCAGGAACGAGGCCATGCATGCCCAGCATCTGGAGATCAACACCGGCCTGGAGCGGATGGTTCGTCTCAACCAGGAACTGACCAACATGCTGGCCATTGCCGTGCTCAAGAACAGCGCCTTAGGCACGGCCAGCTACGACACGGTCAAGAACAATCTGCAGCAGACCATGGAGCGAGTGACCGAGCTGACCCAGGCGCAAAACCTGCTCCAGGAGATTGCATCCCTGAGCGATTCGCAGAAACAGTTGCGGGAAATCGAGGGGCAGGCGATCCAGTTCATCACCGATGACAAGTGGGATGAGGCGGCGGGCCTCCTGTTTGGCGACGACTACATGCTGGCCAGGAAAACCTACGAAGTGGATAGTGAAGCAGCCGTCAGCGCCGTAATGGGCGAACTGGCGATCACGGCACAGCGCTTTGCCCAGGTCAGGAATACCGCACTGGGGCTGCGCATCGCGGCGCTGGCGCTACTGCTCTGGATTGGCATCATGTTTTCCCGCAAGACACGCGCCGATCTGGCCGAACAAATGCGGCTGCGCGAAGAGATTACCGCCGCCTACGAGGGCATGGAGGCACGGGTACAGGAACGTACTGCCGATCTTGAAAAAATCACCCGGAATCTGGCCGCAGAGAACAAGGAACGAATCAAGTCGGACCAGCGCACCCGCCTGATCCTGAACTCGGCCGGCGATGGCATGTTTGGTGTCGATGCCGATGGAAAAGTCACCTTTATCAATGAGGCCGCCACGCGCCTGATTGGTTATGCGGCAGATGAGGTGCTTGGCCAGAACATTCACCCCCTGATTCATCACTCCCGTGCCGATGGCTCGCCGCTGTTGTCTGAGGACTGCCCAATGCACCGGGCCTTTACCACGCGGAAAAGCCAGAAAAGCGAAGGGGAAGTGTTGTGGCGCAAGGATGGTTCGTCGTTCTATGGCGAATACGCGGTCACGCTGATTACCGATGCTCAAGGCCAGTCTTCCGGGGCTGTGGTGGTCTTCCGCGACATCAGTGAGAAACGCAGCAATCAGGCAGAACTACAGCAACGCATGGACGAACTGGAACGCTTCAACCGCCTCACCATGGGGCGCGAGGAGCGCATGATCCAGCTCAAGCAGGAAATCAACGGCCTGCTTGAGGCTCAGGGACTTCCCCGGCGCTACAAGGATCTGGACGCGGGATCATGAGCATATCCATGACGTATTTTCTGCTGATCAGCGGTACCCTGGCACTGGTGGCCCTGCTACTCGGCCTGCTGCGGGCAAACAAGGAACGCGATGAAGCCAAAATGGCACTTGAAGCCTATGCAGGCAAATTCGATGCGTATGCCGACTACCGCGCCCGGCTTTCCACCATCGCCGCCGACCTGCAACGCGCCACCAGCTTCGACGAGCTGGCCAGGGTGTTCCTGTCGCATGCCACACCGCTGATCGGTGCGCAATACGGCACGCTTTACCTCGTGAACGCGACGGAAGGGCGTCTGATCCAAGCCAAGGGCTATGCCTCGGTCACCGAGGACAACACTCCCCGCACGTTTGCGCTGGGCGAGGGATTGGTCGGGCAGTGTGCGGTTGCCCGCTCCCCCGTGACCATTCATACCCTCCCCGACACGAACATTCGCATCCTGTCCGGGGTGGGCAAGACCGTGCCGAAACAGATTCTGCTGCAAGCCGTCCTGCAAAAAGACAGAACTGTCGGCGTCCTTGAATTTGCTGCCGTGAATACCTTTACCGAGGTCACCGAGCAGTTCCTGACTGAAATCATGCCGACGCTGGCGATGAGCATGGAGATTCTGGATCGTAGCCAGCGCACGCAAGCGCTGCTCGATGCCACGCGCGAACAGGCCGAACAACTGGAAGAACAGCAAGCGGCCCTGAAAACCTCGTTCGTGGAGCGTGATGAGGCCAACCGTGCGCTGAAAAGTCAGATCGATGAACTGGCCGGTGCGCGGCGTGCGATGCTCAACATCATGGAAGACCTGGAGGGTTCCCGTATCGTTGCCGAAGAAGCGACCAAGACCAAGAGCGATTTTCTGGCGAACATGAGCCACGAGATCCGTACACCGATGAACGCCATCATTGGCATGTCGCATCTGGCCCTGCAGACCAATCTCGACAAGAAGCAGCGCAACTTCATCGAGAAAGTCCACCGCGCCGGCGAGAACCTGCTTGGCATCATCAACGACATTCTCGACTTCTCCAAGATCGAAGCCGGCAAGATGAGCGTCGAGACCATCGACTTCCGCCTCGAAGACGTCATGGATAACCTGGCCAACCTCGTCGGCCTCAAAGCCGAGGACAAAGGTTTGGTGCTGTTGTTCAACATCGACCCCAAGTTGCCGACCGCCCTGATTGGCGACCCGCTGCGGCTGGGGCAGATCCTTATCAACCTCGGTAACAACGCCGTCAAGTTCACCGAGAAAGGCGAGATCATCGTCGGCGGCGATGTCGTCAGCCAGACGCAATCCGACCAAGGTGGCGAGGCTGAACTGCACTTCTGGGTCAAGGATTCCGGCATCGGCATGACGCCTGAGCAGTGCGGCAAGATGTTCCAGAGCTTCAGTCAGGCCGATGCTTCCACCACGCGCAAGTATGGCGGCACCGGTTTGGGCCTCGCCATTTCGAAGAATCTGGTCGAACTCATGCACGGCAAAATCTGGGTCGAATCCGAAGCCGGCAAAGGTTCCACCTTCCACTTCCACATCCGTTTGGGCGTTCAGGATGCAGCGCAGGCCGCCTTGCCAGATCGGGCGCATGAAAATGAAGCCATGGCAGCCGAAGCCATGGCCCAACTCAAAGGCGCGCGGATTCTGCTGACCGAAGACAACGAGATGAACCAGGAACTGGCGATGGAACTGTTGAGCCAGGCCGGTATCGAGGTGGTACTGGCCAACAACGGCCAAGAGGCGGTCGATATTCTCAATAAGGACGCGAAGTTCGACGGCGTGCT
>JAVBYI010000001.1 GCA_030824115.1 Rhodocyclaceae bacterium | reverse complement strand
CGGCCGCCTTCTTGTGCTTGGAGTCAATCTCCCAGACCAGTTGCTGGACGAGACGCTGCACCATGCCGTCGAGTGTCAGGCCACCCTGCTGGCCTTCGGAGAAGCCCATCACCGAGGTCGACTTGGAGCCGACCTCCATCTTCTGCTCGGAATAGCCAGTCGCCACCTGCTCGGTGGTATTGGCATTCAGTACCTTGTAGCGCATGCCGATGATCCAGATGCCCGTGCCTTCATCGGTCTTGACCGAGCCGACCACGGTGCCTGCTGCGGCACCGCCACGACCGCCGCCGAGGATTGAAATCAGCTGCCCCGCTGCGGCACCATCAAAGCCCTTTTGTGCCTGCGCCACCTGCTCGGCCTTGAGGATGTCGAACTTGACCACCCACTTGGTCGTTTTCAGCTTGCCCTTCTGCAATATTTTGCGCGCGGCATTGGGGTCGCCCATGGTGTAAGCGAGTTGGAACTCCTGCATCAACGGGCCCATGTCGCTACGTTCGAGAATGCCGAAATTGGCTTTGCCCAGTTCCAGCTCGGCAAAGTCGGCAATGTTGTTCGGTCCGAACTTCTGCGTGAACGTGGCATTGTTGCTCTTGATGTCGCCGGGAATCACCACCAGATTCGGGCCCTTGATGGCCGCGTTCTCGTACTCGACCGGCTTGTACATCGCCTTGTCGGCCATCTCATTGGCCTTCTGCGACGTATCTGAACCAGCGGTTGGCGAGGGATTGTTTTCATCCCCGGGACGGGGCGAATTGGTCTGGCAGCCGCCGAGCAGCAAGCCTGCCAGCAGCGTAACAAGCGCCGTGCGCTTCATGGCGTGATTCATTGGTGTTTCCCCTTTTGATTGTCTTGATTGAATTACTTGTGCTTCGAATCGATTTCCCAGACCAACTTCTGCACCAGACGCTGCACCATGCCGTCAAGCGTCAGACCGCCCTGTGCGCCTGAAGAAATGCCCAGCACAGACGTCGACTTGGCGCCAACTTCCATTTTCTCTTCGGTATAGCCGGTGGCCACCTGCTCCGTCGTATTGGCATCCAGCACTTTGTAGCGCATGCCAATGATCCAGACCCCCGTACCTTCGCTCGTTTGCACCGAACCCGCGACCGTACCAGCGGCTGCACCACCACGGCCGCCACCAAAAATCGACAGGAGCTGGCCGACAGCACGGCCATCAAAGCCCTCTTGCGCCTGGGCCACCTGCTCGGCCTTGAGAACGTCGAACTTGACCACCCACTTGGTCGTCTTGAGCTTGCCCTTCTGCAGCATCTTGCGCGCCGAATCGGGATCGCCCATTGTGTAGGCCAACTGGAACTCCTGCAGCAGCGGCCCCATGTCGCTACGCTCAAGAATGCCAAAATTGGCCTTGCCCAACTCCAATTCGCCAAAGTCGGCAATGTTGTTCGGGCCGAATTTCTGCGTGAAGGTCGCGTTGTTGCTCTTGATATCGCCCGGGATCACCACCAGCATCGGGCCGCGTTTCGCCGCATTGGCATACTGGACTTCCTTGTACATGCCCTTGTCGGCCATCTCATTGGCTTTTTGCGAGGTATCCGAACCGGCCGTCGGCGAAGGATTCTCGAAAACGGGTTGGGCCAGCGCAGCCGTCGCGCAGAGGGCCAACAGGCCAGCAGACAAACTGTGTCGGATCATCATTTTTTCCTTTCAGCGCAATAACCGTTCAGCAGACGACGCACCACGCCATCGGCCTGTTCGTTGATCAGGGTCAGCGCCATGCCGACCGTGTCACCGCCCGAATAGGAATCGGAACTGGCGCTGGCCTCGGCAACATAACGGCCATCTGAACCCACCAAGGCGAAATTCATGCTCACATAAACCTCGGGGATCTTCAGCATCGGATTGATCGCCCGCCGCGAACTGATCACGCCGCGCAAGCTCAGGCTGGCACCATGCTTCTGTGCGGCTGCCAACGCGGCATCGGGGTCATTGCGAAAGTGGGCGTCGATCTCGGCCTGCGCCACCTGCTTTTTGATCTCTTCCTGGCTCAGCGTGCGCATGCCCTGTTTCTGCAAGCGCCGGTCGATGGCCTGAAAGTGCATCCCATAACGCCCCTGGTCGGCATTGATGCCGTTGTTGCCGCGCTCAGCAACCAGCACCAGCACTTTTTCCTTGGCCAGACGCTCTTTGCATGCCGGGGAAATCGCTGCCCCGCCGGCGCTCTTCGGCGTGGCAGCAGCCTTATCCTTCGCCTCTTCGTCGGCAAAGCTGAAGGCATGTACGGTAGGCATGGTCAACGCCAAAACCACTGCCAGAGAAAAACTTAGTTTCTTCAGCACAGCCATACCTTTCGGAGTGAGGACAAGCGGCGGATTCTGTCAAAAAAACCGCAGCCGCTCAATGGTCGTCTCCACGCCATTCCTTGCATCATATGCACAAGGATATAGCGCAGATCAGTGGTCCTGGAGAGAATAGGAGCACCGCTTCTGACACAGCACATAGTTGTAGCCGCGTTGCTGACAGTCCTTCATGCACTTGTGGTCAGCCACTGCCGGTAAGCGTTGTTTGGGTGTATTGGGCCGAACCTGATCGAATCCCGGATTCTTTGGCAATCCGGGTTGGTCGAGCATCCCTCCATCTCCGGTATTGCACATCGACACGCAGTAGGTGCGGTCATACCCCTGGCGGGAGCAGTCCTGCATGCAGGCAAAGTCCTGCGTGGCATGCGCACTCGCCATCAGGAAGCAACTGGAAAGAATAGGCAGCAGATATTTCATGGCCGGGCTTTCGCGGAGAATTTGACTGGCACGCAGAGTAACCGACTTTGGCATACCCGTGTATGCCTTCAATCACACCCGCTTGACCGCCAGCGCCGTTGCAGTATGGTTGCGGTTTTTTCCAAAAATAATCCCCGGGAGGGAAACATGGCTCAGACGCGCATCATTCTCGACGAATCGGAAATTCCAACGCACTGGTACAACATCGCCGCCGATCTGAACAATCCGCCGGCACCGCCGCTCGGCCCGGACGGCAAGCCGGTTGGCCCGGAACAGATGTTGGCGATCTTCCCGGGCCCGGTGCTGGAACAGGAAATGTCGACCGAGCGCTGGATTCCGATTCCCGATGAAGTGCGCAAGGTGTACGCCCTGTGGCGTCCGAGCCCCTTGTGCCGTGCCGAGCGCCTGGAGCAGATGCTGGGCACCCCGGCCAAGATTTTCTACAAGTACGAAGGTGTCTCGCCGGCCGGCTCGCACAAGCCGAACTCGGCCGTGCCGCAGGCCTACCTGAACAAGATCGCCGGCACCAAGCGGCTGGTGACCGAAACCGGCGCCGGTCAGTGGGGTTCCTCATTGTCCTTCGCCGGCCAGATGTTCGGCCTGCCGGTACGCATTTACATGGTCAAGGTCAGTTACGACCAAAAGCCTTATCGGCGCCTGATGATGCAGACCTGGGGCGGCGAAGTGCTGGCCAGCCCGACCAACCTGACCCAGACCGGGCGCGACCTCCTGGCCAAGGACCCGAACAACCAGGGCAGTCTCGGCATCGCGATTTCCGAAGCAGTCGAAGAAGTGGTCAACACCCCGGGCAGCAAATACGCACTGGGTTCGGTGCTGAACCACGTGATCCTGCACCAGACCGTGGTCGGCCTCGAAGCCAAGAAACAGTTCGAGAAGATCGGCGAATACCCGGACATGATCTTCGCGCCCTGCGGCGGCGGTTCCAACTTCGGCGGCGCCTGCTTTCCCTTCCTCGGCGATGCGGCGGCGGGCGACAAGCGTGCGCAAAAGATCCGCCATGTCGCCGTTGAGCCGGCCTCCTGCCCGACCCTGACCAAGGGCGTGTATGCCTACGACTACGGCGACGCGACGGGTTTCACGCCGCTGATGCAGATGTACACCCTCGGCCACGACTTCATGCCGCCCGGTATCCACGCCGGCGGCCTGCGCTATCACGGCGCCTCGCCGCTGGTGTCGCAGCTCTATCACGAGAAGCTGATCGAGGCAGTGGCGGTACCGCAGGTGGCGACCTTTGAAGCCGGCGTGATGTTTGCCCGCGCCGAAGGCATCATCCCGGCACCGGAATCCTGCCACGGCATCCGCGCCTGCATCGACGAAGCCCTGCGCTGCAAGGCCAGCGGCGAGCCGAAGACACTGTTCTTCAACCTGTCCGGTCACGGCCACTTCGACATGTCCTCGTATGAAAGCTATCTGGGCGGCAAGCTGGAAGACTTCGCGTATCCCGACGAGGCCATCAAGGCATCGATCGCCCATTTACCCAAGGTAGGCTGATCTCTGCATGCGCATCACATTCTGGCTCCTGCTGCTCGCCAACCTGTTGCTGTATATCTGGGCGCAAGGCTATATCGGGCCGCAGGAAGCCGGCCGTGAGCCGGAACGGCTGTCGCGCCAGATCACGCCGGAAAAGTTGCGCATCGTCAGCGATTCGACGCCCGTTGCGGTGGTCGCTGACAAGCCCGCGATCGCCTGCAAGCGTATCGAGGGTCTGTTGGCAGATGAGGCGAAAAGCCTCACCGATGCCGTCCATGTACGCGGTGGCTGGGAGACACAAACGCTGCCGCTGGCCGCCGCGCCCATGCACTGGGTCGCCATCATCGACCTGCCGAGCAGCGCGCTGGCCGAAAAGAAAAAGATGGAGCTGCGCCTGTTCGGCGTGACCGAAAGCGAAATTGTCCCGGGCACGGTAGCCGGCAGCTTTGCCGTCTCGCTCGGACAGTTCCGCGAGCCGCAACGGGCGCAAGCGTTCCTGCAAGGCTTGATCGCCAAGGGCGTACGTTCGGCAAAGATCGTCCAGCGCGACATGCCATCCGACAAATTCGTCGTCGAATTGCGCGCCCCGGCCGACCAGTTGGCCGCCACCCTGCCCGGCTTGAGTACAGCGCTGCCCGGCGCCGTCACGCAAGACTGCGCCCCTTGACCGCTTAACAGCGCATGGTCTGGGTGCTGGGGCTGACCGGCGGTATCGGCAGCGGCAAGTCGGCCGTGGCCGAGCGGTTTGCGCGTCATGGCGCGGCGATTGTCGATACCGATGTGATCGCCCATGCCTTGACCGTCCCGGGCGGCGCAGCACTGCCGGCACTGCAGGCAGACTTTAGTGCCGCGATCATGACCCAGGAGGGCGCGCTCGACCGGGCCGCGCTGCGGCGCATGGTCTTTGCCGATCCCGCCGCGCGCGCGCGACTTGAGGCCATCCTCCATCCCATGATCCGCGCCGAAGTTGCAGTACAACTGGGCCGTCTCGCCAGCGCCGATATTTCCTATGGCATCCTGGTCGTTCCCTTGCTCGTCGAAACGGGTGCCTACCGCAATCAAATTAATCGCACACTGGTCGTTGATTGCCCGCCCGAGTTGCAGATTGCCCGGGTGATGGCGCGTAGCGGGCTGACGCACGCAGAAATCGAAGCAATCCTGGCGGCACAGGCGTCACGCCAGCAACGTCTCGCGGCTGCCGATGATGTCGTGTGCAATGACGATGGACTGGCCGCACTGGATAGCGCCGTCGCTGCCCTGCATGACAAATACGTGGTGCTGGCCGCCCGCCCGCAAGTTGAAGCCAATGAATAGGGGGGCTTTACAGCCAAGTTCGCGGTTGAGCTTGCGCCCCATTTCAGGGAAAATCCGCGACACCAGCCCTTGGACCGACGCGTGATCACTTACGACTACCCCCTCAATGAGCGCATCCGCACCCTGTTGCGACTTGAGGATTTGTTCGCCAAAGTGCGTCATTTCGCCGATTCGGACGGGCCACGCGAACACCATGTCGCCCTGGTCACCCTGTTTGAAATCCTTGAGGTAGCGGGGCGCGCCGACCTTAAGTTCGACCTGGTGCAGGAACTTGAACGTCAGCGCCAGATCCTGCTCTCGTTCCGCAACAACCCGGATATTTCCGAGGAAGCCCTCGACAGCGCGCTTTACGAAATCGAACAAGCCTCCACCGCCTTGCTGGCAATGCAGGGCAAGACTGGCCAATACCTGCGCGAGAACGATTGGCTGATGGGCATTCGCAACCGTGCGGGGATTCCCGGCGGCGTCTGCGAGTTCGATCTGCCTTCCTACCATTTCTGGCTCAACCGCGACCCGGCCCAGCGCCAAGCCGAACTGGCGGCCTGGGTCAATCCGCTGCTGCCGTTGAATATGGGGCTGGCCATTGTGCTGCGCCTGTTGCGTTCTTCCGGCCATGCCGAATGCCAAGTCGCCACGGGCGGCGCTTTCCAGCAAATGCTTTCGGGCCGCACCGCCCAACTGATCCGCCTGCGCCTGCCGCGCGGTATCGCCGCCGTACCGGAAATCAGCGCCAACAAGTACGCGCTCAATGTGCGCTTTACCGTCCCCGATACTGACATGCGTCCGAAGCAGGCAGAGATCGATGTCACGTTCGAACTGACTTATTGCAATCTGTGACCAGTTCGAAGATTGTTGCCTGCCCGACCTGCGGGCATGAAGTCACTTGGGGCCCGCAAAGTCCTTTCCGGCCTTTTTGTTCCGAGCGTTGCCGGAAAATCGATCTGGGTGCCTGGGCCAGCGACAGCTACCGTGTGCCCGGCGAAATCCCCAGCGACGACTTCGATCTGCCCGACATCAGTCCCACGCGCCCCGAATAGCGGCAATGCCGTGCGCGCCCGCTGCGCAGGCTGACGCGATATCGGCTTTGCCCAGCCCGCCGATGGCAAAGACCGGCAGCGGCAGGCCACCCACTTGTTCACTGAAAGCAGGCCAGCCCATGCCGGGCTGCCCCGGATGACTGGCCGTTTGCTGGACCGGCCCGAGCACGGCGAAGTCGCAGCCGATGCGGGCGGCGTGTTCCAGTTCATGACGATCATGGCAGGAGGCGGCCACCAGCGGGAAGGGCGGGCGCCGATCCAGTGCCAGCAACTGCTGTGCCGGTAGGTGCAGGCCATCCGCACCACAGGCGCGTGCCAGTTGCGCATCGCCATTGACGAGGACGCGTGCGCCCTGTTGCTGGCAGCGCGGCACGGCTGCCGAAACGAAGGATTCGCGTTGGCCTTCCGGCAGGCTGCCTTCGCGCAGCTGCACCAGCTTCAGGCCGTTGGCCAGCGCTTGATCGAGTGCGGCCAGTTGCGCGGCGATGCCGATCTGCCAAGCATGGCTGATGCCATACACGGGCGGCAACTGCAGCGCGGCGAGCACCGGCGCATTGGCCGGCAGCATTGGCGCTACGGTCAGCGCAGCAACTTCCTGCCACGCCAGCGCAGCATGCACATGGTCGCGCAGTTCGCCTTGCCACTGCGTTACCCTGAAAAAGTGCAGGCGCACATGGGCATGTTCATAGACATGTTCGCGGACGATCCACGGGCTGGCGGTGAGCACCTCGATCTCCAGCTCTTCATGCAGTTCGCGACAAAGCGCCTGATACGGTGTTTCTCCCGGCTCGACCTTGCCGCCGGGAAATTCCCAGTAGCCGGGATAGAAGGTATCGGCGGCGCGCTGGCCGAGCAGGAAACTGCCGTCTGGCCGCAAGATGACGGCAGCTGCGACTTCAGTAATCTTCACTTTTGCCGCCCGGCAAAGTCACGCGCAAACTGCCAGGCGACGCGGCCCGAACGACTGCCGCGCTGCAAGGCCCATTGCAGCGCATCCTGCCGTGCGGTCAGCGCCGATTTTTCGTCCACACCCAACTGATGCAGCCAATGGATGCAGATGTCGAGGTAGTCCTCCTGGCTGAACGGGTAGAACGACAGCCACAGGCCGAAGCGTTCCGAAAGCGAAATTTTCTCCTCGGTGGTTTCGCCCGGATGGATTTCACCGTCGTCGCCATGCACAGTCTCGCGGTTTTCGGCAAAGCGCTCCGGCATCAGGTGGCGCCGATTCGAGGTGGCGTAGATCAGCAGGTTTTCCGGCGTCCCGGCAATCGAGCCGTCCAATGCGCTCTTGAGCGCCTTGTAGCCCGGTTCGGAGGCTTCGAAGGAGAGATCGTCGCAGAAGACAATGAAGCGTTCCGGCCGACCGGCGATGAGGTCGATGATCTCCGGCAGGTTGACGAGGTCGTTGCGGTCTACCTCGATCAGGCGCAAGCCACGCTTGGCAAATTTCGCCAGCACGCCCTTGATCAGCGAGGATTTACCCGTGCCACGCGCGCCGGTCAGCAGTACATTATTGGCCGGCTTGCCGCTGACGAATTGACGCGTGTTGCGTTCGATGGCGGTTTTTTGTTGATCGATGCCTTGCAAATCCTCCAGGCGGATCTTGTGCGGGTGGCGTACCGGCTCCAATCGACCGCGCCAGCGGAAGGCAATGGCGTTCCAGTCGAGTGCGGGCGGCGGTGCCGGCAACAGCGATTCTGCGCGCGCCAACAGCGTTTCAAAACGCGCGAGCAATGATTCCAGTCCGTGCATCGGGTAAGCTCCGGGTGATGATGAATCGCAATTTAACACTCCCCGCGTTTTTGTTCGCGCTGCTGCTGGGTGGTTGTGCCGCCGTCCCACCAGCGCCGACTTCTCACCCCGTCTGCCCGCCCTGCGCCCCCAGTGCCGATGCGGAAAAACCCAAGCCCGTCGCCAAGCCGCTGCAGCCCGCCGAATGGCAGGACTTGCCCGGCTGGGAAGCCGACGACCACGCCGCCGTTCTCGATCTGTTCCGCCAGCAATGCGCCAGTCTCGCCAAGCGCCCGCTGTGGCTCACCACCTGCGAAGCAGCACAAAAAGTCGGCGCTGGCAGGACGGCACCTGAGGCGGCGCGTGCCTGGTTTGAAGCGCAGTTCCGTCCCTGGGTATTGGTCAATCCAGACGACTCCCGCGAAGGCATGGTGACCGGCTATTACGAACCCATCGTGCGTGGCAGCCGCAACCGGCAACCGTCCTACGCAGTGCCCGTGTTCGGCCCCCCGGAAGATCTGATCGTCGTCGACCTCGGCGAGCTCTACCCGGAACTCAAGCACATGCGCCTGCGCGGCAAGCTCGACGGGCGCAAGCTCGTTCCCTATTTCAGCCGCGCCGAATGGTCGGCCGAAGAAGTGCGGCGCAGCCAGCAGGCACTGCTCTGGCTGGACGATCCGATCGACTTCTTCTTCCTGCAGATTCAGGGGTCGGGGCAGGTCGCGCTCGACGATGGCAGCCGGGTGCGCATTGGTTATGCCGACCAGAACGGTCACCCCTACCGTTCAATCGGCCGGTGGCTGATCGAGCAGGGCGAACTCAAGTCGCACGAGGCATCGATGCAGGGCATCAAGGCCTGGGCGGCCGCCAATCCGCGCCGTCTGCAGGAACTGCTCAACACCAACCCGAGCCTGGTGTTCTTCCGCGAGTTGCCAGTCACGGGTGACGGCCCCCCGGGCGCCCTGGGCATCCCCTTAACGCCGGAGCGCGCGATTGCTGTCGATCCGCGCCATACGCCGCTGGGCGCCCCCGTCTGGTTGGCCACAACACGGCCGAATAGCGAGGAACCCCTACAGCGTCTGATGCTGGCCCAGGACACGGGCGGCGCGATTCGTGGCCCGGTGCGTGCTGACTTTTACTGGGGCAGCGGGGCCGCTGCGGGGACCCAGGCCGGCAAAATGAAGCAACGAGGCCATCTGTGGGTATTACTGCCACGCTGGCATACGCCCTGATTTTTAGTGCGTAATGCCCCTTTATTGACATGGTTTTGTTAGGATGCGCCGCTTCAGGAAAGAGGATGGACGATGAAACTAAAGGATAAAACGCTGGTTTTCTTTATCAGCATCATGGCGCTCCTGGTCGTGGTGCTCACGGTACTGTCCGCTTTCAGCTTCCGTCGTTTCTCTCTTTACACGGCCGAGCGCCATGCACTTTCTGTCGCTGAAACCGTCAAGGTCGGCCTGACGGAAAGCATGATCAATGGCACGATCGACAAACGCCAGCAGTTCCTCTCCCGCCTGTCCACCGTGCCCGGCGTACAGCAGGTGCGCGTCATCCGTGGTCAGGCAGTGATTGACCAGTTCGGCCCCGGCCTGTCCCAGGAAACCCTCCCGCTGAACAATGTCGATCTGGTACTCAGCAACGGCAAGGATCGTTTCGAGGTGGTCGAAACCGAGGATGCCTTTATCTTCCGTGCCGTCATTCCGTATGTCGCCAACGACCACGGCGTGCCCAATTGCCTGCAGTGCCATATCGTGCCACCCGGCACCGTGCTAGGCGCGGTGATGATCGACATTCCGCTCGACGAGGTGCGCGGTCAGGGCATCATCGCCGTGATGCTGATCAGCCTCGCGGTGGTCGCTGCGGCATTTCTTTCGCTGATCCTGCTGCGGCGCATGCTCAACCCCCTGAGCGAAACGGCCCAGGCGGTGCATCAAGTGACGGCACGTGCCGTCGATGGCGATTTTTCCG
The DNA here is from genome assembly GCA_030824115.1 of Rhodocyclaceae bacterium. Classification (GTDB taxonomy): domain Bacteria; phylum Pseudomonadota; class Gammaproteobacteria; order Burkholderiales; family Rhodocyclaceae; genus Sulfuricystis. The sequence continues at coordinate 175,223 of JAVBYI010000001.1, read as the reverse complement.
GGCGGATTCAGCAGCACAGCACGGATGAGGTCGGCGATATTGCCGACAACATCAATCATCTGCTGGAGTTTCTTGAGCGCGAGATCAGCACGATCCGTTCGCGCGTCGGCCAACTGCTCGGTCACCAGTCACGCGATGGACGCAACCAGCTAACGCTCACCACCGAGATGGTGGATAGCCTGGTCGAAGCCTCGCAATTCAAGCAGGCCATCGAGGAAGACCAGACCAAGCAGGAGATTTACCTGCGCCTGATCGAGATGCTGCAGAACAAGTACTTCATCCGGCGTTTCTCCGTTTATGAAGTGCTGGACGGCAAGAACAAGATCATCCCGATCAATGTCTCGGGAAATATCGGCGCCGATTGCCGCTATTGCGACCCACAGATCACCATCGACGCCAACGCCTGCCGCGCCAAGCGTACCGGCCATGAAGTCAATGCGGTCGGTTATCCGGGGCTGTGCACCATGTTCCGCCCCGAGGCCGAAGGCGACAGCCATATCTGCCTGCCGATCATCCAGTCCGGCTCGGCTGGTTGCGTCGTCCAGCTGGTCGTCAATGCCGAGCAGGCCTCTTTCGCCGCCATGGCACTGCCCTTCATCGCTGTCTATCTGCGTGAAGCCGGCCCGGTGCTGGAAGCCAAGCGCCTCATGGAACACCTGCGCGACAGTGCATTGCGCGACGCCATGACTGGCCTCTACAACCGCCGCTTCCTCGAAGAGTATGTCGGTACCCTGGTCGCGGGCAGCCAACGCCGCAAGGCGCCCTTCGCCGTGCTGATGCTCGACCTCGACTTCTTCAAACAGGTTAACGACACCCATGGCCACGAGGCGGGCGACAAGGTCATCAAGACGCTCGCCGATCTTTTGCAGCGCAATGTCCGCAGTTCCGACATGGCTGTACGCTATGGCGGTGAGGAATTCCTGATGGTGCTGCTCGACACCAATGCCGACGACGCCATGAAGGTGGCCGAGAAAATCCGCGGCGACGTTGAGGCCACCAAGATTCCGCTGGCCAGCACCATGTTGCAGAAGACCATCTCGATCGGTGTGGCGGAATATCCCAACGATTCCGACACCTTCTGGCAGGTGGTCAAGTTCGCCGACGTGGCGCTCTATCAGGCCAAGTCGACGGGACGCAACCGTGTGGTGCGTTTCTCGCCCGACATGTGGGACGCCGACGCCCATTATTGAGGCGAGCGCACGCATTAAGTGCGCAAGATGCACCAGCGCGGTGCCATGTACCGCGCTGGTTACGCACACTTCTGCATAACCAATTGTATTTGTTAGACTAACAAGCGGGAACGCTTGTTGCTCCTGCCTCACCCCATTTCTGCGCATTTCTGATTTGGGGAGCACCAATATGGAGAACTTCAAGACGTCCGCCGACGTGCTGTTTATTCTGCTCGGCGCCATCATGATCCTGGCGATGCATGCCGGCTTTGCCTTTCTTGAGCTGGGCACCGTGCGCCGCAAGAACCAGGTGAATGCCCTGGTCAAGATCCTCTGCGATTTCGCCATGTCGACGCTGGCCTATTTCTTCATCGGCTACGGCATCGCCTACGGCGTCAATTTCTTCGCCGGTGCCGAAACCCTCATTGCCAAGAGCGGCTACGACCTCGTCAAGTTCTTCTTCCTGCTGACCTTCGCGGCCGCCATCCCGGCCATCGTCTCCGGCGGCATCGCCGAGCGCGCCCGCTTCAACCCGCAACTGGCCGCCACCTTCCTGCTGGTCGGCTTCGTCTACCCGTTTTTCGAGGGCATTGCCTGGAACCAGGCCTACGGCATCCAGGCCTGGCTGCTCGCCAGTTTCGGCGCCGAATTCCACGACTTCGCCGGCTCGGTGGTGGTGCATGCCGTCGGCGGCTGGATCGGCCTGGCCGCCGTGCTGATGCTCGGTGCCCGCAGCGGGCGTTACCACAAGGATGGCGGCATCGCTGGCGGCCACCCGCCCTCCAGCATTCCCTTCCTCGCGCTCGGTGCCTGGATTCTGATCGTCGGCTGGTTCGGCTTCAACGTCATGAGCGCCCAGACGCTGGAAAAGGTCTCCGGCCTCGTCGCCATGAACTCGCTGATGGCGATGGTCGGCGGCACGCTCATCGCCCTGTTCATGGGCAAAAACGACCCCGGCTTCGTGCATAACGGTCCGCTTGCCGGCCTTGTCGCCGTCTGCGCCGGCTCCGACCTCATGCACCCGCTCGGTGCGCTGGTCACCGGCGGCGTTGCCGGCGGCCTGTTCGTGGTGATGTTCACGATCACCCAGAACCGCTGGAAGATCGACGATGTGCTCGGCGTCTGGCCGCTGCACGGCCTGTGCGGCGCCTGGGGCGGCATCGCCGCCGGCATCTTCGGCGCCCAGGCCCTCGGTGGCATGGGCGGCGTCAGCTTCATGAGCCAGCTCGTTGGCACCGTGCTGGGCATCGTGATTGCCCTGGCCGGCGGTTTCGCCGTCTATGGCGGCCTGAAAGCCGCGGTTGGCATCCGTCTCGACGCCGAGGAGGAATACAACGGCGCTGACCTGACCATCCATCAGATTTCGGCCAGCCCGGAGCGGGAAACGAACTGGTAAGACTTTGCGGCGGGATGGCTAGCCGTCCCGCCAGAGCCGACTTTTACTTGATATTCGCGCTGCCCTTGTCGAGCGCTTTTTCCAGCATCGCCACCGGCATGTAACCGGGCACGCGCGAACCATCGGCAAAGAACATCGTCGGCGTACCGCGGATGTTGAGCTTTTGACCAAGCGCAACGACCTTGCTGGTCGGATGCTCGCAGTTGCCGCTGGTCGGCTGCTTGCCATCAATCATCAGATCGTTCCAGGCCTTGACGCGGTCGCTGGCGCACCACAGGTTCTTGGCCTTCTCGCTCGAATCCGGCGACAGAATCGGGTACAGGAAAGTGTAAATCGTCACATCGTTGACGCCTTGCAGTTCCTTCGCCAGCTTGCGGCAGTAGGAGCAGTTGGGGTCTTCGAAGGTCGCCACCACGCGCTTGCCATTGCCCTTGACCTGTTTCACGGCCAGGTCGAGCGGCAGGTCGGAGAATTTGATCTGGGAAAGCTTCTGCTTGCGCTCGTCGGTCAGATTCTTCTTGGCCTTGACGTCGAGAACGTCGCCCGTCATCAGATAGCTGACCTTCTCGTCGGTGTAGAGCAGATCGCCGCCAACCTGGATTTCATACAGATTGCCGACGCCGGCCTTGCGCACGCCATCTACCTTGATGCCCGGGCCGAACATCTGTTCCAGCACGGGGCCGACGGCCTTTTTCACATCGTTTTCGTCGGCGACGGCAGCGTGTGCGATCAACAAGGCGGTCAGGCCACCCATAACGGCTTTGAAATTCATGAAATCTCCAGACAGGAAGGGGAAAAGACGGACGGGCGGCTAGCCCATGGCGTAGCGTACCAGCATGTCCTTAATGACCGGCAAACGGTCGACAAAGTTCATGCCGACATTGCGCAAGCCGGGGATGGGTGCCGGGGCGGAACCAAACAAGCGTTGCAGGCCATGCGTCACTGTTTGCAGGGCCACGACTTCCTCGCGGCGCGCCCGCTCGTGGCGGCGCAGCCATTGACGATCGCCGCAATCGATGTGGGCGGGGCAGGCGGCCAGCGTCTCGGCCAGGCTCTTGGCGTCCTGGAAGCCCAAGTTGATGCCGTGGCCCGAAAGCGGATGGATGGTATGCGCCGCATCACCGATCAGGGCAAGGCGCGGTGCCACCGTCTGCGGCGCGCGCATCAGGCGCAGCGGGAAGCCGGCGGCCGGCGTGACCAGTTCCAGATCGCCCAGCACATGCTCGCCGGCGGCGGCCACCCGGGCGCACAGTTCGACCGGGGGCAAGGCGACTAGTTCCTCGGCATGTGCGTGTGGTGTCGACCAGACAATCGAAATCAAATTGCCCGGTAGCGGCAAATAGGCCAGCACGCCATCGGCACGGAACCATTGATAAGCCACCTCGCGGTGCGGTTTGGCGGTGCGGAAATTGGCCACCACGCCATTGTGTTCATAAGGCAGGAAATCGACCGCAATACCGGCTGCCTGACGTGTCCAGGAATCGGCGCCGTCCGCAGCCACGACCAGTTTTGTCTTCAGCGTGCGCCGGTCGGAAAGCTCCAGCACCGCCTCATGATCGCCGATATCCAGCAAGGTTGGCGTCGCCGGGCAAAGCAAATCGACATTGCCCTGGCGCTTGGCGGTTTCCCACAGTTCGGCCTGCAACAGAGAGGATTCGGCAATCCAGGCCAGTTCGCCCACGCCGCTATCGTAGGCGGAAAAGCCCAGTTGCCCGCCCTGATCGCCGCGCACAGCCATCTTATGCACCGGCGCCATGCGGCTCAGGTCCAGATGCTGCCAGATGCCGATGCTGTCGAGAAAACGGGCATTGGCCGGGCTGATCGCATAGATGCGGGCATCCCACCCGGCGGGGCGTTGCGGCGCCCACCCCTCGATCACGGCGATATGAAAGCGGCTGCGGCGCAAGGCGGTCGCGAGCGCAAGCCCTGCCAACCCCCCGCCGACGATAACGATGTCGTAGTCCATCCCGCATTGTCGCGTCCGCAACCGATCTTGACAAGGCCACCCTCAGACCGTGATAATTCCGCCCCTTCGCGTGGTGATGTAGCTCAGTCGGTTAGAGCATCGGATTCATAATCCGGGGGTCGGTGGTTCAAGTCCACCCATCACCACCACTTTCCTCCACCTTTTTCCGTTGTCTGTGCGAAGCAGAAGGCGTACGTTAGGTGGCATGGCAGACCCGATCATCTCAGCTATTGTTAGCTCCATCATTGGTTCGGTTGTCGAGGGTGCGCTCACCCCGACCCCGCCGGAACCCGCCATGGGCATTATCCGCATGCTCCCCGAAGAGGCGCGCTTTGGAAAAATGCAGCCGCCTGCGCAATGGCAAGTACAGATCGACGGTAAGACCCATCCCCTGTCACCCGGCGTGCAGATTCGCAACGAATTGAACATGCTCCTCCTGCCCACAATGATCGAGCGGCCGGTCAAGGTGCGGTATCTGCTGGATTTCAGCGGTGCCGTCTATCGCATCTGGATTCTTTCGGGTGCCGAGGCACGCTTGTCGGAACAGCGTTGAGAACTGAAAAGTTGGCGCTGGCAGGACGGTAAACCCAAAACTCTCACGGCCTTACTTCGCAGTTGGCAATTGTTCGTGTTCGCCACAACTACACAAAATAAGTCATTGAAAATTTTATGGGTTTTCCGTTATATTATGGTCATGCCTTGATCAAGATAGTACCCACTCACTTCATGAAAATGATATCCCGTGTATTGGTAACTGGACTGTTGTTCGCACTTCATTGCGGTCCGACGGTAGCGGATGAGCAGCTTGTTGCCAAGGCAAATACCTTGATGAAAGAGGGCAAGCCCGCCGATGCATTCGCCTTGCTTGAGCCATTGGAGGCAGATCTGGCCGGCGATCAGGGGTACGACTACCTGCTCGCCACGGCTGCGCTGCAAGCCGGTAATCCCAGCCGTGCCACCTTCATCTATGAGCGCCTGCTGGCCGTCAATCCCAACCTCATCGGTGTTCGCGCCGACATGGGTCGCGCTTATTTTCAGATGGGCGATCTGGCACGCGCCAAACTGGAATTCGAAGCGATTCTCACGATTACCAACTTGCCTCCCGATCTGCGTACAGCAGTCGAAACCTATCTGTCGGCGCTGGAAAAGCTGGATCAGGACAGCAAACGTGTCATCACGGCCTATTTTGAAATGGGTATAGGTCGCGACAACAACGTGTTATCGCAAACTTCCGCAACCAGCATTCTGGTCAATGGTGCCACTTCCGCGCTGGGCGAAACAGATCGAAAGCGTGCGGATAGCTACATGAGCTATGCCTTAGGTGCAGAACTGATTCAGGTTCTTGACGACAGCATGTCGTTATATGTGGGTGGCGATTTGCGCGGACGGGCAAATAATAAAATCGATACTGCCGACAATCATTCAGCTGACGGACGCGGTGGACTCCAGTACGCCAGTGGTGCGCATCTGTGGCGGGGTGGTCTATCGTTTGGGCATTATTCGCTCGATAACACCGGTATTCGTGATACCACGGGTATCAATCTCGACTGGCGCTATCTGCTGAATGGCAACAACCAGCTTTCTGTCAATGGACTGGTGCAATCATTACGCTATCAGCCACAAAGCCAAAAAACCGAGGATTACGATCACTACGCATTAACCCTGGGTTGGACCCATGTCTTTGCTCCCACCACCGTGGCCGTCTTTAATCTCCTGGGCGGCAGCGAAGAAGCCCGATCCACCCGGCTGGATGGCGACAAAAATTATGCCGGGGTTCGCGCCACCTTCCAGCACTCGTTCACGCAAAGTATTGGCGGCTTTCTCACTACAGGTTACCAGCAGGGAACCTATGCGCTCTACAACACACTCTATGGTGTAAACCGTAAAGACAGTCTCGCTGATGCCGCCATCGGACTGGTCTGGTCGCTCCCCGATCGATGGTCGGTGCGTCCGTTGTTATCCCTCACAAGGAATCGCAGCAATGCCGACATCTACACTTACAGTCGCCGTGATGCCTCTGTCTCCCTGCGCAAGGATTTCTAGCCTCTCATCGGTCGTGGACGCCTTGCTGGGCTTGCCGAACAAGACGTTGCTTTGCCTGGCCTTGTCGCTCTGCTCCTCTTTGGTATTCGCCAATGCAGAGGTCGCCGCCGGACGAGTGCAGGTCGTAGTAGGTTCCGCCAAGCTCGTCGATAGTGCGGGGCATGAGTTCGCCATCGCAAAGGGCAGTGAGATTAAACAGGGTGATCGCATCGTGACAGAAGAAGGCTCACTGGTGCAGGTGCGCCTGAATGACGGTACCCTGGTTTCCGTACGTACCAACACCGACCTGACCTTCGAAAGGTATACCTTTGGCAAGGAGGCGAAACAGGAGTCCAGTCTGCTGCTGAAATTAGCCAAAGGAGCATTACGCTCAATCACCGGACTGATCGGTACGCGCAATCCGGATGCCTACAAGGTACTCACGCCGACAGCAACCATCGGCATTCGCGGCACCGATCACGAGCCCGTCTTCATTCCCGAGCCGCCGCCCGGCATTACTCCGCTTGGTGAGCCTGGAACTTATGACAAGGTGAATTCCGGTGCCACATTCATCGCAACCACGCTCGGTTCGGTCGATGTCCGCCCTGGTCAAGTGGCTTTCGTACCGATCACGCCGGGTGTCCCACCGCGAGTACTGCCGGCGGTACCCGAGTTTTTCCGCAAGCTTGATCCAAAGAGGGAGCAGACAGAAAAGAATGTCGCGCCCAAGGAGGGGCGCAACTTGCCATTACGCCAGTTGACCGCCCGGCCCACCACCTTGACTGACCCTAAAGATGCCTTGGCCACGCAGCCTGTTGAACCGGCAAGGACATTGGACGGCAGAACCTTGCTGAGTCCGATCACATCGACGCTGGTTCCAACCGAAACAACCCGCACACTGGATAGCGCGATCAGTCCAACGCTTGCTCCAGCCACATCGACAATGACCGAACCCCGGTTGACCACAACGACACCGACGACAACCCTGATTGCACCGACCACAACACTGGTCCCACGTCTCCCCACAACAACGACCACGCCAACCACAACCATCATTTCTCCAACGACAATCTTGCCAATTGTCAGATAGACACTAACATTAGTTAAGAGAGGGGATCAGTCATGCCAGCGCTGCTTGCCCCGGCAACCATCAGACCTGTGCCGATATCAACGTCTCCTGCTACTTTGCCCGCTATCCCTCCGCCTCTCACGACGAGGATCGTGAAATAGCCAATCGAAAGGTCATGTCATGAAATCAATGCGTTTGTCCGCTCTACCTACCGTCGTGCTATTTGTTCTGCCTGTTGCCCAAGCCTTCGCGATCGATGCAGCGCAGATTATTTTCAGCAATAACCAACTGACGGTTATCAATGCGGCCGGGATTGAGCGCAAGGTCAAGCAGGGTGATTTCATCCAGCCAGGCGAACGACTCATCACGCCGCCAGGAGTCATGAGCCAACTCCGACTACCGGATGGGACACTGCTCGGTGCACGCCCGGGTACCGATCTCAAGCTGGAAACGATTGTCGGCACACTGAAGAATGTCTTGGTATTGAACGAGGGCAATGTACGTGTCATTAACGTCGAATCCCAGAAGGGTCCCAAACCTTTGCCCACCGACATTGTCAGCCCGGTTTCAACCCTGCAATTAAAAGCAGGAGATGGGGAGTCCATTCATATCAAGGCAGAACCGGGTGGCAAGCCCGTCGTAGATCCTGGCACTTACAACCGGCTGCAATTCGGTGTAGCAACCATGCACAATGCCCAGGGTGACCTACCCTTGGCCCCACTGCAATCCGGATATGTCCGTGGCGCCAATGCTTCCCCTTCGGGCATTGCCGCCCTTCCCACAAACATCGCAACAACGCGGCTGGCAGTTACGCCCGCAGCCCCGCGTGCAACAACTGCAATCGGCGCCAGCATCCCGGCCGGCCAGAGAATCCCAGGGACGATAAGCGTGTCACCCTTTACCAGCCAGATGACCATACCAAGTATTGATATGACCAGGTCCATATCATCGCCGGCTACGGCCTTGGCAACGGCACCCGCTACCATAAACTCCACACCGCTGGTCAGGCCAACGCTGACCCCATCCCCCATCACAACAATGTCCACGTTAAGCCCTGTGCGACTGACACCGCCGCCGCCGCCACCACCACCCATCGCCCCGATCACGACCACCAAGCGTTTGCTGCTCACGCGGTAAGAATTCATCAACCACTGTCATTTGTAAATGTCGGTGCTGGCGAGACGGTGTTTGGCCGTATGCCCATGCAGTCAAAAAACTCAAAAACCCTGACCGTCTCCCTCACGCCACTCGACAATACCCGGCTAGCCAATCTGTGCGGCCCGCTCGACGAGAATCTGCGCCAGATCGAAGCCGCTTACGATGTCACGATTGCGCGGCGCGGTGATATCTGTCGCATCGAAGGTGCGCTCGCCCAATCACGGCTGGCGGCCAAGGCGCTGGAACATTTTTACGCCATGGCACAAGCCACGCTGTCTGTGGACGAAATCCAGCTCGGCCTGATCGAGCTGCGCAATCGCGGTGAAGCGGTGCAGCCGCCGGCGGGATTGCTGACCAAGAAGACCGATCTGCATGGCCGTACGCCGCACCAGGTCGAATATCTGAATAAGATTCAGGAACACGACATCACCTTCGGCATCGGCCCGGCGGGCACCGGCAAGACCTATCTGGCCGTTGCCACGGCCGTTGATGCCTTCGAGCGCGATCAGGTACAGCGCATCGTGCTGACGCGCCCGGCGGTCGAGGCCGGTGAGCGGCTCGGCTTCCTGCCCGGCGATCTGGCGCAGAAGGTCGACCCCTATCTGCGGCCGCTCTACGATGCGCTTTACGACCTGATGGGCTTCGACAAGGTCGCGAAGATGTTCGAAAAGCAAAGCATCGAAATCGCGCCGCTCGCCTATATGCGCGGCCGCACGCTCAACCACGCTTTCATCATTCTCGACGAGGCGCAGAACACCACGCCCGAGCAGATGAAGATGTTCCTGACACGCATCGGCATCGGCGCCAAAGCCGTCATCACCGGCGATGTCACGCAGGTGGATTTGCCCAAGGGGCAGAAATCCGGTCTGGTCGAAGCGCGCCAGATTCTGGCCAATGTGCGCGGGCTAGCCTTCACCGATTTTGATGCGTCCGATGTGGTGCGTCACCCGCTCGTCGCCCGCATCGTGGCGGCTTATGAAAAACACAAGCCCTAAGCTTGCGCTGGCGGTGCAATATGCCTGTGTGGATGCGGTGCTGCCCGACCGTGCCCAGCTACGACGCTGGGCGCTGGCGGCGCTGGAAGCTGATGTGCAGGTGACAATCCGCTTCGTCGCCACCCGCGAGGGCCGCCGGCTCAATCATGATTTCCGTGGCAAGGATTACGCGACCAACGTGTTGAGCTTCGTCTATGAGACTGAACCGGTCATTGGCGATTTGGTCGTGTGCCTGCCGGTGGTAAAGCGCGAGGCGAAGGAACAGAAGAAGCCCCTCCGCGCCCATCTGGCCCACATGATCGTGCATGGTATGCTGCATCTGCAAGGCTACGATCATGAAACCGGCTCGCACGATGCTGAAATCATGGAGCAACGCGAACGCGAGATACTTGCGCGCTTCCGCATCGCCGACCCCTATCTGTAACTATGGACCCATCACGAAGTCGCCCCTCATTTTTCGAAAAACTCTCTTCACTGCTGCTCGGCGCGCCCGAGGATAGAGAGCAACTGTTCCAGCTCCTGCGCGGTGCCTACGACCGCAACCTGATGGATGCCGATGCGCTGGCGATGATCGAAGGCGCGCTGTCCGTTTCGGAAATGCAGGTGCGCGACATCATGGTGCCGCGCTCGCAGATGGACATCATCGACATCAATGAGCCGCTCGAAAAGACGCTGCAGTTCATGCTCGATACCGCGCACTCGCGCTTTCCCGCCATCGGCGAGGACAAGGAAGATGTACTCGGCATCCTGATGGCGAAAGATCTGCTGCGCTACTTCGCCGGCAAGCCCTTTGACCTGCGTACGAGTCTGCGCCCGGTGGTCTTCATCCCGGAAACCAAGCGCCTGAATGTGCTGCTGCGCGAATTCCGCGCCTCGCACAATCACATGGCGATTGTCATCGACGAATACGGCAGCATCGCCGGCCTCGTCACCATCGAGGATGTACTCGAACAGATCGTCGGCGACATCGAGGACGAATACGATTTCGACGAAGCGGCGGGCAACATCGTGCTCGACAACACCGGCCGCTACCGCGTCAAGGCGACCACCAAGATTGCCGACTTCAATAGTGCTTTCGGCACCGCCTTTGCCACCGATGAGGTGGATACCGTTGGCGGCCTGGTGATTCACCAACTCGGCCGCCTGCCCAAGCGCAAGGAGCACATCTCTGTCGCCGGCCTGCACCTGCAGGTGCTGCGCGCCGACAGCCGACGCGTGCATACCGTGCTGGTCGATCCGCAGCGCGATCTGGCCCTCAATTCCACCGCATGAACGCACTGCTGGCGGCGGGACTCGGCGCGGTCAGTGTCTTTGGCTTCGCGCCGTTCGAATTCTTTCCGCTGCCCATCTTCGCCCTGGCGCTCCTGTTCCGGCTGTGGCAACGTAATGCTTCGCCGCGCACCGCGGCGTGGTTCGGTTTCTGTTACGGCCTCGGCTTCTTCCTGAGCGGCGTCTCGTGGGTGTATGTCAGTCTGCATGATGTCGGCGGCATGGCGGCACCGATTGCCCTAGCCGCGACACTCGGCTTCTGCATGTATTTGGCGCTCTTTCCGGCAATCGCCGGCTATCTGTATCGCCGTCTCGCCAGCGCCGACTTTTCCAGAAATGTCCTGTTACTGGCTGGTCTGTGGACGTTGACCGAATGGCTGCGCGGCTGGCTGTTGACCGGCTTCCCGTGGCTGTCGCTTGGTTATTCACAAACCTCGCCCAGCCCGCTGGCGGGCTACGCCGCCGTGCTGGGTGTGTATGGCATCGGTTTCCTTGCAGCGCTGATCGCCGCCGTGCTGTCGCTCGACACACGGCAACGGCATGGCTGGCTCACCATCGTCGCGCTACTCGCGACTGGTTATCTGCTGCGCGGCATGGACTGGACGCAACCCAGCGGTCAGCCGTTGACGGTCAGCCTGCTGCAGGGCAACGTAGCGCAGAGCCTGAAGTGGGAGCCGGAACGCCTGCCGCTGTCGGTCGATACCTACACGCGTCTGGCGCGCGACAACCCGGCGGCCCTGACGGTATTGCCGGAAACCGCGATCCCGTTGTTCTTCGACCAGATCCCCCGCGAGACCCTTCAAACCCTATTGCAGCATGGCGATCTGCTGATCGGCGCGGCCGCTCGCCACCGTGACGGCGGCTACGTCAATGGCGCTATCGCCATCACTAAGGATGGCGTGGTGAGCTACGCCAAGCGCCACCTCGTGCCCTTTGGCGAATACGTGCCGCCGGGCTTCTCGTGGTTCTTTGATCTGGTGCGCATCCCCATGTCGAATTTTTCGGCCGGCCCGACCGTGCAAGCGCCCCTGCCGATCGGTGGGCAAAGCGTCGCACCGAACATCTGCTACGAAGACCTCTTCGGCGAGGAAATCCTGCCGAACCTGCCGGCGGCCACCCTGCTGATCAATCTCTCGAACACCGCTTGGTTCGGTGATTCACTGGCCCAGCCGCAGCATCTGCAGATCGCCCGGCTACGCGCCATGGAAAGCGGCCGCATGATGCTACGCGCCACCAATACCGGTATCACGGCGGCCATCGCGCCCGACGGCCGCGTGCTCGGCCAGTTGCCGCCGTTCACGGCCGGTGCCTTGCGCGTCGAAGCACAGGGCTTCACTGGCTTGACACCATACGCCCGCTGGGGAAATGCATTGGCCCTGCTGCTGGCAATCTGCGCGGTTTTGCCGGCGCTCCTGCGTGCTTATCAGCAACGCAAGAGCCGTTAAAATCAGGTTTTACCGAATTTCCCCGCTGCCATGAAGCCAACGTTTCAAGAAATCATCCTGCGCCTCCAGGCATTCTGGAATCAGCAAAACTGCGCGCTGCTGCAACCCTACGACATGGAAGTCGGCGCCGGCACCTCGCACACCGCCACCTTCCTGCGCGCCATCGGCCCCGAGCCGTGGAAGGCCGCCTACGTGCAGCCCTCGCGCCGCCCCAAGGATGGCCGCTACGGCGAGAACCCCAACCGCATGCAGCATTACTATCAGTATCAGGTGGTACTCAAGCCCGCGCCGGAAAACATCCTCGAACTCTATCTCGGCTCGCTCGAAGCATTGGGCTTCGACCTCAAGCAGAATGACGTGCGCTTCGTCGAGGACGACTGGGAAAACCCGACGCTCGGCGCCTGGGGCCTCGGCTGGGAGGTCTGGCTCAACGGCATGGAGGTGACGCAGTTCACCTACTTCCAGCAGGTCGGCGGCATCGACTGCAAGCCGATCACCGGCGAGATCACCTACGGTCTTGAGCGGCTGGCGATGTATCTGCAGGGCGTCGAAAACGTCTTTGACCTGCAATACGCGCCGGGCCTCAAATACGGCGACGTGTTCCACCAGAACGAGGTGGAGCAGAGCACCTACAACTTCGAGCACAGCAACGTGGAATTTCTGCTCACCGCCTTTGGCGCCCACGAAGGCAATGCCAAGCATCTGATGGAACAGCAGCTCGCCCTGCCGGCCTACGAACAAGTATTAAAAGCAGCCCACACCTTCAACCTGCTCGATGCCCGTGGAGCCATTTCCGTCACCGAACGCGCCGCGTATATCGGCCGCATCCGCAACCTCGCACGCAGCGTGGCGCAAGCCTATCTCGACAGCCGCGCCCGCCTCGGTTTCCCGATGGCGCCCAAGGAACATGCCGCCGAAGTGCTGGCGAAACTGGAGAAAGCGGCATGAAGAACCTGCTCGTTGAATTGTTCGTCGAGGAACTGCCGCCCAAGGCGCTCAAAAAACTTGGCGAATCCTTCGCCGCTACGCTGGTAACCAAGCTCAAGGCCAGCGGGCTGGTCGATGAAACCACCGTCACGCCCTACGCTTCACCGCGCCGCCTCGCGGTGCATGTGACGAACGTCGCCGCGAAAGCCGCCGACAAGCCGATGCAGCAGAAACTGATGCCGGTGGCGGTCGCCCTCGATGCCAACGGCCAGCCGACGCCCGCGCTGCTGAAGAAACTATCCGCCCTCGGTGCCGACGCATCGGTGGTGCCGACGCTTAAGCGCGCCATGGATGGCAAGGCTGAAGCACTGTTCCTCGACAGTATCGTTCCCGGTGCAACCCTCGCCGAAGGTCTGCAAGCCGCGCTGGAAGCCGCACTCGCCGCCCTGCCGATTCCCAAGGTGATGGGCTATCAACTGGCCGATGGCTGGACGACGGTGAACTTCGTGCGCCCCGCGCACAAGCTCGTTGCACTGCATGGCGCCGATGTGGTGCCGATTGGCGTACTCGGCCTCACCGCCGGTCGCGAGACGCATGGCCACCGCTTCGAGGCGAAAAATCTGCTCGTCTCGATCCGGGATGCCGACAGCTACGCGCAGCAAATGGAAAGCGAAGGGGCGGTAATTGCCAGCTTCGCCGCCCGCCGCATCGAGATCGAGAAACAGTTGAAGGCCGCCGCCGCCAAGGAAGGTTTGCAGCCCATCGACGACGAGGCGCTGCTCGACGAAGTGTCGGCGCTGGTGGAACGGCCCAATGTGCTGACCTGCCAGTTCGAGCAGGAGTTTCTCGATGTGCCGCAGGAATGTCTGATCCTGACGATGAAGGCCAACCAGAAATATTTCCCCTTGCTCAAGGATGGCAAGCTGACGCACAAGTTTCTCGTTGTCAGCAACATCAGTCCCGCCGATGCTTCCGCCGTGATTGGCGGCAACGAGCGTGTGGTGCGCCCGCGTCTCGCTGATGCCAAGTTCTTCTTCGATCAGGACCGCAAGAAATCACTGGCTGACCGCATCCCCGGTCTGGCGAAGGTCGTCTATCACAACAAGCTCGGCACGCAGGGCGAGCGCGCCCAGCGCGTCGCTGCGCTTGCCAGCGCCATCGGTCACCGGCTGGGGGGTGAGAAACTCGCGCAGCAGGCCGATCAGGCCGCGCTGCTGTCGAAGGCCGATCTGCTCACCGACATGGTCGGCGAGTTCCCCGAACTGCAGGGCATCATGGGCCGCTACTACGCGCTGCACGACGACCTTGCTGCGGATATCGCGGATGCCATCGAGGATCACTACAAGCCGCGCTTCGCCGGCGACGAACTGCCACGCAATCCCGTCGGCCTCTGTGTCGCACTCGCCGACAAGCTTGAGACACTAATGGGCATGTTTTGCATCGGCCAATTACCGACTGGTGACAAGGATCCGTTCGCGCTACGCCGCCATGCGCTCGGTGTAATTCGCATGCTTAGTGAAGGTAACTTGCCGCTCGATTTGGAGTGGCTGTTGAATCGGACATACGATGCTATTGAACCCGCCCTGACCGACCACTTCGAGGCTGGATTCCATTCTGCAAAGCTGCCAGACTTCATCTACGAACGCCTTGCCGGCAGTCTGCGCGAGCAGGGTTATTCGGTGCTGGAAGTCGATGCCGTCGTCAGCCTGCGTCCGCAGCGCCTTGGCGACATCCCGAAGCGTCTCGCCGCCGTGCGCGAATTTCTCAAGCTGCCCGAGGCCGCCAGTCTCGCCGCCGCCAACAAGCGTGTCGGCAATATCCTGAAGAAGGCGGAAGGCACGGTGACGGCGCAAGTCGCTGCGGCCCTGCTCAAGGAGCCGGCCGAGGTCGCGCTCAACGCCGCGCTGGCAGAGGTAAAACCCAAGGCCGATGCTGCCTTCGACAAGGGCGACTACACGGCCTCGCTGCAATCGCTGGCGGCGCTCAAGGCGCCCGTCGATGCCTTCTTCGATGGCGTGATGGTCAACGCAGAAGACCCTGCATTGCGCAACAACCGCCTCGGCCTTCTCGCTACCCTGCATCAGGCGATGAACCGCGTCGCCGACCTTTCCAAGCTCTCGACCTGACCATGGGCACCAAGCTGATCATCCTCGACCGCGACGGCGTTATCAACAAGGACTCCGACCTCTACATCAAGTCGCCGGATGAGTGGGTGCCGCTGCCCGGCAGCCTGGAAGCGATCGCGCGGCTCAACCAGTGGGGCTATCGTGTGGTGGTGTGCACCAACCAGTCCGGCATCGGGCGCGGCTTGTTCGGCATGGACACGCTGAATGCCATCCACGAAAAGATGATCAAGGCGGCCTCACATGCCGGCGGGACAATCGATGCGATCTTTTATTGCCCGCATACCAATGCCGACAAATGCGGCTGCCGCAAGCCCAAGCCCGGCATGCTCGAAGAAATTGCCTCGCGTTACAACGTGCCGCTGACGGGTGTGCCGGTGGTGGGCGACTCATTGCGTGATCTTCAAGCTGCGCTGGCCGTGGGCGCGCAGCCCATGCTGGTGCTGACCGGCAAGGGCCAGAAAACTCGGATTGATCCGGCCCTGCCGCCTGACATCCCAGTCTTTGCCGATCTGGCCGAGGCAGTCAAGAGTCTTACCAACGGCTCATGATCTTCCTGCGCTCGGCCCTCTTCATGCTGGCGATGGTCATCACCACGCCGCTGATCGTGCTGGCGCTTTTGTGTGTGTTCTGGTTGCCGTCCCGCCAGCGCCGACTTTTCGTGATGCCTTGGGTGCGGCTGGTGATGTGGCTGATCCGCCATGTGCTTAACATCGACCATCGCATCGAAGGCAGCGGGAATATTCCGGCCACGCCCTGCGTGATTCTGTGCAAGCATCAATCGGCCTGGGAAACCTTTGCCTTGCAGATCATCTTTCCGCTCACCTCATTCGTCTACAAGCGCGAACTGCACTGGCTGCCTTTCTTCGGCTGGGGCATCAAGCTGATGCCCTTTGTCGGCATCGATCGCGCCTCGGGCAAGGCCGCGCTCAAGCAGGTGGTCGAACGTGGCACCCAGCGGCTCAATGAAGGCTACCGCGTCGTGATTTTCCCCGAGGGTACGCGCACGGCGCCCGGAGTGACGCGTGATTTCAAGATCGGCGGCGCTTGGCTCGCTGCGGCGGCCGGCGTGCCGGTGGTGCCGGTGGCGCTGGATTCCGGCGAGTTCTGGCGCCGTAACGCCTTCCTCAAGCATCCCGGCACGGTGACCGTGAGCATCGGCCCGGCCATCGCGACCGCCGGCAGGAAAGCCGGTGAGATCAACGCGCTGGCCGAACGCTGGATCGACACCGAGATGCACCGCATCAGCCCGCATCGCTATCCCAAGGACACCCATGAAGCCGCGCACGCCACAACTCACGCTGCGACTTGATGCCGCCACGCCCGCGCCGGATGCACAGTGGGGCGCCGGGACAACGCTGGCCTATCTGGGCGGCCGGCTGACGCTGGTGCTCGACACGACGTGCCGGGTCGCCATGCGCATCGGCGATGAGCTGCATCTGCCGCTGCCGCCTGCGGCTACCACGCGGCAGATTTGCGATGCGGCCGAAAGCTGGTTGCGCGATGAAGCCCTGCGGCTCTTTACTGAAAAGTCGGCGCTGGCAGGACGGCCCGGTTTGGTCATTAAACTGGTTTTCGGCAAGCGCGGCGACTGGGCGCGACTGGAGGGCAAGCAGTTGCGTTGTCATTGGCGTCTGATCGAACAGCCGCTGGCAGTGATTAGCCAAGTGCTGACCCAGGCGCTGGTCAGCCAGACACCTGCACAGCAATCCGACGATCTGTTTGCATTGGCCTGATGCCTGAACAGTTCGAGCTGTTTCACGCCACCGCCAGCAGCCTTGATACGCCGCCGCCAAACCGGCACCTCGTTCTGCACGGACGCATCGTCTCTTACACATTGCGGCGTGATCGTCGTCGTCTGACCTTGCACATCGATGAACGCGGCTTGCGCGTCGGTGCCCCGCGCGTGTTTCCGCTGGCCGACATCGAGGCTTTTATTCGTATCCATGCGGACTGGGTGGTGCGCAAGCTCGATGAATTCTCCAAGCGCACCGCCCCACGTCATTTGGCCCTCCACGATGGGGCCGAACTGCCGGTGCTGGGTGACGCGGTGCGGGTCTGCGTCACCGCAGGCGGCAATCGCGGCTACTGGAAAGAAGGGGAACTTTGGCTGGCCGCACGTCCTGCGGCCGACCTTGCGGCCCTGGCCCGACGCGCGCTACAGCGGCGCGCACTGGAAGTGTTTCAGCCACGCACTGCCGCCGCAGCGGCGCAACTCGGCGTGGCCGAACCACCGCTCGCCCTGTCGTCCGCCCGCACCCGCTGGGGCAGTTGCAGCACCCACAGCGGCATTCGCCTCAACTGGCGCCTGATTCACCTGCCGCTACCCTTGGTCGATTACGTCATCGCCCATGAAGTGGCGCATCTGGTCGAGATGAACCACAGCCCACGCTTCTGGGCCCAGGTGGCGAGGCTTTGCCCGGACTGGCGCAGCGCCCGTGAACAACTCAAGCGGCAGGGAGCAGCCCTGCCGCTGATCTGAGCAGAGTTATTCCTCGACCGGATCGCGGAACTGCTCACGCACGTCTACAACCGCTGCCTGGACAGCCAGGAAGGCATCGGTACAGGCGGGATCGAAATGGGTGCCGCGACCTTCGGCAACAAAGGTCCAGGCTTTGTCGAACGCCCAGGCCGGCTTGTAGGGACGCGCCGAAGTCAGGGCATCGAAGACATCCGCCAAGGCAACGATGCGACCGAACAGGGGAATCTGCTCACCGGCCAGGCCGCGCGGATAACCGCTGCCATCGTATTTTTCGTGGTGGGTATGGGCAATCTCGGCAGCTACCTGCAAGGTCGGGGCGGCTGAGCCTTTGAGAATTTCCCAGCCGATGGCCGCATGTTGCTGCATGACGGTGAACTCTTCCGGCGTCAGCTTGCCCGGTTTGAGCAGGATCAGGTCGGGCGTGCCGAGCTTGCCGACATCGTGCATCGGCGCAGCTTCGAGAATCAGGTCCTGCTGCGCCTGATCAAGGCCGAGTTGGGCGGCAATCAGCTTCGAGTAGTGGGCCATGCGCTGGATATGGGCGCCGGTCTCGGGGTCGCGGAATTCTGCGGCACGTGCCAGCCGGAACACGGCTTCACGTTCTCTTTCCCGAATTTCCGCCGTCGCCTTGCCCACTTCCTCGGCAAGCCAGGCGGCGCGGTCGGTCAGGGCGAGATGGCTCTTGCGAATCGCCAGCATGTTCTTCACCCGCGCGGTGAACTCGACGCGGTCGACGGGCTTGGTAAGGAAATCGTTGGCGCCGGTTTCGAGGGCACGGTAACTGACTTCCTTCTCGGCGTCGGCCGTCACCATCAGGATCGGCAATTCCGCCTTGCCCGGTTCGGCACGCAAACGCCGGATGAATTCAATGCCATCGGGCGCCGGCATCATGTAGTCGACGATGACCAGATCCGGCTGATTGGTCAGGCACCAGGCCAGCCCGGTGGCGGAGTCGGTGAAACAGATCGGTTTGCAACCGTCGATGCGATTGACCAGCGCCTGCATCAAAGTGACGTTGATCTGGGTGTCATCGACAATGACCACGTTCATGAGAAGCTCCCGCGCGGCAAGTCGTATCAGCGCAACTGATCCGCCTTGACCCGCTCGGACAGGAAGCGTTCCAGGTGGCGGTCGGTGATGCTGATGTGGCTGATAAACCAGTCGAGCAGCAGAAACTGGCTGCGGAAGGCCAGACGCAGGGCGGGCGTCTTGCCGTCATGAATGCCGGCCGCCAGACTTTCGAGGAATTCGCGGAATTTCGTGTGCTGCTGGCGGTGTTCAAGAAAGGGAGAACGCGGGTAGCCATGCGCTTCCATCATGCGTTCTTCGGATTCGAAATGCTCGCGCGTCCATTCCACCAGCTTGACGACAATCTGGCTGGCCGTGCCGGCCTGCTCTTCCTGCAGGGCATTCGCCAACGAAACGATGTGGCTGAATATCACCTGGTGCATATCGTCGAGCCCGGCAAAACCGAGCAGGTATTCCGGGCGCCAGTGGGCGGCGCTATCCGTCTCACCCGCCTCGCCGGTATGGGCGCGGTTGGCCTGACGGCAACGCTGCCAATACACGGCGGCAGGCGTATCGCCCGGATTCTGTTCGAGGCAATCACCGAACAGCCCGAGGGCGTCTTCCATGCGGCGGAAATGGTAATGCGCCAGCGCGTCCTCGAAGGTATCGCGGTAGGCCAGCTTGGCGGCCTTAATCGGCGCCGGATCGGCATCGAACACCTCGTAGATGGACTGCGCCTGATGCTTGCCGCGCACGCGTACGCGGTCGATGAAACGAATCGAAAAATCAGCCGGGTGACGAATGCTGTTGAGCGTGTGCTGGGTGATCAGGATCGGCGTCTGATAGGTCTTGGTCAGTGTCTCGACGCGCGAGGCCACGTTGACCGCATCGCTGATGACCGTGACTTCCATGCGGTTCGCACCGCCGATAACGCCGAGCATCAGCAGGCCGGAGTTCATGCCGATGCCGATTTGCACATCGCTGGTGGGGCGCCGCTCGGCGTGATCGAGCGGCAGTTCGCTTTGCAGCACCGCGCGCTGGGCATTAAAGTGATCAAGCTCGGCCAGCATGCCGAGCGCAGCGCGCAGCGCATCGTCGCCGCGCGCCGGGAACAGGGCCATGACCGAATCGCCGATGTACTTGTCGATAAAACCGCCGTGCGCCAGCACCACCGGCTCCATGAAGCTCAGGTAGGCATTGATGAAATCGAAACACTGCTGCGGCGACATGCGTTCCGACATCGAGGCAAAGCCGCGAATGTCGGAAAACAGGATGGTCATCTTCTTCTCGGCCTGATGCCCCCAGTCGACATCAAGGATACTTTCCTTGCCCAGCAGTTCCAGCAACTGCGGCGGGACGAAACGGGAATAGGCCGACTGCAGTTGCACCAGACGCTGCTCGACGCCCTGACGGGTGGCGACCTCGGCTTCGAGACGGGCGCGCAGCCGCCGCAAGTCGTCTTCGTTGCTGACGTTCAAGGTCGTTTGAAGGGGGGGGTCGGGCAGCACCATGGTCTTCATTCTAGACAAAGCGCCCCGAAAAGGGATTGGTGGCCCCCCTGGGAGTCGAACCCAGCACCAACGGATTATGAGTCCGCTGCTCTAACCAAGCATGAGCTAGAGGGCCTCGCAAGCACACAAGATGTTTTGATGTTTTCGTAACATCCCGTGCGGCCTGCTGAAACTTACTCGCTGCCGTCGAGGAAGCTGCGCAGCTTCTCCGAGCGGGAGGGATGGCGCAGCTTGCGCAATGCCTTGGCTTCGATCTGGCGAATCCGCTCACGCGTGACATCGAACTGCTTGCCGACCTCTTCCAGCGTATGGTCGGTGTTCATCTCGATGCCGAAGCGCATGCGCAATACTTTGGCTTCGCGCGGCGTCAGACTGTCAAGCACTTCCTTGGTGATGAAGCGCAGGGAAGCAAACAGCGCGGCGTCGGCCGGAGCCAGCGTCGATTGGTCTTCGATGAAATCCCCCAGGTGGGAATCGTCATCGTCACCGATCGGCGTTTCCATCGAGATCGGCTCTTTGCTGATCTTGAGGATCTTGCGAATCTTGTCCTCGGGCATTTCCATCTTGATCGCCAGCGTGGCCGGATCGGGTTCGCTGCCGGTTTCCTGCAGTATCTGGCGGCTGATGCGGTTCATCTTGTTGATGGTTTCGATCATGTGCACCGGGATGCGGATGGTGCGCGCCTGATCGGCGATGGAGCGGGTGATGGCCTGACGAATCCACCACGTCGCATAGGTCGAGAACTTGTAGCCGCGGCGGTATTCAAACTTATCCACCGCCTTCATCAGGCCGATGTTGCCTTCCTGGATCAGGTCGAGGAACTGCAAGCCACGGTTGGTGTATTTCTTGGCGATGGAGATGACCAGACGCAGGTTGGCCTCGGTCATCTCGCGCTTGGCGCGACGTGCTTTGGCTTCGCCGGTGGACATCTGCTTGTTGATGTCCTTGAGTTCCTTGAGCGGAATGCCGATGCGATCCTGCAGGTTGATCAGCGCCTGCTGTTCTTCAAGGATGGCCGGGGCCTGACGCATCAGCACGCCAGCATAGGGCTTGCCCGACTGGACTTCGTGCTTGAGCCACTCCATGTTGGTCTCATTGCCGGGGAAGACCTTGATGAAGTGCGGACGCGGCATGTGGGCCTTGTCGACACAGAGATGCAAAATCTTGCGTTCGTGGCTGCGCACGGACTCGACCATGCCGCGCACCGAGTCGCACAGGCGCTCGATGGCACGGGCGGTAAAGCGGATGTTCATCAACTCGTCGGAAATCTGCTTCTGGACGCGCAGATAAGTCTTGTCCTGCGAGCCGCGTTTAGCCAGGGCCGGCATCAGCTTCGAGTAAAAGTCGAAGATGGCACTGAAGCGCACCAGCGCGTCCTGCTTGAGCTGCATCAGCGAAGCGGAAACGCGGGCTTCGCCGTCTTCGCCGTCTTCATCTTCGTCATCCTCAATGCCGAGGTCTTCGTCATCATCGCTGCTGGCTGCGCCGAAGCTTTCTTCCGGGGCATTCGGATCAATCAGGCCATCGACCAACTCGTCGATACGCATCTCATCCTTGGCCACCTTGTCAGCCATTTCGAGAATCTCGACGATGGTGGTCGGGCAGGCGGAAATGGCCAGCACCATGTGCTTGAGGCCTTCCTCGATGCGCTTCGCGATTTCGATTTCGCCTTCACGCGTCAGCAGCTCGACCGTGCCCATTTCACGCATGTACATGCGCACCGGGTCGGTGGTGCGGCCAAACTCGGAGTCGACCGAGTTGAGTGCCTGTTCGGCTTCTTCCTCGGCTTCGTCGGCATCCACCGGTGCGGCACTTTGTTCGGCCAGCAGGATCTCTTCCGGTGCCGGGGCATGGTCATAGACCTGAATGCCCATGTCGCTGAAGGTGGTGATGATCGACTCGATCTGCTCGGCATCGACGATGTCATCGGGCAAATGGTCATTGATCTCGGCATAGGTCAGGTAACCCCGTTCCTTGCCGAGTGTGATCAAGCTTTTCAAGCGGGTACGGCGCGCTTCGAGATCAATCGTGGTTGGTTGTGAGAGTTCGAGCGCAGCGAGCATTTGCTTGTCGCGCAATTTTTTGGCGGCCTTGGCCGACAGGGGCTTTACCGGTGCCGCGTTTTCCACGGCAGCGGGGGCGGGAGTAGGCTCCACGGGTGGCATATGGGCAGCGACGACCTTTTCGGATTTGGTGCTCGGCTTACCGGCCTTGGCCGGCTCGGTTTTAACAACGGGTTTCGCCGTCGCATTGGCTGCTGCCTTGGTGGGCGCAGGCTTGGCCTTCGCCACTGGCTTCGGTGCAGGCTTGGCGGCCACCTTGGCGACCGGCTTTGCAACTGCTTTGGCGGGAGCCTTGACCACTGGCTTTGCAACAGCCTTGGGGGCAGGCTTAGTCGCTGATTTTTGGGCGGCTTTCGCGGTGGGCTTAACGCCCGGTTTGGCCGTCTTGGCGACAGGCTTGCGGGAAGCTGCCGTTGCTTTGGCTGCCGGCTTGGCGGTTGGCTTGGTCATGGGCTCGACTCGAAATTCGGCGAAACGTTAAATTATATATGATTTATCAAGCTTTTTTACGTGCAAGCAGGCTAGCCAGCGTCTGGCGCTCCGCAGTACTCAGGGTGCCGGCACGCGCTTGCGCGGTCAGGACATCGACTTGGCGCTGCAAGGAAAGCTGGTGCAAGCGCCCGATGGCATCGAGGAAAACCTCTTCCTGCTCCCCTTCGTCCTCCGCCTCACGTTCGGCCTGACTCGCCAGTCCGGCAATCAGGTCGGCATGCGGACTGCCGCGAAAGTGCTCCATCAACAAGCCAAGATTGCCTGCGGGCAGGGCGACCTGATCAATCGCTTCGGCCACCGCCAGCAGGGCGGCACCCTCGGGGCTTTCGGTCGAAATCAGATCAAGCGGCAGGCGTGCCGCCCGCTCGGGTCGACGCAAGACGGTCAGCAGCAGGATGCGTTCGAGGGCATTGGGCGAAGGGTGTACCCGGCTAGGGGGTGGAGCAAAACGATTACGGACCAATGGCTTAAGGCCGCATTGCGCCTCTACTTCCGATTGTGACAACTGGGCATGCTTTGCAATTTCCTTGGTGATCTGTACACGCAAAATCGGTGCAGCAATTTTCTGCAATAACGGCTTGGCTTCGTTCACTAGTTTTGCGCGGCCTTCAGCCGTGTGAGGATTACTTTCCTGGACAAGCTTGCGAACAAGAAAATCGCTCAGGCGTGTAGCGTTTTGGGTCTGCTTGACGAAGGCGTCTCTGCCATGTTCGCGGACAAATTCATCGGGATCTTGAGTACCGTCTAGCTGGAGAATTTCAATGCTCTTGCCATCGACCAGATGCTCAAGGCTGACTTCCATCGCCCTGCGGGCGGCCCGATCACCAGCGCTGTCGCGGTCAAAACAGAATACGACGCGGTCAGCTAGCCTGATCAAACGCCGGATATTGGCCCCTGTAGCCGCCGTGCCAAGGGTAGCGACGACGTTCTGTACCCCGTTCTGCGCTAGACCCACAACGTCCATGTAGCCTTCCACAACAAGTACCATATTCTGTTGCTGAATCTCTTTTCGCGCCTGCGGCAGCCCGTAAAGTTCCTCGCCCTTATGGAACAGCACCGTTTCCGGCGAGTTCAGGTATTTCGGTTCCCCGGCACCGAGCACGCGGCCACCAAAACCAATGACATTGCTGCGCTGGTCGAGGATCGGAAACATGATGCGATCGCGGAAGCGGTCGTAGCGCCGCCCCTGGTCGCTGTCGATCACGAGACCGCATTCGGCCAGCGCCGGGCCGGCATAGTCTTCGAAAACGCGCTGCAGTCCCTGCCACTCATCGGGTGCGTAGCCCAAACCATAGCGTGCGGCAATCTCGCCGGTCAGCCCCCGGCCTTTCAGATACTCGATGGCCTTGGGCGAGGCTTTCAGCTGCTCCTTGTAGAAGCGGGCTGCCTGCCCCATGCGCTCGGTCAGCGGCTGCTGCTTAGCTTTTTCCTGAGAGCGTGTACTAACTTCTTGGGGAACGGCCAGTCCCAGATGGCCGGCCAGGTCTTCAACGGCCTCGACAAAGCCCAGACCGGCATACTGCATGACAAAGCCGATGGCGCTGCCATGCGCACCACAGCCGAAGCAGTGATAGAACTGCTTGGATGGGCTGACGGTGAACGACGGGGTCTTCTCGGAATGGAACGGGCAACAGGCCTGATAGTTGGCCCCCGCTTTCTTGAGCGTGATGTGGCGCTCGACGACGTCGACGATGTCGACGCGCGAGAGCAGTTCCTGAACAAACGAGTCGGGGATCACGCGGGCATTATGCGCCAGCCAATTTTGCTTTCACCAGCTTCGACACTTCGCCCATGTCGGCACGGCCGGCCAGTTGCGGCTTGACCAGCCCGATGACCTTGCCCATGTCGGCCGGCCCCTTGGCACCGGAATCCGCGACTGCCTTGGCGACAATCGCGGCCACCTCGTCGGCACTCATGGCCTGCGGCATGTAGGCCGACAGGACGCTGACCTCGAATTTCTCGGCATCGGCCAGATCCTGCCGCTGGGCCGCTTCATACTGGGTAATCGAATCCTTGCGCTGCTTGAGCATCTTTTCGATGACCGCGATTACAGCGGTATCGTCAAGCTCGATGCGCTCATCCACTTCCTTTTGCTTGAGCGCCGCCAGCAGCAGGCGAATGGCACCGAGGCGCGCCGTTTCCTTCGCCTTCATGGCGGACTTCATATCGTCGGTGATGCGGGCTTTGAGCGACATGCAATTTCTCCTGAATCAGAAACGACAAAACCGCCCGCGGCAGGCACCGGGGCGGTATCGATGACTAGCGCCCGCTATCCGCAGGCGGCCAGAAAAATCAATACATCTTGGGCGGCAGGAGCTGGCTGCGGATGCGCTTGTGATGGCGCTTGACGGCAGCGGCGAGCTTGCGCTTGCGTTCGGAAGTGGGCTTCTCGTAGAACTCGCGCGAACGCAGTTCGGTGAGTGTGCCGGCCTTTTCGATGGTGCGCTTGAAGCGACGAATGGCGACCTCGAAGGGCTCGTTTTCCTTGACGCGAATACCAGGCATGCGAATTTCCTAGACTTGATTGGGTGAAAGGGGGCGAATTCTAGCCATTTCACGGCGCTTGTCAAAGTAAAATTTCGCCATGCTGGTACTCGGTATCGAATCCTCCTGCGACGAAACGGGCCTCGCCCTCTACGACACCGAGCGCGGATTGCTGGCGCACGCCGTGCATACGCAGGTGGCGATGCACGAGGCTTATGGCGGCGTGGTGCCCGAGTTGGCCTCGCGCGACCATATCCGTCGGCTGATTCCCCTGCTGGAAAACGTGCTGGCCGAGGCCGGCGCGACGCGCGCTGACATCGATGCCATTGGCTACACCGCCGGCCCCGGTTTGGCCGGCGCCCTACTGGTTGGCGCAAGCTTTGCCGAAGCACTGGCGCTTGCCCTCGATATTCCAGCCCTGCCGATCCACCACCTCGAAGGCCACCTGCTTTCGCCGCTATTGTCCAAAGACCCCGCGACGTTTCCCTTCATCGCCCTGCTGGTTTCCGGCGGCCACACGCAGCTCATGTGTGTCACGCAAGTGGGCGCTTACGAGCTAATGGGCGAATCGCTTGACGATGCCGCCGGCGAAGCCTTCGACAAGACCGCGCAACTGCTGGGCCTCGGCTACCCGGGTGGGCCGGCACTGGCAAAACTGGCTGATCAAGGCACCCCGGGCAAGTTCAAGCTGCCGCGTCCGATGCTGAACAGTGGCGATTTCATGTTCAGCTTCTCCGGCCTCAAGACCGCCGTGCTGACCGCCGTGCGTGAGCGCACACTCACAGAGCAGGACAAGGCCGATCTGGCGACCGAGTTTCAGGAAGCCGCCACCGAAGTGGTCGCTACCAAGGCGCTCGCCGCCTGCCGCCAGCGCCGGCTGACCACGCTGGTCGTCGCCGGTGGCGTCGGTGCCAACCAGCGGCTGCGCCAGCGGCTGGATGAAGCAGGCAGCAAACGTGGGGTGCGGGTCTGTTATCCGGAAATGGCCCTATGTACCGATAACGGCGCGATGATTGCCTTTGCCGCGGCGCAACGCCTGATTACTGGCAAGGCAGCGGGTGAAAGTCGCAACGGGGCCTTTGCAGTCAAGCCCCGTTGGCCGCTGGCGACGATCTAGGTTTTCTTTTTGGCGCCGATCGCGCCTTCGGTGCCTTCGACAAGGCGCACGATATTGGCCTTGTGGCGCACGATCAGCAGCAGGCACATCACGCCAACGACGATCGACACCGCACCGATGCCGTGATTGCTCAAGGCCAGTGTCGGCGCCACGCAAGCCGCGACGATCGCCGCCAGGGATGAATAGCGCGTGACAAGCGCCGTCGCCAGCCAGGTCAGCGCGGTCAGCAGGGCCACCCAGCCGTCCAGACCGATCAGCACGCCAATCGCCGTCGCCACACCCTTGCCGCCCTTGAATTTGAGGAACACCGGAAACAGATGACCGAAGAAGGCGGCCAGTCCGGCAAAGGCAATTGCCGTCCCGTCAGCGCCGACTTTTGCGGCGAGGAACATCGCAACCCAGCCCTTGGCCGCGTCGCCGAGCAGGGTCAGTGCGGCGGCGGCCTTGTTGCCGGTGCGCAGCACATTGGTTGCGCCCGGGTTGCCCGAGCCGAAGCTACGCGGATCGGCGAGGCCAAAGACTTTCGAGACGATCACCGCGAAGGGCAGCGAGCCGATCAGATAACCAAGCGCTAGGTAGATGAACAGGGTTTCCATAGAATGGTCAGCATTCTAAACGAGGCAGTTTCATGGACTTCATCTTCATCGAGGACATGCGTGTCGAAGCGCATGTCGGCATTTATGACCGCGAACGGGCCGCGCCGCAAACGCTGGATATCTCGCTGACCTTCGGCGTGCCCGACGAGGCCGCGCAGGACGACGACATTGCCAAGACGATCGACTACGCCGTGGTGATCGAGCGCATTCGCAGCGAACTCGCGGCACGCCATTTCAACCTGCTCGAAACGCTGGGCGAATACGTCATCGGTCTGCTGCTCGACGAGTTTCGTGCGCCCTGGTGCAAGGTCTCGATCGCCAAGGTCGGCATCGCGCGCGGCGTCAAGCGTGTCGGCGTGCAGATCGAGCGGGCGCGCAACTAATTACTGGCTAGTCTTTCAGCGCACACTCGACGACCTGCGGCTGTAACACCCGCAGGATGTCGTGAGGATGCACGCCCACGAGATAACCGCGCTGACCACCGTTGATGTAGATCAGCGGCAGGTCGAGAATGCTCTTTTCCATGCAGATCGGCAGTTGCTTCTTGGTGCCGAAGGGCGAGCAGCCGCCGACCATGTAACCCGTGTGGCGGTGGGCGTCTTCGGGCGTGCAGGGGGCAATCTTCTTGGCGCCGAACTGACGCGCCAGCTCCTTCGTGGAGACTTTCTTGTCGCCGTGCATCAGCACGATGAGCGGCTTCTTGTTTTCGTCTTCCATCACCAATGTCTTCACTACCGCATGCTCGGCGACATTCAATTCGCGTGACGAGACCTTGGTGCCACCATGCTCCTCGTAGGCGTAGAGATGATTGGAGTGCGCGATGCCGTGTTTGTGGAGAAACTGCGTCGCGGGGGTTTCGGGCGGGCGGGCATCAGGTTTCATGGTTTTATCCTCGTGGATGATGCACGGCGTGCAAGTCTTTCAGGCGCGCTCGGGCCACATGAGTATAGATCTGCGTCGTCGAAATGTCGGCATGGCCGAGCAGCAATTGCACTACGCGCAAATCGGCGCCGTGGTTCAGCAGATGCGTCGCAAAAGCGTGGCGCATCACGTGCGGCGAGATTTTTTCGCGCGGGATGCCGGCCGCGACGGCGTGCTTCTTGATCAGCGTCCACGCCATCTGGCGCGTCATGCCCGCGCTGTCCTTGCGGCCGGTGACGAAGACGAAGTCGGCATTGCGCCCTTTCAGCAAGGCCGGGCGACCCTCCTGAAGCCAGCGCTGCAACCAGTCGGCCGCGACTTCGCCAAGAGGAACGAGCCGCTCCTTGCCGCCCTTGCCGAAGGTACGCACCACGCGGTCATCGAGGCTGATGTTGAAGAGCTTCAGACCGACCAGTTCCGACACGCGCAGACCGCTGGCGTACACCACTTCGAGCAGGGTGCGATCGCGCAGGCCGAGCGGGGTGTTGACGTCGGGCGCGGCCAACAGGTCTTCGACCTGCTTTTCCGAGAGTATTTTTGGAAAACGTTCGGCGGTCACCGGCGGCTGGATGTTGAGCAGCGGATCGACCGAGATCCGTCCCTGCTCGATCAGCCAGCGATAGAAGCGACGCAGGGAAGCCTGAAAACGCCGCAGCGTGGTCGGGCGAACTTTTTCCTGCCGGGTATGAAGATGCGCCAGCCAGGCATCGATGTCGGCTTCCTGCGCATCGGGCAGGGCGACCTTGCGGCCACTGAGCCAGCCACAAAACAGGGCAAGATCGGAGCGGTAGGCAGAGAGGGTGTTTTTCGCGAGTCCGTCGGCCAGCCAGAGGCTGTCGGTGAATTCGTCGATCAGCGCCTTATCGGCTTCGTTCATGCGCCAGCAGCCAGCGCTTTACGTCGAGCAGGAAGCCGCCACGCTGACGCGCAAAACCACCGAGGCCCTGATTCGCCGCCACAACACGATGGCAGGGCACGACGAGCGGATACGGGTTGGCGCCGCAGGCGTTGCCCACCGCGCGAGGGCCGCTGCCGATGGTCTGCGCCAGTTCGCCGTAGCTGGTTGTTTTACCCGACGGAATGGCGGCGATGCCGGCCCAGACGCGACGCTGAAAAAGCGTTCCCTTTGGTTGCAAGGGGAGTGTGAATTCAAAGCGCGCGTCCTTCAAGTAGGCGCGTAGCTGGCGCACCGCTTCCTTGGCCAGCAGCGATTGCGGCCTGATCTCGGCACGGGGTTCGAGATAGACGATCTCGCTGACTTCATCGTCGTCGCAATGCACGCCCAAGGAAAATGTCGGCGCTGAGAGGACGGCACTGAAATTCATCAGGACCGAACTTCCCCGTTACCAAAGACAATCCACTTCTGCGAGGTCAGCCCTTCCAGACCAACCGGGCCGCGTGCGTGGAACTTGTCGGTGGAAATACCGATCTCGGCGCCGAGGCCGTATTCAAAGCCATCGGCGAAGCGCGTCGAGGCATTCACCATCACCGAACTGGAATCCACCTCGCGCAGGAAACGCATCGCCCGTGTGTAGTCCTCGGTGACGATGGTTTCGGTATGGGCCGATGAATACTGGTTGATGTGGGCAATCGCCTCATCGACATCCGCCACTACTTTGCAGGAGATGACTGCCGCCAGATACTCGGTGTAATAGTCCTCTTCCGTCGCCGCCTTCGCCT
Source organism: Rhodocyclaceae bacterium (assembly GCA_030824115.1). Classification (GTDB taxonomy): domain Bacteria; phylum Pseudomonadota; class Gammaproteobacteria; order Burkholderiales; family Rhodocyclaceae; genus Sulfuricystis. Next base: position 145,330 of record JAVBYI010000001.1, on the reverse strand, counting down.
GCGGCACGAGCTGCTGTGTTTCGGCGCAGCCGCGAATCTCGGTGCCGTGGGCAATCAGCATCGCGGCCAGTTGCGGCAGCAGGGTCGCGGCGACCGGGCGCGCCACCAGCAGCGACTCGGCGGTGTTGCAGGTGCCGAGACGCTGGCACTTGGCGTTTTCGAGAATCTTCAGCGCCTTGGTCACATCGGCAGCCGCATCGATATAGACGTGACAGTTGCCATCGAGGTGCTTGATCACCGGGACGCGCGCTTCCTTCGAGATGCGCTCGATCAGGCCCTTGCCGCCGCGCGGCACGATCACGTCGACAAATTCCGGCATGGCAACGAGATGGCCGACGGCTACGCGGTCGGTGGTTTCGACGACCTGCACCGCCGTTTCCGGCAGGCCGGCGGCGGCCAGCCCCTTGCGCACGCTGACGGCGATGGCCTGATTGCAGCGAATCGCCTCCTTGCCACCGCGCAAAATCGCCGCATTGCCCGACTTGAGGCACAGCGCGGCGGCATCCGCCGTCACGTTCGGGCGCGCTTCGTAGATGATGCCGACGACGCCAAGCGGCACGCGCATCTTGCCGACCTGAATGCCAGTCGGGCGGTATTTCATGTCGGTAATCTCGCCGATCGGATCGGGCAGGGTAGCCACTTGTTCGAGTCCTTGCGCCATCGACTCGACCCCTTTTGCCGTCAGCGTCAGGCGGTCGAGCATGGCGGGTTCCAGGCCGTTGGCTCTCGCCTCGGCCACATCCTCTGCATTGGCAGCGAGCAGCTCGGCGCTGCGCGCACGGATATCGGCCGCCATCGCCAGCAGTGCGACGTTCTTCGCAGCGGTGCTGGCCTTGGCCATTGCCCGCGACGCAGCACGCGCCTGACGGCCAAGGGTTTCCATGTAGTCTTTTACATCCATTGCTTACGCTTTCGTGAGGCGCAACGACAGTTGCAGGAATTCGTCCCAGAGATCGCCACTGGCAACGCCTTTAATAATGCGGTCAATCTTCGCCGCATGCAAGAGGGCGGCGCGATGCATGCGCTGGCGCGCCTCGTTGGCGAGCACCCACAAGACCAGCGGCGGGGCAGCCTCTTCGGCCTTGAGGCCTTCCAGCGTGCGGGCACAACGCGCCGTGTCGCGGGCGCTGAGCGCATTCTTCAGGTCGTCAATATCGTAACGGGCGACATTCAGTACCGCCGCAGAAACCTGCTGCAGCGTCAGTTCACCCGCCGGATAGAGCAGACCCAGCTTCTGGATTTCCTGATGCGCCGCCAGCAGGTTGCCCTCGACATGCAGGGCGATGAATTCCAGTGCCTCCGCAGACGCAAACTGCTGCTGCCGCGCCAGCCGGCGGTTGAGCCACTGCGGCAGTTGCGCCAGGGGCGGTGCATTGCATTCGATGCTGACGCCCGCTGTTGTCAGGGCAGCAAACCAGCCGGCCTTCTTCGCCCGCCAGTCCATCTCGGGCAGGGTAATGATCGTCAACGTATCCGTCGGCAGCGCCTTGGCATAACGTTGCAGGGCGTCGCCACCTTCACGGCCGGGCTTGCCGGTGGGAATGCGCAGGTCGACCAGGGTGCGACCACCAAACAGGGAGAGATTACCGGCGGCGTGGAACAGTTCTTCCCAGCGGAACGCGGGCGTCACGACCAGTACATTACGTTCGTCGTAACCCTGTTTGCGTGCTGCGGCCCGCAGGGCATCGCCGCTTTCAATCGTCAGCAGCGGATCGTCGCCATGCAGAACGTACAAAGGCTGTAGCGGCTTTTCAAGCTGGGCGGCAAGTTGTTCCGGGCGCAGTTGCACGGCATTCGGCCTGAACTGGCCCAGCTATTTCTTGAGGGTGCGGCCGCTCGCCGCCAGACGGCGCAACAACTGCTGCACCAGATCGTTCTGCATTTCCAGATAGATCATGCCTTCTTCGGCTTCCTTGGCGAAGATCTGCTCATCGTCAAAGGTCATTTCACGCATCAGCACGATGGGGCTGGCCGGTAGCAATTCCTTGCCTTTCGCATCCTGAATGCGATAGACGAAAGTGCGGGTCAACTGAAATTCACGCACGCGGCCTTTGGCGTTCAAGGACAAAATGCTCTTGGCCTGCTGGTCGGTCACAATCATCAGGGAAGCCTCCGCCTCCTTGGCATTCGGAGCGATGCGGGTTTTTGTCGAGGCCTCAATGCTGCGCTTGAGCTGGGCGTACATCGGCGTGTTTTCGCCCATGCCCAGATAGAGCGTTTCCCAGGGCAGGGTATAACTGCCGCGCAACTGAAAGCCGCAGGCGGCAAGACCAAGGGCCAAAAGCAGAACAATCAGGCGGCGCATGAATATTCCCTCGCTCAGACGACGATATTGACGAGGCGGCCGGGCACCACCACCACCTTCTTGGCCGGCTTGCCTTCCATGAACTTCTGCGCCATCTCGTTGGCCAGAGCTGCGGCCTCGATTGCCGTCTTGTCAGCGCCGACATTTACCAGAATGCTGCCACGATGCTTGCCATTGACCTGCAGGACCAGTTCAAGCTCGTTCTGCACCAGTGCTGCCTCGAGTGGCTCTGGCCATGGGGCGTCGAGGATGTCCTTGCCGAAGCCGAGATCGATCCACAAGGCATGGGTGATGTGCGGCGCGATGGGCGACAACACGCGCAGGAGGATGGAGAAGCACTCGCGGGCATGCGGATCGGCCAGCGCCTTTTCGAGCGCATTGAGCATCTTCATACAAGCCGAGGCGACAGTGTTGAACTGCAGCTTGCCAAGGTCGTAATTAGCCTGCTTGAGCAGCAGATGAATCTCGCGCCGCAACCCACCGGCTTCAGCGGTGGCTGTCTGGTTCTTCAGCGCATGACCGAAAGACCATATCCGCTTCATGAAACGGTAGGCGCCCTCAACACCGGAATCCGACCACTCCAGCGTCTGCTCCGGCGGCGAGGCGAACATCATGAAGAAGCGCGCGGTGTCGGCGCCGTATTCTTCGATCAGGGCCTGCGGATCGACACCGTTGAGCTTGGATTTCGACATGGTGCCGACGCCGCCGTAGTCGATGGTCGAGCCATCGGCTTTCAGCGTGGCGCCGGTGACATGACCAGAATCGTCGCGCACCAGATTGACTTCTTCCGGCGTGAAATACTGGATGCCACCCTTGTCGGTGCGGCGGCTGAAGATGTGGTTGAGCACCATGCCCTGCGTGAGCAGGTTGGCGAAGGGCTCGTCGTAGCCGACGAGGCCGACGTCGCGCATCACCTTGGTCCAGAAGCGCGAATAGAGCAGGTGCAAGATGGCGTGCTCGATGCCGCCGATGTACTGGTCGGCGGGCATCCAGTATTGGGTGCGCTGGTCCACCATGGTCGTGGCGTTCGGCGCGCAATAGCGGGCGTAGTACCAGGACGAATCGACGAAGGTATCCATGGTGTCGGTTTCGCGCCGCGCCGGCTTGCCGCATTTCGGGCAGGTACAGGCGAGGAAGTCCTCGCGCTTGTTGAGCGGATTGCCGGAGCCGTCCGGCACGCAATCCTCGGGCAGGACGACGGGGAGTTGATCGTCGGGCACCGGCACCGAGCCGCAGTTGTCGCAGTGGATGATGGGAATTGGACAGCCCCAGTAGCGCTGACGCGAGACGCCCCAGTCGCGCAAGCGGAACTGCACCTTCTTCTCGCCCAGCCCCTTGGCGGCGAGGTCGGCGGCGATGGCATCCACGGCGGCTTCGTAGCCGAGGCCATCGTATTTGCCGGAATTGACGCAGACGCCGCGCTGCTTGTCGGCGTACCACTCCTGCCAACCGTCAAGCGAGAAGTTCTGCCCCTCGACGCCGATTACCTGCTTGATCTCCAGGCCGTATTTCTTGGCAAAGGCGAAGTCGCGCTCATCGTGGGACGGCACGCCCATCACCGCGCCATCGCCGTAGCTCATCAGCACGTAGTTGCCGACCCAGACTTCAACCTTGTCGCCGGTCAGCGGATGCTCGACGAAGATGCCGGTCGGCATGCCCTTCTTTTCCATCGTCGCCATGTCGGCTTCCATCACCGAGCCATGCTTGCATTCGTCGATGAAGGCGGCGAGTTGGGGGTTGCTCTTTGCGGCGTGCGTGGCGAGCGGATGTTCTGCGGCCACGGCACAGAAAGTGACGCCCATGATGGTGTCGGCGCGGGTGGTAAATACCCACAACTGTCCTGCCGTGCCGTCCAGCGTATAGGGGAAGGCAAAGCGCACGCCGGTGCTCTTGCCGATCCAGTTGGCCTGCATGGTCTTGACCCGCTCCGGCCAGCCGGGCAGGGTATCCAGAGCGCCGAGCAGTTCATCGGCGTATTGCGTGATGCCGAGGTAATAGCCGGGAATCTCGCGCTTCTCGACCACGGCGCCGGTACGCCAGCCACGGCCGTCGATCACCTGTTCGTTGGCGAGCACGGTCTGGTCTACCGGGTCCCAGTTCACCGTCTGCGTCTTCTTGTAGGCAATGCCTTTTTCCAGCATACGCAGGAACAGCCACTGGTTCCACTGGTAGTACTCGGGCTTGCAGGTCGCCAGCTCGCGCTCCCAGTCGATGGCGAAACCCAGCGACTGGAGTTGCTTTTTCATGTAGGCGATATTGTCGTAGGTCCACTTCGCCGGCGGCACCTTGTTCTGGATCGCCGCGTTCTCGGCGGGCAGGCCGAAGGCGTCCCAGCCCATCGGTTGCAGCACGTTGTACCCGCGCATGCGGTGGCTGCGGGAGAGCACATCGCCGATGGTATAGTTTCTGACATGTCCCATGTGCAGTTTGCCCGACGGATAGGGGAACATCGACAGGCAGTAATACTTGGGCTTGGCGGCATCTTCGACGGCATTGAAAGCACGTGTGGTATTCCAGTGCGCCTGGGCGGCCTGTTCGATTTCAGCGGGGCTGTATTTTTCCTGCATGGTCAGGGTATTAGCGGTGTGACGGCAAGCCGGCGATTATACGCACCCGGACTTGCCCTTCAGGGAGTCGATCATGCGTTCAGCCTTACATGTTCTCGTTCTGGCGACCGGTCTTTTAGTGACGGCCATTGCCCATGCAGCCGCGCTGGCAACGGTCGAAGCCGTGCAGGCGCCCGCTTGGCTCGAACGGGCCGGCAAGCGCATGCCGCTCGCTCATGGCACCGAGTTGCGCAGTGGCGATATCGTGCTGACGGGCGCCGAAGCGCGTACTTACTTGCTGCTGGTCGACGGCAGTCGCATCAAGCTTGGTGAGTTTGCCCGTTTCGCCCTGCATTCTCAGAGTACCCGCCCGACCAAGGTGCTGCATGGTGCCCTTGACGTGATTACCGGCGCATTCCGCTTTACGACAGGTGTCCTCAAGCGTGCCACGGAGCGCAATCTGCAGATTCGTGTGGGTACGGCAACCATCGGCATCCGCGGCACCGATATCTGGGGCAAGTCAGGCAAAGAGCGTGACATCGTCGCCCTGCTGGAAGGCCACATCGAGGTCACACGCAGCGGCGAAACACTGGAACTGGCCGAGCCGATGACCTACCTGGATGCGCCGCGCGCGGGGGAGGTACTGATCCGGCCGCTTGAATCCGGCCAGTTGAACCTCTGGGCCAGGGAAACGGAAATCCTGCCCGGCGACGGTGCTGCCCGTCCGCAGGGCCGCTGGCGCGTACAGGTCGCCGTGGCAAGTACCCAAGGCGAAGCCCTGGTTGCTTATGACAAGCTGCGCGAGGCCGGCTTCGATGCCCGACTGCGTCCATTCAAACCCGTTGAGGCGACGGACTGGCAATACGCGATCACCCTTGCCGGTTTTGCCGACCGCAAGGAAGCCACCATCGTCGTCGAGCGCCTTGCCGGCCTTGGCTTTACAGCAATAGTGCAGCGCTGATCAGCCGAACTGCAGGGGCTTGAAGCTGCGCCAGCCGCGCTCGTTGTTCAGTGTCAGCGCGTCCAGAATCGCCAGCGGTGCTTGCCACAGGCTGTTGTTCAGACGCGTCAAACGCCGCCAGCCGAAGGAAGCCGCATCTTCACGCAGGCTTTCCGCTGCCACCAACTCAAGCAGGCGGTCCATCGCTGCCGCCCAGTAGGCGGGGGTTTCAGTTTCGCCCGTCGCATGGGTCGCATGGCGTTGGGCGGCGTGCCAGAGAATCTCGGCGCGGTGCAGGGAAATGCCAGCCTTGTGGGCCAGCCAAGGCAGGATCTTGGGGTTGGTGTTTTTCATGATGATTCCTTTCTCACGCAATTTTGTTGCGCTGCAACATTTAACCATGAGATGGGGGATTACGCCAAAAGTTCAATAACGAGCGTGTAGACTGCCTGTTTCATCGATAGAAGCTAAGCCATTGAATTTACTCGACAGGCTCAATGAGCCCCAACTCGCCGCCGTGACCCTGCCGCCGCAGCATGCCCTAATCCTCGCCGGCGCCGGCTCGGGCAAGACGCGAGTGCTCACTACGCGCATTGCCTGGCTGATATCGACGAGTCAGGCCAGTCCGCCGACCGTGCTGGCCGTCACCTTCACCAACAAGGCGGCCAAGGAAATGTTGGCGCGGCTGTCGGCAATGCTGCCAATCAATGTGAAGGGCATGTGGATCGGCACTTTCCACGGCTTATGCAACCGCATGCTGCGCGCCCACTACCGCGATGCGGGGCTGCCCCAGCTGTTTCAGATCCTCGACTCGGCCGACCAGTTGGCGGCGATGAAACGCCTGCTCAAGTCGCTCAACGTCGATGACGAAAAATATCCGCCGCGCGAGCTGTGCTGGTTCATCAATGCGCAAAAGGAAGCGGGCTTGCGTTCCAGCGCCGTTGAAGCCTGGGACGACTGGACGAAGAAACGCGTCGAACTCTATGCCGCCTACGAGGCGCAATGTCAGAAGGAAGGCGTGGTCGATTTTGCCGAGTTGCTGCTGCGCTGCTACGAACTGCTCGAAAGAAACGAACCGCTGCGCCGGCATTATCAGGAACGCTTCCGCCACATCCTCGTCGACGAGTTTCAGGACACCAACAAGCTGCAATACCACTGGCTCAAGTTACTGGCAGGCGAGGGGGCCGCATTGTTCTGTGTCGGCGACGACGACCAGTCGATCTATGCGTTCAGGGGCGCCGACGTCGGCAACATGCGCGACTTCGAGCGCGAGTTCAAGGTGCAGAACCTGATCCGCCTCGAACAAAACTACCGTTCGCACGGCAATATCCTCGACGCCGCCAACGCGATCATCGAGAACAACCCCTCGCGCCTCGGCAAGAACCTGTGGACCGAGGCTGGCGCGGGCGAGCTGATCCGCGTCCATGAATCGTACTCGGATGGCGACGAAGCACGTTTCATTGTCGAGGAAGTCAAGGCGCTTTCACGCGATGGCCATGCGCGCAAGGAGATCGCGCTGCTCTACCGCAGCAACGCGCAGAGCCGCGCGCTCGAACACGCGCTGTTCAATGCCGGTTTGCCCTATCGCGTCTATGGCGGTCTGCGCTTTTTCGAGCGTGCCGAGATCAAGCATGCACTGGCCTATTTGCGGCTGATCGCCAACGAGAACGACGACACCGCCTTTGCGCGTGTGGTGAATTTCCCGACGCGCGGGATTGGCGCGCGCAGCATCGAACAACTGGCCGATGCCGCCAAGACGCAGGGCAACAGCCTGTACGCCGCGATTCCGTATGTAACGGGTGCCGCCTTCGCCGCGCTCGCCGCCTTCGCCGCGCTGATCGTCTCGCTGCGCGAGGCCGCCCATCTGCCGCTGCCCGAACTCGTCGAGCATGTGCTCGACCTCTCCGGGCTGCGCGAACATTACCGCAACGAGAAGGAAGGCCAGGAGCGCCTCGCCAACCTCGACGAACTGGTCAATGCCGCCAGCGGCTTTATCGCCGAAGAGGGCGTCGTGGGTGAAGAAGGAGAACTCTCGCTGGATCTGGCGTCCTTCCTCGCTCACGCCTCGCTCGAAGCCGGTGAGCACCAGGCCGGTGAGGGCGACGATGCCCTGCAGCTGATGACCGTGCACTCAGCCAAAGGGCTGGAGTTCAACATCGTCTTCATCTGCGGGCTGGAGGAGGGTTTGTTTCCGCACGAAAATTCGCTGAACGAGAACAAGGGACTGGAGGAAGAGCGCCGCCTGATGTACGTCGCCGTGACGCGCGCGCGCCAGCACCTGTATCTGTGCCATGCGCAAACGCGCATGCTGCATGGACAGATGCGTTACAACCTGCCCTCGCGCTTCATCGAGGAAATTCCGGCGGGACTGCTCAAGTTCCTCACCGCTCGTGCCAACAAGAACGGCTATGCCGTCCCGCCAGCGCCGACATTTGACAGCGCGCCGCGCCCACAGAAAAGTAGCGGCTTGCGCATCGGCCAGAACGTCATGCACGCCAAGTTCGGCCTCGGTGTCATCGTCAATGCCGAAGGCGGCGGCAACGACGCGCGCGTGCAGATCAATTTCGGCAATGCCGGCATGAAATGGCTGGCACTGTCCGTCGCCAAACTGGAGCCTGTATGAAGATAACCGCTAACGGCATCGACATTCGATATGAGATTTCTGGCAGTGGCCCTTGCGTCACGCTCGCCCATTCGCTGGCCACCGACCTGACGCTGTGGGATGAGATCGCTACCGCTTTGGCACAACGCTTCACTGTCTTGCGCTACGATGCGCGCGGTCACGGTCAGACAAGCGCACCGCAAGGCCCCTACGACTTTCCGCAACTGGTTGGCGATCTCGTCGGCCTGCTCGATGCGCTGAACATCGAGCGCACGCATTTTGTCGGTCTATCGATGGGCGGCATGCTCGGCCAGCACTTTGCCCTCGCTGCCCCACAGCGTCTCGACAAGCTGGTGCTCGTCAGCACCACCAGCCGTATTCCGCCCGAGGCCCGCGCGTTGTGGGACGAGCGCATCGCCACGGCACGCACGCAGGGCATGGTGGCGCATGTCGACGCCACGCTGGCCCGCTGGTTCACCGCGCCGTACCGGTCGGCGCATCCCGAGGTAATGGCCCGCGTCGGCGCGCTGGTCGCCGCGACGCCGGTGGCCGGTTTCGCCGGCTGGGGCGGGGCAATCTGCACCCTCGATGTCACAGATAAATTGAAAGCGGTGTGCACCCCGACGCTGGTCGTGGTCGGCGCTGATGACCCCGGCACGCCACCAGCGTTGAGCCAAACCATCGCCGCCACGATTCCTGGCGCACACTTGGAAATCGTGCCGGACGCCTCGCACCAACTGGTGATTGAGCAAGCGGAAACCTTCCGGCGCCTGCTTGCCGATTTTCTCGCTTAGGCGCGCTTCTTCTGCTTCGCCGGCTGGCGCGCCCGCTCCAGCGCGTCGAACAGGCGCGTGAATTCGTCGGTCAGCTTGTGGCTCTTGTCGAGATGGATCATCGGCTTGGCTTGCTGGTGCGACTCCTTGATTTTCACCGAGGCTGACAGGAACGGTTCGAGCACGGGCAGCTTCTCGGCGCGCAACTCGTCGACGATCTGCTGCGGCAAGGTGGCGCGCGACTGGAACTGGTTGACGACAATGCCTTCCACCACCAGCGCCTGGTTATGGTCGGCACGAATTTCCGCGACGTTGTCGAGTAGTGTGTAGAGCGCACGGCGGGCGAACTCGTCGCAGTCGAAAGGGATCAGGCAGCTGTCGGCGGCAATCAGTGCCGAGCGCGTGTAAAAGTGCAGCGCGGGCGGCGTGTCGATCCAGATCTGATCGAAATCGAGGGCGTCGAGCGCTTCCTTCAGTTTGTAGATCTTGTAGCGCGATTCGAGCTTGGCCTGCAGTTCTTCGAGCGCTGCGTCGGCAGGCATCACGAACAGGTTCTCGAAAGGCGTGGCGTGAATAAAGTCTTCAGTGGCTTTCGGTCGCAACTTGAAGTTGAGCATCTGGTCGAAGAATTCGGTGACGGTCGACTCCAGCGCCTCGGCAGCCTGCCCCAGCAGGTAGCGGGTTGAGTTGGCCTGGGGATCAAGGTCGACGACCAGAGTACGCATACCGCGTGCGGCAGCAATCGCAGCCAGGTTGCAGGTAATGGTGCTTTTGCCAACACCGCCTTTTTGATTGAAGACGACGCGTTTCATGATGCTCCCGTCCATAAATGTGATGGGGCATTTTCGCACAGGGTAAGATTGCGTTTTATCTCATTCACGCGGCGCATCCATGAAAACAGATCTTAACGAGTCGGCTGTCGACCTGACGGCCGCCGCGCTCGAGTACCACGCCAGCCCGACCCCAGGAAAAATCTCGGTGGTGCCCACCAAGGGCCTGACCAATCAGCGCGATCTTGCGCTTGCCTATTCACCCGGTGTCGCAGCGGCCTGTAATGCCATCGTCGCCGATCCGCGCGAAGCTTCGCGCCTGACTTCGCGCGCCAATCTGGTTGGCGTGGTCACCAACGGCACCGCCGTGCTGGGACTCGGCAACATCGGCCCACTCGCTGCCAAACCGGTGATGGAAGGCAAGGGGGTTCTGTTCAAGAAGTTCGCCGGTATTGACGTATTCGACATCGAGCTGGCCGAAAACGATCCCGACAAGCTGATTGATGCCATCGCTGCAATGGAGCCCACCTTCGGCGGCATCAACCTTGAGGACATCAAGGCACCCGAGTGTTTTTACATCGAGGCCAAGCTGCGCGAGCGGATGAAGATTCCGGTGTTCCACGATGACCAGCATGGCACGGCCATTGTCGTCGGCGCCTTTGTGCTGAACGGCCTGAAGCTCATCGGCAAGAAGATCGATGAGGTCAAACTGGTGACCTCGGGCGCCGGCGCCGCTGCGCTGGCCTGCCTCGATCTGCTCGTCAATCTGGGCGTCAAGGTCGAGAACATCTGGGTCACCGACATCAAAGGCGTCGCCTACGAAGGCCGCGTCGAGGACATGGACCCGATCAAGGCACGCTATGCCAAGAAGACCGACATGCGGACGCTCGGCGAAGTCATCGACGGTGCCGACGTCTTCCTCGGCCTTTCGGCCGGTGGTGTACTCAAGCAGGAGATGGTGGCGAAGATGGCTGCCAGACCGCTGATCCTCGCCCTCGCCAACCCATCGCCAGAAATCCTGCCCGAAGATGTGAAGGCAGTGCGCGACGATGCCATCATCGCCACCGGCCGTTCGGACTATCCGAATCAGGTCAACAACGTGCTGTGCTTCCCCTTCATCTTCCGCGGCGCCCTCGATGCCGGCGCCTCGACGATCACGGAACAAATGAAGCTGGCCGCTGTGCGCGCCATCGCCGAACTGGCCCAGGCCGAGGCTTCCGATGTGGTCGCCATGGCTTATGGCGGCGAAGCCACTGCCTTTGGCCCGGAATACCTGATTCCCAAGCCGTTCGACCCGCGCCTGATTGTCAAGATTGCGCCCGCCGTGGCGCAGGCCGCCGCCGATTCCGGTGTGGCCAGCCGACCGGTTGTCGACATGAATGCCTACCGCGACCAGTTGAACAACTTCGTCTATCACTCCGGCTTCGTCATGAAGCCCGTCTTTGCCGCCGCCAAGCAGGCGCCGCGTCGCGTGGTCTATTGCGAAGGCGAAGACGAGCGCGTGTTGCGTGCCGTGCAGGCCGTCAAGGATGAAGGTCTTGCCCAACCGGTACTGATCGGCCGCCCGGATGTGATCGAAAACCGCGTGTTGCGCGCCGGTCTGCGCATCCGCGCCGGTGTCGACTTTGAGGTCGTCAATCCGCTGTCTGATCCGCGCTACCGCGATTTGTGGAACGAATACCATCAGCTGATGGGCCGCCAGGGCATCACCCCCGAGATGGCCAAGCAGGCGCTGCGCTCCGACACCACGCTGATCGGCACGATGCTGCTGAAACGTGGCGATGTCGATGCCATGCTGTGCGGCACCGTCGGCCGTCACGCCCAGCACTTGCGCCACGTCGAGGATGTCATCGGCCTCAAACCGCGCGCCCACTGCTTCGCCGCCATGAACCTGCTGCTGCTGCCGCGCCACACGCTGTTCATCTGCGATACCTACGTCAACGAAGACCCGGATGCCGGCCTCGTCGCTGACCTCACCCTGATGGCAGCCGATGAGGTGCGTCGCTTCGGGGTGACGCCCAAAGTGGCGCTGCTGTCGCATTCCAATTTTGGCAGCGTGCCGTCGGCGGCCACCCTCAAAATGCGTCGCGCCCTCGAAATCATTTCAGCCCGCGCCCCCGAATTGGAGGTCGATGGCGAAATGCATGGCGATGCTGCACTCAACGAGAAAATCCGCAATCGCCTTTACCCTGGCTCGCGCCTCAAGGGCGAGGCCAACCTGATGATCATGCCCAATGTCGATGCCGCCAACATTGCCTTCAACCTCCTGAAGGAAACCAACGGCGATGGCATCACCGTCGGCCCGATTCTGCTTGGTGCGGCCAAGCCCGTGCATATCCTGACCTCGACGGCCACCGTGCGCCGACTGGTCAACATGACGGCACTGGCCGTGGTCGACGCCAACCACTTGCGTACCTAAAGGAGAACAGCATGCCGCACGCGATTCGACTCTATGAAACGGGTGGCCCTGAGGTCATGCGCTGGGAAGAAGTCGGCGCTGGCGAGACGGCACCCCTTAGTCCTGGTGAGGCACGCATTCGTCACGAAGCGGTCGGGCTCAATTTCATCGACATCTACTTCCGCAGCGGGCGCTATCCGCTGCCGTTGCCTAGCGGTCTCGGCCTCGAAGGCGCTGGCGTTGTCGAGGCAATCGGCAGTGCCGTCACCGACATCAAGGTCGGTGATCGCGTCGCCTATGCGGGTGGCCCTCCTGGCGCCTATGCTGAAGTCCGCAACATCCCGGCGGACCGGCTGGTGAAGCTGCCAGACAACATTGATTTTAAGACCGCTGCGGCCATGATGCTGCAAGGCATGACCGCACAGTATCTACTGCGACGCACATATCGGGTACAGCCCGGCGACACGATTCTGATTCAGGCGGCTGCCGGTGGCGTCGGCCTGATTGCCTGTCAATGGGCCAAGGCGCTCGGCGCCACCGTGATCGGCACCGTCAGCTCCGACGAGAAAGCCGCGCTGGCCAAGGCACACGGCTGCGACTATCCGATTGTCTATACGCGCGAGGACTTTGTCACGCGCGTCAAGGAAATTACGAAAGGCGAGGGCGTTCCCGTGGTCTACGATTCGGTCGGCGCCGACACCTTCACGAAATCGCTCGACTGCCTGCGCCCGCTCGGCATGATGGTTACCTTCGGCCAGTCGGCCGGCCCGGTAGCACCACTAGATACGCAGGAGCTTTCCAAACGCGGCTCGCTATTCCTGACGCGCCCGACACTGTTCACCTATGTCGCCAAGCGTGCCGACCTGTTAGCCAGTGCACAGGAACTGTTCGAGATGGTGACTTCTGGAAAGGTAAAGATCGAAGTCAATCAGACCTATGCGCTGAAGGACGTCGTTCAGGCACATATTGACCTGGCGGCGCGCAAAACGACGGGTTCAACCGTTCTGCAGCCATAGCAAAGAACTTGGCAAAGAAAAAGGGCAGCTTGCGCTGCCCCTGATCCATGCGTCGTAAGTACTTGCTTACTTGCGACGCAGCTTCTGAATGGCAGACAGTTGTGCCACGGCTTCCGCCAGTTCGGCTTGCGCACGCGCATAGTCAAGCTCGGCGCTACGATCCGTCATGGCTTCTTCAGCCTTGCGCTTGGCATCCAGTGCCTTGGCTTCGTCGAGATCCTTGCCGCGAATCGCGGTATCGGCAAGCACCGTCACCAATCCCGGCTGGACTTCGAGAACACCACCGGCCACAAAGATCAACTCTTCCTGATCCTGTTGCGGCAGCTTGAGGCGCACGGCACCCGGCTTGATGGTCGTCATCAGCGGCATGTGGCCGGGCAGGATGCCGAGCTCGCCGGCTTGGCCCGGCAGCACGACAAACTCCGCCAAGCCGGAGAAGATCGACTCCTCCGCGCTGACGACATCCACATGAACAGTCATTGTCATGATGTGACCTTTTTACTGAAGAGTCTTGGCTTTCTCGAAGGCTTCCTCGATACCGCCGACCATGTAGAAGGCCTGCTCGGGGAGGCTGTCGCACTCGCCATCGACGATCATCTTGAAGCCCTTGATCGTGTCGGCCAGCGGGACGATCTTGCCAGGCGAACCGGTGAAGACTTCGGCCACGTTGAACGGCTGCGACAGGAAACGCTGAATCTTCCGCGCACGGCCAACCGCCAGTTTGTCCTCAGGGGCCAGTTCGTCCATGCCGAGAATGGCGATGATGTCGCGCAGTTCCTTGTAACGCTGCAGGTTGGACTGCACGCGACGCGCCACACTGTAGTGCTCTTCGCCGACGACCAGCGGATCGAGCTGGCGCGAGGTGGAGTCGAGCGGATCGACCGCCGGGTAGATACCCAGCGAGGCGATGTCACGCGACAGCACGACGGTGGCGTCAAGGTGGCCGAAGGTAGTGGCGGGGGAGGGATCGGTCAAGTCGTCCGCCGGTACATACACGGCCTGAATCGAGGTGATCGAGCCAGTCTTGGTGGAGGTGATGCGCTCCTGCAGACGGCCCATTTCGTCGGCCAGCGTCGGCTGGTAACCCACCGCAGACGGCATACGACCGAGCAGCGCGGACACTTCGGTACCGGCCAGCGTGTAGCGGTAAATGTTATCGACGAAGAACAGGATGTCCTTGCCTTCGTCACGGAACTTCTCGGCCATGGTCAGACCGGTCAGCGCCACGCGCAGGCGGTTGCCCGGCGGCTCGTTCATCTGGCCGAACACCATCGCCACCTTGTCGAGCACCTTGGACTCTTCCATCTCGTGGTAGAAGTCGTTGCCCTCACGGGTACGCTCGCCGACACCGGCGAACACCGAGAAGCCGCCGTAGGACTTGGCGATGTTGTTGATCAGCTCCATCATGTTCACGGTCTTGCCGACACCGGCACCACCGAACAAGCCGATCTTGCCGCCCTTGGCGAACGGGCAGATCAGGTCGATCACCTTGATACCCGTGGGCAACAGGTCGACCGACGGGGCCAACTCGTCGAACTTTGGCGCCTTGTTGTGGATCGGACGCAACTCACCGCCCGGAATCGGGCCGGCTTCGTCGATCGGGCGACCCAGCACGTCCATGATGCGGCCGAGGGTGCCGACGCCGACCGGTACCGAAATCGGGGCGCCCGTGGGCTTGACCGACATGCCACGGCGCAGGCCATCGGAAGAGCCGAGGGCGATGGTACGCACCACGCCGTCGCCGATTTGCTGCTGAACCTCGAAGGTCAGACCGGCTTCGGCGTTGCCGACATTGGCTTCGTCGAGAACCAGTGCTTCAAACACCTTGGGCATGGATTCACGGGGGAACTTGATGTCCACCACCGCGCCAATACACTGAACGATGCTTCCGTTGCTCATGGTCGTTTCCTTAATTTACTAAATTCATTAACCTGCTTATCAGCCGGCGATAGCCGCTGCGCCACCGACAATTTCCGAAATTTCCTTGGTGATCGAAGCCTGACGCGCCTTGTTATAGATCAGCTGCAGTTCCTTGATCACGTTACCTGCGTTGTCCGTAGCCGCCTTCATCGCCACCATCCGCGCCGACTGCTCCGAGGCCATGTTTTCGGCCACCGCCTGATAGATCAACGCCTCGATATAGCGGATCAGCAGGTCGTCGATGACGACGCGCGCATCCGGCTCATAGAGGTAGTCCCAGCTGCCCTTCGGCGTACCGAGACGATCGCCAGTCAGGGGCAGCAACTGCTCCATCACGGGTTCCTGGCGCATGGTGTTGATGAACTTCGTGTAGGTGATATACACCACGTCGAGCTCACCCGCCTGAAAGGCATCGATCATGACCTTGACCGGCCCGATCAACTTGTCTAGGTGCGGCGTGTCGCCCAGATGCACGACATGCGACACCACATTGGCACCCAGGCGCTGCATGAAACCCAGCCCCTTGTTGCCAATGCAGGTAGCGCTAATCGTCGTGGCACCTGCAGCTTCCCATTGGCGCATCGCATTCAGCGTCATGCGCAGCACGTTGGTGTTCAAACCGCCGCACAGGCCCTTGTCAGTGGACACCACAACGACACCGATGCGCTGGGGCTTCTGTCCTTCCACCATTTTATTGAGGAAGGGATGCCGATACTCAGTCACATTGGCGGCCGCGAGGTGCGCGGCCAGGCCGCGAATCTTCTCGCTGTAGGGTCGGGCAGCACGCATCCGCTCCTGCGCCTTGCGCATTTTGGATGCGGCCACCATCTCCATGGCCTTGGTGATCTTGCGGGTGTTTTGGACCGACTTGATCTTGGTGCGAATTTCCTTGCCGCCTGCCATGGCGCTCTTCTCCTAGTGGATTAGGCCCAAGTTTTCTTGAACGCAGCAACGGCGCTGGACATTTCGGCTTCGCCTTCCTTGTCCAAATCGTTGGTCGCGGCGATCTTGTCCATCAGTGCGGCATGTTGCTGACGCATGTACTGGTGCAAGGCCGACTCGAAAGCAAGAATCTTGGCGTTATCAACATCGTCAAGGAAGCCCTGGTTGGCAGCGAACAACGAAACGGCCATCTCGGCGACCGACAAGGGTGCAAACTGGGGCTGCTTCATCAGTTCGGTGACACGACGGCCACGCTCCAGCTGCTTGCGGGTTGCATCGTCCAGATCGGAAGCAAACTGGGCAAACGCGGCGAGTTCGCGATACTGTGCGAGTGCAAGACGTACGCCGCCACCCAGCTTCTTGATGACCTTGGTCTGCGCAGCACCACCAACGCGAGACACCGAGACACCGGCGTTCATGGCGGGGCGAATGCCCGCATTGAACAGGTCGGTTTCCAGGAAGATCTGGCCGTCGGTAATCGAAATGACGTTGGTCGGCACGAAGGCGGACACGTCGCCGGCCTGCGTTTCGATCACGGGCAGCGCCGTCAGCGAACCGGTCTTGCCGGTCACCTTGCCACCGGTATGGCGTTCAACCCAGGCTTCGGAGACGCGCGCGGCACGCTCCAGCAGACGCGAGTGGATGTAGAACACATCGCCCGGATACGCTTCGCGGCCCGGCGGACGACGCAGCAACAGGGAGATCTGACGATAGGCCCAGGCCTGCTTGGTCAAGTCATCATAAATAATCAGGGCATCCATGCCGTTGTCGCGGAAGTACTCGCCCATCGTGCAGCCGGAGTAGGGCGCGAGGAACTGCATGGCCGCCGAGTCGGACGCCGAGGCGGCAACGACGATGGTGTATTCCATCGCGCCCTTCTCTTCGAGTTTCCGCACCACGTTGGCGATGGTCGAGGCCTTCTGGCCGACCGCCACGTAGATACAGAACATGTTCTGACCCTTTTGGTTGATGATGGTGTCAACTGCCACCGCCGTCTTGCCGGTCTGACGGTCGCCAATGATCAGCTCGCGCTGACCACGACCGACCGGAACCATGGAGTCGATCGCCTTCAGGCCCGACTGCACCGGCTGCGAGACCGACTTACGCCAGATTACGCCCGGCGCCACCTTCTCGACCTTGTCGGTCATCTTGGCGGGGATCGGGCCCTTGCCGTCGATCGGCTCGCCCAGCGCATTGACGACGCGACCGAGCAGTTCGGGGCCAATCGGCACTTCGAGAATGCGGCCAGTACACTTGACCGTATCCCCTTCGGAGATGTGCTCGTAGTCGCCCATGACCACGGCACCGACAGAGTCGCGCTCGAGGTTCAGCGCGAGGCCGAAGGTGTTGCCGGGGAACTCCAGCATTTCGCCCTGCATGACGTCGGCCAAGCCGTGAATGCGGCAAATGCCGTCAGTCACCGAAACCACCGTGCCTTCATTCTTGGCAGTGGCAGCGAGCTGCATATTCTGGATCCGGCTCTTGATCAGATCGCTGATTTCGGAGGGATTAAGGTTCATGAAAAACTCCTAGTTCTTGAGCGAGACCGCCATGGCGGCGAGTTTGCCGCGGACGGAAGCATCGATAACCTGGTCGCCCAGGGCAATGCGGACACCACCGATCAGTTCCGGCGCAATTTCGACGGTTGCCTTGACCTTGCAACCAAACTTGCGCTCCAGATCAGCCACCAGATTTTTAACTTGCGCATCGTCGAGCGGAAAAGCGGAGCTGACAACTGCCTCGCGCGTACCTTCCTCTGCATTCTTGAGCTGCTCGAAGAGTTCGCTGATTTCCGGCAGAACCGTCAGGCGACGATTCTCGGCCAGCAGATTGGCAAAGCTGCGCTGCTCGACACTCAGATCGCCAGACACACCCAGAAAAAGATCTGCAAGTGCTGCTGGTGCAATCCGCGGGTCGGCAATACATTCAAGCATCTGCGTATCCGCAGAGGCCTCTGCCATGCGCGCCAGGGCACCTTGCCAAGCAGCCAGTGCGCCGCCGGCCTTGGCCAGGGTGAAAGCCGCTTCAGCGTAGGGACGAGCGACGGTGACGTTTTCGGCCATGGCGATTACAGTTCCGCTTTCAGCTGGTTGAGCAGATCGGCGTGCTTGGCGGCATCGATTTCCTTGCGGAGAATCCGCTCGGCACCGGCCACCGCCAGCAGGGCGACCTGGTCGCGCAATGCTTCCTTAGCGCGCTGCGCGGCTACCGCCGCTTCGCCTTCAGCGGCGGTACGCGCTGCTGCCACGATGCGGGCTGCCTCGGCACGTGCCTCGTCCAGTACTTGCGCACCCTGACGTTCGGCGCCAGCACGCAGTTCATTGGATGTCTCACGCGCTTTGCGCAATTCATCCGTTGCACGACGTTCAGCCAACTGCAGATCGGTTTTCGCCTTGTCCGCTGCCGCCAGACCATCGGCGATCTTGGACGCGCGCTCGTCGAGTGCCTTCATGATGGGCGGCCACACGAATTTCATCGTGAACCACGCCAGAATGAAGAACACAACCAGCTGTGCGAATAGCGTTGCGTTCAGATTCACGGTTTCGCTCCTTTAAGCGTTTAAAGGGGAGTGCCGCTTACTTGATGAACGGGTTGGCGGTGGTGTACCAGAGGGCGATACCAGTACCGATAATGAACGCTGCGTCGATCAGGCCGACCAACAGGAACATCTTGGTTTGCAGGGTATTCATCAGCTCGGGTTGACGGGCGGATGCCTCAAGAAAACGGCTGCCCATGATGCCGATGCCGATACAAGCGCCCGCAGCGCCCAGACCGATGATCAGGCCGGCGGCCAGCGCGACGAAACCAACGATGTTGCCTTCCATGATGACTCCTTGTGTTGAAAAGTGAAAGTTGAAAAGGTGGGGTTTAAAACTTAATGGCTTTCATGCGCCTGGCCGATATACACCAGCGTCAGCATCATGAAAATAAAAGCTTGCAGCGTGATGATCAGGATGTGGAAGATCGCCCAGATGGAGCCAGCGACGACCCCGCCCAACCACAACAATCCGCTGCCGAAGGTACCCGTCCAGGCAGCACCCATCAGCGCGATCAGCATGAAGATCAACTCGCCGGCATACATGTTGCCGAAGAGTCGCATGCCGTGCGAAACGGTCTTGGCAACGAACTCGATCAACTGCATGGCAAAGTTGATCGGCCACAGCACCGGGTGATTACCGAACGGCGCCGTGAACAACTCGTGCATCCAGTGACCCAAGCCCTTGATCTTGACGCTGTAGTACAAACACATCAGCAGAACGCCCAGCGACAGACCCAGCGTGGCATTCAAATCGGCGGTCGGCACTACACGCAGGTAGGCATGATGCGGATCGTGACCTGCCGCACCGTAAATGCTCGCCCAGATGTTTGGCAGCACGTCGAGCGGCAACAGATCCATGGCATTCATCAGGAAGATCCAGACGAATACGGTCAGCGCCACCGGGGCGACGAACTTGCGGGACTCGGCGGAATGGACGATGCCCTTGGCCTGATCGGCCACCATCTCGACGAGAATCTCGACTGCAGCCTGGAAACGGCCCGGCACACCCGAGGTCGCCCTAGCAGCCGCACGCGCCATGACAAACACGGCGAGCAGACCCAGCAAGGTCGAGAAGAAAAGGGAATCAACGTGAAACACCGACCAATCGACGAGAGACGTCTGTGTCGCACTCTTGAAGTGCGTCAGGTGGTGAACGATATATTCTGAGGCGGTAGGTCCGTGTTCGGCAGCCATGGTCTTAGTTCTTTAGCAACAGCGAGAATAAGTTAACGAACAACACGACAAACAATCCGGCGATCAACGCCGGCCAATTCACTTCCATGATGCGCGGCAACACAATCAGCAACGCAATCACGGCAGCCAGTTTTACAGCCTCACCCACCAAAAATCCAACCGCCCCTGCTTGGCGCAGCGCAATCGCAAAACGCAATCGCAGCACAAACAGCAAGTTCGGCAGAAAGTAGGCGACACCCCCTGCAAGGGCAGACTTTGCTCCGACCGCGCCAGCCAGCAAACCGGCTAACGCCGCTGCCAACAAAATTCCCGCTGCCTGAAGAAAGAGTGTCTTGGTCACAACCGCAAAACCTCACAACTATATATCGAAAGAAACAATAAGTCAATAGAATTTCTGCAATGCACCATTTTTATGGGCTTTCAACCACGCAGGCGCTTCAGGATGCCCTCCAGTTGATCCAGACTGGAAAAACGAATGGTCAGGGCACCCACGCCCTTGCGATTGGCCGCCACGCTGACGACTGCACCGATGGCATCCGCCAGCTCTTCCTCAAGCCGCACCAGATCCCGACTTTTGTCCTGAACTGCCTTGTGCGCCAGCGGATTCAGTTCGCGCGCCACACGACGCTCGGTCTCGCGCACCGAATAACCCTTGTCGGCCACCTCGGCCGCCAGTCGGCCCTGCTCATGCTTCGGTGCTGCCAGAATGGCGCGCGCATGGCCCATCTCGATATCGCCCGCCATCAACAGATCCTGCGCCGGCTTGGCCAGTTGCAACAGGCGCAGCAGGTTGGAGGCCGCTGAACGCGAACGCCCCACCGCATCGGCCGCCTGCTGATGGGTCATGCCAAACTCGTCGATCAGACGCTGCAGACCCGCCGCCTCTTCGAGCGGATTCAGATCCTCGCGCTGGATGTTCTCGATCAGCGACATCGCCAGCGCTGCATCGTCGGGGATGTCGCGGATCAGCACCGGCACCTCGGTCAGCCCGGCAATCTGCGAGGCGCGCCAGCGCCGTTCACCGGCAATGATCTCGTAGCGTCCGTTATCGACGGGGCGCACGGAGATTGGCTGAATCAGGCCTTGTGCCTTGATCGACGCCGCCAGATCTTCCAGCGAACCCGGGTCCATGCGCGTGCGCGGCTGGTACTTACCCGGCTGCAGGCTGCCGATCGGCAAGGTATCCTGACGCTGCGATTCGGCTGCATCCGCATTACCGGCCAGCAACACATCCAGGCCGCGGCCCAGCCCCTTCATCTTCGGTGGATTCACGCTTCCTGCTCCCATGTATTGACGCGCTCGATCATTTCCCTGGCAAATGCCAAATAGGCCTGCGCACCTTTAGAGGCCTTGTCAAACAACACGCCCGGCACGCCATAGGAGGGCGCCTCGGCCAGCCGCACGTTACGCGGCACCAGCGTCTTGAACACCTTGTCGCCAAAATGCTCCTCAAGCTGCATCGACACCTGGCTCGACAAGGTCGAGCGCGGGTCGTACATCACACGCAGCAGACCGATGATCTTCAAGTCGCGGTTCAGGTTCTTGTGTACCTTCTTGATGGTGTTCACCAGATCCGACAGCCCCTCCAGCGCGTAGTACTCGCACTGCATCGGGATGATCACCCCATGCGCCGCACAGAGGCCATTCAGCGTCAGCATCGACAACGACGGCGGGCAATCGATCAGCACAAAGTCGTAATCATGGCGACACTCCTGCAGAGCACCCTTGAGGCGCATCTCGCGCAGATCGAGATTCACCAGCTCCACCTCGGCACCCGCCAGATCGCGGTTGGCCGGGAGTACATCAAAGGCAGCGGAAGGGGAAGTCTGCCGCACCTCAGCCAACGGCTTGAGCCCCACCAACAACTGATACACCGAACGCGTCAGCCCCCGCTTGTCGATGCCGCAGCCCATGGTGGCATTCCCTTGTGGATCGAGGTCGACCAGCAGGGTGCGCTTGCCGGCCAGCGCGAGGGCAGCCGCCAGATTAACCGAGGTGGTGGTCTTGCCGACTCCACCTTTTTGATTGGCGATGGCAAAAATATGCATCAGTTTTTCTCCAGTTGAAGCAGGTGACGCTCGGCATCGAGGCCGGGAACGACAAGTGGATGACTGGCCACGACTCGCCAGTTATCTGGCAGTGCAGCAATTTCGTCGGCAGGATACGCCCCCTTCATCGCCCACAGGGTGGTCGACAAATGGCCGGCCAGGGCAACAAAGTCGGCCAGACTTGCAAAGGCACGAGAGATCACGCCATCGAACCCATCGGTAAAGTCTTCCACGCGGCCGCAGTGAATACTCACGTTTACCAACCCCAACTCGATCTTGGCCTGGCGCTGGAAGGCGGCTTTTTTCTCGACGGTTTCCACCGAAGTCACCGTCCAGTCGGGCCGGGCAATCGCCAGCACCAGCCCAGGCAGACCAGCGCCGCTACCGACGTCAGCTAGACGCAGGACATGCCGTCCTGCCAGCGCCGACTTTTCAAGAACCGGCAACACCGCCAGCGAATCGAGCAGGTGATGCGTCACCATCTCGGCCGGGTCACGAATCGCGGTCAGATTGAAGGTCTTGTTCCACTTGGCCAGCAGACCCAGATATGCAGCCAGCCTTTCTTCCGCCCCTGCGGGCAACGACAGGCCCAGCGCGGCAATGCCCGTCTGCAGGTTCATGCCCGCCCCCGCAGCTTTTTCAAGTAGACCAGCAGAATCGAGATTGCCGCCGGCGTCACGCCCTGAATGCGACTAGCCTGACCCACCGTCGCCGGCCGATGCTGGGCGAGACGCTGACGCACCTCGATGGAGAGACCGGTCAGTGTCGCGTAGTCCAGGTCGGCTGGAATCGCCATACTCTCCTGCGCCGCCATCTTCGCCACATCCTCTTTCTGGCGCGCGATGTAACCGTGGTACTTGGCCTGGATATCGACCTGCTCGATGACATCCTCCGCCTCCTGCGGGCAACCCGCGCCCGGTAGCGTCATAAGACTTTTGTAGTCCACCTCCGGGCGTCGGAGCAGATCAAAGAGGCTGTACTCTCGCTCGATCGGCTTGCCGAGTACACGCTCGATCTCGTGCATTGCCACGACGTTAGGGTTGATCCACACCCCCTTGAGCCGCTCGGCCTCAGCCGCAATCGCCTCCCGCTTGCGATTGAAGGCCGCCCAGCGCACCTCATCGACGAGACCGAGCTGCCGGCCGGGTTCCGTCAGCCGCAGGTCGGCATTGTCTTCGCGCAGCGAGAGACGATATTCGGCGCGACTGGTAAACATGCGATAGGGCTCGGTCACGCCACGCGTGATCAGATCGTCGGCCATCACGCCCAGATAGGCTTCATCGCGGCGCGGCCACCAGCCATCCTCACCTCTGGCCTGACGCGCCGCATTCAGACCGGCGAGCAAGCCCTGTGCGGCCGCCTCTTCATAACCGGTGGTGCCATTGATCTGACCGGCGAAGAACAAGCCGCCGATAGCCTGCGTCTCCAGGGTGGTTTTCAGTGCGCGCGGATCGAAATAGTCATATTCGATGGCGTAGCCGGGGCGCGTGATGTGGCAATTTTCCAGCCCCGGAATCGAGTGCACCAGCGCCAACTGGACATCAAAGGGCAGACTGGTCGAGATGCCCTGCGGATAGTATTCGTGCGTCGTCAGCCCTTCGGGTTCCAGGAAAACCTGATGGGAATCCTTCCCCGCAAACTTGTGAATCTTGTCTTCAATCGAAGGGCAGTAACGCGGACCGACCCCTTCGATCACCCCGGTAAACATTGGAGAACGGTCGAGGCCGCCACGGATGATGTCGTGGGTACGCGCATTGGTGTGCGCGATCCAGCACGGCACTTGGCGCGGATGCTGGGCACGGCTTCCCATGAACGAAAACACCGGCACAGGGTCATCGCCGGGCTGCTCCTGCAACACAGAGAAGTCGATGGTCTTGCCATCCAAACGTGGCGGCGTACCGGTCTTGAGACGCCCCACCGGCAGATTCAGCTCACGCAGACGCGCCGCCAACGACAGGGAAGGGGGATCGCCAAAACGCCCGGCACGATAGCTTTCCAGCCCGACATGCACAAGACCATTCAGGAACGTCCCCGCCGTCAGCACCACCGTACCCGCCGCGAAATGCACCCCGAGCTGCGTGACCACGCCGGTCACGCGATCACCGCTGACCACAATATCGTCGGCCGCCTGCTGGAACAAGGTGAGGTTCAGCTGGTTTTCGAGACGCGCACGAATCGCCTCGCGATACAAGGCACGATCCGCCTGCGCACGCGTTGCACGCACCGCCGGTCCTTTCGACGCATTCAGGGTACGGAACTGGATACCGGCCTCATCGGTCGCCGCTGCCATCGCGCCACCCAGGGCATCCACCTCCCTGACCAGATGCCCCTTGCCAATGCCACCGATGGAGGGGTTGCAGGACATCGCGCCCAGTGTTTCGATGTTGTGGGTCAGCAGCAGTGTCTGCGCGCCCATACGTGCAGCAGCCAGCGCCGCCTCGGTGCCAGCATGGCCGCCACCAATCACAATCACATCAAATCGCTTAGGGAACTGCATCAGAAATGTCGGCGCTGGTGAGACGGCATGGAGAAATGCGAAAGGGGGCGAATGATACCCCCTCGATGATTAACAGCCAAAGAACCCAACATATTGTTTCACGTGAAACAGAAACTGGTGACGTTTCACGTGAAACAATTCAGTCCTTCTTGCCACCCAGCCCCAGATAGGCTTCAACCACCTTTGGGTCATCTTCGAGCTGATCCGACGGGCCTTCAAGGGCAACCTCGCCGGTCTCCAACACGTAACCATAGTCGGAAACCTGCAGGGCGGCACGCGCATTCTGTTCGACCAGCAGGATGGCAACGCCCAGCTTGCGCAGGTCGGCGACCACACGGAAGATCTCGCGCACGATCAGCGGTGCCAGACCAAGGCTCGGCTCATCGAGCATCAGCAGCTTGGGCTGGGCCATCAAGGCCCGACCGACCGCAAGCATCTGGCGCTCGCCGCCCGACAGGGTGCCGGCCATCTGCAGGTGGCGCTCCTTGAGGCGCGGGAAAATGCCATAGACCTTTTCCAGCGTCTGCGCCTCATCGCGGAAGCCGAGGCGACGACGCATGAAGGCACCCAATAACAGATTGTCCGCCACGCTCATTTCGCCGAACAGTTCACGCTTCTCCGGCACCAGCGTCATACCGCGTGCCACCATCTGCTCGATATCGATATGATCGTAGGCGTCACCCTGATAATTAACACTGCCGCAACTGAACGGCAGCACGCCCATGATGGCGGAAAGCAGCGTCGTCTTGCCGGCGCCATTCGGACCGATCACGGTGACGATTTCACCGGGACGCACCTTGAGCGAGACATGATGCAGCGCCTCGACCTTGCCATAGGACACGCACAGATCGTTCACTTCGAGAATCGGCTCGGGCAGCTGCTCCGTCATTCCACACCTCCGAGATAAGCCTCGATCACGGCCGGATCGTTCTGCACTGCATGCGGCAGACCCTCGGCGATCTTCTTGCCGAACTCCATCACCACCACGCGATCAGCCAGATCCATGACGAATTCCATGTCATGCTCGACCAGCAGGATACCCATGCCTTCGGCACGCAACTGCTTCAGCAACTCGGCCAGCGCCTGCTTTTCCATGAAACGCAGTCCCGCCGCCGGTTCGTCCAACAGCAGCAGACAGGGATCGGCCGCCAGTGCCCGGGCAATCTCGACAATGCGCTGCTTGCCGAGCGGCAGGCTGCCCGCCGCATCCTGCAGATGCTCGCCCAGTCCGACGCGCTGGCAGTGCCGCGCCGCCTCGGCCAGCAGACAACGCTCTTCCTCACGTTCCAGATGCAGCATCGCCGACGGCACACCATGCTTGCCGCGCATGTGGGCGCCCAGCGCGACGTTTTCCAGCACCGTCATGCCGGCGAGCAGGCGCACGTGCTGGAAGGTGCGACTCATGCCCATGCGGGCGATCACGCGTGACGTGCGGCCATCGACACGCTCGCCCATGAAGCGCACTTCGCCGGCTGTCGGCGGATTGACGCCCGTCACCAGATTGAAGAAAGTCGACTTGCCGGCACCGTTCGGGCCGATCAGCGCCAGAATCTCGCCGGCATTCACGTGCAGGCTCATGCGATCATTGGCGACCAAGCCACCGAACTGCTTGATGGCATCCTTGACCTCCAGGAGCGGCGTCCCGGCGATTGGAACAGGACGGCGGGGCAAGGGTGGGGCATCCATATGCCGTCCTGCCAGCGCCGACTTTTCCGGCAGCCAGCGCGCCAGCCACGGCCATAGCCCATCGCGCGCACGATGCAGGACGACAATCATCAGCAGACCGAAGGCAATCACCTCGAAGTTACCGGTTGCCCCGAACAACTGCGGGAGCAGATCCTGCAGCCATTGCTTCAGCACCGTGATCAGTGCCGCGCCGACCAGCGCACCCCAGACATAGGCCGCCCCGCCAATCACTGCCATGAACAGATACTCGATGCCGATGTGCAAACCGAAAGGCGTCGGATTGACAAAGCGCTGCAGGTGGGCATACAGCCAACCCGACAGACAGGCGAACAGCGCCGCGATCAGGAAGATGGTGGTCTTGGCGCGCGCCGTATCGACGCCCATCGCCTCGGCCATCACCACGCCGCCTTTGAGCGCGCGAATGGCACGCCCGGCCCGCGAGTCGAGCAAATTATGTGTCAGCCATATCGCCACCAGCAACACCGCCCAGATCAGGTAGTAATAGTGGCGCCCGTCGCGCAGTTCGATGCCGGCCATGGACAGGGCCGGAATCCCGCTAATACCGGTATGCCCACCGAGAAACTGCAGGTTGCCGAACAGAAAGTAGAGCGAAATGCCCCAGGCAATCGTACCCAGCGGCAGATAGTGACCAGACAGACGCAAGGTCAAGACACCCAGCAGCAGGGCAATCAGGGCAGTGAGTACCAACCCCACCAACAACCCGCCCCAAGGATTGGCCAACGGCAGCAGCCAAGTCGGCAGATCGGTCGCGGTCGTCAGGGCCGCCGTCGCATAAGCCCCGACACCCACAAAGGCCGCCTGCCCGAAAGAGGTCAGACCACCCACGCCCGTCAGCAACACCACCCCAAGGGCCACCAGCGCATACAACCCGATGTAATTGAGCAGCGTCACATAAAACTCGGGCAACACCAACGGCCCGAGGCCGAGGAGGACGACGAAAACGATCAGGAGTTGCCGGGACGTCATTCCTCTTCCTCGACATGGCGGGTGGTCAGCGAGCGCCAGACCAGCACCGGGATGATCAGGGTAAACACGATCACTTCCTTGAATGCCGAGGCATGGAAGGAGGAGAAAGCTTCCAGCAGGCCCACCAGCAATGCACCCGCCGCTGCCACCGGGTAACTTGCCAGCCCGCCGACGATGGCGCCGACAAAGCCTTTGAGGCCGACGAGGAAACCGGTGTCGTAATAGATCGTGGTGAGCGGTGCAATCAGGATGCCCGACAGCGCACCGATGGCTGCGGCCAGGAGGAAGGACAGCTTGCCGGCCAACGTGGTGGAAATCCCCATCAGGCGCGCCCCGGCACGGTTGATCGCGGTCGCCCGCAAAGCCTTACCATACAGGCTGCGCTCGAAGAAAGCGTAGAGGGCAATGATCAACACCAGACTAGCACCGACCACCCACATGCTCTGGCCACTGATCGTCAAGCCGCCCACCTCCAGCGACGCATCCGAGAAAGCCGGCGTGCGCGAACCCTCGGCACCAAAGAACAGCAGGCCCAGCCCGACCAGCGCCAGATGCAGGGCCACGGAAACAATCAGCAGGATCAGCACCGACGCCTCGGCAATCGGCTGATAAGCCACGCGATACAGTTGCGGGCCGAGCGGCACGACCACGGCCAATGCCAGCAGCACCTGCAGCAGCATCGGCCAATCCTTCGGCTGGGCGCCCAGCACCAGTGCCGCAATGACAAGTGGATAAGCAATCTGGCGCCCAATCAAGCCATAAATCTTCGGCCCGGCCCGACAACCCTGTCGCCACAGGGCCGGCGCATCCAGCGCGGTAACCGCAACACCCAACACCATCAGAAGCCAGAGCGTCCCCGGCGTTTGACCGATCTGTAAACTCGCCAGCGTCAGCGCCCCATAGGCCACAAATTCGCCCTGCGGAATGAAGATGACGCGTGTGACCGCAAACACCAGCACCAATGCCAAGGCGAGCAGGGCGTAGATGGCACCATTGACGATGCCATCCTGACCCAACAACAACGCGATTTGCAGATCCATTGACAGATCCAATGAAGCCCTTCAGAAAAAACAAGGGCGCCCGGTCTTGAAAGGGGGCGCCCCAGCTCGAGAACGGCGGAATTTTACTGGATCAGCTTCCAGTCGCCATTCACCACCTGCACCATCACGCGGGCGCGCTGGTCGAAGCCGAGGTGATCCTGTGCCGACATGTTGACCATGCCGTGCGAGACGGTCACGTTCTTCAGGCTTTCCAGCGCATCACGCAAAGCGAGCTTGAATTCCTTGGAACCCGGCTTGGCCTTTTTAAGGGCCAGCGGCACGGCGTTCTGCAGCAGGATGCCGGCATCCCAGGCATGCGCGCCAAAGGTCGAAGAGCTGCCTTTGCCATGCGCCGCCTCATACTTGCCGACATAATCCATCGCCACCTTCTTGATCGGATTGTCGGCCGGCAGTTGTGCCGCGACCAGCACCGGGCCGGCGGGCAGGAAAGTGCCCTCGCAATCCTTGCCGCAAACCCGCAGGAAGTCTTTGTTGGCCACGCCGTGGGTCTGATAGTAGGCGCCCTTGAAGCCCTTTTCCTTCAACGCCTTCTGCGGCAACGCCGCCGGTGTACCGGCACCAGCAACCAGCACGGCGTCCGGCTTGGCCGCCAGCACCTTCAGCACCTGACCGGTGACGGACGTATCGGCACGGTTGTAACGCTCGTTGGCCACAATCTTGAGCTTGCGCGCTTCGGCAATCTTGGCAAACTCCTGATACCAGCCTTCACCGTAGGCATCGGCAAAACCGATGAAAGCGACGGATTTCACGCCGGCATTGATCATGTGCTCAACGATGGCGGTCGACATCTGGATGTCGTTCTGCGGCGTCTTGAACACCCACCTCACTTTCGGATTGGCCGTATCGACGATGCGCGCCGAAGCGGCCATCGAGATCATCGGGGTTTCCGCCTCGGCCGCGATGTCGATCATTGCCAGCGAGTTCGGGGTAATGGTGGAGCCGACAATTACGTCAACCTTGTCCTCGGTCAGCAGCTTGCGGGTGTTCTTCACGGCCGTCGTCGTGTCGGAGGCATCGTCGAGCACGATGTAATTGACCTTCTCGCCGCCGATAGTCGTCGGCATCAGCGCGATGGTGTTCTTTTCCGGAATACCCAGCGAAGCCGCCGGGCCAGTAGCAGACACGACGACACCGACATTCAGGTCAGCCAAGGCAGGGGCGGCAAGCGCGGTACAGACAGCAGCGGCAAGCAGCGAGCGGGCAATCTTCATGGTTCCTCCGTGAGTTTTATTGTGTAAAACGGCGACTGTAACACTGGGCGGCTCAGAACTGCAATCTCAGTTCGGCAGCGTATCCCAGCCGATCTTGGCGATCAGTAACGTCGTCATCACCAGAAACACGGCGCGCACAAAACCGCTGCCGTGCCGTATCGCCAATTTGCTGCCAAACTGCGCCCCGACGATGTTGCAGGCCGCCATGCCACAGCCCAGCAGCCACAACATATGGCCCTGCGGCGCGAACAGCAGGATGGCACCCGCATTGGTCGCCGCATTGACGATCTTGGCCGACGCCGAGGCATGCAGGAAATCCATGCCAAACAAGCGCACGAAGACGAAAATCATGAAGCTGCCCGCGCCCGGCCCGAAGATGCCGTCATAGAAACCCAGCAGTGCCCCCGCCGCCACGGCTGCCCAGAACAGACGCTCGGGCGGAATCCGCGCAGTCGTCGCCCGCGTGCCGAAATCCGGCTTGGTCCAGGTGTAGAGCGCCACGGCCACCAGCAGCAGCAATACCAGCGGGCGCATCACCTCCTTCGGCAACCAGGCGGCCACCGCCGCGCCACCAAAAGAAAACGCACAGGCGGATACTGCTGTCGGCACCACGACGGACCAGGGCATCACCACTTCACGGGCATACTTGCGCGCCGCGTTGAGCGTGCCGAAAATCGATGCCAGCTTGTTGGTGCCGAGCAAGGTCGCCGGCGCTTCGCGCGGCAGCGCAGCGAACAAGGCCGGCACCTGGATCAGGCCGCCGCCACCTGCCACCGCATCCACGAAGCCAGCGAAGGCCGCCGCCACCAGCAGCATCAGCCAGATCGAATCAGGCGCCATCACCCCGACCGATCTCCGAGCCAGAAATCCTTGCCGCGCCCGAGGAATTCCTCATACGGCACATAGTGCGAACCGTCACAGGAAAAGGTCAGGCCGACGATGCCATTGAACAGATTGACCGTGCCGGAACGCAGATAGAAAGTCTCGTCGATCAACCGCAGCGGCCGGAAGTTTTCCAGCACCGTACGCACCTTGTCGGCGGGAATCAGCGCGTCCGCGGGATAGGGCTGGCGCGGATAGGCGAGACATAGGTCCGGGTCGACCAGTGCGTCGATATCCAGCAGGCGATAACGGTAAGGATCGGCAATCTGCCAGATCACCGCACGCGAACTGGAGAAATGCAGCATCAGGTGATACACGCCGTGAAAGCGCATCAGCTCGGCCAGTACCCCCAACACGGTGTCAATGTGGCGATCCATCTCGCTCTCGGTGCGACACTGCTGGAACACCGTGCCGCGAATCGACGGATCGCCCTTGATCTGGCGCCAGGCGCGCGGCTCTTCGTACAAGGCGCGCGTCAGCGGCAGATCGCGCAGCCCGAAATAGGCACCGATCCAGCCGAGCAATTCACCCTCGGCCGTGCGCACCGAACGCAGCGCCGTCAGGGAAGGGCGCTTTTCCTTGAGGCTGATGTAGGACTCGGAGAGCAGCAAGGAGGCGCCCTCGACCAGCCCCTGCATGTAGGGGCGGCCGGCGCGGTTACGGCCGAAGCCCGCCTGCGGCCCCGCGTGGCTCATGTTGTCGCTGATCTGTACGAAATCGCGATCCACCACATACAAGTGCTGGCAGTAGGGCAATGAGGTCAGCGTTGCGGCCAGCGCGGCATTGAGGGCTTCGCGCTGCCCCCACACCGTGCTGCACTGCGCCGCGAGTTGCTGCAGCGGCGCGCGCAGCAGGCCCATCAGGGTCTTGCGCTGGTGGGCAATGCTCTCCTTCAGTGTTTCCTGCGGCGTACTCATTTTCCAATACAGAAACGCCCGAAAATTTCTCCGAGCAAGTCATCGGCCGTGAATTCACCAGTAATGGAAGACAAGGCGTTCTGTGCCAGCCGCAGCTCCTCGGCGGCCAGTTCCAGCCGGTTCAGTTGCCGTCCTGCCAGCGCCGACTTTTCAGCCGCCAGCTTCAGCGCTTCGAGATGCCGTTCGCGCGCCAGCAGCACATCCTCGCCATGGCCTGTCCAGCCGGCAATGCGCAGCAGTTCGTCGTGAAGCAATGCCATGCCTTGGCCGGATTTTGCCGACAGACGCAAATGCACTTGTTGCCCGGCCATGTAACGACCCGGCTCGGTATCAGCAAGGTCACATTTGTTTTCGATGACAAGGCGCTCGATGCCGGCCGGCAGCTTGACGGCAATGGCATGATCGGCCGGCGTCACGCCTGTGCGCGCATCGACAATCTGCAGCACGACATCGGCGCGTTCGATTTCCTGCCAGCTGCGGGCGATGCCGATTTTCTCGACGGCATCCTCGGTCTCGCGCAAGCCGGCGGTGTCGATGATGTGTAGCGGAATCCCCTCGACCTGGATGGTTTCGCGCAACGCATCGCGCGTCGTGCCGGCGATGTCGGTGACAATGGCGCGCTCCTCGCCCGCCAGCCGATTCAGGAGTGAGGACTTGCCCACATTCGGCAGACCGGCCAGCACGACCTGCAGGCCACTGCGCAACACCGCACCCTGACGGGCGCGCGACTGCAGTGTTGCCAGATCGGTGTTGAGTTTTGCCAGCCGCGCCACGGCATCGATGTCATGCAGCAGCTCCTCGGCGTCGATTTCCTCGTCGGGAAAATCCAGCGTCGCCTCGATCAGCATGCGCAGTTCAATGAGCTGATCGACGATGACCTGCACTGCCCGCGAGAATTCGCCGGACAGGGAGCGCAGCGCCGAACGGGCTGCCTGCGCCGACGCCGCCTCGATCAGGTCAACGATCCCTTCGGCCTGGGCCAGATCGATCTTGTCGTTTTCGTAGGCACGACGGGAAAACTCGCCGGGCTGCGCGAATCGCGCGCCCAGTTCGACACAGCGCGCCAGCAGCGTTTGCATCACCACCGGGCCGCCGTGGCCGTGCAGTTCAAGCACATCCTCACCGGTAAACGAATGCGGCGCAGGGAAGTAGAGAATCAGCCCGTGATCAAGCGGTGTGCCATCCGCCGCTAAAAAGTCGGCGATGGTGGCACGGCGCGGGGCGGGGGTTTTCCCGCTGATCGCCGCAGCAAAGGTGAGCAGGTCGCGGCCGGAGACACGCACCACGCCAATGCCACCCCGGCCGGGCGGCGTGGCGATGGCGGCGATGCAATCAGTGTGCTTTAAGTCCTGCACCTTCGATCATGCGGTTGCACTGCCACTGCTGGGCGATCGACAGCACGTTATTGACCACCCAGTAGAGCACCAGACCGGCCGGGAACCAGAGGAACATGACCGAGAAGATCACCGGCATCCACAGCATGATCTTGGCCTGGATAGGATCGGGCGGCGTCGGGTTGAGCTTGGTCTGCACAAACATCGTCACGCCCATGATGATCGGCAGCACGTAGAAGGGGTCCTTGGTCGACAGGTCGGTAATCCAGCCGAGCCAGGGCGCACCGCGCATTTCGACCGTGCCGAGCAGCACCCAGTAAAGGGCGATGAAGACAGGGATCTGTACCAGGATGGGCAGACAGCCGCCGAGCGGGTTGACCTTCTCGCGCTTGTACATCTCCATCATTTCCTGGTTCATGCGCGCGCGGTCGTCGGCGTAGGTTTCCTTCAGCTTCATCAGCTTCGGCGTCAGCACACGCATCTTCGCCATCGACTTGTAGCTGGCGGCCGAGAGCGGGAAAAAGGCCGCCTTGATCAGCACCGTCAGCAGGATGATCGACCAGCCCCAGTTGCCGACAAACTTGTAAATCCATTCGAGCACCCAGAACAGCGGCGCGGCCACCGGCGTCAGCCAGCCGTAGTCAACCACCAGCGAGAGGCCCGGGGCGAGTTTTTCCAGCTTGTCCTGCTCCTGCGGGCCGGCATACAGCGGCGCGGTCAGCTTGCCGTTAAAGGGCACCACCACGCCGACGGCGAACAGGTTGCCATCGAGCTTGCGGGTGAAGTATTCGCGATCGCCATTGGCCGGCAGCCAGGCCGAGACGAAGTAATGCTGCACCAGCGCCACCCAGCCGTTGTCGGCCTGTACCGGATGCTTGCTCTTGTTGCCGAAATCAACGAAATCGACCTTCTTGAATTTTTCCTGCTCGGTATAGATCGCCGCGCCGGTAAACGTCGACATCATCGCATTGGCGCCTGCCGGCGCCTTGTCATCGCGCGTCAGCTGGAAATAGGCATGGGCACCCGCCGGTGTGGCGACACCAGCCAGCGCGTATTCCACTTCGACCAGATAGCTGCCGCGCTTGAAGATATAAGTCTTGGTCGCCTTGCCACCACCTTCGATGGCCGCTTCAAGGGAAAAACGCAGTTCGTTTTCACCCTCCTTGAGTTCAAGCGCATTGGCCGGCAACTTCCAGAGGGATTTGTGATTCGGCAAACCGGCGCCAATCAGGCCGGACTGCGCTGCATACAGATGGGCCGGATCAAGCAAGACAAAGTTTGCATCCTTCTTTTCCGTTGCCCGGTGGTGCAGCAGCTCCAACCGCACCAGATCGCCGCCCTGCGCTGAAATTTCCGCATTGACCAGATCCGTGCTGACTTTGAGTACCGGTGCGGCGACGGATGCTGCCGCAGAAGTCACCGGGACGGCATTCGGGCTGGCCGCAAAAGTCGGCGCTGACGGGACGGCCGCATTGCCGGCGCCTGGCGCTGATCCTGCAGCAGCCTGTATCGCCACCGGCGCAACGGCGCCCGCCTGGGGCTGCCCCTGGCGCTGCCAAGCCTCCCACAACATCATGGAAGAAAAGAAAAAGACCAGCAGCAATATCAGGCGTTGGGTATCCATGGGCAATCAGTCAGCAGACGATTCAAAAGAGGGGGCCATTCTACGGCACCGGATCATGGCCACCCGGATTCCACGGATGGCAGCGTGCAATCCGGCGCACGGCAAGCCATGCACCCTTGAGCGCACCATGGCGTTGCAGGGCTTCGATGGCATAACAGGAGCAACTGGGGTAGAAGCGGCAGGAGGGCGGTAACAGCGGGCTGATCACCAGTTGGTAGCCCCGGACGATCCAGATCAGCGGCTTGCTCAACAGAGAGCTCATGTTGTCTTTACGGCCAGCGTCTGTTTCAGCTTGTCGAACAGGCTTTCGATTTCATGACGCCAGACAGCCTTGCTGGCCTTGTCGAGCCGATAGTCCGGGCGATCGATCGGCTGCGCCAGTCGGAACACCAGATCACAAAGGGGCATTTGCGGACGCTGTCGACGGAACACTTCGCGAACCTGGCGCTTGACGGCATTGCGCAGCACGGCGTCGCGCGCATTCTTCTTGGGAATGACCAGACCCAGTCTGGCGGTAGACATGGGCCGCTGCAGCGCGGCGGTCAAGCGATAATGAAGCGCAAAATGACTGCTGCGCAGAACCCGGCGGTTCTCGAAAACTTCGGTGTATTCCCGTGGCTGTAACAGCCGAAAGGCCGGTTTAAAACCAGCCGGGGGATTAGACACCCAGACGCTGGCGACCCTTGGCACGACGGGCACGAATGACGGCACGGCCACCACGCGTCTTCATGCGGACGAGAAAACCATGGGTACGCTTGCGACGTACAACGGAAGGCTGATAGGTACGTTTCATGATTCGGTTTCCTTGCAGAAAAGCGCGCGATTACAACCTGTTAGGTACTTTATTGTCAAGTGTTTTTTCTTTGCCTAATTGGGCCGGCTTGTGGATAACTTTCCCTGACTTGGCTAGAATGCGTCCCTCGATCGCTGGCTAAAAGCGCCCGCATCAAAATAAATAACATATAAAAATCAAATAAATGAGTCAATTTTGGACGGATTGCCTGGCGCGCTTCGAGACCGAACTGCCGGCCCAGCAATTCAATTCATGGATCAAGACACTGCGGATTGAGACGGATGAAGCCGGCCAACGCCTGCGTCTGATCGCACCCAATGGCTTCATCCTGCGCTGGGTCCGCGACCGCTATCTGAGTCGTATCGAAGAGCTGGCGCGTCAGTTTTTTCCGGAACCGATGAACATCGATCTGGTCATCGATGCCAATCCGGTTGCCGCAACCGATGCACCCGAGTTAAGCGGTTCCATCGTTGTCGCATCTGTCGGCAAGAGCAATCCGCCTGCCCCGGCGCCTTCGACCGACCATTATCCCGACTATGAAAAAACGCGGCTGAATGCCGAGTTCACTTTCGACAACCTGGTTACCGGCCGTTCCAACGATCTCGCCCGTGCAGCAGCGCAACAGGTCGCTGCCAATCCAGGTATCTCCTACAATCCGCTCTTCATCTACGGCGGCGTCGGTCTGGGTAAGACCCACCTAGTGCATGCACTGGGCAACGAAGTATTGCGCCATGCGCCCGAGAAAGTCATTCGCTACATTCACGCCGAAGACTATTACTCGGATGTGGTACGCGCCTTCCAGCAAAAATCCTTCGATATTTTCAAACGCGCCTATCGCAGTCTGGACGTTCTGCTGGTCGATGACATCCAGTTCTTCAACGGCAAGGCACGCACCCAGGAAGAATTCTTCTACGTCTTCAATGCGCTGGTCGAAGCCAAGAAGCAGATTGTCATTACCTGCGATACCTATCCCAAGGATATCCAGGGACTTGAGGAACGACTGATATCACGTTTCGACTGGGGTCTGACAGTTCAGATCGAACCCCCCGAACTCGAAATGCGCGTGGCCATTCTCAAGAAAAAGGCCGAGAGCGAGGCGATTGCGCTTGGTGACGATGTCGCTTTCCTGATTGCCAAGAACCTGCGCTCCAATGTGCGCGAACTGGAAGGGGCGCTCAAGAAAGTGCTGGCCTTTGCCCGTTTCCATGGCAAGGAAATCGGACTGGAACTCGCGAAAGAAGCCCTGAAAGACATCATCGGTGCACATAATCGCCAGATCACGCTCGACCTGATCCAGAAGACCGTGGCGGACTATTACAAGATCAAGGTTGCCGACATGTTCTCGCAAAAGCGCACACGTGCCATTGCCCGTCCGCGTCAGGTGGCCATGTGGCTGGCGCGCGATTTAACCCCGCACAGCCTGCCTGAAATCGGCGATGCTTTCGGCGGTCGTGACCACACGACGGTCATGCATGCCTGTCGCACCATCAATGATCTGCGCGTCAAGGAACACCAGCTCAATCACGACATCCTGGTCCTGTCTCAAACAATAAAGACTTGATTTAAATAGATTTAATATCCTGTGTATAAAAAACATGCACATCCTCTGAACAACTGTGGATAAACCTGAAAAAAT
Source organism: Rhodocyclaceae bacterium (assembly GCA_030824115.1). GTDB lineage: Bacteria > Pseudomonadota > Gammaproteobacteria > Burkholderiales > Rhodocyclaceae > Sulfuricystis. The sequence goes on along the minus strand of JAVBYI010000001.1, from coordinate 108,709 downwards.
GGCTGCCCGTCAATTTAACTCACAATCGTGCACATTCTCTCCCGATGGTTTTCCATGGCTTTTTCACCAGACCAAGTCAATGTTCCATAAAGTAAATTCGGCCTTATCCCCAGAAACCTCCGCCCCTCATCATCATCAGGAGTATTAAATATGCTTCTATTTAAAGGATCTAGAGACCAATTCCTGACACCCTTGCAAGCTGTCTGCGGTATCGTCGAAAAGCGCCACACCTTGCCCATTCTTTCGAATGTTCTGATCGAAAAAAAGGGCGAACGACTGACCTTGCTGGCAACGGATATCGAAATGCAGATCCGCACCAGCACGCCGTCAACCGGGCCGGAAGAAGTTGCTGTCACCGTTGCGGCACGCAAGATGCAGGACATCCTTCGTTCGTTGCCGGAAAGCGCGGAAGTCAGCCTGAGTCTGGAAGATCGGCGTCTGCAGATGAAAGCCGGCAAAAGCCGTTTTAACCTGCAAACACTGCCGGCAGAAGATTTCCCGCGCATGGCCGAAGCCGGCGGCACACCCACGGTGCTCAAGCTGACGCAAAAACAATTCAAGCGATTGCTCAGCCTGGTGCAGTACGCCATGGCACAACAGGACATTCGCTACTACCTGAACGGTTTGCTGCTGGTGGTCAATCAGAATGAATTGCGCGTGGTGGCCACCGATGGCCATCGGCTGGCGTTTGCCAGCGAATCGATCAGCGGTATTGCCAATGACGGGCGAATCGAGGTCATCCTGCCGCGCAAGACGGTCATGGAATTATCCCGTCAGCTGGCCGATAACGATGAGCCGCTGGAAATTGCCTTGATGGGCACACAGGCACGTTTTACCTTTGGCGATGTTGAATTCGTCAGCAAACTGATCGACGGCAAGTTCCCCGATTACGAGCGCGTGATTCCACAAAACCAGAACAAAACGATTAAGCTGGATCGTTCCCTGTTGCAGCATTGTCTGCAGCGTGCTGCGATTCTGACCAACGAAAAATTCCGTGGCGTTCGTCTCGTGCTGTCGCCGGGCAGTCTGAAGATTCTTTCGGCCAACGCCGAAAACGAGGAAGCCCAGGAAGAACTCGAAGTGGAATACAACGCCGAAGAACTAGATATTGGCTTCAACGTCAATTATCTGGTTGATGTGCTCAACAACGTGGCAACCGATGTGATTGAAATTCGTTTGGCCGACAGCAACTCGAGTGCCTTGATGATGCTGCCCGACAACGAGCGCTTCAAGTACGTCGTGATGCCGATGCGCATTTAATGTGGAACAGTGATGACAGATAATCAGCAGGCACCGCAAGACGGCGGTTACAACGAAGATTCCATCCAGCAACTGGAAGGACTGGAAGCCGTCAGGAAACGTCCCGGCATGTACATCGGCGATACCTCCGATGGCACCGGCCTGCACCACATGGTCTTCGAAGTCGTCGATAACGCTATCGATGAAGCACTGGCCGGCCACTGCGACGATATCGTCATCACCATTCATACCGACAACTCGATCTCGGTGACTGATAACGGCCGGGGTATTCCGGTCGGGGTCAAGCTTGACGACAAGCACACGCCGAAACGCTCGGCGGCAGAAATCGCCTTGACCGGACTGCATGCCGGCGGCAAGTTCAACCAGAATTCCTATAAAGTTTCTGGCGGCTTGCATGGCGTCGGTGTGTCCTGCGTCAATGCCTTGTCAAAGTGGTTACGCCTGACGATCCGTCGCGATGGCAAAAAACACTTCATCGAATTCAGTCGTGGTCATGCCGTCGATCGTATCGTCGAAGTGCAGAACGGCATCGAGATCTCACCCCTCAAAATCATCGGTGAATCGAAAGGTCGCGGCACCGAAGTACATTTTCTTGCGGATGAAGAGATTTTCGGCACGATTGAATTCCATTACGACATTTTCGCCAAACGTCTGCGCGAACTTTCCTTCCTGAATAACGGTGTGAAGATCAAGCTGGTCGATCAGCGCAATAACAAGGAAGAGGACTTTGCCTTTTCTGGGGGTGTCAAAGGGTTTGTCGAGTACATCAATCGTGCCAAAACCGTGCTGCACCCCAATGTGTTTTATGCCACTGGCGAAGCAGGGCTGATCAGCGTTGAAGTGGCGATGCAGTGGAACGATTCCTACGCCGAACAGGTACTCTGCTATACCAACAACATTCCGCAGGCCGATGGCGGTACGCATATGACGGGCCTGCGTCAGGCGATGACGCGTGTCATCAACAAGTACATTGAAGAAAACGAGATCGCCAAGAAAGCCAAGGTCGACATCGCCGGCGATGACATGCGTGAAGGCCTTGCCTGTGTGCTCTCGGTGAAGATGCCCGATCCGAAGTTCGCTTCGCAGACCAAGATGAAGCTGGTGTCCTCCGAGGCGCTGCCGGCCGTGCAGGAAGTCGTCGCTGCCAAACTCTCCGAATACCTGCTCGAAAAGCCGGGCGATGCCAAAGTCATCACCGGCAAGATCGTCGAAGCGGCCCGTGCCCGTGAAGCGGCCCGCAAGGCCCGCGAGATGACGCGCCGCAAGGGCGTACTCGACAACATTGGCTTGCCCGGCAAACTGGCTGATTGTCAGGAAAAAGATCCGGCCCTGTGTGAGCTTTACATCGTCGAGGGTGATTCCGCCGGCGGCTCCGCCAAGCAGGGTCGCGACCGCAAGTTCCAGGCCATTCTGCCGCTGCGCGGCAAGGTACTCAACGTTGAAAAAGCGCGTCTGGACAAGGTCATTTCCTCCGAACAGATCGTTACGCTGCTCACCGCACTCGGTTGCGGCTTCGGCAAGGAAGACTACAAGCCCGAGAAGTTGCGCTACCACCGCATCATCATCATGACCGACGCGGACGTCGATGGCGCGCATATCCGTACGCTGCTGCTGACTTTCTTCTACCGCCAGATGCCCGAGCTGGTCGAAGGTGGCCACATCTACATCGCCCAGCCACCGCTCTACAAGATCAAGCACGGCAAGAGCGAGCGCTATATCAAGGACGACAGCGAACTCAACCAGTACCTGCTGACGCTGGCGCTGGACGGGGCCGCCCTGACGCCCAAGCTGGGCGCTACGGCCATCGAGGGCAGCGCACTGGAAGAGCTTGCCAAGAGCTATCTGACCTCCGAAGCAATCATTCGTCGCCTCAGCGATTTCGTCGATGCCGATGCGCTGCACGCGATGATTGCCAATGATGTTGAATTAGGATTGGCAGATGAAGTTGCCGCGCAGGCCAGCGCCGATGCCCTGCGTCGTGCGATTGGTGAAAACAAGGGCGACAAACCAATAGTGCGCGCGGCATTCGATGAAAAAACCGAATCCTGGCAGTTGCGCCTCGAAAAAATGCGCCATGGCAACCTGCGCGTGTCCACCATCGACGAGGCCTTTCTCGTTTCCGGCGACTACACCCAGTTGCGCAAGACCGCCCATCTGCTCGCCGGCCTTGTCAGCGCCGATGCAACAATTCGTCGTGGCGAGAAATCACAATCGGTAACGAGCTTTGCCGACGCCATGCAATGGCTGCTCAACGATGTCGAACGCAACCTCGGCAAACAGCGCTACAAAGGTTTGGGCGAAATGAACCCCGAGCAGCTTTGGGAAACTACGATGGACCCGAAGGTGCGCCGCCTGCTCAAGGTACAGATCGAAGACGCCATCGCGGCGGATGAAATCTTTACCACGCTGATGGGCGATGTGGTCGAGCCGCGCCGTAAATTCATCGAGGATAACGCCCTCTACGCGCGCAACATCGACGTCTAACTATGTAGGATCCCACAAACATTTAGATTTTTCCCAAATGTTTAGATTTCGTGGGAACGCTATTAACTTAGCATAATAAAAAGCCGGTCTCAGTGATCGGTTTTTTTATTTTTATCGCTGGGGTGCTGCTCTATTGTCTGTTCGTCGGCCAAAGCAGACCTTGGGCCTCTAGACAGACTTGGGCGGCAATACGGCGGTAACCAGCCGGCTCAACCACTACTGGAACGTCAGGCTAGTACCGCTGCCGACCCAAGATCAATCTTTGGTGACCCCGACGGGATGCGCCGGTCTGTCATGCATTTGCTCAGGCACCCGTACAGAGCGCTTCACTTAATGGATAATGACAAGCTGCTAGCGATGGCAAACAGCAAGTTTCTGCGAACCGAGTCGGCAGGGGAAATAGCTTGACCTTGCCCGCACCAGGCCAGATCGTACGGTCTTGCTCACGTCACTTGCGCGTGTAAGCTGGTAGGAAGGGGGGGATCGGTTGTTAGCTGCAGACCAAGCACGTCTTCTTGCGTCCATGAACGCAGGCCGCCTTGTGATTCTTTGTGGCGCCGGCCTGTCTATGGCGCCGCCAAGCGACCTTCCGGCTGCATGGCGAGTCGCCGAGATGTGCTTTGATGAGTACCAGCTCACAATCGATCCGCTCATCGATCCTGCGCTTCGGCACAACCTGGAGGCTCTAGCAGAGCATTTCGTGGGGCTGAAGACGCTTAAACCTGTGTTCATCGAGCACCTTGTTCCGTGGAAAGAGTTCGAACGCCCGCCGAACCCTGGCCATGCCGCAGTTGCAGACTTCTTGATTACTAAGACCATCGTTGCAGGTCTGTCAAGCAACTACGACAAGTTGATCGAGCGATGCGCGTGGGACTACGGTGCCGACTTTCGTGGATCGCTGGACGGCGAACAGGCAACAGTCGCCAGTTACAAGCAGGCGCCGTTGTTGAAGTTTCACGGCTGCTCGCACATCGACCGCGGATCAACGGTGTGGGCCCCCTCTCAACTGCACGATCCAACCATCTCCGACCGTATCGCAAAGAGCAAAGTCTGGATGGCCGCAAATCTGCGACAGAAGGACTTGCTCGTTGTGGGGTTCTGGTCCGACTGGGACTACTTGAATCAAGTTCTGGGTGACGCTGTGGAGGGTTTGGATCCCCTATCGGTGACGGTGATCGACCCATCTCCCACTGCTAACCTGCAAGTTAAGGCACCGGAACTCTGGGCACTAGCGCATTTGCCGCATGTGACGTTCTCACACATCCAGGAATCGGGAGCAGACGCGCTCGACAAGTTACGCCAAGCGTTTTCTGAGAGTTACGCACGCCAAGTCCTCGCTGCCGGAAGAGACCTGTTCATGGCGAAGACCGGAGTTGCTTGCGACCCTGCGTGGCTCACAGTCACAGGTTTGGACGGAGAAGCACTTTATGACTGGCGTCGGGATGCCGAAGGTGTCCCCGCTGGCAAGCCGGCGATGACCAGAAGCCCCCAGCATGTTGATCTTCTGGGGTACTTTCATCTACTGCTTCGGCGTGCCGGCGCAATACAACAGCCTCGGGGCTATATGCTAGCAGCGAAAAGTATTCGCGTCATCAACGGCGCTGGGTCGGACATCAGTATCGTGGCAAAACGTTTCATTGAGGCACCTGCAGCCCTGACTGCCGATGTCTTTGTAGCGGCTGGGAGTATGGACCTAGGGTTGCCAGGCCATCTCGTTCGCCCCGGTACCACGGGCAGCGTAGTCCGACCGGGAGCCGGCGGGAAGTGGCTCACCATAGATCAAGCACAAGTGGAGCTAGACATCTGATGGATATTGCTACGCAAACAGAGGTCCTCCTTCGGGGAGCCGGATATGAGACTTGGACTTGGACTGGAGTTCCCCAAGCAGTGATCTGCTTCGAGAACGCGGCGCTGATTGGCTTCGTCCATGTGTTCCCATCGGCCACCGACCTTCTGGCACGTTGGCAGGAGGCACAGAACACTGTGCTTACCCGCCATGGTCCTGCACTTCGAGCAGCAGGCGCCAAAGCATGGAACGTCTACTCGATCTTCCTGACGGAAGAGCAGGCCCCGGCTCAGCAGTGGGCCGTTGAGCGAATCGAGGAAGACTTCTCGCTGACCAGGAAGATTGCCCGGGCGGGTGTGCGCACCCAAGATGACCTGGAGCGCACCTTGCTGCCCTTGTCAGCCGTACGGGCTCAGCCGCTGATCTCGGAAACAGATTTTGAGGATCGGCTTCGAGCTCGGCTTAAGAATGTCTCGCCCGACGTGCTGACGGCGTTCTTGGGCACAACCCCTGCCGAAGAGGTGGCTAGGATACTTGCGGAGAAATCATGAAGCTCGACTTCGTTGAAGTATGTGGTTTCCGAGGATTCCGCGACAGGCTGAGGGTGACCTTCGGATCTGGCTTCACCGTCATCACGGGCCGTAACGGCGTGGGCAAGAGCACGCTCTTTGACGCAGTCGAGTATGCCTTGACGGGATCGATCGATAAGTACGCCATTGAAAAAGCGGCGCAAGAGAGCCTGAGTGACTACTTGTGGTGGAGGGGATCAGGAAGGGCGGATGCCCACTACGTCACCGTCTCGTTCACGGGAGATTCCGGCGAAGTATTTGCGATCACCCGATCACGAGAATCGGGTGCGGACAAGACGGCTGCGGAGATCGAGGCTGCACTTTGCAGGATCGTGCGACCAGACGACGCGCTACGTCAACTCTGCAGAACCTCGATCATCAGAGACGAGTGGATTGCTGCGCTAAGCGTCGATCTAAGCGAAACGGAACGCTTCGAGCTTGTACGTGGTGCGCTCGGGCTTGGTCAAGGATCCGACTTCGCCGCGAAGGCCAAGGCAGTACTCAAAGCAGCTGAAGCAGCGCACGGTTCGAGACAGGCCGCCTACACGGACGCTCGGAATCAACTTACGCGTGCGCTGACGCTCTTAGCCGAAGCCAAGGACGCAATTGTACGTACGGGGGATGCGTCCGCAGCCATGCAGGTATTGGTTACCGCAACACCCGGAGCACCGCAAGAACTGATTGCACGCCTTGCCGCTGGACGTGCAGTTCTTACCACCGGCCGTGCTCGACTTGGCGCTATTGGGGAAGCAATATTTCAGGGACGCGAGGTCCTCGCAAGTCGGCGCGCCCTCGAAACTCCCGATGCAGTAGCGAAACGGGCTGAGGCGCAGGTGCGCTTGGCCGAAGTGACGCGCCTGAAGGAAGACGCCGAGCGCGTTGCAGCAGAGGCAAACAAGGTCTTGGAGCTCGAGGAGCGTGGCAATAACATCGCCGCTTCACTTGCCGCTATCCTCGAACATGGAGAGCGACTAGGTCGACATGACGGTCACTGTCCGCTTTGCGCGGCGGCACGCACCGACGAAGAGTTTTCGGCTGGACTCTTGCTCGCACGCCAGCGCATGGACGTATTGGCGTCGAGCGTTGCCTCCGCGCGTCGGGAGGCAACGGTGGCGCGCGAAGCTGCTTCACGTTTATCCGCTGAGTTTGAACAGGCACGGGCCGTGTGGGCGGAGATGGAGTCGGAACTGACTCGCCAAAACGCTCGGGAACAGGCCCATGTGGCAATCTTCGAGAGCAACTCCCTTGATTTTAGATTTGTACAGGATCCGGACGGCTTGGAGCAGTATCTGAACGCCGAGCGGGATCGACTTATCGACCTTGAGCGCGCGTTGCTTACCCTAGAGGTATCACAGTCCGTCTCGAGGACAGCGTCGTTGGAAGAACAGGTCGCAGTATTGCGTCAGGCGGTAGAGACATCCGCTTCCGCAGTCGAGATCTCGGAAAAGGCACTCGCTGTTGCAAAGGCCATGGATCGAGGTGTGCGCAGCATTTCCGGTGAGATCATGGATGAGCGGCTTGCGCAGATCAGTCCGCTCCTGAATGAGCTTTATCAGCGCCTGCGACCCCACTTCGACTGGCGATCGATCGAATACAGTATTCGAGGCGACGTCCGGCGCTTCCTTAGCTTGAAGGTTGGGGACGGGCTTAATCCGCAGTTCGTTTTCAGCAGCGGACAGAGAAGAGCGGCCGGACTGGCGTTCCTCTTGTCGGTACATCTAGCGCGCGCTTGGACGTCTTGGCGCACCTTGCTCATGGACGACCCAGTGCAGCATATTGACGACTTTCGGGCGCTTCATCTCATTGAGGTTCTTGCGGCGCTCCGCCTCGGCGGTAGACAAGTTGTTTGCGCGGTGGAAGACGAAGCGCTGGCCGAGCTGTTGTGCCGCAGGCTGCTCAGTACCTCGGAATCAATTGGCAGGAGGTATGACTTGGACATCGGGCCTAGCGGCGCAACGACCGTAGTACTCGAGAAGGAGGTACCTCCCATGCCGACAGGCGTTCTACGCTCCAGATCTGCGATCCAGGCGGTTGGCTAATAGAGCCTCACTAGCAGGATAGCTCGCGATCAACATCGCGGATGACCCATCGAGCCTCACAGCGACCTCGCCTGGCACGCTGTTGGGTGATCATTCGCTAGATCTTGACGGGTAGCCGCTTCGCTTCGAAAGTTCGCTTCCATCGAATCGGAAGCTGACCTTCGAGGCCGCAGCAGCGCCAACGCCCGTTGACCGCTAGACAGCTGCCGTTAGCTCGACGCCCGACGTCTGACCGCTTTGGCCGAGTAGTTGTCTGATGCGGTCAGCATGGGGCAGGTGCTCGGCCTGAGTGGACATTAGAAGATGTTGCCCCAAAGGCAGCAACGGGTCGGTCAGCGGTCATAACCCGGAAAGTAGTCCTCTACATTCGCTTCGCAGCACACAGCTGCTTTTCCGATCACGTCACCTCCGTGAAACGCCCTCTTGACGGCGGTGGTGGCCGCCGGCGTAGGCTTGAATCGAAGGATGCCTCAGAAAACCGGAACTCCAAGGGGCAGTGCAACTTTAGAACGGCTTTTCCCGGGGTGCAAGATCGAGTCTAACTGTAGGTCTTTAATTTAACTGAATATTTTGCGATTGACGTGGCGGACGTACGTCTTCATAATTCCTTTGTCATCGGTTCGATGACGGCGCGCTCCCGGCGGACCGAAAAAAATTTTCCGGTTTTCGGGGGATGCTCCGATTAGTTGGGCGTACTAACCCACGGTTCTAGGAGCAACCATGAGCGGCTTGTCAGAAAACGAAGACCATGGAGAAGATGGCGGCGCCACAGCACCGGATCACACCAGCTATGAGCGGAGGCCAGAACATGAGGTGATGTTGGCGGACTTGCTGTCCTGCACGCCGACCCAATTGATCACTCGGCTGGCAGTAAAGAAGCACACTGCTACTGGCTTTATTGCCTCCGAGGTAATTGTTACCCTTATTCGATCCGGATTCGGCGAGTCCGCGAAGACGCGCAATGAAATTGCACTAGCGCTTCAAGGGCGGATATTAAGCGCCCTTGAACGCTTTCTGCGCCAGAACCCGCAATGGTATGGAGTGGTCGACCGGGACAGTGAAGCCAAGAAGGAAATTCCCCAAGAGGTCTGGAAGGTGCTAATGAGTACGAACGCCGAGGTTTCATTCGCCGAGGTAACCTTCCTGGAGTTCCTTCAAAAGCGCTTCCTGGACTGGTTCCGTTCGAGAACCGCCCTCAAGAACTCGGTCCCGTCCATCGACAGCATAGTGCCGCCGAAGGACGAGGATGGGGAACCGGTTTCACTGGTCGGCCAAATTGAAGATGAAGATGGGCTGACCCCCGAAGAGCAAGTGTCCCTCAAGCAGCTGATCCAGAAATCCCAGGCAGCCCTGTTCACGCTGCCACGCAAGGAACGCAACGCTATCTATTTCTGCTTCGAATGCGAGTACACCCAGGCCCAAGCTGCTGAGTTCATGAAAACGACGGAAAGATCGGTTCGAACCTACTTGAAGTCGGGCCTGGCGAAACTCAGGAAAGGAGGCCTGTAATGATCAATTACGAAAGCAAGGCAACGAATACCGTGACGTCGCTCATTGAGTCGTTCTTGAAGTCCAATCCGCAACCCACGAATGCGGACTGGAAACGACTGATAGATGCAAACCCTGAGCAAGCCACCGATATCGCCGAGGTGGCGGTGCTTTTCGGTGACGTTAGGTCATTAGATGAATCAGCTTACGACGAGCCGATTGACGAGAACTTGTTTAACGAGACCAAGAGTTATGTACTTAATCTTGTGTCCGCCAACAAGGCTCCTGTCATTGAAGCGAGAAACGCAGTAGACAACGTGAAGGGGCCAAAGGCACGTGCCGTTGCGCGCGATATCGGTCTTGGAGAGCGAGTCAGCCTATACAACCAAGTTGTGAGCGGCGAGATCAAGGCTCCCTATGTACTTCTAAAGCGCTTGGCGCGTTTATTTAGGGTTCAACTTGCTTCCTTGGCTGAAGTTTTTTCCGCCAACTTTGCAAATCGACCTGTTCCAGTTTTCAAGTCGGACAATAAACCGGAACTTTTAACAGAGCCAATGAGTTGGAGGCAGGCGATCACGGCAGCTGGAATAACGGGCGAGGAAGCCGAACGGCTTATCGCACTGGAGAAAGAGCCGGAATAACGTGAATCCTTTCTTCCGTGCACGTGAGGTGGCGTTACGGGTTCGAGCGCAACTCGCAGGGAACCGGGCAGACGACCCGGTTCCTGCGGCTGAACTACTTGGACGCGTTGAGGATGAGCTCAATCTCGCGATCCAAAAGGTTCATCCGAAAGACAAGCTCCTCGGTGGAGGGAAGGCAACGCTACGTCGGACTGATCGCTTCATCTATGTACGCGAGGACGTGGGCGATGATGAGCTAGCCTACCTAGCGTCCCATGAGCTCGGGCACCACGAATTGGATCCGGATGTCGCGGTTTCAACGACCTTCTCTGGGTCATCCGATTTCGCCCCAGCGTCGGTTGCCACGTACACCGTCGAAGCTTATGGAGCACGAGAACGCGACGAACTGCAGAAGAATGTCTTTGCGCGGGAACTACTGCTTCCCAGAACGGTGGCACGCGAGCTTTTTCTCAAGGGAGTTGGCCCGCGAAAAGCGGCCCGCGACTTGGGACTTCCGCTTGAGGTTGTGCGCCAGCAGATGTTGGACGCGGTCCTGCTTCCCGACTACACGCCACCAGGTTGTGGCCCACTTCCTACACCAAGCCCGGACCAGCAGCGGGCGATCGATGCATCAGAAAAGCATGTTCAGGTTGTGGCCGGACCCGGAACCGGCAAGACAACGACGCTAATCCACAGGGTAAAGAAGTTGATCGAAGTGGATGGCGTGAATCCCCGGCACATCCTCGTTTTGACGTTCACGAACAAGGCTGCCGCTGAACTGGTAGATCGACTACAGCGTAGCGGCGTGACAGGTGCGTCCGAAATCTGGGCAGGAACCTTCCACGCGTTTGGACTTGAGTTCTTGCGTAAGTACTACCAGCACTTCGGTTTGGAACCTGACCTTGCCGTTGCTGACAAGCTAACGCAATTGACGCTCACAGCTAGGGCGCTAGCGGGCACCTCTTTACGCCACTACAGACGTACTGACGATCCGTACGATTGGCTGCCACCGGTTGTGGATGTTGCTCGTCGCCTAAAAGAGGAAATGGTTTCGCCGGAGGACTATCTGAGCCGTGCTTTAGAGTTTGCGGCGGAAGATTCCGAACTGGCGGCTCGATTTTCGGATGTGGCGACGGTGGTTAATGCCTACATGGAAGCCCTAAAGGCGGCTGGCATGGTGGATTTTGTCGATCTGGTTGCCACGCCGGCGCTAGCAATTCGAGCAGACCGCGCGAAGTACTCGGAGTTGGCTGACCGCTTCCAGTATGTTCTGGTAGACGAGTACCAGGATCTGACAAACGTCATGATCGACCTTGTCGCGCAGTTATCGGAAAACGCTAAGTCGCTCTGGGTGGTAGGGGATTTGAGGCAGGCGATCTATCACTGGCGCGGAGCGTCCTTAAGTGCACTGCGCTGCTTCTCGCAGCGATTTCCCGATGCCCAGCGGTATGACCTGACCGTGAATCGCCGGAGCACCAAGGAAATCATAGATATCAGTATTACGGCGGGAACGCATCACCGGCTGCAGTCAGAGCCGGAAGGCAAGCTAGCTCAACCGGAATGCATGCGAGGTGCATTCGGCGGGGTTCCGACGATATGGAAATCGACGAGTAGGGAATCCATGTGGGATTCGGTGGCCAGCGAGGCTCGTTGGCTAGCTGGCAACGGCGCGGCGTACCGGCAACAAGCAATCCTCTGCCGGGCCGGTGCCGTTGCCAACGATGCAGCAAAGGCGCTGACTGACCGAGGCGTACCGGTAGCCTATCTGGGAGATTTGATTGAAAGGCCGGAGATCAAGGATATCCTGGCACTCATTCAGTTACTCGTTGAACGAGTGCCACGGGCTCTACTGAGAGTCCATCAACTGACCGAACCGGTCATCCCCATTGGTGACGTGCTGGGCATTATGAAGGCGGCCAGTATCGGCGACGTTTCCCTTCAACGCGGTGGATGGTTGAACTCAAAGTCCTTGAAGCTTTCACCCGCCGGGGAACAGGGCCGGCAGTTCTTGCGAGAATCGTTGAAAGGGCTGTCCTGGAATAGCAGTCCATGGAGCTTTATTTGCGATTTACTTCTTGAGCGACGATTTCTGCTGGGCGATATACGAGATGCTTCTCTGGACGCGGGTCTTCGGCGAGTTGCATTGTGGCAATTTGCCCAGCTGGCCCGTACCGGCGATGGCGATCGCAGACGACCGACCTTGGCCAGATTCATGCACCGCTTACGTTTACGCCAGCAGGTGCGCGAAAACTATGTTGATCGGGAATTACCACCGGAAGCCGCCGCGCTAGACGGCATCCGCGTTATGACGATTCATGGCAGTAAGGGGCTGGAGTTTGACTCGGTTCATCTCTGTGCCGCGAACGGTGCCCACTTCGATGGTTCGTCTCAGGAGAATGACCTTCTGCCAACGGTCTGCATCGGCGGTACAGAGAAGACGTTTGCATTTGAGTCAGAGGTGGAAAACAACAATCTCTTGTATGTCGCCGTCTCTCGCGCAAGAGACCGATTGAAGATTTACGAGAACTCCGCTGAGCCCTATTTTCAGCCCGTTGCAGCCCTTCAGAAGGCGCAAGAGTCGGGGCGTTTAAGTCAAAAGCAATCGGCGCCAAGTTCGTCTCGCGCCCCGTCGAAGCGAGCCGTGATCGTGAAAGCGGATCGTGTAATTACCTTCGAGGAATTGCGAGCGTATGACCACTGTCCACGACAGTACTTTTATCAATATCACTTGGAACTTGGTAGAGAACTATCGCCCAACCCCGCGCTGCACGCTAGGGGACTGGTCAACCGAGCGTTGCATGCCATAGCGAAGAGTGGCAAGTACCACGAGGCTGACCAAGAATTTAGTCGAGAATGGAAAGGCGCTCGTTTGCCTGAGAAGGATGCGGATCCTCAGCTTTGGGACCAGGCCATTACCGCGTACGGCAACGGCATCGCGTACATGCAGAAGGTGAGTGGCAGCTACAAGATGCCGACGGTACAAGCGCCGGGGCTTAGGGTCCAGCTTCCATGGGGATTGGTTCGTCCTGTGAAGGGAGGGCTGCATCTTCATGTAGTAGGGCTTCTATCCGGTGCAACTCAGCAAAAGCGCATGGAGAAGCTTCTCGGGCAGCTCATGAGCTGCACTGCGATGTTTAACGAAACAATTTCTGAGGCAACGCTCTTTGACGTCTCGCGGCAAACCGCAACTACTGTTGCTCCAGAGTACGTCTCTGATCGCTCGGTCGTTGCCACTCGGACCCGCGGGATTTCGGCCGGCGATTACGAACCGTCTGCAAACCGCTTTCCGTGCTCCCGCTGTGCGTACCACTATGTATGTCCGGCGCTTCCGGCGGAACTGGCGCCGTAGATCAAAATTTCTTTCCGCTTTGGCAGAGATGGTCCGATTAGGTTGGTGAGGGCCATGCTGATGGCCCAGCACACAAAGGACCATCAATTATGCCGAAGCAAATATTTCTCCAATCCGAACTGCTTGCCGATGTGGAGCTCATCGAAATCGACGAGCACGCCAACGCGGCCGCATTGCGAATCGAGTGCCTCAAGCGTGTGTCGAAAGATGACGTCGAGATCGAGGACCTTCTCTTCTACCTCGAGGATGACGATAGCGACGATCCCGTAAGAGACCTCGATCAGGTCCCGCACGGCCTTCGCGTCCATCTGCATCGGCTGAAGGCCATCGACGTAACGGTTCGCTATGCCGGGCGAGACATCCATCGCACGTTTCGTCCCAGCTCGACGGTGAAGCGCGTTAAGCAATGGGCGGCGCACGAGTTTGCCATCAGCGCCTCCGATGCCGCCGAGCTGATGCTGCAAGTCACCGGCACAGACGTTCGTCCCGACCTGGACACGCACATTGGGGCTCTAGTGAAGAGCCCCGAACGCGCGATCGCTTTCGATCTGGTTCCGGCGCCGCGGGTGAACGGGTAATGGACGCCAGAACAAACGTGGGCTTGGCCACGCTCGAAGCCGACCTCGAACGGGGTCGGTTCCGCGCGGGCGTGGCCGGGGGCCGCTGGGAGATGGTGAGGTCGCAATGGCCGCACGTCTTCATAGAAATCACCGACCGAGTTGGCCGGCGGATCTGCGTGCGCTTTGATTGCGCCGGATACCCGGAGCGGCCGCCACAAGGCACGCCTTGGGACCTCGTGGCAAGCGGCCAGTTACCCGCCAGCCGATGGCCACGCGGTGGGCGAGTTTCGCAGGTGTTTAACCCGGGTTGGCAAAACGGCTCCGCACTCTACATCCCGTGTGATCGGGTCAGCATTGAAGGGCACGCGAACTGGCGTACCGAGTTCCCCTGGCTGATCTGGAATCCGGCACGCGGAATCATCCAGTACGTCGAAGCCCTTTACGAAATCCTGCAAAGCCATGAACTTGTCGTCAGCGCGTCTTGAGATGTCCGGAGGGTTGTGGAACCAGCTGATTGTCGACCTGCGGCGACGCGGAAACGGCTGTCGCGAGTCGGGTGCGTTTCTTCTTGGCGGCATGGCACAAGAAGGCGTACGCCAGGTAAAGGGATGGGTGCCATACGACGAACTGGACCGCGACGCATACAGCAAAGGCTATGTGACGCTCTCAACGCAGGCATTTTCTCGCCTATGGGCCGTCTGCGCCGATCGTGGCCTCGAGGTGGTAGCCGACGTCCATACCCATCCTGGAGGCCCAAGGCAAAGCCCGTCCGATCAGACGAATCCGATGATCGCAAAGGCGGGGCATATGGCATTGATCGTTCCCAACTTTGCCCAAGGTCAGGTTAAGCCCAGATCAGTGAGCGTCAACGTGTACCTCGGGAATCATCGATGGGAAAACTTCTTCGGCCACGATGCCGAAAACCTGGTTCATCTTCAGAAGGAATCGTTCCTATGGAAGCTGATGCGTTTCATCGCCTAATGAAAGTGCTGGTCGATAGCGGCCAGTCGCCGACGGTAGACGACGCGATTTCCACGTTTTCCTCGTACGGCGTCGTGATCGCGTTGGGGTCGTCGGTAAGGGGCAGCATCGCACAACAGGTCATTGCGCTGACGGCGATTAACGTTGCTGCAAGAAGCTTTATCGGGAATGTGCATTTTATCGGGTGCACGGATATCGTTCTCGATGCACCGGGATTCGAAGGGCAGCGGCTTTCCGACTTTTGCACTTGGGCCGGAGTAACGCCCTCAGAAACTGATATTGCCGCAGCGTGGCCGGTCGTCATGATAGGCGACAACACGGCCGACCCCGAATGCAGCCTCGCAATTCGCCCATGGGCATGCGGATGGCGCTTCGGGTTGGGTGGCGACAATGCGGGGGCTTGCGAAAGCCTCTTCCCGCCGGCCTGTGTGGCGGCCGGAGCATTGGCGATCAGCGAGGCCTTCTCGTTACTGCGGCGGGATAACCCGTATGCCGGACATCGTTCAGTCGCGTTCTCGCTGTGGTCGATGACTGCGGCAGGGGACGATGGACCGGCGGCGCCGACCATGACTTCTGCTGGTGCCTGGCTCATAGGCCTCGGCCATCTCGGTCAAGCCTACGCATGGACCCTCGGATTCATGGCCCCTCAGGACGCCCCTGAACTGTTGCTTCAGGATGTTGACGTCATTACACAGTCGACGCTTTCGACCTCGGTTTTGTCATCACAGAGCGACGTCGGGAAGCTCAAGACGCGCGCCGTCGCGCGATGGCTTGAGCAGCGCGGATTTAGGACGCGACTGATCGAGCGAAGATTTGATGCAACGACTCGGGTTTCCGCCGAGGATCCAGCCATCGCGCTGTTCGGTGTCGATAATGCAGCGGCCAGGCGTTGCTGTGAGTTAGCGGGCTTCCGGTTCATTGTTGATGCGGGACTCGGAGACGGATATCGCGATTTTCGGGCGCTGCGCGTCAGAACCTTTCCGGGGTCCGTAGCCGCTAGCCGCCTGTGGACCCATGATCCCGTCGGGCACGCAAACCTTGCGGCCCCAGCGTACCAGGCGCTTCTAACCGGCGGCCAGGGCCTTTGCGGAGTGACAACCCTGTCGACGCGAGCAGTGGGCGCCCCTTTTGTTGGCTGCTACGCGGCGGCGCTGGTGGTCGCGGAATTGATGCGCCGGGAGCATGGCGTACAGCCGCACGAAGTCCTAAGCGTGAATCTCCGCATCCCGACCGACATGGAGTGCGCATAATCCGATGAACTGGCGCTCGGTTCAACCAACTGGCTTGCGACTATACGAAGGCACAATGATGATCGAAATGATGTTCGATTTTTTCCTTTCCAGACCTACGAGGCTTATTGCGATGGGCTCCCTCCTAATTAGGGCTGGCGCATTCTTGATCATCGCTGGTCTGGCCGGTCGAGTAGCGACTGTTTCTGTTCAGAGCCTCCGAAGTCTGATCAGCCATGCGTCGCCACCACTCTATCTCTCTGATCTGTACCCCGCCCTTCCGACGTCGTGGGTTCCAGAAACCGAATTGGGCTATAGCGGCGCCATCCTCATCGTTCTGGTTGGACTTGCAATGAGAAGTTTTGGCAAAGAATACTCGCGCCTGGCTGGTCGTTGATATTTAAGGGAGAAACAAATGAAGCTGAAATGGTGGGAAAAAACAGTTGAGTACCTATTTGTGGCCTATGCCGTAGCGAAGAAGAAAATGGCGTTCGGGATTCCCCTTGACGGCGATCATGAACGAGCCGGAGACGCAATTTTCGCGGCAGCGAATAGGTGGATTCTTATCGAATTCAAAAGAGATCGGACCACAATCGCTTCCGAGAAGGAAAAGTTCGCCAACTTTGAAACTGCTCGTCAAATGCTCGGCGCCTCTGACGGACATCATTACATCGTCTATGGCGAGTCAGCCAAGAACGAGAGAGGATCGATGTATCTTGATCTGAAGTACGTTACCTACTTCTCCGGAGTGCAGAAGACCTTCGACGAAATGCTAGCGAGCGGAGCCGGCGAGGCCGCATTCTCGCTATACCTGAAGAGGCTGACATCACTAAAACAGATTCCTGCAGGTTCGAGTGGCGGCGGGCTGATGATGGATGACTATTCTCTCGTGGCAGGTGTCGGCGAGAACAATGCAATAGTCGAATGTGTCTCTCTGGCGCAAGTTCAGCGTGCCCTCAACCTACGCCGTGAAATTGAAAGACCAGCACCATCACACGACATTAGCCGCTCGCGCGGCATGGAACGCTAGTGCACTCATGGCGCGGTTGAACTGATCTATGCAACCGAACTCGAGGTTACGCCAATATCGCGCCATGTCATCAGAAGAACGTCCCGTCTTGGCGCTGCAAACCGGCGCCAAGACGGGACGATCTCTGACGAAAATCGACTGCATTCTTGCCGACGTCCTAAGAGCCAAAGGCGAGATGTCGACATTTCTTTTCCGCGCGGCAGGCTTCGGACGAACCAAGCAATACGCAGAGATGACGGACGAGCAGATAGTTGACATCGCAATTGAACTCGCGCGTCGCTAGGCTATCAGCCTCGAGTGAGCGCCGACCGATAGACACCGATTCCGGCGCCTTTGACGTCACAGAAGAGTTCGTATCGGTTACTACGGACAAACCGGCTCCCTCGATGCTGAACGACTGGTAACCAGCGCATAGTTGCCCGATTGAGCGAGACAGACCAACGGCTGCAATGGCCGACCAGTCAGCTAATATTCTTTCTAGTTGCTGTATATAAGAGGGTGAGCTCTTGCGCCCCGCATTGCTATGCCTAGCACTTCCGAGGGCGATGCTCCCAGTTCTGCAAGCGTTTCATGATAGGCCTGGCGACCAAGAAGCAACGTACGATCTGAATCCGTGTTCCACTCTGCTGAACTGATTTCCATCGCGGGGAGCAAGTCGAATTGATCAAAACTCGGTTCCTTATCTTTGAATAGAAGTGAGTCGAACGCTCCCCAGTAGATCATCTCCTCGGAAACTCTCGTGCCGAATGTTTCGTACCGGTTAGTCCATGCCAAGGCGTGCATGGCAAGGGCCGCTGTTGCCAGGTCTAACGACCACGTCGAAAGTCGGTCGGCAACCAGAAAACTGGAGTCGGCACCAATGGCAAACAATGCCTTATATATGTGCGTTCCGGCGATATCCGGCTCAATACCGACCTTGCCCCAATCAGGAATCGGAGCTGTATTCATGAAATACTGAAACCGGTCTGGCTTGAAGCGTGCGCACGATGTACGTATCGAGCATCGTTCTTCCTCGGATGCATCTTGCCATTCCAAGGCCATGTCTGACGAGAGCTCAGAATAGACGGTACCGTGTCGTGGGCGCCAGCGGGCAGCCAGAATGTCGAGAATCCGCTCGGCTCCAAGCGCTTTTACAACCATCCAAGGAATATCCCCGACACCCTCAGCAAGGGCGCCGATTTCTATTGCGTCGAGGTGCAGATGGACTGGTGACAGCGGTTCATATTCCAAGACTCTTGCCAGAAGTATCGGAAGTAACTTCTTCGCCTTGCTGGGTGCCGTTAAGGCCTGGACAATGCCCCCGTGGATTAATGCGCTGAATGTACCGCCTGGTAACGGAACTAACGGGCCTCCAAGAGGCCCCGGAACCCGAATGGCCTTGACAGCGAATGCGTCCAATACCTTCGCCTTATCCAGCTTTGGGACGATCGCGGATTGGGAAAACCAGGATCGCCAAGTCTTATCCGACAGTTGTTGCTCGCACCCAGCAACTGCCAATGCATCAAACACAGCTGATACCTGAGGGTTTTTCGCGATATGGAGACCTTTCAGTAGCAACTGCTTGAACAGATTGGTTGCCACTTTTAACCGCAGCAAAGAGATTGATGGTGACGTTGATGACACTTTGTTCTTCGTCTTCCTGCACTTACCCGGTTAAGGAAAAAACCGCCTCTCAGTTTGCCAAGATTTTGCCTTCACCGCCAAATCGAAACGCAATACGCTCTCGTACGATATATTTTCATGAGCGCTTCAGGTGCCTAATTCAAACAGTGTGATCGATACGGTTGGGGCGATGCTACGCCAACGACGTGAGCAACTTGGGATGACCCAGGCTAAGGTGGCCGCGCAATCCAGAATTTCCGCCGGTTACTATTCTTCGATTGAGAATGGCAAGTCTCCGCCTCCAAGGAAAGCCATACTGAGACGCCTCCTCACTTCTCTTGACCTCGAAGGGGATGAGATTACTGCCATCGAACGACAAGCAGCGGTCGAGCGACGAATGGCTCCAGAAGATGGACAGCTCCCTGATGAGGCACAGGATCTCATCGCTGACATTCGCAGCCTTGCCGGCGCGTTGCCTCCTAAATTCCTGAGGGGGCTGCAAACCAAGATTCGGGAGGCGGTCCTGTGAGTCCATTTGCTCTGTGCTTGCGGCACCTACGAGAAAAGCGATGTCTGAAGCAGAAGGAGGTGGCCAGTATGCTTGGCTATGAGCCGAGCTATCTTTCGGCACTTGAGCGCAGCGAAAAAGGGCCACCGCGGCAGGATTTCATTCGTCGCCTAGTCCGAGGTCTGGAGCTAACGGAAGACGAGCAGGTGGAACTCAACCAAGCATTGATTTCCTCTCGCAGGCAGATTTCGCTGCCTGCACAGGCCAGCGAACTTGAATACGCGCTTCTGCATGAACTGGAACCCCAGCTGGGCAGACTCACACCGCTCCAGATCCAGTTGTTCAGACTGGCGTTGCGTCTGCCAAGCTCTCTGAGCATTTCCGACATAGGAATCGGGGAGCCATGGGCCTTATCTACGGAAGAAAGGAAGGCACCCAAAATGTGAAAGGGCGCGCACAAGGCCCGCCCTCTCGCGACAACTGATGCTACCGCTCTGACAAGCAAAAGTATCGTCTTCTCCGCCTGAGGCGTCAAGCCTTCTCCCACTGATTACCCGACAGAACAGCCGGTTTTGCACTGGCTGCGGGTTTTCTTTTCCTGAATTTTCAATGAATGCGCGGCAGGCGCAGGGGCTTCTGTGGCCTGCCGAAAGGAGAAACACGATGCTTTCACGTAATGCGCTAACCCGCAGTGGCCGGGGATTCCGCATGCGAATCCCTTCTGCAAAGCTTGCACGGATGGTCGAGTGCGAGTCGATTCTGGAGGGAGATGTCGCCCTCTTGTTGGAATACTCCCCAGGAGTTGTGTCCTATCGAGAACAACCAGCCTTGATTCAGTACTGGGACGGGGAACAGATGCGGAACTACTTCCCTGATTTTGAAGCGGTACTGCAGGATGGATCCTTCGTCCATATAGAAGCAAAGCACTCCCGGAAACTGGCCAAACCCCGGGTGGCAGATAAATACCGGGCCATCGCGGTCCACTACCAGCGGACTCCTATTCAGTACCGCATCATCACCGAACTGGATTGTCAGCGGGAACCGCTGCGTAGCAATTTGCGACGGCTCGGTTACCTGCGGAATAAGGTGGCAGCGGATCCCCTGCCATCTCGGGAGGACTTATCCAGTCTCCTTGGGAACTCCCCCACTACGCTGGCTTGCTTGGATGCAAGTCTGGGAGCGGTAGTTACCTGGCGGCTACTCGCAATCGGCATGCTCCATTGCGATCTCTCGGCAGAAATTACCCCATCCACCCTTGTCTCCACTTTGGAAGGAGGTCGCCATGCAGCGTTTCTCTTCTAGGCTGGGCATGCGCGTGGTTGAGGTGTCAACACAAGTCGGCTACGAACTCTCCCGTCGTCTTGCGACGGGCAAACTTCAGCTTCTCTCGGACAAGGGAGACATCCTCAACCTGACCGACGCTGAGCTCCACCGGAAGTGGCTCTCCCATGAATGGGAAATCGACGTGGCGTCCCTGAGTTCCTCCAAGGACGCCATCTATATCACCGTCCCGCGGGATTTGAGCACCTATCCTGAGAACCAGCAACAGGCCGTGAAACGTCGCAAGCATTATCTGAACAAACTTGATCCGGAAGCCAATCCCTACCACCCGGATCACTGGCGTCCTGTAATTGACGCCGCAGCAAGAGAGATCGAGGATCGCTATCCACCAGCACCTTCCACTGTACAGGCCTGGTGGCGGCGGTATCGGGCCACCAAGAGCATCACCTGCCTGATTCCTCACAACAAGCCGTCCACCGGTCCACGGGCCAAGCGGCGTTATTCAATCTTCGAGGAAGTCATCGCCACGGTTTATCTCAGCAATCAGAAGCTGCCAAAGCTCGCGGTGGTGGAGGATGTATACAGGCGAATAGACGGCGTGAACAACAGCTTGCCGGAAGGGGAGCGGATTAAAAAGCCGGCCCGGGCCACCATCTATCGTTGGCTCGAAAACCTGCAACAGGATCTGGTGGACAAAGCCCGGGAAGGTGCTGAAGCAACTCGGGTCAAGTATCGCGCCGCCTTGGGAAATGTGAAGGTGGGGAGTGTGTTGGAGCGCATCGAGATTGATCACACCCCCCTCGATTTGATCGTCATCGACAGCCTGACCCAGCTGCCACTTGGACGCCCTTGGTTGACGATGGCAATCGACCATCACTCTCGGATGGTGGTGGGCTTTTATGTCAGCTTCAACGCTCCTTCCAGTCATGGCGTACTGCAATGTCTGCGTCGTTCCATCCTTCCCAAGGATGAATGGCTGGCTCGCTTTCCGGATATCAAGGGCACCTGGCCCGCCCATGGCATCCCGGAACTCATTGCGGTGGATAACGGTACTGATCTCCACTCCGATGCCTTGGAGTCCGCCTGTCTGGAGATGGGGATCCAGATGCTGTTCTGCGGCTCCAAGACACCCCAACACAAAGGGGCAATTGAACGTTTTTTCCGCACCATGAACCTGGGCCTGATCCATCGCCTGCCCGGAACGGTATTCAGCTCAGTCGATGAGCGGGGTGACTACCCGGCGGAGGACAAGGCCGTCATCGATATGAAGTCCCTGATCCATCTGCTGACCAAGTGGGTGGTAGAGGTCTACAACGTCACCACCCACCGGGGTATCGGCGCCCGACCGATCGACAAGTGGATCCAATCCGCCGACCGTCGCATCATCGAGCTGCCAGTCTATCCCCAGCAACTCGAAGTGATCACCGGCATCCCGGCCAAGCGCACCCTTTTTCACTACGGGATTGAACTCGAAGGGCTCCAGTACAACTCAGAGCTGCTTCAGGTCCTGCGCCGCCGCACTGGGGAGAATTTGCCGGTCCAGCTCAAGTACTACGAAGACACGGTGGCCCACATCCATGTGTTTGATCCTGTGACCAAGGAGTATCTCAAGGTCCCGGCCAAGCTGATGGAGTACGCCCAGGATCTACCCCGGGACATCCACCGCCTGGTACGAGAACAGGCCCGGAAGCGCTTCGGCGATCATGTGTTGTCCGAACAACTCCTGCAGGCCAAGGCGGAGATCGAGGACCTGATCCGGGAGGCCCTCAAGGCGAAGAAGATGGGCCACCGCAAGACCGGCGCCAAGGTCTCGATGCACGACTCGGAAGCTGTCCTGAAGGGTGGGGATCCTCTGGCTGATGCCCGCAAGCCCGTGAAGACTGAAAAACATAAACTACCGATGGACCTGCCCTCCGGTCTGGATGACGATCTTCCTGAATTCGGGAATATAGGGGAACCAGCATGACCATGGACCCGATCAAACTCCTGTCACGCTATGCCTTCGGGGATCGGGTCCATCCCGATCTGCCGGGCCAAGGCTTCAAGCTAGTCCTGGATCCATTGCCCCACCGCCGCTATCGGGAAGCCATGCATGCCATGGCGGAACTGCATGTGCGGCGTCGCAAATATGGTGTCGGTGGCGGTCTGCTGCTGACCGGTCCCTCCGGGGCTGGCAAGAGTACTATGGTGCGGGCCTATCTTGACAGTTTTCCCCGGGTTCATGAGACGGAACGCACCCATATTCCAGTGCTCCTGGTCTCGGTGCCTTCTTCGCCCACCAGTCGCAGTCTGGCCAGTGCCATCCTGGAGGCTCTGGGATACAAGAAAGCCCACCGGGGCACTGCCCCGGAAATGACGGCACGTATCCATGAGCTTTTCATTCGTTGTGGTGTGGAGATGGTGCTGCTCGACGAGTTCCAGCACCTCTTCTACGCCCCGAGCCTCAACGCATTCCGCGACGTCACCGACTGGCTGAAGAACTTTCTCGAAGCCACCCGAGTGGGCATGGTGGCCTGCGGTTTGCCGGCAGCAGAAGCGGTAGTAAGCAGCAATGAACAGCTGGCGAGGCGATTCTCCGCGCGGATCCGGGTGGCACCCTTTGCTTTCGACCAGGCGGAGGATAGCCAGGAGTTCCGGGGAGTCCTCAAGGCTCTGGGCACCTACCTGCCCATACCGCCTGAGACGCCATTGCACGAAAGTAACCTGGCCCGGCGCATCCATGTGGGGAGCTACGGTCTCATCGACTACGTGATCAAGATCCTCGAAGGGGCGGTCTCCGTGGCTGCCAGTGCCGGGCTGGACAGCCTAGACCTGCAAACCCTGGCGGCGGGCTTCCGCAACCGGGTCTGGCGGGATGTGCCGGAACGGCTCAATCCTTTTCATCCCGAATCCGTCCTGCGTGCCCTCGACCGCACCGGCGAGGTGTTCCAACTCCACACCCGCCAGGACCTTGTCGGCTCCCCCGTCGCCCGAAAACTTGGCATGAATCTCACCAGAGGAAATTCCTGAGATGAACGATATTGGAACCACCGCTACCGATCCTTTCGCCTTCCCCGACCTTCTGGTACGGCCCGCACCGGGCCGCACCGAAGGACCCCAAGGTTATCTGCTCCGTCTGGCCGAGGCCAATTGCCTGACTCTTTATGAGTTGAAGCAACTGGGCGCTAGGTATGACCCGGACTGGCTCAAACGCAACCATCTGTTGCCCGCTGAAACCCTGGACCCGGACCTTCACACACGTATTCACCATATGACTCGGCTCGTGGAAGACAAGGGCCGGGTCTGGAACCAGCGACAGGCACGCTTTTGCCCGTACTGCCTCAGAGAGGAGCCACTTTGGCGGGCGAGTTGGGAGGTGATGTTTCACGACGCCTGTCCTCATCACGGGGTCTGGCTGGTGGATCAGTGCTCGTCCTGTGGCCAGCCGGTGCCATGGCGCCGGGAACATCTGCTGCGTTGTCCCTGCGGGGCCGATCTGCGGCAGGAGACTCCCGAAACGGCCCCCGAGAGCATGGTCAGTCTGGCCCGCCAGATGGAGGCAAAGCTCATGGGTTGGGCCACGACGGATGATTTCCCCGTCCTGGCGGATCTCTCCATTGAACAGGTGCAGCGCCTGATCCGTTATCTGGGCGGATACATGGATCCCATCTCTGGCCCCAAACCTTTGAAGCTGCGCAATGCCTCATCCCTCCAGGCCTCCTGGCCCGTGTCATCCCTCGCGGCGGAAATCCTGGCCCAGTGGCCACGGGCCTTTCATGAAAGCTGGGCACGCATGCAGGGATTGGCGGGTGACGAAAAAGTCGGCCTGAAAGGCGCGTTCAAGCAGGCCCATCATTATCTATATAAAGGACTCTGGGAGAGCGCATTCAGCCCGGTACGGGAGGCCTTCGAGCTCTGGCTGAGCGAACACTGGAAAGGCGGGCTGAGCAAGCGCAACCACCTCGCGGAAAAACTCCTGGCCAATGCCCAGTGGATTCCCGCGCAGGCCGCCGCCAACAGGATCGGCGTTTCTCCCAGGAAACTGCGGGCCATGGTGCACGACGGGTTTCTTGAGGGGCAGGAATCCATCAGTACGACCGGACGGCGGTTCATGGTGGTCCGCCGTGACCAGCTGGATGCCGTGGTGGCTCAACTCGACAACGAAATCACCATGGCCAGGGCGATGGAGATGCTGGGGATCGGAAAGATACGTTTGCGCCGCATCCTGAAACTACTGTTCCCCGGCGCCCGGCGCATTGCCCCGGTGGGACCGATGCCCTGGTGCGTACCGCGAAGCGAAGTAGAGGAACTGCTGGCCCTCGGGGACGGGCTGCCCCGTGTCACCATCCCGGAAGAACACCAGGTGACGCTGGCCCATGTTCTGCGCTACTGGACCTGGACCACCGAGCAGGTGACCGCCCTCATCGACGCCGTGAAACGTGGTGCGATGAAACCGGCAAGCATCTGGGAGGGGGGCAGAGGTATTACCGGCTGGATCTTTGACAAAGCCCAGTTGAAAACCTGGCTGGCAAGCCTGACGGGCGGCAATCCGATATGGCTGACCGTGCCCCAGATGGCGAAGGCTCTGGGGATCAAAGACCAGGTGGCGTACTGGCTCTGCCAGAACGGCTACATGCACGCAGAAAAACTGGGCAGCCGGTCCGGCCCCAGCATGCGCGACCTAGGGTCCCGTATCCGGGTTGAGGAGGTAGAGCGGTTCCGGCAGTCGTATGTGTTCGGTCGTGACATTGCCGGCAGCCTGCGCACGAGTTCCCGCCGGGTGGGACGAGTTCTTGCGGAGGAGGGAATTTTTCCGATCCGGGGGCATACGGTGATCCCGCCACGGATGTTGATCTACCTGATGACGGCAGAACTGGGAGACTTCCTGGCGACACTTCTGGGGGGACCGCTATCGGTGTTGCACCCAAACGGTAGGATTAGCAGCAATAGCTCACGTGTTGATCCGGTAGGATTATCTGGTCCGATGGGAAATCTGGAGAATTCCTTCTCGGAAGCGAAAACGTAACCTACGGATTGGTCAGTAGGGAAATCTCATAGTGAATGAGAACCTACAAACTATCTTGCCCGCCGCCTGCAAAAGTCGGCGCTGGCAAGACGGCATCTGTTGCCGAATTTGAGACGAAAAAAATGGCGAGCACTGCTCGCCATTTTTCTTGGGTGATACCGAACTGCTTATTCTGCGCCGACTTCCTTGAGCAGAACGGCGATGACCTTCTTGAGTTCCTCGTCGGTCAGATCAGCCAGGCCACCGCGGGCGGGCATCTTGCCGTGGCCGCGAATGACGGTCTTGGTGACGGCATCGAGGCCCTTCGAGCCACGCTGGCGCCATGCAGCTTTGTCCGACAGCTTGGGTGCGCCCTGCTCGCCGGTTTCATGGCACTTGAAGCAGGTAGCCTTGGCAATTTCCTCGGGGTTCTTGTCGCTTGCCATTGGCTTGGCGCCGGCGGCCGGCTCCTTGAAGTTGGCGCCTGATTTGTTGGCCATGAAGACGATGGCACGGGCCAGTTCTTCATCGGACGCATCGGAGCCACCCTTGGGCGGCATGGCATTCTTGCCGGCCTTGGCTGTTTTTACCAGTACATCGAGACCAACACCGATACGGGGTGCCCAAGCCGCCTTGTCGCCCGTCTTGGGTGAACCAGCAACGCCCGTTTCATGGCAAGCGCCACAAACGGCCTTGTAAAGTTCCTCGCCGGAACGACCACCTGCGGTCGCGCCGGAACCTGCTTGCGCCCCTGCGAGTTTGACCTTGGCCACGGGCTGAATGCGCACATTGGCGGCTTCATCGTCACCGTCCTTGGGGCGTCCGCCCATCGCCATGCTCATGGCGGGTGCCAGCACAAGAAGGCCGGTCATGGCCAGCGTGCGAGAAAAGTGCTTTTTCATGCAAATCCCCAAATAATTGATCATTAGCAAGGACTGATTATATATGTGGCGCGCCCGGCGCGATTCGAACGCACGACCCCTGCCTTCGGAGGGCAGTACTCTATCCAGCTGAGCTACGGGCGCCTGTAAACCCCGCGAGGATAACGTTTTTCGGTCTTTTCGTCCATTTTGTTGTGATAGCGGGTGCTAGGATGCCCCGGATTTTCACGAGAAATGCCCCATGCCCGCCTGGTTTGCCCCGTTACTGACTCGCCGCATGCTGATCTGCATCTTTACCGGATTCGCTTCCGGCATGCCGCTCTATCTGCTGCTCAACCTGCTGCCCGCCTGGTTGCGGACCGAAGGGGTCAGCCTCAAGGCAATCGGTCTGTTTGCGCTGATCCAGTTTCCCTACACTTGGAAGTTTCTCTGGGCGCCTCTGCTGGATCGCTTCGCCTTGCCGCTTCTGTCGCTGGGTCGGCGGCGTAGCTGGATATTTCTGACGCAGTTTTGTCTGGTATTCATCATCGCCTTGCTGGGTCGTCTGTCGCCAGCGCATGACCTGAGCGCGATTGTCTGGCTGGCCGCCTTGCTGGCACTGGTTTCGGCGACGGCCGACATTGCTCTCGATGCCTACCGGCGTGAATTGTTGAGTGACGAGGAACTGGGTCTGGGCAACTCGGTGCACGTCAACGCTTACCGCATCGCCGGGCTGGTGCCGGGCTCGCTGTCGCTGATTCTTGCCGACCGTTTGCCTTGGGACATGGTGTTCCTGATAACCGCGCTGTTCATGCTGCCGGGCATGCTGATGGCACTGCTGATCAAGGAGCCGGCCATTGCCGGCGCTGCGCCGCGTACCTTGCGCGAAGCGGTGGTCGAACCCTTTCGCGAATTCATCGGCCGGGCCGGCTTGCGCGAAGCCCTGCTGATCCTGGCCTTCATCTTTTTCTACAAGCTCGGCGACTCGATGTGTACGGCGCTGGCAACCCCCTTCTATCTGGACATGGGCTACGCAAAGTCCGATATCGGTCTGGTGGCCAAACATGCCGGTCTGTGGCCGGCGGTGTTCGGTGGCTTGGTCGGCGGCCTGTGGATGGTCAAGCTGGGGATCAACCGGGCGTTGTGGTTGTTCGGGGTGGTGCAGGTGGTGTCGATCTTCGGTTTTGCCTGGCTGGCCTGGATCGGCCCGCAAGCCACGATTGATCTGAACGCCTTGCTGCAACTTGCGCTGGTGATCGGCTTCGAGGCCCTCGGGGTCGGACTCGGCACGGCCGCTTTTGTGGCCTTCATCGCGCGGGCCACGCACCCGCTCTACACGGCCACCCAGTTTGCCCTGTTCTCCAGTCTGGCCGCCGTACCGCGCACCTTTGTCAATGCCACTACCGGCTGGCTGGTTGAGGCACTCGGCTGGATGCCCTTCTTCCTCCTGTGCGCACTGCTTGCCTTGCCGGGCATGGCCCTGCTACTCAAGGTGGCGCCGTGGCGTGAACACCACGTGTCGCATGCAGTTGAGGCAAAATAGGCGAACACATCAACTTTTTTCTGTCGACGTCGTTATGGTGAACATGACGCTTCGAACAAGAGCGGGGGAGCCGGACATGGTGATCGTGATGGATATGAGCACAGGAAAAACAGAAAACTTGCCACTCGATGTCGAGACGGAAGAAGAATTCGGCCCCTTCGTGGACGAAGTCCTCAATGCCGGCTGGATGCCCCAGCCCGTGGCGCGCCTTGAACCCCATCCCCATGTGGTCGATGCCATCAGGCCTGCCAAGGCGGGCCAGGAAATCGATACCGAAGAATTCCTCAACAACCTGTATCGGCATCAGGAGTAGCGCTCGGACAAGGGTGTGTCCCTGTTAAAATTTTCCGCAATTCATTGCGGCGCAGGGCAAGTACGTGAACCAATCGGACAACAAGGCGGGTAGCGATACATCGCAGTTACTGGCGGATATCGAAACATTCTCGCGGCAAGGTCCGGTCACGAGTCAGGAGCCGGTCAAGCCGGAGATTCACCGTGAAGTGCTTGCCTTCCCGGATCTGAATAAAGCGCATGTAGGTGATCTCGGGCCTACGGTGCCCAAGGCAACGCCGTCGGCGGCACCAACATCAACGCCGGGTCAGGTTGATGCCGGGTCTGGCAGTTTGCTGGCACGCCTGAAGCAGCAAGCGGAGACCCTGCAAAAAGGCACCGAAGAACACAGTGCGGCCAAGGAAGAGCAGGCGCGGATTTTGAGTGATGGCATTGCCACCGCCTTTCATTACCTGGACGATGTCATCAAACAGCTCAACATCATCAAGCCGTCCAATCCCAGGGAGTTTGATTTCCCCGGCAATATCCTGTTTGCCAACATGGGCTGGATTGAGGGTGCAACCGACTTTCGCCGGGTGCCAACGGCCAGCGACGATCATCGCTATGAAAGCCTGACAGTTCGTTTTCGAATCGCTGCCGGCAGGGATATCGTCGTTGAGCGGGAAGGCACGAGCGTTGAACCCTTCCGCAAGCTCCTGCACGACTACAGCATCGTTTTCACGGCCGATGAAAAAATGAACGCCCGCAACATCGTCGAACGGGCACGCTTCACCTTTCCCTGTGAGATCAAGGCCGGCTTTGTGCTCAAGGCAGACTACGAAATGGGTAACCTCGTTTTGCGCACCCGCAACATCGACCGTTTTGGCATGATGGAATTCAAGCTGCAGCCCGCCGATATTTGTCAGGAGACGCTGGACGAACTCACCAAGCTGTTCCTCGGCGAGAAAAACCGCTTCCTGCAGATGTTCCGGCGTTCGGCGTAACGAGAGCAGCTACAAAGCGTGGCGCCGGTCGCCGCGCGTAAATCCAAGCAAGGGCAGGTCAATCCCGCGCCCCAGCGCAATCACCTTGAACAACTCGCCCATTTCGCCCGGGGCAATCAGCGTCTGCACGGCACCATTGGCACGCAAAGCCTGTTCGCCGCCGGCCTCCTGACGGGCCATCAGCAACTCACCCAAGCCGCAATTGATTAGGAAGCTCGACTGGCTGGTGTAGCCCAGCACATCCAGGCCGGCGTCGAAACCCGCTTCGGCCACCGCCGTGAAATCCACATGGCTGGTGATATCCGAAAGGCCCGGCCACCAGAAGGGGTTGTCATGGGCGCGCTGGCGATAGTGGCAGCGCAGCGTACCGTGGCTGCGTTGCGGGTGATAAAGCTCGTGGCGCGGCAGACCATAGTCAATCAGCAGCAGGGCACCCTGCGCCAGCCGGTGTCCCCACTCACTCACCCAGTGCCGCGCGGCCAGACTGACCTCACTGATAAACGGTGCTGTCTCCACAGGCAAAGAGGCCATCGCGGCGGCCAGCGCGCCGTGCGCCGGCCGTTCCGCCCAGTCGAAACCCGCGTCAGTCAGGACGACACCACGTTCCATTCGCCCGGCCTCACGCCAAGCGACGACATGCGTCGGCAGCGCGTCGAGCAACTCATTGGCAATCACGCAGCCGGTAAAGTGTTCTGGCAGGGCATTGAGCCAGACCACGCGTGGGGCCAAGTGAGGCACCGCCGATTCAATCGTCTGCTGCTGGCGGGCGCGTAACTCGCCCGAAAGTTCGAGAATCGCATAAGACTCGGGCAAGCATCCCAGCGCTTCGAGCGCCATCAGCAGATCCGCAGCCAGACGTCCACTGCCGGCACCGACCTCCAGCACAAATGTCGACGATGGGAGGACGGCGAGTACCTGGGCCACCTGCCGGGCCAGTGCCTGGCCGAACAGCGGCGTCAACTCGGGCGCAGTAACAAAATCGCCCGCCGCGCCAAACTTGAGCGAGCCGCCGGCGTAATAGCCCAGCCCGGGCAAATGCAGCGCCATGTCCATGTAATCGACAAAAGGCAGCCAGCCGCCCGCCGTGCGGATCGAAGCCGCAATGCAGTCAGACAATTCGCGACTGGCCGCTTTTGCGTCGTCGGAAGGCTCGGGCAGGGGCGTAGGCATGGCGGCATCTTACAATGCAGGCCTATGCAAACTCATGAGCGCCGCTTCAGCGGCATCGACCGGCTTTACGGCCTAGGCAGCCTTTTGCGGCTGGCGGCGGGGCATGCCTGCGTGATCGGCATCGGCGGTGTGGGCTCGTGGGCGGCCGAGGCACTGGCCCGCTCGGGCGTGGGGCGGCTGACGCTGATCGACCTGGACCACGTGGCCGAGAGCAATGTCAATCGTCAGGTGCATGCGCTGGAAGCGACGCTGGGGCAGGCCAAGGTGCTGGCCATGGGCGAGCGCATCGCCACGATCAACCCGGCCTGCAC
Source organism: Rhodocyclaceae bacterium (assembly GCA_030824115.1). GTDB lineage: Bacteria > Pseudomonadota > Gammaproteobacteria > Burkholderiales > Rhodocyclaceae > Sulfuricystis. The sequence goes on along the minus strand of JAVBYI010000001.1, from coordinate 77,781 downwards.
GGTGGTGTGTGTCGAGGAATTCATTACGCCGGAGAATGTGGTGACGCTGCTGCCAAGCTGTGATGTGGTGCTTGACTGCATCGACGATGTGAAGGCCAAGGCGGCGCTGATCGCGCATTGCCGGCGGGCAAAGCGGGCGGTGATTACCACTGGCGGTGCGGGCGGGCGCACCGATCCGACGCGTGTGCGCATCGATGACTTGTCGCGCACCACGCAGGATGCGCTGGCTTCCAAGTTGCGCGCGAAGCTGCGCAAGGACTATGGTTTTACCCGCGATGCCAAGAAGAAGTTCGGCGTGCCTTGCGTGTTTTCGGACGAGCAGATTCAACGGCCGCAAACTGCCGCTTGCGATCTGGATGAAGCCGGCCTGCATGGCTTGAACTGTGCCGGCTATGGTTCCTCGGTGGCGGTGACGGCCGGCTTCGGCTTTGCGGCAGCGGCGCACGGCCTCGGTATACTTCTCAAATGAATACGCCAGTGGTGTTGATTACGGGTGCGGCAAAGCGGGTGGGCGCGGAGATTGCGCGTACCCTGCATATGGCCGGCGCCCGTGTCGTGTTGCATCATCGCGCGTCGACGGCGGAGGCGGCAGCGCTGGCAGCCGAGTTGAACGCGCAGCGCGAAATGTCGGCGCTGGCCATACGGCATGATCTGCGTGACGTGGCCAGTATCGCGGTCATGATCGACGAGGCCGTAGCCTATTTCGGCCGGCTCGACGGGCTGGTCAACAACGCGTCGAGTTTTTTCCCTACGCCGGTGGGTACGATTGACGAAACCATGTGGGACGACTTGATGGGCAGCAACCTGAAAGGCCCGTTGTTCCTCTCCCAGGCGGCTGCGCCGCATCTGGCGAAAACGGGCGGGTGCATTGTTAACATCACCGACATTCACGCCGAACGACCCTTGAAGAACTATCCGCTCTACTGTGCCGCCAAGGCCGGGCTGCTTGGGCTGACCCGTGCGCTGGCGCTGGAACTTGGCCCGGCGGTGCGCGTCAATGCGGTGGCGCCCGGCGCCATCGAGTGGCCCGAGAACGAGACGGACTTTCCGCCTGAGCAACAACAGGCGATCATTCAGCACACGCTGCTCAAGCGCGTCGGCATGCCGGTGGATATTGCGCGCACGGTGAAATTTCTCGTCTTCGATGCGCCCTATGTCACCGGGCAGGTGATCAACGTCGACGGCGGCCGGACAGCACATCTATGACAACGTACAAAGCGGCACACAAACAGGAATTCGAAGCCAACAAGCTGGCCAAGCGCCTGCGTCGCGAGGTGGGTCAGGCGATTGCCGACTTCAACATGATCGAGGAGGGCGACCGCGTCATGGTCTGCCTCTCGGGCGGCAAGGATTCCTATGGCCTGCTCGACATCCTGCGCTACCTGAAGGAAAAAGCGCCGATCAACTTCGAGATCATCGCGGTCAATCTCGACCAGAAGCAGCCGGGCTTTCCCGCCGAGGTACTGCCGGCCTATCTGGAAGGGCTCGGCATTCCCTATCGCATCATCGAGGAAGACACCTACTCGATCGTCAAACGCGTAATTCCCGAGGGCAAGACGACCTGTTCACTTTGCTCAAGGTTAAGACGCGGCATTCTCTATCGTGTCGCCGATGAATTGGGTGCCACCAAGATTGCGCTCGGCCATCATCGCGACGACATCCTCGCCACGCTATTTCTCAATCTATTTTTCGCCGCCAAGCTCAAGGCCATGCCGCCCAAGCTGGTGTCGGACGATGGCAAGCACATTGTCATCCGGCCGCTGGCGTATTGTCAGGAGAAGGATCTGATCGCGTGGGCGCAGCAGCGCGAGTTTCCGATCATTCCCTGCAACCTGTGTGGCAGCCAGCCCAACCTGCAGCGTCAGCAGGTGGCCGAAATGCTGCGCGACTGGGACAAGCGTTTTCCGGGGCGCGTCGAAACCCTGTTCAGAAGTCTCTCGAATATCGTGCCGTCACACCTGATGGATGCGCGGCTCTACGACTTTGCCGGCCTCAAGGCGACCGGTGTGCCCGATCCCGACGGCGACACGGCCTTCGATAGCGAAGACCTGCCGCCGCCGGTGGATGTGATCAGTTTTTCAGGCAGTCGCTCATAAAGGCCTTGCGCTCGGCGCCCTTCATGCCCTTGGCGTTGGCGTTACAGGTTTTCATCTTTTCCTGTTGCATCGAACGTGCGTCCTTGGCATCGGCCTGCTTGCCGGACAGGCAGGCCCTCATGAACTCCTTGCGTTCCGGCCCCTTCTTGCCTTCCGCGTTCTTGTTGCAGTCGCGCATGCGCTGTTGTTGCGGGGTGGCGGGTTTGTCCTGAGCGGCGGCAGGCAGCGCGAAGCCAAGTTGCAGAACCAGCGTCAGGGCGGTAGCGGCAAACAGTTTGTGCATGGCGAACTCCTTCAGTACGTTAGGGATGGTGGTGCGGTTCCATGGCCGCATGATGCTGCAATTCATGCATCGGACGGCCGGGAACGGTATGGCCAATCCATTGCGGTAACAATGAACCGGCGGTCATGCCGAGTGCCGAGACCGCGAGGCCAATCAACTGCGGGGGTACCGGGCTGGCCTCGCCGATCATCAACTCAATCATCAGCCAAGACAGGATACCGCCGAAAATCGCCGCCAGTGCACCTTGTGAGGTGGCACGCTTCCAGAGGATGCCGCCGACCAGTGGCACAAAGGCGCCGGCCAGTGTGACCTTGTAGGCGTTCTCGACCATTTCGAAGATCGAGGATGCGGAGTTGAGCGCGAAGGCCAGTACCAGACAAGTGAAGCCGATCAGGGTGCCCCTCATCACCCAGAGGAACTGGTGATCGCCCATCTTCGGGTTGAAGCCCTTGATGACGTTTTCGGCGAAGGTGACGGATGGGGCGAGCAAGGTGGCTGAGGAACAGCTCATGATCGCTGACAGCACGGCGCCGAAGAACAGCACCTGGGCGGCCAGCGGCGTGTGCTGCAACACCAGCGTGGGCAGTACCAGTTGCGTGTCTTCTTCGAGCAGCTTGGCGAACAGTTCGGGATCGATCAGCGTCGCCGAGTAGGCGATGAACATCGGCACGAAAGTGAAGCAGAAATAGATCGAGGCGCCGAGGATCGACCCCCACAGGGCGATCTTTGCGCTTTTCGCCGAGGTGACGCGCTGGAATACGTCCTGCTGCGGAATCGAGCCGAGCATCATGGTGACCCAGGCGCCGAGAAAGGCGATCCATTTCAGCGGGTCCATCTCGGGAAAGAAGTCGAGTTTGCCGGCAGCGCTGGCGTGGGCGACGATGGCCGTCGTGCCACCATCGACCTTGCCGCTGACGATCCAGGCGATGAACAGCAGACCGCCCATCGACACGGCCATCTGTACGAAGTCGAGAATCGCCACCGAGAACATGCCGCCGAAGGTGGTGTAGGTGAGCACGATGGCGGCGCCGAGGATCATGCCGGTTTCCTGCGAGACGGCGCCATTGGTGACAACATAGAAGATCAGGCCGAGCGCCTTGATCTGCGCGGCGACCCAGCCGAGGTAAGAGGCGACGATGCACAGCGTGGTGAGCACTTCCACCGTGCGGTTGTAGCGCATGCGGTAGAAGTCGCCGAGCGTGAGGATGTTGAGCTTGTAGAGGTAGCGCGAGAACAGGATGCCGGCGATGACCAGGCACAGCGACGAGCCGAAGGGATCGGCCACCACGCCGGTCAATCCCTCCTGCACGAAGGTGGCCGAAACGCCGAACACCGCTTCGGCGCCGAACCAGGTGGCGAACACGGTGGCGGTGACCACCGGCAGCGGCAGCGAGCGGCCGGCAACGGCAAAGTCTTTGGCGTTATGCACGCGTGTTGCGGCAAAGAGGCCGATGCCGACCGATACCATCAGGTAGAGGATGACAAACCAAAGCAACATGGTCTTCCCCCCGCGTACCGTTACGTCAGTTGAACAGCCAGGGCTGCGCGGCCTTGTGCTGCTTCTCGAAGGCCTTGATCTCGTCGGCGTGCTGTAGCGTCAGGCCGATTTCGTCGAGGCCGTTGAGCAGGCAGTGCTTGCGGTGCGGGGTAATGTCGAAGCTGAACCACTCGCCGGCCGGGTTGCGCACGGTCTGTGTTTCCAGATCGACGCGCAGCTTGTAGCCTTTTTGTGCGGCACATTCGCGGAACAGCTGATCGACGATTTTGGCGGATGCGACGATCGGCAGGATGCCGTTCTTGTAACAGTTCGAGAAGAAGATATCGGCGAACGAGGGCGCGATGATGACGCGAAAGCCGTAGTCTTCAATGGCCCATGGCGCATGTTCGCGGGAAGAGCCGCAGCCGAAATTGTCGCGGGTGAGCAGAATCTGCGCGCCTTTGAACGACTTCTGGTTGAGGACGAAGTCCTTCTTCAGCGGCCGGTTCGTGCAGTCCATGCCGGGTTCGCCGACATCCTTGTAGCGCCACTCGTCAAACAGGTAGGGGCCGAAGCCGGAACGCTTGATGGATTTCAGAAACTGCTTCGGGATGATGGCGTCGGTATCGACGTTGGCGCGGTCGAGCGGGCAGACGAGGCCATTGAGGGAGATGAAGGGTTTCATGTTCAGAATTTCCTGATATCGGTGAAGTGGCCGGCGATGGCGGCGGCGGCGGCCATCTCGGGGCTGACGAGGTGGGTACGGCCGCCGGCGCCCTGGCGGCCTTCAAAGTTGCGGTTGGAGGTGGAGGCGCAGCGCTCGCCCGGGGCGAGGCGGTCGGCGTTCATCGCCAGGCACATTGAGCAGCCGGGTTCGCGCCACTCGAAGCCGGCGGCGGTGAAAATTTTGTCCAGCCCTTCGGCCTCGGCTTGGCGCTTGACCTGACCCGAACCCGGCACGACCAGCACGAGCTTGACGTTGGCGGCTTTCTGCCTGCCCTTGGCGACAGCCGCAGCGGCGCGCAAATCTTCGATGCGCGAGTTGGTGCAACTGCCGATGAAGACCTTGTCAACCTTGATCTGATCGATCGGCGTGTCGGCGGTGAGGCCCATATAGGCCAGCGCGCGCTCGATGCTGCCGCGCTTGACGGCGTCTTTCTCCTTGGCCGGGTTCGGCACCTTGGCGCCAACCGACAATACCTGTTCGGGTGAGGTGCCCCAGGTGACCTGCGGCTCGATCTTCGCCGCATCCATTTCGATGACCGTATCGAACTTCGCGCCCTTGTCGGAGACGAGGGTCTTCCAGTAGGCCACCGCCTTGTCCCAGTTGGTGCCCTTGGGGGCGTACTGGCGGCCCTTGAGGTAGGCAAACGTCTTTTCATCCGGGGCGATGAGGCCGGCACGCGCGCCGCCTTCAATCGCCATGTTGCACAGGGTCATGCGGCCTTCCATCGACAGGGCGCGGATCGCTGCGCCGCCGAACTCGATGCAGTAGCCGGTGCCGCCGGCAGTGCCGATCTTGCCGATGATGTCCAGGGCGATGTCCTTGGCCGTCACGCCAGCGCCGACTTTTCCGTCGACGCGAATTAGCATGGTCTTGGATTTCTTCTGCACCAGCGTCTGCGTCGCGAGCACGTGCTCGACCTCGGAGGTGCCGATACCGTGTGCCAGCGCGCCGAAGGCGCCGTGCGTCGCGGTGTGGCTGTCACCGCAGACCACCGTCATGCCCGGCAGCGTGGTGCCGTTTTCCGGGCCGATGACATGGATGATGCCCTGATTGGCATGCTTGAAGGGGAAGTACACCAGCGCGCCGAAGTCCTTGATGTTGGCGTCGAGCGTTTCAACCTGCAGGCGCGAGATCGGGTCCTTGATGCCGCCGTTCCAGTTATTCGTCGGCGTGTTGTGATCCGGGTTGGCAACGATGCTGTCCTTGCGCCATGCCTTGCGCTGTGCCAGCCGCAGGCCCTCGAAGGCTTGCGGACTGGTCACCTCGTGCATCAGGTGACGGTCGATGTAAAGGAGGCAGGTGCCGTCGGATTCTTCGCGGACAACGTGCGATTCCCAGAGTTTGTCGTAAAGCGTTTTGCCAGCCATGTGGGTTCCTTGCTTGGGGGGTCAGTGAGTGGTTTGCTGTTCCTGGTCGCGAATCAGCTTGACGTCTATGGCGTCGACCAGTGCCTGCCATGACGCATTGATGATGTCGGTGGAGACGCCGATGGTCGTCCAGCTTTCTGTGCCGTCGGTTGATTCGATCAGCACGCGTACCTTGGCGGCGGAAGCCTGATCGGAATCGAGGACGCGCACCTTGTAGTCGGTCAGGCGAATCGCGCCGATGGCCGGATAGAGGCGTTCGAGCGCCTTGCGCGCGGCCTTGTCGAGGGCATTCACCGGGCCATCGCCTTCCGCAACGGTCAGCACTTCCTGATCGCCAACACGCACCTTGATGATCACCGACGAATTGACCTCGTTCATCGCCGGCTCGTTGGTGATGACCTTGAATTCGACCAGTTCGAAGAAGGGCGTGTAGCGGCCGAGCATCTTGCGCACGACAAGATCAAAGGAGCTTTCGGCAGCCTCGAACTGATAACCCTCGTGTTCGAGTTCCTTGAGGCGATCGATGATCTTCTTCGTCTCGGGCGAATCCTTGGTGAGTGTCGGGTCGATGGCGTTGATGCGTGCCAGCAACGTGCTGCGCCCGGCGACTTCCGACATCAGCACGCGGCGGCTGTTGCCGACCAACTCGGGGTTGATGTGTTCGTAGGAGATCGGGTTCTTGACCACCGCGTCGATGTGCATGCCGCCCTTGTGCGCGAAGGCATGACCGCCGACGTAGGGTGCTTTCTCGTTGTGGGGCATGTTGGCGATTTCGCTGACCGAACGGGCGACGTTGGTCAGGTGGCGCATCGCCGCCGTGGGGATGCAGTCGAGGCCGAGCTTGAGTTGCAGGTTCGGGATGATCGAACAGAGATTGGCATTGCCGCAACGCTCGCCAAGACCATTGATGGTGCCCTGTACCTGCGTCGCCCCAGCCTGCACGGCGCGGATCGAGTTGGCTACCGCCATCTCGCTGTCGTTGTGACAGTGAATGCCGACAGCAGTATTGGGAAACTGCGCGCAGACCGTGCGCGTGATCTCGAATATCTCGTCCGGGAAGGAGCCGCCATTGGTGTCGCACAGGCACAGGCAGTCGGCACCCGCTTCGGCCGCAGCGGCGAGGGTCTTCAGCGAGTATTCGGCGTTGTCCTTGTAGCCATCGAAGAAGTGCTCGGCATCGAAGACAACTTCCTTGCCGTGCTGCTTCAGGTACTTGATCGTGTCGTTGATCATGCGCAGGTTTTCATCGAGCGTGGTGCGCAGGATCTCCAGTGCCTGGTAATCCCAGCTTTTGCCGAAGATCGCTACGGCCGGCGTGTTGGCCTTGAGCAGGGACTGCAGGTTGGCGTCGTCCGAGACGCGGATGCCAACCTTGCGCGTGGCGCCGAAGGCGATCATCTTCGCGTGGGCCAGTTTCAGCGTGGCGGCGCGCGTAAAGAATTCGAGGTCCTTCGGATTCGAACCGGGATTGCCCGCCTCGATGTAGGCGACCCCCAGCGCATCGAGGCGCTCAACGATCTTGAGCTTGTCCTCGACGGAATAGGAAATGCCCTGTGCTTGCGCGCCGTCGCGCAGGGTGGAGTCGTAGATGGAGACGGTTGCCATGAAAATTCGGGGGAAGGGGCTTCGAGTTGAAATTTTACCGCTTTGGCCTTGGGCTGCTGCGGCAGAATCACCGGCTGCCTGATCCATTACTTTGGTACAGTATTCACCAATACGGGATCAGACAGAATCGATACCGTTGCCACCAACACCGGAATTACCGCCACCATGACCATTAACGCTGCTGATGTGCTTGACGGACTCGAGTTGTTTCGGGAATTTTCCTACGCCGAACTGAAGATGATCGGCCGCTTTCTGACGCAGATCAAGAAGCGCCAGGGTGAGGTGGTGTTTGCCGAAGGCGACCCGGGCGATCACATGCTGATCCTTGCCGAAGGCCGGTTGTCGATCTTCAAGGGCGGCGAGCATGGTTCCCATCTGCTGTGCCATGAGGGCCGTGGCCGCATCGTGGGCGAAATGGCGCTGCTGGATCGCGAGCGGCGCTCGGCGACCTGCATGGCCGATACGGACTGCGTGATGCTCACGCTCAATGATGGCGGCCTGCAGCAAATGGCCGAAGAGGCGCCGCTGCTGGCCTACCGCTTCATGTTTAACCTTGCCAAGCTGCTGTCGCGGCGCTTGCGCCGTACCTCGGGCATGCTGGTCGAGTACCTGTCTGCCTAAGCTTGGGTACCCAGGCGACCTTATTTCTAAAGCAAGGGCAGGGCGGCAACCAGCAGCGCCAACGCCGCGAGCAGTATTGCCGAGAGGGCCAGTTGCCGATTGCCGGCCGCCGCTTCGCGCAGCCGGGCAATTTCTTCGGCAGCGGTTTCGCGGGCGTTGGCCTGCGTCAAGGCCTGATGCGCTAGGCGCGGCAGTTGCGGTAGCAGCGTGGCCCACTGTGGACCCTCGCGCTTGACATGATTGACCAATCCGCGCCAGCCCACCTGCTCGTGCATCCAGCGTTCGAGGAAGGGCTTGGCGGTTTGCCACAGGTCGAGGTCAGGGTCGAGCTGGCGGCCGAGGCCTTCGATGTTGAGCAGGGTTTTCTGCAACAGCACCAGTTGCGGCTGGATTTCGACATTGAAGCGACGTGAGGTCTGGAACAGGCGCAGCAGCACCTTGCCGAACGAGATTTCCTTGAGCGGCCGGTCGAAAATCGGTTCGCAGACGGCGCGCACGGCGGCTTCGAGTTCATCGACGCGGGTGTCCTTCGGCGCCCAGCCGGACTCGATGTGCGCCTCGGCGACGCGCTTGTAGTCACGCTGGAAGAAGGCGAGGAAGTTGATGGCCAGGTAACTCTTGTCGGTCTCGGTGAGCGTGCCGACGATGCCGAAATCGAGCGCAATGTAGCGGTTGAAGGTAGCCGGATCGTCCGAAACGAGGATATTGCCGGGGTGCATGTCGGCATGAAAAAACCCGTCGCGGAATACCTGCGTGAAAAAGATTTCGACGCCGGCGCGCGATAGCGCCTTGAGGTCGATGCCGGCACTGCGCATGCGTTCGATCTGGCCCATGGGCAGGCCGTGCATGCGCTCCATGGTCATCACCGAGTGGGTGCAGTAATCCCAATGTACCTCGGGTACCAGCAGCAGTGTCGAGCCTGAAAAATTGCGGCGCAACTGTGAGCAGTTGGCCGCTTCGCGCATCAGGTCCAGTTCATCGCCGAGATGCTTGGCAAATTCGGCGACCACCTCGCGCGGCTTGAGACGCTTGCCGTCGCTCCAGAAACGCTCCAGCAGCCCGGCAAAGGTATCGAGCAGGGCAATGTCGTGGGCGATCACAGGTTCGATGCCGGGGCGTAGCACTTTGACGGCGACTTCACGACTGCCGTGTTCGGCGCGCAAGGTGGCAAAGTGGACTTGCGCAACTGAGGCCGAAGCAACCGGCTCGCGTTCGAAGGAAGCGAAAATGGCGGCGAGCGGCTGACCAAAGCTGGCCTCGATTTCGGCGATGGCTTGATCGGCCGGGTAGGGCGGGACGCGATCCTGCAACAGCGCCAGTTCGTCGGCAAGGTCGGCGGGTAGCAGATCGCGGCGGGTCGACAGCACTTGGCCGAACTTGACGAAGATCGGCCCCAATGCTTCAAGCGCCTGACGCAGGCGCACGGCCCGCGAGGCGGACAGGTCGCGCCAGAACAGCAAGCCATTGATGAGACCGAGCGGCCAGGCAAGGCGGCTGTCGGGATCGTGTTCAACGATCAGGCGGTCGAGGCCGAAGGTGAGGCCGACGCGGACGATTTTGGCTAGGCGGAAAAGGCGCACGATGTCAGGAAAACTTGGAGAGCGCGCACTTTAACATTGAACCGCCAGCGGACTTGCCGTCTCACCAGAGCCGACTTTTCCTGCCGCTTTGTCAGTACGATGCGGCCGGCCAGCGTAACCGGGCCAGAAAACCGCCGGCGGACAGATTCTCGACTTCGAGTCGGGCGCCGTGGAGTTCGGCAATGCGCCGTACGATGGCCAGCCCGAGGCCGCTGCCTTCGGCTGTGGTATTGCGCCCGCGATAGAAGCGCTCGATGATCCTGGGCAATTCGGTTGCGGCAACCCCGGGGCCGTTATCGCGGACGCCGCAGACGGCCGATCCGTGGTCGATGCCGGCAAACACGCTCACCTGCGTCCCCGGTGTGCTGTAACGCAGGGCATTATCGAGCAGGTTGCGTACCGCAAGTTCCAGCAGGTCGGCATTGCCGTCGACCAGAATTTTCTCGGCTGGCGTGTCGATTTGCACATCATCGTGACGTTCCGGTGCAAGCTGCCGTGCCTGTTCGACCAGCGCTTTGGCCAGTGAGCTCAGATCGATCGGACGTGGGTCGGGCAGTCTGGCAAGGGGGTCCAGACGTGCCAGCCGCAACAACTGCTCGACCAGTCGGGTCGCCCGCTCCGTTCCCGACACGACCTGGTGCAGGGCATGCCGTTGTGCTTCGTCGTGGCTTGCCAATGCCACTTGTGCATGAATCTTCACGGCGGCCAGGGGGGTGCGTAGTTCGTGGGCAGCATCTGCCGTAAAGCGCCGTTCGTTTGCCAGCGTCTCGCCCAGTCGCCGGAGCAGGCGGTTGAGCGCCGTCACCAGCGGTTTTGCTTCCAGCGGCGCCCGGTTGTCATCCAGCCCCTGCAAATTGTCCGACGAGCGGGTGGCGACCTGCGCGGCGAGATCATCGAGTGGCCGCAGCCCGCGTCGCACCGACCAGTACACCAGACCCAGCAGGACCGGAATGAACAGGGCCAGCGGCAACACTGTCTTGGTGGCAATTTCGAGAGCCTCTTCGTTGCGCAAGCGGATCGACTGTGCGACCTGAATGCGGTAACGGTCATCCGGCGTGGCCATGATCAGGCTGCGCCAGCGTTCTCCTTCATGGTCGATGTTGGCATAACCCAGCTCCGGCGGGTGCCCAGCGGCCGGACCATGCGACGAGCGCACCAGGATGCTGCCATCGCCCTGGCTGATTGAGAATTCCAGCGGCAGTATGTTTTGCTGCTTGAGGGCGCCCAGCAGCAGCGCCGTTTCGGTGGCCAGATCAACCAGATGCGCTGGATTATGCGTTGCCTGCGCCAGTATCAGGGCGGCCGACTGGGCCATCTGATCATCCATCAGTTCCTGAACTTCGTGACGTGCCTGGCGGTAACTCAGGGCGGCGGCGGTGCCCCAGATGAGGAGGATGACGACCGACACCAGGAGCAGGAGCAGATGGCGCAGCGAGCGGATGCGATACCCCAGGATGGCCATCGCTATTCCTCTTCACCAAGCTGGTAACCGAGGCCGCGCACCGTGCGAATGAAGTTTGCCCCGAGCTTTTTGCGCAGGTGATGGATATAGACCTCGACGGTATTGCTCTCGGCCTCCTCGCCCCAGGCGTAGAGACTTTCTTCCAGTTGCGCGCGCGTACGGATGTGTTGCTTGTGGCCGAGCAGGTCATACAGGAGCGCATATTCGCGTGCCGAAAGGCCGATGAGTTCGCCATTCAGGCTGACACGTTTGGTGGCCGGGTCGAGCGCGACGCCGGCGTGCTGCAGGACCGGGCCGGCCGATCCGCTGGCGCGTCGCACCAATGCCCGCAAGCGGGCCTGCAATTCCGGCAGGTCGAAGGGTTTGGTGAGGTAGTCGTCAGCCCCGGCATCAAGCCCGGCCACCTTGTCCTCACTGGTGTCCCGTGCCGTCAGGATCAATACCGGCAGACTGCTGCCGCGTGCGCGCAGCTCTTTCAGCAGCGACAGGCCATCGCGTTGCGGCAGGCCGAGATCCAGCACGCAGATGTCGTAGGACTGATCGAGCAGCGCGCGGCGTGCCGTATCACCATCGCGGACCCAGTCGACGGCAAAGTCGGCCAGCTTGAGGCCGGCACGAATGCCATCCCCAAGCAGGGCATCATCTTCGACCAACAGGGCACGCAACTAACGGGTCTCCCTCTCCAGCTTTTCCAGCTTCTTCATCATGGCCTGAATTTCCTGACGCCGGCCGCTATCGGCCAACTCCCGACCGGGGCGCCCCGGTGCTTTCAGGGCCGTTTCGAGATAGGTCCGTGCTTCACGCACCTGATCGCGCTCGGCAAGATACTCCCCGTAGAAGAAATTGGGATCGATGCCGTCCGGATTGATGACCAGCGATTTCTTGAAATAGGCATCGGCGCGTTCTTTGTCGCCAAAGCCGATCGGCCAGCCCGGCACCTTGGCGTACAGGGTGGCCAGACTGGTATAGGCCGATCCGTTCAAGGCCTTGTCGTTGAGTTTGAGTGCCGCTTCCAGACGGTCGCGTGCTTCCTTGACGAGGGACAGGGCGCCCAAGCCGCCACGCACCCCCGCTTCGCTGGATAGCACGATGCCCTCCCAGATCAGCACTTCGGCGGTGGCCGGATGGTTCTCGACCAGCTTGCGGGCCTGCTCGGCCAGCGCGCGGTATTGATCGGCCTGCTGGGCTTCGGGCAGACGATACTTGATCTCCGCCCAGCGATCCTGGATGGGGCGAATGACCTCCTCCGGGGTGGCGGCCAGGCTCAGAGATGAAAACATCAGGGTGGCGAGGGCGATCAGGATGCGGGTGATGGCTTGTGCGTTCATTGCGGCTCCTTTCTGGTTCAACGGGTGGGGGCAAACGACTTGATGGTGGCCAGCTTGCCGGCGAGTCCGCGATCGATCAGTGCGGGCGCAATGCCATTCAGCCAGGCAAACAGCTTTTCCGGAAAGCCCAAATGACATTCCTGTAGATCCTGCTGGATGGCGTCGATCACTTGGCGAGCAACCGTTTCAGCGGTATCGCTCTGGTTCTTCAAAGCCCGGTTCAGGGCATTCACAGCCGGCGAATTCAGGGGCGTGTCGATGGCCCGTGGGGCGACATGGATCACCGAAACCTGCGTGTCGGCCAGCTCGCGGCGCAGTGCCTGGGAAAAACCGCGCAAGCCCGCCTTGGCCGCCGAATAGGCGGCAAAGCCGGGAAACGGCAGACTCCCAAAAGTCGAGCCGATATTGACGACCATGGCGTTGGGCGCCGCCTTCAGGTCGGGCAGGAGGGCGTGAGTCAGGTGCATCGGGGCGGCGAGATTAGCCGCCAGCACGTCGGCAATCTGCGGCCATGCCTGCTGTTCGTAGAGACCGAAGCAACCGATACCCGCATTGTTGATCAGCAGGTTTACGCCAAACTCGCGTGCCGCGCCGGCCGCTGCGGCGATGCCCTCCGGGCGCGTGAGGTCGGCACGTACCGTGCTGTGCCGTCCCGTTAACATCATGATTGAGGCCGCCAGCCGACCGTTGTCGCGTCCTGCCAGCAGCAGAGAGGCCCCGGCTGCGGCCAGCTGGTGGGCCAATGCCTGTCCCAGACCGCCCGTGGCACCGGTAAGGAGAATGCGTGCCCCGTTCAGTTGCATGACGCCGCTTCCCAAGCAGGCAGGCTGTGAAAGATGTCGCCGTAGAGGCGAAAGAAAATGCGTGCGCAACGCAACACTTCAGCTTGATCGTCCGCCGTCATCTGATCGAGCAAGGTGCCGAGGTACGCGGTGTGTTCCAGATCCAGGGTGCCATGCGAGCGTAGATAGGAGAAGGCGCTGTCAGGCAGGCCCAGCGCCTGCTGGATGCGGTCGGCCGCCATCAAGGCCAGCGCGACGCTGGTTCCCTCGAGCACGAAGACCATACCGAAGAATCCGGCCGGATTGCCGCGATTGACGAGGTCGTAGGCATAGGCCACCATCAGTTCGGCGGGCAGTCCGGGCTGGCTGGTGCGCACGGCTGCAGCACTTCCGCCAGCCGCGTCGATGTCATTGAGAATCCACTCTTCGTGGCCGATTTCTTCCTCGATGTAATGGGCGACAGCGCGCCGCAGCGAGGCCAGCCGTTCGGGCAGGCCGCCGCCCAGCAACATCAGCAGGGGCGTCGTGTGCTTGACGTGGTGATAGGCCTGTTCGAGAAATGCCAGATAACTTTTCTGTGTCACGCGTCCTTCCAGACAATCGGCAATTACCGGCGCTGACATTAAATACTGGCGATCAGCAGCCGTGTTCGCGATCAATTGCTCATAGAACTTCATCAGGGGTTTCCTCTCTTGCGTAAAGTGCCGCGATATGCGCGGCGTGATGTCTCAGAATGGCTTGACGGACCGGGCGGCCATTGCCGGTGCTCAAGCCGTTGTGCAGCGTAAAAGCTTCGGCAAGCGCCCAACCCCCGATCCGGGCATAGTCCGGCAAGGCGGCATTGGCGACGGCGATGGCCCGACGGATTTCCTGTTCCCCATGGCCCTTGGCGGGTACCACCAGCGCGCTCAGCCACGGTCGGGCATCGCCAGCCACCAGTACCTGGGCAATCGCCGGTTGCGCCAGCAGCGCGGCCTCGACCCACTCAGGGGCAATGTTGCGGCCAAAGGAAGTGATCAGGAGATGCTTGCGGCGCCCCGACAGATGGAGATGGCCATCCGCGTCCAGATGCCCGAGGTCGCCCGTGGCGAAGGCAGTATCGCTGCATGCGCTGCCACCGTTCAGATAACCGAGGAAGGCACGGGTTTTGACCTGCACTTCACCATTGGTGACCGACACACGGGCATGTTGCAGCGGCCTGCCGACCGCAAGCCCGTCGTCGCCGGGGCGATTGAGGCTGACTACTGAACCGCATTCGGTCAACCCGTAGCCCTGATAAGCCGGAATGCCGAGTGAGCGTGCTTCGGCCAGCAGCACCGGGCTGACGTGCGCCCCCCCGACGGCCACCATGACGAGGCTGGCGGGTGCCTGCTGCCCCGTTGCCTTCAGATACAGGGTCCAGGCCTTGAGCAGCTCCGGCACGAGGATGACGCTGTTGGCCTCCGTCCCGGCGGCCATGGTCTGCAGGGCCGCCGGATCGAATCCCGCCATGCCGCGCCATCCCATGTCGGCCAGCCCCGGCAGCCGGACTTCACTGCCGAGCAACCAGGGCGCATACAGGCCGGCGACATTCTCCAGCAACAGCGCCAAGGGCAGCACCGCCAGATGCCTTTGCAGTGGCAGGTCGCCGAGGCGCTGCGCCACGGCGGTGGCGGTGTCGAACAGGCCATCGGCACTCAGACAGACCCCTTTGGGGTTGCCGGTACTGCCGGAAGTAAAAGAAATCTTCGTTGTTCCCGCCGGCAGACGAATGGCGGCACATGAGCGTTTCAGCACGGACAAGCCAAGCCAGCCATCTGCAACCGAGAAACCGAGGCCGAGCGCTTCGATGCGTTGCGGCTGATCCGTCAGAAGCGTGTCGCAGCCGGTTTCATTCAGGGCGTGAATCAACTGTGGCGCGCTGAAGAAAGTTGGCAAAGGCAGATGGACGATGCCACCCTGCCATGCCGCCAGATCGGCAATCGCCCAAGCGGGACCATTGTCCGCCAACACGCCCAACACCCGTGTCGACACCAACTGCTGGCCGAATTCGGTCGCCGCGTCGAGCAACTGTTGCCCCGTCCACGCCCTGTCCCCCTGTCGCAGCAATGTCCGGTCGGCTTGTGACGCAATGGCATCGAGCAGGGAGGCTGCGTTCACGGTGCTCTCCCCAGTCGCTCCAGGGCCAGCCGGATGCGGCCGGCGACAATCACCGGTTCGGTATCGTAATAGCTTCCCCAGTCGCGGGCTGCGTCACCCAGGCGGGCAGGGTCGGCCTTGGCCAGGGCGAGCAAGGGCAAGCCCAGACGAGCAAAAATGCCGACCAACTCCCGGGTGGCCGTGAACACCACCCATTCGTGACCATGACGATGGAGATGCGCGGCCAGCGCCAGGATCACATGCAAGCTGCCGCCATTTCGTTTGGCAGCCAGATGTCCGACCTCGACGAGGCGGCTGCGCTCGATCGGCTGATCGGCCAGCTTGGCCATCGCCAGTTCGATCGGCTGGTCGAGATAGTTTTCGAGAAACAGTGCCGAGTCTTTGGCGCTGCGCCAGCCGGCCGCTGCAACCGGTCCCAGGCTGTTTTCCACGAACAGCAATTGTGGTGCAAACGAGCGGACATTTGCCCCGTAGTGGCGGGAGAAAATCGACCGGATGAAAGACTCGACCGCGACTCGTCGCGGCGAACCTTCATCGTGATGAGACACCCGAACCAACGAGGCTTTCGCCGGATTCAAGGCCCTGCAGGCAACGTTCATGGAACACCCCATTGCATTGGTATGGGGCGCAGATTAGGGGCGGCTGCTTAAACCATTCTTAAGGCTGGCACAGGAAAAAGCCTGAATTAAGGGTTACTTAAGCTGCCTGCCGCATAATTCAGAAAGTTATCGGAGGAATGCCTTGAGCTTGAACCAATTCAACAAACGTGCCGCGCTGCGGATTGCTGCGGTGAGTGTTGTGCTGGCCGGCATTTCAGCGCCAATCGCCTGGTTCATGGCGACGGAGAGTGCCGAGGACGAGGTCGTGGCCCTGGCCATGGAAGAGTCCAATCGCTTTCTGCGCCACTTCGATGCGGTCGATATGAACGGGCCAGCGGCGGCAGAACATGCCAGGGAAGCCGCCGAGACCATCGCTGGTGGCATCTTCGACATTGCCGAAATTTATGATCAGGCCGGCAGGAAGATGGCCGAAGCCGTAACGGAAGCAGGAGAGCAAGTCGAGTCACAGCTTCCCAAGCATGGCCGTCCGTCTTACACCAAAGCCTCCTACGAAAGCCTGCAATTGCCCGATCAGCGCTGGGTATTGCGCGTCTTCATTCCCCTGCGTGGCCATGATGCACGGGAGATAGCGCCTGTCACCGGGTACTTCGAAGGGGTGCGCATAGTCCCGGCATGGCAACAGCAGGCGATCCAGTCGGCGGCTTTCAATGTGGCCCTGATGGCCTGCCTGGCCGCGCTGCTGTGCGGGGCCACCATCTACCCGATTGTGGTGCGGCTGTCGGCCGATAACGAACGCAAGGCGCGCGAAGTGCTCGACTCGCACATCTCGATGATGGAGGCGCTCGGCCGTGCGATTGCCAAGCGCGATTCGGATACCGGCGCCCACAACTACCGCGTCGCCTGGATTGCCGCGCGCATCGGCGAGGAGGTCGGTCTGTCAGGCAGCACCATGCAGGCGCTGATCGCCGGCAGCTTTCTGCATGATGTCGGCAAGATCGGCATTCCCGATGCCATCCTGCTCAAGCCAGGGCGGCTGGATGAGGCCGAAATGGAAACGATGCGGACGCACGTGGCATTGGGCGAGGAGATCGTCCGTGGCATCGGCTGGCTTGATGGCGCCCATGAGGTAGTGGCTGCGCACCACGAGAAGTGGGCGGGCAACGGTTATCCGCGCCAGTTGGCGCGCGAAGCGATTCCCCTGTCGGCGCGCATTTTTGCGGTCGCCGATGTGTTCGATGCGTTGTCCTCGAAGCGGCCCTACAAGGAACCGATGCCTTTCGAGCAGGTCATGGCAATTCTTGGCAAGGATGCCGGCACGCATTTCGATCCGGGCATCATCAAGGTCTTCGAAAAAATTGCCAATGAAATCCGCGAGCAGTTGCAGGACAGCACCGAGGCCACCGCCCGGACACTGCTGGAAGCACGTATCCGCCTGCATTTCGAAATGTAGTCTGACATTACGCTCTGAAAAGTCGGCGCAGCCTCTTCGGGCCGCTTCCGGCCTAGCGGCCTCCCTGCTGGCGAGACGGCAATGACAGCAGGGCCGTCAAGCTGAACGGATGGTTTGATAAACGTTTGCAAAAGGAAATTACCCAATGAAAATGCGCACAGGATTACTCTTCCGGGGAGCAACGCTGGCCGGCATGCTGGCGCTACCGCTCGGTGGCTGCAACATGCCCCCGGATCTGGTCGAGAAACTGGCTCAGAGCACTAGCCGGCCCCCTGAGCGGGACGCCAGTGTGACGGCAAAGGTCAAGGCGGCGCTGCATGGGGATACCAACCTCAATCGGTTCGATATCGAGGTTGCCACGCGCAACGGCGATGTCCGGCTCACGGGCCTGGTCGACAACCAGCGCCAGATCGACCAAGTGATTGAGCTGGCCCGCAGTATCGACGGTGCGCATAGCATCCATGATGAGCTTGGCTTGAGAAAGTCAGGCAGTTAGGTTTGCATTGTCTCAATGCGCGATCGGCTGGAAGCCGGGGTCGTCAAAATACTTGCCGTAGTTGTCGAGCGCGCCGATCACCTTGACGGCGCCGTCCATGCGTTTGGCTTTGCCCGCCATCTGTTCCGCACCGGCCAACAGTTCGGCGATGACGATGTGCAGTTGGGCGTCGGCGGCAGGCGGCAGCTTGCAGTTGGCGACGATGTCGCCGACGCTGCGCTCTACCTTTTTCGCCAACGCACCGTAAGCCTTGGGCGACAGCTTGTTTTCATGGATCGCGTGCAGCGAGGATGCCATCGACTGGCGAATCTCGCCCATGGCCTTGCGCAGCGCCGCGTCGGTTTCCCATTGCTTGCCGGCATTCAGTTGCAGGGTGGCGGTTGCCGTGGCATGACCGTGATCGTGCGCATCATTGGCGGCAAACGCAGGTGCGCCGGCAGCGAGGAAGGTGACGATCAGGGCGCTGAGGATATGACGTTTCATGCGGAGGTTTCTCCATGAGGGTTGATGAAATGAAGCAGAAGAGAGGCTAGGGGCTTTTGTCATCGGAAGGCTTAAGAGAAGCTTAAGGTCGTCATAAGCGATTCTTAAGCTTCGTTTGACATCATGTCCCCATGACTTCATTCTCGCTGCTCCTGTGGATTGTCCTCGGCATCGCGTTACAACTTGCGCTGTGGCTGGGTATCAGCTTTTGGCGAACGTGGCGGGAATATCAGTCCCTGCGTGGCGGTATGCCGGGACAGGTAGTGCCGGCGGAGGCGACACCAGCAGAGGCGAGGGAGCCGGCACATGTGGCGGCGTGGACGGGTTTCCGGCCTTTCCGCGTCGAACGCAGGGTGATCGAGGATGCGGCCGGGACAATCTGTTCCTTCCATCTCGCCCCCGAAGATGGCAAGCCGCTACCCGCCTTCCTGCCCGGACAATTTCTCACCTTCCGGCTGGATCTGCCGACGGAGCAGCTCATCCGCTGCTATTCGCTGTCGGATGCGCCCCGCCCGGACTGCTACCGGGTGTCGATCAAGCGCGTCCCGCCACCTGCGGGTTGCGATGTCCCCCCGGGGCGTTCATCGAATCACTTCCATGATCATGTCGCGGTCGGTGACATCCTGCAGGTACGCGCGCCCGGCGGCCATTTTCATATCGACCGCAGCGATGCGCCGGTGGTGCTGATCGGTGGCGGCATCGGCATCACGCCGATGCTCTCGATGTTGCACTGGTGCCTCGCCGAACAGCCGGGACGCGAGGTCTGGCTGTTCTACGGTGTGCGCAATCGCCGTGAGCCCGTGATGCAGGCACAGCTCGAAGCATTGGCGGCTGCCCATCCGAATTTTCATTTGCGCTTCTGCTTCAGCGACCCGCTGCCGGAAGACCAGATGGGACGCGATTACCAGCATCACGGCCGTGTCGATGTCGATCTGCTGCGCCGGCAGTTGCCACTCAGGCCCTATCACTTCTATATCTGCGGCCCGACGCCGATGATGGAAAGTCTGGTCATGGCGCTGGAGGAATGGGGTGTGCCGGATGCACACATCCACTTCGAGGCCTTCGGCCCGGCCTCGATCAAGCGCAAGCCGGCGGCGACAGTGGAAAACCCGGCGCAGCAGAGTGACATCGTGGTGACGTTCGCTAAATCCGGCAAGCAACTGCCTTGGCAGCCCGCTTCCGGCAGCTTGCTCGACTTTGCCGAGGCCAATGGCGTCCGCGTCGATTCCGGCTGTCGTGGCGGCGGTTGTGGCAGTTGTCAGACGACGATCCAGTCCGGCGAGGTCGCCTATCGCAACCCGCCGGATTACGATCCCGAACCGGGAACCTGCCTGCTGTGCACCTGCACGCCGAAGACCAGCGTGACTCTGGAGGCCTGATGACAAAGACACTTTGGTATCGCCATATCCTGCCCTTTACGCTGTTGCTCGGCCTGCTGGCCGCTGCCACGCTGGCCGGCGACTGGCTGCTCCATCGCTTGAACCTCGTCTGGGTCGGCCGCTACCTCGGCATTCCCGGCACCCTGCTGATCATCGGCTCACTGGTCTACTCGCTGCGCAAGCGCAAGATCATCACCTCCGGCAACGTCAAATCCTGGTTGAACATGCACGAGATCGGCACCTGGCTCGGTTCGCTGATGGTGCTGCTGCATGCCGGCATCCACTTCAACGCCATCCTGCCCTGGCTGGCGACGGTGGCGATGGGCGTCAATGTGATCAGCGGCATGGTCGGCAAACTGCTGCTGGCGCGTTCACGCGAACATGTGCTGGGGCAGCGTGATCACTACCAGTTGCGCGGCCTGTCGAAAGCCGAGGTGGAGCGTGCGGTGTTCTGGGATGCCGTCACGCTCGATGCCATGACCCAATGGCGCAAGGTGCACATCCCAATCTTCATCGTCTTTGCCGTGCTGGCGCTGGGCCACATCATCAGCATCTTCCTGTTCTGGGGGTGGGTATGAGCCGCACCGTGAAATGGGTTCTTGCCGCGAATCTGCTGATGCTGGCCGTGCTGGCGTTTGTTTATCCGCACCTGATGGTAGGCCCAGGCAAGCTGATTCCCGGGCATGCCAAGCTGGAGGCCGACTGCTTTGCCTGCCACGCGTCCTTCACCGGCGCCGATTCACCACGCTGCATCACCTGTCACAAGCCGGCAGACATCGGCCGCCTGAATACGTTGGGTCTGCCCATCGCCAAGCCGCTCACCAGCACGCCCTTCCACCAGAAATTGGTCAATGACGACTGCGTGGCCTGTCACAGTGACCATGCCGGCGTGAAGCGTTTTCGTCCCACCGGGCACTTCAACCATCGTCTGTTACAGAAGGCGACCCGCGACGAATGCCAGGGTTGCCACAAGTCCCCGAAGGACTCGCTCCACCAGCAGATCACCGGCAATTGCAGCCAGTGCCACAGCCAGGAGAAATGGACGCCGGCGACCTTCGATCACGCCAAGTATTTCGAACTGGACCGCGACCACAATGCGAAATGCGTCACCTGCCACGAGCGCAACGACTACAGCCGCTACACCTGCTACGGCTGCCACGAGCACTCGCCGCAGAAAATCCGTCGCGAACATATCGAAGAAGGCATCCGCGATTACGACAACTGTACAGAGTGCCACCGCAATGCCGACGAGCACGATATTCGCGGCCCCTACAGTAATGGGGGCAAGGGTGAGCGGAAGCGTGAGGGCAGGAAGCATGACGACGATGATTGACCTCCCGGCCGTTTAAGCACCCCATAAGGGAAGGCTAAGCCCGTCTTAAGTTTCGGGCCTCAAACTGCGGTGCATGTTCAACGCACGCCAAAGGAGATCCGCCATGAAACTTGCCACACTATCCCTCCTGCTGTTCTGCATCGGAACCGTACATGCAGCCGCCCCCGTCGATTCCCCAGCTGAATCCTGCGACCAGATCCGTACCCAGATCAAGGCCCATGCGGGTGTGCCGGACAAGCCGAACACGGCGCTGCTCAGCAAGGTGGGTGCGAACCGCAAATGTCGCTTCACCGGTGCCGAAGCCTACCGCGCCGCCTGGGGTGACAAGCCAATGCCCAAGGATGACCGGCCCTCCCGCCGCAGCAAACATCGCGAGCATGACGACGATTGAGCGGGGCGCGTGATGAAGCTGATACTGTCGAGCATCCTGATGCTGGTGGCGGCTGTCTGGTATGTCGCCTTTACTGCAACCAGCTTTCCGGAGGGCAGTACGCTGCCGTGGATTGTGTGGCGGGAAGCCCTGCATCTCACCGGTCTGGGATCGGTCGTGCTGATGTCCCTCACCATGCTGCTGGCGACCCGGCCGGTCTGGCTGGAAAAACCGCTCGGCGGGATGGATCGTATCTACCGCCTGCACAAGTGGTCAGGCATGCTGGCGATTGGTCTGGGTGCCGGCCACTGGCTGGTCGAAATGGCGAGTGACCTGATCAAGACCTCGATCGGCAAGGTCGGTCGCGTGCCGAAGGAGAAGTACATCGGCTTGCTTGAGCAGATGCGCAAGCTGGCGGAAGATATGGGCGAATGGGCGCTCTATGCGGCGCTGGCAATTCTGGTGCTGACCTTGTGGAAGCGCTTTCCCTATCATCTTTGGCGCACTATTCATCGGGCGATGCCGGTGCTGTACCTGATGTTGGTGCTGCATGCCGCGCTGCTGGCACCGTCCGCCTACTGGACGCAGCCGGTGGGCATGCTGCTGGCGACTTGTCTGGTGATCGGAACCATTTCCGCCGCGATTGCGCTGGCTGGCTGGATCGGGCGCAGCCGGCAAGCGGCCGGATCGGTTGTTGCCGTACAGCAAATGGGGGAAGTGACCGAAATCACCTGCCAGCTCGCCGGCAAGTGGCGTCGTCATCGTGCCGGGCAGTTTGCGTTTATCCGTTTTGATCGCGAGGAAGCGCCCCACCCCTTTACGATTGCCAGCGCCGATCAGGGCGACGGGACGATCCGCTTCTGTATCAAGGGGCTGGGTGATTACACAAAGACCCTTGCGCAGCGCGTGCAAGTCGGCCAGTCGGTGCAGGTTGAAGGCCCTTATGGCCGCTTCCAATTTGATCGGCATGATGCGACGTGGCGCCAGATATGGGTTGCGGGCGGCATCGGCGTGACCCCCTTTCTTGCTTGGCTGGAATCATTGCAGGCACACCCCGAGCAAGCACCACAGGTAGACCTTCACTACTGCACGCGCGACCGCAGCGCCGATCCTTTTGTTGAACGTTTGCACACGCTGTGTGCTGCTCTGCCGGGTGTTCGTCTTCTGGTGCATGGCGCACAGCAGGGCGAGCGGCTCGACGCGGCGGCGCTGGATCTGGCGAATGCGTCAGCGCGCAAGGCGGAGGTCTGGTTCTGTGGCCCACAGGGCTTGGCAGACGCTTTCAGGCAAGGACTGGCAATGACATGGAAAGGCAAATTGCGTTTCCATCAGGAGGCATTCGAGATGCGTTAAGCCGGCCTTAAGGTCGCCTTAATCGCGCCCTAAGCTTGGCTTCGCATACTGCATACCATGTTCAACCGTACCCAAGGAGCCTGATCATGAAAACCGTATTTTCCATACTCGCCATTGTCTGTGCCACGGCGGCCCAGGCGGCGGCGCCTGCTGAAATACTGGCGGGTTACCAGGCCGAGGCGGCCAAACAAACTGCCGGCTTCCAGCCCTCGGCCCAGCGCGGCGCCGAGTTCTACAAGCGGCAGTTCAATGTGTCGGCGAAGATGCCGGCGTGCACCAGTTGCCATACCGACAGTCCTGCACAGCCGGGACGTCATGCGGTGACCGACAAGGCGATCAAGCCGCTGGCACCGAGCGCGAATGCCGACCGCTTCAGTGATTCGGCCAAGGTGGAAAAGTGGTTCCGGCGCAATTGCACCGAGGTTGTCGGACGTGAATGCAACGCCGCCGAGAAGGCAGACTTCGTGGCTTATCTGATGGGAGGGCGTTGACATGAAACCCCCGGGATTTGTGGTGGGTTATGCCCTCCTGTTTGCATCCTGTGCGGCCTATGCCGACAAGTTGTCGTTGCCGACCGATGCACCGCCGGCCTTTCAGGCCGAGTGCACGAGTTGTCACCTCGCTTTTCCGCCGCAGTTGATGGCGGCAGACGATTGGCGCCGGGTGATGGCGACGCTCGACAAGCACTATGGGGACAATGCCAGCCTTGATGAGAAAACGCGTCTTGCTCTGGAGAACTTTCTGGTCAGGAATGCAGGCAGTCCGAAAAAAGTCGGCGCAGCCTCTTCGGGCCGCTTCCGGCCTGACGGCCTCCCTGCTGGCGGGACGGCAGAGGGTGCTGAACTGCCACGCATCACGACGAGTGCCTGGTTCAAGCGCAAGCACCATGAGGTGGCGAAGGCCGACTGGACGCATGCCAAGGTGAAGACACCGGCCAACTGCGCGGCCTGCCATACCAAGGCGGCGGCGGGCAGCTACCGCGAGCGGGAAATTGTGATGCCCGATGGGCGCAAGTGGGAAGACTGAGATGAACAGGATTCTGGTCTGGGATTGGCCGGTGCGCATCGGTCACTGGCTGCTGGTCGGCGCTTTTGCGCTGGCCTGGCTGACCAGCGAAAGCGAAACGTGGCGTCTTGTCCATGCCTATGCCGGTGGGGCCTTTGTGGGCATCATCCTGTTTCGCCTTCTCTGGGGCGTGATGGGCACGCGGCATGCGCGCTTCGGCAGTTTCATGCGTGGGCCGGATGCCGCGCTAGGCTATCTCAAGGGCCTGCTGACCGGCCGGGCGGTGCATACGGTCGGTCACAATCCTGCCGGTGGCTGGGCCATCGTTGCGCTGCTGACGCTTGGACTGCTGACCGGGGCGAGTGGCTGGCTGATCTACCAGGACATGGGCGGGGATAGCGTCGCGGAACTGCACGAGGGCCTGGCCACTGCAATGCTTGCGGTGGTGCTGCTTCACCTCGCCGGTGTCGTTGTCGGCAGCCTGGCCCATCGCGAGAATCTGGTGCGGGCGATGCTGACCGGCAAAAAACAGGGCAATCCCGCAGAGGCCATCGACAGCGCCAAACCGCTGGTGGCGCTCGTCATGCTGGGATGGATAAGCGCGATTGCCTGGTGGCTGGCGCGTTGAATGCGCCAAGCGTTGTGTCTAGCGGGTACGGTAGCTAGCGTGGCAGCCGATGCAGGTATTCAGCAGCGCTGGCAATTTTTCAAGCGCCGCCTGTTGGTTGCCGCTGCTGGCAATCTGCGCGAACTCACTGGCGACGGCATGGCCATTGCGTCCCAGTTCGTGCATGGCAGCGGGCATCTGCGGGCCGGGGCGGGCATCGAATGGCAGCCGTGCATTCTTTCCCATGGCGGTTTTGCCAAGCCGGGTTTCGGCCACCTGGCCTGCTTCCTTCACCTTGTTGGCGGCGAGCAGCGTGAGAATTTCGTTGAAGGCCAGCAGGTTGTCGAGCATTTCCAGCCGCAGGGTTTCCTGCGCCGCCGGCGTCAGGGGAGCCAATTGACGGCTGTCTTCGGCGAAGGCGGGCTGAATGCCGAGGGAGCCAAGGCCGGCGAGGAGCAACAAAACAGAGAGAGTGCGCTTCATGTGAGTTCCTTGTTTCGGTCGATGCAGGCCGCATTAGATCATGCCGTCCCGCCAGCAGGGAGGCCATCAGGCCGGAAGCGGCCCGAAGAGGCTGCGCCGATATTTACAGGCCAGCCTATTAGAATCGGACATCATGCGCCTGCTGATTGCTGAAGACGATCCACAACTGGGTGACGGCCTCACGGTTGGTCTGCGTCAGGCCGGCTATGCCGTCGATTGGGTCAAGGATGGGGTGGCGGCCGACCTGGCGCTGCTGAATGAAAGTTATGACCTGCTGGTGCTCGACCTCGGCCTGCCGCGCCTCGATGGCCTGGCCGTGTTGAGCCGTCTGCGCGGACGTGGCCAGACGCTACCGGTGCTGATCCTGACGGCCCGCGATGCGACGGGCGACAAGATTGCCGGCCTCGACAGTGGGGCCGACGACTACCTTATCAAGCCAATCGATATCGATGAACTCGCGGCCCGCGTGCGTGCCCTGACGCGCCGCTCCGTCGGGCGCGCGCAGCCGTTGCTGAGTCTGGGGGATCTGGTGATCGATCCGGCCGCGCATCAGGTCACGCTGGCCGGCATGCCGGTGGAGTTGTCGGTGCGGGAATTCTCGCTGCTGCAACTGCTGGTCGAGAATGCCGGGCGTGTCATGACGCGCGCCCAGATCGAGGATTCGCTGTATGGCTGGCGCGACGAGCCGGACAGCAATGCACTCGAAGTGCACATCCATCATCTGCGCAAAAAGATCGGTACCGAGCGCATCAAGACCTTGCGCGGCATCGGTTACATGGTACCTAAATGAGTACCCAAATGACGACGCGCTGGTTCTCGCTGCAGCGTCGTTTGCTGGCCTTGCTGATGGGCGGCGTGACGATCGGCTGGCTGGCGACCATGAGCTTTTCCTATTTCGATGCGCATCACGAAATCGATGAGTTGTTCGATGCGCAACTCGCGCAGGCAGCCCAGACGCTGCTCGCTCTGGCGAGTGAGTATGACGACGATGACGACATTGCCGAACTGTCGGGCGATGGGCACAAGTATCAGAAGAAAGTTGTCTTTCAGCTTTGGGATAACCAGGGGCATTTGCTGTTGCGTTCACGCGAGGCACCGATCAAGCCCCTGACGGCAGAAGACGGATTTTCCGAACAGGTCAATGAGCAGGGTGAGCGCTGGCGTTACTACAGCCAGTGGGATGCGCAGCACCAGTTGCACGTTCAGGTGGGTGAAAACCATCATGTACGCGAAGAGCTTTCCGGCAGCATTGCCCTGCGCCTGCTGGCCCCGGCCGTATTTGGCTTGCCACTCCTGGGGCTGTGGGTCTGGTTTGCCATCCGGCGCGGCATCGCACCGATTGCCACCGTGACAGAACAGGTGGCCCGGCGTGCCCCGGAACATCTGAAAGCGCTAGCTCCGGTTACTGCACCGCAGGAAATCCGGCCGCTGATCGATGCGCTGAACGATCTCTTTGGCCGCGTCGAAGGCGCACTCGATAACGAACGGCGTTTTACTGCAGATGCGGCCCACGAGTTGCGCACACCGCTGGCAGCGATTGTGACGCAAGCGCAGGTGGCAAGTCGTGCACGCGATGCGGCCGAGCGTGACCAGGCGCTGGCGCAGATTGCCGCGAGCAGCCGGCGTGCCGGCCGTCTGGTCGAGCAACTGCTATTGCTGGCGCGCCTTGATCCGGCGGCCGGCCTTGACAAGGAAGTGCTGCGTCTGGATCAGCTAGCTGCGGAAGTGTGTGCCGATCATGGCGGTTTGGCGCTCGACAAGCACATCACGCTCGAACTCGATGCACCGCAAGCGACTCTGGTCATGGGTCATGCGGATATGCTGGGCGTGCTGCTGCGCAACCTGCTCGACAATGCTTTGCGTTACACGCCCGCCGGCGGAAAAGTCGGCGTTGGCGTGACGGCACAAAAAGGTGTGGTGTGCCTTACCGTCAGCGACAGCGGGCCGGGGATTCCGCCTGCCGAGCGGGATAACGTCATGCGCCGCTTTCATCGGCTGGCTGGACAGGAGACTGAGGGCAGCGGGCTTGGCTTGTCGATTGTGGCGCGCATCGCCGAGTTGCATCATGCGTCTGTGACACTGGCCGATGGCATGGGCGCGTCCGGGCTGAGCGTACAAGTCGGCTTCCCGTTGCCTTCGGACTAGGGACTGGGGCACACTCCCGGGCATGAACTCTGTTTCGGTCATCCCCCAGCCACGGCGCGTCAAGGCCAGATTCATCGGCCCCTTCACCGTGGCCTTGCTGTTCATCCTGATGGTTTTCTCGCTGGCCTTCTACTGGGTCGGGACGCATATCCGCGAGCGTGATCTTGCCGAGCGTTCAGCGGCGGTGGCCAACCTGTTTGCCCAAAAGCTCGACAAGGACACCAACCTGATGATGGCGACCATGCGTGCCATGATGACCAATGCGGCGATGGAGGCTGCGTTTCGTCAGGGTGATCGCGCTGGAATTGCGCGTCAGGGCAGTGCGCTGTTTGCGGCGTTGCGCGACGAGCATCGGATTACCCATCTCTATCTGACCCGCCCCGATTACGTCAATGTCTATCGGTTTCACAGCCCGGATGAATATGGTGATGTAATTTCGCGCGTCGTCCTGGCGCAGGCAAGGGATAGTCAGCGCGCCATCCATGGTCTCGAACTGGGGGTGATGGGGACGCTGACCTTACGACTCGTTATGCCGTGGCAGCGCAACGGCGAGTTGATCGGCTACATCGAAATCGGCGAGGAGATCGAGCATCTGATCGATGAAATTCACAATAGCCTGAAAGTCGATTTGCTGGTGCTGGTCGACAAGCAGTATCTGACGGTGGAGCAGTGGACGCGCGGTCAGGCGATGATGAAGCGCAGCGGAAACTGGGATCGTTTTCGAGCACATGCGGTGCTGGCGCAGACAGCGGCAAAATTGCCCGATGCACTCGACGACAAACGCGTGAGCAGGTTACTGGCCGGGCAGACAACCGAAATCGAGGACGCGGGCCGCACCCTGCACCTGGCCACCGTGCCGATCCACGATGCCGGTGGGCGGCACCTTGGTGATCTGGTGGTGATGCGCGATATCACGGCCTTGGTGGGTACCTTTCATGGCTCAATCCTAACGGTAATGCTGGTCAGTCTGCTGGCGGCCGCAGGCGTGCTGGGAATTTTCTACCTGGCGCTTGACCGGGTTGAGCGCGACTACCAGCGCCAGCATGATCTTGAGCACCAGTTACTGCGGCTGGATACCGAGCATCGCCGTATCTTGCAGATGGAAAAGCTTTCCGCACTGGGCACCATGGTGGGCAGCATTGCCCATCAACTCAACAATCCGCTGGTCGGCGTGGTCAATCTGGCCCAACTGGCCGAGCGTGGCGCCGACGATCCGGGGCGCACGCGCGAGTTGCTGCGCGACATTCGCAGTGCGGGCGAGGACTGCCGTGCCTTCGTCAAGCGCATGCTGGCGTTTACCAAGGTGTCCAGCTTTGAGAGTCGGCCGACGCCGATGGCTGATCTGATCGAGGATACGGTACTGTTGTTCCGTCAGACCGAGAAGCGGCATTTGCCCGTAGACGTGCAGTTGCCGGATGAACCGGTGGTGCTGACGGTCGATCCCATTCTGATCCGCCATGCCCTGTTTAACCTGCTGGTGAATGCGGCGCAGGCCACGGAGTCGCAGGGCGCCATTGTGATCTCGCTGCAACGCGAGGTGGATGCGGTGCGCAATCTGCCCGGCTGGTCCCTGAGTGTGACGGACCATGGTCGCGGCATGCCCCCAGCGGTGCTCGAAAAAATCTTTGTGCCTTTTTTCACCACGCGCAGTGACGGTACCGGGCTGGGATTGCCCGTGGTGCAGCATGTGGCGTTACTGCACGATGGCCAGGTGACGGTACATAGCGAACCAGGACATGGCACGCGTTTTGCGATCTGGTTGCCTGAATGCTTGCCGGAAGTTTCCTCCCCCTCTGCCTGATATGCCGCCAAAAATACTGGTTGTTGATGATGACCGTCACACCCGCACCTTGCTTGAGCGGCTGCTGGCCAATAGCGCCAGGGTGAGCATGGCGACGGATGGCGCCGAAGCGCGCCGCCTGTTCGCCGCCGATGATTTCAACCTGGTGCTGATGGATCAGTGTCTGCCTGACGCCAATGGCATCGACTTGCTACGCGAATTTCGCGCCCGCCGCCCGCGTTTGGTAGCGATCCTGATGACCGGTTTTGCCGACGTGCGCGATGCCGTTGCCGCTGTGCGCGAGGGCTTGTTCGACTATCTGACCAAGCCGTTTGAGGATATTGAGGCGCTGGAAGCCGTCATCGGCAAGGCCCTCGAACTCGATCGTGCCTATCGGGAAATTGATGGCTTGCGTGCGCAACTGGCCAGCGAGTCCGGTCAGCCGGCGCTGATCGGTCAGTCGTTGGCGATGGAGCGTGTGATCGGTCAGATACGTCAGGTAGCGGGGCTGGATACCACCGTGTTGCTGGAGGGCGAGAGTGGCACCGGCAAGGATCTCGCGGCCAAGTTGATCCACACGCTGAGCACGCGCGCAGACAAGCCCTTCCTTGAGGTTAACTGCGGCGGGCTACCGGAAACCCTGCTGGAAAGCCTGCTGTTTGGCTACGAGAAGGGGGCATTTACGGGGGCTGGTCAAGCCAATGCCGGCTACTTTGAAAAGGCCCATGGCGGTAATTTGTTCCTCGACGAAATCGCCGACATGAGCCCCAAGCTGCAGAGCAGTCTGCTGCGCGTGCTGCAGGATCACAGCTTTACGCGCATCGGCAGCACGCAGCCGCGCAAGGCCGATTTCCGTCTGATCTGTGCCACCAACCGGCCGCTGCTGGCCGAGGTCAAGGCGGGGCGCTTCCGTGAGGATCTGTATTACCGCATCGCGGTGGTTGCCGTGCGCATGCCGCCGTTGCGTGAGCGTGCGGGCGATATCGTGCCGCTGGCCATGCACTTTCTCGATCATTACAACAATAAATTCGGCAAGACCTGTGGCCCGCTTACGCCGGCGGCGGTGCAGGTACTGGAAGCCTGTCGCTGGGAGGGAAACGTGCGGCAGCTGCAGCACTGCATCGAGCGTGCGGTTGCGTTGCATACAGGCGGCCCGATTGATCACCTGCATCTGTGTCCGGTGGATGGGACGCCGCTGGATGAAGCGGCACCAGAGGCCATGCCAGATACTTCGGCCCCCCTGGGTTATCAGGAAGCTCGGGCCGCGTTTGAACGCGATTATCTGCGTCGCCTGTTCGATCAGGCCGGCGGCAATGTGTCGGAAGCCGCGCGGCTATCGGGTATCCCGCGGCAGAACCTTTATGTACGGATGAAGCGCTGGGAAATTGTCACCGAAAAGTGACGAGTGTCACGAATGAGTGACACATATTAAGCGAACCGCATCTCCCACATTGGCGTATTTCCCTCTGATTTCAGTGCAGAGTACGCATGGCGCGAAGATTGCGTCGATTCACCCAGGTAATAACCCTACAAGAGGTGAGTGATATGAAAAAACGTGCATTGATGATCGGCATTTCCCTTTCGGCCATTGCCGCCGGCTGTGCTTCCGTGGCAACGGGGCCACAGGCCATCAACTGGGACAAGGTTCCCGCCACCAAGGTCGCCTTGTTCTACCCCGGCCAGTCTTCTTACCAGTGGCTGCGTAGCGAGGCCCATGCCGGCGCCGCCAAGGAAACGGCGCGTGGCGATGCCTGCACCTCCTGTCATGACGATCCCAAGGAAGAGCAGCGCCAAGGCGCCAAGATTCTCAGTGGCAAGCATCCGCTTGAGCCCCATGCTGCCGCAATCAAGGGCAAGAACGGCCATATCGACATGACGGTGCAGGCGGCCTACGATGACAAGAATGCCTACCTGCGCTTCCAGTACAAGACCCACAATCCGAACCATCCGGGCAACGACTATCCTGGCTATCGCTTTGACGGCAAGGAATGGAAGGCTTTCGGTGGCATGCGCCTCAACAAGAACGTGCTGGCCGGCAAGACGGCGACCGTCTATGAGAATCGCGTGAATATCATGCTGGACGATGGCAAGGTGCCGGGTTTCGCCCAGCAGGGTTGCTGGCTGACTTGCCATGACGGCGAGCGCGACATGCAGAAGGAACCGACCAAGGATCAGGTCGAGGCCAATGCCTTGATGAAGGCCATCAAGAAGTCGGATGTACGCAAGTTCATTCCGGGCACGCGCACCAATCCGATGGACTGGTCGACCGGCAAGCCGCTGGAGGAAATTGCCAAGATGAAGGCCAACGGCGAGTTTCTTGAGCTGATGCAGTGGCGTGCCCACCGCAGCGACAAGGTGGGTGGTGCGGACGACGGCTTCGTGCTGGAGTATCGCAACTTCGACGCCGGCAAGAACCACTTCAATTCGAACATGGACAGCAAGACCAAGCTGCCGAAGTTCATGTTCGATCAGGCGAAAGCAGGCACCAAGGCCTACACCGCAGGCGATTACGGCAAGAAGGAGATGATCCTCATCAAGGGGGCTAATGCCGTGCCGTTTGACCCGAATGCGGGCTGGAAAGAGGGTGACATCCTGCCGCAGTACATCCTGAGTGCGGAAGATGCCGCAGGTTCTGCTGCCGACAACAAGGCGCTTTCCGAGTGGAAGAATGGGGTGCAGACAGTTGTCTTCATCCGTCCGCTCGGCCTTGCCAATGCGGATGACAAGGCGCTCAAGCCGGGCGGTGTCTA
Source organism: Rhodocyclaceae bacterium (assembly GCA_030824115.1). Lineage (GTDB taxonomy): Bacteria > Pseudomonadota > Gammaproteobacteria > Burkholderiales > Rhodocyclaceae > Sulfuricystis. The sequence goes on along the minus strand of JAVBYI010000001.1, from coordinate 46,120 downwards.
TAACGTCGGCTTCGCCGTCCATGACGACAACATGACCGGCCGTGGTCACCACGTGTCCTATACCAAGACGCTGGGCATTGGCGCCAAGGCCGACATCACGGCTGTCAAGCTGAACTGATTCCCATCCTGCCGGCCGTCTGTGGACGGCCGGTTTCTTAAGCATCAGGAGTAGAAAATGATCAAGACCAACATGTACGCCCTCATTGTGTCCGCCACCGTCGGCAGCCTGTGCCTTGCCACACCGGCCCTCGCCCAGGTGGATGCCGAAGAGGTCTTCAAGGAAAACGACTGCCACAAGTGCCACCACGCCACCAAGGCCAAGAAGGGCCCGTCCCTGGCAAAAATCGCGGCCAAGTACAAGGACAAGAAACTTGACGAGAAGGAAGCGATGAAGCACATGACCGGTGGCAAGAAGGTCAAGCTGGACGATGGCACGGAAGAGGACCACAAGATCATCGACACCAAGGATGTCGCGGTGCAAACGGCGGTTGCCAAGTGGATGCTGAATCGCTGACAGGTTGAATATCATGAATGTATCGAGCGTCCGAACCCTGCGTATTGCGGGGTTTCTTGGTTTTCTGTTGGCCTTTCTTGGTAGTACGCCGGTATGGGCGGTTGCCGCGAAACTCGACAATGCAGGCTGCCTGAGCTGTCACGAGGGTAAGCGCCAGAAGATCGAGGTTTCCGGCAGGGATGACGAGAAACGGACGCTCGGTCATATCGATGCACGCAAGTTTGGCAAGAGCGTGCATGCCGACATGCAATGTGTGGCCTGCCACACCGATATCACCGATAACCAGGCGAAGCACAAGAAAAACCCTGCGGCGCAAGCGCCCAACTGCATCAGCTGTCACGAATCGCTGTGGGCGGCCGCCCAGAAAGCCGGGCAGGCGCAGGAAAAAGAGCGTCTTGGCCTCGTCGTCAAGAACATCGAGGACTACAAGAATTCCTTCCACGCCCGTCCTGATGAAGACAATCCGGACAAGGCCAAGGCTACTTGCGAAGAGTGCCATAGCAGTCACGACTTCAATGTTCCGCCAAAGGGAAGTGAGCGCCGTACCGCCTGGCACAAGGAAATTCCCGACACCTGCGGCGCGAAGTGCCACGAAGACCAGCTTGAGTCTTATGCGGCATCCGTCCACGGCGAGGAGGTGCTCGACAAGAACAATATGAAAGGCGCGGTGTGTACCGACTGCCACTCGGCTCACCAGGTCATCAATACTTCCTCCGAGAAATTCAAGCTTGGCAATGTGAACACCTGTGGCGATTGCCACAAGGAGCAGCTGGCGAGCTATACCGATACTTATCACGGCCAGGTCAATCGACTTGGCGGTGCGTATACGGCCAAGTGTGCCGACTGCCACGACAGCCATGGCATCCGTGCCGCTGATGATCCGAAATCGAAGGTGCATCCGAAGAACCGGATGAAGACCTGCATGAAGTGTCACAATGACAAGAAGCCGGGCATGCGCGATGCCACGCCGGGCTTCGCCTCGTTTGGCCCGCATGCCAACACGCACAATTTCAAGAAGTATCCAGAGATGTACATCGCCTCGAAGTTCATGATCGCGCTGCTGATCGGCGTGTTTGCCTTCTTCTGGCTGCATTCCGGTCTCTGGTATTACCGTGAGTGGCAGGATCGCAAGCAGGGCAAGCATCACGCCCGTGTCGACACCAAGGGAATGCAGCTTGACGAGAAGACGCAGCACTTCCAGCGCTTCCCCGTCGGCTGGCGGATTGCCCACTTGGTCTTTGCACTGGTGACGATGACGCTGGTGCTGACCGGTACCAGTGCGCTCTTTGCCGAAAGTGCCTGGGCACCCGTGGTCGCCAAGGCGCTCGGCGGGCCGAAGATGCTCGGCCTCATCCATCGTGTCGCCGCTGCCCTGTTCATCGGCATCTTCCTCATCCACTTCGTCTATGTGATGCAGAAGCTGCTGCGCAGCAAGACCTTCCGTTGGTTCGGCCCCGATTCGCTGATCCCGAACTGGAAGGATCTCGCCGACTGCTGGGGCATGTTCAAGTGGTTTGTCGGCAAGGGAGAAAAGCCGCGTTTCGAACGCTGGGCCTACTACGAGAAGTTTGACTACTGGGCGGTGTTCTGGGGCGTCAATGTGATCGGCTGGAGCGGCCTGATGCTGGCCTTCCCGCATGTCACCGCGACTTACCTGCCGGGCTGGGTGTTCAACGTCGCCACGCTGGTGCATGGCGAAGAAGCCTTCCTCGCGGCGGTGTTCCTCTTCACGGTGCACTTCTTCAATAACCACTTCCGTCCCGACAAGCTGCCGCCGCCCGACGTGGTGATGTTCACCGGCACACAGTCACTTGAAGAATTCCGCCATGACCATCCGGCGCATTACCAGCGCATGATCGATACGGGCGAACTGGAAAAGTATCTGGTGGATGCGCCATCGCCGCAGATGCACCTGGGTTCGGTGATCCTCGGCCTGACGCTGATCGCCTGTGGCCTGATTCTGCTGGTGCTGGTTGGAACGGGGTTCTTTACCAGCTAACAGAGTTGCCTATCGCCGGTGTAGGCGGCCTATTGTTCGCTCAACCACGAACGATCGCGGGTGATATGCGGTTGGATCTGGCTAGCTTGTTTGGTCTCGGGAGGTAAGGTAGCGGGCTGGGCCTGTCGATTGTGGCGCGCATTGCTGAACTGCATGGTGCGCACTTGTGCTGGAGAATGCAAGGGATAATCGGGGGCTGCGTGTGCAACTCACATTACCTGTTCATGACTGATTCGACGAGACCTACCCATCTGAAAGCGCTGACGGAAAGCCACCTGATTCTTCTGGTATCCGTCTTTCTGGCAGTACTTGGAAATTTCAGTTTCTTCAGTCAGGTGTTGAGGGCCTATGAGCTGCACAACCACGCCCCCGCTTTGCTATCGCTGGTAGTAGTGGTGGTTGCAGTGAATGTATTGCTGCTGGCCTTCGTTGGCTTTCGATACATCCTCAAGCCAATTCTGGCCGGCGTCCTGATTTTGTCTGCGCTGGCGGCGTATTTCATGGATAGCTACGGTGTCGTGATTAATGTCGACATGCTGCAGAATCTTGCGCAGACTAATCCGGACGAAGCAAGCGATCTATTCAGTTTGAAGCTATTTGCCTATCTGCTGGTCCTTAGTGTGCTGCCATCAATTGGGATTGTCCGTGTAAAGCTGGTTTGGCGAGGCTGGGGTTGTGAACTGTTGGCAAGAGCCAAATTGGTAGGACTCAGTCTGCTGGTACTGGTTGGACTGGTGCTTGTTTTTGGCAGCTTTTACGCATCGTTTGTGCGTGAGCATAAAGCATTGCGTTCCTACGCGAATCCCGCTTACTACGTCTACTCGGCGATGCGATACCTTGGCGGTTCGCAGGTATCAGGGGCTGTGCGACTCATCTCTCATGGCACTGATGCCCGCGTACCGGGTGACGATGACGATCGAGAGTTGATCATCCTGGTAGTCGGAGAAACGGCACGAGTAGATCATTTCTCACTGAATGGCTACTCACGCGAAACCAATCCGCTGTTACGCCAACTGGGCGTAATCAGCTTTACGGATTTTTGGGCCTGCGGAACCTCGACGGCTGTGTCTGTCCCCTGCATGTTTGCCGACCAGCAGGCAACCGGACAGGGGCCGCATGAAAACCTGCTCGATGTCTTGCAGCATGCTGACGTAAATGTGTTGTGGCTCGACAATAATTCCGACTCCAAGGGCGTTGCCCTGCGGGTGCCCTACATGAACTATCGTTCACCAGATGTTAATCCGGTCTGCGATGAAGAGTGTCGCGATGAGGGCATGTTGACGGGCTTGCAGGCATACATCGATAGCCATCCCAAGGGGGATATCTTCATCGTCCTGCACCAGATGGGCAATCACGGCCCTGCCTACTACCGGCGCTATCCGTCAGCATTTGAGAAATTCACCCCGGTTTGCCGCAGCAATGATCTGAGCCAATGCAGTCAAGACGAAATCATCAATGCGTATGACAACGCGATTTTTTACACCGATTACTTTTTGGCAAAGGTTATCGAACTGCTACGCCGCAACAGCAAGCAGTTTGAGGCCGGAATGTTTTATGTCAGCGATCACGGCGAATCGCTTGGCGAAGGCGGGGTGTATTTGCATGGTTTGCCCAAGGCGATGGCCCCGGTAGCGCAACTGCATGTGCCGGCACTGATGTGGTTTGCGCCAGATTTTGACGAAATTGATGTTTCCGCCTTGCGCGGCAAGCGTGGGCAGCGGTTTTCACATGACCATCTGTTTCATACGGTATTGGGTTTTCTGGAAATTGAATCGACGGTCTACCGCAAGGACATGGATATGCTGGAAAATGTCCGTCGACCAGAAAACTGATGCTATTTCGTCATTCAAGGAGGAATGCAATGATTCGTTGTTCCCTAATTACCGCTGGAATCCTGCTTGCATTTCACTCGCATGTGGTGCGGGCTGAAGATGCGACGGTTAATTTTGCTGAAGAGACATTGATGGGGGATTGGGGCGGCATGCGTAGTGCAGCGGCCCAAAGAGGTTTTAGTTGGGAGGGGGGACTCAAGGTCGATACCTTGCGTAACCGTGGTGCCCAGAAGAACGGTACCAGATCAGTGAGCCACCTTGATTTGCAGCTCAACATGGATCTTGAAAAGGCGGCAGGTTGGGATGGCACAACGGCGATGATCAATATCGTCAGTGACTCCGGGAAGGGGCTGGCGCCGACATATATCAATAACCAGATGGGTGTCACGAATATTGAGGTGGGGGCGCCGACAACGACACGTCTGTTCCAGGCGTGGATACAAAAGGAACTGTTCGATAAGCAGTTGGCTGTGTTGGTTGGTCTATACCCAATCGATAGCGAGTTCTTTACCGTGGAATCGGCAGGTGTTTTTCTAGGCCCACAGTATGGTACGCCTGCCGATCTGGCGCAGACCAAGGGTGGAACGGGACCATCGATCTTCAACAATTCGGGTTTCGGTATGCGCGCCCGTTGGGAGATCACCCCAAGTATTTATGCCATGGGTGCCGTACTTGATGGCGTGCCCAATGACCCGGCCCATCCGAAGCGGACGACGGTTCGATTCAAGAAAGGGGAAGGCAGTTTCAGTATCGGTGAAATTGGCTGGTTGCCGGAAGCAGAGAATGACCAGTTCAAGGGGCATGCCAAGCTTGCCTTGGGTTTTTGGGGTTACAGCGCCAGGGTGACTGATCAACTGGATGCGACGCAGACGCGACGCTCTCAAGGGGGTTATGTATTGGGTGAGCGCACTTTGTTGAATCTGAATGGTGAGCAGGATCGCTTTCTCTCCGGATTTGCACGTTACACATGGACCGATGGGGATTCGACGGCGGTCGAGAATACCCTTAACCTTGGTCTGCATCTCAAAGGCCCGATCGCCTCGCGTCCGGATGACATCCTTGGCCTGGCTTGGTCTCGTGCCGACCTTTCCGGAAAGTGGCGTAGTGCTCAAACCGACCCGACGCATCGTCGCGAGGACATCACCGAGCTGACTTATCGCTATGTCATTACGCCATACTTGGCAATTCAGCCCAATGCGCAATATGTCCGCAATCCTGGTGGCATGGTGGGTACGCCCAATGCAAAACTCGTCGGATTCCGACTTGATCTGACGCTCTAATTGTTATGCGTACTGATACTCCTCAAGTGATTTACCTCAAGGACTACGCGCCGCCGGCCTGGTGGGTTGAGTGTGTCGATCTTCATATCGCCATCCATGATGGTTATGCGCTGGTGCGCAGCCGTCTGGTTTGCCGCAAAAACACGGAGGGCGACCTTGTCTTGAACGGTGAGGAACTGGCACTCGAAGCCATTGGCATCGACGACCAGGCGCTGCCGGCGGCACGCTATACCTTGGGCGAAGAAACGCTGACGGTACATGGCCCGCTGCCCGAACAGTTCGTGCTGGAAACCATTGTGCGCATCGAGCCGGACAAAAACACCCAACTCTCCGGCCTCTACAAGTCGAAGGACGGCTACTTCACGCAGTGCGAGGCCGAGGGCTTCCGGCGCATCACCTTCTACCTGGATCGTCCCGATGTGATGGCGCGCTTCACCTGCACCATCGAGGCGGATCGCGCACGCTTTCCGCAGTTGCTGTCCAATGGCAATCTGGTCGAAACGGGCGATGCTCCGAACGGCAGGCATTGGGCCAAGTGGGAAGACCCCTTTGCCAAGCCCTGCTACCTGTTTGCACTGGTGGCAGCGAAGCTCGATGTACTCGAAGATACGTTTGTCACCAAGTCCAGCCGCACCGTGCGTTGTGCGGTGTATGTCGAGCCGGGCAAGCTTGACCAGTGTGCGCACGCCATGGCGGCACTGAAGAAATCCATGAAGTGGGACGAGGAACGCTTCGGCCTGGAGATGGATCTCGACATCTATATGATCGTTGCGGTCGGCGACTTCAACATGGGGGCGATGGAGAACAAGGGCCTCAACATCTTCAACACCAAGTACGTGCTGGCGCGCCCGGACACGGCCACCGATACCGACTACCAGAACATCGACCGCGTCGTTGCCCACGAGTATTTCCACAACTGGACCGGCAATCGTGTGACCTGTCGCGACTGGTTCCAGCTTTCGCTGAAGGAAGGTCTTACCGTCTATCGCGATCAGGAATTCGGCGAAGACCTGCATTCGCGTGCGGTGACGCGCATTCAGGAAGTGCGCACCCTGCGCGTCGCCCAGTTTCCCGAGGATGCCGGCCCGATGGCGCATCCGATCCGCCCCGCCTCGTATGCCGAGATCAACAACTTCTACACCGCCACGGTGTACGAGAAGGGCGCACAGATCATTCGCATGATCGAGACGCTGATCGGCCGCGCGAATTTCCGCAAGGGCATGGATCTGTATTTCGCGCGTCATGATGGGCAGGCGGTGACTTGCGAGGATTTTGTCGCCGCCATGCAGGCGGCTTCGGGTGTCGATCTCACCCAGTTCCGCCGCTGGTACGCCCGCGCTGGCACGCCACGCTTGAAGGCAGAAGGCCGTTACGAGACAGCGGCACAGCGCTACACGCTGACATTGACGCAATCGCTGGCGCCCACCGCTTACGAACAGCGCCTGAAGGAAGCCGGCATCGCCGTCGAGGACGGGCCGCTGCATATTCCCGTGGCGGTCGGTCTCGTGCTGTCCGATGGTGCGGATGCCTTTCCTACACGCATCCTCTCGCTGACTGAGCCGACCCAGACCTTCGTTTTCGAGAACGTGCCGACTCAACCAGTGGCCTCGGTACTGCGCGGTTTCTCGGCGCCGGTGCATCTGGATTTCGATCAGTCCGACGCTGAACTCGCGCACCTGATGGCGCATGACAGCGATCCGTTCAACCGCTGGGAAGCCGGCCAACGGTTGGCCACGCGCGTGCTGCTGGCGGGCATAAAGGTTGGCAATGAGGTCGGCGCTGGCGGGACGGCATGGATTCCCAATAGCCTTGTCACTGCCTTCGCACGCGTGCTCGACGACGGCTTGGCTGATCCGGCTTTTGCAGCCGAAGCACTGGCCTTGCCGGCCGAAGCGGTGCTGGCTGAAGAGGTTGTCGCCCAGGGCCACGCCATCGACCCTGAGACAATCTTCAACGCGCGCCTTGCGTTACGCACACATCTCGCCACGCAGTTGTCTGGACGCTTCGAGTCCTTGTGGCAGGCGCTTGCTACCCATGAACCCTACTCGCCCGAGGGCACGCAGGTCGGCCGTCGGGCGCTGCGCAATGCCTGTCTCGCCTATCTGGCCGAAGCGGATCTGACGGTCAGCGTGCCGCGCCTCATGGAGCAGTTCGGCCGTGGCGACAACATGACCGACGTGATCGCCGCGCTCGGCACCCTCGCCAATCTCGACGTGCCCGAGCGTGGCATTGCCCTCGCCGCCTTCTACGAGATGTGGCGCGACGAGGCGCTGGTGGTCGACAAGTGGCTGCAGGTGCAGGCCACCTCGCGCCTGCCCGACACGGGCGCCCGCGTGCGCGATCTGATGCAGCATCCGGCCTTCGATCTGAAGAACCCGAACAAGGTCTATTCCCTCGTGCGCGCCTTCTGCGGCGCCAACCCGCGTCACTTCCATGCCGCCGATGGCAGTGGCTATGAGTTGGCGGCCGATGTGATCATTGAATTGCAGGCAATGAATCCGCAAGTCGCCTCGCGCATCGCCCGCAGTTTCGATCGCTGGCGCCAGTTCGATGCGGGGCGGCAGGCCAAGGCGCGGGCCGCGCTTGAACGCATTCAGGCTTGCGAGAACTTCGCCAAGGATGTGGCGGAAGTCGTGGGCAATGCCTTGCGATCATGAGCGGCTTCGAAAACTTCTCCCGTCAGGCACAAGAGATCGAGCGCGAGATCATCCGCAAGGGCATCGCGCTCGGAATCGATTGGGACGATCCCATCGAAGTGCAGTCGCTTGCGCAAGAAGCGCTGGCGTGCAAGCCGAATGAACTCGACTGCGATCATGACGATCCGCAGCAACATATCCGCCACGAACTGTTTGGCCTCATTCATCTGATGCTGCAAGTGATGGCCGAGAGCGCCGGCCAGGGAGTCGAGACCCACGGGGGTGCGGTCTGGAAAGCCCTGGCACGCTCGCTGTGGTCGGCGCGGGAGCGCGAATCCAAGTAAAAGTCGGCGCTGGCAGGACGGCGGTATACGGCCAGGAGCGGCCGTCGATCACTTTGCCCCGAAGCGGACAATTGGCTGTGCTACGGGTATGCTGTCGGCGTTTCTTGCCTTGGGGCGCTAGTGAAAATGCGAACATTGTCCCTCTGATACTCTGGAGATTGTATGGCTGATTTTGTATGGAATGCCGATGCACTGCTCTCATCTGGTGTTGGTGCCTTTATCGGTAGTGCTCTAACGCTTGCTGGCGCATGGCTCGCACACTCGCTTGAGAAGCAAGAGTCGGCGCGAAAAGATGCTGAACACCTTCTTGGACTCTTGCAGGCCATCCATGATGAAATTGAAACGCTGTGGGAATCCTATTTGGCTACTGCTGGTGCTCAGATCGAAGCTCTTCGTGATGGGAACCCAATGCTTATGTATTGGCCACTGACACAGGATTACTTCACTATTTACAACACCAATGCGTTTTTCATCGGCAAGATCAAAGACCACGACCTAAGGAAACAAATCGTAGCTACTTACGCAAAGGCCAGAGGACTAATTGATTCATACCGAATGAATAACGATCTTTTGCAGAAATGGGAGTATGCGCACCTCCTGTTTCAAGAGTCTCAGAGTGAGTTGCACAAGGCTAATGCCCAAGCTCGCTATCAATCTCTAATTCAATACGCATCTTCCTTAAAGAAAAGCCACACCGAGCTGAAATCAATGGTTTCTGAATTGCTTCGGCGCCTTCGTAAAGAAGGAGTGTTGTCTCCTGATGGTGCGACAAAATCCTAAGACGTTGGCCGAGATGCTGGCCCCCTCTGTACTTCACGCATCGACAGCTGCCACCTCAAACGTTGAGCGTCCGCTAACTTAGGCAGTAACTTCCGCTTCGGGTCGGAAGTACTCATTGGATATGCAAGTTCGCTCCGAAAACCAGCCATTCAAATTGATGGTGCTCTGCACGCCGTCCCGCCAGCGCCGACTTTTGTAGGCGCTGGCAAGGGAAGGGATCAGCGTCCCTTGATGGTGCACATATTGCTGTCGTTACAACTGACATCGGCATCGAGGAAGTAGGCCTTGATGCCGCTGCCGAGCGTGCTGACGGTGTCGTAGGCTTCACCCGAGCGGGCACCGGTCGCACAGGTAAACACCACCGGCTTGTCCTTGGGCAGGCTCGCCAGCTTCTTCTCAAGCTCGTTGATCGGGATGTTGATGGCGCCCGGGAAAGTACCTTTCTTGACATCCTTTGCGTCACGCACATCGACGATCAGGACTTGCGAGGGGTTTTCCTTGAGGATGCGCTCGAAGGAGGGCACGCTGATGCTGCCTTTTTCCTTGCCGCTTTCGATGATCACGGCGGCCGCACCCATCGCCGTGCCCATGGCTGAGGTCATGGTGCCGGTCATTGCCTGCATCGCCTGGCCCATGGCAGCGGCGGGGTTTGCAACAGGGTGCGCTGCCTGCCAGGCCGGGTAGCCTTCAGGATAGAGGAAGACTTTCTTGTAGCCGAGTGCCTTGGCCTTGACGGCCGACTTGGCAGAGAGGTCACACTTGAGGCCGCCGCAGTAGAAGATCAGCGTGGTGTCCTTGCTGGCGGGGAGCTTGGCAGTTTCCTTGTCGAACTTGCTGTCGGAGATGTTGATGGCGCCGGGGATGCTGCCTTGGCCGAAGGCCCGCTCCGGGCGCGAATCGATCAGCACCATGTCGGCCTTTTCTTCCATCAGCTTCTTGATGTGGGCCATGCTGACCGCGACGAGTTCGCCCCTGGCTTCCCATTCGGGCTGGCCGGCGGCATAGACCTTCACATTGGTGTAGCCGAGCGCTTCAGCCTTGAAGGCGGATTTGTGCGAGAGATCACACTCGTAGCCCTGGCAGTAAAAGATGATGGGGGCAGCCTTGTCGGCCGGCAGCATCGTCGGTGCGAGCTTGTCGAACTGCGATTCGGGAATGTTGATCGCCAGCGGGATATGGCCGGTGTCGTAGCGGCGTGCGGCCGGACGCGAATCGACCAGCAGGGTGGCCTTTTCATCCCTGGGCATTGTGGCGTGCGGTTTGACGGCGTCGAATTCGACAAGATGCTTGTACCAGCCTTCCTTGGGCTGCACGGCAGCCGCTTGTGCGGCCACATCCGGTGAATAGGCCAGCGGCGCAAAGGCCAGCGCTGCGATGGATAGCGCGATGAACAGTGGTTTGTGTTTCATGTCAATCTCCCTCAAGATCGTTGAAAACGGGTTACAGCACGGTGAATTTCTCGGTGGATTCGTTATAGCGCACGAAGGCGTACCAGACCAGCAACAAGGCGCCGCCGATGAGCAGTGTCCAGCCCCAGCCCGGCATGAGATCGGGCCAGAAGGCCTGATAGCCGACCTTGGTGATTTCGAAAGTCTCCATGTTGTCGGGATCGACGGACGTCCAGCCGAGCTTCTTGAACACGGCACTGGCGATGGAGCCGACCCAGGCGAAGAAGAACATCGTCACCCACAGCTTGAAGTGGCCTTCGCCCATGCGCCAGAGCGAGCCCGAAGCGCAACCGCCGGCGAAGATCATGCCGATGCCGAAAATCAGGCCGCCGATCAGCGAGCCGATCCAGAACGTGGGCGGGATGGCAATGTAGGGATCAATCACCTTCTTTTCGAACAGGAAGGCGGCGAGCGGGATGCCGATGGCCAGCGCAAGGATCACGGCCTTGGTCATGTCGCCTTCGGCGGTCATGAAAGGCTCACGGAAGGCGCGCGCGAAGCACAGGCGGGCGCGGTGCATGATGAAGCCGATCAGGAAGCCGAGCACGATGATCACGGCACGGGTGACTTCGACCGTGTCCTCCGAGGCGTACCAGCGGGTCGCCCAGACCAGCATGCCGATAATGACGGCGAGGCCAAAGAAGGGGAAGATGCGCAGCACGTTGTCGGGGATGTTGATGCGCGGGGGTGCTTCCATGCCCCATTCGATATTGTCGAGCGTCCACAACAGGAGCTTGAGGCCGATCACGGCACCGGCGAGCAGCCCGGCCCACATCATCCAGCCGGCCGGTGAGGAGTGCAGCACCGGATTGAAGAAGCCGCCGGTGGTGCAGCCGCCGGCCAGTGAAGCGCCGATGCCGAGTAGTGAGCCGCCGAGCGCTGCCCAGATCAGTTCGAGTTTCGGTGGGCGGTTGGGCTGAAACTGGCGCGACATCAGTGCGGCAGAGAAGGCACCCAGCAGCAGCATGATGTTCATCAGCGACATGCGATGGGTGAGCCAGCCTTCGTCAGGCTGGGCGATGCCGAGCACGGGGGCGAGACCGATCAGGTGGTTGATCTGGTCACCCCAGTATTTCACGCCACCGAAGACGCCCCAGAACAGGCCGTTGATCATCAAGCCCGCCACCACCACGACCAGCAAGATGGCGCCGAGATAGGGCGACCAGGGTTCGACAAAAATCTTCTCGTAATCTTCCTTGAAGCCACTGACCCAGCTCATTGGCAATCCCCCATTTTTTGCATGCGACAAAACGCCTGCCCCTCGCGCGAGGCAGGCGAAGGCTCAACGTCGATGGACGATCAGCTACAGCTGGCCGGGGCTTCGCCGTCCTTGGCGCCGCGCTGCAGGAACAGGGTGACGTCTTCGAGCAGTTCCTGATCGGGCACATCGGCGAATTTCTCGGCGGCCTTGTTGGCGGCCTTGATGCTGGCGCGATAGTCTTTGCTGGCGAATTGCTTGACGGTGTTCTTGCCTTTTTCGTGCTTGTCGGCCTTCACGTAGGCGGCCCATTCGGCCTTGGTCTTGCTGCTCGGGTTGATCTGGCCGATTGGTGAAGCCACATGGCAGGACGTGCACACGCTGCGGTAGTAGATGCGGCCGCGTTTCCAGTCGGGATCGTAGGCCTGGGCAGCAGAAGAAAACAAGGCAGTGGCAGTCAGAACAGGCAGGACAAAACGTAGTTTCATGGCGACTCTCCTCGGATGAAAACGACTAATGTAGCTGCTCATCTTACCCGCAAGCCAAATCGTCCTTATAACCCAAATGGGGAATTGAATGATCGGTGGGGCAAGGTCTAGGCTGAAAGCCTTGTAGCTCAAATCAGGGGAGATCCATGCTACGCACACGCCATCTGGCAGTCTTCATGGCTGCCGCCATCGCTTTATGCACCAGCCCGCTGCAGGCTTTTGCCCAGAGCAAGTCCACCGCAGATCACAGCAAGTTCAAGGAACTGCAGCAGGTGTTCAAGTCCGGCCCCGAGGTAACCAAGGCCTGCCTGTCCTGCCATACCGAAGCGGCCAAGCAGGTGCACAAGACCAAGCACTGGACTTGGGAGTTCATGAATCCCGACAACCAGCAGAAGCTGGGCAAAAAGAACGTTGTCAATAACTTCTGCATCTCGATTCCCTCGAACTATGCGGCCTGTACCGCCTGTCACGTGGGCTATGGCTGGAAGGACAAGGATTTCGACTTCAGCAAGGAAGAGAACGTCGACTGCGTGGTCTGCCACGACACCACCGGCACCTATTCCAAGCCGCCCGGCCTGGCGGGTAACCCGGTGGTCGGCGCCCCGATCGAGTTGCCGCCCGGTTCCGGCAAGATGCTCAAGCCGGTTGACCTGAGCAAGGTGGCGCAAAAGGTCGGCAAGACCAGCCGCGACACCTGCGGCGCCTGCCACTTCAGCGGCGGCGGCGGTGACGGCGTCAAGCACGGTGACATGGATACCTCGCTGGCCGCACCGACGGCAGCCGTCGATATCCACATGGATGCCGAGGGCCTCGATTTCACCTGCGGTACCTGTCACAAGGCATCGAGCCATGATGTACCGGGCAGTCGTTACACGCCGACGGCGATCGACAAGGGCGGTGCGCACATCCGTGGCAAGGAGAAGCAGGGCAATCCGGCCACTTGTGTCGCCTGTCACGACAATACGCCGCACAAGAAGGCCAAGCAGGCCGAGCGCCTCAATCACCATGCCAAGAAGGTGGCTTGCCAGACCTGCCACATTCCCGAGTTCGCTCGCGGTGGTATTCCCACCAAGATGGTCTGGGACTGGTCAACCGCCGGCAAGCTCGACAAGGATGGCAAGCAGTTCTCCAAGAAGGATGAGCATGGCCATGTGGTCTATGCCTCCCACAAGGGCGACTTTGTCATGGGCACCAACGTCAAGCCGGAATATCGCTGGTTCAACGGCGAGGTGACCTACACCCTGCTCGGCGACAAGGTCGAGAAGGGTGACAAGCCAACGCAGATCAACCGCATCGGCGGCAGCGCCACGGACGGCAAGTCGCTGATCTGGCCGATGAAGATCATGCGCGGCAAGCAGCCTTACGATCCGGTCAACAAGACGCTCGTCACGCCACATACGGCCGGCAATGACGATACGGGCTTCTGGAAGAACCTGAACTGGGAAAAGGCCATTGAAACCGGCATGAAGAGTTCCGGTGCGCCGTTCTCCGGCAAGGTCGACTTCATCGAGACCGAGATGTACTGGCCAACCACCCACATGGTGGCGGCCAAGGACAAGGCACTGGGCTGTACCGAGTGTCATGCCAAGGGCGGGCGTCTCGAAGGCATCGAAGGGGTCTATCTGCCCGGTCGCGGGGATGTCCATCCCTGGATCACCCAGGGTGGCTGGATTCTGGCACTGCTCACGCTACTTGGCGTGCTGGGCCACGGCTTCATCCGCATCATCGCCAGCAAGAAAGCCTGAGGAGAACTGACATGAGCGAAAAAATCTATATCTTCAAAAAATTCGAGCGCTTCTGGCACTGGTCGCAGGCGGCATTGATCATTTTCCTGATGCTGACCGGCTTCGAGATCCACGGCTCTTACAGCAACTTCGGCTTCGAGAAGGCGGTGGGTTATCACACCACGGCCGCCTGGACGCTAGTGGGGCTATGGATCTTTGCGATCTTCTGGCACCTCACCACCGGTGAATGGCGTCAGTATGTGCCGACGACCAAGAACGTCGTGGCGATGATTCAGTACTATCTGTCGGGCATTTTCAAGGATGCCCCGCACCCGCATCGTCAAACGCAACTGTCCAAGCACAACCCGCTACAGCGCCTCGCCTATCTGGGCGTGTTGCTGTTCATCAGCCCGCTGCTCTGGACAACCGGCTGGCTCTACCTGTTCTACGACCAGTGGGCGGCGTGGGGTCTGGGCAGCCTGAGCCTGTACTGGGTGGCCACCTTCCATGTGCTGGGCGCCTTCATGATGCTGCTGTTCCTGATTGCCCACATCTACCTGATTACCGCCGGGGCGACGCTGACTTCACACCTCAAGGCGATGATTACCGGCTGGGAAGAAGTGCACTAGGACGACTTTTCTCTGCCCGAAAGCCCCGCTGCGGCGGGGCTTTTTCATGCCGTCCCGCCAGCGCCGACATTTGGGCGATCAGGTGTTTTTGTCCTCGCCGATCAGCAGACGCGCTTCGGCGAGGTATTGGTGCGGCGGGATTTCGAGGTTGGTCGGCGCCGGCATGTTGGCCAGCACGCGCCCGGCCAGGTCGAACTGCGAACCGTGGCAGGGGCAGAAGAAGCCACCGTCCCAGTCGGGTGACATGCCTTGCGCGGCGCCGGTCTGGAATTTCTCGCTCGGCGAGCAGCCCAGGTGCGTACAGATACCAACGGCGATGAAGATTTCCGGCTTGATCGAACGGTGTTCGTTGGTGGCGTAATCCGGTTGCTGCGGACGGGCGGATTGCGGGTCGGCTAACTTGGACTCGACTTTTTTCAGCGAAGCGAGCATCGCCGGCGTGCGATTGACGATCCAGACCGGTTTGCCGCGCCACTCGATGGTCATCATCTCGCCGGGGGCGAGTTTGGAGATATCGACTTCGACCGGTGCCCCGGCCGCTTTGGCGCGCTCCGAGGGGGCGAAGGTATTGACGAACGGGAAAGCGACGGCGGCACCTGCAGCCGCGGCCGCTGCACTGGTGGCGAACAGCAGTTGGCGACGTTTCGGGTCAAGTTCGCCGCATTGGCAGGAGGCGGTGCAGGTGGTCACGTTGGGGTCCTTGCGTGTTATGGGTCTGTATGTCAGACCTACACAAGGAACATGCCACCATGTAGACAGCCAAGGACTTACATTAACTTAATGAAATAAAACAAGAAATATTTTATCGATAGTTTCTGATGCCATAAATGACACCAATACTGGCGGCCTTCCATGTCATTTATGGCGGTATGGCATGGTTAGTTTGGCAGATGCTTGTAGCTCGGGTTATCGATCAGGCCAACCGCCTTGATGATGGCGTCGATGGCTTGCGGGCGGGTGAAGCCTTGGCGCCAAGCCAGCGCGATACGGCGTGAGGGGGCGGGGGCTTCAAAGGGAATCGGCACGACCAGGTCGCTGGTGTAGATGCCGCCGAGCGCGCCGGCCGGCAGGACGGAAATGCCATAACCCGAGGCGACCATGCAGCGCACGGTTTCGATCGAGTGGCCCTCGTGGGCGGAGCCGTCGGCATGGCTGATCTCGGGGCAGGCATCGAGCACCTGCTCGCGAAAGCAGTTGCCTGCCTTGAGCACCAGCACATCGTTGCCGCGAATGTCCTTGGACAACAGCTTCTTGCGCTTGGCCAGCGGGTGGCCCTTGGGCACGACGACCTTGAAAGGCTCGTCGTAGAGCGGGTGCACCCGGATACCCGGCACGTCGAAGGGCAGGGCGATGATCGCCGCATCCACCGTGCCGTATTTCAGATAGTCGGAAAGCAGCGCGGTCATGCTTTCCTCGATGTAGAGGTGGGTATCCGGCGCCACCTTGCGCATTGCGCCGATCAGTTCCGGCAGCAGATAGGGGCCGATGGTGTGGATGACACCGAGGCGCAGATTGCCGTTGAGCGGATCCTTGCCGAGTTGTGCCACCTGTTCGACGCGGCGCGCTTCGTCGAGGGTTTTGCGTGCCTGGCCGGCGACCTGCCAGCCCAGTTCGGTCAGTGAGACATGGCCCTTGTTGCGCTCGATCAGGGAGACACCCAATTCGTCTTCGAGGTTCTTGAGCGCCACGCTCATGGTCGGCTGGCTGACATGGCAACGCTCGGCGGCTTTACTGAAAGAGCCTTCATCGGCGAAGGCAACGAGATAGCGCAGGGAAGAAAGCTTCATGAATGACCTTATAGGGTTAGGCTATGCAGCAGATAGGCAAATGCTATAAATTATCTTATAAATCATTGACTTACGTCAACACCCGTAGGCATTGTATGGGTATCTTGCCGTCTCGCGCAAGCTTGTTTGCCCCCATTTTTTCCAGTAAAGGAGTGTTTATGAAAATCCGTACCCTCGTTGCGTCCCTGATGGTGGTTGGTGTCGCCGGTATCTCCGTGGCCCAGGCCAATGAACCCATCTCTCCGATCAAACCGCCGTCGCAGATCAACCTCGGCATGGTCGAGCTCGGCAAGAAGCTCTACTTCGACCCGCGTCTGTCCAAGTCCGGCATCATGTCCTGCAACAGTTGCCACAACCTCTCGATGGGCGGCACCGACAACATCCCGACCTCCGTGGGCGACAAGTGGCAGCAAGGCCCGATCAACGCCCCCACCGTGCTGAACTCCAGCCTTAACGTCGCCCAGTTCTGGGATGGCCGCGCGGCTGACCTGAAGGCGCAGGCCGGCGGCCCGATCGCCAACCCGGGCGAAATGGCCTTTACCCACACCCTGGCGCTCAATGTGCTGGAGTCGATCCCGCAGTATGTGCGCGAATTCAAGGTGGTCTTCGGCAAGGACAAGATCGACATCGACCAGGTGACGCTGGCCATCGCCGAATTCGAGAAGACCCTGGTGACGCCCAATTCGCGCTTCGACCAGTGGCTGCTCGGCAAGGCCGATGCTCTCACAGCGGATGAGAAGACCGGCTACAAGCTGTTCAAGGAAAGCGGCTGCGTTGCCTGCCATAACGGCGAAGCCGTCGGTGGCGCCTCGTTCCAGAAGATGGGTGTCGTTTCGGCCTACAAGGCCAATGACAAGGTCGAAGGCCGCAGTGCTGTGACCGGCAAGGACGCCGACCGCTTCAACTACAAGGTACCGACCCTGCGCAACGTGGAAATGACTTATCCCTACTTCCATGACGGCGCCGCCAACACCCTGACCGAAGCGGTGGATATCATGGGCCGCATCCAGCTCGGCAAGAAGTTCACCGCTGACGAAAATGCCAAGGTGGTGGCCTTCCTGAAGACGCTGACCGGTGACCAGCCGCAGTTCCTGATGCCGATTCTGCCGCCTTCCAGCGACAAGACCCCGCGTCCGACCCCCTTCTCGAAGTAATTCGTTTCTTCGGGATTTATTTGGCCCCGGCAAGCCGGGGCTTTTTTTCGTCCGCAATTTCTTATGGCAGATCAAAACGGTCGGCGTTCATTACCTTGACCCAGGCAGCAACGAAGTCGTGCACGAACTTCTCCTTCGCATCGTCCTGTGCATAGACCTCGGCATAGGCACGCAGCACCGAGTTCGAGCCGAAGACCAGATCGACGCGGGTGGCGGTCCACTTGACGGTGCCGGTCTTGCGGTCGCGGATCTCGTACAGATTCTTGCCAGCCGGCTTCCATGTGTAGGCCATGTCGGTGAGGTTGACGAAGAAGTCGTTGGTCAGCGCGCCGACACGATCCGTAAGTACGCCGTGGTTGGTGCCCCCGAAGTTTGTCCCCATGGCGCGCAGGCCGCCAACTAGTGCCGTCATCTCGCAGGCCGTCAGGCGCATCAACTGCGCGCGGTCGAGCAGCAGCTCCTCGGGCTGCACGATGTAGTCCTTCTTCAGCCAGTTGCGGAAGCCGTCAGCGAGTGGTTCCAGCACATCGAAGGATTCGGCATCGGTCATTGCGTCGGTGGCATCGCCGCGACCCGGCGCGAAGGGCACGCTGACCGTGACGCCTGCCGCCTTCGCCGCCTGCTCAACGCCGACATTGCCGGCGAGGACGATGACGTCCGCCACGCTGGCGCCGGTTTCGGCAGCGATCTTTTCATAGACCGCCAGCACCTTGGCGAGACGTGCGGGCTCGTTGCCTTCCCAGTCCTTCTGTGGCGCGAGGCGGATGCGCGCGCCATTCGCTCCACCACGTTTATCCGAACCGCGGAAGGTGCGGGCACTGTCCCAGGCGGTGGACACCATCTCGCTGACCGAGAGACCGCTGGCGGCGATCTTCGCTTTGACGGTCGCCACGTCGTAGTCGCTGCGGCCGGCGGGCACCGGGTCCTGCCAGATCAGGTCTTCCTGCGGCACGTCCGGGCCGATGTAGCGCGCCTTCGGGCCCATGTCGCGGTGCGTCAGCTTGAACCAGGCGCGGGCGAAGACTTCCGAGAAATAGGCCTGATCGTCGCGGAAGCGTTCCGCGATCTTGCGGTATGCGGGGTCGAACTTCATCGCCATGTCGGCGTCGGTCATGATCGGCTTGCAGCGGATCGAGGGGTCCTCGACGTCGACCGGCATGTCTTCTTCCTTGATGTTGACCGGCTCCCACTGGTGGGCGCCCGCCGGCGACTTCTGCAACCACCAGTCGTAGCCGAGCAGCAACTTGAAGTAGCCATTGTCCCATTGTGTCGGATGCGTCGTCCAGGCGCCCTCGATGCCGCTGGTCACGCTGTCGCGGCCGATGCCGCGAGTGGTGTGGTTCATCCAGCCGAGGCCCTGTTCTTCGACATCCGCGCCCTCCGGGGCCGGGCCGAGGTTCGCGGCACTGCCCTTGCCATGCGCCTTGCCGACCGTGTGGCCGCCGGCGGTGAGGGCGACAGTCTCCTCGTCGTTCATCGCCATGCGCGCGAAGGTGACGCGCACGTCGCGCGCCGTCTTGAGCGGGTCGGGCTTGCCATCGACGCCTTCGGGGTTCACATAGATCAGGCCCATCATCACGGCGGCGAGCGGGTTTTCCAGATCGCGTTCGCCGGAGTAGCGGCTGCCGGTGCTGCCGCTCGGCGCCAGCCATTCCTTTTCGGCACCCCAGTAGGTGTCCTTCTCGGGATGCCAGATATCTTCGCGGCCGAAGCCGAAGCCGAAGGTCTTGAGGCCCATCGACTCGTAGGCCATGGTACCGGCGAGGAGGATCAGATCGGCCCAGCTGATCTTGTTACCGTACTTCTTCTTGATCGGCCACAACAGGCGACGTGCCTTGTCGAGGTTGGCGTTGTCGGGCCAGGAATTAAGCGGTGCAAAACGCTGGTTGCCGGTACCGCCACCACCACGGCCGTCGGCGATGCGATAGGTGCCGGCCGAGTGCCACGCCATGCGGATCATCAGGCCGCCGTAGTGGCCCCAGTCAGCCGGCCACCAGTCCTGACTGTCGGTCATCAGCGCCTTGACGTCCTTCTTGAGCGCCTCAATGTCGAGTTTCTTGAGTTCTTCACGATAGTTGAAGCTCGCACCCAGCGGGTTGGTCTTGCTGTCGTGCTGGTGCAGGATGTCGAGATTCAGGGCCTTGGGCCACCAATCCATGTGGGCCATATTGGTCGAGGTGACGCCGCCGTGCATGACGGGGCACTTGCTTTCGTTAGTCATGATGATTTCCTTATTGTTAAGGGCATGAGGTCATCTTAGAGGTTGGGCGACATTCAATCTAGTTGATTGTGCGGATAACAGTAATAGGGGATTGCTATGAGTCAGCAGTAGGTAAATTTTATCTTGCATCTGAGAAACATTCTCATGTATGATGAGATTTATTCGCATCTTCTAGGAGGTATTTGTGATGATTACCACGCGCAGAGATCCCCTGCTGGGACTCAATAAATTTCAGGCCAAGATGGCCGTCGCTTCGGGTAGCAGCCAGCCGCTGAATAGCGGCACCCTGTTTGCCGACAGCAGTGAAGTGGTGATCGCTCACGGTGCCGAGCTTTACCGCCTGCGCCTTACCCGCCAGAACCGCCTGATCCTGACCAAGTAGTCTTTCCAGCCAGCCAGCCGCAGCAAGTGACGCGGCAAGCCAGCCAAAGTGTTTTTCATTTCCACCTTTGGAGGTTTGCCATGCGTTTTATCCGTAGTCTTTGTCTGTCCGTCGCCGCCCTGTGGGCGACTTCATCCTTCGCCCTCGAATACCCGATTGGCTCTCCGCAGAATTTAGCCGGCATGGAAGTCGCCGCCGTCTATCTGCAGCCGATCGAAATGGAGCCGGAAGGCCACATGCGCAAGGCGGCCGAGTCCGACATCCACCTTGAAGCCGATATTCACGCGCTGGCCAACAATGCGAACGGCATTCCCGAAGGCTTCTGGGTGCCGCACATTCTCGTCAAGTACGAGTTGACCAAGGTTGGCACCAATGACGTCATCAAGGGCGACATGATGCCGATGGTCGCTTCCGACGGCCCGCACTACGGCGACAACGTCAAGCTCAAGGGACCGGGCAAGTACAAGCTCAAGTTCACCATCTACCCGCCCAACGCCAAGGAAAACCCCGCCGGCAACATGTTCGGCCGCCACACCGACCGTGCCACCGGCGTCCGTCCGTGGTTCAAGCCGGTCGAAGCCGAGTATGAATTCACCTACGCTGGCGTCGGCAAGAAGGGCGGGTATTGATCATGCGTCTGAAACTGATCGCTGCCGCGCTGGCAGCAAGCTTCGCCATGCCCGCCATGGCAGCCGACGACGCGGTACTGGCTGAACTGAAGCGTCTGTCCGCGCGCCTTGAGATGCTGGAAAAGCAGAACAAGGAACTGGAAAAGGCGCTGGCTTCCGAGCGTTTATCGGAAAAAGAACCCGAGCTGGCGACGCGCGTCAAACATCTCGAAGCGCAAGTCGATGCCGTCAAAGGCCCGGTCACCAAGCTGATCGAGGCAACCGATGGCATCGAAGTCGAGGGCAGCCTCATTGCCGTCGGACAAAAAGTCGGCGCTCGCGGGACGGCAAGTGGCCTGGATGAATCGCGCACCAACTATCGCGGTGATTTAACCGTGAGCATGCCGTTTGGCTCGATGGGGGATAGCGAAGGAAAGTTCTTCACCCACTTCCGCTTCGGTCAGGGCAATGGTGTCGGCTTGCGTACGACGTATACCAGTACGCCGAATACGACGGCCTTTCAGACCGGTGCCGGTGCTGACGACTCCTTTGCCATCCTGGCCCAGGCTTGGTATCAGCTCGCCATGCCGCTGGGTGGCAAGGATTCCGGGCAGCGTCTGGATCTGACGGTCGGCAAGATCGATCCCTTCGGTTTCTTCGACCAGAACGCGGCGGCGGACGACGAATCGGCCAAGTTCATGAACAACGCCTTTGTGCATAACCCGCTGCTTGATTCGGGTGGCGACATCGGCGCCGATGCTTACGGCTTCCAGCCGGGTGCGATCCTGCAATATGTGAACGAGACGGAAAGGGGCAGCGAGTGGGGCTTGTCGCTCGGCGCCTTCGCTTCGGACAATGGTGCCAATTTCTCGGGCTCGCCACGCGCATCGTTCGTGATTGGCCAGGCCGAGATGAACACCCGCCTAAACATGCTGCCGGGAACCGTGCGCGCCTACGTCTGGAGCAACAGCCGGGCACAGAATTACGACGGCGTGCAGCGGAGCAACAAGGGCTGGGGCATTTCGGCCGACCAGAAAGTGCTGGAAGACCTGACGCTGTTCGGCCGCTATGGCCGTCACACCTCGGGTTACGTGCTGTTTGACCGCGCACTGACCCTGGGCGCCGAACTGGAGGGGACAGCATGGCGGCGTTCGGCGGATTCGCTGGGTATCGCCTTTGGCAGTTTGCGTACCAGCAAAGACTTCCAGCGTGATTCGCTGACGGTCGATGCGGACGGCGATGCCACGGCTGACTATGGTTATCAGGCCTCGGGCAGCGAGAAGCAGACCGAGCTGTATTACCGCTTCAAGCTGAACGACGGCATCGAACTGTCGCCCAACTTCCAGTGGATTCGCAACCCCGGTGGCGATGCCACGGCGAGCACCGTCAAGGTCCTCGGCGTGCGTGCCAAGCTTGGCTTCTAGGGAGTGCTCATGCCTGCCCCGTCCTACCTGTTCCATTTGCTCCTGATCTTTGCGCTGTGGCTCGGGCTGGGCTGGGCGGCAGACAGTCACGCCCAGGAACTGCCGACCTTCGAGGTCATCGCCAAGGATGGCCGGCTGTTCCCCGAGCGGCTCGAAGTGCCTGTCGGCCAGCGCATCAAGCTGATCGTCAGGAACCAGGGCAAAGGCCCGATCGAATTCGAGAACCTCGCCATGCGCGTCGAGAAGGTGCTCGCACCCGGCGCATCCTCCTTTGTCGTCCTGCCGAAGCTCAAGCCCGGCGAGTACGAATTCATCGACGAGTTCCACATGGACACCGGCAAGATGTGGGTCGTCGCCAAGTAAAACGTTACGGAAAGAAGCATCATGTTCAACGCCCTTGTCGTCGTCTGGCGCGAAAGCCTTGAAGCCATGTTGGTGATTGGCGTATTGCTGTCATGGATCGTGCGCCAGCCCGTTACCGAGCAAGCTGTGCTCAAGCGTGGCGTGTGGGGCGGGGCGGGTGCCGGTCTGGCCTTGGCCCTGGCGCTCGGTTATGCCACCTACGCGATCCAGAGCGAATTTGCCGGCGCAACGCTGGAAAAATTCCAGCTCGCAATGGTGTTGGTTGCCGCCGGGCTGATTTTGCAGATGGTGCTGTGGATGCACCGCCATGGCCGCGAAATGAAGCGCGAGCTCGAAGCGCAGGCGGAAAAGCGTGCAGGCGCCCTAGGTATCGGCGCTATCACCGCACTGGCGGTGGCGCGCGAAGGTGCGGAAACCGTGGTCTTCCTCTACGGTCTCGGCCTTGAAGCCGAAGGCGCCACATTGATGAACATGCTGCTGGCAGCCTCTGCGGGTTTTGGCGCGGCACTGGCAACCGCCTGGCTGGTGGCGCGCGGGGCGCGTTACCTCAATTACCGTACGCTGTTCCGCGTCAGCGAAATCCTCTTGCTGCTGATCGCCAACGCGTTGCTCGCCAACGGCATCGACCGCATGATCGCCATGGAATGGCTGCCGCCACTGCTCGACCCGGTCTGGGACATGTCCGATGTGTTGAACGACGGCCAGGGCGTCGGCCGCTTCCTCGCCGATTTCGTCGGCTACCGCGCGCAGCCTGCAGGCATGCTGCTGCTGGCCAGCCTGACGTTCTGGGCCTATGCGTTCTGGCAGATGAAACAGGGCGACCGCAAGCCGCTGGCCCAAGGCTAAGGTTGTCGCCATGTCCCACTATGTTGCCTCCCGCAGTCTGGCCGTCCTGTGCGGATTGCTGATCGTGCTGGCCGCTGTTTTGCCTGCACCGCACCCGGAGGCCCGGCTGCTTTCCGATGGCTGGGGCGCAACCGATTTCATCGACCCCAACTTCTGCATGACGCCGATCGAAGGTCAGCCACCCCGCATGGCACTCTTTACCAAGGCACCCACCGTCGCACAGTGGCATGACCGGCTGGCGCTGCTGGCGAAATACCTGTTCTGGGGCCTGCTGCTGCCGGTGCTCGCGCTCGCCGCACTGTTGAGGCGCAGTCGACGTCCGCTCGCGACGCCGTCTGCGCTGCTGATTTCGTTCGGCCTGCTCGGCCTGGCGCCGGCCTGGTTTCAGTGGACGCTCAACCCCGCCTTCGTCAGTCTGCGGCAGGCGCTGGGCACTTGGCTGGTCGAGCACTGGACAGTCACGGAAAACCTGTTCGTCTGGATTGATGGCGCGGCCCTGCTGATCTGGCTCGGCGGCGGGTCGCTGCTGTCCGGCGGCGCTACCTTCATTGCCGTGCGGCTGGCGGCGCGGCTGGTGCGGCTTGACTGGCGCGTACTGGCACAGGCACTCCTGCCGCTGGCTGCCGTGACCTTGTTCCTTGGCCTGACGATGGATACTGCTCTTTACCTGCGCGGCGAAGGCGCGAACCTCGACTGGTTGCCCGGTCTGCGTGCAGCGCTGTTGACGCTGGTCGTGGGCAGTGCGCTCTGGCTGGGTTGGCGCACGATTGAAAATGTCGGCGCTGGCAGGACGGCAAGTAAAGCGGTGGCCAGCCTGCTCTGGCTGGTTCCGCCGGCACTGGTCGCCATCCATGGCTGGCTGATGTTCTTCCACTGGACGAACCGCTACCATGTCTGAGTCCAACTCCGTCGTCGTTGCCAAGCCCATCCACATCGTCAAGTCGAATGCGATCCGGCAGGGCGCGCAAACCTCGCGCCTTTCCGAATTCATCGAGGCTTTCTTCGTCCGCCATCGCGACAAGCTGGTCTGGCTGCATGCGGCGATGTTCCTGCTCTTTCTCGCGGTCATCGCCGTACCGCTGTTCCTGCCCGATCCGCCCGAGACGGCGACGCCGTGGACGCATTACACGAGTTTCGCCAACTACCTGCTATGGGGCGTGTGGTTCCCGCTGGTGTTTCTCTCGGTGATCTTCACCGGGCGTTCGTGGTGCGGCATCTTCTGCCCGATGGGCGCGGCGACCGAGTGGACCAACAAGGTCGGGCTGCAATGGCAGATTCCGCGCTGGATGCGCTGGGAAGGCACGCCGGCGGTGAGTTTCATCCTCGTCACCCTGCTCGGCCAGACGCTCGGCGTGCGCGACCACGCCGACGGCGCGGCGATTCTCTTCGGCGGTACGATGGCGCTGGCAATAGTGGTCGGCTTCCTCTACGGCCGCAAGAAGCGCGCGTGGTGCCGCCACCTCTGTCCGATTGGTCGCGTGCTCGGTTTGTATTCGCGCCTCGGCCCGGTCAATTTCGAGCCGCAGGTGAAAGTGCCCGGCCGCGACATCTATTCGCTCAAGGGCGCCTGCCCGACCATGATCGACCTGCCCTTCAAGGCCGAATCGCGCCACTGCATCGAATGCTTCCGCTGCGTCAACCCCGGTGCCAAGGGCAGCGTGCGCATGGTGTTCCGCCGCCTTGGCAGCGAGATCGAAGAAATTCGCAGCCACCGCGCCAACTTCGCCGAAGCCTGGATGCTCTTCCTCGACACCGGCATCGCGCTCGGTGGCTTCCTCTGGCTGATCCTGCCGCAGTACCAGCAGATGCGTCAGGCCGCTGCCGAATTCGCCATCGAGCGCGACTGGTCGTGGCTGCTGGTGCCAGGCCCATCCTGGCTGATGAGCGTACACCCCGAGCGTGCGGAGGTTTTCTGGTGGCTGGATTTTGTGATGATCGTCGGATTCATGAGCGGTTTCATGCTGGCAATGGCCGTGGTATTGGGCGGGCTGACAGCCGCCGCCGCGCGCCTGTCCGGCCTGTGCGGCGGCGATGGCGATTTGCGCCAGCGCTTTACCGAGCTTGGCTATCAATATGCGCCGGTGGCGATGGTCTCGCTGATCGTCGGCCTCGGCAGCATGTTGTTCGAGCCGCTGGGCATGACGCCGCTGGGCGAAGCCGGCGTGCAGGGCGGCAAGGTGCTGATGTTCCTTGTCGGCGCGGTCTGGAGTATCTGGCTCGGCGAGCGCATCCTCGCCCGTCAGGGCGTGCCCGCCACGCGCCGGTGGCTGCCGTTGCTGCCCGGCATCGTCGGCAGCGCGGTGGTCGGCGTCGCCTGGTGGCCGGCGATTTTTGGACTTTGACATGAATTTGCAGTTCAACCACACCAGCCAGGTCAGCCCCAGCCAGTGTCCTCGACGACGAAGCGACGGGAGCACGACAATGTTGATGAAAGCGGGCACGCTGGAACAGTCAGGCTTACAACCCGGACAAGAAGTTTTCAGGCAGGTCATGACGCAGATCGGCGATGCCGTGATCGTTACCGATGTGCGCGGTCAGGTCGAATTCGTCAATCCGGCCTTCGAACGCGTGACCGGGTATGAGGCGCCCGATGTGCTCGGTAAGCCGCTCAATTTTCTCAAGTCAGGGCGGCATGAACCGGCGTTTTACGGCGAACTGTGGCGCACGATTCTGGCCGGCCGCGTCTTTGAAGGCGTGTTCGCCAACCGTCGCAGGAATGGCGAAATCTTTTTCGAGCACAAGACTATCAGCCCGATTCGGGCGGGCATGGTAAGCGGGGAAATTACCCACTTCGTCGCCACCTCGAAGGAAATCACGCGGCGCATCCGCGAGGAGGATCGCCTGCGGCATCTGGCGCACCACGATGTGCTGACCGGCCTGCCGAACCGCACCTTGTTCCTCGACCGGCTGGAGCGTGCCCTGCTGCAGGCACGTCGCGAATGCCATGGCGGTGCGCTGCTGTGCCTCGATCTGGATCGCTTCAAGCCGGTCAATGACACCTGGGGCCACCTGGCCGGCGATGAAATCCTGTGCCAAGTGGCACAACGCCTGCAGGCCTGTCTGCGCGAAATCGACACGGTGGCGCGCGTCGGTGGTGACGAGTTTGCCATCATCCTCAATCACATCGACGGCCCGGCCGAGTGCGCGCCGATTTTGCAGAAGCTGCTGATGACTTTCGATGCACCGTTCGAGCTTGCCAACACCCAGGTCGATGTCGGCGCCAGCATCGGCGTGGCCTACTTCTGCGGCATGAGCATCACGGCACAGGGGCTGCTCGAACTGGCCGATATCAACATGTACCGGATGAAGCGCTGCGGTGGTAGCGCCTGCCGCGTATTCCATGCCGAATTGCGCGAGCGGAAGGGGGTGCGGTCTTGAGCGAAGACGACAAGAAAACCGCGTCCGAACCTTTAGCGGAATATCAAGGCGTAACCGCCAACCGCTTGCCGGTACTCGACAGCGCCGAACTGTTTGCCGGTAGCCACGAGGTCTGGATTGAGCACAACGGAGAGACTTATCGCCTGCAACGCACCAAGGCCGGCAAACTGATCCTGACCAAGTAAGGTGCCGTCTTGCCAGCGCCGACTTTTGCTGATCTGGATCAACATCGCGCTGGATGCGGATGCTAAATTACTCGCTGTAACAATCCAGTAGCCAGCCAGCCGCCCCCTCTTGCGGCCAGCCAGCCAGGGAAAGACACCTGATGGCACCATGGCTGACAAATCAAATACCCATTCCAGCATCAATCCGTGGCAAGTCGTTTCGACATTTGCCCCCTACTTGCGCATTGCCCATCAGATTTCCGGACGGGTGCGGCTCAAGCTTGACCCGGCGGCGCTTGACGAGCCGGCATTGCGGGCGTTGGGCAGCGATCGGCTGAAGCAGGCGCTCGGCACGGTGCGCGGCGTGCAGGATATTTCGCTCAACCTGCTGGCCCGCTCCTGTGTTGTCGCCTACGACGCCACCACCATTCCCGATGCGGCCTGGCCGGATTTGCTGGCCGCAAGACAGACACCGGCCGCAGCCACCTTGCTGGGCCTGCTGACCAGCGCGGCCACATCTACCCCCTGATTTCACCGTCCAAAGGAGAAACGTCATGATCCCCCTCTTGCCCTTTATTGCCGGACTGGCCGTCGGTGCGGCGGCCATTGCCACGCTGCGCAGTGAGCGTGCCAAAAATGCCCTGAACGAAACCGGGTCGCGCCTACGTAGTGCCGCCGGTACGGCGGAAAGCAGCGTACGTTCCGCCGCACAGTCCGGCCTTGCCCTGCTGCGCCGCTCGGCCAGCGATGCGCCGGTCAAAAAGCCGGACAAGGCGAAAAAGACCGTGACCAAGCCGGCCGCGAAACCGGCTGCCAAGCGTGCACCCCGCAAGCCGAAAACAACGGTCAAAGCTGTGGCATGAAGCCGGCAAAGAAAAAAGGCGGCTTGCCGCGTGAACTGTCCGCCAGCTTTTTGCGCGGCGCCATTGCCACCGGCATGCTGTCCGCGTTGCAGGACAAGCGCACGGGCCAGGATCTGTTGCGTTCCGTCCTGCTCGGCGGAACGGCACTCTCTACGGCGGTGGGCATTGAAGAACTGCTATTCAACAAGGAGCTGAAATTGGGCAAGAAGAAAAAAGCCAAGAACAAGAACGTCCTCGCGGGTCTGGATCGGACAAGTCTCGAAGCCCTGCTGGGGCAACGTCATCCCACCGGTCTGGCTGCGCTCGGTACCGGCCAGCAGTTTCTGACCGGTGCACTGATTGGTGCGGCGGCCGTGTATCTGCTGGGTGATGAAGCGATGCGCGCCAAGCTGATGCGCGCCGGTATGCAGCTCTATACGGGCGTTGCCGGCGGCTTCGAGGAAATCAAGGAGCAGATGGCCGACATTCAGGCCGAAATGGCTGCGGAGCAGCACAGCGCCTGATCGTTGCGATGAGCGAGTGGTCGATCTTCGCCACGCTGGCGCCGGCGCACTGCCTGCCGACGCGTGTGCGCTTCCGGTTTCGTCTGCGACGAGGGGTGCCTTGCGAGGCGCGGCCGATTGTGCGGGCGGTCGAAAATCTGCCGGGGGTTCAAGAGGTGCGCCTCAACGCGGCGGCGCGTTCGCTGGTGATTGCGTTTGATCCGGCGACGACAGATTGCGTGCGCCTGCAGGATGCCCTTCTCGCCCTGAGCTTGCCATCAGCCACGCCGGCCAGCCCGAACGGTGCCGACAAGGAACTGGCGACTGTGGTCGCCAGTGCGGCGTTGCTGCTCGCCACCAACCGGCTGCCCGCTGGGTTGCAGATGCCGGCCACGCTGGCGGCGTCGCTGCCGCTCTATCGCGGGGCGCTGGCTGACCTGTTCTCGGCAGGCATCAACTCGCATGTGCTCGAAGCGCTGGCCGTCGCCATTTCGACCGGCAGCCGCGACTATGTGGCCGCCAACACGACAGTGTTCATGCTGGCACTCGGCGAGTATCTGGAAAACTCCATCGCCCGCCGTTCGGACGACATGTTGAAAAAACTGCTGCGGCCCGATACCGGCTTGGTCTGGGTCGAGGTGGATGGCGTCGAGCAGCAGATCGAGGCCGAAAATGTCGGCGTTGGCGCGACGGTGATTGTCGGCGCTGGGGCGACGATTCCGGTCGATGGCACCGTGCTGGGCGGCGAGGCGCTGGTCAACGAAGCCGCGATGACCGGCGAGAGTGTGCCCGTCAATCGCACGCGCGGCGATGCAGTGCTGTCCGGCACGGTGGTGGAAGAGGGTCGCCTGCGCATCTATGCCGAGCACGTCGGCCGCAAGACGGCGGCGGCACGCATTGCCGATTATGTCGAGCAGTCGCTGACGGCCAAGAGTAATGCGCAACTGGGTGCGGCCAAGCTGGCCGACAAGCTGGTACCCGGGGTGCTGGGCCTTGCCGGTGCGGCCTGGTTTCTTACCGGCGACTGGCGCCGTGCCGCCGCCGTGCTGCAGGCCGATTATTCCTGTGCGCTGAAACTTGCAACCCCGGTTGCCTTCAAGTCGGCGATGTTCCGCGCCGGCAAGCAGGGCATCCTGATCAAGGGCGCCGACGTGCTGGAGCGCCTCGCCGAAGCCGATACCTTTGTGTTCGACAAGACCGGCACGCTGACCACCGGCAAGCTCGCCGTCACCGATTCCATTGCCTTCGATCCGCACTACACGGCCAAGGATCTGATCGATCTGGCCGCCTCGGTGGAGGAGCACTATTTCCATCCGCTTGCGCTGGCCGTGGTGGAGGCGGCGCGCAAGAATCAGGGCCGCCATTTCGATCACAAGGAGGTCGAGTTCATTGCCGCGCATGGTGTCGCCAGCGTCATTGACGGCCAGCGCATTGTCGTCGGCTCGCGCCACTTCGTCGCGGAAGACGAAGGCGTGCTGATATCTGCCGCGCAGCAGCGGCGCATCGACCGCCTGTTCCGGGCGGGCAAGACCCTGCTTTACATCGGCTATGGTGGCCGGCTGATCGGCGTTATCGCGCTCAAGGACGAGGTGCGCGCCACCAGTGCCGCCACGGTGGCGCGGCTGCGCAAGCTCGGTGCACAACGCATCCTCATGCTGACCGGTGATCACCGTGAACGTGCCGCCGAGTTGTCCGAACAACTGGGCCTTGACGGTTTCCATGCCGAACTGTTGCCCGAGCAGAAGGCGGCACAGGTTGCGCAAATGAAGGCCGCCGGCGCGAAGATCGCCTTCATCGGCGATGGCATCAACGATGCCCCGGCGCTGGCTGGTGCCCATGTCGGTATCGCCATGCAGCAGGGCGCCGACATCGCGCGCCTGACCTCGGACATCGCCCTGCTGGAAGATGGCATCGAGCGCGTGGCGGATGCCAAGCAGCTGGCCAATGCCACGATGCAACTCATCGACAAAACCTTCAAGCTGACCGTGGGTGTCAATAGCGCCATTCTGGGTGCGGCCGCACTGGGCCAACTGACGCCGGTGGCCGCCTCGGTGGCGCACAACGGCACCACCATCGCCATCCTGCTCAATGCGTTGACTGGCGGGCAGCGCGCGCTGGCAGACTGATACCGATGGCATGGCCGTCCTGCCATGCCGTCTCGCCAACGCCGACATTTATGAACTTTGCGTATAAACTCGCAGCCGTTTCCACCTGCCGACCATCCAGATGACCGAAACTGTTGCCGCGCTTGCCATTACCATTCCCCAACACCAGCGCCTGACCGACATTTTTGGCGACGAGGCGGTGGGCCGTGCCATGACCGATTTCGGCGTTGCACTGCACGAGTTGTGTGACCGACTGCTGGCGCAACACACGATCATTGATCGTCAATGGCGCGATACCGAGGCACGCTGGACTACGCACTTCCGCATTCTTTCGGGCGATCTGCCCCGCGATACGAGCGAAACCTTTGCTGCCATCGAGCGGGCAGGGCGTCGGCTGGCCCATGATCTGTTGTTATCCGTGTTTGGCATGGGTACCGGCATGCGGATACCCCTGAGTCTGGAAGTGCTGCCGCTGCCGTCCGACGCGCTCGCCGGCGGCACCTGCCCATTTGCCTGGGTGGACGCAAAGCTCGCCGATCCGCAACGCCGGTTGTCTGAGTTTCCTGCACCGACGGGCGATATCGAGGCGATCCTGGCTGCCCGCTCGGTCAGCACCGTGCTGCAACCGATCGTGCGCATGCGCGACCGCACCGTGGTGGGCTTGAAGCCCTGTCGCGCGGCCCGAATAATTCGCCGCTGGAGCGCCCGGATTATCTGTTTGAAGCGGCCCACAGCGCTGGCCGCACGGTTGAGATGGAACTGCTGTGTGCCGAGCTGGCTTTGGAGCGGACGCGCGGCAAGCTGCCCAAAGACGCCTTCCTGACCATCAATCTGGGTCCCGATGCCTTGCTTCGGGCTGCCGAGTTGTTGCCGCTCGCCGGCTCCAACAAGCTGATGTTCGAACTCACCGAACACCTGCCCCTTGGTGGCGCCGACCAATTGCGGAATGCGGTCGATGACCTGCGCGCGCGCGGTGTAGGCCTTGCGCTGGACGATACAGGCTGCGGCTTTGCCGACATGGAGACCGTGCGGGTCTTGCGACCGGACATCGTCAAGCTGTGCATTACCGTTGTGCGCAATGCGGAACGCGGTTCGCCGTATGTGCCCGCGATTGCCGCCACCGCCGAGCGCCTCCTGCAACTCGGCTGTCGCGTGTTGGCGGAAGGCGTTGAAACGGAGGCCCAGCATACCGTCATGTCGGGTTGCCGCATCGGCCTGGCGCAAGGTTGGTTGTATGGAAAGCCGCTATCCATCGACCACGGCACCGGGACCTGATTGGGGGAGTTGCAACCGCCGTTTTACCCGGTGAATTACTTGAGAATCCGGTGACGGTAGATCCAGAGATGGACGCCGAGGGCATGCAGGAAGAACACGCCCGTCAGGGCATGCCATTTTTTGGCGCCGGTGGTGGCGAGCAACATCGACAGCGCCAAGCTTGCCAGCATGCCACGTTTGGCCAGACGGTTCGGACTGAACGGGCTTGACCGGCCGCTTGCCTTGCCTGGTCGCGTACGGACCGGTTTCTGTGATGTTTTGCTGGGCAGCAACTTCTGCAAGGCGGTTTCGCAGCGGCTGATGCAATCCGCCTCTTGCAGTGCCGCTGCATCATAGAGCACCCGCAGGCTGCCTGCCCTGGCGTTGGGGACGACGGATAGTACCGGCGGCCAGGCACCGATCTCGGCGGCCAGTTGCGCCAGATGGCGTGGGTTGCGCAAGCTTGCGTGGTGCAGGCGCAGGCGGCCCGGAATGGATGAAGCGATGAGGTTCATGGCGGAATCTCCAAATAACAATTTACATTCTACATGCGAATGATTATCATCTGCTGCAATCGCATTTCAACGATCAGGAGCAATGATGGAAACTCAGCACGCAACCCTTGAGCAACCGCCGGCCCGCATTGTCGCCGGCGCCCTCGCCCATCTGGCCCGTCACATGGAAACCGGCTGCCAGCGTTCCGCCTATCTGGCGGCCATGTTGCTGGAAAAGGTGGCCAATGATGTGGAGGCTGACGACCACCTGCGGCGCCACGCCCGCGAACTGGTCGAGATTCTCGATCGCGACGGCGAAAACGGCGTGCCGCGTCACGAGGCCGCCGATGAGCGGCCTGCTCTGGCCCGTGAAGCGCAAAGCGTGCTGATAGGCACGTTCTGACGCCGTCCTGCCAGCACCGATTTTTTGCCAGCCACCCAGATTTGCCGCACGTCGGCGATCAAGGCAGCCAGCCCAACATCCGATTGGAGACTGCCTATCATGTCGACCTCACTGACCCAGCTATTTCAAACCGCCTTCGGCGACAGCGAAGCTCCGTTGCCTTCGGTGGCCGGGCGCCGCCGCAAGAAACTCTGGGAAATTTCGCATCGCTCGCACTGCCCTCTGGTCGGCACCTGCCTGCCGGTGGCCGAAATGCGCAAGATTGCGACACGCGCCGGTTTCGACCAGCGTGAAATGTCCGACTACACCTTGCATACGACCTTCGTCGGCAGTTGCGATACACGCACCGAGGTGGCCGAGCAGATCCAGCGCTATTTCGACAAGCGCTACGCCGCCACCGTGCAGCGTTTCAACCGGATGCGCGGTGAAGAAGCCGTGCTGGACCTCTGGCAGGAGGCGCTTGATGCCGGCAACGATATTGCCGGCGCGCTGTGGGCGGCGTGGAGCCATGCCGACATGAGCGAGGAGGGCAGCCGGATTCTGTATGGCGACCTGCACATGCTGTCGCATCAGACGGGTGCGGAAGTGCGTGCTGACCTGCGCAAACTGGAGCAGTTGAAGCAGGAGAACCACCATCTGCGCAATGAGGCCGCTGCCTTCAAGATGGGTCTGGCGGTCGCGCAACGCGAGAAAGACAAGGCGATTGCCGATCTGCAGCGCCGTCTGGCCGACGCCGAGCAACGGGCGGCGCTACTCGGTCATCGCGAACTGGAACTGGCCGAAGCGCGCAAGGCCGCGCGTGACTATGGCAATCTCTACGGCCGTGCCGAAGCGATGAGCCAGCGCATCGAGACCTTGGAAGAACGCAATGCCGCGAATGTGCGCCGTGCCGAAACACTGGCGATGGCACTCAACGAAGCACAAGACAGCCTGATGGCCGCCGAAACGGCACTGGAACTGGCCTTGGGTATCGGCGGAGGCTGCGAGGGCGTGTCAGGTGCCGGCGGCTGCGGGCGTACCTGTCCGGCCGAGGCGGCGCTGGCGGGACGTTGCGTGTTGTGCATTGGCGGCAAGACCAATCTGGTCGATGGCTATCGCCGTCTGGTTGAAACGCAAGGCGGGAAATTCCTGCACCACGATGGCGGCCAGGAAGAAAGCCTGCACCGCATCGATGCGGTGGTAAGCGCGGCCGATGCCGTGGTCTGTCAGGCCGGTTGCGTTTCGCATGCGGCCTACTACCGCCTCAAGGAGGCTTGCAAGAAACTCGGCAAGCCCTGTGTGTTTGTGCAGTCGCCGGGCGTCGGCAGCTTTGCGCGCGGGCTGGCGGTTCTGCGTGGCGAGACGGCGGTGATTCAGGTCGGCCGCGGGTTGCACCTGCGCGATGGAGGTAGCCGCTGATTCAAGCGCTGGAAACCAGTGCTGGCCGATGATGACGATGGCAGCGAAAAGGCAGCGATGATTGCCGTCTCGCCAGCGCCGACATTTTCAATCCGGCACGAACTTCAGCACATTGCCGTTGATGCAGTAGCGCTTGCCGGTGGGCGGCGGGCCGTCGTCGAAGACATGGCCGAGATGGATGCCGGAACTGGCGCTGCGCACTTCGACGCGGCGCATGCCGTGGGCGTTGTCGATATGTTCGGTCAGCGCGCCCGGTTGCGGGTTGAAGAAGCTCGGCCAGCCGGTGCCGCTGTCGAATTTGGTATCGCTGCGGAATAAAGCGGCGCCAGTGATCGGATCGACAAAGGTGCCGGGGCGTTTCTCGTCGAGATGCGAGCCGGTGCCGGGCCGCTCGGTGCCCTGCTCGAAGGCAATCTTCTGTTGCTCGGGCGTGAGCAGGTGGAAGCCAAGCCACTTCCAGAAGCGCGGCTTCTCCCCGTTATAGCCGGTGAAGCGCGAGACTTCCTTGCCGTTTTCGAACAGCACGATGGTCGGCGTGGCGAACAGCGCTTTCTCCAGTGTCCAGCCGGCTGGCGCTTGGGCACTCATGCTGCGCGCCACGGGCACGGCGGATTTCCAACTGTCGAGCACTTCGGCCTTGAACTGCTTGCAGTAGGGGCAGTCCTCAGCTTCGAAGACGATCAACTGGCGTTTGAGGTTGAGTGATTTCGGATCGAGCGGCTTGGCTGGGGCTGCGACCTTGGCCGAGGCGACCGACCCCGGATATTTCACACCGGTGCCGCCCAGTCCGCAGTAGCCATTGGGATTTTTCTTCAGGTAGTCCTGGTGGTATTCCTCGGCCTTGAAATACTTTTTCAGCGGCGCAATCTCGGTGGTGATGGCAGCGCGCCCGCCTGCCTTGAGGGCTGCCTGATAGATGTCGCGGGTCTTGTTGGCGGCGGCCAGTTGTGCGTCGCTGTTGGTATAGATCGCGCTGCGGTAGTTGGTGCCGACATCGTTGCCTTGCCGATTGCCCTGGGTGGGATCATGGCTTTCCCAAAAACGTGCGAGGACGGTTTCAAGACTGACCTTGGCCGGGTCGAAGCTGACCTTGATGACTTCCGCGTGGTTGCGCTTTTGTGTCTGGCCGCGCTGCACGGCTTTCTCATGCGCGAGCACGGCCTCGTAGCTGCCTTCGATGTCGCCGTTGGCATAGCCGCTCTCGACATCGAGTACGCCATTCAACTCGCCCATGCGCTTTTCCGCGCCCCAGAAGCAGCCCATGCCGAGGACGATCGATTCAGCGGCGGCGAGTGTCGGCATCATGCAGGCTCCCAATATAAGTAACAGGCGAAAGTGTCTGGACATGGCGGATCATCCGGTAAGCGATAAAGAGGAAGACAATGCCGCACGCAGACAGTTCCCTAGCGGCCGTTAATGCGCCGGCAGCGGGCGATGTCGCAGGCGGTTGGCAGGGTATGGCGATATTCGACGACCGACTTGAGCCCCGCCGGATCGCGGCTGTAGCATTGGGCGCCCTTGCCGTCGTGGTAGTAGGACAATACATCGACACAGCGCCGCGAGTGGGCCATGAGACCGAAGAAGTGCCCCATCTCATGCGAGATGACCATTTGCAGCGTCTGCATGGCATCGTGTGATGGATTTCTGTCGTGCAGCATGCCGAAGGCTTTCGGCCCCAGAGAGAGGGTGCGCTGCGTGAGATTGGCCAGCCCGAAATTGCCCATGCTGCCCTTGTCGCTCCATTGCACCCGGATCGTACCGGTTCCCTGCGGGGCGACGGTGTTTGGTGCGACAACTGTTACCGGGATGCCGCATTTTGCCCATTCCTGTGCGGCGCGACTGATGAGGTTTTCTACCCGTGCCGCGTCGAACCAGCCGGGGGCACCGTCGTGCTGATAAGTCACTTGCAGGGCGACATGCGCGACCGGCCGGTCGATGCCATCCTGCCAGACGGCAATCTCATCGCTGCGACACTCGACAATCTCCTGCTCGCGTACCGTTTGCGCCGAGAGCTTGCCGCACATCAGGAGGACTGCGCAGGACGCCAAGAGGGTCTTTATGAGTAGCATCCGTCTATTCTCATCCAATTACGGAGCAAAGTCGCGTGTTCAACCTGCCGGCCGATGATCTGTGGCGCGATCACAATTACCGGCGTCTCTGGTTCTCGATCCTGATCAGTTCGTTTGGTGGGCATATCACCTCGTTGGCTTTGTCACTGACGAGTGCCATGATATTGCAGGCGACACCGCAGGAAATCGGCTTGCTGGTGGCGGTGGGTTCGGTGCCTTATGTGCTGTTCATGCTGCCGGTGGGCGTGTGGCTTGATCGTGTGCGCAAGCTGCCCGTCTATCGGGCCGGCGAAACCGCTATGGCACTGGTGCTCCTGAGCTGTCCGCTGGTGTGGGCACTGGATCTGATGAGCATGGGTTTCCTCTATGGGATTGCCTTTGCCGCCGGTTGCGTTTCGGTAATCTCGGGTACGGCGGCGCAAATTGTGCTGATCCAGATTGTCAGTCGCGAGCGACTGGTGGCGGCGCATGCCCGCAACAGCGTGGCCGGTTCGCTGGCGGAAATTACCGGCCCGGCCGCCGCCGGAGCCTTGATCAAGCTGGTCGGTTCGTCGCTGGCCTTCTTTGCCAATGGCACCCTGTTGCTGGTGAGCGTTTTGCTGTTGCGCGGCGTGCGCGTCGTCGAAGCACCACCAACGGTACGTACCAGGGCATTCTGGCCGGACCTGCGCGAAGGCCTGCGCTTTGTCTTCGGTCACCGTACGCTGGTTGCGCTGGCGCTGATTGTGGCGACATGGCAACTCTTTCAAACGGCGGCGATGGTCGTTCAGGTGTTGTTCGCCACCCGCGTGCTCGGCTTGAACGCTTACCAATATGGATTGTGTTTTTCCGCTGCGGGTCTGGGGACGGTGATCGCCAGTTCTTTGGGCCATCGCCTGTCGCACCGCATCGGCCCAGGGCCCTGCTTCATTCTCGGTTTGGCACTCAGCGGCAGCGGTTGGCTGCAACTGGCGCTGTCGCCCGAGGGCGGTTTGGGTGTGGTGGCCTTCATTGCCATGTTGCTGTGCTTCAGTAGTGGCACGGTGCTGATCTTCAGCAACATGCTGGCGATCCGTCAGACACTGACACCGGCACCGCTGCTGGCGCGCATGACCAGCACCATGCGCTTCATGACCTTGTTGCCGGCCGGCCCCGGCGCCGTGCTGGGGGGCTTTCTCGGGGAACATTTCGGTTTGCGCCTGGCCATCGGTTTTGGCGGTGTGGGTGCGCTGGCGCTGGCGTTGTTCGTGTGGCGGTTTTCGCGTGTCCGCCAAATCACCACACTACCGGCTGCCTGATCCCAGCACTGCAATCATCGGTCGTCCGTGCGCCGCACGGCGACGGCGAGTTGCAGCGCACGCAAGGCATCCAAGGTCTGATCGCGGGCGGTCAGCAGTTCTGGAATCAGTGCGCGTGCCGCATCAAGATGACCATCCCGCCAGTGTTCGTCCATGCGCTGCGCCACTTCATGCACCCGTCGGTGGGGACGCTC
Organism: Rhodocyclaceae bacterium; assembly: GCA_030824115.1. GTDB lineage: Bacteria > Pseudomonadota > Gammaproteobacteria > Burkholderiales > Rhodocyclaceae > Sulfuricystis. Next base: position 8,382 of record JAVBYI010000001.1, on the reverse strand, counting down.
GATGGCGGCATAGGCGGGCTGGGCCGTGTGGCGACTGCGGCTGCGTCCGTAATACCAGAGGCCAAAGCGGCAATGTTGCGGATCGGCAAGATGCCGCTGGGGGGGCGGTAAACCCTCGTTGATGGCGTACACAAGCTGCGCCACCCAGTTGCGATGCTCTACCTCGGCGATCATGATCGGGTAGTCGAAGTCTTCCCAGTAAAGGTCGCGGGCACCTTGCCAACTGGGGTCGGGTTGCCAGTGTTTGACCCAGTTGGCGAGTTGTTCGCTCGGCATCGGCTTGGCAATGCCGTAACCCTGAGCCTCGTCACAGTTGAGTTGCATCAGCAGGCGGCCATGCTCGGCGGTTTCGACGCCTTCGGCAATGATGTGACGCTGGAACGCATTGGCCAGACCGATGACGCCCTGGACGATGACGAGGTTGTTGTGATCGCTGAGGATTTCGCGCACGAAACTCTGATCGATCTTGATCGTTTCGGCCGGCAGGCGCTTGAGATAGGTGAGCGATGAATAGCCGGTGCCAAAATCGTCGAGTGAAAAATGCACGCCGAGCGCACGACATTCATCGATGACGCGCGAGGTCTTGACGACATCTTCCAGTGCTGCGGTTTCCAACACTTCGAGCTCGAGCTGATGGGCCACGGTCGGGTGGAGGAACAGCGCCACCTTGAGCTTTTCCACGAACTCCGGTGCCTGCAACTGGCGCCCGGCGACGTTGACGCTGACCTGCAATTCCAGACCCATCGCGCGCCAGACTTCGAGCTGGATCAGTGCAGTCTCGATCACCCAGTCACCGATCAGCTTGATCAGATCGTCGTCCTCGATCAGCGGCAGGAATTCGATCGGTGGCAGGATGCCGCGCTCGGGGTGATTCCAGCGAATCAGCGCTTCGGCGCCGATCACCCGGCCTTCGCGCATATTGACCTTGGGCTGGTAGTAGAGCAGCAGTTCGTGGTTTTCCAGCGCCTGACGAATGCGGGCGACCCGATCAAAGCGGGTGCGCACCGAACGATCCTGTTCGGCATCAAAGAGATGGTAGCCATTCTTGCCGCTCTGCTTGGCTTGGTACATGGCCTGATCGGCATGGCGCATGAGCGTGTCGGGATCGTCGTCGTCGAGCGGAAACAGGGTGACGCCGATGCTGGCCGAGACCGCCGACGGTTCGGGCAGGCAACCCAGCGGCTTGGCGATTTCCAGGAGCAGGCGCTCGACGGCCGCAATGCATTCATCCTCGCTGCCGAGGCCGAGCAGAAGCAGGACAAATTCGTCGCCGCCGAGACGCGCCACGGTATCACCGCCGCGCAGGGCTTCCTTGAGGCGGCTGGCGATTTCGATCAGCACCTTGTCGCCGAAATCGTGGCCCCAAGTGTCGTTGATTGGCTTGAAACCGTCGAGGTCGAGATAGCAGATGGCCATCAGCGTTTCGCTGCGGCGCGACTGGGCGATGCCCTGGACGAGGCGGTCGGCCAGCAGGGTACGGTTGGGCAGCTCGGTGAGGGCGTCGAAGTAGGCCATCTGCGTGAGTTGCTTTTCCTGTGCCTTGAGACGCCCGATGTCGGCAAAGACGGCCACGTAGTTGGTGAGTTGGCCGGTACTTTCATCGCGCACGGCGGAGATCGAGAGCAGCTCGGGGTAGATTTCGCCATACTTGTTGCGGTTCCAGATTTCACCGCGCCAGCTGCCGGATTCGTTGATGTTCTTCCACATCGCTGCGTAAAACTCATGGTCGTGGCGACCGGACTTGAGCACGCGCGGGTTGCGACCGATGACTTCGCTGCGCTCATAGCCAGTGATGCGGCTGAAAGCCGGATTGACATCAAGAATGTTGCCGGCGGCATCGGTCAGGGTGATACCGTCGTGGGCGCTGCGGAAGGCGGTGGCATGCAGCTTCAACTGCTTTTCGGCGGCGAGCTGTGCGGTATAGCGGCTGCTGACTTCGCGGTGGGCCGCTTCGAGTGAGCGCCGTGTGCGGTCGAGGCGCGCAAACGTCCACGCCAGGTAAATGGTCAGCAGGATGACCAGCGCGTAAAGCAGGCGGCGGTAGCGGTCAGCCGTGGCGAGGGCCCGGACATGACCTGTGGCGTACTGACGATTGAGTGCCTCAATCTGTTGGCTGGTATTCAGCGTGAAAATGTCCTCAATCAGCTGGTCGAGATCGGAGAGGTGCGCCACGATCACGTCGCCATGCTGGCGCAGGTTGTTGAGACGCAGGCGTTGAACGGACGTCAAGCCGGGCTTGTCCAGCGTCGCCTGGGCACGGGTAACCGTGTCGTGCCCCGCATCACTGGGGGCGCGGGCAAAAGCCAGCACGGCACGGACATAGCGATCCACCGCCAAACGCCCCGCGCCGCTGAAGCCATTTTCATGGTCAAGAAAATCGGCTGCCTCGACCGGGAAGTAAGCCAGCGAGTTACGCAGCACGGCATCGTGGCGCTTGAAGCGATCGACCAGGTCGCCCTTGTCTGCCAGGCTGACCTGCAAGGCACGCGCGGCCGACTGAACCGTCTCGCGGTCACTGTCCGCCAGGAAGGTGGGGGTGGCGAGTATCTGGGTGCCGAGGCCTGTGGCGTCGAGGGTGTGGCGGGTCAGGGCATCGTAATTGCGCGAGAGTTCGAGGCGATTGGCGAGCAGCTCGCTCTCGATACGGGTGTCGATTTCGCGCAGGTCGCGCAAGCTTTGCGTATAGGCAAAGTGCTGCTCGGGACTGACCATTTCGGCGCGCTGGTAAAGCGCGGCCAGGGCAACGAAGAACAGCACGACGCCCGCGCCAATCGCGAACAGCCAGCGGTAGGAAATATTTTGGGATGTCGGATCGTTCATTCCAGCAGACGACCTTGCCATTCGCCGGTGAGGGTACGCAGAAAGGCGCTGATTGACGCCACATCTGCGCCGGATAAATCACGACCAAGCTGGTAGCGCCCCATGATGATGACGGCCTCTTCCAGCGAACTCGCCGAGGCGTCGTGGAAATAGGGTCCGGTGACGGCGACATTGCGCAGGCCGGGTACTTTGAAGACATGGCGGTCTTCCGTGCGGCCAGTGACGTTGAAGCGCCCGAGGTCGGCCCCGTTTGGGCTGCGTCCCGCGAAGTAGTCACCCATTACGCCAAAGCGCTGATACATGTTGCCGCCGAGCAGTGCACCCTGGTGACAACTGGCACAGCCATAGTCGAGGAAACGCTGATAACCGTTCTGCTCCAGTGCGCTGAGGGCGGTCGCTTCGCCTTGCAGGAAGCGATCGAAGCGGCTGTTGGTGGTGATCAGCGTGCGTTCGTAAGTTGCGATGGCATCGACGATAGTCTCGCCACGCATGCCCTGTTGTGGATAAAGGCGCTGGAAGGCATCGCGATAACCGGCATCGCTGCGCAGCTTGGGCAGGACTTCAGCCCAGTTCGACGCCATTTCGAGCGGATTGTGCACTGGCCCTGCGGCCTGCTCCTCAAGGCTGGCGGCACGGCCATCCCAGAACTGCACGAAATTCAAGGCGGCATTGAAGACGGTGGGCGCGTTGATCGGGCCATGCTTGCCGTCGACGCCGATCGAAACCGGCAGGCGGTCGCTCCCTCCCCGGGTGAAGTCATGGCAACTGGCGCAGGCGATCGAATTGTCTTTCGAGAGTCGCTTGTCGAAGAACAGGCGCTCGCCCAAGGCGACTTTCTCAGGCGATAACACGGGCACGGGCGGCAAGGGCTGCAGCGCCTCACGGCCGTGCGCAGGATCAGCCAGGGTGCGGGCGAATGCTGGACTGGCGGGGGGTGCGGATTGATATCCTGGCCACAACAAGGTGACCATGACGGCCACGGCGGCCAGCAACGCCAGGAGAATGGGTATAACCCGTGTGTTCATGTGTCTATTTTAGGCCGGCTGCCCAGTTCATACCGGCTTCATTTATCGGCGCTAATATCAGCCAAGCGCAATGGACGATAGGCAACCGCTATTGCATGCATCGTAGCAATCAATTGGAAACATATTTTCGGCACGCATAAGATACGCCCCGTGCTGTTGAAAAACTTTTGAACCGCAGACCCTCAAATCATCAGGAGAAAACGCATGTCTCTCATCAATACCGAAATCAAGCCGTTCAAGGCGCAGGCTTATCAGAATGGCAAATTCTTCGAAGTGACCGAAGCCGCCGTCAAGGGCAAGTGGTCCGTGTTCTTTTTCTACCCGGCCGACTTCACCTTCGTCTGCCCGACCGAACTGGGCGACATGGCCGACCTGTATGGCGAGTTCCAGAAGATTGGCGTCGAGGTATATGGCGTGTCGACCGACACCCACTTCACCCACAAGGCCTGGGCCGATGCTTCCGAGACCATCAAGAAGATCAAGTACCCGATGCTCGGCGATCCCACCGGCACGATCACCCGCAACTTTGACGTGATGATCGAGGAGGCTGGCTTGGCATTGCGCGGTACCTTCCTGGTCGATCCGCAGGGTGTCATCAAGGTTTGCGAAGTGCACGATCTGGGTATCGGTCGTGACGCATCTGAACTGCTGCGCAAGGTCAAGGCAGCCCAGTATGTGGCTTCGCACCCGGGCGAAGTCTGTCCCGCCAAGTGGAAGGAAGGCGCTGCCACCCTCAAGCCTTCCCTCGACCTGGTTGGCAAAATCTAATAACAACACCTCCAATCCCAACAGAGCGTAAAAAGCAGGGGCACTCGCGAGGGTGCCCCTTATTTGACCCAGACGATAGTGAAAATTGATTACTAAGGAGTTGGCGATGCTTGACGACAATACAAAAGCCCAGGTACGTGCATATCTCGAAAAGCTGGTGACCCCGATCGAGGTGGTGGCCACGCTGGATGAGGGCAAGAGCGCGCAGGAAATGCGCGGCCTGCTGGAAGATCTGGCGGGTTTGTCAGACAAGATCAGCATGCGTTTTGATGGCAACGATGCCCGTCGTCCCTCCTTCAGCGTCGGCGCTCCCGGTGCCGCGCCACGCATCCGTTTTGCCGGCATCCCGATGGGCCACGAGTTCACCTCGCTGATTCTCGCCCTGTTGCAAAGCGGTGGCTATCCGCCCAAGGTGGAGGCCGAGACCATCGCCCGCATCAAGGGACTCAAGGGACAGCTTGCCTTTGAAACCTATGTCTCGCTCGACTGCCACAACTGCCCGGATGTGATCCAGGCGCTCAACCTGATGGCGGTGCTGAATCCCGGCATCACCAGCACGATGATCGACGGCTCGTTGTTCCGTGCCGAGGTTGAGTCGAAGAACGTGCTGGCCGTGCCGATGGTGTTCCTGAATGGCGAACATTTTGGTCAGGGCCGCAGCAGCCTCGAAGAAATTCTCGCCAAGGTGGACACCGGCGCGAGTGCCGACATGGCGGCCAAGCTCGATGCCAAAGAACCGTTCGATGTACTCGTCGTCGGCGGTGGTCCGGCCGGTGCAGCCGCCGCCATTTACGCAGCGCGCAAGGGTATCCGCACTGGCGTGGTGGCTGAGCGCTTTGGCGGTCAGGTGCTCGATACCCTCGCCATCGAGAACTTCATTTCCGTCACCCATACCGAAGGCCCGCGTCTGGCGTCGGCGCTGGAAGAGCATGTCAAGGAATACGGCGTCGACATCATGAACATGCAGCGTGTCGAGTCGCTCGTGCCCGGCGAAAAATTGCATGAGGTGAAGATGGCCGGTGGCGGTTCGCTCAAGGCAAGAAACATCATCCTTGCGACCGGTGCGCGCTGGCGCGAAATGAATGTGCCCGGCGAAAATCACTATCGCGGCAAGGGCGTGGCCTACTGCCCGCACTGCGACGGCCCGCTGTTCAAGGGCAAGCGCGTGGCGGTGATCGGCGGCGGCAACTCGGGTGTCGAGGCGGCGATCGATCTGGCCGGCATCGTGTCCCATGTCACCCTGCTCGAATTTGCTGACACCCTGCGTGCCGATGCTGTGCTGCAGCAAAAGCTTGCCAGTCTGCCGAACGTGACGATCATCAAGAGCGCCATGTCTACCGAAGTGAGCGGTGACGGCAATAAGGTGAACGGTCTCGTCTATACCGACCGTACGACCAACGCAAGCCAGCGCATTGAACTGGAAGGGATCTTCGTGCAGATCGGTTTGCTGCCCAACACCGATTTCCTCAAGGGCACCTTGAATCTAACCAAGTACGGTGAAATTGAGGTGGATGCCAAGTGCCATACCTCCGTACCGGGCGTGTTTGCGGCGGGTGATTGCACCACGGTGCCTTACAAGCAGATCATCATCGCGATGGGTGAGGGCGCGAAGGCGTCATTGAGCGCGTTTGACCATTTGATTCGTACGTCAGAAAAGTAAATATCGGCGCTGGCGGGACGGCACCATTTGCCGTCCAAACCGGTATTATGTTGGCATGAATTCCGAAACCGACGTCGAACAGCCTTGGTGGCGTTCCCTGTTGCGTATGCTCGGCATAACCACCGGGTTGGTGGCGCTCGTGGGCGGATCAATGGCCTTCATCTTCTTTGTGGCGAACTATTTCGACAAGGGGGACAGAAAGCCACAGGCGGTGTTTATCGATGCGAGCACGCCGCCACCGCCCGCCTACAATAATGCCCGCACGCGGATTCCATCATCGAATGTAATCGATTGGCCGGATCATCCCGGACGGGGTGCAGCGGTGAGCTTCAAGGGAGGACGCGATCTGGCGAATGATCGTACGCGTGGTGGCGGTGGCTCCACCGGCATGGCGACTCCGACCGCTCAGGAAAAGCCCGTCCCGGTGGGCATCTCCGACGAGAAATACCGTGAGACAGTGGATAACGGCAAGCAGGTCTATTTGCCCAATCCGCAGGGCGAGTGCGACTTAAGCGGCCAGAATACGGTCAAGTCCATCGACGCGCTGGACAAATGCTTCGCCCAGCGCGCGGCGCGCTAAAAAGTCCGGTCGTCAGGGGCGAATGACGGCCCAGCCCTGTTTCTGCCGTTCGATGATTTCCACCACGCCGGCTTTCACATAACCGATCTTGGCGTGCATGTCCGCAGGCGTGAGCTTGCGGGCCTTCATCGAGTTTTCGCACATCACGACTTGTGCGCCATTGGCGAGCGTATCGTCGATCCGCCCGGCCAGTGATGAATCGAACTTGAGCAGACCGGCGCCATTGCCGAATACCACCAGCTCGACATCGACCTTGTCCTTGCCATAGGCGTTCTGGATGTTGCGTACGACGTTGATGGCTTGATTCCAGTTGGTTTCGCTGTCGTCGCTGACCTGCACCACGACGCCCTGTTTGGCCGCCTGGGCGAGAGACGGCGGGGCAGTCAACAGCAAGGTGGCAGCGGCAAGGATGGTGGCAATAAAAGCTCGGCGCATCATGGTTCTCTCCTCGGTGGATTGTTATGGTGCGTCGATTGTATTCCCGATTGAAATAATCGGGAATGGGCTATTGGTGCACGGCGAGATGGCGGCGTCGCTGGATCACAGAAGGCGAAATGCGGCACTCGCGCCCGGCGGAACCTGGTCGATTGGTGCAAAGGCGTGGGTAGCCGCGGTGGCATCGCGTACCGCTTCCGTGACAAGGATGTCTCCCGCCTTGGCAATATCCTCGCCGAGCTTGGCTGCGGCATTCACCTCGCTGCCGAAGACGTCGCGGTCGCCGATGCGCAACACGCGACCAAAGCCCAGGCCGACACACAGGCGCACCTGCTCGGTCGCCTCGCGCGTTGCGCTGTAGTCCTGACAGGTTTTCTGCATCGCTCGTGCGCAATCGATCGCTTTGGCGACATTGCGGAAGATCACCAGCATGCTGTCGCCCTCCAGTTTTAGCAGGATGCCGTCATGCTGGTCGATGCAGGGAATCAGCAGGCGCTGCGATTCATAGATGATTTGCAGGAAGTGGATGATGCCGAACGAGGCGACCCCACTGGAAAAGCCGGACAGGTCGGTAAACATCACCGCCCACTCCTCGCCGAATAAATCCCAGATGCGCGCATCGATCCGGGCCTTGTCGGCGTTGGGGCGCAGACGTTCGGCAATGAGCATTTCGAGGCGGTCTTCCGAGGCACTGAGGCCAACATTGCGGGCGAAAGTCATAAGGCGCCGTGTGAAATAGATAAGTACTTCGCAGAATTGCCTATTGTATGGCGATTCCATATATGAGTTATTGATATTTGGGCTAGAAGTCGCTCGGACTATTTTGGCAATATGGACACTCGATTGGAATATTGGGGGTGGTCAAATGCCAGTCAGGAAGATCCCAAAGAATTACCTGTGCGTGACGGGTAACTTCGCCAGCACCAAAAACAGATGCCTCATTGGATTTGAGTCCCTCCTTGAGAAGGACTACATTGTTGACGGCCGTTCACAACTGACCCACTTTTTCAGGAAATTCTTATCCAAAACTGACCCACCTCGATTAGCTAACCTTGCTCAATTTGTGAGCAGGGGCAATTGGAGTGATCAACGTG
>JAVBYI010000003.1 GCA_030824115.1 Rhodocyclaceae bacterium | reverse complement strand
ACCGACCTGGCCGCCCTCACCAGCACCCAGCTCGCCAGCCTCACCAGCACTCAGCTCAATGCCCTCACCAGCACTCAACTGCAGGCCTTGACGACGACTCAGGTCGCCGCCCTGACCACAGGCCAGATCGAGACTCTCACCTCAACCCAGTTGAATGCACTTGAAACTACGGACCTGACCGCCCTCACCAGTGCTCAAGTAGCCTCGCTGACCACCACGCAACTCAACGCCCTCACCTCAACTCAAGTAGAGGCTCTCACGACCGCCCAAATCTCCAAGCTGACCACTACGCAGGTCGAAGCGCTGACCAGCACACAGGTCAACGCCATGGAGACAACCGATCTTGGGGCCTTCACAACGGCACAAATTCAGGCCTTGACCAGCACTCAGTTGAATGGTCTGACCACTACAAGCCTGCAAAGCTTGCCTGGAGCCACGATTGCAAGCCTGACGACCACGCAGCTGAACAGTTTGACCACTACGCAGATTGAGGCCCTGACCTCAACTCAAGTGACGCGTCTAACCACGACCCAGGTTGCAGCACTCACCACAACCAACCTCAATGCACTTGAGACAACAGACCTCGCCGCCTTGACCACCACTCAAGCAGTTGCTCTGACCTCGACACAGCTAAACGCACTGACCACGACAAACCTTCAGGCGCTGGAAACCACCGATGTCTTTGCATTGACATCCGATCAGGTCGGCGCAATGACGACCACGCAGCTGTCAAGCCTGACAATGGATCAGGTCAGTGCAATCACGACAGTAGGCCTAAGTGGGGCACAAATTGAAGCACTGTGGTCAGTCACCACACCGCTGATCCTCGACCTCAATGGTGATGGCGTAAAAACTGTCAATATCGATGCTGGCGTCAAGTTCGACCTGAATGCCACGGGCACAGCGACCAACGTCGGATGGGTATCCTCACAGGACGGATTCCTTGCCCTTGATCGCAACAGCGATGGTGCCATCACCGATGGTTCCGAGCTCTTCGGTAGCTCAACGGTGCTCTCTTCCGGTCAGCAGGCGCAGGATGGCTTCGAAGCCTTGAGAGATATCGACAGCAACCTGGATGGCATCATCGACACCAATGACGTCCAGTTTGGTGACCTGAAGGTCTGGATGGACTCAAATCAGGATGGCTCAAGCCAGACCGACGAGCTATTTACGCTCACGGACCTTGGGATAACCTCAATCAACTTGAATGCAACTCAAACCAGCGTTGTTGATAATGGCAACTGGATCGGCCTTGAATCGACCTTCACCACTGTCGATGGCAAAGTGCAAGGCATGGCGGACGTCTGGTTGCAGATCAATCAAGGCCAGGATCAACGACTTGACTTGACGACGCTGGACATCAGCAGCACGCCGCAGGAAGACTTGTCACGGATTGATTTGTCAGGCAATGGTGGTCGAGGCGATATCCTCACACTGGATGCAACAGCCGTTCAGAAGTTTGGCCAGCAGAATCTGGTGGTGAATGATCAGACCGGGGCAGGTAACGTTCAGATGATCATTCAGGGAGATGCAAACGATACCGTCAGAATCGCCGACGCACAGAACTGGAAGAATGTTGGTACGACTGAAATTGATGGTGAAACCTACCGCATCCTTAGTGATGAGCAGCAACGGCAGCTGCTGATAGGCGTCAATATCAACGACAACCTTGGAGCGGGTTAAGTTCTCTGCACAATGGCCTGTGGATTACACAATCCACAGGCCATCTGACCTGATCTAGCAGGACAACAACGTCCGTATCCCTACTCGCGAAGCTTGGCCTCTGCGATTTGTTCCGCTGTCATCTGGTTTTTGGCATGGTTCAGGTTGGCTATTGCCGCTTCACATTGTCCCTCAGCGGCCAAAGAGAACCACTTGTAGGCAGCGACAAGGTCGCAATCAACCGATTGGCCTTGGGCATACATCAAACCCAAGCTGTTTTGCGCCCTTGCAACTCCCTGCTCTGCTGCTTTCTTGAACCATATGAACGCCTGCTGAATATCTGCAGAGACGCCCTCGCCACGCAGAAACAATAATCCCAAGTTGTACTGAGCCTCAGCGTCGCCCTGAGTGGCTGCTTTTTTCCACCAAGTAGCGGCTTCCTCGAAGTTTCTATCCACGCCCTGGCCCTCTGCATACATAAGGCCTAGCGTGGCCTGAGCAGGAGCAAACCCCTGATCAGCAGCTTTTCTGTGCCAACTGGCAGCCAATTCCAGATTGTTCTTTTGCTCCTTACCTGCAGCAATAATGCGGCCCCAGTTCCATTGAGCCTCGGCCAGCCCTGCTTCAGCTGCCTTGCGGTACCAATTCCGGGACATTACCTTCTGATCCACTTCATACATCCGCGCCAACCGGTATTGCGCCCTCGCATGCCCCTGCTCGGCCGCTTTTACATACCAGTACTCTGACTGGAAGTGGTCCCGCTCAACGCCCTGACCTTCTTCGTATATCAACCCAAGCGCATACTGCGCCTTGGCATCCCCCTGCTCAGCTGCTCTCAGGTACCAGGACAACGCCAGCCCTGCATCCTGCCTGACACCCTGACCATTCGCATACTTGCTGGCCAAAATATACTGTGCCTCTGCCAGCCCCTGCTCAGCGGCCTTTCGGTACCACAACAAAGCCTGTTTGATGTCCTGCTTGAAACCCTGACCACTCGCGTACATCAAACCCAGTGTGTATTGGGCCTTGGCATCTCCCTTTTCTGCCGCCGTCATCAGGGGAGAAGATTTACCGGCTGATTTTTTTGAGGTCATGAATTGTTCATCGCATTGGTTGGGAGGGTAACTTAAAGCAAAAACTCAATATGGAACGATATGTGCTTATTTGTAAATGTGGCGGCAATCCTTGCCTCCCGGAAATGCACCAAAACAATAAGCATGTAATCGAAGGAGTAAAGCCATGGCAATGACGTACGCAGGCGAAATCAAAAGCGTAGGCCTGGACAATGATGAATCATGGAAAGCGCTCTCTTGCCTGGAGGCTGATTCTCTATTGCGTGTCCTGTCATTCTCAAATGCTGAAGACCGCATATTTGCAAACGCGCCTATTTTTCCGATGGCCGATGGTCAGAGCTTGTATATCAGACCCCAGTAAAGGCGATCGACTCGTTTATCACGCCCCCCCACCGCCGCCAAGCGCCTTGTAAAGCTGGGCTGTGGCAGTAAGCTGGGCGCGGCGAACCTGTACAACCGTCTGCTGCATCGCAAAGTACTCACGTTGTGCATCCAGAACATTAAGGTAGCTGATCTGCCCCCCCTTGAAGAGATGTTGTGCCACTTGATAGCGCTCCTCAAAAATCTTCACATTGGCCTCGGCAGAACGTAACTGTTCCACGAAGGCATCTCTGGCGGACAACAGATTTGAAGCTTCCCAGAAAGCCTGCTGAATCGTCTTTTCGTATTCCGCAACAGCAACCACCTTCCGCGCCTCGGCAATATCAGTGTTGCCAGCCAAACGACCGCCATCGAACAAGGGGAGTGAAAGTGACGGCGTGAATGACCATGCCTTGCTACCTGCCGAAAACAGACCGGTCAGCGCTTTGCTAGCCGTCCCGAATAAACCGGTGAGCAATATCTTGGGCAAGAAAGCCGCACGCGCAGCGCCGATATTTGCGTGCGCCGCAATCAGCCGCTGTTCTGCAGCCAGTACATCCGGCCGGGCAACCAGAATATCTGCTGGCAACCCGGCAGCCAAGTCACTCACTAACGCCTGTTGGGCCAGGGTATTCCCTTTAGGCAACGGGTCTTGTGGGTGACCCACGATAAATTGCAGATAGTTTGCAGCTGCAGCACGATCACGCTGCAGCGTCGCCAAACCGGCACGCGCAGTTTCAACCGCACTGGTTGCCTGAAAGTTATCGAATGCTGAAGCATAGCCAGCCTCCTTTGCCAGTTTGACCAACGCCTGCGACTGCTCCAATGATTCGAGTGCCGCACGCGAAATGGCAAGTCGCTCATCAACCTCAAGCAACGAAAAATAGGCAATGGCTACCTCTGAAATGAGTGTCAGGCGCACGGAGCGTCTCGCTTCCTCCGTGGCGAGATAACTGGCACGCGCTGCCTCAGCCAGCCCGCTCAACCGCCCCCAGAAATCAAGTTCAAAGGAAACGACAGAAATCCCGAGATCGTAGCGCCGCGTTTCCAGTGCCTGCCCACTCCCGGTCACACTGCGGGGGGTCAGCTCCGACTCCAGATCACCGCGAATTCCAAGCATAGGCATTTGCTCGGCTTTTGCGATCCCATGAATCGCCCTCGCTTCCTCGATTCTGGCTGTTGCGATGCGTAAATCGCGATTGTGCTCAAGTGCCGTCTCGATCAATGCCTGCAAGCGTACATCTGGAAAAAAGGCTCGCCAGTCGGTTTCAGCGGCCAAACGATTGCCCGCTGTTGAAACGCCTTCAGGCCATGCTTGTGGAACCGGAGCCGCTGGACGTACATAAGTCTCTGCACAGCCGGCAAACACCAAGCCACAGACCAGATAGCGGAACCCCTGTTGGAAGAGTGATATTCCCATGCCGCAAAACAGACGCACGACGTCCCCTGATGATCAGGGACGTATTTTCACGCGCTGACAGGCAAGTTCTTCGCTGGAAAAGGTGGCCGAAAACGCATTTCAGCACCCAACTGCCCGGATGATCAACAGGCACAGAAACCGGACGGCAAGTTTTGCCCACATGATGGTCACTTATTGCCGGCAACCGAATCCAAACACCCTCAAATCCATTAACGACAAGCACTGGTCACGCTTGAACAGATTCAACCGCAGGAAATACAGCCATATACAGGCCCATTTCATTGCTGGCACACCCGTTGCTATTAGTCCGGCAAGGCAAGCATTAACTCTATTGAGCTTGCATGGGTTCTGTGGGATCGGAATCGCCCCTGAATGCGATTGAAGGAGAAAACAAATGCCGCAAATCATTAACACCAACGTTGCCTCGCTGAATGCACAGCGCAACCTCACTCGATCCCAGGCGGACTTGGGTATCTCGCTTCAGCGCCTCTCTTCCGGCCTGCGCATCAACAGCGCCAAGGATGACGCTGCCGGCCTGGCGATTTCGGAACGCTTCACCACACAGATTCGTGGCCTGAATCAAGCCCGCCGAAATGCCAACGACGGCATTTCGCTCGCGCAGGTCGCAGAAGGTGCACTGCAATCGAGCGGCGACATCCTGCAGCGAATTCGCGAACTGGCCGTGCAATCAGCCAACGCAACCAACTCCGTGGGCGACCGTGCGGCACTGAACTCCGAAGTTCAGCAACTCACGCAGGAACTGCAGCGGATTTCGGCCACCACCGAATTCAACGGACAGAAACTGCTGGATGGCTCATTCACCTCGGCCCAGTTTCAGGTCGGCGCCAATGCCAACCAATCCATTACGGCAACCTCAGCCAACTTCCAGACCGCTGCCTACGGCAACTATCGCATCGGCTCACTGGCTGCCTTCAAAGAGAATAGCTACGGTGATCTGACCGTCGGCTCCACCGCTGAAGCAATCAAGACTCGCGTCAGCGCTGCGGGCCAGCCCAACGGTATCGCCGGAGACGACCTGAACATTTCAAGCGGTGCAGGTAGTTTTACCGTGCCCTACCCGGCTAACGCCAGTGCCGAAGACGTCGCCAACCTGATCAATCGCGCGCAAACCGGCGTGCGGGCCTCTGCTGTCACAACGATGGTCCTTGGTGCCGACGACGGTGGTGCCCCGGCTGGCACGGCAGGCTTCCAGCAAGGCTTGAGCTACTCGTTCCAACTGGCGACCGATACCGCCGACAAAACGGCCACCAACGCACCCAGTTCCTACATCACGGTTTCCTTCACCATTGGCGGTGCCGTCACAGCACCAACCGCACCCGCCAACAGTACCGATCAATTGAACTCGGCCGTACAGGCGTTCAACGATGCCTCCGGCAAGACCGGCTTCACGGCCAATATTGTCAAGACTGACAATGGCGGCTTCGGCATCCAACTGACGAATGAAGCTGGCAAGGACTTGCGGATTAACAACGTATCCGGCACCGGTGCTGCTGTCGTCATTGAAGATGCTGCCGTTGTCGACGGCAATACCGCAACGACAACGGCCGCTGCTACGGCTTATACACTCGCCGAATCTGCAACAACCAACGTCTGGACGCAAGCAGATGCCTACTGGATCTCTGGCCAGATCATCCTGGACTCCGACCGCGCCTTCTCGGTCACGACCACTGTCGGTACAGACTACTTCTCAGACAACGGCACAATCACTGGCGCTGCAGTCGTTGCCGCAGGACAATTGCAAGCGACCGACAAAGCCGATATCTCGACCTACGATGCTGCACTGCGCACGCTGGCCATCGTTGATTCAGCAATTGCATCGGTCAGCAGTCAGCGTGCCCGCTACGGCGCACTGCAAGCCCGCTTCGAAAGCACGATCTCGAACCTGGAGACCACGGCAGAAAACCTCTCTGCTTCACGCTCACGCATTCGCGATGCTGACTTTGCGATGGAAACCGCCATGCTCACGCGTGCCCAGATTCTGCAACAAGCGGGTACGGCGATGCTGGCGCAAGCCAACACCATCCCGCAAAACGTATTGTCGCTGCTGCGTCAGTAAGGTCACTCCAAACGCCAACCCGCGAACGGCCACCCTCAGCAGGTGGCCGTTTTTTCTTGATCTGAAAATTGCCGCAACCCTGCTTGAAATCGGCTTGGCTTCAACAGAAAAAACGATATAACAAATATCCCTAAAGTTCACTTCAGCGACGCCGTTAATGAACGGTCACCCTCAAAAAGGTGGCCGTTTTTCATTTAATATTCATTGTGTTATGCCGTCCTGCCAGCGCCGACTTTTAACGATTTCTTCCTAAAGAAAGATGTGCGGGGGTCGATAAATGATCCAAGAGCACAAACGCTCGGAGCCTGGATAAACCCCAGGCGTTGAGAAATTCTTTCAGGAGATCATCATGCCGCAAGTCATCAACACCAACGTTCCCTCACTGACCTCGCAGCGGAACCTCAATAATTCGCAGAGCATGCTGTCGGTTTCCCTGCAGCGCCTCTCTTCCGGCATGCGCATCAACAGCGCGAAAGACGATGCTGCTGGTCTCGCCATTTCCGAGCGTTTCTCCGCACAGATTCGCGGCCTCGATCAAGCCCGCCGCAACGCCAACGATGGTATCTCCCTGGCGCAGGTCGCTGAAGGCGCCCTCCAGTCCTCCGGTGACATCCTGCAGCGTATTCGCGAACTGGCCGTGCAAGCTGCCAACGCCACGAACTCTGCTGGCGACCGTTCCGCCATCAACTCTGAAGTTCAGCAGCTCTCGCAAGAACTTCAGCGCATCGCCACCTCGACCGAATTCAACGGCAAGAAACTGCTGGATGGCACTTTCACCTCGGCCAACTTCCAGGTCGGCGCCAATGCCAACCAGACCATCGTCGCTTCGTCGGGCAACTTCCAGACTTCGGCCTACGGCAACTACCGTATCGGTGGCTTGGCTGCTTACACTCAAGGTGGTGTGGGCGACATGACCGTCGGTACCGATGGTCAGGCCGGCGACGCTTTCGGCGACGTTCTCCTCGCCCAACAGCAAAACACGGATATTTCCATCATCTCCGCAGCAGCCACGTCCGAATTCGTTGTCACCACCTCGGGTGGTAACTTCGACGTCACCTACAGTGCCGGTGCCAGCGCCCGCGATATCGCGGCGGCTGTCAATGCTGTCAATAGTGGTGTCAAGGCCAGCGCAATCACCCAAGTCATCCTTGGTGACGATGGTTCAGGTACGGCCGCTGGTGTCGGTGCAGAGTTCAACCAGAATTCCTCCTACACCTTCCTGATCGGTACCGACTTTGCCGACGCCACTGGTGGCACGCAACCCGCTCAGTATGAAACCATTTCCTTCTCCACTGGTGGTATCGACGGCACGGCAGCGGTCAACTCGGTTGATCAACTGACCTCTGCTGCCCAGGCCTTCAACGACAAGGCTGGCCGTACCGGTTTCTCCGCCGAAATCGTCAAGTCTGACAGCGGTGGTTACTCACTCAAGCTGACCAACGAACAGGGCACCGACCTGCGTATCATCAACTTCTCGGCTGCCACCAACGCCGATGCTTCTTCACTGTCTGTTGCCACCACCGATATCAGCGCCATCGACGGCAATACTGGCACAGTAGCCTTCCTGTCCGACACACTGGCTGCACAAGACCCCGCTGCAGGTGATACATGGGAGGATTCAGCTGGTTCCGGTTCGTGGATCACCGGTCGCGTGGTGTTTGATTCGGACTCTTCGTTCGGCATCACCACCGCTCAAGCAGGCAACATCTTCCACGCTGGTGACGGCGTGGCGGCTGCGGGCACCTACGGTGGCAAACTGCAAGATACCAGTGCAGTGGATGTCTCGACCTACGATTCAGCCCTGCGCACGATGGCCATCGTCGATTCCGCTCTCGCCTCGATCAACAGCCAGCGTGCTCGTTACGGTGCCTTGCAAAACCGCTTCGAAAACACCATCACCAACTTGCAAACGACGTCGGAAAACCTCAGCGCATCACGTTCGCGCATCAAGGATGCCGACTTCGCCGAAGAAACTGCCAAGCTCACCCGTGCGCAGATCCTGCAACAGGCTGGTATCGCGATGCTCTCGCAAGCGAATGCCCTGCCCCAGCAAGTTCTGACCCTGCTGCGCGGTTGATCAAGGGATAAGGTACGCTAACAGCCGTCGGTCATTCCAGTAATGATCGGCGGCAACAGGCAAGGAGCAGAAAATGGCCGTTCAAAATCTAGGGAACTTCGGTGGGGCAGCTCCCCAGCCGGCCCCCAGCCAGGGTGCAACACCCCGGCCGGTGGCGCCGCAGCGGGCAGCCGTACCTGCTGAACTCCCACAAGCCAGTCCGCCGCCTGAGCAACCATCCCGTGAGCAGATCAAGGAAGCCGTAGAGCAGATGCGCAAGTCGATGAGCCAAACGGCCGCAAATAATCTGCAGTTCAGCATTGACGACGAAACCGGACAGACAATTGTTCGTGTGACCGACCATCAAACCGGCGAACTGATTCGTCAGATTCCGTCGGAAGAACTGGTCGAGCTTGCCAAATCGCTGGATCGCATGCAAGGAATGTTGCTAAGGCAGCAAGTCTAAAGACATAACGTAAAGACCACATAGGGGCCGTTGATTTTCGAATCACCGGCCCTTGTCTTTTCTGGCCCGCCTTTTGCTAAAGCATTACCGAACGAAGCCGTAGAATAGTTATCGGCTCCAGCTTTTGGAGGTACATATCATGGCCATCTCATCCCCAGGTATCGGTTCAGGACTCGACATCAACAGCATCATCACCAAGCTGATGTCTGTCGAGGCAATGCCCCTGAACCAGTTGAATGTCAAGGAAGCAAGTTATCAGTCGAAGATTTCCGCTTTCGGCACGCTGAAGGGTTCGGTCTCGGCGCTTAACACCGCCCTTGCCAGCTTGGTACCGACAGGTAGCACCACCCCTGTCATCACAGCCACGATTGGCAATACCTCGGCGGCGTTTGTTACCGCAGGTTCCAATGCAGCAACCGGCTCTTATCAGCTTGAAGTCGATCAACTGGCGGCGGCACACAAGGTGGCCACCGTGGCGCAATCGCATAAGCTCGCGTCTGGCGCCTATGCCAATGCATTCTCTGCCATTGCGCAGGGCACGCTCAATCTCTCCGTTGGCGGCGGCGCTTCCGTACCCATCACCATCAACGCCGGCAATGCCACACTGACGGGCCTGAAGAATGCCATCAACGCAGCCGGGGCCGGTGTATCGGCCGACATCGTGCCGGATGGTGGCAACGTAAGGCTGGTCATCACCAGCGATACCATCGGCGCTGCAGGCGAAATGACGACTTCAGGCCTGACGGATTTCGATTTTGATGGTAGCTCAGGCAGTTTGTCCGAAAACTCAGCCGTGGGTGGCCGGGCTGCCTCCGGCTACAACAGCGCGACAGACATCGTTAGCGCCGGCACACTCAACATCCAGGTCGGCAGCGGCACAGCCAAACAGGTGGTGATTGGCGGCGGCACAACGCTGAGCGGGCTCAAAGACGCAATCAACAGTGCAGGCGCTGGTGTCACGGCAGAGCTGGTGACGGTGAGTGCCAACAATATCCGCCTCGTGCTGACATCCAAAAGTACAGGGGAAGACAATGTCATCACCACCAGTGGATTAAGTGGTTTCGATTTCGATGGCACAACGGGAACCGGCACCCTCTCCCAATCCTCCATCAACGGCGGACAACTCGCCCAGGATGCCATCATCAAGCTGGATGGCGTCACGTCAAACTACAGTTCGAATACGATCACATCAGCCATATCCGATGTCACCCTGAGGCTGACAGGCGGTACCAGTGGCGCCACCACCCTGACCGTCGCGCGTAGCCAGGGCAGCACGTTTGCTGAACAGGCATCGGCCAAATTCCGCACCTTCAAGGGCACTGTCGGCGACACTGCTGCCGCCTCTGCAACCGTCTCCTCCTCGGCTGTCAGCGGCAGCTACTCACTACAGGTGATGCAACTTGCGACCACGCACCGCATCACCACGCCAGCGACACAGGCACACCAGATCACCACCGCCAGCCCGAGAGCGCAGATCCAGAGTTCGTCGTCCTATGCCACCAATGATGACGTGACCGACGGTAGCGATGGCAGTCTCAACATTGCCATCGGCAGCAACCCGGGATTCACGGTTGCCGTCACGGCCGGTACCACGATTGAGCAGTTGAAGGATTTGATCAACAACGAGGGTACCAATACAGGCGTAACGGCCAGCGTCGTCAATGGGCAGTTGCAATTGACCAGTGGTATCGCCGGCACGCAAGGCGAACTAACTGTTTCAGATGGCGGCAACCTTTCAGCCTTTGTCAGTGGCTTATCCACCACACAAAGCGCACACGGCTACTCAAGTAGTGCCGATACCATCGCACAAGGCACGATCTCGATTGCCATTGGTGGTGGTACTGCGACCGACATCACCATCGACGGTAGCAACAACACCCTCTCCGGTCTTCGCGATGCGATCAACAACGCCGACCTCGGCGCCACCGCCAGCATCGTCAATGATGGGCTGGGGGTGCGTCTGGTACTAAAAAGCAATACCGCAGGCCGGGATGGTGCGCTGACCGTTTCCGGGTTGGCGGGTTTCGAGTTCAACACCACCACCAAGGATCTTTCCGAGGCAACCGCCGATGGCGGCCTTGCTGCCCAGGGATATGCCAGCGCCAATGCCACTGTCGGCACAGGCACCCTGACGCTGAAGCTCGGCGACGGCACGCCACGCAACATCACGATCAGCAGTGCGAACAACACGCTGGAAGGCGTCAAGAATGCGATCAACGCCGGCTCTTATGGTGTCACCGCCACGCTGGTCACCGTCAGCAGTTCGGATACCCGGCTCGTTCTGACCAGTAACACCATCGGTACAGATGGCCAAATCACGCTGACGGGCATCGATGGCCTGAACTTCGATCCAGGAAGTGGCACTGGTGATTTTTCCCAGGCGACCGCCGATGGTGGTCAAGCAGCGCAAGGTTCAATCATCAAGCTCAATGGCGTCACGATCAACAGTGATTCGAACACAATCACTGAAGCGCTACAGGGGGTCACCCTCAATTTGACGGGTGTTTCCACCACCGCCACCACATTGACGGTCAGCCAGGACAAAACGGCTGCCCTGAGTGCCACATTGACCAGCATCGTCAAGGCCTACAACGACCTGAATAAATCCATCAAGGACCTGGGGAAATATGACGAGGCCACCAAAAAAGGAGGGCCGCTGCTCGGTAACTCGACACTGCGTCAGGTTTCATATTCCATTCGCAATGCGCTGCAATCCGCCCCACAGGGGCTGACAAGCACGAGCATCAAGCGTCTGTCCGATATTGGCCTTGAATTCCAGCAAGATGGTTCGCTCGTTTTCAACTCGACCAAACTAAGCTCGGCCGCCAGCAGTGACTATGATGCCGTAGCTCATCTGGCCGCATCTTTTGGCAAAACCACCAAGACGCTCACTGATGGCATGTTGGCAAGCAAAGGAACCATTGCTGCGGCAACCAATGGTCTGGAGTCATCCATCGATACGCTGGAAAAGCGGCGCGATGCCCTTTCGCGGCGCCTGGTGCAAGTCGAAGAACGTTACAAGCGCCAGTTCTCTTCTCTGGACACCTTGATTGCCAGCATGAATCAGACCTCCAGTTATTTATCCCAACAGTTGTCAAGCCTTCCCGGCGCACAGAGTAGCTAACGCTTCAGAGGAGCATCATGTTTCCGTCATCATCGGATCCAGCCGCCGCCTATCGCAAGGTCGGTCTTGAAACACAGCTTGACAGTGCTTCGCCGCACAAACTTGTCGTCATGCTTTTCGATGGTGCGCTACTGGCGATTGCCAATGCCCAGCGACACATGGAAAACAAGGAGATCGCCGCCAAGGGGAGTGCCATCTCCAAAGCCATCGACATCATCGCCAACGGTCTGCAGGCAAGTCTCGACCTGCAAAGTGGTGGCGAGATCGCCGAGCGCCTTGAAGCGCTCTACGAATACATGGGACAACGTCTGCTATACGCGAATCTGAAGAACGATCCGGCCGCACTTCGTGAAGTAACCAGCCTTTTGCAGGAACTCAAGTCGGCATGGGAAAAAATAACGGACGATCCCGCAGTTCTTTCCGCGACCCCGAAAGGTCAATGATGCTTAACATTGCCATGATGCCTGCACAGATCGAAATCTACGAACAAATGAGCGCCCTTTCCGCCCGTATGGTGGAGGCCGCCCGCGACAATGACTGGGACCGCCTGGTCGATCTTGAACACTCTGTCGTCAGCCTCAGAAAATCCCTGATGAGTGAGGCGGACAATGCGATGCCAACGCCGCAGGAGACAGAGAAAAAACGCACGCTTATCCAGCGCATCCTGCAAGACGATGCCGAGGTACGTCGTCATACCGAACCGTGGATGGAGGAGGTCCGACGCTTCCTGTCAGGTGACGCGCGTAAGCGTCGGGTTGATCAAGCCTACGGTACCAGTAGCGCCGGCGGTTAAGTTCCACTGATTGCGTCTGTGCTCGCCTTGCAGAGCAACTACTTATGGCGCTGATCCCACCCGATGTCGGTCTCCGCATGCGCATGCAGGCGGAATCGAATCTCCTGCAACCGATACATCCGGTGCACGAGATTGCCAGCGATCTGCCGGAGTTACGTCAGGGACAGACTTTCACGGCACGCATTCAGGAAGTTCTGCCGGACAACTCCTACAAGGCACTGGTTGCCGGCAAGCAACTCACGCTGCAGCTTCCCGAGAGTGCAAAGGCGGGAGACGAACTTGAACTGGTGGTCATCGACCGCTCGGCCAAGGCCATCATTGCCAAGCAGGTCGAGGGAGGCACGGCTTCTGGCAGTGCCAACGCCCCCTACGAATTTGCCAAGTTCAGCCCCGCCGGCCGAATGATCAGTGGGCTGCTTCCTGATGAAGGCGGCGCCAGTGTTCCGGCTCGTTTGAATCGTGGTCAACCACTGCTGATGGCACCGCCCACAATACAAAATGCTGCCACGCAGCTAGCGCCCATGCTGGCGAAATCCGTCGCACAAAGCGGCTTGTTCTATGAATCCCACCAGTCGCAGTGGATCAATGGCCAGCGGCCGCTCGCACAATTGCTCCAGGAACCGCAAGGACAACTTTCCAACACAAACGCACTCCAGCAGGCCCTTGCCGAAGTTACCGGGAAAACCGACCGCCAGGTCAATGCCAACACCATCCTGCAAACATTGCAGGGCAGTGCTGAAAAAGTCGGCGCTGGCGGGACGGCACCAGCAGCACAAACTGCCGCGTCTGCACCCCCCGTTGCCGATGATCTGCGTCCACTCGTCCAGCAACAGCTCGAAACCCTGGCCACCAACCGCATGTGCTGGCATGGCGAAGTCTGGCCACAGCAGACAATGGACTGGACGATTGAGCTGGAAAATGAACGTGAAACGGATGGCAGCGAAGCTGAAACGCCCCAGTGGAGTACCTCACTATCGCTGACCACGCCACGCCTGGGGCGCGTCGATGCCAAACTGCAACTGACCGCACAAGGCGTACGCATCACGCTGGCTACGCCCTATGGCGCCAGTGCCGCTGACTTGCGCGATGAGGCACCGGAACTGGCCAAGGCAATGGAAGCGGCCGGCGTGCCGCTGATTGCGCTGCAAGTGAAGCATGAAGCGGAACCTGCCCGTCCATGAGTACCCTGCCGGGCAAGGATGAACGCTCACTGGCCGTTGCGTTGAAATACGCTCCGGGCGACAGTGCCCCGAAAGTCGTGGCCAAGGGACGGGGGTTGATCGCGGATGAAATCATCGCCCGCGCGAAAGAACATGGCGTCTATGTCCATGAATCCCCCGAACTCGTCACCCTGCTCTCCCAGGTAGACCTTGACGATCATATCCCGCCGGTCCTGTATGTTGCCGTTGCCGAACTGTTGGCCTGGCTTTATCAGGTTGAACAGAAAGGCGTCAGCACACCGCCACCCAGCCTCCAGCTGCCGGTGGAATAGAATCAGGCTCAGCCATGGTCAATGAAACATCAACAGCGTCTCCTGCCACTGCCCTGCTTGAACCCGGCGAGTTCAACCAGTACATGCTGCGCACCCATGCCGAAGTCCAGGTGGTATTGCGCGGCTTGTACGACCACGTCTCGCAAATCACGGTGTTTTTCAATGAAGGCAAGGACATGCTGCTCACCACGCTGGCCAAGGTCGGCGATGACCATCTGATCCTCGACTATGGCCCCAGCAGCGAGATGAATCGCAAGGCGCTGGATGCCGAAAAGCATTTTTGTGTCTCGACGCTTGAGAAGGTTCGCGTGCAGTTCATCCTGCGCGGCTTCAGCAAGGTCGAATACGAAGGCCGTACCGCATTTCGCTGCGCACTGCCCGACGAGGTGCTGCGCTTGCAGCGGCGCGAGTTCTATCGGCTGGTCACACCCATCATGCGCCCGCTCAAATGCACGATGCCGATTCGTCTGGCAGACGGCACTGTGCATATCCATGAAGCCAATGTCTTCGACATCAGCGGTGGTGGACTGGGCGTCACGGCACCCGACAAAGGCATCCCTTTCGAGCGTGATATGGAGTTGCCCAGTTGTCGCGTCGATCTGCCCGAGGTAGGCTTTGTCGTCGGCACCCTGCGCATCCGCAGTGTCTTCGACGTCGTCCTGAGAAGCGGTGCGCACACGCGGCGTGCCGGTTGCGAATTCGTGAAGCTGCCGGGGCCGATGGCAACGCTCATCCAGCGCTACATCATCAAGGTCGAACGGGAAAGAAAAGCCCGCGAAAGCGGGCTGGGCTGATAGGCGAACGCAGGTCGAATCAGACCGGCATGTTCATCACATCCTGATAGGCCGAGACAAGCTTGTTCCTCACCTGAACCATCTGCTGGAATGACAGGCTGGCCTTTTGCAGGTTGATCATGACATCCTGCACATTGACATTTTCCTGACCACTGGCAAAACCTTCGGCCATCTGCTGCGCCTGCTGCTGTGCGGTGTTCACCTGATCGATGGCGGACTTGAGGGCTAGACCGAAATCGGCGCCGGAGGCGTCCTGAACGGCTGACGCGGACTTACCACCTGCAACGGCACTGGCCGCACGCAGTTCGGAAAGCATTTGTTCGAGGTTACGAGTATCGATTGCCATGATGTCCCTTTATAGCAAACTCCGTGCCGCCTGAAAAGTCATTTGCAACTCACGCGCCGGTTCAATCAACTTCGTCCGTCTTATAGTAGCCCTCTTCACGATACTGCGCCAGCTTGTAGCGCAGCGTTCGCTCGGAAATGCCCAGTAAATCAATGGCCTTTTTGCGCGATCCACCGACTTTCGCAAGCGTGTCCAGAATGTGCTGGCGCTCCAGATCGCGCATGTTGGCCGGGGCCCCCGCTGGGGCGGCCGGCGTTGGCACAGCGGCAAAAGTCGGCGCTGGCGGGACGGCAAGCGGTTCCATGCTTGCTGCGGGTGCCACAGAAAATATCGGCGCGGGCATCGCTGCATCCGGCAGAAGCAGGTGTTCAGCCTCGATGCTGTCGCCGGGCGCAAGGATCAGCGCCCGCTGCATGACGTTTTCCAGCTCACGCACATTGCCCGGCCAGGCATGGGCGGCAAGTTTTGCCGCTGCGGAAGCGGAGACGTGTCCGACCCGACCAAGGCGTGCGCCGTGCATGGCGAGGAAGTGCTTGGCCAGCGGGACGACGTCGCCCGGACGTTCACGCAGGCTGGGAATCGCCAGAGGGAAAACGTTCAGTCGATAGAAAAGGTCTTCGCGGAAACGGCCAGCGGCGACTTCTGATGCCATGTTGCGGTTCGAGGTGGCAACGACACGAATATCGATTGGCACCGGCTTCTTGCCGCCGACGCGTTCCACTTCGCGCTCCTGCAACACACGTAGCAGTTTGGCTTGCAGGGCAAGTGGCATTTCCGAAATTTCGTCGAGCAGCAGGGTGCCCTTGTCGGCTTGCTCAAACTTGCCCGGCTGCGCGCTTTGCGCCCCGGTAAAGGCCCCTTTCTCGTGGCCAAATAGCGTAGCCTCAAGCAGATTGTCTGGAATCGCTGCGCAGTTGATCGCCACAAACGGCCCCTTGCTACGTTGCGACTGGTCATGAATGTAACGGGCAAAGACTTCCTTGCCGGTGCCCGACTCGCCGGTGAGCATGATCGTGGCATCGCTCTTCGCCACCCGCGCCGCCAGCAGCAGCACTTCACGGGTTCTCGGGTCAGCCGCCACGACGCCCTCGGCAGCCGGTGGAATGGCATAGCGCTCGATCTGGTCCAGCAGGGCTTTGGGTTCAAACGGTTTGAGCATGAAATCGCAGGCGCCGCCACGCATGGCCGCAACCGCCTTGTCGACATCACCAAACGCCGTCATCAGCATCACCGGCAGCCCGGGCTTGCGCGTACGAATCTCGCCCAGCAGTTGCAAACCATCCATCGGCGCCATGCGCAAATCGGAGACCACCATGTGAAAGGCTTTCCGATCCAGCATCGTCAATGCCGCCGGGCCGCCATCGGCGCCGGTGGCCTGATGTCCCGCCGCTTCCAGCGTAATCAGCAGGGCATCGCGCAGAGCTTCGTCGTCTTCCACCACCAGAATGTTCATGGGCGCTTTGGCCATCTCAACTTGACTCCATCAGTGTTAGTGTTGGCTCACTGCCCGCCCCTCGGCTGACCGTCAGTACGAATTCGGTGCCCTGGCCTGGTTCGGAAACCACGTCGATCCCCCCGCCATGCGCCCGTGCCACGCCGCGCGCAATCGCCAAGCCGAGCCCGGTGCCTTCGGCGCGCGTGGTAAAGAAAGGTTCGAACAAGCGTGCCACCACATCGGGCGGCATGCCCGGCCCATTGTCTTTAACGGTAAAGGCCAGACGTTCTTCAGTGACATCAACCCCCAGGCTGACCTGACCACCGCTTAGCGAGACCACCTGCAGCGCGTTTTCCAGCAAATTGGTGAGCGCCCCGGTCAGTGCCTTGCGATTGCCGGTGAGCATCAGCCCCGGCGGCACCTTGGCCATCTGGAACGCTACACCACGCTGCTGTGCCAGCGGCTCGAAGGTGTGCGCCAACTCGGCGAACAGATCATCGACCGGAAAGGTATCGCGCCCCAGCACTTCACCGCGTGCAAACAGCAGCATGTCCTGGATCAGGCGTTCAAGATGTTTGAGGCGACCGACGGTTTTTTGTGCGATGCTGATCCGGGTGCCGGTCGGAATGTCCGGGTTTTCCAGATTGCCCGCGTAGAGCAGCGCTGCGGCAATCGGGGTGCGCAGTTGATGCGCCAACTGGGCGGCCATTTCGCCCATCGCCGTCAGTCGCCGGTTGCGCTCCGCCTCTTCACGCAAACGCTGCGTCTCGGCATTCGCCTCGGCCAGCTGGGCGGTCAAGCCCACCACCTGGCGCTCCAGCGCCTGATAGGAGGTGGTGAGTTCCTCCGACACTTGGTTGAACAGGCGAAAGGCTTCGGCAAGGCGTGCAGGGTCCATGGCAGCCTCGCTGCCATCAAACTGTGGCATTCCTGTCGGGGGAGATTCGGCAACATTCATCGCGGCTGATCTTCGCAAAAAGTCGGCGCTGGCGATACGGCGAATAAAAGGGAATAACGGTGAAGGCGCACAATATCCGCAATAAGGAATTAGCGGCAATTTTTGCCGCTGCTTGCTGGAACCCGACTTGCTTGGACAAGCCAAAATCCGTCAGCGTTTTTCGGAGACTCATTCCCGCCCTATGGCAGACCAGGCAGCAGCCCCTTCCTTGCCCTCCTTTCCCCTCAATTTAGAGGCGCTCTCGCAGCTATCTCAGCGCCAGAAGCTCGGGGCGATCGCGGCAGTCGCGCTTGCGATTGCCCTGCTCGTCGGTGCCTGGCTGTGGACCAAGGAACCGCCCTACGGCATCCTGTTCGCCAACGTGACGGATCAGGACGGTGGCCAGATCGTCACCACCCTGCAGCAGCAAAACGTTCCCTACAAACTGGAAAGTGGCGGTGCCATCAAGATCCCGGCCAACCTGGTGCATGACGTACGTCTGCGCCTTGCCTCGCAGGGCCTGCCCCGCGGCGGGCTGGTTGGCTTCGAGGTGATGGAAAACCAGAAGCTGGGCGTCAGCCAGTTTGCCGAACAGATCAATTATCAGCGCGGCCTCGAAGGCGAACTGGCCCGTTCGATTCAAACCCTCGGTGCCGTACGCGCCGCCCGCGTGCATCTGGCCATTCCGAAGCAGACCGCCTTCCTGCGCGATGAGATGAAGCCCTCCGCCTCGGTGCTGGTCAGCCTGCAACCGGGACGTGCGCTCGATGGCGCGCAGATCGCCGGCATCGTGCATCTGGTTTCCTCCTCGGTGCCACAGCTGAATTCTGCCAACGTCAGTGTGATCGATCAGGACGGCAAACTGATTTCGCAGCAAAACGATCCGCTCAAAACCGCCGGCCTCGATCCGAACCAGCTCAAGTACCTCAAGGAAATCGAGGGGCGTTATCTGGCACGTGTTGAGGCAATTCTCGAACCGTTGGTGGGCAAGGGCAACTTCCGCGCCCAGATCGCCGCCGAAGTCGATTTCTCGCACATCGATCAGGTCGAGGAATCCTATCTGCCCAATCCGGCGCCCGATACTGCCGTGCGCAGCCAGCAAACCGCCGAATCCGGTAACGGCACCCCGCCCGCCATGGGGGTGCCCGGCGCGCTGACCAACCAGCCACCGGTTCCGGCCACGGCACCGATCACCAATCCGCAGGTGGGTGGTGCCGGTGGCGGTGCCAACGCCAACAGCAATTACAGCCGCAACGCCACGATCAACTACGAGCTGGACAAGACCGTCAAGCACACACGCGGCACGCCGGGCGTGGTCAAGCGGCTTTCCGTCGCGGTCGCGGTCAATCACAAGAAAGGGCCGGAGAAAGATGGCAAGCCGGGCAAGGCCACGCCGCCGACAGCAGATGAACTCAAGCGCATCAATGATCTCGTGCGCGAAGCGGTGGGCTTCAGCCAAGTGCGCGGTGATTCGATCAGCGTCGCCTCGGCCGACTTCGTGCCGCCCTCGCCAGAACTGATTCCCGACCTGCCGATCTGGAAAGACCCGGATGCCATCGCTTTCGCTCGGGAATTTGGTCAGTACCTGATCTTCGCCATCATCGCTTTCCTGGTCTGGAGCAAGCTGCTCAAGCCGATTTTCGAAATGGTCGCTGCCACGGCCCACCGGGTTGAAGCCGAAGAAAAGGCTGCCGAAGAAGCGGCAGAAGAAGGCGCTGAAGGGCATGCACATCAGGGCCCAACCTTCGAAGATCGCGTGAAGGCAGCGCAGGAACTTGCGCACCAGAACCCGAAGGTCGTCGCTCAACTGGTCAAGGAGTGGATGGGTGCCGGGGCCTGAAGAGGGAATTGAAAAGAGCGCGATGCTGCTGCTGACCCTCGGTTCGGATGCCGCCGCCGAAGTGTTGAAGCAACTCGGGCCGAAGGAAGTCCAGAAGCTCGGTCATGCCATGGCCGGGCTCAAGACCATTCCGCGAGACAAAGTCGAGCCCCTGCTGGACGAACTGGTCGGTCACTCGGCCAAAGGAGCGCCTCTGTCGGCCGATGAGGAAATGATCCGCTCAATGCTGACCAAGGCGCTCGGCGATGACAAGGCCGCCAACCTGATCGGCCGCATCCTGCAAGGCGGTGACACCGCCGGCATCGAGAGCCTGAAGTGGATGGACGCGGGCACGGTGGCCGACTTGATCAAGAACGAACATCCCCAGATCATCGCCACCATTCTCGTGCACCTGGAATTCGACCACGCAGGCGAAATCCTGAAAATGTTTACCGAGCGTCTGCGCAACGACGTGCTGCTACGCATTGCCACACTGGATGGCGTGCAGCCCACCGCCCTGAAAGAGTTGAACGACGCCCTCACCCGCCTGCTGGCCGGCTCTGCCTCCAACGTCAAGAAAGCAGCGATGGGCGGTATCCGTCATGCGGCGGAGATTCTCAACTTCGTCGGACAGGCCGCCGAAACCGCCATCGTCGACAATGTGCGCGAATACGATCCAGACCTCGCCCAGAAAATTCTCGACGAAATGTTCGTGTTCGAGAATCTGCTCGATGTCGACGATCGCGGTATCCAGCTGCTGTTGCGCGAAATCCAGTCCGATTCGCTCATCCTCGCCCTCAAGGGTTCATCGCCGGAGTTACGCGACAAGGTGTTCAAGAACATGTCGCAGCGCGCCGCCGAAATGCTCAAGGAAGACCTCGAATCGAAAGGCCCCGTGCGCCTCTCGGAAGTCGAAGCCGAACAGAAGGAAATTCTCAAGATCGCACGCCGCCTCGCCGACGAAGGGCAAATCCAGTTGGGCGGCAAGGGCGGTGACGACCAGATGATCTGATCATGGGTGAGTCGTCCAACCTCACCGCCTGGGAACGCTGGGAACTCGCCAGCTTCGATGAATCCGCCCAAAAGGCCAAGGAAGCGCCCCCCCCCGAAGAAGTCGAGGTGCCCGCGCCTGAAGTCCATCTGCCCACCGCCGAGGAAATCGAGCAGATCTACCAGCAAGCACGCGAGGAAGGGCTACGCAAGGGACATGAGGAAGGTCTCAAGGCAGGCTACGAGGAAGGTCAGGCCAAGGCGCGCGGCGAGGCCAAGCGATTCACACAAATCACGGCCAAACTGGAGCAAAGCCTGGGGGAAATGGAATCGGCTGTAGCGGATGAATTGCTGTCGCTCTCGATCGCCCTGGCCCACGATGTGATCCGCCAGGAAATCACCGCCCACCCCGAAAGTCTCCTCATCGTTGTGCGCGAAGCCCTGACTCACCTGCCCCACCAGCACGCCGCCATCTTCCTGCATCCCGACGATGCCTCGCTTCTGCGTTCTTATGCCGGTGACCAGCTAAGCCATGCCGGCCACCGTATCCACGAAGATTTCAAACTCAAGCGCGGCGATTGCCTGCTCGAAGCCGGCGGTACCCAGGTCGACGCCACGGTCGCCATGCGCTGGCAGCGTGTACTCGAAGGTCTTGGTATCAGCGCTGCCTGGGAAACCCGCACCGAAATGGCCGCTCCCGAGCCGAAAGATGATGAACCTGCAACGCCTGAATGACTTTCTGCGCGATTGCCGGCAACGCACCGGCACGGCAACGCCTTATCGGATCGCCGGCCGGCTGACCCGCATCAACGGTCTGGTGATGGAAGCGGCCGGCCTCAAGCTGCCGCTCGGCTCGGGCTGCCGCATCGAGATTCCTGGCGATGGCACGGTTGAAGCCGAAGTCGTCGGTTTTGCCGGTGAAAAGCTTTACATGATGCCGACCGAAGATGTCTATGGTCTTTCACCAGGCGCCCATGTACTGCCCATGGAAAGCATCCAACCGCCGCCCAAGCTGGGGGCCTCCAGCTTGCCCTTGCGCCGCTCGCTCGACCGGGCCAAGCATCTGCCCGTCGGTGCGCAACTCCTGGGGCGCGTCGTTGACGGCAACGGACGGCCGCTCGATGGCCTTGGCCCACTCGACAGCAAGGCCGCCCGCTCACTGATCGCACGCCCCATCAATCCACTGCAGCGCGCGCCCATCGCCCAATCGCTCGATGTCGGCATCCGTGCCATCAACACGCTCCTCACCGTCGGCCGCGGACAGCGTCTGGGCTTGTTTGCCGGCTCGGGCGTCGGCAAGAGCGTGCTGCTCGGCATGATGGCGCGGTATACGGCTGCCGATGTGATTGTGGTCGGCCTGATTGGCGAACGGGGCCGCGAAGTCAAGGAGTTCATCGAACAGAACCTGGGCGAAGCCGGGCGAAAGCGCTCCGTCGTGGTGGCCGCGCCCGCCGACGTCAGCCCACTGATGCGCCTGCAGGGCGCTGCCTATGCCACAACCATTGCCGAAGAGTTTCGCGATGAAGGCAAGCAGGTTCTCCTGATCATGGACTCGCTCACCCGCTACGCCATGGCGCAGCGGGAAATCGCGCTGGCAATTGGTGAGCCGCCGGTCACCCGTGGTTATCCACCCTCAGTCTTCGCCCGCCTGCCGCAACTCGTCGAGCGCGCCGGCAATGGCCCGAGCGGTGGTGGCTCCATCACGGCCTTCTACACCGTGCTGGCCGAAGGGGATGACCAGCAGGACCCGATCGCCGATGCCGCCCGCGCCATTCTCGACGGTCACATCGTATTGAGCCGCACGCTGGCCGATGCCGGCCATTACCCGGCAATCGACATCGAACAGTCGATTTCGCGGGCCATGACCAACCTGATCCCGGCTGACCATCTCGACCGCGTGCGCAGCTTCAAGCAGCTCTATTCACGTTACCAGCGGGCGCGCGACCTGCTCGCCGTCGGCGCCTACGCCCCCGGCTCCGATCCCCTGCTGGATCGGGCGATTACCCTGTATCCCCAGCTGGAAACCTTTCTGCAACAATCCATCGAGGAATGTGCCAATGCGGAGCAAAGCCTGATGGCGCTCAACACCCTGCTGCCGCAAACCTGACGTTCCCGGCAAGATCGCTATACTTGAAGCATGAGCAAACCGTTTCAATTGCAGCCCCTGCTGGATTTGTCGAACCTGCGGCTGGATGAAGCCACCCGGCAACTGGGCAAGCTGATCGCCGGCGAGCAGGAGTCCAGCCAGCGCCTCGCCATGTTGATCGAATATCGTGACGAGTACCACACGCGTTTCCTTGCCAGTGCGGGTAAAGGCATTGGCCCGGATGCGTGGCGCAACTTCCAGCACTTCCTCGGCCGCCTTGATCAGGCCATTGAGCAGGCCCGTGCCATGGTAACCGCCTCCAAGCAGCGTACCGCCATTGGTCAACGCAACTGGCTGGACAAGCGCGGCAAGGTCAAGGCATTCGATACGCTGTCGCAGCGCCACCAAGCCCGCGAGTTGGTCACCGAAGCACGTCAGGCGCAAAAGCAGTCGGACGAACACGCCGCCCGCCGCTACGGGCAGGATCGCGAAGAGGAATAACCCTCCCCCGTCTCGCCGTCAGTGGCATGGTCCTTGCGTAAGTGGTGCAGGACATTTCATGCAAGGAAAGCCTCCATGACGGCGACCACTTTTACACCTGCCAATCTTCAAGCGAATGCCGCCATTGCCCATGCAAAAGGTGCCGGTGGCGCTGCGGCTACCAGCACGCAAGCATCCCCCACTGATGCCGCCGACCCGGCAGCGGAGTCCGCTGCATCCAGCTTTGGCGCCCTGTTTCAGCAATTGATGAACAAAACGCTACCGCCAGGTAGCGCTTTGAATCTGCTCGACAACGCAACCGATCTGACTGAAAAAGTCGGCGCTGGCGAGACGGCAGAGGAGCTTGATGCCCTGCTTCCATTTTTGGAAGCCATGGGGCTGGCCCAGTCTCTCACACCAGAAGCGGCGCCTATTACGCCGGCGGTGACGACCCTGCCGGCAATTACTGCCGGTGAGGATGCCATTGAATTTGGCAACCAGCCACTTGCCGAATTGACAAGCGAAATCGATGCGCCCCTCGGACAAGCAAAGAACGCACAGGGTATTGGCGGTATTGGCATCGGTCTCGGCGAAAAGGGGGAAGAAGCTGCCAGCGGCCGTGAATTCGCTGCCAAACTCACCGCCGCCATTGACAGCAACAAGCAACCCGGCCAACCGACTGGCACGTCCAATGTCGTGCAGCAAGTTATTGCCACCGCAAGCCCGTCCAATGCACCCGCGACCATGACCGTCAGCCAACCCGTTGGCGAGGCAGGCTGGGGCGAGGAAGTCGGTCAGCGCATCGTCTGGATGGCCAATCGTTCCGAAGGCCGGGCTGATCTGGTGTTGACCCCACCGCAAATGGGCCGTGTGGAGGTCAGCCTAACAGTTTCAGGTGATCAGGCGACGGCTTCGTTTGCCTCGGCCAACCCGGTTGTTCGTGAAGCACTCGAATCCGCCCTGCCGCGTTTGCGTGAAGCGCTTGCCGAAGCCGGCATCCAACTGGGGCAGACTCAGGTAGGCGCCGAAAACGCGCACCAGTCGGCCCAACATGAGAAAAACCCGGATAAATTCGCTACTCATCCAGAGACTTCTGCAGGAAAGTCGTCCATCATGGCGTCTTCAGATCACGATTCAGCCCCTTCAGTCCTCAAGGTCGGGCGTGGTCTTGTCGATGTATTCGCTTAGGCCTGACTTCAGGCTGACCGTACAGGAGTAGAGAATGGCTGATGCCAAGAAAACCGAGGCGCCCGCTGAAGGCGAGGCCCCCAAGAAGAAAAGCAAGCTGTTGCTGATCATCATTGCCGCCGTGCTGGTATTGGTGCTGGGCGGGGGGGGGGCGGCCTTCATGTTGATGAAGAAAAAGCCTGCCGAAGAGGGGGATGAGGAAGAACTGGACGGGCCGCCAGCCAAGGTCGCCAAGGACAAGAAGAAAAAGAAAGGGGGCCCGGTAGCCCCGCCAGTCTTCGTCAAGCTTGATCCTTTTGTCGTCAAGCTACAGACCGATGGCCAGGAAAATTACGCCCAGGCAACGCCCGAGCTTAAATTGCTCGACGCACCCATCGCCGATCAGGTCAAGCAGTTCATGCCGGAAATTCGTCACAAATTCCTGTTGATCATGGCGGCCAAGAAAGCAACCGACCTTTCCAATCCGGAAGGCATGCAGCAACTCGCCAACCAGTTGCGTGAATCGATCAATGCCACGCTGACCGGCGAACAGTCAGAGACTGGCAAAGAAAAGCTTGACCAGAACGAGGATGGCCCCGTCGTCGCGGTATTTTTCTCTTCGCTGATCGTCCAGTAAGCGATGAGCCAGGATTTTCTCTCCCAGGAAGAGGTGGATGCCCTTTTAAAGGGCGTCACGGGGGAGGCTGACGAGGAGCATCAGGAAGAGGAAGCAGGCGGGGTCAAGAACTACGACCTCGGGCGCCAGGAGCGCATCGTACGGGGCCGCATGCCGACGATGGAGCTCATCAACGAGCGTTTCGCCCGTTACTTCCGGATTGGCCTGTTCAACTACATGCACCGCAGCACGGAGATTTCTGTCGGCCCGGTGCGCGTGCAGAAATACAGCGACTTCATTCGCAACCTGGTGGTGCCGACCAACCTCAACCTGATCCAGATGAAACCGTTGCGCGGCACCGGGCTGGTCGTGTTCGATCCGAATCTGGTATTCCTCGTGGTCGACAACATGTTCGGCAGCGACGGGCGCTTTCATACCCGGGTCGAAGGGCGCGATTTCACGCCCACCGAGCAGCGCATCATCCAGGGCCTGCTGAACGTCTTTTTCGCCGAATACGAAAAGGCGTGGAAGCCTGTCTACGAGGTGGAGTTTGAGTACATCCGCTCGGAGATGAACACCCAGTTCGCCAACATCGCCACCCCTTCCGAAATTGTCGTGGCGTTCACGTTCACCATCGAGCTCTCGGGCAATTCGGCAGAAATGCACCTGTGCCTGCCCTACTCGATGATCGAGCCGATTCGCGATGTGCTCTACAGCACCATGCACAGCGAACAGGCTGGCAGCGACCAGCGCTGGACCAGTCTGTTGCGCAAGCAATTGGGTGCAGCGGAAGTCGAATTGGTGGCCCGCTTGGGTGAATCGAAGATCACCCTGGGCGATGTTGCGAAACTAAAGACCGGCGATGTTGTACCGATCAGCATCACCGATCTCGTCACCGTGACCGTCGACGGCATTCCACTCATGGATTGCCAGTACGGTATCAATAATGGTCAATACGCGCTCAAGGTCGGCCAGTTTATCGCCCCCGAAGAGAGCGCAGATGCACACTAGCAGAGGTTTCTCATGAGCGACGAAGTCAAACCGGATGAAGAAGCGGTCAGCGAAGACGACTGGGCTGCCGCGATGGGCGAGCAGGCTACCGTTGAGGGTGAAGGCTCGGCCGAGGATGATTGGGCCGCGGCCATGGGCGAACAAGCCGTGGTGGAAAAGGCCAATATCAAGCCGGCCGACATCTTCAATCCGCTCTCGGGGGGCGACAAGCCGAATGCCAATCATGGTTTCGAACTGATCCTCGACATTCCGGTCAACATGACGGTGGAGTTGGGTCGCACCAAGATATCGATCCGCAACCTGTTGCAACTGGCGCATGGCTCCGTTGTCGAACTGGATGGCCTGGCCGGCGAACCGATGGATGTGCTGGTAAATGGCACCCTCATCGCCCAAGGCGAGGTGGTTGTCGTGAATGACAAGTTCGGTATTCGCCTGACAGATATCATCACACCGCAGGAACGTCTGCGCAAGCTCAACAAGTAGGCGGGCTTTTCCCCTCTAATTCCGCCATCGCGGCAATGGGCGAAGCATAAGCTTCGTGGCCATGTCGCCACGTCTTTTTTCGCTTGCCCTGTTATTCGTTGCGCCCTGCACACTTGCTGCGGAAAGCACTGCCACGCCGCCGGATCTGGGTGCCAGCGCCTTGCAAATGATGCTGGGCCTGATCGTTGTTCTGGGGCTGCTGCTGGGTACATTGTGGCTGCTCAAGCGCATCAGCCAGCCAAATGGTCCAGTTGCCGGGCTCATGCGCGTCGTCGCCGGTGTCTCGGTCGGCCCGCGCGAACGCGTGGTCATTCTTGAGTTGGGCAACAGTTGGCTGGTCCTGGGCGTATCCCCTGGGCAAGTATCAACACTGGCCGAAATTCCCCGCCAGGAAGTACCCACTTCTTCCCAAACACTGGCTGGTGGTGATTTTTCATCCTGGCTTAAACGGGTAGTGCAACAGCGTGGCAAGAACTAAGTTGCCGCGCTGGCTGGGTCTATCGCTGATCGCCACACTTGCGCTGCTGCCGGTACTGGCACAAGCGCAAGCCCTGCCCGCCATCACCAGCACCCCCAGTGCCGGCGGTGGTACGCAATGGTCGCTGTCGATCCAGACACTGCTGCTGATCACCGGCCTCACCTTCCTGCCGGCGATGATCCTGATGATGACCAGTTTCACACGCATCATCATTGTCTTTTCCCTGCTGCGCCATGCGCTCGGCACACAGACCTCGCCCCCCAATCAGGTCATGGTGGGGCTCACGCTCTTCCTCACCTTCTTCATCATGGCACCGGTCGGCGAAAAGATTTATGTCGAAGCCTATCAACCGCTATCGGAAAACAAGATCAGTTTTCAGCAGGCGCTAGACCGCGGTGCGGTGCCGTTGCGTGCCTTCATGCTCAAGCAGACCCGCGATGCTGACCTTGCGCTCTTCACCAAGATTTCACAAAGCCCGACGCCGGCCAAGGTTGATGACGTACCGATGCGCGTGCTGATCCCGGCCTTTGTGACCTCCGAACTCAAGACCGCGTTCCAGATCGGTTTCATCATCTTCATTCCCTTTCTGATCATCGACATGGTCGTTGCCTCGGTATTGATGTCGATGGGCATGATGATGATGTCACCCGTCATCGTCGCCCTGCCGTTCAAGATCATGCTGTTCGTATTGGTCGACGGCTGGCAACTCGTCATTGGCTCACTCGTCGCCAGTTTCGGCTAAAGGAAAATCATGACACCTACCACCGTTATCGACATCGGCCGTCAGGCGCTTGAAGTTACCCTGCTGATTTCTGCCCCTCTGTTCATCGCCGCACTGGTCACCGGCCTGCTGATCTCGATCTTCCAGGCCGCCACGCAGATCAACGAAGCAACGCTGTCCTTTGTGCCAAAACTGATCATCGTTTTCATCACCATGGTCGTTGCCGGTCCCTGGATGATCACCACGCTCACCGATTACATGCGGCGCCTGTACGGATCGATACCGACGTTGATCGGTTAGCGGGCGGCACTGATGATCAGCTTTACCAGTGCGCAACTGGACGCCTGGCTGGTCGCCTTCATTTTTCCGCTCGCGCGAATTCTGGCCATGCTGGCCAGCGCACCGATCTTCAACAACGTCGCGCAACCCGCCCGCATCCGCCTTGGTGTCGGGCTCATCATCACCATCGCGCTGATGCCCGTCCTGCCCCCAATGCCGCCCGTACCGCCCGGTTCATGGATCGGTCTGGTCATCTTGGCACAACAGATCCTGATCGGCATACTGCTCGGTTTCACGCTACGCATTGCCTTTGCCGCCATCGATGTCGCCGGCGAACTGATCGGCATGCAGATGAGTCTTTCCTTTGCCGTGTTCTACGACCCACAGAACGCCGGCCAGACACCGGTACTCGCAGAATTTCTTGGGCTGATCACCACGCTGATCTTCCTCGCCATGAACGGGCATTTGCTCACCCTGTCGGTGCTGACCGAAACCTTCCGGCTGCTGCCGGTTTCTGTCACGCCCTTCAGTGCCGGCAGTTTTTCCAGTCTGCTGCTCTGGTCTTCCACCATGTTTTCATCCGGTTTGCTACTGGCCTTGCCGATGATCACCGCGCTCCTCATCGCCAACCTGGCCATGGGCGTGCTGGCGCGCGTTGCGCCGCAACTCAACATTTTTGCAGTCGGATTTCCGGTCACGCTGGTCTCCGGTTTTGTCGTGCTGATGTTTTCCATGCCCTACTTCGGCGCGGCGATGGAAACACTTTTCGATCAGGCGTTTCGTGCCATGGCACAAGTGATGCGTGCCGCTGGCGGCGGCTGATCAGCCGACAGATTTTCTGAAGCGCACCACACCCTCAGCAACGCGCTGGGAGCCGAGCACGGAGGATTCCATCCCCTCCGAATACTCAATCACCTCATAGCTGCCGAACCCGCCTGCGCGCATCAACTCCTTGGCACGGCGGTGAAAGATCACCCGTGCCTCACCCGCACCACCGGCGTAGTAGCGCTTCATTGCCAACTGGAAATGAACGTGGTTCTCGGGAAAGCGGGCTTCCTCAATCTGCCAGTTCGGAGAAAGCGGATCAAGAATCAAATAAGCAGCGCCTGCCCACACACCCCAATACACCAGCTTTTCGAGCGGATAAGTGACAGATGGTCCGATGACGATCGGGATATCAGGAATCAGTGGTGCGCCGAAAACTTCGGCGACCACATCCGCCGCCGCATTGGTTACCTGACTGCTCACGCCGCGGACATTTTCATTTTGGGGCGTACTGGAACAGCCAGCCAACAGAAGTGCCGCCATCAAGGTGGAAATAAAAAGTCGGTGCTGGCGAGACGGCATCACGATAGGCCCCATCACAGGTAGTTGAACAGAGATAGTCTGGAAACCTGCACGAACGACTGCTGCGCCGCCTGCAGGTCGACTTGCTTGCGGGTCAGATCGCTGATGGTCTTGGCGTAATCCAGATCCTGCAGGTTTGAAATCGACTGCTGATACTGAATTTGAATATCTTCATTGATCGCTTGCAGGCTGTCGACCTCCTGCAGGCGCGAGCCAACCTGAGCACGCACACGCAGGATGTTCTGCTCGGCCTGATCGAGATTGGTCAGCGCAAAACCGATACGGTTTGCCAACAGTGCATGCTGACCATCATTCGAGGTGGCATCCTCAAGATCGACAATCAGCGTCCCCAGTGTCTTGAACAGATCCTGCGTCGTGGAAGGCTGAATTGTGAACTCATCGCCTGTTCGCGGCTCGCCGTTGATCAACACATTGGCGCCCAGATCAATGTTGCCCGGCCCAACCAGCGGAATCGACGCACCGCTCGAATATTTGTGGAGTGCGAACGACCCCGTTCCATACGTGGTATCGGGAGCACCGCCGGTGAATACGGAATTACCCGTTGCCGTATCGACGATGTCGTAAAAACGTTCTACAGACGCATCGCCCGGCTCAAGCGGATAGATGGATACCGTAACTGGTGGCGTAGCGGTAGGAATGGTGCCATCAGCAAGCACCAGATTGCCGTTTCGGTAGGTGGCGAACTGTACTTCATAGTTGCCGGGATTGGTGGCCGCAGCCCATTTTGCCGGATCGGTGACGGCACCGCCATCAATGACCGCCGTTCCCGAATTGGCGATATTCACCCCGGTCGCGAAAGTCCCGTTGCCATCCCGGATGCGCTGAAAAATATCCTTGCCGGAGTCGCTAATCTCGATCACGCGCGAAGGAGAAACCTGCAACAGGCGTTGTCCGTCATCTCCATCGTAGGCAACTCCATTTTGTACTGCTGTTTCAACCGAGCCGCTAAACGGCCGGGTATCGCCCATATATCCCGAAAAAAGGTATTTACCGTTGCCATCGCGGGCATTGGCATAGCCCATCAACTCCTCGAAGCGGGCCCGTAATTCAGCCGTGATGGCACGACGGTTTTCCCGCGTTAACGAACCATTTCCGCCTTGAACAGCCAGTTCGCGCACGCGCGTCACCAACTCGCCAATGCCGGTCAGCTGGGTTTCTTCCATGGCCAGCGAACCTTGTGCGCTGTCACGGTTGCGCGCAAACTGCGACACGACATCGCTGGCCTGCGTTAATTCGAGGACGCGTGCTGCCGCCACCGGATCATCTGCGGGTGTCACGATCCTGCGTCCGGTTGCTACCTGCTGTTGCAGGTGCAGGAGCTTGCCGGTTTGCGAATTGATGGTACGCACGCCGGCATCGAAAACCATACTGGTGCTGACTCTCATAACAGTCTCCTCAATCCTTAACTGCCTAGCGCGAGCAGTTCATCAAACATGCGGCCGGCGATTTCCATGATTTTTGCAGATGCCTGGTAAGCCTGCTGGAACTTGAGCAGGTTCGCTGCCTCTTCATCCAGATTCACCCCGGAAAGCTGCAGACGCATCATCTCTCCCTGATCTGCGAGTGTTTGCTGGGCAAGCCCGGTGACTTCCACCTCGCGCGTCTTGTTACCCACGTAGCTGACAAGCTGACCATAACCCGACTGGTAGGTCGCAGACCCATTTCCCAACACCGCCTTGCTCTGCAAATTACCCAGCGCAATCGCATTGCGGTTATCTGAAACTCCATTCTTGCTCAGTGTGATCTTGAATTTGTCGTTCTCGGCCGGCACGCCTGAAATAGTGAATTGCATGCCAAGATAATTGATGACATTCGGCTGACCCGGTGTGAAATTCACGGTCACCGGCGCACCATCACCGTTACCGTCGCCATCGGCATCAAAATCAAGCTCGATACGGTCAGGGGTACCGTGATAAACCAGAATCAGATCGTTCGGCAGGGGAATACCGGCCGGGTCGAGCGCAATCACGCTGCCGGTATCAATCTTTCCCGTCCCCTTGTTCGACAAGATGGTTTCGGTCCGAAAAGGCGCGGCGGCGGCCACCTTCAGTGGATCGGCAATCGCAACGCTCATGTTCTTGGCGGCATTGCGCGTCGGCATGATGAGGAAGGACTCGCCCGTTGTCAGCGATGCAGCACCCGCCCAGTCCAGAAGGAACCCCT
Source organism: Rhodocyclaceae bacterium (assembly GCA_030824115.1). Taxonomy (GTDB): domain Bacteria; phylum Pseudomonadota; class Gammaproteobacteria; order Burkholderiales; family Rhodocyclaceae; genus Sulfuricystis. The sequence goes on along the minus strand of JAVBYI010000003.1, from coordinate 31,696 downwards.
GTGGATCCTGAGCAAGCTGGGTTTGCAGGTCAGCCATGTCCGTCGCCGTCCAGATCATGTTATCCGCCAGTCGAACCAGACTCAGACGGCCGGTACCATCGGTAACTGACAAACGATAATCACTGGCAATGCTCGGGAAACTCTGCAAGTTGGTGCCCACGACGTCATAGACCGCATTACCCGTGTTGTCGGATTGTCCAAACACGCGCTGCGCCGGTGGGTTGCCCGGCTTGATGATAAACACGTCAGTTCCGCCGGGGGCGCCGGAAGTCAGATTAATGGTCAGGCCATCGAAAGGAGGTGTCGCGCCAATCGCACCGACAGTGCCATCCGACAATCGGGTAATCGTGTTGGCCCCAAAATCAAGCTTGTAGTCGCTATCAATAATCTGTGCCGTGATATCGGCACCACTGGTATTCGACGCATTGGCCAGTACCTGCGGTTGAGGCACGGTAAACATGTCGAGTCCGGCCACGCCTTGCAGATCAATGCCCAGTCGATGCTGTGTATTGAAGGTCATGCCAATGGCCATGGCCACCTTGCCCAGAGCATTTTGGGCCACATCCAGCGTCTGGCTGCGGAAACTCAGCAACCCGCCCAGTTGACCACCCTGAATCAGCGATTCCGCAACGTCGATCTTCGCGCCCGAAGGGGTCAGCATGCTCACGGTAATCCGCTCGGGGTCTTCTGTTGACACCCCGCCGGCTTCAAACTGGAAAGCCGTCGTGCCCACCACCAGTGGCTGTCCCGTCCCGATAAATACGTTGTAACTGCCGGTGGACTCCGGTACGACCGACACGCGGATTTCCTTGTTGATCTGACGAATCAGCTGATCACGCTGATCCAGCAGATCATTGGGCGGCTGCCCCTGAGCAAGGGACGTGGCACGCACGATACGATCGTTCAACTCGGCAATCTGGTTGGCGTAGGCATTGATCACCGACACCTCGTTAATCAACTCGGTGTTAACGCCTTGGCGAATCTCGGTCATGCGCTGGTCGAGCGACTGGAAACGTGCGACTAATGCCTGCGCCGAAGAAAGCATGGACTGACGCGCCGGAACGGAACCGGGATTGGCAGCCACCTGCTGGGTGGCCTGGAAAAATTCGGAAAGCGCGGGAGACAGGCCCGCATTCGGATCAGCCAGCAAATTGTCGATCTGCTGGGCCTGCCTCAGATACATGTCCAATTCGCCCACATTGGCTTCGGCACCGAGAATCTGGGTCGTCAGGTATTCGCTGTAAACACGCTGTACCGACGATACATTGGCGCCCTGCCCGACAAAACCATATCCGGTGTAATTGGGTAGCGCCGATGCCTGAATGTTGGTCTGACGGTTGTAACCCACCGTCGAAGCATTGGCGATATTGTGGCTTGTTGTCATCAAGCCCGCCTGCGCAACGCGCAGGCCCGTAATGCCAATATTCAGAACACTCATGATTTTTCCACCTTGCTTGATTATCGGTTCAGCCAGAGGGCGCTTGAGTCACGCTCCCTCCACCCCATAACAAGCACACTACATGCCAGCTACCCGATCCTTTATCCGGTGAGCTTTTGCTCCAGGTTGCCGATGACCCGCATCAGCTTGCTGGCATACGCAGGATCAGTGGCATAGCCGGCCCGTTGCAGGCCGCGTGCAAAACTCGACGCATCCTGACTGCCCACCACTGCGGCGTAGCGCGGAGACTGGGCGAGGAGCCGGGCATAGTCTTCAAACCCCTCGGCATAGGAAGCATAGGCGCGGAAACGTTCGACGCGCCGCTCGGCAACACCATTCACATACTCGGTCGTCACCGATTCAACCGTTTCGCCATGCCAGTTGCTGCCTGCCTTGATTCCGAAGAGATTATGGCTCTGGCGTCCATCGACAAAGCGCGGCTCGCTCTTCCCCCAACCACTTTCCAGCGCAGCATGGGCAATCAGGAACTGAGGGGGAATACCCGTTGTCTGGCTGGCCACCACGGCCTGAGGCCACAGATTGCTGGCAAATCCCTGAGCCTGACTCTCTGCCGTTACCGCCGGCCCCACACTGGACACCGAGGGGCGCACCGGGCTGCTCTCAAGCGGCATTGGGTGCTGCACACCATCCTCTGGCAAAGGCAAGCCACGCTGTCCCGGACTTAATGGAAAACTGCGTGACGGGGGAATCAATGGCAATCCGCCCTCGTACTCGGCGGGCGTTCCCAAGCCGCCTCCCGAAAGCTGCCGCTCAATCACCGCCGCCAAGCCCGTTCCACCCTTGGCTGCCATCACCTGGGATAGCTGGGAATCCAGTAATTCCTGATAGAAGCGCGACTGATCGCTATCGAAAACACTGTCCTGCGGCGATGCGGCACGCATCGACTTCATCATCATCTGCAGAAAGATCGCCTCGAACTGCTGGGCCGCCGCCTTCAAGGCTTGCGGATCATCCGTGCGCAGCCCCTTTTTGAGGCCAGCAAGGGATTGCGTGTCGAAAATGGAGGGTAGCGGGGTCGCGCTGCTATTCATGGTGCCTAGGTTGCCTGCTCACTTGGCCGGCAATCCATCAATCACGCCGGCAAAACCTGCCGATTTCCCGTATTGGATTCGGGCTTAAATGATTTCCAACTCGGCGCGCAGCGAACCGGCCATCTTCATCGCCTGCAAAATGGCAATCAGATCCTGTGGATTCGCCCCAATCGCATTCAATGCCTTGACCACATCGGCGAGGCTGGCGCCCGCCTTCAGTGTCATCAGTGCCCCGCCTTCCTGCTTGATGTCGATGGAAGCATTGGTCGTCCCGGCGGTCTGCCCACCTGAAAGCGCCCCGGGCTGGCTCACCTGATTATCTGCCGAGACCGAAACAGAGAGGTTGCCATGCGCAATCGCACATTCGTCCAGCATGACCGATTGATTCATCACCACCGAGCCGGTACGCGCATTGACAATCACCTTGGCCGGCAACTGCATGGGAGTAACATTGAGATTCTCTACCGCCCCAAGAAAAGCAACGCGCTGCGCCGGATTCGGTGGCAGTTTCACCTGTATCTGGCGACCGTCGGCAGCGACCGCCGTACCCTGTCCCATTGCCTTGTTGATGGCATCCACCATGCGCTGGGCTGTACCAAAATCCGTACGGCGCAACTCGAAATGCGCAACATCGCCTTCACCAATGTTCATCGGCACCTCACGTTCAACCGTGGCGCCATTGGCAATGCGCCCAACGGCCAGATGATTGACAACCGCCTTCGAGCCACCGGCCGATGCCCCCGCACCGCTGACCACAAGATTGCCCTGCGCCATCGCATACACATTGCCATCCGCACCCTTGAGCGGCGTCATGATCAATGTGCCGCCACGCAAGGACTTGGCGCTACCGATTGAGGACACGGTCACATCCAGCGGCTGACCCGAGCGTGCAAACGGCGGCAAATCGGCCGTCACCATCACCGCTGCCGCATTTTTGAACTGCATCGTCTGACCGGGGGGAAGAGAAACGCCCATGCGCGAGAGCATGTTCACCATGCTTTGCGTGGTGAAAGGCATATTCTCGCCGGTACCATCGAGTCCGACCACAATGCCGTAGCCCACCAACTGGTTGCTGCGCACCCCGGCAATCGAGGCAATCTCCTTGATCCGTTCCGCTCGTGCCGCATCGCTTACCATCAAGGCAGCAAACAACCACATCAGGCCAATCAGGAATTTATGGACGGCGTTCATATTGAAGGCTCTCAGAAGGGCAGGAAAGTCAGGAAGAAGCGGCCAAGCCAACCCATGACCTGAGCCGAGTCGATAAAGCCATTGGCTTTGTATTCGATGCGGGCATCCGCCACCTGAGTGGATTGCACGGTGTTGGCTGCCGTAATCGTATTGGGGTTAACCACGCCGGAGAAGCGGATGAACTCCTCACCCTCCTTCAGACCGATCTGCTTCTCACCGGACACCAGCAGGTTGCCATTCGGATAGACCTCGATAACCGTCACCGTCAAGACACCAGTAAAGTTATTCGAGGATGTGTTTTCACCTGAGCCCTCAAATGCGTGGTCGCTGGTTGTGGAAAGCGTAGTGCCCTGAAAACTCTTCAGAGGCAAACCAAGCATGGTTGGCACAGCAACTTCACTGCTATGGTTACGATCCGCCTTGGTATCCGACTTCTTCGCGGCCGCTGTTTTTTCGGCAATATTGATCGTCAGCGTATCGCCCACCAGACGGGCGCGGCGGTCTTCGAACAGCGGGCGAGCTGTAGCGGCACTGTAAATGCTGCCATTGGCAGCTGCGAGTTGTTTGACTTCCGGGCGAATCGTCATCGGCTGATGCACTGCCGTGGCGGGTGTTGTCGTCACACAACCCGCCAGCAAAGCCGCTGAGGTCAGCAACAGAACAATCAGGATGCGATCAAATAAGATCATCACTCACCTCACAATTGGGTCAGGCGGCCAAGCATCGCATCCGATGTTGTCACCGCCTTGGAGTTCATTTCGTAGGCACGCTGCGTCTGAATCATGGTGACCAGTTCTTCAGCCACGTTTACGTTCGAGGTTTCCACATTGCCCTGATTGATCAGGCCAGTGCCGTTGTTGCCGGGCGTATTCGGTGTGGGCGCACCGCTCGATGCCGTTTCGACAAAGAGGTTTTCGCCCACGCTTTGCAAGCCGCCATTATTGATGAAGGTCGCCAACTGGACGTTGCCGACTTCAGTGGGTGTCGTCTGCCCCGCCTGCAACACGGAAACAATGCCGTCACGACTGATCGTAATGGTGATGGCATCCTGAGGGATGGTAATGGCGGGCGACAGCGGATAACCGCTGGAGGTGACGATCTGTCCCGTATTGTCGCGTTGGAAAGCCCCGTCGCGGGTGTAGGCCAGCGTGCCATCCGGCATCTGGATCTGGAAAAAACCGTTGCCATTGATGGCCATGTCGAGCGCGTTATCGGTACGCTGAACATTGCCTTGCGTAAACATATGCTCGGTCGAGACCGGGCGAACACCGGTGCCGAGCAACAAACCGGAAGGAATCTGCGTTTGTTGCGTGGATTGCGCGCCCGGCTGGCGCATATTCTGATACAGCAAGTCCTCGAAAACCGCACGCTGACGCTTGTAGCCGTTGGTGCTGACGTTAGCCAGGTTGTGAGAAATCACATCCAGATTGGTCTGCTGGGCATCCAGGCCGGTCTTGGCAATCCAAAGGGAGCGAATCATCCTGTTATTCCTTTATCAACGGGGGGCAAGCACTTGCGTGGCCGCACGGTCATTCGTTTCAGCGGTGGTAATCATGCGCATCTGCATCTCGAACTGGCGTGCCAGCGAGATCATCGACACCATCTGTTCCACCGGATTGACGTTGCTGTTTTCAAGAAAACCGCCCGCCACCCGGACGTTATCGTCTTGCAGTGCGGGTTCCCCGGTATTGAGACGGAACAGACCATCCGGCCCGCGCGCCAGATCGGCTTCCGGCGGATTGACCAGCTTGAGCCGGCCAATCGCATTGATAACGTTCTGCGCCCCACTTTCATTGATCGTGGAGATCGTGCCATCCGCACCAATGGTGATACGCGAATCCGGCGGAATCGTGATCGGGCCGCCATCGCCCATCACCGGAATGCCTGTCGGCGTTTGCAGAATGCCGTTTTCGGAAACCTGAAAACTGCCTGCCCGCGTATACGCCTCGGTGCCATCCGGCAAGGCCAGCGTCAGCCAGCCCTTGCCACGCAGGGCCATATCATATTGGCTACCGGTATGCATCAGCGCGCCCGAACTGAAGTCGGTATGCGTACTCGCATCCACGGCGAAGGCGCGTGTCGGCAGGGCGCCGGGCTGATTATTGTGCGTCTGCACCTGCACTGCGCGCAGCCGATGCTCTTCGGCGCGATAGCCCTGCGTCGTGACATTGGCCAGATTGTGCGCCACGGCCGCCTGACGCGACATCGTGCCGCTGGCGCCGGACATTGCGGTGTAGAGCAAGCGATCCATGATTGTTATGCCGTCTTCTCAGCGCCGACTTTTCATTAACGCAGGTTGACCAGGGTTTGCAGAATCTGATCCTGCGTCTTGATCGTCTGCGCATTCGCCTGATAAGCGCGTTGCAGGGTGATCATATTGACCAACTCCTGTGTCAGATCCACGTTGGCATCCTCCACAGCACCTGCCTGAATTGACCCACGGCTACCTGCCTGCGGCGTCCCATCCAATGCTTCACCTGAAGCCGCTGAAGACGCCCACAGGTTGTTGCCCAGTGGCACCAAGCCGTTCGGGTTCTGGAAGGTCGACAACATGATCTGGCCTTGCAGCTTGGTCTTGCCGTTGCTGTAGCGCGCGGTGATCTGGCCTTCGCCATCAATCGCAATGCCCGACAGCCGTCCCGGGCCGTAACCGTCCTGAGTCAGTCGATTGACGTCGTAGGCCGAGCCATATTGCGTCATGGTCGAGAAATCAAACTCAAGCGGTGTCGCCGGATCAAACATTGCAACACCGGCATCGCTGGTCAGGTCAACCGCGCCTGTGCCGTCAAAGGCGTTGGCCAGATCAAGCGTAAAACGGGTGGCGGAAACGGCAGGCGTCACCAGATCATTGGATATTTGGCCACTCGCCGTGAACATCATCAAATCCGGGTTGGTAACGCCAGCCGTCAGATCGGAAGCGGGGATTTCGTATTTGTTGTCCAGAATAAAATGCGGCTCCCACTGGCGCTGCTGCGCACCCGTGAGCGGATCACCTTGACGAACAAAGTACATCGTCATCACATGCGGCTGTCCGGTCTGGTCGTATATGGTTGCCGAGGTCGAAAAGTTATACATCGAAGGCGTGGGGTCGCCGGCTACAGGATCAAACACAAACGGTGCAACCACCGGATCCCAATCCGGGTCCGTTGCGCCAACCGCCCGCTTGTCCCGCACATCCAGGTTAGCGCCAATCGAAACGCCACCGACGCCCGTGCCGGTCCACCCAGTCTGTTTGGGTTCCAGTTGTGCATTGCTCAACTGCAAGGGAACAGCGGCCGTGGTGTCGATATCGTCCCCCCCCACGGTTGCCGGGTAAACGTTCAGAAACTGATCCAGGGCATTAACGAGGTAGCCTTCTGAATTGAGGTGTAACTGCCCGTTCCGGGAGTACTGAGGGGTGAGATCATCCAGCGTTGGCTGAAAGCGCAGAAAACCATTGCCATTGATGGCGATATCCAGCGGGTTATTCGTGCTGGTGACATTGCCTTGGGTAAATGTCTGAGCAACCGACATGATGGAACCACCCTGACCGATCAGGTTGGCGCTGCTCGCGCCACCGATGGTTGCAGCATAAACATCGCCGAACTGGGTAATAGCCGACTTGAAGCCGACGGTTCCCGAGTTGGCAATGTTGTTGCCAACGGCATCCAGTGCCTTGGCCGACATGTTCAACCCGCTGAGTCCTTGTTGGAATGCCATGACTTACTCCTCTTCTTCTAAGCCTGATCAATAGACCTGACGAATGTCGGCCATGTTGAAATTACCGAGATAGCCCAACTCCAGTTGAACGCCGCTGCTATCCCTGACGATGCCCGTAACAGAAGCAAGTTCCAGACCCTTGGCTTTCACTTCTTTGCCGCCCTGCTCCGAAGCAATCGAGAAGGTATAGCGTCCGGCGGCTGCCTGAACGCCCGCGTCATTCTTGCCGTCCCAGACAAATTCGTTGAGACCCTTGGGCTGCTCACCCAGTTTGATCGTCCGAATCAGCAAGCCATTGGCATCGCGAATGGTGATCGTCGCACTATCCACCGGCTGGGTCAGTTCAATGCCAGCCATGGTCTGGCCATTCTCGGGCAGCGTCATGCCATTACCAGAAACAAGCACATGGTGGCCCAGCATAGCGGCCGCCTGCATGACCTGAGTATCCGTCGAGCTGGTCATCAATTGGGTCAGTGTGGCATTCAGCTTCTCGATGCCGTTCACCGTACTGATTTGCGCCATCTGGCTCGTCATCTGCGCGTTGTCGAGCGGATTGAGCGGATCCTGATTCTGCAACTGCGTCGTCAGCAGCTTGAGGAAGCGATCCTCGCTCATTTGCATCTCTGACGTGGTTTTCGTCTTTGGATTCACCGCAGCCAGAAAATCAGCTGGCATCGTATTCGTTGCGTTTGTCGCAGTTGTGGTAGCCATTTTTCTATCCTTTACTGTCCGATCGCCAGGGTCTTCATCATCAAGCCCTTGGCGGTATTCATCACTTCGGCGTTGGTCTGGTAAGCACGCGAGGCCGAGATCATGTTCACCATCTCTTCGACCACATTGACGTTCGGCATCGACACATAGCCCTGCTCGTTCGCGGCCGGATTATTGGGTTCATAAACCTGCCGCAGGGGGGCTGCACTTTCAACCACTTGCGTCACACGCACGCCCACCCCACCGCCCTCGACCGGCGTAGCCTTAAACACCACCTGTTTGGCACGGTAGGGCTGTCCATCGGCACCCGCCACACTGTCGGCGTTGGCGAGGTTGCTCGACACGGCATTCAAGCGGGCCGATTGGGCAGTGAGTGCGGAGCCGGCGATGGAAAAGATTCTGAAGTCACTCATGGTCTATTTCCTTATTGGCCCTGGATTGCGGTCTGCAAGGTGCGGAAGCGGCCGTTGATGAAGGTGATCAATGCCTCGACCTGCAAAGCGTTCTCGGCGAAGGCAGCACGTTCGACGTCCATATTGACCGTGTTGCCATCGACGGCACCTTGATATTCCGCGCGATATTTCACAGCGGCGCCATAAGGATTCTCGCCATCACCCGCCAAGTGGCCGCGTTGTGTGCGCGCCATACCCAGCGGGCCAGAATCGGCACCGACACCGCCCAGTGCTGTTGCCAGCGCCGATTTGAAATCCACGTCACGGGCTTTGAAATGCGGCGTATCGGCGTTGGCAATGTTCGAGGCCAGCAATTCCTGACGATGACTGCGCACGCCGATGGCGGTACGCAAGGTGCTCAGGTTTTGTTCGAGGCGATCGAGAAACATGGCAGAAGATTGGATTCAAGTAATGATGGGCAGTGACGTAATGCACCAATCGTGCCAAGCCTCTCATCTATCAATTGGCCTCTTTTAGCGCTCACTGCCGGCGATAATTCGTTTTGCGGCGGCAAGTCGCCGGCAATTCTTGCCTCGCTGGAATTAACCCCTTATTCCGCGTATGCCGCCATGAACCGTTTCGCCGGTTCATGTTCCAATGCAAGGATGCGATCCCTATTTCTCCTGCTCATTATCTGTTTGGCAGCGTCGACTGCCCGGGCACAGCAGCCCTATGCACCGGTCAAGAAGGCGGTGGAGGACTGGCTGCAGGTACAGAACCAGGGGCTGCCTGGACAGGTCAGCGTCGAGATCAGCCCGCTGGACGCCGGCAATCAGTTGGCGCCCTGCAAAGCCTTTGATGTCAGCCGCCCCTCGGGCGCTAGGGCCTGGGGAAGAACGAACGTCGTGGTGCGTTGTCTCGACGAAGCCGGTTGGCGGGTGTACATCCCGGTGCACATTCGGGTCAAGGCGCCCTACCTGATTTCTGCCCGTCCCATCGCCCAAGGCCAGGTGGTGGTCGAGGAAGACTTGACCAGCCAGACCGGGGATCTCTCCGAGTTGCCCGCCAACATTCTTACCGAGTCAGAACGCGCCATCGGCAAGGTCGCATCGTCCAGTATCCCGGCCGGTCGTCCCTTGCGGGCGGATATGGTCAAGGCCCAGATGGTCGTCCGCCAGGGGCAAACCGTTCGCGCTATCTCGCGTGGCCCGGGTTTTGCTGTAGCCAATGAAGGCCGCGCCCTCAACAACGCCGTCGAAGGACAACTCGTTCAGGTTCGTCTGAATAGCGGACAAGTCGTCAGCGGTATTGCAAAGGCCAGTGGAATTGTCGAGATTTCGTACTGAAATCTGTTTATAATCAATCAATTTCGTGCACACACGAATTGTCATAATTACCTCAGGTTTTCGCCCGAGCTGCCGTAAATGAGTCATAGAGACCAGAGTACCGTTCTGGAAAGGATAAGACCGTGAAGATCAATAGCGCAGTTCCCAGTGTCGGCAGCACGCCCGAACCCAGCCGCGCCCGCAGCCAACAATCACCCGGAGCGACTGCTCCGAAGTCGGATGCGGGTTCCAGTGAGCGCGTGGATATTTCCTCCCTGTCGGCCCGTCTGCAAGAAGTCGGCGCTGGCGATACGGCAATGAACTCGGCGCGCGTAGCTGAAATCAAGCAGGCCATTTCCGAAGGTCGCTTCCAGATCAACCCCGAGCGCATTGCCGATGGTCTGCTGGCCAGTGTGCGCGACATGCTGGGTCGCGCCAAGCCCGCTGCCTGATCGCCCGCTACCTGATTGATTCGCGCTGCTCTTGGCCTCATCGATACTTGGCGATACCCTTGGCGCTGAAGTCAGCAAGCTGAAGGAATTCATCGTCCTGCTCAAGCATGAGCAGGATCTCCTCAAGGCAGGTGACACCGAATCGCTCCTGCCCCTCATCGATACCAAAACCCTTTTCTCGAATGCCCTGGCTACCTACGCTGCAGCGCGTGAGACCGCGCTAAAGCAGCTTGGCCTGCCCGCCGGGCGTGGCGGCATGGAAGACTGGCTTAACCGTCACGGCCAACCGTCCCACCAGCAAGCCTGGCAAACCCTGCTGGCCCTGGCCAGCGAGGCGCGCGAACTGAATATCCTAAATGGAAAACTGATTGGCCTGCACATGAGCCACAACCAGCAAGCCTTCAATGCCCTGATGGGCGCAACCGATCGGGCCATGACATACGGGCCGGACGGACAACAGCACACCGGCGGCGGCGGCCGCATTCTCGGCAAAGCCTGAACCACCACCTACTCGGGTAGCGCCAGTTCCTTGACCTGATCCGGCGTACGCGATTCCATGTTGATCGCCACGCGACGGTTGCGTTGACGACCTTCGATGCTTGCGTTGTCCGCAACCGGACGCTGCTCGGCATAACCGGTTGCCGTCAGGCGCCGGGCATCGACCCCTGTGTCGATAAACAGACGCACCACACTGGCCGCGCGCGCGCCCGACAACTCCCAGTTCGACGGGAACAACGGCGTGTTGATCGGTGCATTATCGGTGTGCCCCTCGACCGTAATCGGAAAATCAGTAGTCGCCAGGATCTGTCCCACTGCTGTCAATGCGCGTATCGCAGGCACCTGCAGACGCGCCTCGCCAGAATCGAACAGTACGCTGGCATTGATCTCGACGGTAATACCCTGTGCGCCCTCCGTCACCCGCACATGCCCCTGTCGCACGAGTGGCGCAAGCGCCTCGGTAATTTCCTTGGCCTTGTTGCGCAACATCTCGCGGTTCTGCTCACGCTGGACATCCTGCTTGAGATTGGTGACCTGTGGCTTCTTGAAGGGGATCGCCACCGGCGTCGGTGAACTGGGGTTCACCTCCACCATCGCCCCGGTGGTGCTGCCGGGAATATTCTTGAAAGCCGAGGAAATGGAATCCGACAAGACCCGATACTTGCCCTCGTTCACCGAGGAAATGGCGTACATCACCACGAAGAAAGCAAACAGCAGGGTAATAAAATCCGCGTAGGAAACGAGCCAGCGCTCGTGATTCTCGTGCTCTTCCTCTTTCTTGCGCCGTGCCATGGCTACACGATATAGCCTTGCATCCGGCTCTCGATGATGCGCGGGTTGTCGCCATTCGCGATCCCCACCAACCCATCAACGAACATTTCCCGAATGGCCACCAAGCGGCTGATATTAGCCAGCAGTTTCTTGGCAATCGGCAGGAAAATCAGGTTCGCGGCGCCCACCCCATAGATCGTCGCCACAAAAGCCACGGCAATCCCCGCACCCAATTTGGAGGGATCGGAAAGGTTTTCCATGACGTGAATCAAGCCCATCACCGCACCCAGAATCCCGATCGTCGGCGAGTAACCGCCTGCCGCCTCCCAGATCTTGGCCGACATCTTCATCTGTTCTTCGTAGGCGCCGATCTCTACCTCCAGCACATCACGGAGGCGGTCCGGCTCCGCCCCGTCGACCAGCAATTGCAGGCCCTTGCGCATGAAAGGATCAGGGACAGTCTGAATTTGTGCCTCAAGGGCCAGCAGCCCTTCTTTACGCGCTACATGACTCCACCCCCCCACGTTCTCGATCAACTCGTCAGGACGAAACGCCGGGGGAACAAACACCCACTTGACCATCTTCAGGCCATTGAGGAAAACCGGCAGCGGACTTTGCAGCATGACGGCGCCCACCGTGCCGCCGATCACAATCAGGAAAGCCGTCGGTTGGACCAGCGAGGCGATATGTCCGCCCTCGAGCACCTGACCACCGAGAATCGCGGCGATTCCCAGCAACAGGCCAACAACGCTGATCTTGTCCATGTGGCTTATGCCGCCGCCGACTCGGCTGACTTGGGTTTGCGGCCACGGCGCTTGGCTACCGCTGGCACTTTGCCAGGTTCACCAAGTACCTCGGCGCGCAAGCGCGCCACGGCCTGACTATGCAACTGGCAAACACGTGATTCGGTCACGCCCATCACCTCGCCGATTTCGCGCAGGTTGAGATCCTGTTCGTAATACAGGGCCATCATCATCTTTTCACGCTCGGGCAGATTGGCAATCGCGCCTATCAAGGCCGCGCGCATATCGCTTTCCTCGAGAATCGCCAGCGGATCGAGCGACACCCCGCTCGCATGATGATCGAGATAATCATCATCGTCACCGGAGAGATCCTCCAGATAAACCAGTTGGTGGCCGCGCGCATCCAGCAGGAGCCGTTGATAATCACCCAGCGTCATGTCGAGGGCACTCGCCAGTTCACCCTCGCTGGGCTGGCGGCCATTTTCGTGTTCGAGTTTAAGAATCGCCGTTTCAACACGGCGCATTTCCTTGCGCAGGCCACGTGGCAGCCAGTCGTTTTCACGCAGACCATCAAGCATTGAGCCACGTATCCGCTGCACCGCATAGGTTTCAAACTGGGCACCCATGCCTTCCTCGAAGCGCCCCAGCGCATCGAGCAGACCGATCATGCCGTTCTGTACCAGGTCATCGACCTGCACGCTGGCCGGCAGCTTCGCCATCAGGTGATAGGCGATGCGCTTGACCAGTGGGGCGTATTGGGTGACGAGCCGCTCTTTCTCGAGCGTGCCCTGAGCGGTGTACATATCGGGCTTATGGGTACGATTGGTGCGTATCTTGGTTGACGCTTCACGCAGGAAGCGTGCCCAAAGACTATATCACCGAATTGCGCAGCATTCCGGGCGGCAGCCCCGGTGCCAAGGCCAGAGACTGGCGCTCAAGACCCGGCATCAGGCCAAGATACTCCAGCCGCACACCGAGATATTCATGGGCCACGCGGCGCAGATTTTCGAACACTGCCAGTGCTTCCTCCTCTGAACGCGCATGCGTGATGGTGATGCGAAAACAGCCGCTGCCCTCCTCCTGCACAACCCGCTTCATCAGACCATAGGCTTCGATCAGCGCTTCCTCGCGGGCAGCCACCGCCAGCGTTACCGCTGGCGTGCTGAACAAGCGCCGCAGTCCGGCGGCCTGATCATCGCGATGCATATGTACGATCCGATCCTGCTTAGGCGGCCGCCAGACCCTGCGGGCTCAACTGGCCAACTGCCTGACTGGAGGGCATCACCAGTCCCACCTCGTCCTGCTTGAGATGATGGGCCGAATTGGCCGTCGGCTGTTTGAACGCGCGGTGCAGCAGATAGTTGCGATTCGGCAGATGCAGGTCTTCCGGCACACGCTGGCCATTCGCCACATAGGCCATCAGCAAACCATGACGCACGACGGCATCCAATGCCGGGGCCAGCGAGGCGGTTTCGTCCACCTTGGTCAGAATGCAGCCGGCAATGTCTTCGCCCGCATAGCTGCGGATCACATCATCCAGCGTATCGCCGCGGCTGGTGGCATTCAGCAGCAACAGGCGACGCACGTCGCCGGCGCGCATCAGCATCGCCGCCTGCTCGGCTACCATGCGATCACGCTGGCTCATACCCACCGTGTCAATCAACACCATGTGCTTGCCGCGCAGATCGGCCAACGTACGGCGCAGGTCTTCGCTGTCGCGTACCACATGCACCGGCACACCGAGGATTCGCCCATAGATACGCAGTTGTTCATGGGCGCCAATCCGGTAACCATCGGTGGTCAGCAAGGCGAGCTTTTCAGCACCATAGCGGACAACACAACGCGCTGCCAACTTGGCGGTCGTGGTGGTCTTGCCCACGCCGGTCGGCCCGACCAGTGCGAAAACACCACCACGCTCAATCAGGTCGTTCTCGCGCGTCAGCGTACGCAGACGGCGATTGACGGCACTCGCCAGCCACTTGCGCCCCGCCTGCAGATCAAGATCCTCGGGCATGTCCTCAACCAGACGACGCGCAAGAACCCCCGAGAAACCTGCTTCGAGCATCTCGCCGAGCAACTGGGCCTTAGCGGGCGCGTGGCGTGTCATGTCGTTCCAGGCAAACCCAGCCAGTTGACGCTCAAGCATCGACTTGATCGACTGCATTTCTGACATCATTTGCTGAACTTGCGGATTGCTGTCAAGGGTGGCGAGCATGCCCGGTTCCGACCCTGCCGCACTAAACGCTGCGGGATCGAAACTCGTCCCGAAGCCTTGGGACTCGCGCCGGACAGACGGGGCCGGGGCATTGTTTTCCTTGGGCGGCAAAGGGCGCGGACGCGCACGTTCAGGTGTGGCAGCAAGCGCCGCCTGACGTACCGGTGCAGCTGCTTTGGCAGACTCTTCGGCACGCGGCGGCTGCCACGGTTGCCAGGGCTGGAACGGCAGAGGTGCACGCGCCTTGGCTGACAAGGACACGGCGTAATCGCCGTCGTCATTGTCTTCCACAGAAGTCGGCGCTGGCGAGACGGCAGGCTTCGCGGCTACCGCAGCCTGCACAGCCGGCTTGCTTTCAGCGCGTTGCGGAGCACTCTGCTGGGAGAGCTCCTCAAGACTGTCTGCCGACATCGCCATGATTTCCACCCCGCCCTGCACAGGCTTGTTGGAAATCACGATGGCCTCGGGGCCGAGCGCCGCCTTCACCTTGCGCAACGCATCGCGGGCGCTTTCTCCGAAGAAGCGTTTTACCGTCATGTCAGTTCCTTCTCATTTCGCTTGTTCATGCTTTTGCCCCGATGATCGCGGTGACCTTGATCGTCTTGGCATCGGGAATTTCACTGTTCGACAACACTTTCAAATTCGTCCAGGCACGGCGCAGGAAGCGTGACAGCAACCAGCGCAGCCCGCTCGGCACCAACAGCACCGAGGGCATGCCCATGTCTTCCTGACGCTTGGCCGCCACGGCCGTTTCGCGCAACAGGGTATCGGCCAGTCCAGGCTCAATGCCCGAGCCGTCGGCACCGGCACCCTGTAATGCCTGGGTCAGCAGTCTTTCAAGGCCGGGCTCAAGTGCCATGACCTGCAATTCCTGAGCACTCGGGAAAATCTGCTGCACGATCGAGCGACCCAGCGCGATACGCACCAGTGCGGTGAGTTCCGTCGGGTCCTGCGCACGCATGGCGTTCTCCGCCAATGTCTCGATGATGGACCGCATGTCGCGGATATTGACGCCTTCTTCGAGCAGGTTCTGCAGCACACGCTGTACCGTCGACAACGGCAGAATCTTCGGCACCAGCTCTTCAATGAGCTTGGGCGCATCCTTGGCCAGATGATCAAGCAATGCTTGCGTTTCCTGACGACCGAGCAGTTCGGCAGCATGAGACATGATCAGGTGATTGAGATGGGTCGCCACCACGGTGCCGGCATCCACTACCGTATAGCCCATGATATGGGCCTGATCGCGCACGGCTGTCTCAATCCAGACTGCAGGCAGGCCAAAGGCCGGATCCTTGGTCGGGTTGCCGCCCAGCGGCCCGCTGACACGGCCAGGGTTGATCGCGAGGAACATGCCCGGGAAGGCTTCGCCTGAACCAACCTCAACACCCTTGAGCGTAATGCGATAGCCGTTCGGCTTGAGTTCGAGGTTGTCGCGGATATGAACAGGCGCAGAGAGGAAGCCCACTTCCTGCGCGAACTTCTTGCGCAGCCCGCGAATACGTTTCAGCAGCTCACCATCCTGACCGCGATCAACCAGCGGGATCAGGCGATAGCCCACTTCCAGCCCGAGCACGTCAACCGGCGCCACATCGGCCCAACTGGCTTCGGTGGATTCTTCCGGCGGAGCAATCGGCGCCACGGGCTTTTCTGCTACCGCAGCCACTTCCGCAGCAACTTTTTGCACCTTGCTCCAGGCCAGCCAACCAAGCCCGGCCGCCAGCAGCAGGAAGACAAAGTTCGGCATGCCGGGAATCAGGCCCAGAATGCCGAGAATGCCGCCCGTCATGCCCAGCACCATCGGGTTGCCAAATAGTTGTGCGGTGAAGGAGGTCGTGATGTCCTTTTCATCATTGACACGCGACACGACCAAACCCGCAGCCACCGAAATGACCAATGCAGGAATCTGCGCCACCAGACCATCGCCAATCGTCAGCAGGGTGTAGGTCTTGGCCGCCTCGCCGGCAGCCATATCATGCTGGAGCATGCCGACGATCAGACCACCGATGATGTTGATCAGGAGGATCAGGATGCCGGCGATCGCATCGCCGCGGACGAACTTCGACGCACCATCCATGGAACCGAAAAAGTCGGCTTCCTGCGAAATTTCCTTGCGGCGTCGGCGCGCTTCGTCTTCGCCAATCAGACCCGCATTCAAGTCGGCATCGATCGCCATCTGTTTGCCGGGCATGGCATCCAGGGTAAAGCGTGCCGACACTTCGGCAATCCGGCCGGCACCCTTGGTAATCACCACGAAGTTGATGATCGTCAGGATGATGAAGACGATGATGCCCACTGCGTAGTTGCCACCGACGAGGAAGTGGCCAAACGCCTCGATCACCTTGCCGGCCGCTGCCGGCCCGGTATGACCATCGAGCAGCACAATCCGCGTCGAGGCGACGTTAAGTGACAGGCGCAGCAGCGTGGTAACCAGCAGCACGGTGGGAAACACCGAGAAGTCGAGCGGCTTGAGCGTATTAAGCGCCACCAGCATCACCATCACCGACATGGCGATGTTGAAGGTAAAGAACACGTCGAGCATGAACGGTGGCAGCGGCAACACCATCATCGACAGGATGAAGATGATGAGCATCGGCGCTGCCAGCGCCTTCAGGTTTGAGGTACGGGTCAGCATCGACCAGTTGATGGCTTGCGTGGCCATTAGTCAAGTGCTCCCGGATCAAGCCCTTCAGGCACCGCCACGGCAGTGGGAGGAGAAGGCGGGAAAATGCCTGCTGCCTGTCCGCGTGTCATGAATTCGCTGAGCTGATACACGTAGGCCATCACTTCAGCGACGGCGGTATAGAGCGCCGATGGCACTTCCTGTCCGATCTCGACATGACGGTGTAACGCACGCGCCAGCGGCGGCAGCTCGACAATCGGCACCTTGTGCTCGCCGGCCAGGTCGCGAATCTTCTGTGCCACGAGATTCATGCCTTTGGCCACCACCTGCGGCGCGCCGCCTTTTTCCCGGTCGTATTTCAAAGCGACGGCAAAGTGGGTCGGGTTGGTCACCACCACATCGGCCTTCGGCACCTCGGACATCATGCGCTTACGGGCAATCTCGCGCTGCTGGCTGCGGATACGCGCCTTGAGATGCGGATCGCCTTCCAGCTCCTTCATTTCCTGACGCAACTCTTCGCGCGTCATCTTCAGGCCGGCGTAGTAGCGCCACAACTGGAAGGGCACATCGATCAGTGCAATCACCATCAGGCCGGCGACAAAACCGATGAAAGCGTAGAGGATGATCTGCCCGAACGCCGGCAGCGCCGACTCGATCGGTTGTGACAGCATGGCAAACAGCTTGTCGCGCTCATGCGATACCACCCACCAGACAATGCCGCCCATCAACAAGGCCTTGAGGATGCCCTTCACCATCTCGGCGATGCTCTGCCAGGAGATCATCCGCTTCACACCCTTGAGCGGGTCGATGCGGTCCATATTGAAGGTCAGCGCCTTGGGTGAAAACACCCAACCACCGGTCAGCAACACGGGGGTGGCCAGCGCAGCCACCATGGTCAAAAGAAAAAATGGGGCAACGGTCATCAGCGCTTCGCTCCCCAGCGACAACAGGTTCATGCCCAGCGCATTGGTATCAAAGGCTTCCTGGCGATCCAGCGTCAGACCAAGGCGCATCACATCCTCGCCGCGTTGAACAAGCCAGCTGGACATCATCCACAGACCACCCGCCCCTGCCGCCATGACCAGAAAAGCCATGAGCTCGCGCGACTGCGGTACCTGCCCCTCTTCACGCGCCTGTTCCAGACGTCGCGATGATGGCGGTTCGGTCTTTTCGAGATCGCTGTCTTCAGCCATTAACGGTTCTTCCACTCATGCCGGCAATTATTGCCGGTGAGGTCAGGAAGGAACCGGGGAATAAGCGGGAATTGGCGGGTTATTCCTCAGGCCGCCGCCTGTTAGCGGCGAGCCGGCTATGCCGTCCCGCCAGCGCCGACTTTTAATTAGGCGGCGACCTGCCCCAAGGGAATCAAGGATGAACGCGGCACACCACGATTGTTCCCCATGTCAGCAAGCAACTCTTTCATGTCGAGAATCAGCACAATCTGGCCATTGGACAGTGTCGTAACACCGGCTACCCCCTTCGGACGGAAGTCCTCGAGCGACTTGATCACAGCATCCTCGCGCCCCATGAAGCCATCAATAGCCAGAATGAAGGTATGTTCGGCGGTCTGCATAAGCACGCCATATTCCGGTACTTTCTCCGGCGACCAGCCGAGCAGGTGGGCAATCGGGTAGATCGGCATGACTTCGCCGCGCACCACCATGGTGGCGTTACCACCGACTTCCTGCACCTGACTGATTTCGATCGGCAGGATTTCGCGCACCATCGAGAGCGGCACGGCAAAGGGTTGTTCGCCAAGTTGCACCAGCAGCACGGGAAGAATCGCCAGCGTCAGCGGCAGCGAAATGATAAAGGTGGTGCCCTTGCCAACGACCGACTTGATCTCGATGCTGCCGTTGAGTTTCTGGATATTGGTCTTCACCACATCCATGCCAACGCCACGGCCAGATACGTCGGATGCCACATCCTTGGTCGAGAAACCGGGCAGCATCACCAGATGCAGGCTCTGGCGCTCGTCCATGGTGTTGGCTTCTTCGTCGGTGATGATGCCCTTTTCGAGGGCCTTGGCGCGTAACTTCTCAGGATTCATGCCCTTGCCGTCGTCGGCCACGATCAAAACGATATGATCGCCTTCCTGGCGGGCTTCCAAGCGCACCTGGGATTTTTCCGGCTTGCCGTTGGCGCGCCGTTCTTCAGGTCCCTCAACGCCATGGTCAACTGCGTTTCGAATCAAGTGGATGATCGGATCGGAAAGATCCTCAATCATGGTCTTGTCGATTTCAGTTTCCTCACCGACCAGCGCCAGTTCGACATCCTTGCCGAGGTTGCGCGCCAGATCGCGTGCAATCCGCGGATATTTCTGGAACAGCCGACCGATCGGCTGCATGCGCGTCTTCATCACGGCGTTCTGCAGATCGGAGACCAGCAGATCGAGCTGACTGACCGCTTGGTCGAGGGCGTGCAACGTATCGGTATCGTTGCGGCCGTTGAGGATGTCGCTACGCAGAGCGTTGAGGCGGTTTTTGGTCAGGCCGATTTCGCCGGACAGGTTAAGTACCTGATCGAGACGCGAGGTATCGACACGGATCGAGTTGTCACGGGTCTTTTCCTCGGTACGACGCCCAACCGGGGCGGAAACGGTACCCGGCTTATCCGTGGTGCGCCGACCAACGGCATGCTGGATGACAGCTTCCGGCGTCTGACCAGCCACCTGCGTATGCATAGCGGGATTGGGGGCTGCCGCAGGCGCGGAAGCTCCGGCTGGTGCGCCTGACAGGGCGCCAAAGAGCTTGTCCCAATCCGGGCCGGCTGCGGGCACCGCAGCGGGCGCAGCCGCCGTAACCTGTGCGGCAGGCGTTGCGGCGGTCGCAGAAGCTGCAGCGGGAATTTCACCCGCCAGCGCCGCCTTGAGGTTGGCAATCAGGCTAGCGTCGGCCGCAGGCGGCTGCACACCGCTTTCGAGATGACCAAACATGTCGCGCACTGTGCCGGTCGCAGCCATGATGCTGTCCATGATTTCCTTGGTCAGCGCCAGTTCGCCGGTACGCAGCTTGTCGAACAGGTTCTCGGTCAGATGGCAGAGTGTCACCAGTTCAGCGGCATTGAGGAAACCGGCACCGCCCTTGATGGTGTGGAAGCCCCGAAAGATATCGTTGAGCAAGCCGTGGTCCTGCGGGTTCTTTTCCAGGTCGACCAGCTTGTTATCAACGCCTGAAAGCAGGTCGGTCGCTTCGACCAAAAAGTCCTGCAGCAGATCTTCCATTCCGGCAAAGTCGCTCATGATTCTCTCCTAGAAACCAAGGCTCTCCAGCAAGTCATCGACCTGCGCCTGGTTCGTCAATACATCATTACGGCCCGCGGCATTAATTACCGGGCCATTCATCAAACCTTCTGGCGCTGCTGCCTTCTTTTCTTCCGGCATCACCTCAATCAGCACCTGCAGCAACTGACCTTCAATGTTCTGCACCATCTCAACAACGCGCTTGATGACCTGTCCAGTCAAGTCCTGGAAGTCCTGCGCCAGCATGATCTCGTTGAGTTGAGCCTTGGTCGTTGCCAATTGGGCGGGCGCTTCAAGAAAAAATGTGCGCGACGCGGCCGCCAGTTGCTTGAACTCGTCGACCGACAACTGATTGGTGAACATCTTCTCCCATTGTGCGTTCAGCAATTGCACGCGCTGCGCCATGAGATCCTGCACAGGATTGGCGATATCACAGGCGTTGAGCACCTTCGCTGCAGCCTGCTCAGTCATCTTGGCGATGTACTGAAGGCGCTCCTGCGCGTCGGGTATCGACCGGGCCGTTTCTTCAAGCGCCTTGTCGTAACCAAGTTCGCGCATGCTGTCATGCAGCTTGCGGGCGAGATGGCCAATGCGATTGAAGACCGCCTCCTGCGTCGCCGCATCACCAAAATCTTCGCCAGACAAGACAGTCGCGGACGCCACGGGGGGGGCCGCTTCGGTCACATGTTCGACAACGCTGTCAAACAGGGCCTGCAAGTCATCGGAATCACCCGAAGGATCGGGTGCAGGCGCCGGCTGCGTAGGCGGGCTACCCGAGGCAATCGTATCGAACAAGGCCTGCAGATCCTGCGAGTCGCCGGATTCGTCAAATTTGATCGGTTTGTTCATGGCAACAATTACCAACCCAGTTTTTCGAAGATTTTGACGAGTTTCTCGTTCAGAGTTGCCGCCGTGAAGGGCTTGACGATGTAACCGGATGCCCCAGCCTGCGCCGCTGCGATGATGTTTTCCTTCTTCGCTTCAGCGGTGATCATGAGAACCGGCAAACCCTTATAGGTCGCATCGCCACGGATGGTCTGCAACAGGGTCAGGCCGTCCATGTTCGGCATGTTCCAGTCGGTAATAATGAAATCGTAAGGTGTGGACTGAATCTTCTGCCAGGCGACGGCGCCATCTTCGGCTTCTTCGACGTTGGTGAACCCCAGTTCCTTGAGCAGGTTGCGGACGATGCGGCGCATCGTCGAAAAATCATCGACAACAAGGAACTTGATTTTGCTGGGATCTGCAGCCATGAAACTTTCTCCGGTAAAAACCTGATAGTGCTAATGACGGTTAATCGCGCGCCGACTTGAGCAGCAGGGGACGCAGGGTATCAGCCAGTGCCTCGGCATCGAACTTGGCCACATAGGCATCGACGCCTACGCTTTTACCCATCGACCGGTTGGCCTCAGAAGACAGCGAGGAGTGCATCACCACCGGGATGCCATCAAAGCGTTTGTCGGACTTGATATGTTTGGTCAGCACATAGCCATCCATCTCGGGCATTTCGGCATCGACGAGGATGACATTCACCTCACTGCGCAAGTCCTGGCCGGTCTGCTGGGCATGTGCAGCCATGCCGGACAAGCGTGTCCAGGCTTCCATGCCGTTTTGCGCGTGCTTATGCTTGACGCCCATCTTCTCGAGGACTTCGATGATCTTCTTGCGTGCAACCGCAGAGTCATCCACAAAGAAGATGTTGTAGTCGACCTCATGGCCCATATGGTCAATCTGGCCGATAACCCCTTCACCAAAGGTATTAGCCATGATCTGCTCGACGTCAACAATCGACACGAGCTTGCCATTGTCCAGTTCGGTAATCGCGGTGATATAGGCATGGGCCCCGCTGGTGACGGATTCCGGTGCGCGCACACGATCCCAATCGACGCGGATGATGCGATCGACGTCATGGACGAGAAAGCCCAGCGTACGCTTGCTGTACTCGGTCACCATCATCGAGCCACCGCGCCCGGGCGGAGCATCGGCAAGGTGCATCACGCGCGCCAGCGAGACGACCGGAATGACGTTACCGCGCAGGCTGATCAACCCCTCGACGCCCTCTGGCATGTGCGGCGACTTGGTGATGGAAGGGGTCTTGCTGACTTCGCGCACCTTGAAGACGTTGATGCCAAATGTCTCGTTGGTGCCCAGCGAGAACAGCAGAATCTCCATGCGATTCGAACCCGCCAGCTTGGTGCGGGCATCGACGTTGTCGATCAGCGAAGCGGCGGGGGCCTGACCATGTGGCAATGAGGTCGCCATGTGCGTGGTTCTCCTAATCCTTATTAGGCCGCCGGCTCGGCAGCATCATCTCTCAGCAACAAGCGGCTCAGTGTCTCGGCCAAGCGCTGCGCTTCAAACTTGGGGACGTATTCATCGACCCCAATGGACTTGCCCAGTTGCATGTTCGACATGGACGACAACGAAGAGTGCATCAGCACCGGGATGCCGTTGAAACGTGAATCCGACTTGATATTCTTGGTCAGGATATAACCATCCATCTCGGGCATTTCCACGTCGGTCAGGATCAGTTGCACGAACTCTTTGACAGGACGATGGCTGGCGTCGGCATAGCTGGCGATCTTTTGCAGTTCATCCCATGCCTGGCGCCCGTTCATTGCAGAAATGCCGCGAATGCCGAGCACATTCAAGGTCTTCTCGATCTGGCCTCGCGCCACCGACGAATCGTCGGCATACAGCACCGTCATCCCCTCTTTACCGAGCGGCTGGATGGTGGCAAACACCATGTCGTCGTCGTACTTGGCGGTTTCCGAGAGGATGCGTTCTACATCGAGCATCATCACCAGACGATTGTCCTGCAATTCGGTCACGGCAGTCACCAGACCGCCCAGGTTGGCGGTAAGCATCTCTGGCGGCACGCGCATACGCGCCCAATCAAGACGCAGGATGGTATCCACCGACTGCACCAGGAAGCCCTGAGTGTGGCCGTTGTATTCCGTCACAATCATGATCTCGCGCGGCGTTTCGGTCTGCATACCGATGAAATCCGCCAGATCAACCACCGGCACCAGAATGCCGCGCAGAGACACCATACCTTTTACAGCCGCCGGCATGTCGGGGGCTGCGGTAACCTGAGGGGTGCGCATCACTTCGCGCACCTTGAAGACGTTGATACCGAAAGTTTCCTCGCGGCCCGTGCGGGTGTCCGTGCCAAGCGAAAAGAGCAGAATTTCCAGCTTGTTCGTTCCCGCCAAGCGGGTACGCGCATCGATATTTTTCAGCAACTCGGACATATCTGCACCCTATTTCCCCGTTTGGCCTCATGGACGCAGGACCCATGAGCCGCGAAGTTCTTTGAAGACTTCATCATATGATCAATATCCTAAAGCGGGAATATTACGCCATTCCTCACAATCTGAAGCGCTGCACGGCATTTCCCAACTCACTCGCCAGATTTTCAAGTTCCTGTGCCTCGGCCAACAAGGCAGCCACCGAAGATTCACTGGTGTTGGCCAATGCCACGATCTGCTCGACATTGGCCGCAATTTCGCTGTTGGCGCGGGACTGATTCTGCACGGCCTGATGGATGCGGCCCATGCCCTGAGTCGTCTGACCGACGCTCTGGTTGGTCTCACCCAGCGTCATCGCCACGTTTTCAAGATGATCCTGCGACGTCGCCAGCGCCGCCAACCCGCGATCAAGGGCCACTTCGACATCACCCGCCTGCTGTTCCAGGCTGCGTGTCACCTGGTCGATGGCATTGGCCGTACTGGCCGACTTTTCGGCGAGTTTGCGCACTTCGTCGGCCACCACGGCAAAACCACGTCCCTGCTCTCCTGCCCGTGCGGCCTCAATGGCCGCATTCAGGGCGAGCAGATTGGTCTGGTCAGCAATATCGCGCACCTCGCGCGTCATGCTGGAAATCGCTGACGCACTCTCGACAAAACCACGGGCAATCGAGGTCATGTCACCCACCGAGCTTTCGGCCTGGCTCAGTTCGCCAATCATGCGCGACAGGCTCTCGTTGCCTTCCTGGGTACGCGCCAGGCTTTCTTCGGCCAAATGATCCACTTCGGCGGCCTGGGCCGCAATGGCATCCACCGCCTCGGACAGTCCCGCCACCGTCATGGCCGTCCCTTGAGCCGCCTGCGCCTGGGAGACCGTATCGCCCTGCATGCCAGCGGCAATCTGTTGAAAATGTTCTAGCATCCCGCGCAGACGGTTTGCGGTCGTCGACATGTCACCTGCCATGTGACGCAGGCTTTCGCGCATCCCGGCAATCGCCGCCAGCAGGCTGGATTGATCGCCCGGTTGCAACTGAATGGAAACGGAAAGATCGCCCGCCGCAATCCGCTTGACCACTTCGGCCGCATACTGCGGCTCACCTCCCAGCAGGTTGAGCAGCAGGCGGGCCAGCATGACGAAAGCGGCGAACCCCACCACCGAGGCAATCACGATCACCAGAATCATCCAGTTGCGCGTGCTCTGTGCATCGGCCAGCAGCTTCGGATCGAGCTTGCCGGCTGCCTCGGCCAGTTGCAGGAACATCAGGAAGGAAAATCCGTTCGCCACGACTGTCACAGCAGCCAGTACGGCAAGAACAAGAAACAAGCGCTGGCGCAGGCTCATGGAATTTCCTTCAAAGTAAGTACCTCATTCGGTTCGGTAGCCGATGCGGAAGCCGCCCCAGTGGCGGCCCTTGACATACACCGGTGCAGAAATATCGTGCATGATTTCGCCGGTATCGCGGCGATAGGTCTGCAACAGGAAGGGCGCCTCGTGGGCACCACAACGCTTGCCAACCGGATCGCTGAAAATGCGCTTGGTGCGGTTACCCAGCATGTCCTTGGCTTCATCACCCGTTAGCGGCTGGGTAAAGCGCTTGTTATGCGTCGGCACATAGCCGCCCTTATCGCAGGCAATGGCATAAGTCAGTTCACGATTCTGATCGAGCAGCGGCTCCTGCACCGGTGGTAACAACTTGTCGGCAATGCTGTCGTAGCGGGTACGGAATTTCTGCGGTTTGGTATTCGGGATCGACACGTAGTTCTGATCAAAAACATCTTCCAGCTTTAGTTCGCCGCGATCAATCGCCGCCTCAAGCGCACGCCCGACCTGTTCGGCAGATGCTTTGACCACTGCCGGCATGCGGCTGTGCAAGGCCAGCGCCGTTTCGCCCTGTTGGCCCAGTTTGAATATCTTGCCGATCTCCTCAAGATTGGTCGCCAGATCATCGAGCTGCCGGGCTTCACCCAGCGTTCGTCCGGCGCCCTCGCTATTGCGGTCGGCCAAGCACATGATATTGGTCGCCAGTTCGGCAATTTCATGGGTGCGGCCCGCCAGACTTTGTGCCGCCTGGGCGATCACGTTGATCTTTTCGGTGGTTTCTTCGGCGCCCTCGTTGATCAGCGTCAGGGCATCAGCGGCCTGACGGGCGAGTTGCGCACCGCTGCGGGCCTGGGCCGAGCCATCGCGGATAGTGGAGATGGCACTCTGTGTTTCATTCTGAATGGCAATGATCATCGCGGTAATTTCACCGGTCGCCATGCTGGTGCGCTCGGCCAGCTTGCGCACTTCATCGGCCACTACGGCAAAGCCACGCCCCTGCTCGCCGGCCCGCGCCGCCTCGATGGCGGCATTGAGCGCCAGCAAATTGGTCTGATCGGCAATTTCACGAATCGTGCGGGCAATGCCGGAGATCGCCTCGGAACGCTCACCAAGCGTCTCGACCACATGAGCCGATTGCTCAACGGAACGGGCAATTCGTTCGATTTCGGCCGAGGCCTCCTCGACAATCTGCGCGCCACGGGCCGAATGCATCTTGGCCTGCAAGGCAATCGCGGCGGTCTCCTCGGCATTGCGGGCGACCTCGGACATACTGCCCGACATTTCGGCCACCGCTTCGGCCGCAGCTTCCGCTGCGGCATTCTGTTCCTGCGAACCGCTGGAGGTAGCTTCCGCCTCGCGAATCAGGGTCTCAGCCATCACGGCGACCTGACTCGAGTTAAAGACGATACGGGTGGTAATACTGTGGAAGGTACTGAGCAGATCGTTGTAGGCAATGGCAACCGGCGCAATGCCGCTGGCACTTGGCACCTCGACGCAGCGCGTCAGATCGCCATCATTACGCGTGGTGCTGATCGATTGCCGCAAGGTATCGAGCGGTCCGGTCAAGTGCATCTTGATCATCATGATCGGCAGGATCACCACAATCAGGCCCAGACCGATGAACAAAGCCACCACGGCCGGGGTAAACCCACCACCAGCCAGCGCCACGCCACCCAAGCCAATCGCACTGACCACCAAGCCGGCAGCCCCATGAATCAAACGTGCCTGTAGCGACAAATTCGACATGATCTCACCCCTCTAGATCGATTCTCCACCTCGCTGGCCGACCTTGTTTTTCCTGCCGTCTTGCCAGCGCCGACTTTTTTATTTTTTATTACAAGAGTAATAATACCTTGCTGCAACCCGAAAAAGAAAGGAGAAATTCAGGTATTCCCGATCGGCAGCAAAACGGTCGCTTCATTACCACTTTCGTTAAAGCTGAGCCGTTCGACCATGCGCTGGATCAAGGCCAGTCCACGGCCGTGCAAGCGCTCATCAACATGCGCTTGCGGCTGCTGGGCCAACCGTGCCAGCGCCGAGGCCACGTCAAAGCCCGGACCGCTATCGCGACAATGCACCCGCAGCCACAGGCGGCCGCCTTCATTCACCTGTGCGACCGCAATACGAATTTCGCCATGTGTCAGCGCCGCCAGACGCTCTTCGCGCATCAGAAGCCAGGTTTCCAGCCCGTCGTATGAGTTCTTGAGGCGCGAGTCGAGGCGCAGGATGCCGTGATCAAGTGCGTTGTTGAACAGTTCGGAAAGGATGACAAACAATTCGCCGGTCTTGCCCTGCATCGATTCGAAACGGCCCGCTACGTCGAGCAGCAGGGGCACGACATCGATACGATTAAACTCATTGACGCCAATCAGCAACTCAAAATGCCAATGGCCGAGGCGGCGCGTGCTCACTGCCCGGGCGGGTTGGGGATGCGCCGGTGCCGCCTCCTTTTCGCAATCGATCAGCAGCAACGTCATATCATCGATAGGCGACACGCCCGCCAGATGGGCATTGATGGCCGCCTTCAGTTCATCGCGCCGCTGACTGCGCGGCAGACCAACCAGCGCCGCAGCCAGCCCTTCCTCGCCGAAGCGTTTGCCAAGCGGCCCCACCGCCTCCAGCAAACCATCGGAAACCAGCACCAGTTGTTCGCCGCGGGCAAAGGCATGCTGCTCGATACGGTCGTCAAAGTCAGCGTCTGCCATTGTGCCGAAGGGCGGATGGGTAAGCGGAAACTCCATGAAGTGATGGCCGAAACCGTCCAGCATGAAGGCCGTCGGCATGCCACCGTTCCAGACGTTGACCACGCCTTCGCGGGGGTCGACTGCCACCAGTTGCGCTGCCACGGCACGATTCTCCGGCAGCGCCTGGCGCACCTTGGCATTCAGTTCGCGCACAATCGTCTGCAACGAGAGGCCCTTGGACGTCATCCGGTAGAACGGGGCAATTAGCGGCAACAGACTGACGCAGGCCGAGAGACCATAACCACTGGCATCGGCAAGCATGGCGTGCAGCACACCATCGGGGCCGCGATTGACGGATACCATATTGCCGCCGAGACGAGTACAGGTTTGCTGCCAAACATCGACGGCCGGATCTTCGAGGCGCCCCCGCCCCTTCTCCCCTTCGGGAGACATCTGGTGCTCAATCAGATGCCGGGCGATATGCAGGTCTTCTTCTTCGGCTGCCAGGAAACGCGTCAGTTGCGTCATGCGCGCATCGGCATCGCGCTGCAAGGTCAGCAGGCGCTCAATTGCGGCCAGGCGTGCGGTCAGCGCAGCCGGTGAAACAGGGGCCACAAGGAAACTATCGGCCCCGGCTTCAATCGCGCGGGTCTGCAACGACTCATCGCACTCGCTGGCAATGATGATAATGGGTTGCCAACGCGGTGCCACTTGCTGCTGGATCGCCTGAGTCAGGGCAAATCCGTCAAGGCCGGGAACAAAGGCCGCAGTAATGACCACATCGGGACACTGGTGCGCGAACTGCAGCCGGGCCATATCCCCGCCGGCGCAAACGACAACGATATGGCCGAGCGGATGCAGGATGGCGGAAAGCGCGGCCACCTCGGCGGCACGATCCTCGACCAGCAGGATATTCACGGAGAAGCGGCGAGCACCGATACAGACGGACGCTCAGCCCGGGATACTTAAATCAACGTGAACAGTTTGCCGAAGTTGGCGATATCGATGACCTGTCTGACAGCGCCGCGTGCATTGGCCAGCAGTACTTCCTTGCCGGCCCCTTTGGCCTTGTCACGCAGCATCAGCAGCATGCCGAGCGCGGAACTGTCGAGGTAATCGACGCCGCCAAGATCGACTTGAATCTTGCCGGCTGCTTCCTTGACGGCAAGATCGACAGTCTCACGAAACTCACGATGCGCATTAAAGTCAAAACGGCCGTTGAGCATGATCACAGTGTTGCCGTCACGATTGCTAATGGATGTCTGCATTTTTCTTCCCTATCGCCAAGCTAAATTTATCTGTTGTTCAGTATAGCGCCGTCCTGCAGCAGGGAGGCCATCAGGCCGGAAGCGGCCCGAAGAGGCTGCGCCGATTTTTACTCACTTCATTGTTGCAAGCGCGCCAGTACGCGGGGTGCCACATTGTTCAAACTCACGACCTCATCGACGGCACCAACCAGCGCCGCTTCGCGTGGCATGCCATAAACAACACAACTTTCCTGGTCCTGGCCAATGTTCCAGGCACCGGCCTGACGCATCGCCAGCATGCCCTGCGCACCGTCCTTGCCCATGCCAGTGAGGATGACGCCGACCGCGTTGCGACCCACTTCTTTTGCCACGGAATTGAACAACACATCGACCGCCGGGCGATGGCGATTCACCGGCTCGTTCTGGTTCAGCTCGGTGACCCAGCCGTTGCCCGACCGCTTGACGGTCAGGTGGGAATGGCCGGGGGCGAGGTAAGCATGACCGGGCTGAATGCGCTCACCGCCCTGAGCCTCGATCACGCGCAGCGCGGACAGGCTGTCGAGCCGCTTGGCAAACGATGGCGTGAAGGTTTCCGGCATGTGCTGCACCATGACAATGCCAGGCATTTCGGCCGGCAGCCTTACCAGCACTTCCTTGATCGCCTCAGTGCCGCCCGTCGAGGCGCCAATCGCGATCATCTTCTCGTTCAATACCCGGCTGGAGAATCCGGAGGGCGCCGCCATACGCGGTGCCGGCGCAGCACTTGCGGAGGGGGGGCGGCGCAGATGCGCGGTTTTGGCCGCGCGAATCTTGTCGCGGATTTCCTCGGCATACGCCTGCAGCAGGGTGGCACTTTCCACACGCGGCTTGGCGACGAAATCGACTGCACCGAGTTCCAGCGCCTGCAGGGT
This sequence comes from Rhodocyclaceae bacterium, assembly GCA_030824115.1. Taxonomy (GTDB): domain Bacteria; phylum Pseudomonadota; class Gammaproteobacteria; order Burkholderiales; family Rhodocyclaceae; genus Sulfuricystis. The sequence continues at coordinate 1,937 of JAVBYI010000003.1, read as the reverse complement.
GACTTCCGAACCTTTGGCTGTCAGCGAGGAGATCATCACCACCGGCATTGGCCGCAGCTTCATCAGGCGGCCGAGAAACTCAAGGCCGTCCATCTTCGGCATTTCGACGTCAAGCGTCAGCACGTCGGGGCTCAATACCTTGATCATGTCGCGTGCCGCGATCGCGTCCGGGGCCGCCCCGACGACTTCGAGATCAGGTGCGCCACCGATGATCTCGGTAAGCAACGCCCGCATCAACGCAGAGTCATCAACAATCAGAACCTTGATCGCCACGTCAGTTCATCCTCAGAAAAGTTCCACATCGCCGGACAGAGGCGCTTCGGTGAGGCGTGCCGCGTATTCCTTCTCGCGACGCATCAGCGTGTCGTTGTGCATGCGGATCAGCTTCTTCACCAGCACCCGGCCGGTCGCCGGGAAAAAGTAAACCTTGCGCGGATAGACATCGAGCAGATCCTCAGCGCCAATCGAGATACCCTCTGTCTTGAGGAACTCCTGCACGAACTTGGCGTTGCGGTCGCCCACCTGCGAACTCGTCAGCGTTGCCATCACCCGGCCGCCACCAAACACCTTCGCTTCCATCCGGTCCTTGCGCGCGCCGAGCTTGAGCAGATGGTTGATCAGAATTTCCATCGCGTAGGTGCCATAGCGCGCCGATGGCGACACCGTGCCGACATCGGTTGAATCCGCCAGCATGAAATGGTTCATGCCACCGATACCCTTTTCGCGATCGCGAATACAGGCCGACACGCAGGAGCCCAGCACGGTCACCATCAACATATTGGTTGCTGTTACGAAGTACTCTCCCGGCAGGACCTTGACCGCCTCGGCCCCGAACTTGCGATCGAAATAACGGTTGCCGGCCAGATGCTCGACAAAGCCGAGCTCGTAGGAACTCATGTTGTCAGCCTCGCCCGTTTGCCCTTGTGATCGGCACGCTCATAGACGGTACGGCCGAGCGAGTAAAACAGATCGGCGGCATGCAGGAAGCTCTCGGAATGCCCGGCATACAGCAGGCCATCGGGCTGCAGCAGGGGTACGAATTTCTTGAGGATCTGATACTGCGTCTGCTTGTCGAAGTAGATCATCACATTGCGACAGAACATCGCGTCGAACGGGCCCTTGATATTGGGCCACTGCGGGTCGAGCAAATTGACACGCGTATAGGTAATCAGCTTCTGCAACTCGGGCCGCATGCGCACCTGGCCGGCCTGTGTGCCGGTGCCCTTGAGGAAGAACTTGCGCAGGCGCTCGGGGTCGAGCCGCTCAACCCGATCGATCGGATAAACACCCCGCTCGGCGGTCTGCAGGACGTTGGTGTCGATATCGCTGGCGGTGATGTGCACCGGGGGGGTCAGACTGTCGAAAGCCTCGCAGGCGGTGATCGCCAGCGTGTAGGGCTCTTCGCCGGTCGACGCGGCTGAACACCAGATCTTGATCGGTTTGCGCGCCATGTCCAGCATCTGGCGCTTGAGCAAATCGAAATGGTGGCTTTCGCGGAAGAACGAGGTGAGATTGGTGGTCAGCGAGTTGACGAAAGTTTCCCATTCGTTCTCGTGCGTACCCTCTTCAAGGTAGGCAAGATACTGGTCGAAGGTTGCCAGGTTGAGCGCCCGCAGGCGCCGCGCCAGACGCGAATAGACCATGTCCTGCTTGACCGGTGCCAGCGAGATGCCGGCATGCTTGTAGATCAACTGGCGGACACGCTCAAAATCCGCAGTCGTGAATTGAAACTCGCGACTGATCTGCAACCGGTCATCTGCCGCAGGCGGCACAGGTGCCGGACGCCCGGTTCTACCGATCGAAGACTTGGCGTCGGTCAAAACTCGGCCCATTCTTCGTCATCGCCATCCAGATGTGGAGGGGCGATGGTCTTTGCCGGTTTCTGGGCCGACAGCTTTGCCGTCCCGCCAGCGCCGACTTTCCCGTGCAGTTGCTTT
>JAVBYI010000016.1 GCA_030824115.1 Rhodocyclaceae bacterium | reverse complement strand
GGAATCTCGGTGAGATTGCCGTACTCGATGATTTCCTTCACGTTGAGAATACCGACGGCGAACATCTCGCTGCCGAGCGTGAAGGTGAGATATTGATGGGTATCGCCACCGCCGGCGCCCTTCTTGGCGACGGCGACTGCGCTGTTCTGCGACTTGACGAGATCGGTCATGGGCGTCTCCCGGATCAGAAGCGTTCGAAATCGGACTCGGCGGCGGCGGCCGCCTGGAAGCTGCTCCTGGCCGGTCGGTCAGCGGCCTTGGCGACCGTCCGCTTTGCCGTCCCGCCAGCGCCGACTTTCTTGGTGGCACCGCTATCGAGGCGGAAGAAGGACATCAGCTCGGTGAGTTGCGCAGCCTGACCGCCCATTTCCTCGGCGGTGGCGGCCAGTTCCTCGGACGCCGAAGCGTTCTGCTGCGTGGCCTGATTCAACTGGCCCATCGCGCCATTGATCTGGCCAACCCCCTGGCTTTGCTCTTGCGAGGCGGCAGCAATTTCTTCGACAAGGTCGGAAGTCTTCTTGATCGAAGGCACCATTTCGTTGAGCAAGTGACCGGCACGCTCGGCGAGCTTGACGGAGGAACCGGCCACCTGACCGATTTCCTGTGCAGCGACTTGAGAGCGTTCGGCCAGCTTGCGGACTTCTGCGGCGACCACGGCGAAGCCCTTGCCATGCTCACCGGCACGGGCGGCTTCAATGGCGGCGTTCAAGGCGAGCAGGTTGGTCTGGTAGGCGATGTCGTCGATGATGCCAATCTTTTGGGCAATCTGTTTCATGGCCTCGACGGTGTCGCTCACCGCTTGGCCGCCTTCGGTGGCTTCGCCGGCCGACTTGTTGGCCATGCTGTTGGTGACCTTGGCGTTCTCGGTGTTCTGGGTGATGCTGGCAGTCATCTGCTCGATTGAAGCAGTCGTTTCCTCGACCGAAGCGGCCTGCTCGGAACTCGATTGTGACAAGCTTTGCGCCGTGGCGGAAACCTGACCGGCCGCGTTGTTGAGCGCATCGGAGGCGACATTCACCTCGCTGATGATGCTGGAGAGCTTGGTGATCATCGCCTGCATCGCGGCCATCAGCATGCCTACTTCGTCCTTGCTGTCGGCGTTGACCTTGATCGTCAGGTTGCCTTCGGCCAGTTCGTTCGCTGCGGCGGCCGCTTCGGTGATGGGTTTGGTGATGCTGACGGTGACGAACCAGGCGAAAAAGAGGGCGATGACAATGGCGCTGCCCGATAGGGTGAGCACCAGGGTTGCGGTGGCATCTGCCAGCTCATCGGCATGCTTGCCAGACTGCTTCATCAGGTCGGCCTGGAACTTGATCAGCTCGTTGATGGCGTTGATGTAGTCACCCTGTGCCTTGCGCATTCTGCCTGTGAGGTGGTTGACCAGGTCATCCCGTTTCTCGGCCTTGGCCAGTTCGACGGCAAGGTTCAACTCGGCACGGTAGGCGGTTCGCGCCGTCTGCACGGTGCCTAAGATTTTCTTGCCGGCCTCGCTTTGAATCGTCTTTTCGAGCTGCTCGATTCGCTCGGTAATGATCTTGCTTTGCGGAGGAATGCGGTCAAGTTCCTTATTCACCTCTTCCTGGCCCTTGACCAGCGCGGCATTGCGTACTGATCGGGCAACGACGTTTAGTGCATCAATGATGTCATTGGCCAACACGGTTTTCGGGAACTTGTCTTCAACCATGTCCATGATTTCATTATTAAGTTGCTCAACGCGCAGATAGGCGACGGCGGAAATGGTCGTCAGCAACAGGATCATCAGACCGAAACCGATGCCGAGACGGACACCAATTTTCAAGTTCTTAAACATGGCTTGCTCCTTACGGTGTTGCAATATGAAAAGTCGGCGCTGGCGAGACGGCGCCTCAATGCGATTCCAGGGCTGGCGCGTGATAGCCGCCCGGTAGTTGGCGGCGCTCTTCGGTTTGACCGGCCAGTTGGGTGAGGGCGGCGACGTCGAGGATCAGTGCGACCTCGCCGGTGCCGAGGATGGTGGAGCCGCCGATGCCGCGCAGGTGTTTGAACAGGCTGCCGAGCGGTTTGATGACGGTCTGGAACTCGCCGAGCAGTTGATCGACGACGATGCCGGCCTTGTGACCGCTGGCCGAGATGACCACGACGTTTTCGCGCTGCGGCCGTTCGCCTTCGACATCGAAGAATTCGCGCAGGCGGATGAAGGGCAGCACTTCGCCGCGCAGGTTGAGCATGTGGCCGCGCGTATCGTCGTCGCGCAGTTCGAGACATTCGACCACGCTGTCGAGTGGAATGACATAGGAGGCATCGCCCACCGAGGTGAGGAAGCCGTCGATGATGGCGAGGGTGAGCGGCAGGCGGATGATGAAGCGCGAGCCGACGCCGACTTCGGTGCGTACATCAACCTGGCCGCGCAGGGCCTGGATGTTGCGTCGTACGACATCCATGCCGACGCCACGGCCGGAGAGGTTGCTGACCTTCTCCATGGTGGAGAAACCGGCTTCGAAGATGAGGTTGACGATCTCTTGCTCAGACAGGGTTTGCCCCGGCTGGATGAGGCCTTTTTCGATGGCCTTGGCCTGGATGCGGTCGGCTTTGAGGCCACCGCCGTCATCGACGACTTCGATGACGATGCTGCCCGAATCGTGGAAGGCGTTGAGTTCGACGCGGCCCTTAACCGGCTTGCCGTTGGCGGCCCGCACTTCGGCCGGCTCGATGCCATGATCGAGCGCGTTCCTGACCAAGTGCATGAGCGGATCGCCAATTTTTTCGACTACCGACTTGTCGAGTTCGGTTTCCGCACCGCTAATGACGAGGTCGATGTCCTTGTTGAGTTCCTTGGAGACATCGCGCACGACACGGTTGAAACGGTTGAAGGTTTCGCCGATCTGCACCATGCGCAGTTGCAGGGCCGAGTCGCGGATATTTTCCACCAGACGGGACAGTACCGAGGTGGCTTCGACCAGCGTGCCCTGACCGCTCTTCTGGGCGAGCAGGTTGGCGCTGGCGCCGGCGATGACGAGCTCCCCGACCAGATCAATGAGCTGGTCGAGTTTGTCGGCCTGCACGCGGATGAGGCGGGCTTCGGCAGTTTTCTTCTCGGCCACCTGTTTTTGCTTGGCAGCGGCGGCCTCAACGATTTCGGGCTGCACCATTTTCCTCTCGACGAGGATGTCGCCGAGTTGTGGGCTGGGCTGCTCGGTGGCTTCGGCGATCTTGGCGGCGGCCTTCTGGCGCCGCAGCCCCTGATCCAGTTCTTCCTGCGTCAGCGCGCCGGAACGGACGAGGATTTCGCCAAGGCGCAGGCTTTCTTCGGGCAGGCGTTCGATCAGGCCCAGATAGTCGTCCATCTTGCTGTTGGGCGGCAGGATGTAGAGATCACACTCGTCGCGGCAGAAGCTGAAGACATTTTCGATCTGCTCCTTGCTGGCATGCGAGCGCAGGGTGATCTCGAAGCCAAGGTAGCAGGACTCGGGGTCCATGTCTTCGGCCTGCGGCATGGCATCGCACAGGGTGGCGAGGTGGGCGATTTCGCCGAGGTTGAGCAGGTAGCGAAGAAAAGCCAGGGGTTCCATGCCCATCCTGAGCACGTCGCGACCAAAGCGGATGGAAATGTGCCAGCAATCGGAAATGGCCTGATCGCCGCCCGTCCGCTCGACGGTGGCGACGCTTGGCTCGACCATGCCGCTCTTGGACTCGGTCGTGCCACCGCCACTGGTGAAGGCACGCAGGGCGTCGGCACTGGCTTCGCCTTTCTGCTTCTGCTCCGGGTCTTCATCCATCATGCCTTGATCGACGCGGTCGAGCAGGGCACCGATGTGGTCGCAGCCCATGAGCAGGGCGGTGATCATCTCGCTGCTGATCTGCAGCTCGCCGTTTCTCAGCTTGTCGAGCAGGTTTTCGAGGATGTGGGTGAATTTCTCGATATGGTGAATTTCAACGACGCCTGAAGCGCCCTTGATGGTGTGGGCAGCGCGGAATATCGCGTTGATGGTTTCGGCATCGTGGTCGCCCTGTTCCATGCGCAACAGGCCATCTTCCATGGCCGTGAGCTGTTCGCGGGCTTCCTGGGCAAAGACGCTAACGATCTCTTCCATGAGTGAATCCTTTATGTGGTTCGATCAGTGTTCAGCTGGAATGATCATGGGGTCGCCAAAGAAGGCGTCCATGTTGTAGAAGTCGATGACATCGCGCACCGGCTGGCTGTGCGCGACGATGCGCAGGGTGTGGCCGAGACGCTGGCTTTCGCGCTTGGCCATGACCAGCAGCTGGAAGCCGGCGGTGTCCATTTCGCCGACGTGCGAGAGGTCGATTTCGAGGATGCTCGATGTGTTGAGGGCGCCCATCAATTGCGCCTTGATGTCACCGGCGTTGTAGATCGTCATCGGGCCGTCGAGGATCAGGTGCAGCGCACCGTCGGTGGTGGTTTGGGTGGCGAATTCGGTCATGCGACGTCCTCCTTCAGAACAGTTCTACTTTGGGGCCAGAGTCGCTGGATGGGCCGGCACCGGTGTTCAGCGACGAGTTGTGGCTGTCGCGCTGTGAGTTCATGACGTAGCTGCTGTAGATCTCGTCGAGGTGGGATGACAGCGGACGCATTTCGTAATTAGGGTCTTCGAAGGCGGCCAGCCGTTCGGCCAGCATGGCCGCATGGCCGTCGAGGCGTTCGAGAGCATTGATCACCTGCTCGATCTGCTGGCGGGTGACATCCTGGAACTGTACGCTGGCGAGCGCATCCATGAACATCGAAGAGAGTGTCTGGCTGCTTTCGCGCACCTGGGCCAGGACGAGAGCGTCATGCTCGGTCATGTCCTGATAGTTTTTGCCCAGTGCATTCAGTTGGCTGGAGAAGCCCTGCAGGGCGTCGCGTTCAGCCTGGATGTTGCTGTGCGTCAGCTTGTCCTGGAATTGCGATTCGATCGAGCTGGCGACATCCTTGATGCCCTGATTGATCTGGCTCACGGCTTTGTCGGTTTCGGCCGAGAGTTTGCGCACTTCATCGGCGACGACGGCGAAACCGCGACCGGCTTCACCGGCCCGTGCGGCCTCGATGGCTGCATTCAGCGCGAGCAGGTTGGTCTGGCCTGAGATGCTCCTGATCAGCTCGACCAGCTTGGTCAGTGAGCGGGCTTCATCGACGACCAGACCGATGCGTTCCTGATCTGCCTGTGCTTCGCTGACGCGTTGAACGATGTAGGAGTCCAGTTTCTCGATCAGGGTACGGTTTTGGGCGATACGCTCTTCCGAGGCGGAGATGAGTTGGTCGGTTTCCTGCGCACTGGAGTCGACGAAGCTGCTCAGTTTCATGATGATTTCGTCAATACCCTGCAGTCGCGAGGTAATGTCGTAGGCCGCCTTTTCGGTCTCGACGACGATGGTGTTGAGCTGGCCGCGCACGACATCGTTAAAGGTTTTGACCTGAACGAGTTCGTCGCTGACCTGGTCGGCTACCGAGATGAATGTGTCGGAGCGATAGCTTTGCTCGGCCTGATATTTCGTCATGCCAAGCATCCAGTCGCGGAAGATGGCGATGGAGAGCAGACGTTGCGTGACGAAGCCGAGGATGATGATGAACAGGGTGCCGAGCGCATCCCCCATCGCTGAAGAAAGGCCAAGCGTTGGCAGCACACTGCCATGGAACCACTCGTGCAGGAAGAAGACCAATACGCTGGCACCAGTGCCCACCAAAATGGCCACGAGCGTGGCACGTCGCATCAGCAAGAGGAAGTCCACGGGGTCTTACCTCAGGACAAGTTTGATGGTGTTGAGCAGTTCATCCGCCGTGGCCGGTTTCACCAGCCAGCCGGATGCGCCTGCTGCCTTGGCTTCTGCGCGCTTCGATTGTTGCGATTCGGTCGTCAGGAAGAGGATGGGCATGAACTTGTAGGACGGTAGTTTGCGCACTTCCTTGATGAACTCGATGCCGTTCATACCGGGCATGTTGAGGTCGGTGATGAGCAGGTCAACCTTGACGCCGCCTTGAAACTTCTTGAGGCCTTCCTGGGCATTGGCGGCCTTTTCGACACCGTAGCCGGCCTTGCTCAGAATGTTCGAGATGGATAGAAGGATGGTGGCAGAGTCATCCACCAGCATGATGGTCTTCATGTTGTATTTCCCCTAACGTTGTTGTGCTGCATGACCCCTGCGATTATGCACCAGTTAAGGGATGTGGTCTGTAGGGGAAACTACGCAATAAAGCTTGAGAAGTTGCTGTTTAACCCCGATAATGCGGGCATAGTCGTAATTCCGGCAAACCGGAAGCGTTTCGGACGGCGGTTCGATTCCGCCCACCTCCACCACTCAAAGTTTATTTTTACGATATGGGGGTGCACTGGCTTCGACGGGGCGAAAGAAGGCTAGCAGGCGACTCGTCAGGCGATCGACGTTAATGAAGCAAATCTCTAAACGCCAACGATGAGCGTTTTGCACTGGCCGCTTAAGGCCTATGCCGAGGCCGCTTTAGCCTTGTAACCCAAGAAAAGCCGGCGGGAACCTTCGGGTTCCCGTCGTCATTTACAAGCGCTCAACATCGAGGAGTCGGGAAGATTGGGGGTAACATCGACCTTTGATTGGCCCTTTGGTCTATTGCCTTCGCAATAAAGTTCGCACAAGAGATTACTTGCCCCATCCACGCTGAAAGTGAAAAAATATGAAAAATAACGGACCCGTGACGCAAAAAGAGGTGCCGTTTCCCTCAGGTCAGTATCTTGTTTCCAAGACTGACCTGAAAGGCATCATCACTTATTGCAACGACGCCTTCATTGCGCTGTCCGGCTACGACAGCGACGAGTTGCTGGGCAAGAGCCATAACATCGTCCGGCACCAGGACATGCCGCCGGCAGCCTTCGATGATCTTTGGAAGACCGTGAAGGCAGGACGTCCGTGGCGTGGCGTGGTCAAGAACCGCTGCAAGAATGGTGACCATTATTGGGTGGATGCCTTTGTGGTGCCACTGCGTCGCAATGGGCAGACGATCGGTTATATGTCTGTGCGCTCGGCGCCGTCGCGCGAACAAGTGCGGGGTGCAGAAGGGCTTTATCAACAGATCAATGCCGGCAAGGCGGGTTTGCCAAAGGCTGGGGGCGGTTTTCTCAGTAATATGAGCATGCGCTTGCGCATTCAGGGCGTGATGGGCCTGATGGCGCTGTTGATTGTGATGATTGCCGGCTTTGGTATGTATGCCCTGTCGCGCTGCAATGCAGCCCTCCATGAAGCCTACGAGGAGCACATGAAACCGACCATGGCTATTGCCAAGATGGTCGAACGTCTTGGCGACAATCGTTCGCAGATCATGCTGGCCCTGCAGCACAGCCCGGATAACAAGTATCACACCATGCACGACCATCCGGTGACGATGCACATTGATGCGACGCTGGCTAATCGCCAGATCATTGAGGGCTTGCGTTCGACCTACGAAAAAGTTCCCAAGGACGGTGATGAGAAGGCGCTAGCCGATGCCTTCTTCGCCACGCGTGATGCCTTCTCGAAAGAGGGTGTAGCAGCGGCGCGCACGGCCATGAGCAGCAATGACTTCGATACGGCGCAGATGCTGCTGTTGAAGAAAATCAACCCGCTGTACAAGCAGGTGATGGAGCAGGGCGACCAGTTGCAGAAAATGCTTTCGGACAAGGGCGACAAGGCTTTCGCAGAAGCTGAGGCGAATTACAACTGGGCTCGCAGTGTGGCGATTGGCGGCACCTTGTTCGGCATCTTGCTGGTGATCTTTGCCGGCGGTTATCTGGTGCGCGTGGTAGTGGCGCCGATTCGCAAGGCGATTGGTCACTTCGACAATATTTCGGAAGGCATCCTGACGGACGAGATTGATACCAGCGGCCATGATGAGACCGGTCAATTGTTGTGCTCACTGGCCGCGATGCAGGTGCAGCTCAAAGTGATTCTCGACGAGGTGCGCCATGTATCGGTGACGCTCGACGATGAAAGCCGCAAGCTGTCGGTGGATATGGATCAGGTGGTCGAACAATCGATCCAGCAGCAGGATCGCGTGCAGGGCACGGCGGCCGCAACGGAAGAGCTGACCCAGTCGGTGGCCGAGGTGGCTTCCAGTGTCGATAGCACTGCCCAGGCGGCCAGCAAGTCGAAGTCGCTGGTGGCCGAGAGCACCCGCAGCATGAGCGAGAGCATGGAGGCGACCTCGCGCGTGATCGGTGCGGTGCAAAACTCCAGTGCGACGATTGGTGATCTGAATCGCGCTATCGAGAAAATTGGCGTGATCACCAATACCATCCGCGAGATTGCCGAACAGACCAATCTACTGGCGCTCAACGCCGCCATCGAGGCGGCGCGTGCTGGCGAGCAGGGGCGGGGGTTTGCGGTGGTGGCCGATGAAGTCCGCAAGCTGGCCGAGCGTACCTCAAGCTCGACGGCCGACATCAACAACACGGTGAATGACTTCCAGGTGGTAACTCACAAGGCGGTGACGTCAATGGAGCAGGCGACACGCGAGGTTGAGGCCGGGATTTCCCTGATGCGCAGCAGCGTGGCGGGTCTGGATCAGATCCGTGCATCAAGCGACGAGGTGGCGTCGATGGCCGATACCATCGCTTCTGCTTCCCGCGAACAGGCGATTGCCAGCCAGGATGTGGCGGTGAATATGGAGCAGGTCTCGTCGCTGATCGAGCAGAACACCACGGCGGCCACGAGTGCGCTGCACAGTGCCGAGTCGCTGGCGCAGACCGCTGCCGAGTTGCGCAACGTGGTTGCGCAGTTCAAGCTGATCAAGTAATTATGTAGATCCTCGGTGGCTGGCAAGTCACCGAGGATGGTCAGTCCGCGCTGAAGAGTCGCTGGATCAGTTCGGGGCCAAACCGGTATTGCTGACGGCAGATATCGTCTTCAACGGCGACTTCGCCAGTTTCTGCCAACGTGGCCTCAATCTCTTCGCGGCCTAGTTGCTTCAGCATGGACAGTACTTTTTCCTCATCGCGCGGACAGTGATAGCGCACTGGCCGTGGGTCGAACAGGCGAACCTCTTCTTCAGGAAAAACCTGCATCAGCAGGTTGGCGACAGGTTGACGCAGTTCGGACGGTTTTAGTGTTGCAGCAAGATGGCCGATGCGATTCCAGCCATCCGGGTCTTTTACGTCGGCGTCCGGCAGCTTTTGCAGAAAGAGGCCGCCGGCAAAATCATCACTGGCCGTGAGCAATAACTTGGCCGGTTGCTGTTCGGACTGGGCCAGATAGTGCTCGAACACTGCCGTCACGCTGTCGCCCACCAGCGGGACGATGCTCTGATAGGGATCTCCCGTGTTGGTGTGCAAGGTCAGCATCAGTTGACCATCGCCGAGCAGTTCCTGAAATGTCGGCGATGGCGGGACGGCATCTGTATAGCGCGCCGTGCCACGTAGCCGCAGTTGTTCGTCACAATCGACCAGCAACATGGAAACCAGACCATGTCCCTGCAACTGGAAGGTCAGCCGCCCCGGTGCCTTGAGATTGCCCGCGATCAGCACCGTGATAGCCGCCATTTCGCCCAGTAGGGCATTAATGCAGGGCGGATCATTCCGGCCGGCCTGCATCTCATGCCAGGCATTGCCCAGCGTGACCACGGCACCGCGAATGTCGAGGGCCTCGAAGAGAAAACGACGAACCGAATCCATTTATCGGATGAAGCTCTCAAACATGGTCTGATCAAACCCGACCAGCAGGTGGCCGCTGGCCGATTCGACCACGGGGCGGCGGATCACGCTGGGTTGTTCCACCATCAGTGCTACGGCTTTGCTTTGCGTGGTGATGTCCTGTTGCTCCGGTGTCAGCTTGCGCCAAGTGGTGCCCTTGGTGTTGAGCAGGGTTTTCCAGCCGAGCGTCTTGCACCAAGCCACCAGCCGCTCCCGTGGCACGCCGGCTTTCTTGTAGTCATGGAATTCGTAGGGAATATTGCGCTCATCCAGCCAAATGAAGGCTTTTTTCATCGAATCGCAATTCTTGATGCCATAAAGACGCGTGGTGGGGGGGGCGGTGGGGTCTGTCATGATGGAAAACTCACGTGAACAAAGTCGGGCGATGCTACCACCGGGAGATCATGGCAAGCACCGGCATGCGTATAATCGGTGACCATATTGTGATGGCAAAGGCGGACACGGGTTCGCCTTTTTTAATTCGAAGGTATCTCCATGTTCGATCTCGTCCGCAACAACAAGAAAATTATCCAGTTGGTCCTGGCGATCATCATCCTGCCATTTGCCCTGTTTGGTGTTGATGCCTATGTCAATGGCGGCGGTCGGGATGAGGTGGCGAGCGTGGGCGATGTGTCGATCTCCAGCGCCGAATTCCAGGAAAATCTGCGCGAACAACAGGATCGTTTGCGCAAGCAGTTGGGCGGGGCGATTCCCCAGGAAATGCTTGATACCCCGGTGATGCGCCGCGCGGTGTTGCAGGAACTGGTTAATCAAAAACTGCTCCAGCACTACGCCATGGATACCCATATTCGCGTCAGCGACGCCGATCTGGTCGGGTTCATTACCTCAGTGCCAGGTTTGCAGGAAAATGGCAAATTTTCACGTGAGCGTTATGAGGCTTTGGTCGCTGCACAGGGCATGAGTGTCGAGATGTTCGAAGCGCGGGTGCGCCAGGATATGCTGATTCAGCAGGCGGTGATGGCAGCGGGCAATGGGGCGCTCTCGGCCCCCCAATCGGCCGAGCGCTGGTTGGCCGCGCAACTGGAAGAGCGCGAGATTCGTGAGTTCAGCTTGCTGGCCGATCAATTCATGACCAAGGTTGCCAAGCCGGATGGCGAGGTAGTCAAGCGTTATTACGAAGAGAATCGCAAGCGTTTCGAGAACCCCGAGCAGGTCAAGCTGGAATTTCTGGTGCTGAGCCAGGAAAAATTGATGGCCGCGACGCAGGTATCGGATGCCGATATCGAAGCAGCTTACAAGGCCAATGCGGCCCGTTATTCAACGCCGGAGCAGCGTCAGGCCAGCCATATTCTGATCCGTGCCGACAAGAATGCGCCGGAAGCGACGGTCAAGGAAGCCAGCGACAAGGCCGAACAGGTTCTCGGTCAACTCAAGGCAGCACCGGGGGATTTTGCCAAGTTGGCCAAGCAGTATTCGCAAGACCCGGGTTCGGCCAGCAAGGGGGGTGACCTCGGTTTCTTCGGGCGCGGCATGATGGTCAAGCCTTTCGAAGAGGCGGCGTTTGCCTTGACGCAGGGACAGATTTCGCCGGTGGTGCGTTCCGACTTTGGCTTTCACATCATTCAACTGACTGGCATCAAGCCCGAGCGTGCGCGTCCGCTGGCTGAAGTGCGTGGCGAAATTGCAGCTGAACTGAAGCGTCAGATGGGGGCAAAGCAGTATGCCGAAGCGGCGGAAGCCTTTACCAACATGGTCTATGAGCAGTCCGACACCCTCAAGCCGGCGGCAGAAAAGTATGGGCTGACCGTGCAGACGACCGACTGGATTGCCCGTGGTGCTCAGATGATGCCGCCCTTCAATAATCCCAAGCTGATGCAGGCCGTGTTTGCGGATGATGCGGTCAAACAGCACCGTAATACCGAGGCAGTGGATGTGGGCGGGAACACCCTGGTTTCCGCACGTGTGCTGGCGCATCGCCCTGCAGAAGTCGAGTCGCTCGACTCCGTGCAGCCTGTCATCGAAAAAGCCCTGTTGCGCGAGGCAGCGCTGGCCATGGCGGTGACGACGGGTGAGGCGCAACTGACCAAGCTCAAGGCAGGTGAGAAAGTCGATTTAAGCTGGGGCAATGTTCGTAACGTATCGCGTTTGGCGGCCGCCAATCTGCCCCCCGAGGGACGGCAGGCGATCTTCGCCGTTGCCGGCCAGAATGTGCCCGCCTATGTAGGCGCCAAGACACCGGCGGGTTATGCCGTGTATCGCATTGAGAAGGTCAAACCGTTTGAGCCGGCAGCAACTGAAGGCGAAGTCGCCAGTCGTGCCATGACCCTGCGCCAGCAATACAATCAGGTGATTGCGCAGGAGGAAGTCATGGGCTGGATTGATACCTTGCGCGAGCGCTATCCGGTCAAGGTGAACGCGGCCGCGCTGGAAAAGAAGTAAGCAGGTTCCCCAAAGAAAATCGGCGCTGCGAGATGCCGTCTCGCCAGCGCCGATTTTTTATTGGCTTGCGGGTTTTGTTCAGCCGGGTAGCGGTTCGGCATTCCCCATGGCGACGTTATGCGTGCCGCCATCGACATACAGCACTTCCCCCGTGACACCGCTGGCGAGATCGGATAGCAGGAAGGCGGCGGCATTGCCGACTTCTTCGATCGTGACGTTGCGGCGCAGCGGTGCGTGGTGGGCGTTGTAGGCCAGCAGTTTGCCGAAGTTGCCGATGCCGGAGGCCGCCAGTGTCTTGATCGGGCCGGCGGAAACCGCGTTGGCGCGAATGCCTTGCGGGCCGAGGCTGAAGGCAAGGTAGCGCGTGGCGGCTTCCAGACTGGCCTTGGCCAGCCCCATGGTGTTGTAGTTCGGCATGGTGCGTTCGGCACCGAGGTAGGACAGGCAGACCAGCGAAGGCTTGTCGCCCTTCAACAGCAGCGGACGGGCAGCTTTGGCGAGCGCGGCGAAGCTGTAGGAGGAGATTTCATGCGCAATGCGGAAGGCATCGCGCGAAATGCCGTCGAGGAAATCGCCCTCGATCGCCTCGGTGGGGGCGAAGGCGATGGAATGCACCAGCCCTTCAAGACCGTCCCAGCGCTGGGCCATTTGTGCGAAACAGGCGTCGATCTGTGCATCTTCGGCGACATCGACCTGATAGACCATGTCGCTATCGAATTCGGCAGCGAATTTGTTGATACGTTCCTGAAAACGTTCGTTCTGGTAGGTGAAGGCCAGTTGCGCCCCTTCGCGATGGCATGCTTTGGCGATGCCGTATGCGATGGAGCGGTTGGACAGGAGGCCGGTGATCAGTATGCGTTTGCCGGCGAGAAAGCCCATGTTGAATCCTCCAAAAGCCATGCTCAAGTGATGGGCGATTATAGCGGTGATTCCATTACACTTCGGTCATGCGCCGTCTTTCGTTGATTCTGTTGGTCGTTGTCCTCAGTGGCTGTGGTTCGGCCTGGAATGACCCCTATCCGGCGGCAGATGCGGGGCGGAACATTCTCTATACGGCCTTCACCGATCGGCCCAAGCATCTTGATCCGGTGCAGTCCTACAGTGAGGATGAAATCACCTTCACCGCGCAAATCTATGAGCCGCCGCTGCAATATCACTACCTGAAACGCCCCTATGAATTGATGCCGGCGACGGCGGTACGCGTACCTGAAGCGCGTTATCTGGATCGCTTTGGCAAGCCGCTTTCTGGCACGACCGATGCAGCGCGTATCGCCTTTACCGACTACATTGTCGAGATCAAGCCCGGCATTCGCTACCAACCGCACCCAGCCTTCGCTGAGCAACCAGCTGATATCTCGAATTTCCATACGCTGGCAGACTTTCCCAACCGTGGCACGCGTGAACTGGTGGCGGAGGATTACGTCTATGCGCTGAAGCGGCTGGCGCATCCGCGTTTGCACTCGCCCAT
Organism: Rhodocyclaceae bacterium; assembly: GCA_030824115.1. GTDB lineage: Bacteria > Pseudomonadota > Gammaproteobacteria > Burkholderiales > Rhodocyclaceae > Sulfuricystis. Next base: position 50,188 of record JAVBYI010000016.1, on the reverse strand, counting down.
CCTCGGGTTGATGGCTGAATACATTGTGGGATTGCCTGAACTGGCAGGTGAGTTGAAAAAGTCGGCGCTGGCAGGACGGCAGGACTGGCTGGATTTACGGCAAGTTTCGCTGGCTGGGGCGGAGGCCATCGACCGCTATCGCTACCGGATTCGCATCAAGGGCAAGTATCCGCAGTTCCTGTACTGGCTGACCATGCCGTTTTTCGCACCAATGCCCTGGGAAGCCGATCGTTTCCACAGCCAGCCGGGGATGGCCGAAAAAAATCTGACGCTGGACTGGTATCCAGTTGGCACCGGCCCCTTCATGCTGACGGAAAACAATCCGAATGCGCGCATGGTGTTGGAGCGCAACCCAAACTTTCGTGGCGAGACCTACCCTTGCGAAGGCGAGGTGGGTGATCCAGCAGCCGGCCTGCTGGCGGATTGTGGCAAGCCGCTGCCGTTTATCGAGAAGGTGGTGTTTACCCGCGAGAAAGAGCAGATTCCCTACTGGAACAAGTTCCTGCAGGGCTACTACGATGCTTCGGGGATTTCCTCGGATTCCTTTGACCAGGCGGTACAGGTCGGTCCGGGCGGCGAGATATCCCTCACCCAGGACATGCGGACGCAGGGCATTGACTTGTCGACCTCGGTGGCGACCTCGACGTTTTACATGGGCTTCAACATGCTCGATCCGCTGGTGGGCGGATCAACCGAAGCGGCGAAGAAAATTCGTCAGGCAATCGCGATTGCCATCGACCAGGAGGAGTTCATCTCGATCTTCCAGAATGGTCGCGGCATTGCATCGCAAAGTCCTTTACCCCCCGGCATCTTCGGATATCGTGAAGGCAGGGAGGGCATCAATCCCGTCGTCTATGACTGGATGGACAGTGGCCCCAGGCGCAAGGATGCGGCGGTGGCCAAACGCCTGCTGGCCGAGGCGGGCTGGCCGGGCGGACGTCATGTGAAAACGGGTGAGCCGCTGGTCATCAATCTCGATACGACGGCGACGGGTGTTGGTGCCAAGACACGTATCGACTGGCTCAACAAACAGCTCCAGAAAATCGACGTGCAACTGGTGGTACGCAGCACAGACTACAACCGTTTTCAGGAGAAGGTCAGGAAGGGCGCGGTGCAGTTGTTCTATTTCGGCTGGAATGCCGACTATCCCGATCCAGAGAACTTTTTATTCCTGCTCTACGGCCCACAAGGCAAGGTCAGGCAGTCAGGCGAAAACGCTGCCAACTACGCCAATCCCGAGTACGACCGCCTGTTCGAGCGCATGCGTGCGATGGACAATGGACCGGAACGTCAGGCGATCATCGATCGCATGCTGGCCATTCTGCATGAAGAGACGCCGTGGGTCTGGGGTTTCCACCCCAAGGACTATAGCTTGCGCCATGCCTGGCTGAAGAATCGCAAGCCGACCAAGGTCGGTCACAACACGCTCAAGTATCAGCGTATCGAGGTTACGCAGCGCAGTGAATTGCGGCAACGCTGGAATCAGCCGGTCGCCTGGCCGTTGTTGCTGCTGGTGCTTGCCGGCGTGCTTGTCGCCTTGCCCGCTTTTCTGAACCATCGGCGGCGCGAGGCCGCGACGGCCGGGTAACAATCAAGTGGGCCGGCGGGCACGCATGAGGTAGTTAACGCTGGTGTCGTTGCCGAGTTTGTAGGTTTTGGTCAGCGGGTTGTAGCTCATGCCGATGATTTCCTCGACCTCGAGTCTGGCTTCGCGGGCGAAGCGCGCCAGTTCGGCCGGACGCAGGAATTTCGTGTAGTCATGGGTGCCCTTGGGCAGCATGTTGAGAAGATATTCCGCACCAATTACCGCAAATAGATAAGCTTTTGGGTTGCGGTTGATCGTCGAGAAAAATACCTGTCCACCGGGTTTGACCAGTTGGGCGCAAGCGGTGATGGTTGAAGCCGGATCGGGGACATGTTCGAGCATTTCAAGGCAGGTGACGACATCAAAGCTGGCCGGCATTTCGCTGGCGAGGGCTTCGGCCGCCATGTGACGGTAGTCGATCTGGCGACCGCTTTCCAGCATGTGCAGCTTGGCGACGCCCAAGGCTTTCTCGGACATATCGATGGCGGTGACGTTGGCGCCGCAACTGGCCATGCCCTCGCTCATCAGCCCACCGCCGCAACCGACGTCAAGGGCCTGCTTGCCGGCCAATCCAACGCAACGATCCACCCAGCCCAGACGCAAGGGATTGATGTCGTGCAGGGGTTTGAACTCGGAGTTCGGGTCCCACCAGCGGTGGGCCAGATCACTGAACTTGGCGACTTCCTGCGGATCGACGTTGGCGTGGCTGCTCATGCGGGCTCCATGGAACAAGAAAAAAGCCCTGCAGGGCAGGGCTTTTCCGGGAGTGAATGGTACCGAATTACTTGGTGCCGATCACTTCGATTTCGACGCGACGATCGGGCTGCAGGCAGTCGATCAGCTTCTTCGACTTGGCAACGCTCTTGCCGCACTGAGCTGCAGTGGTCTTCGGCTGCTTCTCGCCCTTGCCTTCAGCATAAACGCGGTTGGCTTCGATGCCCTTGCCGACCAGGTAGTCCTTGACAGCAGCAGCGCGGCGCTCGGACAGCTTCTGGTTGTAAGCATCCTTGCCGATACGGTCGGCGTGACCAACGGCGATGATGACCTCAAGCTTGATGCCCTTGACGTCATTCACGAGCTTGTCGAGAGCGGCTTTGCCTTCGGCGCGCAGGACAGCCTTGTTGAAGTCGAACAGGGCGTCGGCAGCCAAGGTGACCTTGGCGGCGGCGGGCTTGACACCTGTGGCGGGCGCAGCAGCCTTCGACTCTGCCTTCTTGGCCAGATCCGGATCGCACTCGGCGATGGCCATGGCCGGGGTCCAGTAGCCGGTGCGCCAGCACAGGCCGGTACCGCTCTTGGCAACATAGCCGCGTGCGTCGATGACGTAGCCAACAGTACCCTTCATGTCGATACCAGGGGTCTGGGCTTGAGCAGCAGCGCCGATACCGATCAGGGCAGCAGCAGCGATAAGGTTCTTCGTGGTGAATTTAATCATGGTGTTCCCTCTTTAAAGATGTTGGAGATCTGGGCAGTACGGCGTGAGTGCTGGTTTATGCTTCGGTCAAATCGGAGTCTCACGTGAAGACTAAATTCATGTTACTACCCCCGAGCTGACTGACTCGACAGCGTATTTTGCCACATTTGCGATATTTTGAGCAGCATGTCATGCGGGCAATCGATAGGTTTTTTGTTGTCAATTCGCGATTTTCCATTCACCCACACATGACTGACGCTTTCTCTGCCTGTGACATAGACCAGATGAGAAGCCGGATCGAAGCAAGGTTGATTGATCCAGTCATCCATTTCGACCGCAATCAGGTCGGCGGCCTTGCCGATCTTGAGTGAGCCGATTTCATGTACCAATCCGAGGGCGCGGGCGCCTTCCAGGGTAGCCATGCGCAGTGCCTGATGCGCGGGCAGCAGGGCAGAGTCAAGGCCGGCAACCTTGGCCAGCAGGGCCGCATGACGCATTTCCTGGAATAGGTCGAGCCGGTTGTTGCTGGCAGCGCCATCGGTGCCGAGTCCGATAGACAAACCTTGCGCCAACATGTTCCCCACCGGGGCGATGCCGCTGGCAAGCTTCATGTTCGAGGTGGGGCAATGGGCCACATGGCAGCCGGATTTGACCAGCAGGCTGATTTCATCGTCATGCAGATGAACAGCATGGACCGCGATCAGCCGGTGATTGAGCAGGCCGAGGCGCTGTAGTCGTTCCAGGGGGCGGACGCCATGCTGTTCGAGGCTGGAGGCAATTTCATCCATAGTTTCATGAAGATGGATATGGATTGGCAGTGCCAAATCAGCAGCAAGGGTGGCAATGAGCTCAAACGTGGTGTCTGCTACGGTGTAGGGGGCGTGTGGGGCGAGGCAGAAGGAAATAAGCGGTTCGCCCTGCAGCTTTTCACGTGCCTGCAGCCCCTTATCCAGATAGTCCTGGGCATGGGTGCCATAGGCGCTGGGGAATTCGAGAACCGTGATCCCCAGGGCGGCGCGGATACCGGCAGCCAGGGCTGCACGCGCGGCATCTTCCGGAAAAAAGTACATGTCGTTGAAGCAGGTAATGCCGCCGCGCAGCATTTCCCAGCAGGCCAACAGGGTGCCGTCATGGACGAAATCGGGTGACAGGTGGCGGGCTTCGGCTGGCCAGATGTGTTCCTGCAGCCACGCCATGAGGTGCAGGTCGTCGGCATAGCCACGCAGCAGCGTCATCGCGGCATGGGTGTGCAGATTGACCAGCCCGGGCAGCAGCACGTGGTTTTCCAAGCGGCGATGTTCTTTGCCGGTATAGCGGGCGGCTGCCTCGGGCGTGGGCAACAGGTCGTGGATACGCCCCGCCTTTACGATCAGGCTGTGATGTTCGAGAACGGTGTCATTCGGCTCAACCGGAATGATCCAGCGTGCGTCGATGACCAAATCGATCGAAATGGGCGGGGTGTTTTCGGGGGTTGTCATGGCAGTAAAAAAAAGCGTGACGACAAGGGGTTGGCGTAAGTTTCGCCATTCTAGGTGACATCGGTCGTAGCAGTCCGGCATGTTAGAATCGACCGCTTTTCGATGCGCCCATTTTTGGGGTAGATGACCGCTTATGACCACCGTTGATCCCTCCGCCTTCGCCAAGGAAACCCTGCCCATCAGCCTTGAAGAGGAGATGCGGCACTCCTACCTCGATTATGCGATGAGCGTGATCGTCGGGCGGGCGCTACCGGATGCCCGTGATGGCCTGAAGCCCGTGCATCGCCGCGTGCTGTTTGCCATGCACGAGCTGAACAACGACTGGAACCGGGCCTACAAGAAGTCGGCGCGTATCGTCGGTGACGTCATCGGTAAATATCACCCCCACGGCGATACGGCGGTGTACGACACCATCGTGCGCATGGCGCAGGACTTTTCGCTGCGCTACATGTTGGTGGATGGCCAGGGCAACTTTGGCTCGGTCGATGGCGATAACGCGGCTGCGATGCGTTATACGGAAATTCGTATGGCGCGAATTGGCCATGAGTTGCTGGCGGATTTGGATAAGGAAACGGTTGATTTTGGTCCGAACTACGACGGTTCGGAGAGGGAGCCGCTGGTGCTGCCGGCGAAGATTCCCAACTTGCTGATCAACGGTAGCGCGGGTATTGCCGTCGGCATGGCGACGAACATTCCGCCACACAACCTGAATGAAGTCATCGATGCCTGCATGGCCGTGCTCGACAACCCGGCGATCGATATCGAGGAACTGATCAAGATCATCCCGGCCCCTGATTTTCCGACCGCAGGTTTGATCTACGGTGTTTCCGGTGTGCGCGATGGTTACTTGACTGGGCGTGGTCGCGTCATCATGCGCGCCCGCACCCATTTCGAAGAGATCAAGAATTCCGGCCGCCAGGCAATCGTCGTCGATGAACTGCCCTATCAGGTCAACAAGAAGACGCTGCAGGAAAAGATCGCCGAGCTGGTGCACGAGAAGAAAATCGAGGGCATCGCCCACATTCAGGACGAATCGGATAAGTCCGGTATGCGTCTGGTGATCGAACTGAAACGCGGCGAAGTACCTGAGGTGATCCTCAACAACCTCTATAAGCAGACTCAGTTGCAGGACACCTTCGGCATGAACATGGTGGCGCTGATCGATGGCCGCCCGCAATTGCTGAACCTGAAACAGTTGCTGGAATGTTTCCTGTCGCACCGTCGCGAAGTGGTGACGCGGCGTACCGTGTTTGAACTGCGCAAGGCGCGCGACCGTGGTCATGTGCTCGAAGGTTTGGCGGTGGCCCTGTCGAACGTCGACGAGATCATTGCCCTGATCAAGGCGGCGCCCACGCCGGCCGATGCAAAGCGCGAACTGATGGCACGCACTTGGCGTTCGACGCTGGTTGAGGAAATGCTGCTGCGTGCCTCTGCGGAGGCTTCGCGTCCTGAGGGGTTGGCCCCGGAGTTCGGTCTGTCGCGTCGTGGTTACCTGTTGTCCGACGTGCAGGCCCAAGCGATTCTTGAACTGCGTTTGCAACGCCTGACCGGCCTGGAGCAGGACAAGATCGTCGCTGAATACAAGGACGTGATGGAGATCATCACCGACCTGCTCGACATCCTGGCGCGTCCGGAGCGCATCACGCAGATCATCGTCGATGAACTCAACGCTATCAAGGCGCAGTTTGGCGATAAGCGCCGTTCCGAGATCATCCTGCAGACCGCCGACATCAACCTCGAAGACCTGATCGCCCGCGAAGACATGGTCGTCACCCTGTCGCATGGCGGTTACTTCAAGCGCCAGAGCCTCGACGACTATCGCACGCAAAAGCGCGGCGGACGTGGCAAACAGGCGGCGGCGATCAAGGAAGACGATTTTGTCGATCAATTATTCATTGCCAACACGCACGACTACATCCTGTGCTTCTCCAATCGCGGCCGTGTCTATTGGCTCAAGGTGTATGAGGCTCCTGAGGGTACGCGCAACTCGCGCGGCAAGCCGATCGTTAACCTCTTCCCGCTGGAGGAGGGCGAGAAGATTACTGCCGTCCTGCCAACGCCGACATTTGACGAGAACCACTATATCTTCATGGCCACCGCCATGGGCACGGTGAAGAAGACGCCGCTGTCCGACTTCTCCAACCCGCGCAAGGCCGGCATCATTGCCGCTAATCTGGACGAAGGCGATTTCCTGATTGGCGTGGCGATTACCGATGGTGCTTGCGATGTGATGCTGTTCTCCGACGCTGGCAAGGCGGTGCGTTTTGCCGAGGACGATGTGCGGCCGATTGGCCGTGCGGCGCGCGGCGTACGCGGCATGATGCTGGAAGAAGGTCAGGCCGTGATCTGTATGCTGGTGGCCAAGGACGAGAGCCTCAACGTGCTGACCGCCACCGAAAACGGCTATGGCAAGCGCACGCCCATCGCGGAATACACCAAGCATGGCCGCGGTACCAAGGGCATGATTGCGATCAGCACCTCCGAGCGTAATGGTGCTGTCGTCGGTGCCGTTCTCGTTGAAGAAAACGACGAAGTGATGCTGATTTCCACCGGTGGTGTGCTGATTCGCAGCAAGGTTGAGCAAGTGCGTGAAACCGGGCGTTCGGCGCAAGGCGTACGTCTCATCAATCTGGATGACGGCACCAAGCTGGCCGGCATCGAAAAAGTCATCGAAACGGACGAGGAGGAATAAAAATGGCACGTGGTTTCAATTTCAGCGCTGGTCCCGCCGCACTTCCCGAGGAAGTTCTGAAGCAGGCCGCCGAGGAGATGCTCGATTGGCATGGCAGCGGTTCCTCTGTGATGGAAATGAGCCATCGTGGTAAGGAGTTCATGGGCATTGCCGCCCAGGCTGAAGCTGATCTGCGCGAGTTGATGGGGATTCCCGCCAACTACAAGGTGCTGTTTCTGCAAGGCGGTGCTTCGCTGCAGTTCGAGATGATCCCGATCAATCTGCTGCGCGGCAAGCCGGTCGCCGATTACATCAATACCGGGGAGTGGGCGAAGAAGGCAATCAAGGCCGCCAAGACCTTCTGTAATGTGAACGTCGCTGCCAGCGCCGAGGACAAGAGCTTTACCTATGCACCGGCTTTTGCCGACTGGAAGCTGACCAAGGATGCCGCCTATGTCCACTACTGCGCCAATGAAACCATCGGCGGTGTCGAGTTCAACTGGGTTCCCGATACGGGTGATGTGCCGCTGGTGTGTGACATGTCCTCGAACATCCTGTCGCGTCCTGTCGATGTCAGCAAATATGGCCTGATCTATGCCGGTGCGCAGAAGAACATCGGCCCGGCCGGCCTGACCATCGTCATCATCCGTGATGATCTGGTCGGCAAGGCGCAGCCGACCCCGCCCGCCATGCTCGATTACAAGACTCACGTCGATGCCGACTCGATGTACAACACGCCGCCAACCTACGGCATCTATATTGCCGGTCTGGTGTTCCAGTGGATCAAGCGCAATGGCGGTCTGGCCGCGATGGAGCAGAAGAACATCGAGAAGGCCAACTTGCTGTACGACTATCTCGAAACCACCGACTTTTACCGCAATCCGGTTGCCGCATCTGATCGCTCGCGCATGAATGTGCCTTTCACCCTCAAGGACGCAGCGCTGGATGAAGAATTTTTGAAAGGTGCCAAGGCCCGTGGCATGACCCAGTTGAAAGGCCATCGCTCCGTGGGCGGCATGCGCGCTTCGATCTACAACGCCATGCCTATGGCGGGTGTGCAGGCGCTGGTCGATTACATGAAGGAGTTCGCAGCACAACACAGTAACTGAGCGGCAACCGAGCGGCAACTGAGGAGATAGATATCATGGCTGACCCGTTTCAAGTCCTGATTCTCGACAATGTCTCGCAGAATGGCCTCAAGCGTCTGCCGGCCGACTCTTTCGCCTGTGCCAAGGAAGTGGCGCAGCCGGACGCAATCCTGTTGCGTTCGGCTGATCTTCACAACGTCGAGATTGCCAAATCGGTACTGGCCATTGGCCGTGCCGGCTCAGGTACCAATAACATTCCGGTGGCCGAAATGTCCAGGCGTGGTGTGCCGGTTTTCAATGCGCCGGGTGCCAATGCCAATGCGGTCAAGGAACTGGTGCTGGCCGGTATGCTGCTGGCTGCGCGCAACATCGGTGGCGCGATGAAGTTTGTGTCTGCCCTCGATCCGGCCGATGCCGAGATGGAGAAGAAGGTCGAAGGCGGCAAGAAGACCTATGCCGGCTACGAGCTTGCTGGTCATACGCTGGGTGTGATCGGTCTTGGCAAGATCGGTTGTCTGGTGGCCGACGCTGCGATCAAGCTGGGCATGAATGTCATTGGCTACGACCCGGAAATCACCATCGACGCAGCCTGGAGCCTGTCCGCGCAGGTGAAGAAGGCGAACAGCATCGGCGAGGTACTGAAGGGCAGCAATTTTCTGACCCTGCATGTGCCGCTGGTTGATGCCACGCGCCAGATGATCAACGCGGACAGCATTGCGCAGATGAAGCATGGAGCCGTGTTGCTGAACTTCTCGCGCGATGGTGTGGTGGACGAGGCAGCCGTGCTGGCAGCGCTGGAAAGCAAACAGCTGTCGACCTATGTGTGCGATTTCCCCAGTGCACACGTCAATGCCCACCCACAGGTCATCGCCTTGCCGCACCTGGGCGCATCGACGCGGGAAGCCGAAGAGAACTGCGCGATGATGGTGGTCGATCAGGTACGCGATTACCTGCTCGACGGCAACATTGTCAACTCGGTAAATTTCCCGAATGTGGTCATGCCACGAGAATCGGCCTTCCGCATTGCCGTGGCCAACGCCAATGTGCCGAATATGGTGGGCCAGATTTCGACCGCCATGGCCGATGCCAAGCTGAATATCCACAACATGATGAACAAGTCCAAGAAGGATATTGCCTATACCTTGGTGGATGTGGATAGCCAGGTACCCAAAAAAGTGATCGACCAGATCGCCAAAATCGAGGGCGTGCTGATGGTGCGCTATCTTCCGCAGGAAAACTAAATGTCTGACGAGCAGAAAGAGTTGGGGGCGTTGCGCGACGGTATCGATGGTATCGATAACGAAGTGCTGCGTCTCCTGTCCGAGCGGGCGCGACTTGCGCAGCGCGTGGGCGAGATCAAGCATGGCAATATCTACCGTCCTGAGCGCGAGGCTCAGGTGTTGCGGCGGATTGCCGAGACCAATCCCGGCCCCTTGCCCGAGGCGGCGGTGCGCACGATATTCCGCGAGGTCATGTCGGCCTGTCTGGCGCTGGAACAGCCGCTCAAGATCGCCTATTTCGGCCCGGCCGGCACGTTTACCGAGTCGGCGGCCAAGAAACATTTTGGCTCTGCGCCGGCCTTTACCCCGTATCTGACGATCGACGATGTGTTCCGCGCGGTCGAGGCGGGGCAGGTGGATTACGGCGTGGTGCCGATCGAGAACTCCACCGAGGGCTCGGTTGGACGTACGCTGGATCAGATGCTGACCTCGCCCCTGATGGTCTGTGGCGAGGTGAACCTGCGCATCCATCAGAACCTGATGTCCAAGTCGGCATCGCTTGATGGCGTGAAAAAGCTTTACTCCCATGCCCAGTCGCTGGCGCAGTGCCATGAATGGCTCAATCGCAACCAGCCGCAACTGGCCCGCGTGCCGGTGGCCAGTAATGCCGAGGCGGCGCGCATGGCGGCGCAGGACCCCGAAGCCTGCGCCATTGCCGGTGAGGCTGCCGCGCGGCTGTACGAACTGAATATCCTTGCGGCCAATATCGAGGACGATCCGAACAACACGACGCGTTTCGTCATCCTGGCCAACCATGATGCCGGCCCCTCGGGTGTCGATCGGACGTCCTTTGTCTGCTCGGCCCAGAACAAACCGGGTGCCGTGCACGACCTGCTGACGCCACTCAAGCAGCATGCCGTGTCGATGAGCCGCTTCGAGTCGCGTCCTGCCCGTGGATTCGGCAATTCGCGCTGGGAATACGTGTTCTTCGTCGACATTGACGGCCATCGCCAGGATGCGAAAGTCGCAGCGGCGCTTGACGATTTGCGCGGCTGCGTTGGCTTCCTCAAGGAGCTTGGCTCCTACCCCAAAGCAGGCAACTAATTCGAACGAGGTTTTCATGAGCATCACCGAACAGGCGCTGTCCTATATCCGCGGCATCTCGCCTTATGTGCCAGGCAAACCGATCACCCAACTGGCGCGCGAAATGGGTATTCCCGTCGAGCAGATCGTCAAGCTGGCCTCCAACGAAAACCCGCTGGGCATGAGCCCGAAAGCGCGAGCGGCTGTTGAAGCGGCGATCAGCGGTCTGGAACGCTACCCCGACCAGTTTGAGTTGATTGCCAAGCTGGCCGAGCGCCTCGGTGTGGCGCAGAACCAGATCGTCATCGGCAACGGTTCGAACGACGTGCTCGATCTGGCGGCACGCGTGTTTCTCGCGCCGGGACGTTCCTCGGTGTTCTCGCAGCATGCCTTTGCTGTTTATCCGCTGGCGACGTTATCAACCGGTGCGGAATGTATTGCTGCGCCAGCCAGGCACTACGGCCACGATCTGGCGGCCATGAAGGCCGCTATTCGCCCTGACACGCGCCTGGTCTGGATCGCCAACCCGAATAACCCGACCGGTAACTTCCTGCCCTATGCGGATATTCGCGCTTTCATGCAGTCCATCCCGGCCGACGTCGCCGTCGTGCTTGACGAGGCCTATAACGAATACCTGCCACCGGCGGAACGCGTTGATACCGTGGCGTGGATCAAGGAGTTCCCCAACCTGATCGTCACGCGCACCTTCTCAAAAATTTACGGCATGGCGGGTTTGCGCGTGGGTTTTGCCGCTGCCTCGCCGGAGGTGGCCGATTTGCTCAATCGCGTGCGCCAGCCGTTTAATGTGAACAATCTGGCCATCGCGGCGGCCTGTGCTGCGCTTGACGACCATTTGTTCGTTGCGGAATCCTACGAACTTAACCGACGTGGTATGGAGCAGATCGTCGCAGGCCTCAAGCGTCTGGGCCTCGAACATATTCCTTCGCACGGAAATTTTGTGACCTTTGCCGTCAATGACGGTGCGGCTGTCAATCAAAAACTGTTGAAGCAGGGCGTAATTGTCCGTCCCATCGGCGGTTATGGATTGCCGAACCACTTGCGTGTGACGATCGGCCTCGAAACAGAAAATGCGCGCTTCCTCGCAGCGCTGGAAAAGTCGCTTTGATGTCCGGCAAGCTGGTTATCTGCGGGGTTGGCCTGATCGGTGGTTCTTTTGCACTGGCCATAAAGTCGGCTCTGGCCGGACGGCAACCGCATATTGTCGGCATGGGCCGTACCCGTGCACCGCTGGAGCAGGCGCTGCAACTTGGGGTGATCGATGAAATCGCGACCGACTGGGCCAGCGCGCTAAAGGGTGCCGATCTTGTTCTCCTTGGCATGCCGGTCGGCCAGATGGGGCCGGTGCTGCAGGCGATGGCACCGCATCTCGAAGCACAAACACTCGTCACTGACGGTGGCAGTACCAAGGCCGATGTGGTTGCGGTTGCGCGGGCTGCATTGGGCGACAAGATCGGCCAGTTCATCCCCGGCCATCCGATTGCCGGCGCCGAGAAGAGCGGTGTTGCTGCGGCTAAAGCCGATCTCTATGCGGGTAAGCGCGTGGTGCTGACACCCTTGCCGGAAAACACCGCCGAATCCGTCAAGGCGGTTCGTACCGTCTGGGAAATCTGTGGTGCGAAGGTGTCGGAACTCGCGCCCGAAGAGCATGACCGCGTCTTTGCCGCCGTCAGCCATCTGCCACATCTGCTGGCGTTTGCGCTGGTGCATGATCTGGCGCAGCGCGGCAATGCCGATCAGTTGTTTGGTTTCGCCGCCAGCGGCTTCCGCGATTTCACGCGCATCGCCAGCAGCCATCCGGAAATGTGGCGCGATATCTGCCTTGCCAACCGCAAGGCCCTGTTGCAAGAACTGGATGCCTACATGGCCGAACTGTTGCGTACGCGCGTGCTGTTGGCGCGCGCCGACAGTGCCAGGCTGGAAAAGATGTTCGACACCGCCCGCACGCGCCGCGATGCCTGGCTGGATTCTTTGGGGAAGTAATGAACCATCTCGATTTACCTGCACTGACGCGGGCTACCGGCACGGTGAAACTGCCGGGTTCCAAGAGTATTTCCAACCGCATGCTGTTGCTGGCTGCGCTGGCCGAGGGCGAAACGGAAATCCGTGATCTGCTCGATTCCGACGATACGCGCGTCATGTTGGCTGCGCTTGCAAAAGTCGGCGTTGGCATGACGGCATTGGGAAACAATGCTTACCGGGTGGCCGGTTGTGCCGGTGTCTTCCCCAGCAAGGAGGCCGATCTATTCATGGGCAATGCCGGCACGGCGATTCGTCCCTTAACGGCGGCGCTTGCTTTGTCCGGCGGTCATTACCACTTGAGCGGCGTGGCGCGCATGCACGAGCGGCCCATTGGCGATCTGGTCGATGGTTTGCGCCAGATCGGTTGCGATGTGCGTTACAGCGGTAATGAAGGCTACCCGCCGCTGGAAATCTTCCCGTCAAGTATCGATTTGACTGCACCGATCCGTGTGCGTGGCGACGTATCTTCGCAATTCCTGACAGCTTTGCTGATGGCGCTGCCGTTGACCGGCAGGCAAGCGGTTATCGAGATGACGACCGAACTGATCTCCAAGCCCTACATCGAGATCACACTGAACCTGATGGCACGTTTTGGCGTCTCGGTTGAACGTGAAGGCTGGTCCCGCTTCACGATTCCTGCCGGACTGAAATATCGTAGCCCCGGTTTACTCCATGTCGAAGGCGATGCATCGGCGGCCTCGTATTTCCTTGCTGCCGGCGCCATCGGTGGTGGCCCGGTACGGGTGGAAGGCGTCGGCCGGCAAAGCATTCAGGGCGATGTGAAGTTCGCCGATGCGTTGGCAACGATGGGCGCGCAGATTGTCTGGGGCGACAACTTCATCGAAGCTTCAGCCCCTGCTGGCAAGCTGAAAGCCTTCGATCTCGACTTCAATCATATTCCCGATGCGGCGATGACGCTGGCCGTGGCCGCTCTATTTGCCGACGGGCAATGCACCTTGCGCAATATCGCGTCCTGGCGCGTCAAGGAAACCGACCGTATCACGGCGATGGCCACCGAATTGCGCAAGCTTGGTGCGACGGTGGAGGAGGGCGCGGATTGGCTCGCCGTCTCGCCACCGCCGACATTTACTGCCAATGCTGAAATCGACACTTACGACGATCACCGCATCGCGATGTGCTTTTCCCTCGCTGCGCTGGGGGGCGTCCCGGTGCGGATCAATGACCCGAAATGCGTGGCCAAAACATTTCCGCATTATTTCGATGCTTTTGCGCAAATTACCGCGCCGGTGATCGCCATTGATGGCCCGTCGGCCTCGGGCAAGGGCACGGTGGCGCAACGCGTTGCCGAAATACTGGGTTTTCATTTTCTGGATAGTGGCGCCTTATATCGCCTGACCGCGCTGGCGGCCATGCGTGCTGGGGTGGCGCTGGAGGATGAAGCGGGCGTTGCCGCAGTAGCCGCCGCTTTGCCGGCAGAATTCCACGGCGAAAAAATTATCCTTGCGGAAGAAGAGGTTACAGAAGCGATCCGGGCGGAGGAGGTGGGCGTGGGTGCCTCGAAAGTGGCCGCCTTGCCGGCGGTTCGGGCCGCTTTGCTCGATCGCCAGCGTGCCTACCGACGCTTCCCAGGCTTGGTGGCCGATGGCCGCGACATGGGTTCGGTGGTCTTCCCCATGGCACCCGTCAAGGTGTTTCTCACCGCTTCGGCGGAAGCGCGTGGGGAAAGGCGCTATAAACAGTTGATCAACAAGGGAATGCCTGATAACATGCGGCCCCTTTTGCAGGACATCGTAAAAGATTTGAGGGAACGCGATGCGCGCGATGCCGCACGCAGCGTGGCACCCTTGAAACAGTGTGACGATGCCGACTTGGTGGATACCACCGCGTTGAACATCGAGCAAGCCGTGGCAGCCGTGATGGATAGTGTTCGCAAGGCCTCCATCCAGTTGCCTGTTATTAACTAACCCGTTGTCAAGACGGATATTTCTTGGAACCTTAACCCTTTATGTCTGCTGCTACTGCTGGTGCACCGTTCGCCATGGAATCCTTTGCCGCTCTCTTTGAAGAAAGCCTCTCGCGTCAGGAAATGCGCGCCGGTGAAGTCATCACGGCTGAAGTTGTTCGCGTCGATCATAATTTTGTGGTCGTTAACGCGGGCCTGAAATCCGAATCGTTTATCCCGGTCGAAGAGTTCAAGAACGACCGCGGCGAAATTGAAGCCAACCCCGGTGACTTCGTGCTGGTCGCCATCGAGATGCTCGAAGACGGTTACGGCGAAACCCGCCTGTCGCGCGACAAGGCCAAGCGTATCGCTGCCTGGAACGACCTCGACAAGGCCATGACCGATAGCATCCTCGTCAAGGGTGTGATCACCGGTAAGGTCAAGGGCGGTCTGACCGTTATGACCAACGGCATCCGCGCCTTCCTGCCCGGTTCGCTGGTCGATACCCGTCCGGTCAAGGACACCACGCCTTTCGAAGGCAAGGAATTTGAATTCAAGGTCATCAAGCTCGACCGCAAGCGCAACAACGTCGTGGTCTCGCGTCGTGCGGTGATGGAAGCCAACATGGGTGAAGAGCGTCAGAAGCTCCTCGAAAACCTGTCGGAAGGCACCATCGTCAAGGGTATCGTCAAGAACATCACCGAGTACGGCGCATTCGTCGACCTCGGCGGCATCGACGGTTTGCTGCACATCACCGATCTGGCTTGGCGTCGTGTGCGTCACCCGTCCGAAGTGCTCAATGTGGGTGATGAAGTCACCGCCAAGGTGCTCAAGTTCGATCAGGAAAAGAACCGCGTTTCGCTGGGCATGAAGCAGCTGGGCGAAGATCCGTGGGTGGGAATCGCCCGTCGTTACCCCGCCGGCACGCGTCTGTTCGGCAAGGTCACCAACCTGACCGACTACGGTTCATTCGTCGAGATCGAGCAGGGCATCGAAGGTCTGGTGCACGTCTCCGAGATGGACTGGACCAACAAGAACATTCATCCTTCCAAGGTTGTCCAGCTGGGCGACGAAGTCGAAGTGATGATTCTCGAAATCGACGAAGAGCGTCGCCGTATCAGCCTCGGCATGAAGCAGTGCCAGGCCAATCCATGGGATGACTTCGCGATGAACCACAAGAAGGGCGACAAAGTGAAGGGCGCCATCAAGTCGATCACCGACTTTGGCATCTTCATCGGCTTGCCCGGCGGCATCGATGGTCTGGTTCACCTCTCAGATCTGTCCTGGTCTGCCACCGGCGAAGAAGCCAAGCAGAACTACAAGAAGGGCGACGAAGTCGAGGCCATGGTGCTGTCGATCGACGTTGAGAAGGAGCGTATCTCTCTCGGCATCAAGCAGATGGATGGCGACCCCTTCACCAGCTTCATTGCGACCCATGACAAGAACAGCCTCGTGACCGGCACGGTCAAGAGCGTCGATGCCAAGGGTGCCGTGATTGATCTGGGTGGCGAAGTCGAAGGTTACCTGCGCGTTTCCGAGTTCTCGCGTGATCGTATCGAAGACCTTTCGCAGCACCTCAAGGTGGGCGACAGCATCGAGACGCTGATCATCAACGTGGATCGCAAGACCCGTTCGATCAACCTCTCGGTCAAGGCCAAGGATCAGGTTGAGCAGAATGAGGCCATGCAGAAGCTGGCATCGGATTCCGCCTCGGCGGCAACCGGTACCACCAACCTCGGCGCCTTGTTGAAGGCCAAGCTGAACCAGCAGTAAGAACCAGCGGAAAGTCCCGGTCATGACCAAGTCCGAGTTGATTGCTCGTCTGGCGGAGCGCTTTCCGCAACTGGTGGCGAAAGATGCCGATTTGTCCGTGAAGATGATTCTTGATGCGATGTCCGAGGCTTTGGCCAAGGGCGATCGCATCGAGATTCGCGGCTTTGGCAGCTTCTCGCTGAACTATCGTCCGCCCCGTATTGGGCGCAATCCCAAGACGGGTGCCAAGGTGGAAGTGCCGGCCAAGTATGTGCCGCATTTCAAGGCGGGCAAGGAGTTGCGCGAGCGCGTCGATCTGGCAGCGGCAAATACAGCAGCCGAATGAGGCTGAGGCCAGGAAGCTAAGGCCATGCGTGCACTCACCTGGATTGTTCGCGGCATCCTCTTCGTCATCCTGCTGGGCTTGGCTATCAAGAACAGTGCGGATGTCGAGTTGCGCTTCTTTTTTGACGCACACTGGCAGGCGCCCTTATCCCTCGTTGTCCTGATTGCCTTTGCGAGCGGCGTGCTGGCTGGTTTGCTGGCATTTATGCCGCAGTGGATACGCCAGCGTCGGCTGATGAGTGCTGCAGTACGGACCATATCGCAGGTGCAGGCCCCAACGGACAAGCTGACAGGCCACTAACCCATGGAAATCGAACTCTGGTGGTTGCTGGTCCTGCCTGTCTTTTTTGCGTTTGGCTGGATGGCGGCCCGCATCGATCTGAATCAGTTGCTCAAGGAATCGCGCAGCCTGCCGCGTTCCTATTTCACGGGTCTTAATTTTCTTCTTAACGAGCAGCCGGACAAGGCCATCGAGGCTTTCCTCGAAGCCGCGCGTCTCGACCCCGAAACCGTTGAGCTGCATTTCGCGCTGGGCAGCCTGTTCCGCCGTCGTGGTGAGACCGATCGGGCCATTCGCGTTCACAAGCATCTGATCGACCGGGATGTGTCCCTTTCGCAACTGACGGATGAACAGCGGCTGCATGCGCTCTCTGAGCTTGGTCAGGATTACCTCAAGGCCGGCCTGCTCGACCGTGCCGAGGAACTTTTTCTCAAACTGCGTGGTACGCAGCGCGAAGAAGAAGCCTTGCGCAGCTTGCTCGAAATCTATCAGCAGGAAAAAGAGTGGGAGAAGGCCATTGAGATCGCCGCCCACATGCCCGGACACGCCGAGCATCTGTGGCAAAAGGAAATCGCAGAATTCCATTGTGAGCTGGCCACCTCTGACTTGATCAACAGTCGCTACGATCAGGCCCGCCAGCATTTGGAGGCGGCGCTGGCTGAGAACCGCAAATGCGTACGTGCCACGCTGCTACTGGGCGAACTGGAACAAAAAGTCGGCGCTGGCGGGACGGCCCTCCAAATATGGCAGGGTATCGAGCAGCAGAATCCGGTGTTCCTGTCGTTGGCCGCCGAGAAAATGATGGCGGTCTATCGTGAACTGGGCCTGGAAGCGCAGGGCATCGAATTGCTGCGCGGCTATCTGGAACGCTACGCCTCCATCGATCTGCTGGAATATGTGTTCCAGGCGGAACTGGCGGCGCGCGGCCCGGAGGGTGCCTATGTATTGGTGCGCGATGAACTGCGACGCAACCAGACCCTGCTGGGCTTGGACAAACTGCTCGAAGCGCAGGTAGCGCTGTCACCGCCCGATCGTCGTGCCGATCTTGAGCTGGTCAAGAACCTGATCCACAACCACACGCGCCGGGTGGCCCGTTATCGCTGTAACGATTGCGGTTTCAAGGCACGTCAGTTTCATTGGCGTTGCCCCGCCTGCGGCGGCTGGGAAACCTTCCCGCCGAAACGTACCGAAGAATTTGACCTAAGCCCTTAGCGATCTTTCGCCCTGATGATGAAACTTCCCGATACCCGTGTTGCCCGTGTCCTTGTGGTCGGCGATGTCATGCTCGACCGCTACTGGTTTGGCGATGTCTCGCGTATTTCGCCTGAAGCCCCGGTGCCTGTGGTCAAGGTCGAACGTAGCGAGGAGCGTCCAGGCGGTGCGGCCAACGTGGCGCGCAATATTGCCGCGCTGGGCGCGCGCATTGCCCTGCTATCCGTCGTGGGAGCGGATGAGGCCGGTGCCTCGCTGGCGCGCTTGCTGGCCGAGGCATCGATCGATGCCAGCCTGCATGAGGACGCACAACTCAATACCACGGTCAAATTGCGGGTGCTGGGGCGTCAGCAACAACTGCTGCGGATTGATTTCGAGAATGCGCCCACCCATGAGGTGCTGCAGGCCAAACTGGCCGATTTCCAGCAGCGCATCGTGGCCTGCGATGTGGTCATCCTGTCGGACTATGGCAAGGGCGGGTTGACGCATATCACCGAGATGATTCGTCTCGCCCGTGAGTACAAGAAACCGGTCCTTGTTGATCCCAAGGGCGACGACTACACGCGCTACCAGGGTGCCAGCATCATTACCCCGAACCGGGCCGAACTGCGTGAGGTGGTGGGGCGCTGGACGAGCGAGGAAGACCTGCTGGCCCGCGTGACCCGCCTGCGCAACGATCTTGGGCTGGACGGCCTGCTGCTGACCCGTTCGGAAGAAGGCATGACGCTGTTTTCGGATGCCGGAGCCGTCCATGAGCCGGCGCTGGCGCGTGAGGTTTATGATGTCAGCGGTGCCGGCGATACCGTGATTGCCACCATGGCCGTGATGCTGGCTAGCGGGCTGACGATGGCCGAGTCGATGGTCTGGGCCAACCGTGCTGCAGGCGTCGTGGTCGGCAAGCTGGGTACGGCGACTTGTTCGATTGACGAATTGAAAGGTTAAGCGATGTCCTACTTTGTGGTTACCGGCGCTTGCGGCTTCATTGGTGCCAATCTGGTCAAGGCGCTGAACGCGCGCGGCATCGACAATGTCATTGCCGTCGATAACCTCAAGAAGGCTGACAAGTTCAAGAACCTCATCGATTGCGAGATCGCCGATTATCTCGACAAACACGAGTTCATCGAGCGCGTACAGCATGGCGAATTCGACGGTGCCATTGAAGCCATTTTCCATGAAGGAGCCTGTTCGGACACGATGGAAACCGACGGCCACTACATGATGGAGAACAACTACCGCTACACCTCGACCCTGCTCGATTACTGTCTCGACCACGAGACGCAGTTTCTCTACGCCTCCAGTGCCTCGGTCTATGGTGGCGGTCGTATCTTCAAGGAGTCGCGCGAACACGAGGGGCCACTGAATGTCTATGGCTACTCGAAGTTTCTGTTCGATCAGGTCGTGCGTCGCCGCGTGCTGGCCGATAGCGGCCATTCGCAGGTGGTCGGTTTCCGCTACTTCAACGTCTATGGCCCGCGCGAGCAGCACAAGGGTCGCATGGCATCGGTGGCTTTCCACCATTTCAACCAGTATCGCGAAAGCGGCAAGGTCAAGCTCTTCGAAGGCTGCGATGGTTATGGCAACGGCGAGCAGAGCCGCGATTTCGTCTATATCGACGATGTGGTCAAGGTGAACATGTTCTTCCTCGATCATCCCGAGAAGTCCGGCATCTTCAACCTCGGCACAGGCTGTGCACAGCCCTTCAATGACATTGCCCATTCAACAGTAAATGCCTGCCGTGCCCTTGAAGACAGGCCAGCACTGTCGCTGGCCGAGATGGTGGCGCAAGGGATTGTCGAGTACGTCGATTTCCCCGAGGCGCTCAAGGGCAAGTACCAGAGCTTTACGCAAGCCGACATTTCCGCGCTGCGTGCGGCTGGCTATGGCGATGCATTCAACAGTGTGGCTGAAGGCGTGACGAAGTACGTCCAGCATCTGGCAAAGAAATGAATACGCTGGAAGCCTGCGTTGGCAATACCCCGCTGGTGCGCCTGCAACGCATGCCAGGCGCTGAGAACGTTCGCCGTAACAACGTCATTCTGGCCAAGCTCGAAGGCAACAACCCGGCCGGCTCGGTGAAGGACCGCCCGGCCCTGTCGATGATCCGGCGCGCCGAAGAGCGCGGCGAGATCAAGCCCGGCGATACGCTGATCGAGGCCACCTCCGGCAACACCGGCATCGCACTGGCGATGGTCGCCGCCATGCGCGGTTACAAGATGATTCTCGTCATGCCGGAAAACCAGAGCGTTGAGCGCCGCCAGAGCATGAAGGCCTATGGCGCCGAACTGGTGCTGACACCGAAGGAAGCTAGCATGGAGGGCGCGCGCGACATGGCCGAGCGGATGGTCAAGGAAGGCCGCGGCATCATGCTCGACCAGTTTTCAAACCCCGACAACCCGCGTGCCCATTACGAGACCACCGGTCCCGAGTTGTGGCGTGATACCGACGGGCGCATCACCCATTTCGTATCGAGCATGGGGACCACCGGCACCATCATGGGCTGTTCGCGCTACCTCAAGGATGTCAATCCGCGCATCCAGATCGTCGGCTGTCAGCCCGAAGATGGCTCGCAGATTCCCGGCATCCGCAAGTGGCCGCAGGAATACTTGCCCTCCATTTGTGATTTCTCGCGTGTCGACCGGCTCGAATCCGTGAGCCAGTCCGTGGCCGAGGACATGACGCGCCGACTGGCGACGGAAGAGGGCATTTTCTGCGGCATTTCCTCCGGCGGCGCGCTGGCCGTGGCGCTGCGTATCGCCGCTGAGGTCGAGAATGCCGTGATCGTCAGCATCGTCTGCGATCGTGGCGATCGTTATTTGTCGACCGGCGTTTTCCCCGCGTGATCCCGGTTCTCAGTTTCGACATCGAGACGATTCCCGACATCGCCGGGATTCGTGTGTTGCATGAATTGCCGGCCACACTCTCCGACAGCGAAGTCGCCGAGTTCGCCTTCCAGAAACAGCGCGCCAAGAACGGCTCGGATTTTCTGCCGCATCATCTGCAGCGCGTCGTCGTGATTTCCTGTGCCCTGCATGGCGACGATGGCTTCAAGGTCTGGTCGCTGGCCGAGCCGAAGTCGGGTGAAGGCGACATCATCCAGCGCTTTTTCGACGGCATTGCCAAATACACGCCGCAGATCGTTTCGTGGAACGGCGGCGGCTTCGATCTGCCGGTGCTGCACTATCGCGGCCTGATGCACGGCGTCACGGCGCCACGCTACTGGGATCTCGGCGAGGATGATCGGGATTTCAAGTGGAACAACTACATCAGCCGCTACCACACGCGCCATCTCGATTTGATGGACCTGCTGGCGATGTATCAGCCGCGTGCCAATGCGCCGCTGGATGATCTGGCCAAACTGATGGGCTTTCCCGGCAAACTCGGCATGGATGGCAGCGCCGTCTGGGGTGCGTGGCAAGCCGGGCAAATCGACGACATCCGCGACTATTGCGAAACCGATGTTGTGAACACCTATCTGGTCTATCTGCGTTTCCAGCAGATGCGCGGGCATCTGACCAATAGCGCGCATGACGCCGTCATCGATGTGATACGGCAACACCTGACCGCGCTGGATGCACCGCACTGGCGAGAGTTTCTCGCGGCCTGGCAAACAGGCTAAACAAGCGGGCTAATTTCTCTCTGACCTGACGGCTGCCAAAATAGTCTGGGCGCGTTCGTGCGAGGCCCAGTCTTCCAGATCGACCGGCAGACGCTGCTGCCAGTTGGGGTGTTTGTCTTCCAGGGTGCCGGGCAGGTTGGCTTGATCGAGCACGCCGAGCAGGTCTTCGGCTTGAATGACGAGTAATTGCGACGGAGAGCGGGCGAGGTAGGCGTGCACGGCGGCGACGGTGGCGGTCGACATTTCCGGCATCAGTGCCGGGTCGTTGTCGACGTCGGCAGGCAGGAGGTTTTCGCGCTGCAACGCCCAGAGCAGGCGGCCGCGATCCCAGCCGCGTTCGGTGACAAGGCGCGGGTAGAGTTCTGCGCTGGGAAACAGCGCGAGCTTTTCGCGGATGTCCAGGTCCAGCCCTGACCAGAAGCCACGCAGGGTGGGCAGGTCGTGGGTGCTGACGGCGACGAGCGCTTGTGGCGCGATTTCGGCCGGCAGGCGGAAATTGCCATCCGGGTAGCGTTCGAAAATCATCGGGTGGTAGGAGAGCACGCCGGCCGTCGCCATGCGCTCGCGGAAGCCTTCGGGCACGGTGCCGAGGTCTTCACCGATGACGAGGCACTGGTTGCGCTGGCTTTCCACGATGACGATGCCGAGCATGTCGGCAAACGGGTATTGCACGTAGGCGCCGTCAGTGGCTTTCATCCCCGCCGGCACCCAAAACAGGCGTTGCAGGCCCATCACATGGTCGATGCGCAGGGCGCCGGCATGCTGCATGTTGGCCCGCAGGACTTCGATCAGCGGCGTGTAGCCGGTGTCGCGCAGCCGTTCCGGCGTGAACGGGGGTAGGCCCCAGTCCTGTCCCACCGCGTTGATTTCGTCCGGTGGTGCGCCGGTATGGGCGCCGTTGCCGAAGACGGCCGACCAGCGCCAGCTTTCCGCGCCGCCGGGGTTGGCGCCGATGGCTAAGTCTTGATAGATGCCGATGGTGAGGCCGGCACGGCGGCCGCGTTCGGCTGCAGCGGCGAGTTGCTCGTCGGCCAGCCATTGCAGCCAGGCGCGATAGCGGATGGCGTCGGCATGCGCGGTGGCGAATGCGGCGACAGCAGCACCCTGCGGATTGTGATAAGCCGCAGGCCACAGCGGCCAGCCCCAGATGTTTTCATCCTGCGCATGGAAATGGGCTTGCAGCGCCTCGAAGCGCGCAAGCTGATCGAGTGCCTCGCCTTGTTGGACACGCCAATCCGCGAAAGCTTGCTGACGCGCCTCAGTCTGGTGACGGAACAGCAGGCTGAGAATTGCTTCCTTCAGCGCGGCGACACCGATGTAGTCCACGCGCTCGCAGGCACGCAGTTTGTCCCGTTGTGCCAAAAAGTCGGCGCTGGCAAGACGGCGCTGCGCTTCGGCGCAATGAGCCAGATCCGGTACGGCGTCGACATCGATGTACAGCGTGTTGAGGAAGCCGCGATGCGAGGGGCTGTAAGGGCTGATGTGCAGGGGATTGTCGGGAAACAGTGCATGCAGGGGATTGACGCCGACGAAGTCGCCCCCGGCGGCGGCGGTGAATTCGAGTAGTTGCGCCAGATCGGTAAAGTCGCCGATGCCCCAGTTTCGGCGCGAGCGCACGCCGTAGAGTTGTACGGAGATGCCCCAGATGCGCTTCCCCTGCGTTGGCTGGTAGCAGGCATCTGCTGTGCAGGCAAAGGACGCGGGGGGCGGGCGCTGATGCAGTTCGTCGAGCAGGCCGGCCGGATCGTTGCGTACCCGTTCGCCCGGCAGGTGCATGGCCTCCAGCAGGGCGATACGCACGGCGTCGCTGGTGACATGCGCATTGCCCAGCGCATCGTAATAGGAATCGTCGATGCCGCAATGGTTGGCGAGCGCCTGCAAGGCTTCAGTCATTGAAGTCTCCCGGATCATGCTGGCGGAGCAGGGCTAGCGTGCGGCCTTCCAGTGGATAGATATCCCCACAGGAAAAATCGCCGTCATGCACCAATCCCTCGTGATAGTGGGTATCGATGACACTGAGCCAGAGACAGTCGTCGCAGAGGACGGGCAAGCGGAAGTCGATGCGCTCGTGGTGGGCGTTGAAGAGAATGATGAAGTTGTCGTCCACGATGCCACGCCCGCGTGCATCGACTTCGCCGATGGCCTCGCCGGAGAGATAGACGCCGAGGGAACGGGCGGATTCCTGCGACCATTCCTGATCGCTCATCTCGGTGCCGTCTGGCTTCAGCCAGTGGATGTCCTTGATGTCCGAGCCGCGGATCGGGCGGCCCTGGAAGAAGTTGCGACGATGGAAGACCGGATGGGCGCGACGGAACTTGATCAGGCGCCGCACAAAGGCAAACAGATCCTTGTCGTGTGCCGACAAGGTCCAGTTTACCCAACTGATCTCGTTGTCCTGGCAATAGGCGTTGTTGTTGCCGCCTTGCGTGCGCCCCATTTCGTCGCCCGCCAGCAGCATGGGCACGCCCTGCGACAGGAGCAGGGTGGCGAGCATGTTGCGCTTCTGGCGACTGCGCAGTGCGTTGATGTCGAGCTTGTCGCTCGGCCCTTCGACGCCATGATTCCAGGAAAGATTGTGGTTGTTGCCGTCGCGGTTGTTTTCGCCGTTGGCTTCATTGTGCTTGTGGTCGTAGCTGACCAGATCGTGCAGTGTGAAACCGTCGTGGGCAGTGATGTAGTTGATGCTGGCATACGGCCGCCGTCCATTATGGGCGTAGAGGTCGGAGGAACCTGTCAGGCGTGTAGCAAATTCGCCGATTAGCCCGCCATTGCCGCGCCAGTAGGCGCGCATGCAGTCGCGGTAGCGGTCGTTCCATTCGGCCCAGCCGAGCGGGAAGTTGCCGACCTGATAGCCGCCTTCACCGAGATCCCAGGGTTCGGCAATCAGCTTGACGCGCGACAGAATCGGGTCCTGGTGCAGGATATCGAAGAAGGCGCCGAGGCGGTCGACGGCATGCAGCTCGCGCGCCAGTGCCGGCGCAAGATCGAAGCGGAAGCCGTCGACGTGCATGTCGGTGACCCAGTAGCGCAACGAATCCATGATCATCTGCAACACCCGTGGGTGTTGCAGGTTGAGTGTGTTGCCGCAGCCGGTGTAGTCCATGTAAAAGCGCGGCGCGTCATGCACCAGCCGGTAATACACGGCATTGTCGATGCCCTTGAACGACAGGGTCGGGCCCATCTGGTTGCCTTCGGCGGTGTGGTTGTACACCACGTCGAGGATGACCTCGATCCCTGCGGAATGCAGGGTCTTGACCATGGTCTTGAATTCCTTGATCGAGCCGCTGGCCGAGTAGCGCGCTTCGGGTGAAAAGTAGCCGATCGAGTTGTAGCCCCAGTAGTTGCGCTTGCACTGATCGACCAGATGGCGATCGTCGATGAAGCTGTGGATCGGCATCAGTTCGACGGTGGTGATGCCAAGACGCTTGAGATGTTCGATGACCGGTGCGGTGGCCAGGCCGGCATAGGTGCCGCGCAAGGGTGCGGGAACGTCAGGGTGCTTGAGCGTGAAACCGCGCACATGCAACTCATAGACCACCATCTCGTGCCAGGGAATTTCCGGCGAGCGGTCGTTGCCCCAGTGGAAGGACGGATCGATGACGCGTGACTTGGGCACGCTGGCGGCATTGTCGCGGGTATCGAAGGTCAGATCGCCGTCTGCTGCGTCGACCTGATAGCCGAAATGGGCATCGCTCCATTCGATGGTGCCGACGATATCCTGCGCGTAGGGGTCGAGCAGGAGCTTGTTGGGGTTGAAACGATGGCCACGGAGCGGATCGAATGGGCCATACACCCGATAGCCGTAGATCAGCCCGGGGCGTGCTTCGGGAAGATAGCAGTGCCAGACCATGTCGGTCTGCTCACGCATCAAGATGCGCTGGACTTCCTTGCGGCCGTCGGGATCGAACAGGCACAGCTCAACCTTTGTGGCGTTTTCGGAGAACAGCGCGAAATTGACGCCCTCGCCATCCCAGTTGGCGCCACGCGGGTAGGGACGGCCGGGCAGGATGGCGGTGAAGGGAAAGTGCGGAACGAATTGCATGGCCGGGTTTGTCTGCTTAGAGGAAGCGCTTGAGGATACGCTGGCTGTGAGCGTCAAGATCGCGCCGATCGCGGATCATGAAGTGCAGGCCGTTGCCGTCGGCGATCAGGAGACCGCCGGGCGATTTCAGGCGACGGATGTCGTCCTCGCTTTTGAGGATCAGGGCGGTGGCGCCGCGATCAGTCTCGACCTGCCAGGTGCTGGGCGTGGCAAAGCTGGAAACGGACAGAATGCGGCGGATGATCGGCATGAACTCGTGTTGTGCCAGCGCTTCTGTAATCAGATGGCGCTCGTTTTCCGGCAGGCTGTCGAGGCTGTCGATCCACTGCAGTTCCTTGCTCTCCGACGACATCAGCGAAATCCCTGCATCGGGCGCCGTCAATGCAAAGGCACGCACGGGCGTCACGCCTTCATGGGCCGTCCCGTCAGCGCCGACAAAGACGAGTTGGCCCATCAGATTGCGTGTCAGGGAGAAGCTGCCGGTGATGGGCGCTCGGCTCATGCGACCACCTCATTTTCCATACCTGCTTCCATTCCCAGGGCGGGCAGTTCGTCCAGTTGCTTGCTCTGTGCCATATAGAGACGATAGTAGTGGTCCTCGCGGGCCATTAGTTCATCGTGGTTGCCGATTTCGACGATCCTGCCGCGATCCATGACCACGAGCCGGTCGGCGCGGCGCAGGGTGGAGAGACGATGGGCAATCGCAATGGTGGTACGACCGCGGATCAGGTTGTTCAGGGCGCTCTGGATTTCGTATTCGGTTTCAGTATCGACCGCCGAGGTGGCCTCGTCGAGGATAAGAATCTTCGGATCAATCAGTAGGGCGCGGGCAATCGAGATGCGCTGGCGCTCACCGCCGGAGAGCGATTGGCCGCGTTCGCCCACCAGCGAATCGTAGCCATACGGCTGGCGCAGGATGAACTCGTGGGCATGGGCTGCCCGGGCCGCCGCAACGATTTCGGCGCGGGTGGCGTCGGGTTTACCGTAGGCGATGTTCTCGGCGATGGTGCCGAAGAACAGGAAGGGTTCCTGCAGGACCAAACCGATATGCTTGCGATAGTCAGCCACGGCAACACTGCGCAGATCGACCCCTTCGACGCGGATGCCGCCTTCGCTGACATCGTAGAAGCGGCAGATCAGATTGACCAGCGTGCTCTTGCCCGAACCGCTATGGCCGACCAGACCGATCATCTCGCCGGGCTGAATGTCGAGATCGATGCCGCGCAGGATGGCGCGATTGCCATAGCGAAAATGCACGTTCTCGATCTTGATGCCGCCCTTGAGCGGGGGCAGGGCGACCGGTTTTACCGGGTCGGGCACGCTCGATACGTGGTCGAGGATGTCGAAGATGCGCTTGGCGCCGGCCGCGGCTTTCTGCGTCGTCGAGACGATGCGGCTCATCGAATCGAGGCGCATATAGAAGCGCGAGATGTAGGCGAGAAAGGCTGTTAGCACACCGACGGTGATGCGGTCGTGCGCGATCAACCAGATGCCGAAGATCCAGACGACCAGCACGCCGATTTCGGTGAGTAGGCCAACCGTCGGGGCGAACAATGACCAGACGCGGTTGAGGCGGTCATTGACTTCCAGGTTGTGCTTGTTGGCCTCGCGGAAGCGTTGGGCCTCGCGTGCCTCCTGAGCAAAGGCCTTGACCACACGGATGCCGGGAATGGTGTCGGCCAGCACCGAGGTGACTTCGGCCCAGACGCGGTCAATTTGCTCAAACCCCGTGCGCAGCTTGTCGCGCACCATGTGGATTAGCCAGCCGATGATCGGCAGTGGAATGAGTGTGACCAGCGCGAGCCAGGGATTGATCGTGAACAGGATGACCGCAGTCATTGTGATCATCAGGATATCGGTGGCGAAATCGAGCAGATGGAGTGACAGGAAGACGTTGATACGGTCGGTTTCTGTACCGATGCGTGCCAGCAGGTCGCCGGTACGCTTGCCGCCAAAATATTCCAGGCTGAGCTTCAACAAATGCTCATAGGTGGCGGTTCGCAAATCGGCACCGATGCGTTCCGACACCAATGCGAGGATATAGGTGCGCGCCCAGCCCAGCGCCCAGGCAAAGACCGCCGCACCCAGCAGGCCACTCAGCAACCAGGCGACCTTGGTGGTGTCGATCGGCTTGCCGTTCTGGTAGGGAATCAGTACCTCATCCATCAAGGGCATGGTCAGGTAAGGCGGCACCAGCGTGGCGGCGGTGGCGGCAAGTGTCAACAGAAAACCGGCCAGCAGCATGCCCTTGTAGGGCTGTGCAAAGCGCCACAGGCGCAGCAGCGTCCAGGTCGAGGGGGGAGTATGCAGTTCGCGGGCGCAGTTCGGGCAGTCCTCTTCGTCCGCCGGAATGGGCAACTGGCAGATCGGGCAGGAGGCGGCCACCGGGGCAGGCGGGGGCAGGCCGCTGGCCTGGCTGTCGCGCTGACGGTTGAATTCGCGTTCGAACTGCAGGGCCGCCGGATTCCGGCCAAGCGTATAGCGCCAGCGGGCGAGCAGCTTTTCGCCATCGTCCAGTTCCAGCATGCCGACGCCGGCGTGGTCGACATGG
Organism: Rhodocyclaceae bacterium; assembly: GCA_030824115.1. Classification (GTDB taxonomy): domain Bacteria; phylum Pseudomonadota; class Gammaproteobacteria; order Burkholderiales; family Rhodocyclaceae; genus Sulfuricystis. Next base: position 21,908 of record JAVBYI010000016.1, on the reverse strand, counting down.
TGAAGATGTGCGGTGGCCGTCAGGGGCCAGCTTTCCGTGGCGGTCAGGATGCGCTGGTTGGTCAGCGCAACGAGGCTGGTACGGAAGTTCAGGTTGGCGTCGAGATCGAGTTCGAGCCAGGCCAGCAGGATTTCTCCCGCGTTTAGCGGCGGCAACGCAGTCTGCCAGCCTTCGGGTAAAGTGTCGGTTGCGGTCACGGAAAACAGCCAAAATGAACATGCGGGGGAGCCGCGCGAATGATACGACCTGCCGTCCTGCCAGCGCCGACTTTTATTTTTTACGCTAACGTCAGCCTAGCCTCGTTCGCCGCGTTAAGCCTACGACATCCACTCTATCGTCATCATGAAATCCATCGAATTTCTCAAGATTGTGCATTTGCGCGGTCCCAATATGTGGACCTATCGGCCGGTACTGGAAGCCTGGGTCGATATCGGCGAGCTGGAGGATTGCCCCTCCAATACCATCCCCGGTTTCTACGAGCGCCTGTCCGCGTGGTTGCCTTCCCTGATCGAGCATCGCTGCAGCTACGAAGAGCGCGGCGGTTTCCTGCGTCGTGTGCAGGAAGGCACCTGGCCCGGCCACATCCTTGAACACGTGACGTTGGAGCTGCAGAATCTCGCCGGCATGCCCGGTGGTTTCGGCAAGGCCCGTGAGATGGTCAAGCGTGGCGTTTATAAGGTGGTAGTGCGTGCCTGGCATGAGGAAATCACACGTGCCGCCCTGTATGCGGGGCGCGATCTGGTGATGGCCGCGATCGAAGACAAACCCTACGACGTCGCCGGCACCATCGAAAAACTCAAGGATATGGTCGACGACCTGCTGCTCGGCCCGAGCACGGCGGCGATTGTGGATGCAGCCGATGATCGCGACATTCCCGCGATTCGCCTGACCAATGCCAATCTGGTGCAACTTGGCTACGGTTCGCGCCAGCGCCGTATCTGGACGGCCGAGACCGACCGCACCAGCGCGATTGGCGAGAGCATCTCGCGCGACAAGGATCTGACCAAGGAACTGCTCGGCTATTGTGGCGTGCCGGTACCCGAAGGCCGCATGGTCGAGAGCGCCGAGGATGCCTGGGAGGCGGCGCAGGACATCGGTCTGCCTGTTTGCGTCAAGCCTTACGACGGCAACCATGGCCGTGGCGTGTTTATCGACCTGAATTCGAAGGAAGAGGTCGAGACGGCCTATGGCGTGGCCATCGACGAGGGCAGCGGTGTGATGGTCGAGCGCTCTCTGTCTGGCGTCGAGCATCGCCTGCTGGTGGTTGGCAACAAGCTGGTGGCGGCCAACAAGGGCGACATGGTGGCGGTGACCGGGGACGGGGCGGCCACCATTCAGCAACTGATCGACACGCAGATCAACAGCGATCCGCGCCGCGGTACCACTGAAGAGCACCCGCTCAACCACATCCGCATCGATACCGCCGCCCGAATGGAACTGGAACGGCATGGGTATACCGGCGATTCGGTACCGCCGTCTGGCAAGGATGTCATCATCCAGCGCGCTGGCAACCATGCCTTCGATGTGACCGACGAGGTGCATCCCGAGACGGCGCGCATTGCCTGTCTGGCGGCGAAGATCGTCGGGCTGGATATTGCTGGCATCGACCTCGTTTGCAATGACATCTCGCAGCCGCTGGCCACACAGAAGGGGGCCATCGTCGAGGTCAATGCCGGCCCGAGCTTGCTGATGCACCTGAAACCGGCGGTGGGCACACCGCGCCCGGTGGGCAAGGCCATCATTGAACACCTGTTCCCGGACAACGATACCGGGCGGGTTCCCGTGGTCGGCATCACCGGCAGCCGCGATACCACCATCGTTGCCCAGATCGTCGCTAGTTTATTGTCGTATGGCAATCGCTACACGGGGCTGGCCTGCGCCAATGGTCTTTATCTGAACGGCCGGGCCATCGAGAAGGGTAATTGCGCGCGTTGGGAACACGGCCAGCGCCTGCTGAAAAACCGCAACGTCGAGTCCATCGTCATCGAGAATCCGCCGGCGACCATGGCAGGCGAGGGCCTGCCCTACGACCGCTGCCAGGTTGGCGTCATGACGGCCATGGACAACGCTGCCCTGATGCCGGAACACGGCATCGAGAACAGCGACCAGCTCTACAAAGTGATGCGCACCCAGGTCGATGTCGTCCTCAAGGGCGGCGCCACCGTGCTCAACGCCGACGATCCGACGCTGGTCGAGATGGCCGAGTACTCTGATGGCGAAGTGATCTACTTTGGCGCCGATGCCGCTGCGCCGGTGATCGTTGCACACCGCCAGAAGGGTGGTCGTGCCGTGGTGCTGCGCGATGGCCACATCATCCTTGCCGCGGCTTCGCTCGAAGCGCCGCTGATCGAAATTTCTGCCGTGCCGCTGCTGCAGACGTCGCAGGCGCACTTGCCCGGCATTCTCGCCGCCCTTGGCGCCGGCTGGGCGCTTGGCCTGTCGTCCGACATGCTGCGCGCCGGCATCGAAACCTATCTCCCCGTATCTGCCGACTGACATGGAACTTTCTCGCATCCGGGCCCTGCGCGGCCCCAATCTCTGGTCTCGTCATACCTCCATTCAGGCGCTGGTGCAGTGCGACGACAACGAACGCGCCATCAGTCACCTGCCGGGCTTTGAAGCACGCATCCGCGCCCGTTTTCCCCTGATCGGCGCGATGCGTCCGATCGGCTACGAAGGCGAAATCACGATTGCCCATGCCCTGCAGTATGCCGTCCTGAACCTGCAGGCACAGGCCGGTTGCCCGGTCACCTTCAGCCGCAGCGCGCCGACAACCGAAGCCGGTCTGTATCAGGTCGTTGTGGAATACACCGAAGAAGCCGTCGGCCGTCTGGCTTTCGAGCTTGCCGAGAAACTCTGCATTGCGGCACGCGATGACCAGGCTTTCGACCTCGATGCCGCCCTCAAGGCATTGCGCGATCTGGATGAAGACGAACGCCTCGGTCCGTCGACGGGTTCGATCGTCAATGCCGCAATTGCGCGCGACATTCCCTACCGGCGCCTGACGCGTGGCAGCCTCGTCCAGTTCGGCTGGGGCAGCAAGCAGCGGCGCATCCAGGCCGCCGAGATCGACAGTACCTCAGCGATTGCCGAATCCATCGCCCAGGACAAGGATCTGACCAAGGAACTGTTGCGTGCGGCCGGCGTGCCGGTGCCGGTCGGCAAAGTCGTCGATAACCTCGAAGATGGCTGGAAGGCCGCGCTGGAGATTGGTTTGCCCGTCGTGACCAAGCCCTTCGATGGCAATCAGGGCAAGGGCGTGACGGTCGGCATTACACAACGCGACCATTTCGAAATCGTCTTCGCCGTGGCGCAGGAATACAGCCGCCATGTCATCGTCGAGAAATTCATCACCGGCGACGATTTCCGCATGCTGGTCGTCGGCGACAAACTGATTGCCGCCGCGCGGCGTGAGCCGCCGCATGTGATCGGCGACGGCGTGCATACCGTGCACGAACTGGTCGATATCGTGAATCAGGATCCGCGCCGTGGCGAGGGCCATGCCACCTCGCTGACCAAGATCCGCTTCGACAACATCGCCCATTCGCGCCTGGCCGTGCAGGGTTACACGGCCGACTCGGTGCTGCCCAAAGGCGCGCGGGCGGTGCTGCGCAACAATGCCAACCTTTCCACCGGCGGCACGGCCACCGATGTCACCGATGATGTCCATCCCGAAGTAGCGGCACGCGTCGTCGCGGCGGCGAAAATGGTCGGCATCGACATCGCCGGCGTTGATGTCGTCTGCGAAAACGTCGGTCGGTCGCTCGAAGCGCAGGGCGGCGGCATGGTCGAAGTGAATGCCGCACCCGGCCTGCGTATGCACCTCGATCCCTCATATGGCAAGGGCCGCGATGTCGGCAAGGCCGTCATCGAAACCATGTTCGGCCCCGGTGAGAACGGCCGCATTCCGGTGGTCGCGGTGTCGGGTACCAATGGCAAGACCACGACGGTGCGCCTGATCGCGCACCTGATCGGCCAGACCGGCAAGCGCATGGGCATGACGACGACCGACGGCGTCTACGTCGAAGGCCGCCTGATCGATACCGGCGACTGCAGCGGCCCGAAGAGCGCGAAGAACGTGCTGATGCATCCCGAAGTCGATGCAGCGGTGTTCGAGACGGCGCGCGGCGGCATTCTGCGCGAAGGGCTGGGCTTCGATCGTTGCGATGTGGCCGTGGTCACCAATCTCGGCGAGGGCGATCACCTCGGCCTCAATTACATCACCACGACGGAAGAGCTTGCCGTCGTCAAGCGCGTGGTCGCGCAAAACACTGGCCCGGATGGAACGGCCGTCCTGAATGCCGCCGATCCGAACGTGGCCAAGATGGCCGCTTCTTGCCCCGGCCATGTCATTTTCTTTGCGGCCGATCCGCATCTGCCCGCGATGGTGACGCATCGCGCCCATGGCAAGCGCGCCATCTTCCGCGATGGCAATGCGTTGGTTGCAGCCGACGGTGCGGTCGAGGAGCGCATTGACCTCTCGGGCATTCCGCTAACGCGCAATGGCAGCATCTGTTTTCAGGTCGACAACACCATGGCTGCGATTGGTGCAGCCTGGGCTTTGGGCATCGACTGGAACACCATCCGTCTCGGCCTGGCTACCTTCGTCAACGATGCCGCCACGGCACCGGGGCGCTTCAACGTCTTCGATTACAAAGGCGCCACGCTGGTGGCCGACTACGGCCACAACCCCGATGCGATTCAGGCGCTGGTGCAGGCCGTCGACGCTATGCCTGCCCAAAAGCGCTGGGTGGTCATCAGCGGCGCAGGGGATCGCCGCGACGACGACATTCGCCGCCAGACCGAGATTCTTGGCGAGGCCTTCGATGGCGTGATTCTTTACCAGGATGCCTGCCAGCGCGGGCGTGCCGATGGCGAAGTGGTCGGCCTGTTGCGTCAGGGACTGGACAAGGCTTCGCGGACAACGCAAATCGAGGAAATCCGCGGCGAGTTTCTGGCCATCGATACCGCGCTGGTGAAATTGCAGCCGGGCGACCTATGCCTCATCCTCGTCGATCAGGTGGAGGAAGCCTTGGCGCATATCGCGCAGCGTATCGCTGCCGCCTGATTTAAACGTCATTCTGCTGCACTGCAGCTTTCCCGCGTAAGCTCCGTCGGGCACAATGCCCCACCCGAAGGAGGATTCACGTGTCAAAGCAAAAGAATAACGAAAATAACGAGAGTATTCGCACTGGTCTGTCGGAGGAGTCGATCCGTCTGGCTTTTCTCGACAACCTGTTTTACGTTCAGGGCCGCTTTCTCGAAGTTGCTTCACTGAACGACAAGTACAAGGCGCTGGCCTTCACCATTCGTGATCGCATGCTGCATCGCTGGGTCAGTACCGTGCAGACCTATCAGCAAACCAATCCGCGTACTGTCTGTTACCTCTCGGCCGAGTATCTGCCGGGCCCCTTTACCGGCAACAATCTGCTGAACCTTGGCATCGAGGCGCCGACGCGGCGTGCGCTGGAAAGTCTGGGACTTGATCTCGACGAACTGCTTGAGCATGAAGAGGAGCCGGGGCTGGGCAACGGCGGGCTGGGCCGCTTGGCAGCGTGCTTCATGGATTCGCTGGCGACGCTGGAAATCCCGGCTATCAGCTATGGCATCCGCTACGAATTCGGCATCTTCCGCCAGGTCATTCGTAATCAGGAGCAGGTGGAGACCACCGACAACTGGCTGCATTACGGCAACCCGTGGGAAGTGCGTCGTCCGAACATTTCCTATGAAGTGAAACTGGGCGGCCACACCGAGCAATACACCGATGACCACGGTCGCTTGAGCGTGCGCTGGGTGCCGAGCGAGACGTTTCATGGCATCGCCATCGATACGCCGATCCTCGGTCACGGCGTCAATAACGTGAACCTGCTGCGCCTGTGGAGTGCCGAAGCCTCGGAAGGCTTCGACTTCCATGCCTTCAACCAGGGCGACTATTACGGCGCGGTGATGCGCGAGGTGCGTTCCGAGACTATCAGCAAGGTACTCTATCCCAACGACGAACCGGAGATCGGCAAGCGGTTGCGTCTCTTGCAACAGCACTTTTTCGTTACCTGCTCGTTGCAGGACATGCTGCGCATTTTCAAGACGACGAACATGCCGCTCGACCGCTTCCACGAAAAATTCTGTGTGCAGCTGAACGACACCCATCCGGCCATCGCCGTGGCCGAACTGATGCGCCTGCTGATCGACAAGCATGGCCTGGAGTGGGATGCGGCCTGGAAAGCCACCTCGCGCACCTTCGCTTACACTAACCATACCCTGCTGCCGGAGGCGCTGGAGAAATGGTCGCTGCCGCTGTTCCAGAGCCTGCTGCCGCGCCATTTCGAGATCATCTGCGAGATCAACTCGCGCTTCCTCGACGAAGTGCGCATGCATTTCCCCTTCGACGATGCGCGTGTGCAGCGCCTGTCGATCATCGACGAGAGCGGTCCGCGCTACATCCGCATGGCCAACCTGGCTTGTGTCGGTAGCTATGCTATCAACGGCGTGGCCAAGCTGCATTCACGCCTGCTCAAGGAAACGGTGCTGCGCGATTTTTATGATCTGTGGCCGCACAAGTTCCAGAACAAGACCAATGGCGTCACACCACGGCGCTTCATCATGCTTAGCAACCCGGGCTTGTCGGAACTATTGACCGAGACCATCGGCCCGGACTGGGAAAACGACCTCGCGCAACTCAAGGCGCTGGAGGTGCATGCCGATGACGCGGCCTTCCAGAAGCGCTGGCAGTTGATCAAGCACGAGCGCAAGGGCGCGCTGGCCGACTGCATCCGCTATCGCTGGGGCATCGACGTCAATCCGACCAGTCTCTATGACGTGCAGGTCAAGCGCATCCACGAATACAAGCGTCAGCATCTCAACATGCTGCATGTGCTGACGCTCTACAACCGCATCAAGTGCAACCCCTCCGTCGATATGGTGCCGCGCACCGTCATCTTCGGCGGCAAGGCGGCGCCGGGCTATGCGATGGCCAAGCTGATGATCCGCCTGATCAACTCGGTGGCTGACATCATCAACCGCGACCCGGATGTCGGCAATCGCTTGAAAGTAGTATTCCTGCCGAACTTCAGCGTCAAGCTCGGCCAGCGCGTTTATCCGGCGGCCGACCTGTCACAGCAGATTTCCACGGCGGGCCTGGAGGCCTCGGGCACCGGCAACATGAAGTTTTCGATGAACGGCGCGCTGACGATCGGCACGCTGGATGGCGCCAACGTCGAGATTCGCGAGGAAGTCGGTGCCGAGAATTTCTTCCTGTTCGGGCAGACCACGGAAGAGGTCGCGCGCACCCAGGCCGAGGGTTATCGTCCCTGGGACATCTACCAGAACAATGTGGAACTCAAGAGCGTCATCGACCTGATCGGCGGCGGCCTGTTCTCGCATGGCGATCGCGACCTGTTCCGTCCGCTGGTCGACAACCTGCTGCATCACGATCCCTACCTGTTGCTGGCCGACTATGCGGCTTACATCGCCACGCAGGAAGCGGTAGGGGAGGCGTACCGCGATCCGGCACGCTGGACGCGCATGTCGATCCTTAACGTGGCGCGCATGGGCAAGTTCTCGTCCGACCGCACCATTGCCGAGTATTGCAAGGATATTTGGCGCGTATCGAAAACGCCGGTGGTGCTGTAGAAAAGTCGGCGCTGGCGGGACGGCGCCGACTGATTTATTCGCGCGTCAGAATGACCGCCGCGAGCGGCGGCAGGGTTAGCGAAAGCGACGCGGGGCGGCCCATCCATGGATGATCTTCGGCGGTCAGCGGCGCCATGCCGTTGCCAAGGTTGCTGCCGCCGTAATGGACAGAATCCGAGTTCAGTACCTCGCGATACCGGCCGGCAGGGACGCCGATGCGGTAGCCGTGGCGGGGGACGGGGGTGAGGTTGAGCACGACCACCATCGTCTCGCCATGGGGGCCTTTGCGCAGGTAGCTGATGATCGACTGCTGGGCATCGTGGCAGTCGATCCACTCGAAGCCCTGCCATTCGAACTCGTGGTGGTAGAGCGCCGCGCTGCTGCTGTAGAGGTGGTTGAGGTCGCGCACCAGACGTTGCATGCCGGCATGCAGCGGGTATTCGAGGACATACCAGTCGAGTACGCCGGCGCTGTTCCATTCGCGGCCCTGGCCGAATTCGGTGCCCATGAACAGCAGTTTCTTGCCGGGATGGGTGAACTGGTAGGCGTAGAGCGTGCGCAGATTGGCGTGCTGCTGCCATTCGTCGCCGGGCATCTTGTAGAGCATTGAACCCTTGCCATGCACCACTTCGTCGTGCGAGAAGGGCAGGGTGAAGTTCTCGGTGAAGCAGTAGAGCATGCTGAAGGTGAGCATGCCCTGGTGATACTGGCGGTAGATCGGCTCCTGTGCCATGTAGCGCAGGGTGTCGTTCATCCAGCCCATGTTCCACTTGAGGTCGAAGCCGAGGCCGCCGACATAGGTGGGGCGGCTGACTTGCGGCCAGGAGGTGGATTCTTCGGCGACCATCAGGATACCGGGGCACTGGTCATGCACGGCGACGTTGAGTTCGCGCAGGAAGTCGATGGCCAGCAGGTTTTCGCGACCGCCATACTGGTTGGGTACCCATTCGCCGGCCTCGCGTGAATAGTCGAGGTAGAGCATCGAGGCGACAGCATCGACGCGCAGGCCGTCGATGTGCATCTCTTCCAGCCAGTAGATGGCAGAGGAGAGCAGGAAGTTCTTCACTTCGTTGCGGCCGAAGTTGAAGATCAGCGTGCCCCAGTCGGCATGTTCGCCCATGCGCGGGTCGGCGTGTTCGTAGAGCGGCGTGCCATCGAAGCGGGCGAGGCCGTGGGCATCCTTGGGGAAGTGCGCGGGCACCCAGTCGAGCAGCACGCCGATGCCATGGCGATGGCAGTAGTCGACGAAGTAGCGGAAGTCATCCGGCGTGCCAAAACGACTGGTCGGCGCAAAGTAGCCGGTGACCTGATAACCCCATGAAAGATCGTAGGGGTGCTCGGTAATCGGCATCAGCTCGATATGCGTGAAGCCCATGTCCTTGACGTATTCGACGAGGCGGTGGGCGGCTTCGCGGTAGTTGAGGAACTCGCCTTCCGCGCCACGCTGCCAGGAGCCGAGGTGAACTTCATAGACCGACATGGGGGTGTGTTGCCAGTCGTGTTTCTGGCGGGCGGCCATCCATTTGCCGTCCATCCACGTATGCGCACTGCGCGTCGGAATGATCGAGCCGGTCTGTGGCCGCAATTCGAACTGCTGGCCGTAGGGGTCGCCCTTGAGCAGGATTTCGCCACTGTGGCGATTGCGAATCTCGAATTTGTAAAGCAGGCCGGTGGCAAGATCGGGGATGAACAACTCCCAGACCCCGCTGCCGCCGCGCACGCGCATGGCATGGCGACGACCGTCCCAACCGTTAAAGTCGCCGACGACACTGACGCGTTCGGCATTCGGTGCCCAGACGGCGAACAGGATGCCGGCGACGCCATCAACCTCATGCTCATGCGCGCCGAGGATGCTGCAGGCGTGGCGATGTCGCCCTTCGCCGAACAGGTGCAGGTCGAGGTCGCCAAGCTGCGGGGCGAAGGTGTAGGGGTCGCGGCCGATGTGCTCGTGGTGATGGGCGTCGCGCCAGATCAGGCTGTAGTGGGCGGGCAGGGCCGAGGTAGCAGATGCATCACCGCGCCATTCGAAAAAGTCGGTGTTGGACAGACGGCGCAGCGGCAGATTGCCTTCCGCGATGATGACTTCGGCCGCATGGGGAATGAAGGCGCGCACAACCACGGTCTTGCCATCCTTGCTATCAGGATGACAGCCCAGTACGGCAAAAGGGTCGTGATGGCGGGCTTCGATGATGCGCGTCAGTTCGGCGTTCATATTGGTTTTTGTTCCCCGCCCAAGGCGATCAGCAAATCGTTGAAGAGCGCAGACAGCTCGCCGGCCATGAGGGTGAAGTCGGCATCCAGTTGCTCGGTGCCGCTTTCGATTTCCTGTGCCGATTGCTCACGCAGGATGTCGAGGAAGGCGAGGCGCTTGAGATGCAGTTTGTCGGTGAGGACGAAGGAAATGCGGTCGTTCCAGGTCATGCCCAGCTTCGTGACCAGCTTGCCGGCGGTGATGTGGGCGGCGATTTCCGGTCCGTCAATATCATGGCGCACGTAGCGGATGGCGGATTGCGATTCGCTGGCCGAGCGCAGTTCCAGATCGCTGTCGAGCGTGAAACCGGCCGGTGCGTCGTTCGCGGCCAGCCACTCGGTCATCGCGCTCATCGCTGACACCTGGGTTTGCAGCGGCCGGGGCGCCAGGCCCGATCCTGAAGTGCAGTCCATCAGGGTTTCCATGAACTCGTCGGCACGCGCATCCGAGCCGGCATCAAGCACCAGCCAGCCGGCGTTCGGATCGATCCACGCCCAGGCGGTGCGACGCTGCGAGAAGGCTTTGGGCATCAGCTCCTCGGCGACGCGCTCGACCAGATCGCGCATTTCCTTGCGCCCGACCTTGCGGCCCTGGGTGGATTCAATTTCGGCGGCGCGCTCTTGCGCGGTCTGGCGGATCACGCTGGCTGGCAGCAGTTTCTGCTCAACCCCGAGCGCGACCAGCCACTGGCGATTGACGGCATGGACAAAGGTGCCGTCCTGATGCGGAAAGACCCAGCCACGGCTGACCATCTCGAAACTGCCGCAGCGGGCGAGGGGGCGCTTGGCCAGCATGGCCTCGAATTCGGCCAGTTCGAGCTTATGGGTGGTGGGGAAGCGATAGAGACGAAGATTGCGAAACCACATGGGACATTACCGGGTGCCGTCGGCTGAGCGCCGACATTATTAAGTTTGGGAAGGCGTTGCGCCGACGGACTGCAAGGCCACGATGATGTCGGCATGCTTGAGCCGGATGGCCAACGTCAGCGGTGTGATACCGCCTTCACCGGGGGTGTTCGGGTCGATGCCGAGGGCGAGAATCTGCCTGACCTGTGCCGTGTTGCCACGTTCGATGGCGGTCATCAGGGCCTTGGTGCCTTCGATACTCGGCTTGTGTTCGGTGTCTGGGTTTTCGAGGCCGGTGGGCAGGAGTTTGATGCCGTAGTTGATCAGCGACAGGCCCACCATGGCACCCAGTGTGACCAACAAGGCGAGTTGCGAGAGACCAAGGGCTGCCGCCCACTGCTCCGGCACATTGGCACCAACAGCGAGCAGCACATACAGCAGGAAGAAAAAGAAGCGCAGGTAGAGGAACATCGCCAGCACCACCATGATGCCGAGCACCGCAACGATATAACGAGGCTCGATGCCGTAGGGGCGCAACACATCCACCGGCAGGTTGACCGCGATAGCCGCCATGGCGACCAGGGCCAACAGGAAAATCTCCTGGGTACGGTGCGTATCCGGGCTGGCAGACGAAGGAAGTTCGGCGGTTTCGGTCATGATTTGCAAGTATAGCGAGCAGGGGGCGTTCGTGATATCAATTCCCTCGACTGGGACATCGATAAGGCATCTGAATTACCGAGTCAAATAGCAGTAGAAAACCTTTTTATCGATTGATTTGCTATCTTATTGGGCTGTGCTGCAAAGCAGCACAAGTTGATTTCATTCTAATGACACTCAGTGCGGATACAGGGTGAGAAGCCCGAGCCGACATTTAGGGAGATGGATATGGCGGGCAAGAAGTTTGTCTATGCTTTTGAAGAAGGCGACGGCAAGAACAAGATGCTTTTGGGCGGCAAGGGCGCCAACCTCTGCGAGATGACGCAGATTGGCCTGAATGTCCCGCCAGGCTTTACCATCACCACCGATGCCTGTCATGCGTTTCTCGAGCATGACGATCTGCCCAAGGGTTCCTGGGACGAGATCCTCAAGTACATGAAGGACCTCGAGAAAAAGACCGGCAAGCAGTTCGGCGGCAGCGAGAATCCCTTGCTGGTTTCCGTGCGCTCCGGTTCCTCGATGTCGATGCCCGGCATGATGGATACCATCCTCAACCTGGGCCTCAACAAGACCTCGCTGCAGGCGCTGATCAAGCTCACCAACAATCCGCGTTTCGGCTACGACGCCTATCGTCGTTTCATCCAGCTCTTTGCCAAGATTGCGCTGGGCATCGAAGACAAGCCTTTTGACGACGCCATGGCGGCGAAGAAGCGCAAGGTCGGTGTCTCTCAGGACGTGGATTTGAGCGCGGAAGATCTGTCCACGCTCGCCGATCAATTCCTCAAGATCGTCGAAGATCACACCGGCAAGCCTTTCCCGGAAGATCCCTACAAGCAGTTGGAAGTGGCCATCGGCGCGGTGTTCCGTTCCTGGAACGGCAAGCGCGCCATCGACTATCGTCGCCAGTTCAAGATCACCAAGGAAATGGCCAGCGGCACCGCCTGCAATATCTGCACGATGGTGTTTGGCAACATGGGTAACGACTCCGGTACCGGCGTGGGCTTTACGCGCAACCCTGGCACCGGCGAGAACCTGATTTACGGTGAGTACCTGGTCAACGCCCAGGGCGAAGACGTGGTGGCCGGCATTCGCACGCCGAAGGCTATTGCCGAGATGCAGCAGGACATGCCCGAGATTTACCGCCAACTGCTCGAACTGCACAATCGCCTGGAGTCGCACTACAAGGAAGTGCAGGACTTCGAATTCACCATCGAGCGCGGCACGCTTTACTGCCTGCAGACGCGCAATGGCAAGATGAACGCCGCCGCCATGGTGCGCACGTCGGTCGAAATGTTCAAGGAAGGCCTGATCACCAAGGAAAAGGCGCTGACCCGCATCGATCCCGCGATGCTTGAGCAACTTCTGGTGCCCCAGTTGTCGCCCGACTTCAAGGGCAAGCCCCTGGCCACCGGCCTGCCGGCTTCGCCGGGCGCCGCTTCCGGCAAGATCGTCTTCGACGCCGATACCGCCGAGTCGCTCGGTCTTAAGGGGGAGAAGATCATCCTCGTGCGTGAGGAAACCAAGCCCGAAGACATCCATGGCTTCTTCCAGGCGCAAGGCATTCTGACCGCCCGTGGCGGCAAAACTTCCCACGCCGCCGTGGTGGCGCGCGGCATGGGCAAGCCCTGCGTGTCCGGTTGCGAAGCAATTCACATCGACGACATCAAGCGCTGTGCGACGATTGGCGACACCACGCTGCATGAAGGCGACGTGGTGACCATCGATGGCGGCAACGGCAACGTCTATGCCGGCGAAGTACCGACCGTACAAGCCGAATTCAACGAGGACATGGCCACGCTGCTCAAGTGGGCCGACCAGATGTCTCGCCTCAAGGTGATGGCCAACGCCGATACGCCGGAAGATGCAGCGCGCGCCCGCGAATTCGGCGCCATGGGCATCGGCCTGTGCCGCACCGAGCGCATGTTTAACGCCACCGACCGCCTGCCGATCGTGCAGGAAATGATTCTGGCCGAGACCACCGAAGAGCGTCAGGCCGCTATCGACCGCCTGCTGCCGATCCAGCGTGCTGACTTCAAGGGCATCTTCAAGGCCATGCGTGGCCTGCCGGTGACTGTGCGCCTGATGGACCCGCCGCTGCACGAGTTCCTGCCGACCGCAGCCCAGCTCGAACTCGAAATCGCCCACTTGCATCACCTGCGCGACTCCCTGAAGGCAGTGGAAGAACTGCCCGAAACCCTCAAGCTGCTCAGCCCGAAGCTCTACCAGCAGTATGCCGATGGTCTCGACAAGCTCTCTCGTGGCATGGAAGAGTTCAAGGATAACCACCTTGAAGAGGATGTCATCACCAAGAAGGAGAAGACCCTCAAGAAGGTACGTGCGCTGTCCGAAGTCAACCCGATGCTCGGCCATCGCGGCGTGCGTCTCGGCATCACCTATCCCGAGCTGTATTCGATGCAGATTCAGGCGATTCTCGAAGCTGCGGCCCTGTGCGCCAAGGAAGGCATCGAGGTCTATCCCGAGATCATGGTGCCCCAGGTCGCCACCGTTGAGGAGCTAACGCGCATTCACAGCTACGTGAAGCGCATCCACAAGGTGGTGGAACTGACCCACGGCATCAACGTCGGCTACAAGTTCGGCAGCATGCTCGAAGTCGTCCGCGCCTGCCTGCGCGCCGGTCGCATGGCGCAGGACGCCGAGTTCTTCAGCTTCGGCACCAACGACCTGACGCAGGCCACGTTCTCGTTCTCGCGCGAGGATGCCGAGAACAAGTTCCTGCCGGGCTATGTCGAAGCAGGCATCCTGATTGACAACCCCTTCGAAGTGCTCGACCAGAAGGGCGTCGGCGAGCTGATGAAGCTGGCGGTGACGGAAGGCCGCAAGACCAATCCTGACCTCAAGGTGGGTATTTGCGGCGAGCATGGCGGCCATCCCGGTTCCATCGCCTTCTGTCACAAGATCGGCCTGACCTATGTGTCCTGCTCCGGTCCGCGTGTACCGATTGCACGTCTGGCGGCGGCGCAGGCCCAGTTGCTGGATGCAGGCGGTCAGATCACCAAGAACGCCTAAGCTGCTTCCTGACCTTGGTCAAACGGCGGTTGCTCAGCAACCGCCGTTTTTTCTTGTGTGAGCGGACAATAAAGGTCGGCGGTGGTCGGACGGCGTTACTCCGCTGGCAACGTCAGCGTAATGCGCGTCTGGCCCTTCTCGTCGCTGGTTTCCATCGCGATGGTGCCGTTTTGGGCTTCGGTGAGGAGCTTGGCAGAGTAGGTGCCCAGTCCCGTACCGCCTTGTTTGCCTGCTGTGGCGAATTTCTCGAAGAAAGTGTCACGAATCGCCGCCGGCACGACGCCCTTGTTGTCGAGCGTGATGCGCATCGGTGCGCCGGTATAGATCGTGATGGTGACGGCCGTCCCGTCGGGCGCGGCCTCGCAGGCGTTCTTGATCAGGTTCTGAAACAGCGAGTAGCAGAGCATTGGGTCGCCGAGCGCCATCAGCTGGTCGTCTTCGACACCATGCGGTTTGGCAACGGCAATGGTCAGTTCCTTGACGGCGAAGGTTTTGCGTGAAATCTCGGCAATGCGTCGGATGATTTGCGCGACCTTGATGACTTGCGGTTTGAGTACATAGCGGCCAGTTTCGATCTTGAACAGCTCATTCGACAGGTTGATCATGTCGAGTACCTGTAGCGCTGTTTCCTCGATCATCTGGATCTGTTCGCGCTGCTCCTCGGTCAGGTTGCTGGCTTCGGAAAGACCCTGCACCAGGCCAATCACACCAGCCAGTGGGCCTTTCATGTCATGGCGCGTGATGCGCTCGACGTCTTCCTTGAGGCGTTCCATCGCCATCATCTCGTCGTAATCGGCCTGCAATTGGCGATGCAGTTCGATGTAGCGCATGAAGTTCTTGACGCGAATCTTGAGCGAATCCGGGTCGATCGGCTTGGTGACAAAATCGACGGCTCCCAGCTCCATGCCCTTGAGGCGGGCATCTTCGCCGGTCATCGCGGTAACGAAAATCACCGGGATGTGTTCGGAGGAAGGGTGGCTACGCAGTCGTTGCGCCACCTCGAAGCCATCCATATCCGGCATCATGATGTCGAGCAGAATCAGGTCCGGCGGTGTATCCGACTGAGCAATCGTTAGCGCCTTTTCGCCGTTGTGGGCAATCTTGACGCGATACTCCTCCTTGAAAATGGAGGAGAGCAGGTGCAGGTTGTCCGGCGTATCGTCGACCACGAGAATAGTTGGTTTCTCGGCCTTTTCGACGGGCGGGCGTGTTGGTGAAACGGGTGCAGGTTGAGCGACTGGTAGCGGCGTGGCAGACGTTGCCGGTGTGCCATTGATTGTCGCCGTCATGCCCGAGTTGGCAATCACGGCGGCGGGATCAATCGGTCCCTTGTGGCGCGGTTTCCAGTCGAGGGTCTTTTCCACCCGTTCGGCCAGACGCGCCGAGGTGTAGGGTTTCACCAGCAGCTCGGAGACGCCGGACTGGATCGCCAGCATGACACGATCACGCTCCGCTTCGGCGGTAATCATCAGGAAAGGCATGCCGAACAGCTTGGGATCGGCGCGTACCGACAACAGCAAGTCCAGACCGGTCATCACCGGCATGTTCCAGTCGGAGAGCACCATGGTGATCGGTTGGCGCGCGAGGATTTTCAGCGCCTCGGCACCATTTGCGGCCTCTACCATCTTGACCGCACCGAGTTGCTTGAGCTGGTTGATGGTGACCTTGCGCATCGAATCAAAGTCATCGACGACAAGGAAGGTACCGGTTTTCATGCGAGTGCCGAATTCAAGTCCGCCGCCGGCACCTTGTCTTACAAAAGGGAAGTTCATGACTTAGGCTCCGGTGCCGGCCAAACGTTCGAGTTGTTCTTTTTTCTTTTCCATGTCGATGTCAGAGTCGGCGTAGCGCTTGGCGACCGCACGGAAATCTTCCTGAACTTCGATAAAGGCATCCACCATGTCTGGATCAAAGTGTGTTCCTTTTCCCTCGGCGATGATCGAAACGGCTTTTTCGTGCGGCATGCCTTCCTTATAGACGCGCCGGCTGATCAGTGCGTCATACACGTCCGCCACGGCCATCAGGCGGGCCGAAAGCGGAATCGCATCGCCGGCCGTGCCTTGCGGATAACCAGAGCCATCCCACTTTTCCTGGTGGGAGAGGGCGATGTCCTTCGCCATACTGAGAAACTCGACGTTCATGCCTAACTGCTCTTCGGCATGTTCGATGGCATCTTTGCCGAGCGAGGTGTGCGTTTTCATGATCTCGAACTCATCGGGTGTGAAACGGCCCGGCTTCAACAGAATACGATCGGGGATGCCGACCTTGCCGATGTCGTGAAGCGGTGCCGACTTGAACAGCAGATTGATGTAGTCGTCGGTCAGCATGGCGCCAAAGCGGGGATTGCCCTTGAGTTTCTGGGCTAGCACCTTGATGTAGAACTGGGTGCGGCGAATGTGGTTGCCGGTGTCCGAGTCGCGCGTTTCTGCCAGTGATGCCATGGCAAGAATGGTCACATCCTGGATCGCCATCACTTCGCGGGTGCGCTTGGCGACTTCGAGTTCGAGGTAGTCACTCTTGTCGCGGAGGAAATCGGCATGGGCTTTGAGGGCCAGATGGTTCTTGACGCGCGCCATGACGATTGGCGGGCTGACCGGTTTGGTCAGGTAATCGACGGCACCGAGTTCCAGCCCCTTCTTTTCATCCTCGACCTCCGCCTTGGCGGTCAGGAAAATCACCGGAATATTCACTGTGGCCGGATTCTTCTTGAGGAACTGGCAGACCTCGTAGCCATCCATGCCCGGCATCATGATATCGAGCAGGATCAGGTCGGGCTGGGGATCGGCCGCAGCGATCTTGAGCGCCTTCTCGCCATTGTTCGCCACCTTGACCTTGTAGTCATCCTTGAGCAAGCCACTCATCAGTGAGAGGTTGTCGGGCGTGTCATCGACGACCAGAATGGTTTTCTTTTCAACGAAGTCGAGATCGAGTTCCATGGTGTTTTCCTGTTCTTTTCGATTATGTTTTGATTTTACGTTCTACGCACCGACACGCTCACGCACTTGCCGCGTGTGCCGCGCGGCGGCAGTGGGGCCAGCGTGATCGTCAGCGGGACTTCGCTGCCGTCCTTGCGGCGTCCGGTCAGCGTCGTGCTGGCGCTCATCGCCCGGTTGCGGCCTTCCGCCATGAAGGTTTCGCGCAGTTTGGCATGGCCGGGACGAATTCGCTCCGGCACCAACTGTTCGATGGTACCGCCGACCAGTTCGCCCGGGGTGTAGCCAAAAATCTCCTCAACCATCGGGTTGGTCAGCAAAATCTGGCCAGCGGCATCGGCCACCAGCATGCCGTCCGGCGCGGATTCGATGACGCTGCGGAACCAGTTTTCGGTCTCCAGCAACTCGGCCTGCTGGGCTTCCATCTCGACTTGTTGCTCTTCAAGCTGGGCGGCTTGTTTCTCCATGCGCTCGGCCTGTTCCTGGGTCGCCTTGAGCAGTTCCTTCGTCTTCACGTTGCGGTCGAGGATTTCCATGCTGGTGGCCAGCACCGGCTGGAGGGCATCGAGCACGGCCTTCTCGCGCTCGGTAAATTGCTGGAAGGAGGCCATTTCGAGCACGCCCAGCACGCGGTCGCCGTGGATGATCGGCTGGACAACGATGCAGGCCGGCGGCCCTTCGCCGAGGCCTGAGTTGATGCGGATGTAGTCCTTCGGGGCGGTGAGCATAATCGGCGTCTTTTCCATCGCACATTGCCCGACCAGTCCTTCGCCGATGGCAAAACTGCTGTTGAGATGTTTGCGTTCGCGGTAGCCGTAGCTCGCCAGCAGGTTGTAGCAACCATCGCTTTCCAGCACATAAAAGGCACCATGGCTGGCTCCCATCACCGGGGCGATCTTCGAAACGGCCGTTTGTGTCAGTACGCAGAAATCCTCGGCCTGCTGCAGGGCGGTGCTGATTTCCGCAGCATGCGACTTGACCCAGTGTTGGGCGTTGGCCTTGCGGTAGATGTCCTGCAGCACCGCAATGGCACGCGCCATGATGCCGATCTCGTTCGGGTAGTCGACGTACGGAATCACTTGATCCACCTTGCCTGCCGCAAGTTCCTCGACGGAATTGCGCAGGCGCTCGTTGGGGCGCTGGATCGACAGGCCAATCAGTATGCCGATGCCCAGCGTCAGTAACACGCCGATAACCAACAGCAGGATGGCGGTTTGCCGCGTCTGGGCAGCACGTTCGCGCACTGATTCCAGGGTTTGCAACGAGCCTTGTTCCTTGATGCGGATGATGGCGTCGATGGTGTCGTCCGCAGCAGAACCCAATGCCGAGAATTCTGCGCTGCTGATAAGTTTGGCTGCCTCGGAAGAGTTGATTCGCTCGCGCTCGACCATCGCCAGTGCATGCACGACGTTTTCGTTGTACTTGTTGAAGTGGCGTAAAAACTCTTCGTACTTGTCCAGGGCATCTTTGCGGTGGATACGCTTCTTTGCTTCGGCAAGTTCGCGCTGCAGTGTGGTTCGTGCCGTGTCCACTTGTGCCTTGGCCTTGTCCCGTGCCGCATCGTCCTGGGCAATCATGGCGTGGCGCAACGCACGGCCCATGTAGATCAGGTTGATATTTGCTTCCTTGAGGTGCGAGATGCCGAGCAGATCGGCGTCGTAAAGACTTTCGATCTCTGCCGTCATTTCCGACTGGGTGGACAGGCTGTTGAAACCGATCACGGCGGCCACCAGTAGACCGACGCTGAAACCCAATACCAGCTTGACGTTAAGCCTGAATTTTTCAATAAAAGTGAGTAGTGATCTCATGGTGTGATGCTTTCTCAATGTCGCCGGCGATTCACGGCTTGACGCTGCGGATGACGGTATTCAAACTGAAATCGTATTTTTTGAGTTTGGGCGTTTGCTTCTTGGAAAATTTTGAAAAGTCGATTTTCGACCAGTTTTGATCCGCATAGTTTGTCAGGTAGCTATCCACATTGCCGGCATCGATCGCACCAAAGACTTCAGGCTTCATTTCGATACCTTCGGTTTTTGCAAAATCGATGCCTTTGGCGTAATCGTGAATCGCCACCAGGCTCCAGCCGCCGCACATGAAGTGCCCGCCGACGGTAACCGCCATTTCGCCGCTCTTGACGGCTTTCAGCGCCGGGTCTGACCAATTGAGTCCGCCGAAAATGATGTCTTTACCGGGGGTGCGCCCATGTTCGCGGGCGGCCTTCATGGCGCCGAGCGCCATCGGATCGTTGGCGGCCCAGATGATTTTCAGGTTCGGATAGCGCTTGAACAGGAATTTTGTCTGCTCGTAGGCTTTATCGCCGTCGAATTCGCTCCAGACTTCCTGGGTCAATTTGATATTGAGAGCTTTGTATTTGGCCAGCGCCTTATCCAGACCTTCTCTGCGCTGCGTCGATGCGGGCGTCACACGGCTGCCTGAAATCACCAGCATTTCGGGGGCGGTCCACGTGCGCTTTTTGACTTCGTCGAACATCGACCGGGCAATTTTGTAGCCGGCATCGACATTGTCGGGAACCATCGTGCCGATCCAGTGACGATAGGTCGTGCGCGGGGTGCCGTGGTTCTTCTTTTGTTCGTCCGTCAGATCGTTCAGTATCAGAAACGTCTTGATTCCAGCGGCATCGAGCGGCTTGATGGTTTCCGGCGCAACGGATTTTTCGTTGACCAGCACGACGTAATCCGGCTTCTGGGAGCGCTTGGCGATATCCTCACCGATCTTGACCTGCTCAAGGTGATTGCGCTCTGCCCACAGTACTTCCAGTTCGATGTCGAGTTGATCGGCGGCGGCGCGCATGAAGGAGGTAACCATCTGCCAGTAGGCTTCGGACGACTTGCCTGGGTTGATGAAAACCACGTTGAGCCGCTCCGCTGCGAAGGCGCCAAAGGAAAAACTCCAGAGCATGAGCAGTAACAGGCTTTTGCTGATGAGAGATTGCACGGCTCTACTCCTTAACAGAATTAATTGGCGTAATTTCGCTCGAGAATGTCGAGATTAAGCGCAAGCAACGGCAGGATTTCCTGCAGCAGTGCTTGTTCCTTGGCACCGATGGCACTCAGCGAGGCGACTTCGATAACCGCAGGGATATCGCCGCCGGGCATCATCACCGGGGCGGCAAGGGTAAAGCGCGGCGGTGCTTCGCCCATGCCGGATACGATACTGAGATAGTCATCGGGTAGGTTGTCCACCTTGATCGCGGTGCGCTCCAGGGCGCACTGACCGATCAGTCCCTCGCCCAGATGGAAATGCTGCCGGACGCCTTTACGCTGCTTGTAGCCAAAGCTGCCCATCAGGCGGTAGCCACCGTTCGTTCGATCCAGATAATAGAAAACGCCGACCTGCGCGCCGAGCAAGGGGGTCAGGGCTAGCATCAACTGCCGGGCAAAATCCGCAATGGATTCCTGGCGCTGGACGGCGGCAATCACCTGTGCGCTCGAACTCTTGATCCAGACACTATCTGTTTGCTCCTGTACCAGGCTTTCCAGTTGGGCCAGCGCTGCCTTGGACTGTGCATTGACCTGCTCCATTTCAAGCAGGAAATGGCGGAACACATAGATCAGCACAATCCCGATCAGCAGGCCGGTGACGCCCGCGATGACGATGGCGAGCATGAGCGGATCGAAGCCCGCTTGAATCGCCTGCGTGTCACCCTCGCGCACAAAGTAGGCGGCGCTCATCGCGGTGTAGTGCATGCCCGACACCGCGCCGCCCATGACGATGGCCGAGACGAGCAGGGCGAACTGACCGATGCGGGGAAACATCTTCACGATGCCGGTGCGTATCCACAGGGCAACAATGGCGAGCACGACAGCGACGACGATGGACAGCAGGAACTGCCAGGCGTTGTAGCGCAGCAGGGCTTCCATGCGCATCGCGGCCATGCCGGCGTAGTGCATCACGCCTACCCCGGCACCAAACAGCGTGCCACCAATTACCAGGCGCTTCCAGTCCATTTGCCGCTGGCTGATCAGGTGCAGGGAAAAGATGCTGGCCAGCACGCCGGGGATCATCGAAAATCCCGTCACCCAGGGGTCGTAGCTCACGCCGCAGGGCAAGGCAAAACCGAGCATGCCGACAAAGTGCATCGCCCAGATGCCAGCCCCCAGTGCCAGCCCGCCCAGCGTCAGCAGCATCTGCCGGGTCTGTAGGTTTTCAGAGCGTTCGGCAAAGTCCGCCACCAGCAGCGCCGTGTAGGCAGCAAAGACGGCGATGCCCACCGAAAGAAATACCAGCCCGGGACTGTAGCTGCCGAGATACAGCAGGCTGTCGGCTGGCGGGGTGGTCATCAGGTGGAGGTATTTGTCGATGATGGCGTTCATGCGGCGGTAATGCTGTTCAGTTGATCCAGCGCCGTATCGAAGTCGAAACCTTCGATGGCATTGGCGAGGGGTTTGAGCTGTTTGGCGAGAGATGAGCCTTCGAGTTTCTCCATCAGTTCATTGAGCACATCGCCGGCTTCCGAGTCGCTGTCCTCGAGGAGGCTCTTGAGCTTGTCGAAATAGGCTTTCAGTTCGGCTTCGGGCAGGGCCGGGGCTTGAGATACAACGGTGG
>JAVBYI010000018.1 GCA_030824115.1 Rhodocyclaceae bacterium | reverse complement strand
CGCCACCAAGGCAAACGTCGGCGCCGCGCTCACGAGCAGCAGGGATCAGCGAGCGCAGGGTGTCCAGCACCCAGGCGCGGTCGCGTTTGATCTTGTGTTTGATGTGAATGTCGGAAACCGGTATCGACAGATTGACGAGATCAGCCCGACAGGTGAGTGCCGTTTCGATATCTGCCTCACAAAGTCGTCCCCAAACCATGGTCTTGGTAGGGAGGCGTTCATCGACGATGGCACGAATGACCTCGCGTTCGATTTCACCCATAGCCGGAATCCCGATTTCCAGCTCGGGCACCCCGGCGTAGGCCAAGGCACGGGCAATATCGATTTTTTCCTCGGCAGTAAAAGCCACACCTGCCGTTTGCTCACCGTCGCGTAGCGTGGTGTCGTTGATCGTAATACTGGCCATTGCTTGATACCTCCTACTGGTATCAAGCAATGGCCGGGCCAGAAATAATTAAGTAAATAAACAACGACTTAAATAAATACCTGAGCGCATTGTCGGATCTCTGTCAAATCCCTGGATGCAAACCCTTCAATCCATAACTTTACATAATACAAATTATGCGCATCATTTGTCATAGGATTTATCCGCAATGACACGCTCACAAAAACCCAGCAAATCCGGCCCATTTTCACAATTTCCCCGATTATTTCGGCGGCATACCGCCATAAACAGAAATAATTGGAGCATTGAAAAAATGAATGATGACCCCGGAAAAAATACCGCCTTTTCCCGCGCTTTTGCCCGCTGGTTCGCCGACTACGACGCCGAGCGCCGCCGCCAGAAAAAGCGCATGGGCGCCAACCTGATTGGTTTTGCGGCCCCGCCAGTGCATCCGGATCAAATCGCCGACACCATAGCCCGCGCCGGCCGCTCTCGCGCTCTGGACGCGCTGGGGATACACCGCACCACCCTAGACCGCTACCTCACCGGTGATTCCGTCATTCCCCGCGCCCACTGGTTGCTGCTCTGCATCCTGGCCGACGGCCTGCTGCCTGGCATGTCCGACGACTGGCGGCAATTTCGCTTTGATGGCGACCGCCTGGCGATTGTCGGCACACGCTACAGCTACAGCGCCCGCGAGATTGCTGGATGGCACTACCAGATCCGGAATCTTGATATCAAATCAAGGCGAATCGACGAACTCGAACGCCGCATCGCCCATTTGCTCGAGATTGGACAATTCGGCGCGGCTAATGATGCCCTGATGGCCTCGCGGTAGACGTAAAAAAAGGCCGGTTTCCCGGCCTTCGCTTTTGCGGCATTGCTTACTTGCGCTTTTTGAAGCGGCCATTCTTGCCGCGCGGCGGCATTTTCTTTGCCATGTCACGCCCCTTTCTTCGTATGGTGATTTTCAATATGCAGGTCAATGCGTTCATTCGCCTTGCTGGCGTCTGCTGCCGCCTGCTCTGCTTTCACCGTTGCCCGCACCAGGTCGGCCCGGATCGCCGCATAGGTTCCGGCCATGGCCACGACGCCGGTAATGATTGTTCCCAGGTCAGGCATTCCCGCTTTCCTTCATCAGCACCGCCGCCAGCCCGGCAACCAATGCGCCGATGGCTTCCGGCGTCGGCTGATTGGCCAATTCCACCGCCGCCGGCAACAACCCGGCCATGCCCGCCATGTGCTCGGCTCCACGGCCCGCTTTTTGGGGACGTCTCAGAAAACGGAAAATAAAGCACGTTAAGCCCATTGCAGACGCTAGATATTGACGAGTACGTCGGGTTTTCTCTTGTTTGAGTTGCCTCTTGTGGTAGGATAGTAATCAATTACTATCTTACAAGGAGTGCTCGTGGACACCCATCCAAAGCATCTGCCGGCCGATGAACGTCGTGCCGTAACTGTCGAGTCCGTCGTGGCGCTTGCCGGTTCACAAAACCCAAGCGAGATAACCACTGCGGCTATCGCTAAACACATGAACTTGACCCAGGGTGCGCTGTTTCGGCACTTCCCGAACAAGGAAGCCATTTGGCAGGCGGTCATGGAGTGGGTAGCAGAGCGCCTATTAGCCAGAATCGATCGATCCGCACAAGGAATCGAGTCGCCCTTGGCAGCCATGGAGGCGATGTTCATGAGTCATATCGAATTCGTAGCTGAGCACCCAGGCGTGCCAAGAATGATGTTTGGTGAGCTTCAGCGTGCCGAATCGACACCGGCCAAGCGCATGGTGCAAACCTTGATTCAGCGCTACGGCGAACGTTTGCATCGTCTCATCGAGAAAGGCAAGGCCAGCGGCGAGTTGTCTCCCTCGCTTGACAACGAGGCGGCGGCAACGCTGTTCATTGGCACGATCCAGGGCTTGGTCATGCAATCGCTGTTGGCGGGTGATGTGGGACGTATGCACCGCGATGCGCCGCGCGTCTTTGCAATTTATCGGCGTGGCATAAGGAGTGCGCAATGAAAAAGTTACCCTTGCAAGGCCGCACCCTGGCGCTGCTTGCCGTCATCATTCCTTTGCTGGTGCTTTTTATTTATGTCGGTCTGCGATCAGGGCCGCTCGCCCCGGTCGCTGTGACGGTGGCAAGCGTGGAATCACGGGCTATCACACCGGCGCTGTTCGGCATCGGCACGGTGGAGGCGCGCTACACCTACAAGATCGGGCCGACGTTTGCCGGGCGCGTCAAACGCCTGGAGGTGCATGTAGGCGACCAGGTCAAGGCCGGACAGGTGCTCGGCGAGATGGAGCCGGTCGACCTCGATGATCGGGTGCGCTCACAGGAGTCGGCATTCAAGCGTGCGGAAGCGGCTTTGCGCGAGGCAGAAGCCCGGCAAGCCTACGCGCAAACCCAGGCGCGCCGCTACGAGCAATTGTTTGCGGTGCGCTCGACCAGCGAGGAAATCGTCACCACCAAGCGGCAGGAACTGCAGATCGCCGATGCCGCCTTATCTGCCGCTCGGGAAGATATTGTCCGGGCACGCTCCGACCGCGAAGGACTCGTCGCGCAGCGGAGCAATCTGCGCCTGATCGCGCCGGTCGACGGTGTAGTCGCCGTGCGCGATGCCGATCCCGGCACGACCATCGTCGCGGGCCAGGCCGTGGTGGAAGTGATCGACCCCAAGAGTTTGTGGATCAATGCGCGCTTCGACCAGATCAGCGCATCGGGGCTGGCTGGGGGGGTGCCGACTCTTATCGTCCTGCGTTCGCGTGGTGGCCAGACCTTGAAAGGTCGCGTGCTGCGGGTGGAACCCAAGGCCGACGCGGTAACCGAGGAAACGCTTGCCAAGGTGACATTCGATAACAAACCAGAACCTTTGCCACCGGTGGGTGAACTGGCCGAAGTCACGGTTGACTTGCCGGCGCTCCCGGCCGCTCCACTGATCCCCAACGCTGCCGTCCAGCGTGAGGGCGACAAAGTTGGTGTCTGGCAAATCGTGGATGGTGATCTGCATTTCTCCCCGGTCAAGCTCGGCACTTCCGACCTCAATGGTTACGTGCAGGTGCGCGAAGGGCTCAAGAATGGGGACCAGGTTGTGACCTATAGCGAAAAGGCACTGACGGCGCGCAGCCGCATCCATGTGGTCGACCATATCCCAGGAGTGTCACGATGATCAGCCTGGCCGGCCGCGACATTCTCCATGCCTGGGGAAAATTCGTCTTCACCGGCATCGGTCTGGGTCTGCTGATCGGCGTCACCCTGGTCATGGCTGGGGTGTACCGAGGCATGGTGGACGACGGCAAGGCGTTGCTCGACAACAGTGGCGCTGACCTTTGGGTGGTGCAAAAGGATACTCTGGGTCCTTATGCGGAGTCGTCCAGCCTCAACGATGACGTGTATCGCGCCATTCTCGCCATGCCGGGAGTCTCACAGGCAGCGAACGTGACCTACCTGACCATGCAGGTACGCAAGGGCGAGAGTGATGTACGCACCATGGTGGTCGGCATCGCGCCCGGTGCGTTGGGGGCTACACCCGGATGGCCTCCTTATCTCGTCGCTGGACGCCAGATCACGCGCGGTCACTACGAGGCGGTGGCCGACATCGCCACCGGCTTCAAACTGGGAGATCGTCTTGCCATTCGCCGAAATCATTACACCGTCGTGGGGCTGACACGGCGCATGGTGTCGTCCAGCGGCGACCCGATGGTATTCATTCCGCTCAAGGATGCCCAAGAGGCTCAGTTCCTCAAGGACAACGACGCCATTTGGCAAAGCCGGCGTCGCACCGAAGCCAACCCGGCCTTCAATCGACCCGGTGTTCCTGGTTTGCTGGATGCCGTGATTGCTTCACAGAGCACCAACGCGTTCGTCAATGCAGTGCTGGTCACTCTGAAACCTGGTCATGCGCCGGACGAGGTTGCCGAATCCATCCGGCGCTGGAAACGTTTGACGGTCTACACACGGGCACAGATGGAAGACATCCTCGTCGGCAAGTTGATCGCCACGTCGGCCAAGCAGATCGGCATGTTCTTGGTGATTCTGGCCATCGTTAGCGCGGCCATCGTTGCCTTCATCATCTATTCGCTGACGATGGACAAAATCCGCGAGATCGCGGTGTTGAAGCTCATCGGCACACGCAACCGAACCATCGCCGCGATGATCATGCAGCAGGCGCTCGCCCTGGGCGTGATTGGTTTCGTGGTCGGCAAGATCACAGCCACTTTCTCAGCGCCCCTGTTTCCCAAGTACGTACTGCTGATGCCGTTCGACTCCATCGCCGGTTTTTTCGCCGTGCTCGTGATCTGCGTTCTAGCCAGCATCGTCGCCATTCGCATGGCACTCAAGGTCGACCCGGCCGAAGCCATTGGAGGTTGAGATGAGTGGCAAAGGCATTCGCATCGAAGGTTTGAGAAAACGTTATGGCGAGGGCGATACCGCGGTCAATGCCTTGAAAGGCGTGGACATGCAGGTGGCACCCGGCGAGGTGGTGGGCCTGATTGGCCCTTCCGGGTCCGGCAAGAGCACGCTGCTCAAATGTCTGGGCGCGGTGATTGATCCGACCGCCGGTCGCATGACGCTGGGCGATGAAGTGATCTACGACGATGGCTGGAAAGTCCGCGACTTGCGCGCCTTGCGGCGCGACAAGATCGGTTTCGTTTTCCAGGCACCATACCTGATTCCGTTTCTCGATGTCACCGACAACGTGGCGCTACTGCCGATGCTCGCAGGCGTCGCGAATGGGGAGTCGCGCGCGAAGGCACTGGAACTGCTCACCGCGCTCGATGTGCAAAACCGGGCTCGCGCCATGCCCTCGCAACTCTCCGGTGGCGAGCAGCAACGGGTCGCCATTGCGCGAGGTTTGGTCAATCGCCCTCCGGTGATCCTGGCTGATGAGCCCACAGCTCCACTAGACAGTGAGCGCGCCATGGCTGTAATCCGCATCCTCAATGACATGGCTCGGAAGTTCGAGACCGCCATCATCGTCGTCACCCATGACGAAAAGATCATCCCCACTTTCAAGCGCATCTACCACATCCGCGACGGTGTGACCCATGAGGAAGCTGGCGAAGGGCGGGAGTTCGAATGAGAGAACGATTGAATTACAGGAGAATTTCATGACCCACCGCAAACACAGCCACGCATTTGGAACTATCACCCTGACCGTTACGGCCTGCCTGCTTTTATGGGGTTTTCAGTTGCCAGCTTGGGCTGGTGACGCTACCCAGGTTGAGCCACTGGCGCTACGCAAGATCATGCAGGAACTCGGGCGCAACATGCAGGCTATTACCGGTGCGATTTCGCAGGAGGAATGGGTTCAGGTCGTTCAGCTCGCCCCAAAAGTTGCTGCACACCCCGAGCCACCGCTTACTGAAAAAATGCGCATCCTTGCTTACCTCGGCGCTGATGCGACCAAGTTCAGAAACTTTGACGCGCAGACTCACGAGGCGGCGCTGGCCATGAAGCTGGCTGCTGCGAGCAGCGACGGCAAGGCGGTGATCCAATCATTCGCCCACGTGCAGGAAAGCTGCTTGGGCTGCCACCAAGCTTTCCGTAAACCTTTCGTGGAGCATTTTTATGGAGCACGCTAAAACATGCCAGCGCCCCATCAGCCTCGAAAGACGGCTTGCGGCAACTTACCTGGTAGCTGGTCTGGTCACCGCCGGTCTGGCCGGCTGCGCCGCCGGCCCTGATTTTCAGCGTCCCACCGCACCCGATGTAGCTCGCTACACTGCAACACCGGTGGCTGATAGAACCGCGTCCGCTCCCACGCAGTTCGGCGAAACACAACGTCTAGTCGAAGGGCTTCCGATCGAAACGCAATGGTGGCAAAGCTTGGGTTCATCCGCACTCGACGGACTGATCAACGAAGCTTTCCATGTCAGCCCGACGCTGGCGAGCATCAGCGCCAATTTGCGACAGGCGCAGGAGCTTCTTGCCGCACAGGCGGGCTCGACGCAATATCCACAGGTAGATGTCGCACTGGGATCTCAGCGCCAGCAAATGAGTCCCAGTAGCCAAGGGTTGAGCGGAGACGCACGTCAATTCAGCCTCTACAACGCCAGCGTTGGCGTGCATTACAACCTCGATCTGGCTGGCGGCAACCGGCGCGCACTCGAAGCCTTGGCTGCTCGCGCCGACTACCGTCGCTTCGAACTGAATGCTGCGCGCCTGGCCCTTGCCGGCAACATGGCAACCGCTGCCATTACCCGAGCACGCCTCGCCGCGCAACTAGAAGCCACTACTGCCATTTTGCGCGTGCAGGATGAGCAACTGCGCCTAGCCCATGAACGCGTGCGTATCGGTCAGGCCTCACCTGATGAAGCGTTGAGCCTACAAGCTCAGGCGGAGCAAACGCGGGCAGAACTGCCTGCGCTGCGTAAACAACTGCAACAAACCGAACATCTACTGGCGGTGCTAGCCGGTCGTGCCCCAGGCACGGGTGGCATCCCGGCCTTCACTCTGGCCGATTTCACTCTGCCCGTCGAGATGCCGCTCGTCGTGCCCTCAGAACTGGTGCGCCGCCGACCGGATATCCAGGCGTCAGAGGCGCTGTTGCATGCGGCCAATGCAGACTATGGTGTGGCTGTCGCCAAGCTCTACCCACAGATCAACCTGAGCGCCAACCTTGGCTCTCAAGCGCTGACCACCGGTGCCCTGTTCGGTGGTGGCTCGGCAGTGTGGGGCCTGGTTGCGCAGCTCACCCAGCCTCTTTTTAATCCAGGGCTACCCGCTGAAAAAAGAGCGGCGCTCGCCGCTTTTGATGCCGCCGCAGCCAATTACCAGAGCGTCGTATTGGAGTCTTTGCGTAACGTCGCCGACACCCTGCGCGCGGTGGAAAGCGATGCACAAACTTTGACTGCCCTCGCTGCCGCTGATATGGCTGCACAGGCCTCCTTGCAGTCGGTCGAGCGGCAATACCGGCTGGGCGCGGCCAGCTACCTGCAACTGCTCATCGCGCAGCAACAGGCACAGTCAATCCGGATCAATATGGTTGCGGCCCAGGCACAACGCCTAGTCGATAGTGTTGCTTTATATCAGGCCCTGGGAGGTGGTGTCAGTTAAGGCTATGCCCTAACCTGATGTCAGATGTTGAGCACAAACAACGTCAGAGTAGAGTGTGAATTTATATTTATTGACACATTCAGCCAAGGGTAATAGATTTCATCCTGACATTTTTACCTTTGGAGGCATCTTGCAAGGTCAACGTATCGGCTACGTCCGCGTCAGCAGCTTCGACCAGAATCCTGATCGACAACTGGAACAAATAGAAGTCGGCAAGGTATTCACCGATAAGGCTTCAGGCAAGGACACACAACGTCCCGAACTTGAAAGGCTGCTGGCCTTCGTCCGCGAGGGCGACACCGTGGTGGTGCATAGCATGGACAGGTTGGCACGCAACCTTGATGACCTGCGCCGCATCGTCCAAGGGCTGACACAACGGGGCGTGCGCATGGAGTTCGTCAAAGAAGGGCTGACGTTCACCGGCGAGGACTCACCGATGGCCAATCTGATGCTGTCGGTCATGGGAGCCTTTGCTGAGTTCGAGCGCGCCCTGATCCGCGAACGTCAGCGCGAGGGAATCGTGCTGGCCAAGCAGCGCGGTGCCTACCGGGGACGAAAGAAATCGCTGAACAGCGAACAAATTGCCGAGTTGAAACGGCGAGTTGCGGCAGGCGACCAAAAAACCTTGGTGGCCCGTGACTTCGGCATCAGCCGCGAAACCTTGTACCAGTACCTGCGGGAAGACTGACCATGCCACGCCGCTCAATCCTGTCCGCCACCGAGCGCGAAAGTCTGCTGGCACTGCCAGATGTCAAAGACGAACTGATACGGCACTACACGTTCAACGAAACCGACCTGTCGGTGATCCGTCAGCGTCGCGGCGCCGCGAATCGATTGGGCTTCGCCGTGCAGCTTTGCTACTTGCGATTCCCTGGCATCTTCTTGGGCGTCGATGAACCTCCATTTCCGCCCCTGCTGCGCATGGTGGCCGCACAACTCAAGGTGCCGGTGGAAAGCTGGAACGATTACGGCCAGCGCGAGCAGACACGGCGGGAGCACTTGGTCGAGCTGCAAACGGTGTTTGGATTCAAGCCCTTCACCATGAGTCACTACCGGCAAGCCGTGCATACATTGACCGAACTGGCCTTGCAAACAGACAAAGGCATTGTGCTGGCCAGCACCCTTGTTGAAAACCTGCGGCGGCAGAGCATCATCCTACCCGCCATGAATGCCATCGAGCGCGCAAGCGCCGAGGCCATTACCCGTGCCAACCGGAGCATCCATGCGGCATTGGCCGATTCCTTGATACCTGTCCATCGCCAGCGCCTGGACGAACTGCTCAAGCGCAAGGATGGTAGCAAAATGACGTGGCTAGCGTGGCTGCGCCAATCGCCCGCCAAGCCGAACTCGCGCCACATGCTTGAACACATCGAACGCCTCAAAGCCTGGCAGGCGCTTGACCTACCTGCTGGCATCGAACGGCAGGTACACCAAAACCGCTTGCTCAAGATCGCCCGCGAGGGCGGCCAGATGACGCCCGCCGACCTGGCCAAGTTCGAGTCGCAGCGGCGTTACGCCACCTTGGTAGCACTGGCCATCGAGGGCATGGCCACCGTCACTGATGAAATCATCGACCTTCACGACCGCATCATCGGCAAGCTGTTCAATGCGGCCAAGAACAAGCATCAACAGCAGTTCCAGGCTTCCGGCAAGGCGATCAACGACAAGGTGCGGATGTATGGGCGCATCGGTCAGGCGCTGATTGAAGCCAAACAAAGCGGCGGCGATCCGTTCGCCGCCATCGAAGCGGTCATGCCGTGGGACACCTTCGCCGCCAGCGTCACCGAGGCGCAAACGCTGGCGCGGCCTGCCGATTTTGATTTCCTGCACCATATCGGCGAGAGTTACGCCACGCTGCGCCGCTATGCGCCGCAGTTCCTGGACGTGCTCAAACTGCGCGCCGCGCCCACCGCCAAGGGTGTGCTCGATGCCATCGACGTGCTGCGCGGCATGAACAGCGACAGCGCGCGCAAGGTGCCCGCCGATGCGCCAACCGCATTCATCAAGCCGCGCTGGGCAAAGCTGGTTCTGACCGACGAGGGTATTGACCGGCGTTACTACGAGTTATGCGCCCTGTCGGAGCTGAAGAACGCACTGCGCTCTGGTGATGTTTGGGTGCAGGGTTCGCGCCAGTTCAAGGACTTCGACGAATACCTGGTGCCGATCGAGAAGTTCGCCACCCTGAAGCTGGCCAGCGAATTGCCACTGGCCGTGGCCACCGACTGCGACCAATATCTGAATGACCGACTGGAATTATTGGAGGCGCAACTCGCCACAGTCAACCGCATGGCGGCGACCAACGACTTACCGGACGCCATCATCACCACTGCATCGGGCCTGAAGATCACGCCGCTGGACGCAGCGGTGCCAGACGCCGCGCAAGCCTTGATTGACCAGTCGGCGATGTTGCTGCCGCACCTCAAGATCACCGAGTTGCTGATGGAGGTCGATGAATGGACGGGCTTCACGCGCCACTTCACACACCTGAAGACCGGCGACACGGCCAAGGACAAAACCTTGCTGATGACGACGATTCTGGCTGATGGTATCAATCTTGGGCTCACCAAGATGGCCGAGTCCTGCCCTGGCACCACCTACGCCAAGCTGTCTTGGCTGCAAGCCTGGCACGTTCGCGACGAAACCTATTCGACGGCGCTGGCCGAGCTGGTGAACGCACAGTTTCGACAACCCTTCGCCGGAAACTGGGGCGACGGCACCACGTCATCGTCGGACGGCCAGAACTTCCGAACCGGCAGCAAGGCAGAGAGCACCGGGCATATCAATCCGAAGTATGGAAGTAGCCCTGGGCGGACGTTCTATACCCATATCTCCGACCAATACGCGCCCTTCAGCGCCAAGGTGGTCAACGTCGGCTTGCGCGACTCGACCTATGTGCTCGATGGCCTGCTGTACCACGAGTCTGACTTGCGTATCGAGGAACACTACACCGACACGGCGGGCTTCACCGATCATGTGTTCGGCCTGATGCACTTTCTGGGATTCCGGTTCGCGCCGCGCATCCGCGACCTGGGCGACACCAAGCTGTTCATTCCCAAGGGCGATACTGCCTACGATGCACTCAAGCCGATGATTAGCAGCGACAGGCTGAACATCAAGGCTATTCGCGCTCATTGGGATGAAATCCTACGGCTGGCCACTTCGATCAAGCAGGGCACGGTGACGGCCTCGCTGATGCTGCGCAAGCTCGGCAGCTATCCGCGCCAAAACGGCTTGGCCGTCGCCCTGCGCGAGCTGGGGCGCATCGAGCGCACG
This sequence comes from Rhodocyclaceae bacterium, assembly GCA_030824115.1. Lineage (GTDB taxonomy): Bacteria > Pseudomonadota > Gammaproteobacteria > Burkholderiales > Rhodocyclaceae > Sulfuricystis. The sequence goes on along the minus strand of JAVBYI010000018.1, from coordinate 424 downwards.
CTGTTCATTCTGGATTGGCTGCAAAGCGTGGAGCTGCGCCGCCGCGTCCATGCGGGGCTGAATAAGGGCGAGGCGCGCAACGCGCTGGCCAGGGCGGTCTTCTTCTACCGATTGGGTGAAATCCGCGACCGCAGTTTTGAGCAGCAGCGCTACCGGGCCAGCGGCCTCAATCTGGTGACGGCGGCCATCGTGTTGTGGAACACGGTCTATCTGGAGCGTGCCACCAGTGCTTTGCGTGCCCACGGCAAGGCGCTGGACGACACGTTGCTGCAATATCTGTCACCGCTGGGGTGGGAGCATATCAACCTGACCGGCGATTACCTATGGCGCAGCAGTGCCAAGGTCGGTGCGGGGAAGTTCAGGCCATTGCGACCGCTGCCACCGGCTTAGCGTGCTTTATTTTCCGTTTTCTGAGACGACCCCT
>JAVBYI010000013.1 GCA_030824115.1 Rhodocyclaceae bacterium | reverse complement strand
CCTAAACACCCCTCCCCCACGCACGAAATCCTGCGCCGCACCAACCAGCGGCGCAGCGCTGTATTTCACGCCTGATTGCGGCTGAATATGCCGCCTATCCACATGTTTCTATTGTGCTTATATATAAATCAAAAATATTTTGCTGCATTGCACCAAAAGCTCTTGACACCGGACTTCCCATCCATATAATTCAAATCATGATGCACTGCAGCAAAAGCCGTAACACCACCGCAGCGAGCTAACCAATCCGCACTACCAAACTTTTCTTCAGGAGATCACCATGTACACCACCCCCGAGCAACTGGCTGGCGCCAACAAAGCCAACGTCGAAACCCTGCTGACCGTCGCGAACACCGCGTTTGCCAGCGCCGAGCGCCTCGCCGCCCTGAACCTGAACACCGCCCGCACGATTCTGGAAGACAGCGTCAACAACGCCAAGTCCCTGCTGGCCGCCAAGGATGCGCAGGAACTCGTCAGCATGCAAGCCGCACTGGCCCAGCCCGCTTTCGAGAAGGCCGTTGCCTACTCCCGCAGCATCTACGAAATCGCCACCCAGACTCAGGAAGAGTTCTCGAAGATTTTTGACAGCCAGTACGTCGAAATCAACAAGAATGTCTCGTCCGCGCTGGACAAGGCTGTCAAGAACGCCCCCGCTGGCTCCGACGTCGCTGTCGCTGCCGTCAAGTCCGCTCTGGCTGCTGCCAACTCGGCCTACGAAACCATGAACAAGGCCGCCAAGCAAGTTGCTGAAATGGCTGAAGCGAACGTCGCCGCTGCGACCTCCGCTACCGTCAAGGCTGTTGGCGCTTCCGCCAAGGCCAAGAAGGCTGCCTAAGCAACAAAGGTTTTACGTCTCCTCCTCCGGTTCCGCAAAGGAACCGTTTCAGCCCAAGCCCCACAAGGCTTGGGCTTTTTTTTATGGGTACCTGCCGTCCCGCCAGCGCCGACTTTTTATTTCAGGTCGTATGAATAGCCAAGCGCAGCCACGCCCGCCTTGAGCACCTCGATCGCCTTGGCCACCGTCTCCGGCGCGCCACGCACACCAAGTTCGACGTGCCGCCGCACCGTTTCACTGCCAAAGCTCGGCAGACTGAAAACGACGACGTCAGGAAAGTCCGCCTCGGTCTGACGCATCAGCTCCAGCATCGTGCCTTCCAGCCCGTCCCAGACGAGTATCGCTGCTTCCGCTTCGGCGTTCTGGCGGAAGTCGTCAGCGTAGAAGGTGTCGAGCACCCATTCCGCCATCGGCCAGGCCATCTGTGGGAAGCCGGGCAGGAAGTGGTGGTCCCGGTACGAGAAACCGGGAATCCGGTTGAAAGGATTCGGGATGATGCGACTGCCTTGCGGCACGGTGCCGAGTTCCAGTCGTGCCGGCGTCACCGGCTGATCCATCTCCGCCATGCGCGCACGAATCTCGCGCTCGGCATCCGGGTTGAGCGCCAGCGGCACACCCGCCGCGGCCGCGGCCGCCTGACGCGTGTGGTCGTCGGGTGTGACGCCAATACCGCCGCAACTGAACACCACGTCGCCGCTACTAAGCGTGCGGCGCAGCGTTTCGATCAGACGTGGCCGCTCGTCACCGAGGTATTGCACCCAGGAAAGATGCAGGCCACGCGCACCCAGCAGTTCGATCAGCTTCGCCAGATGCTTGTCCTGACGCTTGCCGCGCATGATCTCGTCGCCGATGATGATCGCTCCATACACTCTCATAGCGAAATTCCTTGTTGATGGCGCAAGTCACGCAAGGCGCCCAGGCACAGATGGACAAACAGCACCGCCGTATAAGCCAATGCCAGTAGATTCAGGAAAGGCACATGCGCCATCAAGGCGCCAACCAGTCCGCCGAGATACAAGCTGCTGCGCTCACGACGAATCAGCGTGGCCCGTTCCTCGGGCAGGGCATGCTCGGCCAATGCGTCGAAGCGAAACGCCCGCTGATTGAGCCAGGCGGCCCAGAACAGCGGCAGCACGAGGACGGCACCGGGAATCAACAGCAGCGGCAAGGTGACGAGCCAGCCGACGACGAAGATCGCGCCGGCCGCCACGGTGTTGGCAATGCTCCCCCACAGCGCCGCTTGCGCCGAACCCTGACGGGTGACATCAGGGTAGTCGCGCAGGGCAATCAGCGTCATCATGCGCGGCAGGGCGAACACGGCCACCAGCAGCAACACACTGACATACACCAGCGGCGCGAAGATGAAAAACACCACGACATGCGCCAGCCAGGGGCCCATCCAGTTAAGCCACGCCCAGTCCGGCAACTCGGCGACGATCCACGCGGCGGCGGGCTGCCAGGCAAACCACGCCACCACCGACCAACCGACAAAGGCCAAAAGCGGCGGCCACAGGGCATGAAACAGAATCTCCCGCCGCAGCAGATCACGCGCCGCACGCAGCACGGTTTTAAAGAAGTTGCCCGTATCCATCACCGGTTCCTGCCCTCCCACATCTTCTGCAAGCGTTTCACCGACACGGGGCTAGGCGTCCGCAATTCCTGGGCAAACAATGCCACACGCAACTCCTCCAGCAGCCAGCGAAATTCCAGCAGGAAATCATCCAGCACGCCCGCTTTCCTCATCGCCTGCCATTCGCGCTCCCACGGTTGCGCAAGGCTACGCCATTCGGCCATCAGGCGGGCATCGCGTGCGCTGTCGTTCTTCGCTTTGTCGAGCCGCATAGCGATGGCTTTCAAATAGCGCGAAAAATGTTGCAGACGCTCGTAAGGCGTGGCGACGATGAAGCGCTTGGGCAGGAGTTCAGCAAGTTGCGCGGCGATGTCGGCACAAGCCTGCGGGAAAACTTTTTGCGCGGCGGCGAGTTTCTTTTGCAAGGCCGTCTGCTCGGCAAGAATCGCCCCCACCTGGCGGATGATCTCCTGCGCCACCAACAGGATGCGCCCCTTGGCCGCATCGCGGCGCTCGGTAAAACTTTTCTCGTCGGTCGGCAACGGGGCCATCAGACAGGTGCGCTCCAGCGTCGCGGCGACCAGTTGCTCTTTGAGTTCCTTCTCCGTACCCAGCGCCATGTACTGGATGGCCATGGCGCGCAATTCTGGCAGCTTCTCGATGGCTTGCACCTGCGCCTTGAGTTGCAACGCAAACAGGCGCGCGAGGCCCTTGCGGTGTTCCGTGTTGGCCTTGTCTTCGGTGTCGAAGGCGGTGAGGCGTACGCCATCGCCCTCATCCACCAGTGCAGGGAAACCCACCACCGACCGGCCGGCAACGTCGACCTCCAGCAGTTCGGGCAACGCGCCGAAGGTCCAGGCTGTTGATTTTTCTGCTTCAGGTGCCGTCCCGCCAGCGCCGACATTTGGAACATCGGCAGCAGCGAATGCCTGTGTCACACGATCGCCATACTGCCCGCGCAGCTCGGCGAGATTGCGCGAGAAAGCCAACGTGCCGCCATGCTCATCGAGCAAACGGAAGTTCATGAACAGATGCGGCCGCAGCTCGCCGGGACGCAGCGCATCGAGCGGCAGCTTCAGCGCAATCTTTTCTTCGATGGTCCGCGTCAGCGCCCTGATCAGTGACTCTTCCGCGTCGTGTTCGACATCGCAAAAAATTTCAGCAAAACCGTCGAGCGGCTGGCAGCGGTGGCGATATTTCTGCGGCAGGGTTTTCAGCAACGCGACGATCTTCTCCTTGAGCAGGCCTGGCACCAACCATTCAAGGCGCGTCGCCGGCACTTGATTCAGCGCGGTCAGCGGCAACGAGAGCGTCACGCCATCGTCGGCTGCACCGGGATCGTGGTGATAGGTGAGCTTGTATTTCTGGCCGCGATGCTCAAAGGTGGACGGAAAGGCGTCGGTGGTAATGCCCGCCGCCTCGTGGCGCATCAACTGTTCCTTGTCGAGGAACAGCAGTTTCGGATTCTCCTGTTCCGCTTCGCGCCGCCATTTATCGAAGGCGGCCAGCGTGGTGATGCCCTCGGGAATGAGGGCATCAAAGAAGGCCGTCACCAGCGCGTCGTCGACCAGCACGTCGGGCCGGCGCGACTTGTGTTCGAGGCGTTCGATCTCGGTTTTCAGCTTTTGATAATGCTGCAGGAAGCGCCACTTCTTCAACCAGTCCTCACCGACCTCGCCCTCGACCAGCGCACCGCGAATGAACAGCTCGCGTGCCAGCTTTGGGTCCATGGGACCGTAGTTCACGCGGCGCTTGGCATGCAGCGTCAGGCCGTGCAGCGTGACGCGCTCCCACGCCACGACCTGTCCGGGGCCTTTCTCCCAGTGCGGCTCGAAGACATGGCGGCGGATCAGGTGCGCACCGACCTGCTCCAGCCATTCCGGCTCGATCTTCGCAATACAGCGCGCGAACAGGCGCGAGGTCTCGACCAATTCCGCCGCGACGATCCAGCGCCCGGCCTTTTTGACCAGACTGGAGCCGGGGTGGATGAAATACTTGATGCCGCGCGCGCCGAAGTAGTTTTTGTCTTCCTCGTTGATCAGACCGATGTGGCCGAGCAGGCCGGTGAGCAGCGCCTTGTGGATGGCATCGTAATTTGCCGGCAGCTGGTTTTCCTTCCAGCCATGCTCGTGGCACAGCGTCATCAACTGCCCATGCACGTCGCGCCATTCGCGCAGGCGCAGCCAGTTGATGAAGTTCGACTTGCACCACTGGCGCTGCTTACTGGACGTCTCGTGCTTCCACACCGCATCGGCAGCCGCCCACAGTTTCAAGTAAGTCAGGAACTCGGATTTCTCGTCCTTCCACTGCGCGTGCGCCTGATCGGCTGCCGCTGCCCGCTCCTGCGGCCGTTCACGCGGGTCTTGCGTCCCCAGCGCGGCCGCGATGATCAGCATTTCCTTCAGGCAGCCGTATTCGCGCGCCGCCAGGATCATGCGACCGATCTTCGGATCGAGTGGCAGCTTGGCCAACTCGCGGCCGACCGGTGTCAGTGCCTTGCTCGTCTCGTCGATGGCACCCAGTTCGGCGAGCAGCGTGTAACCATCGGCGATCATGCGCGGCAGCGGCGCTTCGAGGAAGGGGAAGTCCTCCACGTCGCCGAGGTGCAAGGACTTCATGCGCAGGATCACACCGGCCAGTGAGGAGCGCAAAATCTCGGGATCGGTATAAGGCGCGCGCTGGTTGAAATCATCCTCGGCGTAGAGGCGGAAACAGATGCCCGAGGACACGCGCCCGCAGCGGCCGGCACGCTGATTGGCTGCCGCGCGGGCAATCGCCTCGACCTGCAAGGCTTCAACCTTGCTGCGATGCGAATAGCGTTTGACGCGGGCGAGACCGCTATCGATCACGTAGCGGATGCCCGGCACCGTCAGCGAGGTCTCCGCCACATTGGTCGCCAGCACGACCCGACGCCCTTGATGTGGTGCGAAGACGCGACTTTGCTCCTGTGCGGTCTGGCGTGCAAACAGCGGCAGCACTTCGAGTCCCGGTGGATGGTGTTTTCTGAGCGCTTCTGCCGCCTCACGAATCTCGCGCTCACCGGGCAGGAAGACCAGTACATCGCCCGGCCCCTCGCGATGCGCCTCACTCACCGCATCGACGATGGCATCATTTAGATCGACATCCTTGCGCTCGTCAAAAGGCCGGTAGCGTGTTTCGATGGGGTAGAGCCGGCCTGAGACCTCGATGATCGGCGCACCGTCGAAGTGCTTGCTGAAGCGCTCGGCATCCAGCGTCGCCGAGGTGACGATCAGCTTCAGATCGCGCCGCTTTTGCAAAACCGACTTCAGATAGCCGAGCAGGAAGTCGATGTTGAGCGAGCGTTCGTGCGCCTCGTCGATCAGGATCGTGTCGTATTGCTTGAGCAGCGGATCGGTCTGCGTCTCGGCCAACAGGATGCCGTCGGTCATCAACTTGATGTAGCTTTCCGACGAAGTCTTGTCGGTAAAGCGGATCTTATAGCCGACATAGCGCCCCAGCTCGGACTTCAGTTCCTGCGCGATGCGCGTCGCGGTGGCTCGCGCGGCGATGCGGCGCGGCTGGGTGTGGCCGATCAATCCCTTCAAGCCGCGCCCAAGTTCGAGACAGATTTTCGGCAATTGCGTGGTTTTGCCCGAACCGGTCTCGCCGCAGATCACCACCACCTGGTGTTTCTGAATCGCTGTCGCAATCTCGGCACGCCGCGCGTTAACGGGCAGGGCCTCGTCATAAACGATAGCAGGGCGTGCGGCACGGCGGATTTCAGGATCAAACTTCATGGGAGTCAGAACGGCACAGGACTGGCGAACTCCAGAAGCCGTCCGTCCTCGGGGTGCGGCAGCGCCAGCACTGTGGCGTGAAGCTTCATACGCGGTGCGGCAGAAGGCGGCGCATACAGCGGGTCGCCGACAATCGGATGCCCCAGCGCAGCGAGGTGCACACGCAACTGGTGCGAGCGGCCAGTGATCGGTTCCAGTTCGACGCGGGTCGTATCGGCGGCAGCATCGTAGCCCGCCACACGCCAGCGCGTCCGGCTGGGTTTGCCCTGCACATGATCCACCTTACTCTTCGGTCGATTCGGCCAGTCGGCAATCAGCGGCAGGTCGATCTCACCCGCCCCCTCCAGCCGGCCGACGACACAAGCAACATAGCGCTTCTGCACCGCGCGATCGGCAAACGCCCGGCTCAGGTTGCGCTGGTGGTCAGCACCACGCGCAAAGCAGATCAGCCCGGAGGTATCCCTGTCAAGCCGATGCACCACGAGCGCATCGGGGTAACGCTGCTGCACGCGCGCACTCAGGCAATCCTGCTTGTCCGGCCCGCGTCCCGGCACGGCGAGCAGGCCTGCGGGCTTCTCGGCGATGATCAGTGCATCATCGACGTGCAAAAAAGGAGGCTCCATAAAAGTCGGCGCTGGCGAGACGGCAAGATGAGCTACTGCGCGAGCTTGTGGATAGTGAAGATGCCCAACCCGGTCATCGCCAGCGAGCCGAACAGGTGCAGGCTGGCCGCTCCCGCCGCCCAGCCATAGCGGGCGTTCTGGATCAGATGCACCACCTCGGCGGAAAAGGTCGAGAAGGTGGTGAGCGCGCCGAGAAAGCCGGTGACGAAGAGCAGTTTCAACTCCGGCGGCAACTCGGCGTTGAGATGGAACACCGCCACCGCCGCGCCGACGAGATAGCCGCCGATCAGGTTGGCCGCGAGCGTACCAAGCGGCACGGCGGCGAACACCGGATTGAGCCAGAGACCGAGGCCATAACGCAGCCAGGCACCAAGGATGGCACCCACGCCGATGGCCAGAAACGCGTTGATATTCATGGGGTCGCATTCTACGGCGCAACGGTAGAATTGCCGCTTTGCATCAATGACCTGCCGATCATGGCCGAAGCCGAAAAAACCATCGTCTCCAACTTCATCCGCAACATCATCGACGCCGACCTCGCCGCCGGCAAGCACACGTCAATTCGCACCCGCTTCCCGCCGGAGCCGAACGGCTACCTGCACTTCGGTCACGCCAAGTCGATCTGCCTCAACTTCGGTCTGGCGCGCGACTACGGCGGCGCCTGTCACCTGCGCTTCGACGACACCAACCCCGAGAAGGAAGAACAGGAATACGTCGACTCCATCGTTGATGCGGTGCGCTGGCTGGGATGGGATTGGGGAGCCAACCAGTTCTACGCCTCGAACTATTTCCAGACGATGTACGACTGCGCCGAGGCACTCATCAACGCCGGCCTCGCCTATGTCGATTCGCAGACGGCCGAGGAGATGCGCACCAATCGCGGTACGCTGACCGAAGCCGGCAAGCCATCGCCCTACCGCAACCGCACGCCGCAAGAGAACCTCGACCTGTTCCGCCGCATGAAGGCCGGCGAGTTTCCCGATGGCGCCCACGTGCTGCGCGCGAAGATCGACATGGCTTCGCCCAACATCAACCTGCGCGACCCGGCGATCTACCGCATCCGCCACGCAACACATCACAACACGGGCGATACCTGGTGTCTTTATCCGATGTACACCTACGCACATCCGATCGAAGACGCCATCGAGCGCATCACGCATTCGATCTGCACGCTCGAATTCGAAGATCAACGGCCGTTCTACGACTGGCTGCTGGACAAGCTCGCCGATCTCGGCTGTCTGCCGCGTCCGCTGCCGCAGCAAATCGAGTTTGCCCGCCTCAATCTCACCTACGTCGTGCTCTCCAAGCGCAAGCTGATCCAGTTGGTCGATGAGAAGCATGTGAATGGCTGGGACGACCCGCGCCTGCCGACGCTGGTCGGCGCGCGGCGCCGGGGTTACACGGCCGAGGGCTTCCGCAAGTTCGCCGAGATGATCGGTGTCACCAAGTCGGATTCGCTGATCGACTACAGCATCTTCGAGGAATGCCAGCGCGACGTGCTCAACGAAACCGCCCTGCGCCGCATCGCCGTGCTCGACCCGTTGAAGCTCGTGATCGACAACTACCCGGCGGGACAGGAGGAGGAATGCCTCGCCCCCAACCATCCGCAGCAGCCGGAACTGGGCAAGCGCCCGGTGCCGTTCTCCGGCGAACTGTGGATCGAACGCGAAGACTTCGTCGAAGTACCGCCGAAGGGCTACTTCCGCCTCTTCCCCGGCAACAAGGTGCGTCTGCGCTACGGCTTCGTCATCGAATGCACGGGCTGTGACAAGGACGAAAACGGCAATATCGTCGCCGTGCATTGCAACTACTTCGCCGATTCCAAGTCCGGCACGCCGGGCGCCGACACCTACAAGGTCAAGGGCAACATTCACTGGCTCTCGGCCCAGCATGCCTACGCCGCCGAAGTGCGTCTCTACGACCGGCTGTTCAAGGTGCCCAATCCGGGGGCCGAGCACGACTTCCTCGACGACATCAACCCGGACTCGGTCAAGACCATCACCGCCCAGCTCGAACCCGCGCTGAAGGACGCCGCCGCCGAAGAGCGTTTCCAGTTCGAACGTCACGGCTATTTCGTCGCCGACCGTGTGGACTCGCAGCCGGGCAAGCCGGTGTTCAACCGCGCTGTCACGCTCAAGGACAATTGGCAGAAATGAAATTCACGGAACAACTCGCTGGCGCATGGCAAAAGAACAATTCGCTGCTTTGCGTCGGCCTCGATCCTGATCCCGCCAAGTTTCCGGCTCACCTCAAGGACCAGCCGGATGCCATCTTCCGCTTCTGCGCCGAGATCGCCGATGCCACGGCCGACCTCGTCTGCGCCTTCAAGCCGCAGATCGCCTACTTCGCCGCGCGCCGCGCCGAGGACCAGCTCGAAGCGCTGATCGCCCACATCCACGAGAAGCATCCGGGCGTGCCGGTGATCCTCGACGCCAAGCGCGGCGACATCGGTAGCACCGCCGAGCAATACGCCATCGAAGCCTTCGAGCGCTACCAAGCGGATGCCGTGACCGTGAACCCTTACATGGGCCGCGATTCGGTCGAACCCTGGCTCGCCTACGCGGACAAGGGCGTGATCCTGCTGTGCCGCACATCGAACCCCGGCGGCAGTGACCTGCAATTTCAAAATGTCGGCGCTGGCAAGACGGCACTCTATGAGTTGGTGGCAGAAAAAGTCGCGAAAGATTGGAACACCACCGGCCAATGCGCCCTCGTCGTCGGCGCCACCTTCCCCGGCGAGATCGCCCGCGTGCGTGAAATCGTCGGCGATCTGCCGCTGCTCGTCCCCGGCATCGGCGCCCAGGGCGGCGACATTGAGGCCACGGTGATCGCCGGGAAAACTACCGCCGGCACCGGCCTGATGATCAACTCCTCACGTGCCATCCTCTACGCCGGCAAGGGTGAAGACTTCGCTGCAGCCGCACGTAAAGTCGCGCTGGAAACGCGCGACGCGATCAACCGCTATCGATAGGAGCACGATATGGCCGGCGGCTGGGGTTGCCCGCACGAAGTCGATGACAAGTGCACCAAGATTAACAACCTGCCCTGCGATCCGGGCATGAAGGGCTGCGTGCTGGCCGGCCGCTTCGTCTTCGCCAACGCGGACAAAAACCAGCGCTTGCGCGAGAAGCAGGCGCGCGACGGCCAACCACAGGATGACCCGGACAATTCTGCACTGCATCCGTAATCAAGACGAGGAAACCATGGCCACTACTGCCCCAGCAAAAACCAGACGTCCCGCTGCCAAGAAAACCGCTGCTGCCAGCCTCAAAGCACCACGCCGCGCTGCCCCCAAGGCGCGCCCGGTCAATGCCGGTGATATCGGCCCGATCAGCTCGCCGGAAAAGATTGAGACGAATGTCGTCACCCAGGCGGTGGACGCCGCCCAGCAAGCCCGGCTGGCCGCGATGCGCGATATCGTTTCCGGCACCACGGCCGAAGAGGCACGCGGCCTCTTGCGCGGCCTGTTGAAAGAGCAGCAACTGATCGCGGAAAAGACCGCCATCAATCCCGATCTCGAATTGGCTGCCGGCTGGCGCGACGGCGGCTACCCGTACAAGAACCTGATGACCCGGCGCAATTACGAGCGGCAGAAATATCGGTTGCAGGTCGAATTGCTCAAGCTACAGGCGTGGGTGAAGGAAACCGGCCAGCGCGTCGTGATTCTGTTCGAGGGGCGCGATGCCGCCGGCAAGGGGGGCACCATCAAGCGCTTCATGGAACACCTCAACCCACGGGGCGCCCGCGTCGTCGCGTTGGAAAAGCCCAGTGAAATCGAACGTGGTCAGTGGTATTTCCAGCGCTATGTGCAGCACCTGCCGACCGCCGGCGAAATCGTGCTGCTCGACCGCTCCTGGTACAACCGCGCCGGCGTGGAGCGTGTCATGAATTTTTGTTCCGATGCCGAATACTCCGAATTCATGCGTCAGGCGCCGGAGTTCGAGCGCATGATGGTGAGGAATGGCACCCACCTGATCAAGTTCTGGTTCTCGGTTTCGCGCGAGGAACAGCGGCGGCGTTTCAAGGAACGCAAGGTGCATCCGCTCAAGCAGTGGAAACTTTCGCCGATCGACCTCGCGTCACTGGATCGCTGGGACGACTACACCAAGGCCAAGGAAGCGATGTTCTTCTACACCGACACGGCCGATGCACCGTGGACGGTGATCAAGTCAAACTGCAAGAAGCGCGCACGCCTGAATGCGATGCGCTACATCCTGCACCGCCTGCCTTACAACAACAAGGATGTCGAACGCATCGGCCAACTCGATCCGCTCATCGTCGGCCGCGCCAACGTGGTTTACGAGCAGGGCGAACACCAGCTCAACGTACCGATTCTTTAACCGGCCAGCTATCGGTTGGCTTCGAGCAGACGGCGGAATTCTTCCGCCGTTACCGGGTGTCCAAAGTGGTAGCCCTGCACCATGTCGCAGTCGAGCAGACGCAGGCCATCGGCCACCTGCGCGGTTTCGACGCCCTCCGCCAACACCGACAGATTCAGGCTCTTCGCCATCTGAATGACGGCGCGCACGATCGCCGCATCGTCCTTGTCATGGGCCATGTCGCGCACGAATGACTGATCGATCTTCAGCTTGTCTACCGCCAGCCGCTTGAGATAAGCCAGGCTGGAATAGCCGGTACCGAAATCATCGATCGCCAGGCGCACGCCCATGCCCTTGAGCCGCTGAATCACCACCAGTGCCTGATCGGCCTCATGCAGCAGGATCGACTCGGTCAGTTCAAGTTCGAGTGACGCAGCCGGAATGCCGGTGATGCGCAGCGCCTCGCGCAGCGAGTCTTCCAGCCCGCCACGGCGGAACTGGATCGCCGACAGATTGACGGCCATCATCAGCTTCTCGCAGCCGAGGAGATCATGCCAGACCTTCAACTCGCGGCAGGCTTCATGCAGCACCCAATCGCCGAGCGGCACGATCAGCCCGCTTTCCTCTGCCACTGGAATGAAATGGGCCGGTGCGATCAGGCCGTGGTCGGGACACATCCAGCGCACCAGGGCTTCGGCACCGACGATACGGCCGCTCGCCAGATCAATCAGCGGCTGATAATGCAGCAGGAACTCGCCGCGATCCAGCCCGCGATGCAGACGGTTGCGCAAATCGAGCCGCTCGTGCGAATCGATGTTCATGCGCTCGTTGAAGTAGCGGAAGGTATTCCGCCCGGCATCCTTGGCGTGATACATGGCGATGTCGGCCTTGCGCAGCAGCGTTTCGAAATCCTTGCCGTCGTCGGGGCTCAGCGCAATGCCGATCGAGGAGGAAATCATCAACTCGTGTCCTTCCGCCAGGAAAGGCAGCGCCAGCGAGGTCATGACCTTCTCGGCAACACGCGCCACATCCTCTTCGTCACGAATATCGGTCAGAGCGATCAGGAACTCATCCCCTCCCTGCCGGCAGACCGTGTCGGTATCGCGCACCGACGCCTCAAGACGACGGGCCACATCGCGTAGCAGGATGTCCCCCACCGGGTGGCCATAGGAATCATTGACGGTCTTGAAACGATCCAGGTCGATGAACAACAGCGCCGTGCGGACGCCGGTGCGCAAGCCGTGCGTCATGGCGCGTTCGAAACGATCCTTGAACAGCAAGCGGTTCGGTAACTCCGTCAGGACATCGTGACGCGCGAGGAAATCGATCCGCAACTCAGCCTGCTTGCGCTCGCTGATATCGCGCGTGGTACCTTCGATACCGAGCAGGCGGCCTTCCGCATCGCGCACGTAATGCGCATTCGTCATTACATACACCGTGCGACCATCGCGATGGCGCAACTGCGATTCCCAGCCGGACAAGCGACCGCCGCTATCTTCCAGCGCCTTGAGGAAAATCGCCCGGTTTGCCGGATCGACGTAATAGTCGGCCATCGGCTTGCCGAGCAGTTCTTCCGGTGCATAACCCAGCAATTGCTGCATCGAGGGCGACAGGCGCGTCAGTCGCCCATCAGTGTCGGTGCGGTAATAGGTGTCCTGCAGATTGTCGAGAATGTCGCGCAACTCGCGTTCCGATTCGGCCACCAGACGCTGCGCGGCCACAATCGGCATCAGGTCGGTGATGAACCCGAAGGAACCCACAACTTCGCCATTGCGATTGCGGTGCGTCGTGGTGTTGAGCAAAACCGGGAAAGTCGTCCCGTCCTTGTGCTGCCCCACCAGCTGATAGCGCCGATGCTCGCTGGACTCGATACTTTGCATCTGCGCCAGCAATTCGGCACGGCTCCCGGCAGTGACGAAATCGAGCGGCGTCTTGCCCAGCCATTCTTCGCGCGCATAGCCAAAGAGATCGCACAGACGGTCATTCACCTCGATGAAGCGGTGCTCGACGTCGATCCTGAAGAAACCATCGACAGTGCTGTCGATGACGTGGCGATAGAAATTCTCGCTTTCCTCGATGACAGCGCTGAGATCTTCCTCCTGAGTGCGATCCGTGGCAATGCCAATGAAGACACGCTGGCCGGCGCCACTGGAAGGATAAACGCGCACGCGCACCGGAAAGGTCGAACCATCCTTACGACGATGGCGATCCTCAAGTGTCACGCCCTGCACCGGGATGCTCTGCTGGTTTTTTGCCCATCCGGCCGCATCGGTATCCAGGGTAGAGACATCCCAGAGCTTGAGCTGGCGCAGCTCGGCATGGCTGTAACCCAGCCGTGTACAGCCACGCTCGTTGGCATCCACAAAACGGCCTTCGGCATCCACCATGTAGATGCCTTCGTCGATCAGGTCGAATACACCACCAAGCAGCAGATGGCGATGGAAGTCGAGCAAGGGCAGTTCCGGCTGCGACATTTCAAGACGAAGGCGGGTCAAGGTCTCGCGCAGATATTCGACATAGCCACCCTGCAGCGCCTTAACGATGTCGTGGCGCGTAATCACCCCCACAACCCCTTCACTTTCGTTCATGACCAGCAAGCGCCGCACCGCCAGCATTTGCATCCGCACCGAGGCTGCCTGCAGCGGGATCTCGGGACGGATCATATGCACGCCCTGGGTCATTACCTCGGCCAGCGGCACATGACGGTTGCGGGCCTGACTGGCCAGCCGCACCACATCGCGCTCGGTCAACACACCAATCGGCTTGCGCTGGTCCGCAGCCAATACCACCGCATAGTCGCTGTGCTTTTCCGCCATCAGGGTCAGTGCTTCATCAAGCAGCCGGTCGGCCTGAATGCACACCACCTCGCGATCCATTGCCGTGGCGACGGTCTTGACCTCAACCAGATACTCCTCGCCGAGGTGGTAGAGAAAATCCGCTTCGGTGACAATGCCGGCCAGCACACCGGCCTCATCCACCACGGCCAGATGGCGCACCTGCCGCTCGGCCATCTGGTAATACGCCTCGCGGTAATCCATATGCACGGGTGCGCTGAATACCGGCGCGCTCATCGCCTCGGTCAGCGTGGCGCGGGAGAGGGGAATATCCTGGGCAAACAGGGCGAGCACGTCGCGCTCGGTCAGCATGCCGAGGGGCCGATATTCGGCATCGACGGCCAGCACGCAACTAATGCGCTGACGCTCCATGGCCTCAAGCACCGCAAGCAGCGGTGTATCGGGCGGGAAAGTCACCACATCCGGGGTGAGAATGTCGACGAGGCGCTTGGTTTCCATGGAGTTTCCTGACTGATTCATGATGCTACCACCGCTGCACTATGGTAATTTTGCCCTACTACAACTTTCGTGATGGAGAATAGGATGGCCGACATGATCGCCTTGCTGCAACCGCGCATCATCGACCGCGATAGCTTCCAGGAATTCGTCGAAGCACTTGAGGATCAGGTGCCCAGCATCGAACGTGACATTGCGGCACTACGCAAATCTCCCACCGACCGTGCGCTGATCGCCCGACTGTTCCGCTCCCTGCACACCATCAAGGGCGATGCCGCGATCTGCAAGGTCGACGTCGGCGTGATGATCTGCCACCCAATGGAAAGCCTGCTGTCGCGCTGTCGCGACGGAGAAATCGCCTTCTCGAACCTGATCGCCGAAGTTGTCCTGCTCGCGCTTGATCGGCTGGAACTGACGGTCGAAGCCATGCGCCATAGCCGCGATGTCAATCACCTCAACCTGCCGCAACTGGTCGGCGGCATGGAGACAATCGCCAGTGCGTCGGCCGACGAACTCGCGGCACGCGCCTCGGCCACCATCGAGGCGGTGACCGGTTTCCGCCCACTACATGCCACCGCGGAAATCCAGTCGGCCGCCGCACCAGTGCCGCCCAAGGCCGACCGCGCCGCCGACCTGTGGTTCTTCTCCTCGCTCGCCCTGCAACTCGAATCGCGCTCGCCCCTGTTTGCCGGCCGCACTGGCCGCATCCTGCGCCTGGCCGAGGAAACCAACGCCGCCGCCGGCAATCCGGTGGATGCCGAGCAACTTGCTGCGGCCGTTTACATGCACGATGTCGGCATGATGTTCGCGCCCGAGTCGACCTGGCTCAAGGTCGGTCACCTGTCCGATGCCGAACGCGAGCTTCTTCAGGAACACCCCGGACACGCTGCCGGGCTGCTCGAACGCATGCCCGGCTGGGACGGCGCCGCACGCATCGTGCGGGAACATCATGAAATGGCCAACGGCAAGGGCTATCCCGCCGGATTGCAAGGCGATGCCATCTGCCCCGGCGCGAAAATCCTCGCCATCATCGATGCCTTCGAGGCCGTCACGCTCAAACACAGCCATCGCGGCCAGTCGCGCTCCCTGGTGCGCGCCATCGCCGAGATCAACGCCTGCGACGACCAGTTCGCCACCGAGTGGATCGGCCCCTTCAACAACGTCATCCGCAAGATGGTCGAAACCTGATGGCGGTGGAGGTACGCCTGCCAAAGTTTCCCGAGTGCTGGGAAACCTGCGGCAACTGCGGCCAGGGTGAAGTGCAAGTGCTGGAAGTGCATGTCAAGCCCGGCGACGTCATCCGTCACGACGACAACCTGATCACGCTGGAAACCGGCAAGGTCGCCCTCGACATTGCTTCGCCGCACGCCGGCCGCATTGTTGAGGTTTTGGTCAGTGAAGGCGATACCATCGGCGAAGGCGCATTGATTGCACAGATTGACACGCAGTCCTGATGCGCATAAAGTTTGCGCATTCATCGCACAGGAATTCCACCATGAGCGCCACCACCAAGAAAGCCGCCAACCTCAGCGTGCGTGCCGATCTGCTTGAGGAAGCGCGAGCCTACAAAATCAACCTCTCCCAGACACTTGAAGCCGCCTTGCAGGTCGAACTCAAGAAGGAGAAGGAGCGCCGCTGGCTGGAGGAAAACCGTGCCGCCATTGATGCCTATAACCGCGAGATTGCCGAACATGGCCTGTTCAGCGATGGCTTCCGTGATTTCTGCCTCGAAAATGCCGAGGCGGATTGATGTCTCAGTTTGATGTCTATAAAAACCCGGATCGTACGACCCAAGCGCGCATTCCCTATGTGGTCACCCTGCAATCCGGCCTGCTCGCCGAGCTCGATCATCACGTCGTTGCGCCGCTGCGCATCGCCGAGGATGCGTCCATCGTTCCCGTGCTGCGCCTGAACCCGCTGGTTGTCGTCGCCGAGCAGCGCTTTCACGTTCGCGTGCAGGATATGGCCACCGTTCCGCGCCGTATCCTCAAGACCCCGGTCGCCAACCTCTCATCCCAGCGCGAGGAAATCCTCGCCGCCCTCGATTTTCTTTTTACTGGATTTTAGAAATGGCTCAATACGTCATGTCGATGCTCCGCGTGAGCAAGATCGTCCCCCCGAAGCGTCAGATCATCAAGGACATCTCCCTATCCTTCTTCCCCGGCGCCAAGATCGGCCTGCTCGGCCTTAACGGTTCCGGCAAGTCGACGGTGCTGAAGATCATGGCCGGTGTCGACAAGGAATACGACGGCGAAGTACAGCATCTGCCGAACATCTCGATCGGCTATCTGCCGCAGGAACCGCAGCTCGATCCCGAGAAGACCGTGCGCGAAGAGGTCGAGGCGGGCATGGGCGCCGTGATGGAAGCCAAGCAGAAGCTGGAGGAAATCTACGCCGCCTACGCCGAGCCGGATGCCGACTTCGACAAGCTGGCCGAGGAACAGGCGAAGTATGAGGCGATCATTTCCGTCGCCGGTGCCGACAGTGAAAACCAGTTGGAAATCGCCGCCGACGCGCTGCGCCTGCCGACGTGGGACGCAAAAATCGGCAACCTCTCCGGCGGCGAGAAGCGCCGCGTCGCGCTGTGCCAACTGTTGCTGTCGAAACCCGACATGCTACTGCTCGACGAACCGACCAACCACCTCGACGCCGAATCGGTGGAGTGGCTGGAGCAGTTCCTCGTGCGCTTCCCCGGCACCGTAGTCGCCGTTACCCACGACCGTTACTTCCTCGACAATGCAGCCGAGTGGATTCTCGAACTCGACCGTGGCCATGGCATCCCGTGGAAGGGCAACTATTCCTCCTGGCTGGAACAGAAGGAAGCGCGACTGGAAACCGAACAAAAGCAGGTCGATGCCCACATGAAGGCGATGAAGGTCGAACTCGAATGGGTGCGTTCGAATCCGAAGGCACGTCAGGCCAAGTCGAAGTCCCGTCTTGCCCGCTACGAGGAAATGGCCAGCGTCGATTACCAGAAGCGTAACGAAACGCAGGAAATCTTCATCCCGCCCGGCGAGCGCCTTGGCAACGAAGTGATCGAGTTCAAGAACGTCACCAAGGCTTTTGGCGACCGCCTGCTGATCGACAACCTCTCCTTCCGCATTCCGCCCGGCGCCATCGTCGGCATCATCGGCCCGAACGGCGCCGGCAAATCGACGCTGTTCCGCATGATCCAGGGCGTGCAACAGCCGGACAGCGGCGAAATCGTCGTCGGCTCGACGGCGAAGATCGCCTCGGTCGACCAGTCGCGTGAAGGGCTGGACAACGAGAAGACCGTGTTCGACGCCGTGGCGCAGGGGCAGGACATTCTGACCGTTGGCAAGTTCGAGATGCCGGCACGCGCCTATCTTGGTCGCTTCAACTTCAAGGGCGGCGACCAGGGCAAGATCGTCGGCAACCTTTCCGGCGGTGAGCGCGGCCGCTTGCATCTGGCCACCACGCTGATTCAGGGCGGCAATGTGCTGCTGCTCGACGAACCCTCCAACGACCTCGATGTGGAAACGCTGCGCGCCCTCGAAGATGCGCTGCTCGAATTCTCCGGCTGCGTGCTGGTGATCTCGCACGACCGCTGGTTCCTCGACCGTATCGCCACGCATATTCTCGCCTGCGAGGGTGAGTCACAATGGAATTTCTTCGAGGGTAACTACCGCGAATATGAGGATGACAAGAAGAAACGCCTCGGTGAAGAAGGTGCAAAACCGCAGCGTCTGCGCTATAAACCGATTAGCCGATAGTTATAGAACCTTACGCCATGGATCTCCGAGATAAAACTGGACTGCTCATCGACGACATGCCGGAAATGCGCAGTGCCATGCGCATCCAGCTGACCGATGCCGGACTGGAGAAGTGCGACCAGGCCCGCAGCATCAAGGAAGCCATTGATCGTCTCAAGGAAAAGCGCTACGACCTGATCGTCTGCGACTACAACCTCGGGCAGGGCGCGGATGGCCAGCAACTGCTCGAACTGGTGCGCCGTAGAAATATCCTGCCGTTGTCCACCGCGTTCATGATCGTCACAGGCGAAACCGGCTACGAGCAAGTCTCGACGGCGGCCGAATACGCACCGGATGACTATTTACTCAAGCCCTTCACAGCGGATCTCCTGGGCACCCGGCTCGGCCGGATTCTCGACAAGAAAGCCGCGCTGGCGCCGATCTATTCGCAGATGGGTGAAAAGGGCGACCGCACCAAAGCACTGGCCGCCTGCGAAGCCTTGTTGGCGAATGGGGGGCGTTATGCACTTGACGTGCTGCGCCTCAAAGGTGAGTTGCTCACCGCGCTGGGACGCAACGAGGAAGCCCTGGCACTCTACGAAAACGTGCTGCAACAGCGTTCCACCCCCTGGGCCGAGGTGGGAAAAGCACGTCTGCTGTCCTTGCTCGGTGACGATGAGGAAGCCAAAGCGCATTTGCAGCGCGCACTGACGGCCTATCCCAATTATCTGGCGGCCTATGACTCACTATCCCAACTGGTCGAAAAAACCGACAAGGCGGCCGCCCAGCAGATCGTCGAGCAGGCCCTCAAGGTTGCGCCCTCCACCCAGCGACAACGCCGCCTCGGTGGACTGGCACTGGAAAACAAGGACTTCGAACGTGCCGAATCCGCTTTCCGGCGCGCCGTCGAGAAAGATCGCACCGGCTTCTTCAAAAGTCACGATGACTATTCCGGGTTGGCCAAAAGTTGTGTTGAACAGGGCAAGACCGTTGAGGCACTAACCGCTGTCAAGGACATGGGCAATGCCTTTGCCCGCACCCCCGAGCTTGAAGCGCGCCAGGCCGCCGTCGAGTGTCAGGTCCACGTCAAGTCGGGAAATGAGGCAGCCGCCAAGCTCGCCCTCGAAAAAGCGCTCAAGGTGCAACAGTCAGCCAAACTGGATGCCAGTTCCGCCCTTGAGATTGCCCAGGCCTGCTTCGCCGGTGGGCGGACAGAGGAAGCGAAAGCCATCATCCAGTCTGTCGCTGAAGACCACAACGAAAACGATGAAGTCCTCGCCAAGGCACAAGGCGTCTTTGCGCAGGCGGGCTTGGAGGATGAAGGCACGCTTTTCCTCGATGCCACGAAGAAGCGCATGATCAAGCTCAACAACGATGCGGTAGCCATGGCCAAGGCCGGCCAACTCGATCAGGCCATCGAAATGCTCACCGAAGCCGCCGACCGCCTGACCAACAACGCGCAGATTGCCATCAACACGGCGATGGCCCTGCTGATGCACGTCCACCGCAATGGCACCAGCACCGATCTTGCTCAGACCAAGCGCGCCCACGCCTACATCCTGCAGGCGCAACGTGCCAATGCCAATCATCCACGGCTGACTGAAATCAGCGGCCTCTATCGCAAGGTCGCCCCGGCGGATGCACCGCCACTTGAGGGAATCTGATGCCCAACCAGATCGACGCGCTCGTCGCCGCTGCCATTCACGACGCAAAGAATGCGTTGATGGCACTCGATACGCAATTGGGAGAAATCGAACGCCGTCCCACCAGCGCCGACTTTTCGGCGGCCCGCGCCACCACCGGCCGCATTGCCGGCCAGCTCGCCGAATTGCTCACGCTCTATCGTGCCCAGGGCGGCCAGTTGCGACTGGCGATCGACGATCATGATCTGCATGACTTCATCGACGACCTGCTCACCGAACTCGGCCCGCTGCCGGGAAACATTCAACTCGATTGCAACCGTGATGCGGCTGATCAACTCGGCGCCTGGGCCTTCGATGCCTATCTCGTCAAACTCGCCCTGCTGGATGCCTTACGCAATGCACTGCGTCAGGCGCGCACACACGTGGCCCTCACCCTCAAAGCAGCCCCGCAGGGCGGACTCTGTTTTGAAGTGGCGGACGATGGCCCGGGATTCCCCGCTGCAATTCTGGCGGGTGAAAACACGGCCAGCGCCCAAGGCACCGGCCTTGGCCTCAGCTTCGCGCGCCTGATCGCGGAACGCCATGCCACCCCGGCCGGCAAGCATGGCCACGTCGCGCTCGCCAATCTGCCGGGCGCAAACTTCAAGCTCACACTGCCCTGAGTTTTTCCCCCGCCGCCGCCAGCGTCGTTTCGTTCTTGGCGAAGCAGAAGCGGATCAGCCCATGATCGGTGCCGCCCGGCATGAAGGCGGAGACGGGAACCACCGCCACACCTTTCTCGATAGTCAGCCAGCGCGCAAACTCGGTGTCGGGCATGGCGTTGATCTTCTCGTAGCGCGCCAGCTGGAAATAGGTGCCATCACTGGGTAGCAGTTCGAAGCGCGAACCGGCCAGTTGCTGACGGAAGAAATCGCGCTTGGCACGATAGAACCCGGCAAGACCAGCGGCGAATTCCGGCTCGGCGCGCATGAAGTCGGCCAGCGCCAGTTGCGACGGATGGTGCACAGTAAAAACGTTGAACTGATGCACCTTGCGAAATTCGGCGGTGAGCGCCGCCGGTGCAAGGCAGTAGGCAATTTTCCAGCCGGTAATGTGAAAAGTCTTACCAAAGCTGGAGACAACGAAACTACGTTCGCGCAGCTCGGCATAACGGGCGAGGCTCTCATGCGGCCCGCTGAAAATAATGTACTCATACACCTCGTCGCCGAGCAGCACGATGTCGGTGTTGCGCACCAGACGTGACAGTTCACGCATGTCGTCGGCCGTCCACACGGTGCCGGTCGGGTTGTGCGGCGTGTTGAGGATGATCAGCCGCGTGCGCGGATTGATCGCGGCAGCAACTTGCTGCCAGTCGGGCCGGAAGCCGGGCGGCTGCAAGTTGATGACCCGCGCCAAACCGCCCTGCAATTCGATGGCAGGAAGGTAACTGTCGTACACCGGCGCGAAGACAATCACCTCATCGCCCGGCCGCACGCAGGTAGCAATGGCAGTAAAGATCGCCTGCGTCGCCCCGGCTGTCACGGTGATTTCGCTTTCCACGTCATAGTGCGCGTCGTACAGCGCCGCCACCTTGTCGGCAATCGCCTCGCGTAGCGGCGCCACGCCGGCCATCGGCGGATACTGATTCGCACCGGCCTGCATGTGGTGCGTCATCCGCTCAAGCAACAGCGCGGGCGACGAGAAATCGGGGAAGCCCTGGGACAGATTGATCGCGCCATGCTCATTGGCAAGGCGCGACATGACGGTAAAGATGGTGGTGCCAACATTGGGCAAACGGGACGGAAATAACTTCATGGTGTGCTTTCGAACACTATAATTGAAGGGCCATGAATGAGTCTATTCCCCTGCGCTGCCTCTATGTCGACTTCAACTCCTACTTCGCCTCGGTGGAGCAGCAGTTGCAGCCGCAGTTGCGCGGCCGGCCGGTGGGCGTACTACCTGTCATGGCCGAAACGACCTGCTGCATTGCCGCCAGTTACGAGGCCAAAGCCTTTGGCGTAAAGACCGGCACACGCGTTTATGAAGCGCGCCAGCGCTGCCCGGAGATCGTGTTCGTCGAAGCGCGGCCGCCCGTCTATGTCGAGATGCACCACCGGCTCGTTGCCACCGTTGCATCCTGCACCCCCGTCGGGCAAGTGCTGTCGATTGATGAGATGTCCTGCCCGCTGACCGGCAGCGACCGGCAACGCACCAAGGCGCTGACGCTCGCCGACCATATCAAGCAAAGCATTGCCACGCAAGTGGGCGCTCACCTGAGAAGCTCGATCGGCATCGCCCCCAACACCTTCCTCGCCAAGATCGCCTCGAACATGCAGAAACCGGACGGCTGCACGGTGATCGAACAACGCGACCTGCCCGACATTCTGCATCGTCTCAAGCTACGCGACATCCACGGTATTGGCAGTGCCATGGAAAGTCGGCTCTCGGAGTACGGCATCGTCACCGTCGAACAGTTGTGTGCGGCGAATCCCGCCCAGTTGCGCACCGCCTGGGGCAGCATCGAAGGCGAGCGCCTGCACGCCAAATTGCGTGGTGAGGAAGTGCTCACAACCACCAGCCGTCGCGCCTCAATCAGCCATTCGCATGTGCTGCCGCCGGATCTGCGCAATCCACAAGCGGCCTATTCGGTACTGCACCGGCTGTTGCAGAAAGCCGCCATGCGCCTGCGCAACGAAGTACTAATCGCCGGCAACCTGCATGTGCGCGTCAGCTATGGCGAGGCAAACTGGTCCGCCGACCAGCGGCTCGACCCGACCGACGACACCCTCGCCTTCCTCCATGCGCTCGCCACCCTGTGGCGCCAGCGCCCGAAAACCCGCGCCCGGCCAAGCGCGGTGGGCATGGCCCTGACAGCGCTGGATGACCTGCAGAACCGCCCGCGCTCGCTGTTCGACCGCGAGGATGGTCATGATCGTCTCAACGCCACTATCGACGCGATCAACCTGCGCTACGGGAAAAATTCACTCTACTTCGGCGGCGCCCATCGGGCATTGGCAGCCGCTCCAATGCGCATTGCCTTCCAGCACATTCCCGACCTGGAGGTCGAGGCCAACTAGCGTTCCAATACCGACAGCAAACGGGCAGTATCTTCCCTGCCCCAGCCCGCCGCCATCAGCGCATCGAGTTGCTGCAAGACCGTACTCGCCACCGGTAGCGGAATGGTTTGCTGTGTCGCCTCGGCCAGCACCGCTGCGAAATCCTTGTGATGCAGCCGTGCCTCCACACCCGGCGCGAAGTCGCGCGCCGCCATGCGGCCGCCAAACACCTCCAGCACACGCGAAGCGGCCGAGCCGCCCATCAAGGCCGTGCGTACCTTGGCGAAATCGACCCCCGCTGCCTCGGCCAGATGTGCTGCCTCGGCGCAGGCTTCAATCGCCGCCACCATCACCAGTTGGTTACACGCTTTCGCCACCTGGCCCGCGCCGGCTGCGCCGACATGCACGATGGTCTTGCCGAGACAACGGAACAAGGGATCGAGCCGTCCCGCCAGCGCCGACAGTTGCGCAGCACTACCGTTTGCGCCCCACATGATGGCGAGGGTCGCCGCCTGTGCACCGACCGTGCCGCCGGATACGGGGGCATCAACGAAGTGGCTACCGCGTGCGGCATAACGCGCCGCGATGGCCCGTGCGGCCGACGGTGCGATGGTGGAAAAATCAACATGGATGCTGTCCGGCGCCAAGCCCTCGATCAACTGCATCGCTAACGCTTCGACATCGGTCGTGCCCGTAACATTGGTGCAGACAATCTCGCACTGCCGCGCCAGATCGGTCGGCGAAGCCGCACGCACGACGGCCGGCGGCAAAAAGTCGGCGCTGGCGGGACGGCGGCTCCAGACTGCCAACTCGTAGCCGGCCGCGCGCAAATGCCCGACCATCGGCGCACCCATGCCGCCGAGGCCAATGAACCCAATCTTCATTCTGGAGAGGAAAGTTTTTCGAGCAGCTTGAGCGCGGCGATGGAATCTTCCTCGCCCATGCCGCTACCGACCATGGCATTGAAGAGCTGCGCCGTCGCTGCCGCAGACGGCAGCATCAGGCCGAGGCGATGCGCCTCCTCCATGACGATGCGCAAATCCTTCTGGTGCATCCATGCCTTGAAGCCCGGCTTAAAGTTGCGGTCGAGCATGCGCTGGCCGTGGTTCTCGAGAATCTTCGAATAGGCAAAGCCACCCAGCAACGCCTCACGCACCTTCGCCACGTCGACCTCGTTCTTCGCCGCAAAGTTGAAGGCTTCGGCCACCGCCATCACGCCCACACCCGTGAGGATCTGGTTACAGGCCTTGGCCACCTGCCCGGCACCAATCGCACCGATCAGCGTGACCGACTTGCCCATCTTCTCGAACAGCGGCCTGACCTTTTCAAAGATGTCCGGCTGGCCACCCACCATGATGGTTAGCGCCGCATTGATCGCGCCCACCTCGCCACCAGAGACCGGGGCATCGAGGAAATCGATACCTTTGGCGGCCAGTTCGGCACCGATCTCGCGGGCCGCATTCGGGTTGATCGTACTCATGTCGACGATGATCAGCCCTTTTTTTGCGCCCACCGACAGACCATCTGCCCCAAGGCAGACTTCGCGCACATCGGGCGCATCGGCCACCATGGTGAACACGATCTCGGCATGCTTTGCGACTTCGGCTGCCGAGACATGGGCGTGCGCGGCCACATCCTTGAACGGTTCCAGCGAGGCCGGGCGACGCGCCCACAGATGCAGGGTGTGGCCGGCCTTGGCCAAGTGCAATGCGAGCGGCCGGCCCATCAGGCCGAGGCCAATGAAACCGACGTTCATTTAACTGCTGATCGCTTTAGTAATCAGCGGCACCAGCGGCTCGGGCAGCTTGAGCTGGCCCGACAGCGCATAGGCATGCGCCCGCTCGGACATCTTCTTCCAGGTCTTGCGGATGATGTCGAGCCACTTCTCTTCACTGTAGTCGGCCTTCTGGCCGGCGAAACCAAGCATGTAGTGCTCGATGAAGACGAGATCGGCGACATCCTCAAGCATCTGCGTATCGGGATTGACCTTGAGGCCACGCTTGCCAACGGCCTGTTTCGCGCGCTCGATGGCAGCCTCGTCGTAGCCGGCCGCCTTCATCAGTTGCCCGCAGGTTTCGGCGTGGAACTTGTAGAGACCCGTGCGCCATTGCATATAACCATCGCGCGTCATCGGGTAGCTGTCGCGCGGCGTCTTCCAGCGCTGGATATGCTGGGCACGCACGGCGAGTTGCTGTACCTCGTCGGCCTCGGGGGCGTAGCGGCCGATCATCTCGGCCATACGCTGGCCGTAGAGCAGCTCGCGCGGCACTTGCTGGCCGCTGGCATCGGTGTCCATGCGCGGATCTTCGGCATTCGCGGCGTCGATCAGGGCAACGGCGCGATCATAGGTAGGACTGGTCATGAGGGTCAATCTCCGTTGAACAAAATCAGGGGGCAATCGGCAAATCCACCAGCACAACCGTCACGTCATCGTGGGGCGCCAACTCACCGAGATGCTGATGCACGGCATCCTGCAAGGCACTGATGCGTTGGGCGGGGGACACGCCGGCAAGTGCGGCCTGCAGACGGGCCATGCCGAACTCTTCGCCGGCCGCATTACGTGCCTCGGTCAGACCATCGGACATCAGCAGGAGTTGCGAACCGGCCGGCTGGGGCGGCAGGCTCTCGGTGGCCGACTTGCGCCAGTCAAAGTCATCGATACCGAGCGGCAGATGGGCCGACGCAATCTCGCGCACGATCTTGCCATTGCCGTCGATCAGCAAAGCGGCCGGCATGCCGCCGAGCCAGAGTTCAGTGTGTGCCTGGCGCGCATCAATGCACAGGCAACTGCAGCAGACGAAACGTCCAACCGGCAGCGCCACCCGCAACTGGCTGTTGATCTTGGCGATGACACGCCCGAGCGGCAAGCCGAACTCGACGATATCGTAGAACAGGGTCAGCACCGGCAACACGCTGATCGCAGCCGCCAGTCCATGACCGGTCGCATCGGCCAGCAGCACATAGTAGCGGCCGTCGTTGGCGCGTGCCGCCGCGACGATGTCGCCACTGAAGTTGGTGGCCGGGCTCATCCAGTAATGCAGCGACGGATCGATCAGGCCGGGACGACGCATCAACTGGTCAAGGATTTCGGCGGCCAGGTGATTTTCAGCCTCGCGGTCGTCGTGATACACCTGCAGGGTCGCCGCGTTTTCACGCAGCGTCTGCTCGGCACGCTTTTGCTGGGTAATGTCACGCAATGCCCCGACGAACATGCGCCGGCCCTTGTCGCGAAACTCGCTGACTGACAACGAAATCGGAAAGACGCTGCCATCCTTGTGCACGCCCTCCAGTTCGCGGCTCGACATGCCAATGATCCGGGGAATGCCACCGCTCAAATACCGCGCCATATAGCCATCATGGGTCGAACGCCAGGGTTCGGGCATCAGTATGCTGACGTTGCGGCCGAGCATCTCCGACTCTGGAAAACCGAAGATGCGGCAGCAAGCCGGATTGACCGCCTCGATCAGTCCGTGCTCGTTGATGATCACAATGGCATCGACGAGGTTGTCGGTGATCGCCTGACTGAAAGCCCGCGACTCTTCCAGTTCGCGGCGCAGCGCAATAGCGCGCGACAGCGAACGCAGCTTGGCCTCAAGCACGACGAAATTGACCGGCTTGGGCAGATAGTCGTCACCCCCGGCATCAAGGCCGGTCACCAGGTTTTCGTCCTTGTCGAGCGCTGAGAGGAAAATCACCGGCACCCAGCGCTCGCCGCAAATCGCCTTGATACGCCGCGTCGCCTCGTAACCATCCATGACCGGCATCATCACATCCATGATGACCAGATCGAACGGCTTGCTGGAAAACAGTGCAACGGCCTGAGCGCCATCCTCGGCCAGTTCGACCACATGCCCGAGCTTCTTGAGGAAGACCGCGAGAATCTGCCGATTCGTCGCGGTGTCATCCACCACCATGATGCGATGGGATAAAGAAGCAGTCGAGGTCATCGGCAGATTATAGAGAAGCTAGCCGGCCGCGCCGGTTAAAGCGATGGTCGCGACGACGGTATTGCCATTGCCCTGATATTCGAGGGCGGAAAAGCTCATCATGCGGGCCATGGCGATGCCACGCCCGTTCGGATCAGCCGCGCGTTCAGGGTCGAAATCGAGATAGTGCTGCCAGTCAAAGCCATCGCCTTCGTCCTGCACCGTAAACTCCAGTCGATCGACATGCCGGCAAACACTGACGCGAACCTGGCGGATATTTTCAGCCATTGCGAGGCGCCGAGCCACTTCCGCCTCCCAATTATCGGCCAGGCGCAAACGACGCTTTTCCTCATAACTGATGCCAAGGCTGCCATGTTCGACAGCATTCACGAGCAGTTCAGTCAGCCCGCCCGCCGCCAGATCGGGCACCGGGCACAGGCTGGCCAGAATCTCGATCAGCGGGCCGATCTCGTCAAGCGTACGAAAATGGAATTCGGCTTGATCCAGCAACGCCATTGCATGCACATGCGCCCGGGCGTGGCCGCGCGCCACTTCGCGCGATTCAATATCGGTGACAGCCGCGCGCACGATGGCGAGCAGGGTTTCCGGCTCGTAGGGCTTGGCAAGGTAGTAGTAGGCGCCCGCCTCAATACCCTCGCGCACCTGCTCCGGCGCCGTCGCCGCCGTCTGCATGATCACCGGAATCGTGCTGAAGCGCGGATCGGCCTTCATCAGTCGCAGCAACTCGATACCCGTCATACCCGGCATCATGCGGTCGAGAATCACCAGATCATAGGCCGGCGCGGCCGTTTCCAGCCGCTGCCAGGCGATGTTGGCACTTTCCACGAGATCCAGATCGTACTGCGGCCCTTCGAGATATTCCCGAATGATCATCAGATTGATCGGCTCATCGTCGACCACCAGGATATGACGCTGCGTCATGAAAGTCCCTCAGGTTGGATCGGCAGCAGCACATTGAAGAGGGCACCACCGCTCGGCCGATTTTGCGCGGCAATGATACCCCGATGCCCATGGACGATTTCGCGGCAGATCGCCAGGCCAAGGCCGGTACCCCCGGCGCCGGTCTGGGTACGGCTGCTTTGCGTGAACTTGTCAAAAATGGTCTCAAGCTCCTCTGGCGGAATGCCGATGCCGGCGTCGGCAATGGCAATGCGCAGGGCGGTACGCTCACCCTCATCGCCAGCGCGCCGGCCGGTCGGCAGACCAGCGGCCGCAACGGTCATGGAAATCGTGCCGCCCTCGGGTGAAAACTTGATGGCATTGCCAAGCAGGTTGCGCAGCACCTGGTCGATACGCTTGCGGTCCGCCGTCAGATAAGTGTCGGGGGCCGTGATGTCGAGAACGACCTGCAGGTGTTTCGCGTCGAACAGCGGCGCAAGTTCGCCGTGAACATCTTCAATCGCCCGGCGCAGATCGTAGCGCGTCATGTTGAACTGCATCTGGCCGGCCTCAAGCTTGGACAAATCGAGCAGGTCATTGACCAGATCGAGCAAGCGCTCGCCACTGGCGCGAATGTGTTCGAAGTAACCTTTGATCTTGTCGACATCGGCACTGCCCGCCCGCGCATGACCAATACGGGCAAAGGACAGCACGGCATGCATCGGGGTGCGCAGTTCATGGCTCATGTTGGCAAGAAAATCCGACTTGGCCTGATTGGCGTTCTCGGCTTCCTCCTTGGCACGCTTGAGATCGGCCGTTTGCTGCGCCACCTGCTCCTCAAGGTTGTCACGGTGCTCGCGCAGGGCCATTTCAAAGCGTTTGCGCTCGGACACGTCGCTGGCCATGAAAAACACATCCTGCACTTCCTGACCATCCAGCACGGCAAACACGGTGGCCTGAAACCAGTGCGGGCCATCCGACAGGGTGAGGTAAAGCTCCTGTGACTTGTACGGCAGGCCCGTCACCCACACGCGCTCGATGATCTCGGCAAGTTCCTCGCCTTCTGTGGCAACCGAAATCAGGTCGCGCAAGCGCCGGCCGATTGCCTGACGTGCCGTAAATCCAAAACAGTGTTCGGCGGCACGGTTCCACAGCCGCACATTGAGCGCCCGATCAAAACTCATGGCCACCACCAGTGGCGTATTCTGGATCAGCGCCTCGAAGCGGGCGGCGGCAAAGTCGTGGTTAGCGGCGCTGTTCATGGGGGCAAACGGCTAGTGATCCGCCATTATCCCCCAGCAAGGCTCAGGCGCAGCCGCCGGTCTTGCAATCGCCCGAGCTCTCGGGCACGCCAAGCTTTTTCAGAATGCTGTCGAGCGGGCAGAAAGTCGTGAAGCCGCTCTGGAACAGATTGGCGCCGACAAACAGGGTAAACCACAGCCAGCTCATCTGCGACAGGTCGATCTGGCCGTTGAAATGTGCCAGGGCGAGCGACAGCATGATGAAGAAACCAGCGATGATGCGAACGATGCGATTGACGGTCATGGGGTTTTAGCTCCTGAAGGGTTGAGGGATAAACGGCTCTTGAAGGCCGCGAAATACAGCACCGGAATCACCACCAGCGTCAGCATGGTGGAGACGAGGATGCCAAAAATCAGTGCCAGTGCAAGGCCGGAGAAGATCGGGTCATCGAGAATGAACAGCGCACCGAGCATGGCCGCCAGTCCGGTCAGCGCAATCGGTTTGGCGCGGATCGCCGCCGACTGAACCACCGCCTCGGCGAAGTCCATGCCCTCGGCCACCTGCTGGTTGATGAAGTCGACGAGCAGGATCGAGTTGCGCACGATGATGCCGGCCAGCGCGATCATGCCGATCATCGAGGTCGCGGTGAACTGCGCACCGAACAGCGCATGCCCCGGCATCACGCCGATGATGGTGAGCGGTATCGGTGCCATGATGATCAGTGGCACGAGGTAGCTCTTGAACTGCGCAACGACGAGCAGGTAAATCAGGATCAAACCAATCGCATAAGCCGCGCCCATGTCGCGGAAGGTTTCAAAAGTCACCTGCCACTCGCCATCCCACTTCACCGCATAACCGGCATACGGGTCCTTCGGCTGCTTGATGAAATATTCGCCAAGCGTACCGCCTTGTTCCAACTTGAGGTCTTTCAGTTTGGAACGAATATCGAACATGCCATACAAGGGGGAATCGAGTTCGCCGCCCATGTCGCCGGTGACATATACGACCGGCAGCAGGTCCTTGTGAAAGACCACCTTCTCGCGCGGCGCCGCCCGCGCCTCGACCACTTCGGAGATCGGCACCAGTTGGCCACCGTAGGCCGGCAGCGCCCGCACTTTCAGTTTGAGCAAGGTATCGAGCGTCGCCTGCCGCTCGGCCGGTAGGGTGATGCGCACGGGAATCTCGTATTTCGCCTCGCCATCGTGCAATGGCGTGACATCCTCGCCTGAGAGGCCCATGCGGACGGTCTCGACGATGTCTTTCTGGGCCACACCGAGCAGCGCCGCCTTGGCCTGATTGACGCGCAGCACCACCTTGTCAGCCGCCTCATCGACGGTGTCATCGACGCCGAGAATATCGGCCGTGCCCTCGAAAGCGTCACGCACCTTTTGCGCCACAGCAATTTGGCCGGCGTAATCCGGGCCATAGACTTCGGCCACAATCGGCGAGAGCACCGGTGGGCCGGGCGGGACTTCCACCACCTTGGCATTACCGCCACTGGCTTTCGCCACCGCCATCACCCGGTCACGAATCGACACGGCGATCTCGTGGCTCTTGCGATCGCGATGCGCCTTGTCCACCAGATTGACCTGGATATCGCCTTGTTCGGCATTGGCGCGCAGGTAGTACTGGCGCACCAGGCCGTTGAAGTTGATCGGCGACGCCGTGCCGGCGTAGGCCTGGTAGTCCTTCACTTCCTTGACCGTCGCCAGTTCCGCCGACATCTCGCGCAGCACCCGTGCCGTTTCCTCGACCGGCGTGCCAACCGGCATGTCGAGCACCACCTGAAACTCGCTCTTGTTGTCGAAGGGCAGCATCTTCAATACCACCAACTTGAACACGCCGAGCGACACCGAAGCAAGGATCGCGGCCACCACGCCCAGCCACAACGTCGAGCGCGCCTTGCGACCGGTCTGCGGATGCAGGAAGGGCGAGAGAGCACGGCGGAAGAATGCATCCAGCTTTGCATCCGTGGCCGACGGGCCATGATGCTGCGAGGGTTTCATCAGCTTGGCGGCCAGCCAGGGCGTGACGATGAAGGCGATGGCCAGCGAGATGAACATGCCCATCGAAGCATTGATCGGGATCGGGCTCATGTAGGGGCCCATCAGGCCGGATACAAACGCCATCGGCAACAGCGCGGCAATCACGGTGAAGGTTGCGAGAATGGTCGGGCCGCCGACCTCATCGACCGCACCGGGGATAATTTCCCACAGCGGCTTGTTGGGATGCAGGCCGTGCCAGCGGTGAATGTTCTCAACCACGACGATGGCATCATCGACGAGGATGCCGATCGAAAAGATCAGCGCGAACAGCGACACGCGGTTGAGCGTGAAGCCCCAGGCCCACGAAGCGAACAGCGTCGCCGCCAGCGTCAGCGCCACCGCCGTGCCGACAATCACCGCCTCGCGCTTGCCCAGTGCAAACAGCACCAGCAGCACCACGAAGGCCGTCGCAAAAATCAGCTTGCCGATCAACTTCTGCGCCTTGTCAGTGGCCGTCTCGCCATAGTTGCGCGTCACGGTAAATTCGACGCCCTCAGGGATCACCGTCCCTTTCAGCGAATTCATGCGCTGGATGACGCCCTCGGCCACATCGGCCGCATTCACGCCCGGCTTCTTGGATACCGCCAGCGTCACCGCCGGATATTCATTCCCTTCAGCACCATGCCAGACATAACGGCTCGGCTGGTCGGGACCATCGATCACCTGCGCCACATCCGACATGAACACCGGTTTCTTGTTGTACACGCCGACCACCAGTTTCTTCACATCGGCGGCGGTTTCCAGATAGGTGCCGGTCTGAACGAGGATTTCCTTGTTGTCCTTGACGAGGCTGCCAGCCGGCTGCGAGGCATTGGTTACCTGCAGTGCCGCCTTGAGATCCTGCGCCGTAATGCCGTAGGCGGCCAGACGCTCGGCATCCATCAGCACGCGCACTACATGACCGGGACCGCCCAGCGTGACGACATCGCGCGTGCCGGGAATGCGCTTGAGTTCGATCTCGACCGCCCGCGCCACCTGCTGCATCTCGAAGCCGGACTTGTCGTCAGCCGCGCTCCAGAAGGTCAGCGCGACAATTGGCACATCGTCGATACCCTTCGGCTTGACGATCGGCTGACCGACGCCGAGGTGCGGCGAAACCCAGTCACTGTGCGCGTTAATCGTGTCATAGAGGCGCACCAGCGCCTGGATCGGATCTTCGCCGACTTCATACTGCACCGTAATTACCGCCATGCCGGGACGCGACACCGAATAGACGTGTTCGACGCCGGCAATGCGCGAGAGCACCTGTTGCGCCGGACGCGCGACCAGATTTTCGACATCCTTCACCGTCGCGCCGGGGAAGGGCACGAAGACATTGGCCATCGTCACATTGATCTGCGGCTCTTCCTCGCGCGGCGTGATCAACGTGGCGAAGATGCCGAGCAGCAGCGCCACCAGCGCAATCAGCGGCGTCAGCGCGTTATGCAGGAAAAACGCTGCGATGCGGCCTGAAATTCCCATGATTTATTTCTGTTTCAGTTCGATGCCGGTCTTGACCGGATCGAGGCTGATCGTGTCGCCCGCCACCAGACCGGACAGTACTTCGATCTCGCCATCCGCCACCGGCTCGCCGAGGCGCACTTGGCGCAAGGCGGTCTTGCCGTCCTTCAGCACATACACCGCGCTGATCTCGCCACGGCGCAGGATGGCTTGTGGCGGTACGGTCAGCTTCTGCGCACTGCCAATCACAAAATGCACGCGTGCCGCCATGCCCGGCACGACGCCCTCCAGATCGGTATCGGACAGATAGACCCGCGCCGTCGCCGTGTGACTCTGCACATCGATGGTCGGCAGGATTTCGACGCGAACGCCGTCTTGCCAGCGCCGACTTTCCGGAAATTCCACGCGTGCCGTTTTCGCTTGTTGCGCACCCTTCAGCTTGTACTGCGGGATATTCGCCACGGCACGCAGACCCTTTGGATCGAACACCGTCAGCAAGGGTTTGCCCGGCATGGCCAGATCGCCCAGCTCGACATGACGCACCGCCACCAGCCCGGACAAGGGCGAAGTCACCGTGGCATGCGACGCACCCGCGCCAGCCGCACCGGCCTGGGCACGCGCCGACTTCAGTTGAGCATCGGCGGCATCCAGCGCCGCCTGGCTGACAAACTTCTGCTTGAAGAGATTCTGTGTGCGCGAGTAATTCGCTTCCGCCTGCACCAGTTGGGCACGCGCCGCTGCAGCATTCTCACTCGCCTCGCGCGCATCGATGCGCATCAGCAACTGACCAGCCTTGACGCGCTGACCGGCCTCCACCGCCACCGCGACGATGCGGCCGGACACCTGGGTCGCCACCACCGCCTGCTTGGTCGCTTCGATCACCGCTTCGGCGGGCAGGGTGAGCGGCACCTCGCGCAGCACCACGGTATGCGTCTGTGCAAATGTCGGCGCTGACAGGACGGCATAAAACAAAGCCGCCACCGCCAACCGGTATGGGGAGAGTTGGAATATTGTTTTCATAGGGTATATAAGTATATCCTGATATTCACTTTTCAAGCCTCAATCGCATGGCTGGCCATCGCCTCGATCACTGCATCCACTTCGCCGACGCAGGTTGCAATGTCGAATTCGAGGGCGGGAAAGCGATCCATCGCATTGCCGATGCGTTCCGGCAGGTCTTTCAGGACATGCTTGCCCGGCGCGAAGAAAATGGGCACGACCTTGACCGTTTGCACCCCTTGCGCCGCGAGCCGCTCGATGGCCTCTTCAAGCGATGGCTGGGTCAGCTCCAGAAAACCGAGTTCCACCGGTACACCGGGCTGCCTGGCGGCCACCAGATCGCGCGTACGATTGAAGGGCTGCACGTATTCCGGGCTGCGCGAACCATGGCCAAACAGGATGATGCCTTTCATGGGTTTTCCTTCCAGATATTCTTGCAATGCGTTTCACGAATGAACCAGGCGGCCAGCGCGCCCAGCCAAGTGGCGCTGGCGATCAGCAACAGCCCCCAGCGATAATCTTCCGGGGTGTAGATGCGCACGCCATCGATGAGTGTGCCATCCCAGCGCTGATCCATGATCCAGCCCACCGCCGGTTGCAACAGCGCGCCCATCAGGAAACCGCCCATATTCGCGACCGAGGTGGACATACCCGACAGGGCCGGCGGATTGACCTCCTTGGCACAGGCCCAGGAGAGCGTGAAACTCGCCGTCATCAGGCCCATCAGGCCGAACAGCGCGTAGGTCGCCGCCAGCGGCAGGATGATGCCAGAGAGCCACACCAGCCAGACGGCGCTATACACCAGCGAACTGGCGATGATCACCGGCTTGCGGCGCCGCAGGCGATCCGACAGCGTGCCGATCAGCAAACAGCCGACAGCAAAGCCGGCGAAGAAAAGCGAGAGGTGGGCCGTGGCGGTGTCACGCGTCATGCCCAGTCCTTGGATCAGGAAGGGCGTCGCCCACAAACCGCCGAAGGCAAAGAAGCTCCCGGACAACCCGGCATTGACGAATACCGTCGGCCAAGTGGCGCGATTCTTCACCACCCGCAGCAGGCCGGTCAGAATGACCGTTCTGTCAAATGTCGGCGCTGGCGAGACGGCACCATCGTTCCCTGGCGGCCGATCGCGTACCAGAAACCAGCTCAGCAGCCCGAGCGTCAGCGAAACAAGGCCGACGCCGACAAACACGCCACGCCAGCCGGTGTTCTGCGCCATCCACGACAGCGGCGAACCGGCCAGCACCGAACCGAAATTGCCAACCAGCATCGACAGCCCAACGACACTGGCAAAGCGATGTTCCTCGAACCAGACCGCGATGAGTTTCAGCATGGCGATGAAGGTCACCGACACGCCCAGCCCGATCAGCGTGCGTCCCGCCAATGCCGCATCGAGGGTCTGCGCCATGCCGAACAGCAGGCTGCCGGCCCCGGCGACCATGCCGCCAATGAACAGGATGCGACGCGGCCCAAGCGTATCGACAAGGATGCCAGTCGGTACCTGCATGAGCGTATAGACATAGAAGTAAGTGGCCGCCAACACGCCCAGCGACGCCGCCGAGGTTTGAAAGCTCGCGGCCAGATCCTGCGCGATGCCGGCCGGCGCGAAGCGCTGAAAAAAGGACAGCACATAAGCGGCCACGACCACGGCCAGGACCAGTAAACGACGGCGCTGCCAATCAGGAGAGAGCGTCTGCATCAGCAGATTGTAATGGCGGTTCGGGCGGGAACGTCAGTGCAGGCGTTCCGGCTTATCCACCGAGAGGGCGGCCACTGCGCCCATACTCCCGGCACCCCGCAGGAACTCGCGCAGGGCCTCGACCGACAGCGGCTTGCTGAACAGAAAACCCTGACCTTCGCGGCAGCCGAAGCGGCGCAGCATGTCGAGTTGGGCAGACGTCTCGATACCCTCGGCCGTGACGGCCAAGCCCATCGATCTCGCCAGCGCAATGATGCCCTCGGTGATCGCGACGTCGTTGGGATCGGTTTCGAGGTCCATGACAAACGAGCGGTCGATCTTGAGCCGGCTGTTGGGCAGGCGCCTCAGGTAGGCAAGCGAGGAATAGCCCGTGCCAAAGTCGTCGATGGCCAGATGCACGCCCAGGGCAGCCAGCGAACGCAGCATCTCGACAGCGGCTTCCGGGTGGCGCATCACGGCGCTTTCGGTAATTTCCAGTTCAAGTCGATGCGGCGGCAGGCCAGTCTTTGTCAACGTTGCGGCCACATGTTCGGCAAGGCGACGCTCTTCCAGTTGATGCACCGAGACATTGACGGCCACGCGCAGATCGGCGGCCCCGACGCCCCAGCGCATCGCCTCACGACAGGCCTCCTCCAGTACCCAGGCGCCGAGCGGCACAATCAGACCGATTTCCTCGGCAATGGAAATGAACCGTTCCGGCAGAATTTCCCCCCGGTCGGGATGACGCCAGCGCACCAGCGCCTCGACCCCCACCACGTGCCCACTGGCAATATCCACCTGCGGCTGGAAGACAAGGAAAAACTCGTGGCGATCGAACGCGTGATGCAGTTGCGTTTCGAACAACAAGCGTTCGCTGGCGGCAGCATTCATGTCGGCGGTGAAGAAGCGGAAACCATTGCGGCCGTGCTGCTTGGCGTAATACATCGCCGCATCGGCATTCTTCATCAAGGTCTCGACGCTGGCACCGTCGGTGGGAAACATCCCGATCCCGATCGATGGCGACGTATGCAGCGAATGGCCGGCCAGCGTCAGCGGCTCGCCAACTTCGGCGACGATCTTCTCGGCCACGCGCGCCGCATCTTCGGGGCCAACGATCCCCTGAACGATGACGACAAACTCGTCACCACCCAATCGCGCCACGGTATCCGACTCGCGCAGGGCGCCACGAATACGTTGGGCCACGGCAATCAGCAACTGATCGCCGACGTCGTGGCCCAGCGAATCGTTTACGGTCTTGAAACGGTCGAGATCGAGGAACATCACCGCCAGATGGGTGCCATTGCGACGTGCGTCCGACAGGGATTGCGCCAGATGGGCATTCAGGGCAAAGCGATTCGGCAAACCGGTCAGCGGGTCATGGTAGGCCAAGTGCTCGATACGTGCGGCATTTTCCTTCTGCTCGGTAATGTCAGAAAAAATGCCGACATAGTGGCTGACTTGGCCGCTTGCCGCATCTTCGACGGCGTTGATGGTCAACCACTTCGGGTAGACCATGCCATTCTTGCGTCGGTCCCAGACCTCGCCGGCCCAGATGCCATGCTGGCGCAACGAAGCCCACATCGCAGCATAAAAACTGGCGTCATGACGACCGGAGGAAAATTTCTGCGGGTTCTGACCAACCGCCTCTGCGGCGGTATAGCCGGTAATTTCCGAGAACGCCGGGTTGACCGAAACGATGCGCACCGAGGCATCGGTAATCAGGATCGCCTGCGCGCTGTTTTCGAACACCTTTTCCGCCAACTGCAACTTCTCCAACGTCTGCTGGCGCTCATGGTCGCGCAAATCGAGTGCCGCAACCATGTTGATGGTTGCCACGGCCACCCGACTGAGTTCGTCATTGTTGGCGCCCGCCGCCTGTTGCAGCAAGCGGGCCAAGGGCTCGCTCTGCCTGCCTTCCCGGGCATACAACCCGGCCGCCTGACTCAGGCACTCGATGCGCGGCAACAGGCCGGCCAGCCAGCGGCGCAACGCGAGCATCAGCACCGTCGCGACGAAAACGAAAATCGCGACACCCATCCAGAAAGCCTCGACAAGGGAAAACGGCGGCGTGATGCGCGTCTGGATCGTCAAGTAGGGCGCGGGCGCATTTCCCGGCAAGGCAATGCGCCGCTGCTCAATGTGTACGCCATCGCGCTCGAAGCCGCCGCTGTAACCGGGCAGTCCGCGCGATAGGCCGGTCGCGCCCGCAGAAGCAGCCACCATCCGGTTTCCCCATTCGAGAAACAGTTCGGTATCGGGAAAAGCATGGCGCCAGAGGAAGGCATTGTCCAGCGGGATCGCCAGATGCATGCGGCCCATTCCCTCCGGCCCGAGCCAGATGGGTGCATCAACCTCGACGAACAGGTAGTCTGCCGCATCCGTAAAGTAGTGATGTACATGCTTGGCATGGGGTTCCGCTGGCCCTTTGCAGGCAGTCGACGGCCCGTGGCGAAACAGCAGGCGTTCGCCTGCATCACACAAGGACATGCCGGCAAAAAATGGGGAATTGGAGAACGCGGCAAGATAGGCACGCAACCGGCTCCAACGGCCCTCCGGATTTTCCAGCAGGCGCGAGAACTCAAGGCGCGTCTTCTCGCGCATCGTCCTTTCGCCCCACTCACTCTCAATATTCCTGAGCTTTTCACGGAAGTCGCGCATCACCAGATCGCCCCGATCACGCGCACTGCGGTCGAATGCGGTGCGATACGTGTAAGTGGCAACCAGCAGGGCAAAAACCGCAGCGCCCGCCAGGACGCCCGCCACCATGAGCGTCGCACGCGCACGCAGCGTGCGGTAGGGCACCATCACGGTTTGCTCCCGGCCCAGCGGGCATCGAGCATGGCAGCGAGGGGCACCGGCTTCGACTCGCTGCCGGTGGCGGCGAAAAAGCGATTGGTCTCATCAATCTGGCGCTGCGAGAACCTGCCATCCGGGCTGTACTGGTGCGGGTAGCGACGCAGGGAAGCAACGAGCGCAGCGCGTTTGTCGGCTGCAGCTTCCGGCAGCGCAGCGACAATCTCTTCGGGGGAGTGCTCGGCCATCCATAGCAGCGTGCGCCGCACCACGGCAACAACCTTGCCGACCTTCTCCGGCGACTGCGCGATGACGTCGCTACGCGTGACCAACCCCGCCAGCAAAAAACCCGCGCCGGGGACACGGACGGCATCCCGTGGGTTAGCCAAGTCAAAGACGATATGGGCCAGCCCCTCATCGGCCAGACGCCCCGGGAAGGGCTCGAAACCGATAACCGCATCGACAGCGCCGATATCGACGGCGGCACGGACTTCTTCCCAACTCTGACCAATCGCGACAATACGCTGGCGAGCGGCGGGAACACCATCCTGCTTGAGCAGTAGCTCGGCCACCTGATGCGACGTGGTCTTGGCAGCGCCGGTGCTGCTGGTCACGCCGATACGCAGGCCTGCCAGGTCGCTTGGCCGCTTGACTCGATCCTTGAGGGCCGCGCGCACGGCCAGTTGATAGACCGGCAAGGCGTTGACCGGCATGACGGCCACCACATCGGCACCACGCGCCCGTGCTGACATCGCGGCAGGAATGCCCGGCACGGCAAAATCGACATTGCGCGACTGCAAGTCGCCCAAGGCGCCAGCACCGCTGACGAAACGCGGCACCAGTTCGATCCCCTCGGCACGGTCTGCCCCGATGGCACGCGCCACATCGAGCGGCAGGAGCGGGACATTGAACGGCCCAGGATAAGCAACCGCAATGCGTTCCTCGGCCTGTGCCGGTACGGCCACGGCCAGCAACGCGAGCAGAACCCCGCCCACGGCGGTCACTAAACGCCGCATCAATACCCCCACGCTTAATAATGACGAAAGTCGAACCCTATCCGAAGCCAAAGCCGGATGCAAGCGGCGCTTCGCCGATTCGCCTGCAGGCCAGATCAGCGCGCCATGTTGGGTTCGGCGGGGGCCAGCGGCAAACGCACATCGAAACGCGTCCCCACGCCGGGGGTGCTTTCAACGCGGAGGGAGCCGCCCATACGCTCGACCAGCAGATTGACCAGTGCCAGCGCCAAGCCAACCCCGCCGAAGCGGCGCGTCAGGCTGCCGTCGACCTGCTGGAAGGGATGGAAGGCCAGATAGAGATCTTCGTCACTCATGCCGATGCCGCTATCGGCAATGGAAAAGCACATCATCTCCCGCTCATGGCTCACAGAGAACGTCACCTGTCCCTGGTCGGTGAACTTCACCGAGTTGTCGAGTAACTGCCTAAGTATCTCGTTGATCCAGCGCGCATCCCCGTCATACCAGCTCCCGAGCTCAGGCAAGCCCTGCGTCATCACCTGCAAGCCCTTGGCCATCGCACGTTCAGACCATTGGAATACCAGATCATCAAGCAACAGGCCCAGATCGAAGGCGCCCCTGACGATTTCAAGACGCCCCGACTGCGCATCATCAAAGTCCAGAATATGCTCGACAACAGCCAGATACTCGGTGGCCACGACCTCAATGCGGTGAAAGCTCACCTTGGCCTTCTCCAGATCGCCCGCACGCTGCCCCATCATCGCCAGGCCCAGGATGCCATTCAGCGGCGTACGCAACTCATGGCTCATATTGCGCATGAACTCAAGCTTGAGCCTGGCCAGTTGGCTGGCCGCTTCGAGCGCATTGGTCTCCACCTGCCGGCGCAGCGCCTCGCGCTCGATCAGGTTGTGGATGCGCTGACGCGCGATGTCGACATTGACCGGCTTGGTAATGTAGTCGGCCGCGCCAAGCGCCAGACCGGCCACCTCGGCATGACGCTCACTGAGTGCGGTCACAAAGATCACCGGGATACCCTGCAACAACGGGTCGGCCTTGAGGCGCCGGCATACCTCGAAGCCATCCATCTCCGGCATCATGATGTCGAGCAAAATCAGCTGCGGCCGCAAGTCCGCCGCAAGGCGCAAGCCTTCCGCACCCGAGGTCGCCACCCGCAGGTCAAACTCCCCCTCAAGCGCACCGCCCAGCACCATCAGATTGGCCGGCGTGTCATCGATGATCAGAATGGTGGGACACTGTCCATCTGATTTCATGACGGACTCCTCTCCATTGAAGCCAGCAGCGTCTCCAACTGCGTTGCCGCTGCCGAAAAATCAAACTGTTCCAACTGCTGGACAATCCTTGCCAGCGCTTCCACCTGATCGCAGCACGCGTATTCGCGCTGCAACTCGCGGCTCAACTTCACCGCCGCAAAGCTGCGCCCCGCCAACAGGGCAGACAATTCGTGCAGGCGCGGCACCAGCCCGGCACAATCGCGCGCACCCACCACGGGCATCGTATCCCGTGTATCCGACGCATTCTCGCCGGCAGCCGACTCGGATGCGTCCCGGTGCACCACCTCGGCCTGCACGGTAAACCAGAAGCACGCCCCTTGTTCAGGCACGCTCTCGATACCCACCTCGCCGCCCATCTGTTCGGCCAGCCGGCGCACAATCGACAGCCCCAGGCCCGTGCCACCATAGCGCCGTGTGGTCGTGCCATCCACCTGCGAGAAGGGTTCGAACAACAGCGCACGCTTGTCTTCCGGCACGCCAATCCCGGTGTCTACCACGGCAAAGCGCAGCGTCGCCATGGTCACGCCCTGGACCGACAGCACATGACGCTCGCCGGCCTCAATATGCACCCGCCCTGTCGCCGTGAACTTGAGCGCATTGCTGACCAGGTTGGAAAGCATTTGCAGCAGGCGCACCGCATCGCCCTTGTAATGCCGCGCCGGACCGTGCCAGACACCATCAAGCTGCAACAGCTTTTGCCCGGCGTTAGAGGCAAACAGGGCCACCACTTCGGCAATCAAGCGCACCGGATCGAAAACCTTGTTGTCGAGCACGATCTTGCCCGCCTCGACCTTGGAAAGATCGAGGATGTCGTTAAGCAGGGACAGCAGTGTCTGGCCGGAATGCAGGATGGTGCCGGCGTAGTCGCGCCGCGTTTGCTCATCCACATCATCCATCACGAGCAACTGGGCCATGCCAAGGATGCCGTTCATCGGCGTGCGAATCTCATGCGACATGGTGGCCAGGAACTGGCTCTTGGCCAGGTTGGCACTTTCGGCCTTCTCGGTGGCCTGACGCAGCAATGCAGTGCTACGTTCCTTGATGATGGCAACCGCAAAACTCTCGCCAATCGCGCGCAGGGCCTCGATGCGGTAAGGGTGCGCGCAGGGGGCCTCCTCAGTATCGAGCACGAGGACGCCGAGCCGCTCGTTGCCATGCGTCAGCGGGACAAAATAATGACCGTGCAGGGGCTCGCTCTGGTCACACCGGGCGACCACCTGGACGGTCTCGCTACTCACCTCGGGTGCCGACCGCTGCCACAGCGGTTGGCCGTGGTGCATCTGCAATGCGGTATGCGTCCCCTCTGCGCTGATGAACAACTGGGCATTGGCACCCTGTCGCAGTCCCTGCATGACATTCAGCTCGGCCATCGCCTGCTGGAGGTTTTCCGCAAACGGGCGGTTGGTTTCATGCAGCGCACGGGCAACACGGTAATTGATGTCGTTGCCTTCACCAATCAGATGCCGCTGCTCGGCCAATTCCTTTTGTGCCGTGATGTCCTGCACCGTACCAACGGCATTGACCGGCCGCCGCCGGGCATCGAAATCAATCACGGCCTGTGCATGGACCCAGCGCTCGCGGCCCGCCACGATAATGCGATGGTCCATGTCGAACATCGCCCCGTGCAAGGCAGCCTCCCAGGCACTGAGGACGTCGCGGACATCGGCCGGATGCAGGTAGGCCGTCAGCTTTTCCAGTGTCATCGGCGTCCCGGGCGAAATGCCGAAAATCCGGTAACACTCATCCGACCAGGTCAACTCATCCGCAACCAGGTCATGGTACCAACTGCCGATGTGCGCCAATGCCTGGGCGCGCCGCAGCCCCTCCTCGCTGCGCAGCAATTGCGCCTTGACTTCATGCTGGCGCCGCCAGAGTTGCACGATCAGCCATGCGCTCGCCAGTGTGGTGGCGAGAAAAGCTGTCAGAACGAAAATAACGTGCCAGACCTCCTTGCGCCAGGGCGCAAGGTATGCATCACGCGCCATGCCCACCGCCAGCATGAACGGCAACGTCGGCATGCGCCGGAAAGCATAGGTGCGCTCGATACCGTCAGGCGGATTGGCCGTGTGATAAGACGTCACAGCCTGCCCGGAAGCGATCACCGCCAGAAACTCTTCCGAAACCTTGTTATGCCCAGGCAGGCCGAGCGGCCCATCGAGCGGTGGATAGCGCGCAATCAGTCCCATATCGGCATAGCGCAAAACCGCCGTACCAGCGTTACCCAGCTCCACTTGGGCAAGCACATCGCCAAAGGTGTTAACCGTCACCGCTGCAGACAGGATGCCGGCAAATTGGCCTGCCGCATTGCGGTAGGGACGGGTAAAGGCGATCACCCACAATGAACTGACTCGTCCCAGCAGTGGTGCGGAGACAATCAGGCGGTTCTCGTTACGCTGGCGATGCGCCTCAAAAAACGTCCGATCGGCATAACTGATGCCCGCGCGCGGATTGACACCCCGCCCCCAGCGCACCACGCCCAGCGGATCGGTGACGCGAATACCCGTCAACTCGGGCAGTTGCTGTTCCTGAATCGCCAGAAAATCGTTCAGGCGCGTCCCTTGAATCCCCCCCTGACGCATCTGCGCTTCCAACTCCG
Source organism: Rhodocyclaceae bacterium (assembly GCA_030824115.1). GTDB lineage: Bacteria > Pseudomonadota > Gammaproteobacteria > Burkholderiales > Rhodocyclaceae > Sulfuricystis. The sequence goes on along the minus strand of JAVBYI010000013.1, from coordinate 36,463 downwards.
ATTGCACCCGCAGCAACGCGTTGTCGACCAAGCGTACCCGGTCGGCAATCCGTTCCTCAATCAGTGCGGCAAAGCTGCCGGTCATCATCACGGCCCGCTCGTGATAGTGACTGCGGCTTTGCAGTAAAGCGATACTGCCCAGCCCCCAGGCAAACAGATTGATGACGCCGAGTATCAAGATGAGTAGTCGCCGGAATTGGCGAAAATCCTGCCAAGGAAACTTAGCGGTCAACTCATGAACAGACATAGTGCTTATGAGAAATTTAATGATAAAACGTGATTAAATTAAAATCCTCATATGGGAGAATGTTATTGAGGCAGATCAACAACCTCTCTCATTCGTTATAGAAATTTGCGCTTGTCCAGGCTGGCGTAGATAACAGACGGCGTCTTCTAGGCGCGGCGCAACAGCCAGGTCAATACCGGCGGAGTAATCAGCGTGGTCAGGATCACCATGATGACGATGACCGAAAACATCGCCTCATCCATCACGCCGAGCTGCTTGCCAACCATGGCGAAAATCAGGCCCACTTCGCCCCGTGGCACCATGCCCCAGCCGACCAGCCAGCGGCCGGCCGAACCGGCGAAGTAGCCGGCGGCCAACTTGCCGATCACGGCGGCCACTGTCACGCCCAGCGCAATAGCGACGATCTGCGGATCGGCAAGGGTAGCCAGATCCACCTGCATGCCGGTCAGCACGAAGAACACCGGCACGAAGAAATAGCCGATCGGCTCAATCATGTGCTCGTGCTGGTGGCCGGTATGCTTCGTCAGGATCGGCATCAACTGATCCATCAGGGCTCGACTTTCGGGTTCACGCATCAACGGCTCGATGTCCTGAACGATTTGCGGCGTCCGAAAATCCTTGAGGAACAGCGGTTCGAACAGCAGACCCGCAGCAAAGGCACCAATGATCGGCGCGAGGCCGATGGCATGCGCCAGCCAAGCCAGCGCAAGCGCGGTGGCGAGCACCTGGGCAAACAACATCGATGGGCCGGCATCAAGGTGGGCCAGCCAGCGCGAGGAATGCGGCGCGATCCTGCGGCCCAGCCAGATGCTGCCGGCGAGGAAGATCACCGCCTCGGCAATGATGCCGCCCACCTGCCCGATGCTCACCGAACCGGCCTGCACCAGGCTCGATACGACGGCAAGGATGACTAGGCCGAGCACATCGTCGATCACTGCGGCCCCCAGCACAATGCGAGCGGCGGGCGTGCCGAGCTTGCCGAGATCACGGAAGACCCGGCCGGTGATGCCAACTGAAGTGGCCGCCAGTGTGGCGCCGAGAAACAGATAGGTGTTCTGCGTCTGCCCCGGCAGTAGCCACGGCCCGACCAGAAAGGCACCCAGGACAAAGGGCACGACAATGCCAACGCCGCCCACGGCCGTCGCGCGAGCGCCGACTTTTACCAGATCGGCCAGTCGCGTTTCGAGACCGATCTGCAACAACAGCACGATTACACCCAGTTCGGCGATGAAGGCAATGATCGGGTCCTGTTTGATCGTGTCGAACAGGCCAATGCCCAACAGCGCCAGATTGCCGAGCACCACACCGAGCAGCAACTCGCCCAGCACCGCCGGAAAGCCGATACGCTGCGCCAGCGGCGCAAACAGGCGGGCGCTCATCAGGATCAGCGCCAGCCAGAGGAGGTTTTCGCCCACCGCGCCACTACCGGCGGCCAGGGCGGGCAGTGGCGTCAGCAAAACAAGTAACGCGAATCCGGTTCTCATGACTTTAGTTAATTGTGTAAGCTTCGTTTAAGCTTACCATTCAAACGTCGCGCAGACGACCGTAGCCACAACACACCGCCATCAGGGATCAAGATGCAACTGACAGAAAAGCACAAACAGTATTGGCGCCGCAACCAGGCCCTGACGGCCGGTCTGCTCACCATCTGGTTTGTGGCCACCTTTGTGGTAAGCTGGTTTGCGCGCGAGCTGAACGAGATCATCATCATTGGCCCGGTGGGCTTCTACATGGGCGCTCAGGGCGCCCTGATCATTTATGTGCTGATCATCTGGTTCTACGCCCGGCGCATGAATCAGTTGGACAAGACATACGGCGTGGCCGAGGAAGAAGACTGATGGCCGGCCCTGCACACAATTCGGTCTTTTTCGGCCAACTCAAGCGTTACTACAGCTTTTACACCGGCGGTTTCATCGCCTTCGTGGTGCTGGTCGGGGCACTCGAAATGTTGGGCGTGCCTAACAAGATTCTCGGCTACATCTTCCTGTTCGCCACCATCCTGCTCTATGCCGGCATCGGCTTCATGTCGAAAACCGCCGACGTCTCGGAGTATTACGTCGCCGGCCGGCGCGTGCCGGCACTGTTCAACGGCATGGCCACCGGCGCCGACTGGATGTCGGCCGCCAGCTTCATCGGTATGGCTGGCACGCTCTACCTTTCCGGCTATGACGGGCTGGCCTTCATCATGGGCTGGACCGGCGGCTATGTCCTGGTCGCCCTGCTGCTGGCGCCGTATCTGCGCAAGTTCGGGCAATTCACCATTCCCGACTTTCTCGGTGCCCGTTATGGCGGCAACATCCCGCGCCTGATCGGCGTGCTCGCCGCCATCCTCTGCTCCTTCACCTATGTGATCGCGCAAATCTATGGCGTCGGCCTGATCACCAGCCGCTTCACCGGCCTCGAATTCACCATCGGCGTGTTCGTTGGCCTCGCCGGCATCCTCGTCTGCTCTTTCCTCGGCGGTATGAAAGCGGTGACCTGGACGCAGGTCGCGCAATACATCATCCTGATCGTCGCCTACATGATCCCGGTGGTCTGGCTGTCGGTGATTCATACCGGCAACCCGATTCCGCAGATCGCCGCCTACACCTCGGTACTGCCCAAGGTCAGCGCGCTCGAACAGGAATTCAACACGCCCGACTCACCCAAGGGTGCCGCCGAAGAATCGGTGCGGGCGATCTTCCGTGCACGCGCGGCGGATGCCGAGGCCAACCTGCAGGGACTGGAAGCAGGAGGCGAAGACTTTCTCATCGCCGAAAAGCAGAAGCTTCAGGATCGGATATTGACCCTCAGGCTCGCCGATCCCGACGATTACCGCACCATCGAGGCTGCCGAAAAGGAACTAAAGGATTATCCAGCCACACCGGGCGCAGCCAGCAAACTCTGGGCGGCGACCAGAACCAGCGCCAGCGCCAAGGCCGGGCATGTGAAGCCCCATGCCGAAGCCTTTGCCGCCGACGGCAAGGATGCGGCCGAGCAGGAGGAGAATCGCACCAAGGCGAAGAAAAATTTCCTCGCGCTGATCTTCTGCCTGATGGTCGGCACCGCCGCGCTGCCGCACATCCTGATCCGCTTTTACACCACGCCCTCGGTGCAGGAGGCACGCCGCTCGGTGTTCTGGTCGCTGTTCTTCATCTTCCTGCTTTACGTCACCGCGCCGGCCCTGGCCATCCTCGTCAAGTTCGAGGTTTACAACAACCTCGTCGGCTCCAGCTTCGCCTCATTGCCTGCCTGGGTGAGCAACTGGGCTGCGGTCGACAAGACCCTGATGGCAATCACCGACATCAATCGCGACGGTCTGGTGCAACTCGCCGAAATCACCATCGGCGGCGACCTGATCGTCCTCGCCACCCCCGAGATCGCAGGCCTGCCCTATGTCATCTCCGGTCTGGTCGCCGCTGGTGGTCTGGCGGCGGCGCTGTCCACCGCCGACGGCCTCTTGCTAACCATCGCCAATGCCCTGTCGCACGATGTCTATTACAAGATGATCGACCCCAGCGCGCCGACCAGCCGCCGACTGGTCGCCTCCAAGGCGCTGCTGCTGCTCGCCGCCATGCTGGCTGCCTATGTCACCTCGCTCAAACCGGGCAACATCCTGTTCCTCGTTGGTGCCGCCTTCTCGCTCGCCGGTTCGGCCTTCTTTCCTGCCCTGGTGCTCGGCATTTTCTGGAAGCGCGCCAACCAGCTCGGCGCCGTCCTCGGCATGCTGGCCGGCTTGGCAGTGTGCGCCACCTACATGGTGATGACCTATCCCTTCTTCGGCATCAATGCGCCGTTATGGTGGGACATCAGCCCGATTTCAGCCGGCCTCTTCGGCATTCCGGCCGGCTTCATCGGCGTCGTGATCGGTACCCTAATCTCGCCGGCCCCAAGCCAGAAAATCCAGGACTTTGTCGATCACGTGCGCTATCCCAACCTGGTCCATCCGGCCATGGCCAAGGCGCACCGCGACGAGGACGACTGAGCCGGCAGCCTCCTCATCTGCCCATGAGCCACCCCGAACTGTTTCTCCTGGGCGCCCTGCGGGCATTGGCTGAAGTCGCGCTACTCCTGCTGCTGGGCCAGGGTCTTCTGGCGCTGCTGGCAGGCCAGCGGCGACACGACAACAGTATCTACCAACTGTTCGTCATCGCCACGCGGCCCGTCCTCAAGCTCGTCCGTGCCATATGTCCGCCCCAGGTCATCGACCGGCACCTGCCGGTGGTTGCCTTCTTCGTCCTGTTCTGGTGCTGGATCGGGCTGGCCTGGCTCAAACGCAGCTATTGTCAGGCGCAGCAACTGCAGTGCTTCTGAAGCTCCCATGAAAAAGGCCAACCCGCAGGTTGGCCTTTTTTGCAATGCAGCTTGCAATCAAGCGCGGGCTTAGTGTCCCGAAGCGCCGGAAGCACCCACGCCCGTTTCCGAGCGGGTCAGCTGGTCGGAGAACAGGGCGCGCTCCTTCAGCGCCTGCTCGCTCTTGTCGAGCAGCGAGACGATCCAGATCACCAGGAAGGCGGAGGTCATCGAGAAGATGGCGGCGGAGGCATACGGGAACATCGCGCTGCCCTTCGGGTTGCCCAGTGCAGCTTCCCACACGGCTGGCGACATGATCGTCAAGGCCACCGACAGCACCAGGCCCACGCTACCACCGGCAACCGCACCCTTGGTCGTGCAGTCTTTCCACAGCACGGACATGAACAGCACCGGGAAGTTGGCCGAGCAGGCGACCGTGAAGGCCAGCATCACCATGAAGGCGACGTTCTGCTTTTCGAAGATGATGCCGAGCAGCACCGCAACGATACCGAGGATCACCGTGGTGATCTTCGAGACGCGCAGTTCGGTAGCGCTATCGACATTGCCATGACGCCAGACCGAGGCGTAGAGGTCATGCGACACCGCCGAAGCGCCCGAGAGCGTCAGGCCGGCGACTACGGCCAGAATCGTGGCGAAAGCCACCGCAGAGATGAAGCCGAGGAACATGTTGCCGCCCACGGCGTTGGCGAGGTGCACCGCCGCCATATTGCCGCCGCCCTTGAGGCCATCCCACAGCAGGTTGCCATCGGCACCGACCGCTTGCACGCCATCGACGATCTTCGGCACATAGTAGGCAGCGGGGTCCTGAATCAGCATGACCACGGCACCAAAGCCGATGATGAAGGTGAGAATGTAGAAGTAGCCGATCCACGTCGTCGCCCAAGCGACCGACTTGCGGGCTTCCTTGGCGTTCGGCACGGTGAAGAAGCGCATCAGGATGTGCGGCAAGCCGGCGGTGCCAAACATCAGCGCCATGCCGACGGAGATTGCTGAAATCGGATCGTTGATCAATGCGCCCGGCCCCATGATCGCATCATGCTTGGCATGCACTTCCACCGCCTTGGCAAACAACATCTCGGGCGAGAAATCGAACTGGAGCAGCACCATCACGGCCATGAAGGTCGCGCCGATGAGCAGCATGACCGCCTTGATGATCTGTACCCAGGTCGTTGCCGTCATGCCGCCGAACAGCACGTACATCATCATGATGACGCCGACGAGCATCACCGCGTAGATGTAGTCGAGGCCGAACAGCACCTTGATCAACTGGCCGGCACCGACCATTTGGGCGATCAGGTAGAAGGCCACCACCACCAGCGTGCCGGTCGCCGCGAAGCTGCGCAGCGGGGTCTGGGCAAAGCGGTAGGAAGCCACGTCGGCGAAGGTGAACTTGCCGAGGTTACGCAGACGTTCTGCCATCAGGAAAGTGATGACGGGCCAACCGACCAGCCAGCCGATCGAGAAGATCAGACCATCGAAACCGGACGCAAAAACGAGGCCCGAGATACCCAGGAAAGACGCGGCCGACATGTAGTCGCCGGCAATCGCGAGGCCGTTCTGGAAACCGGTGATGCCGCCACCCGCCGTGTAGAAGTCCGCAGCCGACTTGGTCTTGCCGGCTGCCCACTTGGTGATGTACATCGTGGCGCCGACAAAGATGGCGAACATCGCGATCGCCGTCCAGTTGGTGGCCTGCTTCTGCGTCTGACCAAGATCGGCACCGGCGGCAATCGCCATGCCGGCCGCACCGGCCAGCAGGACAGCGACAGCAACGTAAAGAGATTTCAAACCGGCATTCATTAATTCGCCTCCTTGATAATGGCTTCGGCCTCGGCATCGAACTCGGTATTCGCACGACGCACATAGATCCAGGTGAGAACGATGGTGAAGACAATGACGCCCACGCCCATCGGGATACCGATCGACGTCACCATGCCCGGACCGAGCTTGGTCGCCAGGAACGGCTTGTCAAAGGCGATCAGCAGGATGTAACCGTAGTAGGCGATGATCATCAGAATGCTCATCACGATCGAGTATTTATTGCGCTTGCTGACAAATTGCTGGAATTTCGGGTTAGCCCGAATCCGCTCATAGGTCTCTTGTGCCATCTGGCCCCCTCTAAACGTATTGGTGTAACGGCAGAATTGCCGTAGCGGGGACTCTAGGAAACACGGACTTACCATCCACTTACCGAGGCGCGCGTTTGTAAGTTCGGCGCAAGAACTCCCCCGGAAACTGCGGAAATCGTGAATTCAGGCGAGCGGCAGGTCGACGCGGACACTCAAGCCACCGCCGGGCGTATCCAGCAAATGGATCTGTCCATGGTGCAGTTCGACAATTTCACGGACGATCGCCAGACCGAGACCGCTGCCCGGAATGTCGGCGCTGGCAAGACGGCGAAAGCGCTCGAATACCTGCTCGTGCGCGGCCGCCGGAATGCCCGGGCCGGTATCGATCACCCACAGCGATACCCGATCCGCTTCAGCGCGCACCTCAACATCGACACGACTGCCTTCCCCCGCGTAACGCAGCGCGTTGTCGATCAGATTGCCCAGCAGGATGCGCAGTCCCGCTTCGTCTGCAGCAATCACCCCGTCATCGCAATGCCCGAGGCCGAGGTCGATACGACGCTCTTCCGCGAGTTGCGAAAACTCGATCACCAGTTGGCGCGCCAGTTGCGCCACCCGGCAGGGCTGCAGCATTGGCGCGTACATCGCTTCGGCATCGAAGCGGGCGAGCTGGAGCAACTGCTCGACCAGATGGGTGGCACGATCCACCCCGGCACGCAGCGCCGCCAGCGCCACCTGACGGTCTTCCGCCGTCGCGCTGGCCGCCATCACTTGCGCCTGCAACTTGATTGCCGTCAGCGGCGTGCGCATTTCATGCGCGGCGTCGGCGATAAAACTGCGCTGTTTGCTGAGCAAGTGGTCAAGCCGGCCCAGCAGGTCGTTGATGGCGCCCACCAGCGGCGCAATCTCTTCCGGGAGTTCCTCTGCCGGCAAAGGCTCCAACTGACTGGGCGCGCGAGCAAGAATTTTCTGGCGCAAGGTATCGAGCGGCATCAGGGTATCGGCCACCACACCCGACATCAAGGTGCCCATCAGCATCACCAGGATGGTCAGCGGTATGCCGAGCCAGAGGCGAATCTCCTTGAACATCAGGCCGCGATTGGACGTCGGGTTGCCCACTTGAACGATGCGCTCGCCTTCCGTCACCGTGACAATGTGCCATTCCTCACCCAGCCAATCGAGGTGATGGGCGCCTGTCGGCTGCAGCGGCAGCTTGATCTCCGGTCGGGTACTGAAACGCAGGCTGCCATCCGAATTCCACACCTGGCTCAGGTATTGGCCGGCCTGGTCGGCCACCGGACTGGGATTCACCTCGTGCTGCAGAATCGTATAGGCGATCTGCTCAAGCGAATAGTCACGCAGACGGTTAAAGCCGTCCCAGGCAAGTTGATAGGCAATCAGGCCAACGAAGAGGCTGGAGGCGCCCAACGCCACCGTCAGCCACAAAATCAGGCGAACGCGGATCGAGTTCAAGCCGGCTCGACGATCTTGAAACCGACCCCGCGCACATTACGCACCCATTCGCCGCCGAGTTTCTTGCGCAGGCGGTGGAGCAGCACTTCGACGGCATTGCTCGACACTTCCTCTTCCCAGCCGTACAGCCGCTCCTCGATATCACGCACAGAGATGACCGCACCGGGGGTTTCCATCAGCGCCGCCAGCAGGGAAAACTCGCGCGAGGTCAGCGGGACATCCTTGCCGTCGAGGGTCACGGTATGGTTGAGCGGACTGACGCACAGCTTGCCGAGACACAGCTCGGAATGGCTGCGTCCCTGACCCCGCCGCAGCAGCGCATGCACCCGCGCCACCAGTTCTTCCAGATCGAAGGGCTTGACCAGATAGTCGTCGGCGCCGCGATTCAGGCCGTCGATGCGATCCGGCAGGGCATCGCGCGCCGTAATGACCAGCACGGGAATCTTGTCGCCCTGGCGGCGCAGCTTGTCGAGCAGGGTCAGGCCGTCCAGCATGGGCAGGCCGAGATCGAGCAACAACAGCGAATAGCTGCCAACCTTCAGCGCATGCAGCGCCTCGCGGCCGTCACGCACCCAATCCATCGTGAAGCCGGCCAGCCGCATACCCTGGGCAACGGCATCGCCCACCAGGGGGTCATCTTCAGCAAGCAGAATCTTCATGGCCGCGCCATCTTACCGCGCACCACAGCAAGGTTGAAATGTCGGCGCTGGCAGGACGGCATGACGTCGGCTAACCATCCTGATCACCCTGCAGCGCCTCTTTCATCGCCTCACGCAGAAGGCTCTCGTAGGTATACAGGCCGGGCGGTCTTTGGTACAGCTTGCGCAGGGCAAACAGGGCACCGGTGCCAAAGGCTTCGCGACTGATCGAATCATGCACCAGTCGCACCGTCTGGAACGGGAATCCAAAGATCACCTCATGGCGCCCGACAATGCCACCCACCCGGATCGAATTCACCTTGCTTTCATCCAACCCGAGGGTTTGTGCGATACGCAGTGCGGTGCCGGAGCGCTCGGCCTTGTCACGAAAATGTTCCTCGACCACCTCGATGTCGGTAAAGGGCGCAATGTGCTGCAAAAGTTGCGACGCCACCAACAGGTAGTTGATGCCGAGCGTGATGTTGGGCGAGTTCATCACGGCCGTTTCCTGTGCCAGCCTGACCAGCAGCGCCTTGCTTGTTTCCGGATACTTCGAAATTGCGGTGATGATGGCGATCTTGCGGGCAGCCGCCTCCCGCCCATATTTGCGAATCGCCGCCGCCGTGGAAAAATCAACCACAACATCCACCGGCAGGCTATCGAACAAAGCCCCGCTTTGCAGACCGGCAGGATCATGAATGGGTGCCGGGGCGGTGGCCTGATTGATTTCGCTGGCAGGCTTTTGCTTGACGATCCAGCGCAATGCAATCCCGTCCGCCTTGCCCAGCACCCGTGCCACGGCCTGTCCGGCGCGCCCATAGCCAATCAATCCGACCCGGATTTTTTCCTTCATGCTGACCTCCATTGTGTGTACGCGATCACAGGCCGCGCGGCACAACTGTCCAGCCAAACTGCTTTCTGACCTGAGTTGTCAAGCCTTTTTCTTGGGGACAATCGGATGCGCGTTGCGACTCAGGATGTAGTCAAAGATGAACTTCATCCAGATGGTGGAGCCGGCAATCGCGGTCCAGGTGCCGTAGTCCAGAACCCCCGTCAGCACGCCGACGATCACGAACGCAATGATGATGCCGCCGATCATGTTGATGATGGCGCAGTAGGGGGCAAACTTTTCGGGATTCTCGGGCGGCAGCCCTTTTCTCAGCGCCACCTCGGAAAAATCGCGCTTGATGAGGATGCGCCAGGTACGGCGTAGCCAGAAGAAGACGATGGGAAACAATGCCAGAAACAAAATCCAGTTCATGGCGATGCTGACATTGAACATCATGGGAATCAGGCTCCGTAAATAAAAAGCCCCGCCAGTCTAACCCAGCGGGGCCAACTCCTCCTCCGGGCAACAGGCCTTTTGAAGGCCCGTCGCGGAGTGTTCTGCTTACTTAGTGAGCACCATCGACCATCTTGGAACCACGCGGGATACGCACGGCTTCCACCATGTGCTGGATGTGCTCGGGCGGCTCCTTGGTGACCTTGTCGACCGCGAAGGCGACCGCAAAGTTAACCAGCGCGCCGATGGCACCGAAGGCTTCCGGCGTGATGCCGAAGAACGGGTTGGCGCCGCCGATCAGGTTGAGGAACTCGGTACCCTTGATGAAGAAGATACCCTTGTGTGCGAACACGTAGAACAGGGTGATGAAGAGACCTGCCAGCATGCCGGCCATGGCGCCTTCCTTGTTCATCTTCTTGGAGAAGATACCCATCATGATCGCGGGGAACAGCGACGAAGCGGCAATACCGAAGGCCAGGGCCACCGTACCGGCCGCGAATCCTGGCGGATTCAGACCGAGGTAACCGGACACGACAATCGCCACCGCCATGGCAATCTTGCCTGCCATGAGTTCGCCCTTCTCACTGATGTCCGGCATGAACACGCCCTTCACCAGGTCATGCGACACGGCGGAGGAAATGGCCATCAGCAGACCGGCAGCGGTAGAGAGCGCGGCGGCCAGACCACCGGCAGCCACCAGTGCGATCACCCAGTTGGGCAGCAGCGCGATTTCGGGGTTGGCCAGCACGATGATGTCGGCGTTAACCGTCAGCTCGTTACCCTTCCAGCCTGCGGCTTCGGCCTTCGCCTTGGCTTCCGGGTTCTTGGTCGCGTCGTTGTAATACTGGATGCGGCCGTCACCGTTCTTGTCGGTGAACTTCAGCAGGCCGGTCTTTTCCCAGCGCTTCATCCAGTCCGGACGCTCATCCGCCTTGATGCTCGACTCTTCTGCATACAGGTCGCCACCGGTCTTGACAGCGGTGTTGACGGTGCCATGCAGGTTCATCTTGGCCATTGCAGCAACCGCAGGCGCGGTCGTGTAGAGCAAGGCGATGAAGACCAGCGCCCAGCCGGCGGAGCTACGTGCAGCAGCCACGGACGGCACGGTGAAGAAGCGCATGATCACGTGCGGCAGACCGGCAGTACCGATCATCAGCGACATGGTGTAGACGAACATGTTGAGCGTCGAACCAGCGGTCGTGGTCGTGTACTTGCCGAAGCCCAACTCGGTCACCACCGTGTCCAGCTTGGCCAGCAGCGCCATGTCGGTGCCACTCATCGTCGAACCGAGGCCCAGTTGCGGCAGCGGGTTGCCGGTCAGGGCGATGGAGATGAAGACGGCCGGGATGATGTAGGCAGCGATCAGCACGATGTACTGGGCGACCTGGGTGTAGGTGATGCCCTTCATGCCGCCGAACACGGCGTACAGGAACACAATCGCCTGACCGATGTAGATACCGGTATCGGACGACACGTTCAGGAAGCGCGAGAAGGCCACACCAACGCCCGTCATCTGACCGATGATGTAGGTCAGCGAAGCGGTCAGCAGACACACCACCGCAACGGTCGACGCCGACTTCGAGTAGAAGCGGTCGCCGATGAACTGCGGCACGGTGAACTTGCCGAACTTGCGCAGGTACGGGGCCAGCAGCATCGCCAGCAGCACGTAACCACCGGTCCAGCCCATCAGGAACAGGCCACCGCCATAACCCATGTTGGCGATCAGGCCGGCCATGGAGATGAAGGAAGCGGCGGACATCCAGTCAGCCGCCGTGGCCATCCCGTTCATCACGGGGTGGACAGCGCCGCCGGCGGCGTAGAACTCGCTGGTCGAGCCGGCACGCGCCCAGATGGCGATGCCGATGTACAGCGCGAAGCTGGCGCCGACGACGAGATAGGTTGTAGTTTGAAGATCCATGTGTTGTGGCTCCTTAGTCTTCGTGAACGTCGAATTCGCGATCGATATCACCCATGGCCTTGCCGTAATAGAAGATCAAGGCGATGAAGATGTAGATCGAACCCTGGTGGGCAAACCAGAAGCCGAGCGGGTAACCGCCCAACTTGATGCCGTTGAGCAGGTCGGCGAACAGGATGCCGGCGCCGAACGAGACCATGAACCAAACAATCAGGATCTTGGTCAAGAGGCCCAGCGTCGCTTTCCAATACCCTTGCGCGTCGTGGCTATGTTGCATGGATTTCCTCCTTGTTGAGAAGTTAACCGGTCGTAAATGGATAAGGCGCCGGCTATCAAAGTGGTGGCAAAAAGCAACGGCCAAAGACCCGGCCGACACTTTCGCGTGGGCGGATTATGGGAAGGCCAGCTTACTTTAGGCTTACAAATACTGAACACAGACTTACAAGCAAGCTGGTCCGGTCAGTGCGGGGAGGACTACAGGTGGTAATCCATCTGGATGCGCCGCTGCAGCTTTTTAGCCTGCTTGAGGGCTTCCTTGAGCACGAAACGATCAAGCTCGTTGAGTGCTTCGGGGTCGACGCGGTTGGCCAGACCCATCGGCGTGCCGGCCTGTTGAACCCGTAGGCGCAGTTGCTGGATGAAGAAAAAGCCATCGATCACGGCGCCGATGTCATCACGGCCAAACTTGCCCCGCTCGGCCGCAGCGCGCAGCCGTTCGGGGGTGCTGGTTTCATCAATGCCATTGGCCAGCGCCAGAATCCGCGCCACATCGACAAACAGGCGGGTGCCCTGGGTCTTGAGGTCGATGGTATGCGGATAGGTCTTGTTGTCGTCAAAGCTGAAATCGCGAATCATGCCCAGTGGTGCCTGGGCACGCAGGGCATCCTGCGCCATGAAGCGCAGGAACAGGGTGGCATCGGGAATATGCTTGCACAGCCATGCGCGCAATGCCTCGGCCAGCGACTCCTCGCCAAAGATCGGCCGGAAGTCAAAGTAGATGGTCGAATCCAGCAACGCCTGCGGCGTGGTCGAGCGCAGCCAGCGGCTGAAGCGCCCATGCCACTCATCGACGGACAGGCACAGCTCGGGATTGCTGGCCATCACATTGCCTTTGCACAGCGGGAAGCCGCAGGCATCGAGACGCTTGTTCACTTCCCGGGCAAACGGCAGGAAAGCCTGACGGATGGCTTCGGCCTGTTCAACCGGCGCGGCAAAGACGATGCCGTTATCCTGATCGGTCGAGAGGGTCTGCTCATAGCGTCCCTCCGAACCGAAGGCGAGCCACGTCCACGGCACCTTGGGCAGATCAAAATCAAGCTTGGTGATTTCGATCAGGCGGACGGTCAGGTGATCGTTAAGGGAGGAAATCAGTTGGGTCAGTGCTTCGGCGGCGCCGCCCTCGGCGAGGGTGCGCTCGGCCAGACGGTGAATATCCTGCGCGGCCGAAACCAGGCTGTCGATGTCCTTGGCAGTACGAATGGCACCGGAAATCGCCTTGGCGCCGCCACTTTGCAATTCGTAAATATCTTCTTGCGAAACAATGCCCTTGAGCTTGCCGGCCGCATCCACCACGATGACGTGATGCACGCCATGGCGCGCCATCACCAGCGCCGCCTGGTAGACCGTAGACCGCCAGTTGAGCATCAGCAGGTTGCTGCCGCTCATCACCGACATGATCATCTGATCGAGATCGCAAGAAGCCTTGGCCGCCACCTTGTGCAGCAGATCGCGCAGCGTAAAGATGCCGATCGGCCGGCCGCTTTCCGGCTCGACAATGATGATCGAGCCGACGCGATGCTCGGACATGGCCTGCACGGCATCGCGCAGGGTGGACTCCGGCGCAACAGTAACCGGCGGACGCTTGATCAGCGCCGCCAGTTGGCTATGCAAGTTGGCGCTGGAGACAGACATGGCGTCTTCTTATTGGGTGGCGGTGGTTTGAGGAAATGTCGGCGCTGGCAGGACGGCATTCTGTTCAGCCGCAGACGGCACGCTGACACCCTCCTTGTGCTTTTCGTGCGGATGCCAGCCCAGCACTGCCAGCAGGAAGAAGAAACCCACGACATAGCCCACGGCGATAAACCAGCCATGGCGCAGCCACTGGCCCACCGACTTGGCTTCGGGGAACAGGTTGGCCACCGCCACACCGGCAGACGAGCCGAACCACAGCATCGAACCGCCGAAACCGACCGCATAGGCGAGGAAACCCCAGTCGAAGCCGCCCTGCTTCAGCGCCAGCGCGGTAAGCGGGATGTTGTCGAACACGGCGGAGATGAAACCGAGGGCCAGCGCCGAGGGCCATGAAGCCGGCGGCAGGGCTTCAACCGGCATCATCGAGGCGCAGGTAACCAGCGACAGAAGGAAGACTGAGCCCTTGAAGGCGCCCGGCACCAGACTCCACTCCGGCTTGCGCAGCGGCACGGCCGCCAGCAGCGCCACCCAGACGGCTGCGCCGAGGAAGGGGAAGTGATCGGCAGCGGCGGCAAAGTTCAGGTTGACCGTGACGTTGGTGATGATTGCAGCCACCAGGATGAAGGCAACGATGCCGACACGCGCCCAGTCGATATGGTGTGCCGCCTTGAACTCGCGGCTGATCGCCATGTGCTTGTGCTGCGCCAGCGCGGCGGGAATGCCAAACACGATCAGCGCGACGCCCGACGCAACATACGCTTCCAGTACATCCAGTGGGCTGACACCATCCAGCCACATCATGGTGGTGGTGGTATCGCCGACCACCGAACCGGCGCCCCCGCCATTCGAGGCAGCGACGATGGCGGCGAGGTAGCCGATATGCACCTTGCGCTTGAACACGCTGGCCGCCACGGTGGCGCCGATCAGCGCAGCGGCGATGTTGTCGAGGAAACCGGACAGCACGAAGATGATGACCAGCAGCATGAAGGGGCCTTTCCAGCCCTCAGGCAACAGCTTGGGCAGCACCTCGGGGACACCGCTGTCCTCAAAATGGCGCGCCAGCAGGGCAAAGCCGACCAACAGACCGAGCAGGTTGGCCAGCAGCACCCATTCGTGCCCCATGTGGGCGGCAAACCCGGCGAGGCCGGGGCCGGTCTTGAACCCGGTGAACAGGATTTTGTAGCTGGTAATCACGGCCAAGCCGGTCAGCGCCACCTGCAGCACATAGTGATGGAAGAGCGCCACGCCCAGCAAGGTAGCGGCGAAGAGGATGAAGTCGACCGGAATGCCAAACACGTCCATGGGTTTCTCCGCGAAAATTTGCGGCCGATTCTAACACCGCGACCGCAAAATTTCCGCACTGCAACAAGGGGGATTCGGCTAAACTTAGCCGCATCCAAGGCACAAGATAGACAAGGAAAACGCCATGAAAATCCTGCTTCCCGTCGATGGTTCCCCGCATTCCGATCGCGCTGCGCAGCATGTCATCGCAATGTTGCAGGGCTGCGGTGGTCATGAGGTGCGCCTGATCAATGTCCAGGCGCCCATCGATGCCCCCGAGGTACGCGGCCACATGCCCGCCGACGAAATCGAGGCGATGCAAACTTCACGCGGTGGCGATGCCCTCGTTTCCGCCCGCGCTCTGCTCGACAAGGCGGGAATTGCCTACAACGCCGAGGTCTCGCTGGGGCCAGTCGCCGAAACCATCGCCCGGTTTGCGATTGACCAGGCGTGCGACAAGATCGTCATGGGCACGCGCGGCCTCGGCGCCATCGGCAGCGTGCTGATGGGTTCGGTCACCACCGAAGTGCTACACCTCACCCAGTTGCCGGTCACGCTGGTCAAGTAAGCAGGCCGTCCTGCCAGCGCCGACATTTCATGGCGCGATTACATGGGGATTCCGCCTGATTCCCACTGACTGCCCGAGCGGGCAGCAGGTATGATCCGGCCATCATGTATGGCAAGCTTTTCGTCATCTTTCTGCTGTTAACCATCGCGGTCGGCGCACTCGCGGTGGCGCGGCGTTTTCGTCTGCCGGCGATGCTTGCCTACCTCATGGTCGGCATGCTGCTCGGCCCCTATGGCCTGCGCGCCCTCGAAGAAAGCCACGAGGTGGACGCCATTGCCGAATTCGGCGTGGTCTTCCTGATGTTTTCCATCGGGCTTGAGTTCAACCTGCAGCGCCTGAAGGCGATGCGCAATCTGGTGTTCGGCTTCGGTGCCGCGCAAATGGGGCTGACTGCACTCGGCACCGGTTTGATCACCATGTATGGCTATGAGCAGGGCTGGCGCACCGGCATGGTGATCGGCCTGGCCGTGGCGATGTCCTCCACTGCCATCGTCGCCAAGATGTTGTCGGAACGCTTCGAACTGCATTCGCGCTCCGGGCGGCAGACGATGGGCGTGCTGCTGTTTCAGGACATCGCCGTGGTGCCCTGCCTGATTCTCTTCCCGGCGCTGGCACAGTCGATCGAGGCGCTGCCGCGCTCACTCTCGCTGGCGCTGGTGCAGGCGATCATCGTGCTGACGATCCTGATCTGGGCAGGCCAGAAGTGGATGCGCAAGCTCTACGACGTCATCGCCAAGCACCGCTCGGAAGAGCTGTTCGTGCTGGCTACGCTATGGATCGTCATCGGCCTCGCCTATGCCACCGGGCGCGCCGGCTTGTCCTTGGCGCTGGGTGCTTTCATCGGCGGCATGCTGATCTCCGAAACCATGTATCGCCATCAGGTGGAGGCGGACATCCGCCCCTTCCGCGACATTCTGCTCGGCCTGTTCTTCGTCACCGTCGGCATGCAGCTCGATCTCGACTTTGTCTTCAAGAACCTGGATCGGCTGCTGCTGGCCGTGTTGCTGCTGGTCGCCGGCAAGGGCGCAGTGGTGTTCCTGATTGCGCGGGCGATGAAAAGCGGCATCGATATCGCCCTGCGCACCGCCGCCCAACTGGCGCAAGGCGGTGAATTCGGGCTGGTGTTGATTGGCTTGGGCTTTGAACTTAATCTGATCGGCACCGATGTTTTCCAAGTGACCCTTGCCGCCATGTTGATCTCGATGTTCATCGC
Organism: Rhodocyclaceae bacterium; assembly: GCA_030824115.1. GTDB lineage: Bacteria > Pseudomonadota > Gammaproteobacteria > Burkholderiales > Rhodocyclaceae > Sulfuricystis. Next base: position 19,573 of record JAVBYI010000013.1, on the reverse strand, counting down.
CCCCTTCCTGATCGACCGTGTCGCTGTGTTCTCCGGCCAACTGACCAAGGGCGACTGGGCGCACAAGGCGAAGGCGATCTTCGACATTTCCGCCGCCGGCTTCGGCATGGAAAAGCATGTGATCATTTGCGGCTTCGGACGTACCGGCGGACAGATCGCCCAGTTCCTCGCCGCTGAGAACATTCCGTTTCTGGCGCTCGATTTCGATCCCAACCAACTCAAGCGCACCGTCCCAACGGGCGGCAAGCTGGTTTTCGGCAGTGCCGACCGTGACGAGGTGCTACTGGCGGCGGGCCTCTCACGCGCCCGCGCGCTGGTGGTGGCCTACCCGGATACAAACTCGGCTGAACGGGTGGTCCGCAAGGTACGCCAAAGTCGGGCGGATATACCGATCATCGTGCGGGCGCCGGACGAGCGTGATGTTGGTCGCCTCAAGGCGGCGGGGGCCACGGAAGTCATTCCCGAAGTGCTGGAGGGCAGCCTGATGATTGCTGCCGAAACACTGACCCAGATCGGCGTGCCGATGGAACGTGCCATCAGCCAGGTGCGCACGGCCCGTGCCGAGCGCTATGCGTCGCTGCGTGAGTACTATGTGAATTCCGGCCAGGTCAAAGGGAAACCGACCAAAACCTGACCGGAGGAAGATTTACATTGGCAGGCGGTGGCCGTATTCGCCCTTGGCCATCGTGTCGCTGCCGAAACGGAAATCCATGCAGCGGTTCCACAATTCGCTGGCTCGGCCTTTGACCAGACGGCCCGCCACGTCGAGAATCTCGCGCAACTCGGCTTCGCCTCGCGCCCGCACGTCTGCGCAGGTGGATCGTTCGAAAAACACATCGTGATACAGGCACTTCTGCCAGAACAGCGCTTCCAGCCCCTCGTTGTCGTCCAGCGGCGTCACCACCAGATCTTCCGCCTCGGGGTGCGCATGCTGCCAGTGGTCGACCGTTTCGCTGGCGGTGTCGATCACCCAGGAATACTTGTCGCGCGAACCGGGATTGACAACGAAGTGAATGCGGGCGTACATGATGGGGGTCTCCTTTTTTATCCTGATGGAGACAATAACGCCCGCCCGGTCAGGCAGGTTGACAGCAACTATTCGCCGTCGATCAGAATCAGATGCACGCGATACGGCCCGTGGGCGCCGAGGACGATGGTCTGTTCAATATCGCCGGTGCGTGACGGGCCGGAGATGAAGTTAACCGCCCGAGGCAACTGCCCGAGTTCGTTAAGTGCCAACGCAAAGGCCTCTTCCATGCCCGGCACGATGCGGCTGGCCGGCACGATGGCGATATGCGTTTCCGGCAACAGGCTGATTGCCGCCGGTGAATCCGGGCTGCCGCAGAGCATCAGCGTGCCGGTTTCGGCCACGGCACAGAAGCAGCCGGTGATACCAACCAGGTCGGCGTCCTGTGCTTCGCGGGCGGCAACGGTAATGCCGGCCCCCGCCCAATCAAGATCAGCCAGTTTCGGCCAGATGACGGCCTGCGTGGGCAGGCCCAGCCCGGCCAGATAGCGGGCAATCGCCGCCGGGGCTTCGGCCTGCGTGGCAATCTGATCCACCGTGCTCGAATAGGCCAGCGACTTGTCGATGAGCCGTCCGGCCAGCGCCGACATTTCCATCGCAACATGCGGACGCGGCCCTTGTGCCTTCGCCGCGAGAATGACATCGATCCCGGTACGCGCCGCAACCGCATTCGTTTCATTACGGCCGAGCTTCGCCCGCACGCGGCCAAGGATGTCTTCGCGGCTGCTCATGGCTTGGCCTTCCTTTCCGCATACAGTTCCCGGAAAGTCTTGCCTTCGGGCGCAGGAAAATCGCGGCCCTTGGTCCACTCGGGAGCGGCACTCAGCACCGGAATGCTCGCTTTGCCACCGGCCAGCCATTTCAGATAGCGCACGCCGAACCACGCCCCCAGTGCATACAACGTCGGTGAGGCAGCCACGAATGCCCAAGCTTTCAGTACAGCACGCTCCATCCATGGGCGCAGATTCTTGTCGGTCTGCTTTTCACGCAGCTTGCGCAGCAGGTCAGGCAGCGGAATCTTGACCGGGCAGACCACGCCGCACTGGTTGCACAGCGTGGCAGCATGCGGCAGGTCGATGGCATTCTCCAGCCCGGTGTACAGCGGCGTCAGCACCGAACCCATCGGGCCGGGATAGACCCAGCCATAGGCATGGCCACCAATCGTCTGGTAAACCGGACAGTGGTTCATGCAGGCGCCGCAACGGATGCAGCGCAGCATCTCCTGGAATTCGGAGCCGATCACGTCGGCACGGCCGTTATCCACCAGGATGTAATAGAGGTGTTCGGGGCCGTCGAGTTCATCTGGCGCTTTTGTCCCGGTCAGCACCGACACATAGTTGGAGATCGACTGGCCCGTGGCCGAGCGTGGCAGCAGGCGCATCAGCGTGGCGAGATCTTCCAGCGTCGGGATCACCTTTTCGATGCCGGTGATCACCACATGCACGCGCGGCAGGGTGGTCACCATGCGGCCATTGCCTTCGTTGGTGACCAGTGCCACCGAACCGGTTTCGGCAACCAGGAAGTTGCCGCCGGAGATGCCCATGTCGGCAGTGAGAAAGTGTTCGCGAAGTACCTCGCGTGCCTCGCGCGTCAGGGCAGGAATCTCGGTTTTGCGCGGCGTCTGGTGGACTTTTTCGAACAGATCGGCGACTTCGTCCAGACTCTTATGCACCACCGGCGCAATGATGTGCGACGGCGGCTCGTTGTTATTGATCTGCAGGATGTACTCGCCCAGATCGGTCTCGACCGGCTGGATGCCGGTGGCCTCCAGCGCCTGATTCAGGCCGGCCTCCTCGGAGAGCATCGACTTCGACTTGACGGCCTTTTTGATGCCGTGCCGCTTGCCGATCTCGGCCACATGGCGGCAGATTTCCGCGCCGTCCTTGGCCCACAAGACCTTTGCGCCGCGTGCGGTAGCGTTGGTTTCAAACTTCTCCAGCCAGAGGTCAAGGTTTTCCAGCACAAGGTTGCGCAACTGCTTCGCCGCTTCGCGCGTGCCTTCGAAGTCGTCAATTTCCTTGATCGCGATGGCGCGCTTGTCGACGAACTTGCCTTTCGCCGTGCGCATGTTTGCCTGCAGCACGGGGTTGGCGAGTGCGGCGGCGGCGTTTTCCTTGAAACGGTGCGAGCGCGATTCCATTATTTATTTGGCGGTCAGCACTTCGGCAATGTGCAGCACGCGGGTTTCTTCATCGCCCATGCGGCGCAGTTTGCCTTCGATGTTGAGAAGACAGCCAAGATCACCGCCGACAATCGCATCGGCTTCAGTGGCGACAGCATTGGTGCATTTACGCTCGGCAATCGCCGCCGAGATGTCGCCGAATTTGACCGAAAAGGTACCGCCAAAACCGCAGCACTCTTCGGCAGCGTTCATTTCCTTGAGCCGAACGTCGGGCAACTTGGCCAGCAAGGCGCGCGGCTGGGCCTTGATGCCGAGGCTGTGCAGGCCGGCGCAGGAATCGTGATAGGTCACACTACCGCTGAAATGGCCGGGCAGGTTTTCCAGCTTGGCGACATTGACGAGAAAGTCGGTGAGCTCGAACACCTTGGGCGACAACGCAGCAGCGCAGGCCAGCCATTCCGGTTCATCGGCGAGAATGCTCGGGTATTCGTTGCGGATGTGGTCGGCGCAGGAACCGGAAGGAGCGACGACATAGTCGAAACCTTCGAATTCGGCGATGACCTTTTTAGCCAGCTTGGCTGCCGAGGCTCGGTCGCCGCTGTTCCAGGCGGGCTGGCCGCAGCAGGTTTGTGTAGCGGGAACGATCACTTCGCAACCGGCGGCCTCAAGCAGTTCAATCGCCGCGAAGCCGATGCGCGGACGCATCAGGTCGACCAGACAGGTAACGAACAGGCCAACGCGCATGGAAAGTCGGCGCTGGTAGGACAGCGTGCTAGCTGCGCACCATGGCGCGACTGCTGGCCACCGACTCAAGCCAGCGCTTGATGCGCTGGGCATCGCCGATACGGGTGAACTTGCCCCAGGAATCGAGCAGGACGATGATCATCGGCTTGTTGTCGAACCACGCCTGCATCACCAGACATTTGCCCGCCTCGCTGATGTAACCGGTTTTGGACAGGCCGATGTTCCATCCATCGTTCCTGACCAGTGCATTGGTATTGCGGAAGGTCTGGGCTCGACCGCGCACGTCCACGTGGTATTCCTCGGAAGTGGAAAACTCGCGGATCAGCGGGTACTGATGCGCCGCATCGACCATCCTGACCAGATCACGTGCGCTGGACACATTTTCCGGCGTCAGGCCGGTAGCGTCGGCAAAACGGGTATCGGACAGCCCCAACTCGTGTGCCTTGCGGTTCATCGCCGCAATGAAGGCGGGACGACCGCCGGGATAGTGACGCGACAACGCCGAAGCCGCACGATTCTCGGAGGACATCAGGGCCAGACGCAGCATTTCCTCACGGGTCAGTTGCGTACCGGCCACCAAGCGGGAATGGGTGCCCTTGATGGTGTCGAAATCCGCCTCGCTGATCGTCAGCATCTCGCTCAAACTGGGCTGGGCATCGAGCGCAACCATCGCCGTCATCAGCTTGGTGATCGAAGCGATCGGCACAATCTGGCTAGCGTTTTTCTCGAACAGGACATTGCCGGTGCTCTGATCAATCACCGCCACGGCAGAAGAAGCCAGCCTGGGGGTGATGCCATCGCTTTCAAAAGCGGGGCCGTTGTCCCTGGCTGCCGGGCGGAAACTGGCGTGCTTGATTCCCGATTTCTTCTTAACGATGCGACTGGCCGGCTTGACGGCCTTTTTGCTGACGACCACTTTCTTCTTGGGCGCGGCAGCATGCGCAGTCTCAAGCACGCCCAAGGTACCGAAGGCAAACCCCAGCACAGTCACCAGGGTTAATAAACGCTTGGGAAATGGTTTCATGGGCACGTGGTGAAAAGGGTTGATCAGAAACGTTAGGGATGTTAACGAATCTAAATCAAGAAAATTAAGGGATTAGGCGCAAATTCTATACCAACTTCTCAGAAGTCGCGTCATTTGGCCTGGGCTACCTCGACAGACAGCAAAGCCGTCATATTCACGATGCGTCGGACGGTTGCGGTGGGCGTCAGGATATGCACCGGCCTTGCCGCGCCGAGCAGCAAAGGGCCGACCGACACGCCACCGCCCGCCGAGGTCTTGAGGAGGTTGAAAGAAATATTTGCGGCATCGAGTGTGGGCATCACCAGCAGATTGGCCGGGCCGACAAGGTTGGCGTTGGGGAACACCTGATGACGAATCTCGGGATCGAGCGCGGCATCGCCGTGCATTTCGCCTTCGACTTCGAGATCGGGCGCCTGCGCGCGAAGCAACGTCAAGGTGGCGCGCATCTTCTGCGCCGTCGGCGTGTCTTCAGTACCGAAGCTCGAATGCGACAGCAGGGCGACCTTCGGCGTCAGACCAAAACGGCGCACCTCCTCGGCGGCCAAGCGGGTCATTTCGGCGAGCTGTTGCGCCGTGGGATCGTAATTGACATAGGTATCGCCAATAAACACGGTGCGGTTCGGCAGCATCAGCATGTTCATCGCGTAGAAGTTTTCGATGCCGGGCTTCTTGCCGATCACCTCGGCGATATAGCCCAAGTGCAACGAGTGCTTGCCGAAGGTGCCGCACAGCATCGCATCGGCGTAGTTGTGGCGCACCAGCATGGCACCGATCAGCGTGGTGCGCCGGCGCATTTCCCGTTTGGCGTACTCGACACCAATGCCCTTGCGGCAGGTCAACGCGTAATAGTCCTGCCAAAGTTCCTTATAGCGCGGATCGGAATCCGGGTTGACCAATTCGAAGTGTTCGCCCGGCCGCACGCGCAGGCCGTGGCGTTCGAGCTGCTTCTCGACCACCTCGGGACGGCCGATCAGGATCGGCTTGGCCACCCCTTCCTCACAAACAGTTTGCACCGCGCGCAGGATGCGCTCATCCTCGCCTTCGCAGAAGACGACACGCGCCGGCTTCTGCTTGGCCGCGACAAAGATCGGCTTCATCGCCAGGCCGGAGTGATAGACAAACTCGTTGAGCTGCTGGCGGTAGGCCGCCATGTCGGCAATCGGGTGCAGGGCCACGCCAGAATCCATCGCCGCCTGCGCCACGGCCGGCGCCACCTTGAGAATCAGGCGCGGGTCGAAAGGCTTCGGAATCAGGTATTCGCGGCCGAAGCTCAGGTTGGCATCACCATAGGCTGCGGCCACCACTTCGGACTGTTCTGCATGGGCCAGTTCGGCAATCGCGCGCACCGCCGCAATCTTCATCGGCTCGTTGATGGTCGTCGCGCCGACATCGAGCGCACCACGAAACATGTAGGGGAAGCACAGCACATTGTTAACCTGGTTCGGATAATCCGAACGGCCGGTGCCAATGATGATGTCGTCGCGGACAGCATGGGCATCCTCGGGCAGGATTTCCGGATCGGGATTAGCCATCGCCAGAATGATCGGATTCGCCGCCATGCCCTTGACCATCTCGGGCTTGAGCACGCCACCCGTGGACAGGCCAAGGAAGATGTCGGCGCCGGGCATCGCATCCGCCAACGTACGTGCCTCGGTCTCCTGCGCGTAGCGTTGCTTGGATTCATCAAGGTTCTGGCGACCCGTATGGATCACGCCCTTGCTGTCGCAGACGATGACGTTCTTGCGATCGACCCCGAGGCTGACGATCAGGTCGAGGCAGGCAATCGCCGCCGCACCGGCACCGGAGCAGACCAGTTTGACCTTGGCAATGTCCTTGCCGACCACGCGTAAACCGTTGAGGATAGCGGCGGCAGAAATAATCGCTGTGCCGTGCTGGTCGTCATGGAACACGGGAATGCGCATCCGTTCACGCAGCTTGCGCTCGACGATGAAACACTCGGGCGCCTTGATGTCTTCCAGATTGATACCGCCGAAGGTCGGTTCGAGCGAGGCAATGATGTCGACCAGCTTGTCGGCATCGTGCTCGGCGATCTCGATGTCGAAGACGTCGATGCCGGCGAATTTCTTGAACAAAACGCCCTTGCCTTCCATCACCGGCTTGCCGGCCAGCGGACCGATATCGCCGAGGCCGAGCACCGCCGTGCCGTTGGAAATCACCGCCACCAGGTTCTGGCGCGAGGTGTAGAGCGCGGCCGTGGCCGGATCACGCTCGATCTCTTCGCAGGCGGCGGCCACACCGGGAGAATAGGCGAGCGAGAGGTCGGACTGGTTGGTCAGCGCCTTGGTCGGCGTCACGGCGATTTTTCCCGGACGCGGATAGCGGTGGTAGTGAAGTGCGGCGCGGCGCAGGGTGTCGTCCATTTTGGCTCTCCGTTATTTTTTGTTCAACCAGTGATTTTAGGCGCATTCATGCCATGGGTAATCGGCTCATTGAGCGGCTCTATGGCAGAATCGTGCTTTTAATAAAGCGCGCAGCCACTTAGCCGTCCGGTCAGCGCCGATATTTTTCAAATGTGGAGAAAACCATGAATCAGGCACCGGATTTCGTTCGTCACGCAAAACTCAAGGCCTGGGTAGCCGAAGTCGCCGCCCTGACCCAACCCGCCCATATTGTCTGGTGCGACGGCTCGCAGGAAGAGTACGACCGCCTCTGCGCCGAAATGGTCGCCGCCGGCACCTTCGTCAAGCTCAATCAGCAAAAGCGCCCCAACTCCTATCTCGCCTGCTCCGATCCTTCCGACGTCGCACGCGTCGAGGATCGCACCTACATCTGCTCCGCCAAACAGGAAGATGCCGGCCCGACCAATAACTGGGAAGACCCGGCAAAGATGAAGGAGACGCTCAAGGGCCTGTTCGCTGGCTCGATGCGTGGCCGCACGCTGTATGTGATTCCCTTCAGCATGGGCCCGCTCGGCTCGCCGATCGCGCAGATCGGCGTCGAGATTTCCGATTCGGCCTATGTCGTGGTCAACATGCGCACCATGACGCGCATGGGCAAGGCGGTCTATGACGTACTCGGCAGCGACGGTTTCTTCGTGCCCTGCCTGCACTCGGTCGGCGCACCGCTGGCCGACGGCGCAAAGGATGTCGCCTGGCCGTGCAACCCGACCACTAAATATATTGTGCACTTCCCCGAGACGCGCGAGATCTGGTCCTACGGTTCCGGCTACGGCGGCAATGCGCTGTTGGGCAAGAAGTGTCTGGCGCTGCGCATCGCCTCGACGATGGCGCGCGACGAAGGCTGGCTGGCCGAACACATGCTGATCCTTGGCGTGGAATCGCCCACGGGTGAAAAGACCTATGTTGCCGCTGCCTTCCCGTCAGCCTGTGGCAAGACCAATTTCGCCATGCTGATTCCGCCCGATTCGTTCAACGGCTGGAAGATTTCCACCGTCGGCGACGACATCGCCTGGATCAAGCCCGGCCCGGACGGCAAGTTCTATGCGATCAACCCTGAAGCCGGCTTCTTCGGCGTCGCCCCCGGCACCTCGGAAAAAACCAACTACAACGCCATGGCCACGCTCAAGGCCAACATCATCTATACCAACGTCGCGCTGACCGACGATGGCGATGTCTGGTGGGAAGGCATGGGTCCGGCACCCGAGCACGCCATCGACTGGCAGGGCAAGGACTGGACGCCGGCCGACGGCAAGGCCGGACGCAAGGCCGCGCACCCGAACTCGCGCTTCACCGCCCCCGCCGGCCAGTGTCCCTCGGTCGATCCCAACTGGGAAAGTCCACAGGGTGTGCCGATCTCGGCCTTCATCTTCGGCGGCCGGCGTGCCACTACCGTGCCGCTCGTTTATGAAGCCTTCAACTGGAACTTCGGCGTCTACATGGCGGCCACGCTCGGTTCGGAAACGACCGCAGCCGCTTTCGGCCAGCAGGGTGTCGTGCGCCGCGACCCCTTCGCCATGCTGCCCTTCTGCGGCTATCACATGGGCGACTATTTCAACCACTGGCTGAAAATGGGCCATGTCGTCGAGCACACGCCGAAGATCTTCTGCGTGAACTGGTTCCGCATGGACGAGAAGGGCGAGTTCATGTGGCCGGGCTTCGGCGAGAATATGCGCGTACTGAAGTGGATCGTCGATCGCGTCAAGGGCCGTGTCCCGGCGCGTGAGACGGTGCTGGGCTGGATGCCGCGCTTTGAGGATATCGACTGGGCGGGGCTCGACATTGGCAAGGGTGAGTTCGAGGCGCTGACCCAGATCGATGCCGATGCCTGGAAGCAGGAACTGGCTGGCCACAAGGAGTGGTTCGACAAGATGGGCGAAAAACTGCCGAAGCAGTTGGCCCTCAAGCGCGACCTGTTCGAGCTGGCGCTGATCGACTGATGATCGTTGCCAAACGCATGGAGGGGATCGCGCCCTTCCATGTGATGGAACTGATGGCCAAGGCCCAAGCGCTCGAAGCGCAGGGCCGCGACATCGTCCATATGGAAGTCGGCGAACCCGACTTCCCGACCCCTCAACCGATTCTGGAAGCTGCCCAGCGTTTTCTCGCGGGTGGGCATGTGCATTACACCAATGCACTCGGTTTGCTGCCACTACGCGAAGCCATCGCCGGATGGTATGCCACGCGTTACGGCGTCCAAGTCGATCCGGCGCGCATTGTGGTCACGGCCGGTGCCTCGGGCGCCCTGTTGCTGGCGCTCGGTGCGCTCACCAATCCGGGCGACGAGTGGCTGCTGCCCGATCCCGGCTATCCCTGCAACCGACACTTCGTGCGCTTTTGCGAAGGTGTACCGCGAGCATTGGATGTCACAGCCGCGACGAACTTTCAGCCGACGCCTGAAAATGTCGGCGCTGGCTGGACGGCAAAGACCAGAGGATTGATGGTCGCCTCGCCCGCCAATCCGACAGGAACCCTGATCGACCCAGAGTCCCTGCGCAAACTATGGCAGGCCGTACGCTTTCGCGGCGGCACGCTGCTCGTCGACGAGATTTATCACGGTCTGACGTATGAGTGCGATGCTCGGACAGCGCTGGAAATCTCTGATGACATCATCGTCATCAACAGTTTCTCGAAGTATTTCGGCATGACCGGCTGGCGTCTCGGCTGGCTGGTCGTACCGCCCGGCATGATCCGCGACGTCGAAAAGCTGGCGCAAAATCTGTTCATTGCGCCCTCGACACCCGCCCAGCATGCCGCACTCGCTGCATTTGTGCCGGACACAGTTGCCATCCTCGAACAGCGGCGCGCCGAATTTCGTGCCCGCCGCAACCGCTTGTTGCCCGGCCTGCGGCAACTTGGTTTCAGTGTTGCGGCCGAACCGCAAGGTGCTTTTTATATTTATGCCGATATCGACGCACTGGCCCAGGATAGTTTCAAGTTTGCCGAAACTCTGCTCGAACAGGCAGGAGTGGCCGCCACACCCGGACTTGATTTTGGCGATAACGCCCCGCAGCGCCACATACGCTTTGCCTACACCATTGCCGAAAAACAACTGATGATCGGGCTGGAGCGCATGGCAAACTGGCTGCGCCAATGAAAAAGGGGAGGCTGAAAAGCCTCCCCTTGATGATCGAACGCCGATCAGGAAGGACGTGAGCCCGTCGGGAACGGCCAGGCAGCAGCCGGATTCAGCGAGGACTTGATGCCAGGTGCAGCGGCGGTCGAAGGGGCCGCAGCAGGTGCAGCGGGCTTCTTTGCAGCAGGCTTGGCAACTGCGGCCTTCTTGGCAGCCGGCTTTGCAGCCGGCTTCTTCGCAGCTGGTTTGGCAACTACGGCCTTCTTGGCTGCGGGCTTCGCAGCAGGCTTCTTCGCCGGTGCAGCTTTCTTGGCAGCGGGCTTCGCAGCAGCTTTCTTCGGAGCAGCCTTCTTGACGGCCGGCTTCGCAGCGGGCTTCTTCGCCGGTGCAGCTTTCTTGGCAGCGGGCTTCGCAGCAGCTTTCTTCGGAGCAACCTTCTTGACAGCCGGCTTCGCAGCAGGCTTCTTCGGAGCAGCCTTCTTGACAGCCGGCTTCGCAGCAGCTTTCTTCGGAGCAGCCTTCTTGACGGCCGGCTTCGCAGCAGCTTTCTTCGGAGCAGCCTTCTTGACAGCCGGCTTCGCAGCAGCTTTCTTCGGTGCAGCTTTCTTGACAGCCGGCTTCGCAGCGGCCTTCTTCGGTGCAGCTTTCTTGACAGCCGGCTTTGCAGCAGCGGCCTTCTTCGGTGCAGCTTTCTTAGCCGCCGGTTTTGCAGCAGTTACCTTCTTTGCCGCCGCCGGCTTCTTGGCTTTCTTCTCTTCAGCCATGGTGAACCTCCAATGCATGTTTGTGGAAAGGAAAACAAACAACCCGCCTACTACAACACGGATTATTCAACAACGCCGGCGGACCGGAATTGGAGAATTCGAGCGCTTTCATGGCCCATCCCTTGGTTTGAGCAGGTCGGCATGAAGCAGCGAAAGAAGAAGCAGGCACGAACTCCTGATTGAGTTCGTCAATGTCAGCAGCGAATCGTATCGCGCCTACCTGCATGCCCTCTCCTCTTGAATGGATCGTTGGTATCACCGAAACATTGACCTACTACATCTAGTAGGTCTACGTCTGTTGGGCACTAATGGTAGTAGTTCGAAATTTTCAATGCAAGATAAATTGCATGTGACATCGTCAACCCATCGCAAGCGTTGCGATGACACGACGTCACTCACGTCTCGCGCGTCGTGAATGTCACGCCTGCGTGCAGTCGATGCCAATCGAAATGCGGGCCGGGATCTGTCTTGCGCGCGGGCGCAATGTCGGCATGACCAATGCTGTTCGCAATCGGGTAGATCGCCTGCAATCCTGCTGCCAGCCTGTGAAGCGCGGCATATTGCGCATCTGTATAGGCACTCGCATCATCACCCTCAAGCTCGATGCCGATCGAGAAATCATTACAGCGCTCACGCCCACGCCAGCAAGAAACGCCCGCATGCCAGGCACGCGACAGGCAGGATACGAACTGGATCACATCACCATCGCGACGAATGAAGAAATGTGACGACACGCGCCGGGTCGCGATGGTGGCGAAGTACGGATGTGCTGTCGCATCAAGACAGTTCGTGAAGAACTCGGGGACCGCATTGCTGCCGAACTCGCCCGGTGGCAGGCTGATGGCGTGGATCACCAGCAGCTCGATCTGCGTACCGACAGGACGATCATCATGGTTCGGACTGGGAATGCGTCGGCACGCCGACACCCAGCCTGCGGCATCCGGCTGCCAGCTTAGTTCGCTCATAAGCTCGCTCATGGTGTCTGATCGTTCAGGCCGAGGCGTTCCATGCGATAGCGCAGGGAGCGAAAACTCACGCCCAGGAGGCGTGCGGCAGCCGTACGATTGAAGCGGGTTTTATTCAGGGCCGAAAGGATTGCCTGCTTTTCCTGTGCATCCAGGAAGTCCTGCAGGGACTGGCCGCCAAACTCCCCAAGCTCGCCAGGTTCTGCCGTCTCGCCAGCGCCGACTTTTGCCGCCTGCAACTGTAGATCCGGAACATCAATGCGACCCTCGCCATGTAAGGCCAGGGCGCGCTCAAGGATGTTTTCGAGTTCGCGGACGTTGCCGGGAAAGTCGTAGGCCTGCAGGGCATCAAGCGCGCGTGGCGTGACAGCGGGAAGTGGTATGGGACTGGGGCTATTCGTCGCCAGCTTCTTCAACACATGCGAAACCAGCACCGGAATATCCTCACGGCACTCACGCAGGGCGGGCATCTGGATCTCGATCACATTGATGCGGAAAAACAGATCCTGGCGAAACCGCCCCTCATCCACCAGTCGCCGCAAATTCTGGTGGGTCGCACAGATGATGCGCACATTCACCGGGTCTTCGCTGGTGGCGCCAACGCGCCGCACGCGTTTTTCCTGAATGGCTCGTAGCAGCTTGACCTGCATGGCCAGCGGCAAATCGGCCACTTCATCCAGAAACAAGGTGCCTCCGTCCGCTGCCTGGAAGAACCCTTCGCGTTCAGCTTCCGCACCGGTAAAGGCCCCCTTGCGGTAGCCGAAGAACTCGCTCTCCATCAAATTTTCCGGAATGGCGCCGCAGTTAACGGCGACAAAGGCGCCCTGACTACGCGCACTCTCGCGGTGAATCAAGCGTGCGGCCAACTCCTTGCCACTACCCGACTCGCCCGAAATGTAGATAGGCGCCTCGCTACGCGCCACCTTGGCAATCATGCCGCGAATCTGCACCATCGGCGGGGAATTGCCGGTCAGCTCACACTCACGACCAGGAGGGGACTCGCGGTTCTCGGGTAGCGCCAAGGCAGACTTGACCAGGGTACGCAACTGCGCGAGCGAAACCGGTTTCGAGAGGTAGTCAAATGCGCCGGCCTTGAGTGCAGCCACGGCATTTTCCGTGCTGCCATGTGCTGTGATCACGGCCACCGGCACCGTGGGGCAGGTGGCTTCAATATGCCGCACCAGCTCGATGCCATCGCCATTGGGCATGCGCATGTCGGTCAAACAGAGGCGGTAGGCATGCTGCTCAAGCAGGTGGCGCGCTTCAGTAATATTTGCCGCACAGTCACAGGCCAGCCCCATGCGCGCAAGCGTCATGTCGAGCAGCTCGCGGATATCCGATTCGTCATCCACTACCAGCACGCGAATCTTTTCAGTCATGTTTCGGGGTCATCCTGTCCGGGAAATTGGCATGTGCTTGCACATGATAGGCAGAAATGTGCCCCGGGGGCGCTATCGCGCAGGACCAAGCGTGCCCCATTCGCCTCGGACAATTCGCGCGCAATATACAAACCCAACCCAGTGCCGGTCGTGCGTGTCGTAAAAAAGGGTTCGAACACCTTGCCACGGGCTTCGGCATCAATGCCCGGGCCATCGTCAATGATGTTGAGTTCGACACGGGTCGCCACTTCATTCAGCGTGCCGAGTACGCGTATCGCACCAGCCATCGAGCTGGCATGCTGCAATGCGTTACCGATCAAATTGGCCAGCACGCGATGCAGATGGCCGCGATCAAAGCAAATGCTGAGTTCTGCGGGCAGGTCGAGCGATATGCGCTGTCGCACCGCCGGGTCCTGCAAACTCAGTTCATCAAGCAATGACTCGATAATTAAACCCACCATCAGTCGTTCCGGGCGAGTGCGGTCGCGTCGGCCAAGCTCCATGACCTCAGAGACCAGCCGATTCAGCCGTCCCACGTTATCGCCAATCATGCGCGTCAAGCGGGTTGCCCCCTGTCCATCCGGTGCCTCGCCAAGCAGTTCGGCAGCCTGGCTGATGGCGGCCAGTGGGTTGCGAATCTCGTGAGCCAGGTTGGCGGTTAATCGCCCCAATGCCGCCAGCTTCAACTGCTGGGCTTCCTGCTCAAGCTTGCTCATGTCTTCGAGAAAAATCAGGGCATTCCCACCTTCGCCGGGTGGCAGGAAGCGTACGCGCAAAACTCGGCCTGTCCGTGGCAAGCGCAACACCATCTCAGACTCAACGCCGCGCGAGCGTCGCGTGAGATATTCATGGACCAGTGCCCCGGCATAATTCACCAGCATCGTCGGGGGTGGCTCATTCAGACCTAGCAGTATCAGTGCTTGCGGATTGGCCTGGCGAACACGCCCAACCGCATCAACTACCAACACACCATCCTGCATATCGCGAATCACGCGCTCATTGATGTGTATCTGATCGGCCAGCTCGATACCGCGTTTGCGCGCAAGTTCCTCGTTCGCGACCACCCGCCGCGCCAGCAGACGGGCTGCAATGGCAGACCCGAAAAAACCGATGCTGGTCAAGCCGGTCCGGAAAAAGTCGGCCACATCCCCGTTGAGTTGCGCCACCCGATAAGCCTGCTCGAACAACAGGGCCAGCGTTGCAAAAGCTGCATAGAACAAGACCATCCGTCCTTGCCCTACCAGTCCCGCTCCGACCAGGACCACCAGGATCATCATCGCAATGCCGCTTTTGCCACCACCGCTCGCAAACAGCAACAACGTTAGCAACAGGATATCGGCGGCCACCTGCAGCGTCAGCTGCAGCCCAAAAGCCTGACGCCAGATCCGCAAGGTACCCAGCGACATCACCGCCCAACTCAAGTAGGCGACACAAGTCCAGAGAAAAAGCCTGGGACTTTGTCCGCCAATTGTGAACTCGCTTGGAAACCACAAACTCATGCCGAGAAACATCCCGGCCACAATCAGACGATAGTAGGAGAAGTAGCGTAGCGAGCGCCAAAGTGACTCATCCAGGGTTTCATCGGGAATGGCCCGATACCTGAAGCGTTGAGCTGGGGATTCAGCGGGGGCCGGCGCGGCGATGCTCATCGCAACAATAATGGATCTCGGTATCCAGTGAAGATTCACTCGCGGGGAAACGAACGCCGCAATGCTCGCAGATCACCATTTTTTCAGGATCAACGGGGGCCTGCGGTGGTTGGGTTGGCCTGCTTCCATTGCTCTTCCGATAGAGCCAGATGGCTACGGCAATCAGCGCGACAAGTAGCAAAAACTTCAGCATGGCACGCGTCCCTGATACGGCCAACATGCAGCATGGGATTTAAGTGATGTTGGTCGGGGTGAGAGGATTCGAACCTCCGACTCCTGCGTCCCGAACGCAGTACTCTACCAGGCTGAGCTACACCCCGACGTCACTCCTGGCGTGCTACTTCACCAGGTATTACTAACCAACTCTGAACTAACTACAGCAAACTACAACAGCAACTACTTGTGCTCACTTATCGGTCTCTGGCAACCGCATAGTCTGCCAATTCTAGCAGAGCATTTTGATAATTTGCTTCCGGGAGAATTGCAATTGCCTGCTTGGCCAATTCGATTTCCCTGATGGCAACCCTACGTGCTGCTTCCAGCCCACCAGTTTCTCGTACTATTTCTATGATGGCGGAGAAATCGGCGCGGCCCCCACTCTCAATCGCAAGGCGGACACTCTCCGACTGCGCTGCATTGCCGTGCTTGATCGCATGAATCAGGGGGAGGGTCGGCTTCCCCTCAGCCAGATCATCGCCAAGGCTTTTGCCTATCGAGGACTCGTCACCTGAGTAATCGAGCACATCGTCGATGATCTGAAAAGCAGTCCCCAAGTGCATGCCATAGGCTGCCAAGCCACGTTCCTCGGTCTCATCACTATTACCGAGAATCGCTCCCACCCGCGCTGCCGCCTCGAACAGCTTGGCCGTCTTGTAGCGCACCACCTGCAGATATTCGTTCGTATCGATATCAGCATTGTGGCAATTCATCAACTGGAGAACTTCCCCCTCTGCGATGATATTGGTCGCGTCCGCCAATACTTGCATGATGCGCATGTTGCCTGCTTCGACCATCATCTGAAATGCGCGCGAGTACAGGAAATCCCCCACCAAGACGCTTGCTGCATTGCCGAATTGTGCGTTGGCAGTTTCACGACCTCGACGTAGCGATGACTCATCGACAACATCGTCGTGTAGCAAGGTGGCGGTATGAATGAATTCGATTACGGCAGCCAGCATGTGGTGATAGGGGCCACTGTAGCCAACGGCCCCGGCGGCCAACAATACCAAGGCAGGTCGCATGCGCTTGCCGCCTCCTGCGACGATGTATTCGGCCACTTGCCGTACCAACACAATTTCCGAGTGCAATCGTGCCCGTATGACAGTATCAACTGTCTGCATGTCACCCTGGATGAGTGCATAGATGCCTAAGAGGTTCTGGTTCATGTTTTTTTAGTGCTGTTGCTGGCCTTTCATCGGCCGATCAAACGCTTATTGACCAAGTTAATGACGTCCAGTATCATAGCCGGTTCTTCGATTCAATCTTAGTGGAGTTCAACATGTATGCGGTCATAAAAACCGGCGGCAAGCAGTATCGCGTCGTTGCCGGCGAAAAAATTAAAGTAGAACAGATACCGGCAGATGTGGGCACTGAGATTACACTTGATCAGGTACTGATGGTGGGTGAGGGGGAGAGCGTGAAAATCGGCGCACCCTTCTTGGCTTCAACCGCAGTCACTGCCAAGGTAATTGCTCAGGGGCGTCATCCAAAGGTTAATATTTTCAAGATGCGCCGGCGCAAGCATTATCGTAAAAGCCAAGGGCATCGCCAGAACTTTACGGAACTTGAGATCATCGGCATTCAAGCCTGACGATCTGCTAGGAGAAAACCATGGCACATAAAAAAGCAGGCGGTAGTTCACGTAACGGTCGCGACTCTGAGTCGAAGCGACTGGGTGTAAAGCGTTTCGGCGGTCAAATTGTACCGGCCGGTAGCATCATTGTTCGCCAGCGTGGTACGCAGTTTCATGCAGGCGAGAATGTCGGTATTGGCAAAGACCACACACTTTTTGCCAAGACCGCTGGTACCGTTCTTTTCTTGGTAAAAGGCGCCACGCAACGCAAGTACGTAAGCATTGTTCCCGCTAGCTAATGTATTTAGTCTGATCAATAAGCCCTATCCAGACCGGATGGGGCTTTTTTATTTGCAATGAAATTCTTTGACGAAGCCATCATCACAGTCGCTGCCGGAAACGGTGGGAACGGTGCTATTTCCTTTCGCCGCGAGAAGTACATACCGCGCGGGGGGCCTGACGGGGGTGATGGTGGCCATGGCGGCAACATCTTGATGATCGCTGACCGCAACCTTAATACGTTGATTGATTATCGGTATACCCGTAACTACCGCGCTCAACACGGAGAAAATGGCCGTGGTTCCGATTGTTTCGGCAAGGGTGGATCAGACCTGATTCTGCGCGTGCCTGAAGGCACCATGATTCACGATGCCAATACAGGAGAGCTATTGGCTGACCTAGCCACCGATGGATGCCAGACTATCATCGCCAAAGGCGGGGCAGGCGGGCTAGGCAATCTTCGCTTCAAATCTAGTGTTAATCGTGCACCACGCCAGTCGACTCCGGGGGAAACCGGGGAGTACCGTGAGCTCAGGCTAGAGCTCAAGGTGCTCGCGGATGTGGGTCTGCTTGGACTCCCCAATGCGGGCAAGTCGACATTCATTCGTGCAGTTTCAGCAGCACGGCCCAAAGTGGCAGACTATCCATTCACTACGCTACAGCCAAATCTCGGTGTTGTACGTGTTGGGACTAACAAGAGCTTTGTTATTGCCGACATCCCTGGCCTCATTCGTGGCGCATCGGAGGGGGCTGGTCTAGGTCACCGTTTTCTAAAGCATTTGCAGCGCACCCGAGTCCTTTTGCACATCATAGATTCAGCGCCGTTAAATACCGATGTAGATCCGGTTGCGGATGCTGAGGCAATTGTTCAGGAGCTTCGCAACTACGATGAGGATCTCTACGCAAAACCGCGCTGGATCGTTCTCAACAAAATCGACATGATTCCAGAGGAAGAGCGGCCAACCCGACTCGCCTCTTTGGTCGATGCGCTAAGCTCTCTCGGCAAGGATATTCCCGTATTCACAGTTTCCGCTTTCACCGGCGAAGGGTGCACTTCTGTGTGTCAAGCAGTCATGAACTTTCTTGAGGCTCAATCTACGAATGCGTAGTATGGTTATTGATAGCAGGCGAATTGTCGTCAAGGTAGGGAGTGCGCTTGTCACGAATAATGGAGCTGGTTTAGACGATACATTTATTCTTGATATTGCTAAGCAAATATCCGTTATCCATCAAAGCGCACGGCAAGTCATCCTGGTCTCCTCTGGAGCTATCGCTGCTGGCCTCAAGCGCCTCGGTTGGACAAAGCGCCCCCATGCTATCCATGCTCTACAAGCTGCTGCGGCAGTTGGGCAGATGGGGCTCGCACAGAGTTATGAAACCGCCTTTAGTCAGCATGGGCTCAAGACCGCGCAGATACTGCTCACCCACGATGATTTGGCTGATCGCCGGCGCTATCTCAACGCAAAGTCAGCTTTGACGACTCTGCTTGAGCTTGATGTCATTCCCATCATCAACGAGAACGATACAGTAGTTACTGATGAAATTCGCTTTGGTGATAACGACACCCTGGGCGCGCTGGTCGCGAATCTGGTCGAAGCGGAACTCCTCATTATCTTGACTGACCAAAAGGGCCTGTACTCAGCCGACCCGCGTCAGCATCCGCTGGCTACGCTTATTTCTGATGGCGATGCAGAAGACAAACGCTTTGAGTCCATGGCGAGTGGTGCTGGAAGTCCAATCAGTAAAGGCGGGATGATTACCAAGATTCGAGCTGCTCAGCGCGCCGCCAAAAGTGGTGCTCATACGCTCATCGTCAGTGGCCGAGAGTCAAATTCACTCGTTAGGGCAGCAAACGGAGAGTCTATCGGTACTTTCCTTAAGGCAAACACATCACCGCTTGCTGCGCGCAAGCAGTGGTTAGCAGATCACTTGAGGCTCACCGGATCTGTCATTTTGGATGATGGTGCGGTAAGTGCGCTAAAAACGGGTAAAAGTCTGCTACCCATTGGTGTTCGCGAAGTTCAAGGAGATTTTGAGCGCGGAACAGCTATTTCTTGCATTGATTTTCGAGGTAATGAAGTAGCACGTGGGCTTACCAACTACTCCAGCATCGAGGCAGCACGTATCGCTGGGCGACCAAGCCAAGAAATCGAACAGGTTCTTGGCTACCTAGAGGAGTCTGAACTTATTCACCGCGACAACTTAGTACTGATGTAGTGTTGATAACCGTTTAAATCTGACCCAGGGTTTCCATCCAAATCTGACCCATGTTTTATGCGCGTAGTATAGCTACGCGCCTGTGGATAACGGTTCGGTTTCCGTCGTTTTCCCTCCT
>JAVBYI010000023.1 GCA_030824115.1 Rhodocyclaceae bacterium | reverse complement strand
AAGGAGGGAAAACGACGGAAACCGAACCGTTATCCACAGGCGCGTAGCTATACTACGCGCATAAAACATGGGTCAGATTTGGATGGAAACCCTGGGTCAGATTTAAACGGTTATCAACATGTCGCTTCTCGCCGGGGCATAGAGCTATGTCTTCGCCCTGCGACTCGCCGAATGCGCCGTTGACCTGAGCGAGCGACCAGACTGAACAGCCAGCGCGGGTGCACGGGCTGAGCATTCGACGGCATGGGGCAAGGTCGATTTGCCCGATGTCGAAGCCACCTGATCAGATGAGGATATTCATCGCCTCTGCACGGCGCACGGGGTATGACCCTGATGATCTGGCATCCGAGGGAGAGAAGCTGCTCCCTCTGCTCATGAAAAATGAAAAGGACGCAGAAAGGATAAGCCGGGAAAAAAGATACAGGTCCAGTTTCTCGGCTGCCAAAACCTCTCAGCAGTGGCGCACCTTCATCGAGCAGTACCAAAACTGGGATCCTGATCGCCTGATACCCCGAGCGCAGGAGCAACTCAAGTTGGCTGAGGCAAGCGAGAAGCGCTTTGCCGCACAGGTTGCGAGGGAGGAAAAAGATAGGCGTGACCAGTTAATGGCGGCAATGCGCAAGATTGGAACGACTATCTGCAGTTATAGGACTGGCGACCGCAAGGACTACATAGGATACGTGGCCCTTCTCAATAAACCTCTCTATGAAACAAAGCAGGGGGAGTCCGTTATTCAGGGATTTATTGAGGACCATCGCGAGGGGCGCATCAAGATAACGATTTCCAGCATGAGACATCGTTCAGCTGATAGTGGTGGTTGGGTTAGTCTTGAGCTGGTCAGCTATAAAGGTAATAGCTTGAAAATTGGTAGTGTTATATGGGATGACGTAGATGTCTGGAGTCCGTGTTGACGCTATGAGGCCAGAAGAGCCGAGTGCTTGCAAGAAAGGGGCATTCGGTCCGATATAGCTGGGGCAGCGATAGCAAATGATACGGTCGAGGCAAGGAGTAGAAACGCAAAGATGGACTTCATGGTTTCTCCTCAGTGACAGTGATAAGGAACAGACTTGTTATGACATCCTTTTCTGTCCAAGCCGCCACTGTGTTCTGGTGCTCCAGTAGTTTCGTTTCCTTGATGCGTATGGCCAGTAAAGAACTCTACGGGCTTTCTATTGTCCGCAAGTCCGGCATACGCTGCTGCTGATGCAAGGGCCACTGCACCAATAGCAGCTAGAAGTGACTTTCTCGTAATTTTCATGGCAAGTCTCCATACTATGGCGTAGAGGTGACGCCGATTGCACCTAAGCATCATTAGAAATATTTCATATGGATTTGGATATATATCGGAAGGAGAATACCCACGCATCCCTCTCCTGCACACGGCTCGACCGCAACCCCACAATATTAGTAGGTTTAATAGAGGTGCAACCACGCCATCTCGGCATACAACATACAGCTGCATAACAAACCTCAGCCGCCATTTTATGCAAATGATATGTCTTTCGTGTAATTGAAAGCCACATATCTGCAGCGTATCTTTCTCAAAACATATTGTCGCTAGTATTTTTCGGCATACATCACGCTGCCCTGGCGACTGGGTAGCGCCCTAGATCAGTTTTTATACGACGGATATCCGTCTATGGTCGTTTGTCGTCGACGACCAGCCGCCAAGCCAGGGAGGGCATGTGCGTGCAGTGCAATTTGACGGCAACGCCGTCATGTGGGTTCTTGCGGCTGCTTGCCAACTGCAACGCATTCCATTTGACCCACAACTGGTTCTCCAGCAATTCCCGCCGCCGCATACCCCTGAATCTCTCCGCGAAGCACTAAGCTCGCTTGGCTTCCGCTCTAGCCTTAGTGCTGTCGAGATCGACTCAATTTCCGAAATTTCCGCCCCCTGTTTCCTGATAACCAAGGCCATCGAGGAAGGACTGCTTTCATTCGTTCTGCTGCTCCGATGCGACGGCGAACGCATCCTTTACGTTGAACCGGGCAGCCAGGAACCACGTGAAACGGGCATAGCCGAGTTTACGGAACGTTACGCCGGGCAGGTATTGCAGTTCACCCCAGAAACAAAACCCGTCGAGGACCCCGATACGCCGGCCGGGCCGAAAGAGTTTGGGTTCTCCTGGTTCGTGCCGGAACTACTCAAGCACCGCGCCATCTGGCGCGACATTCTGCTTGCCTCGCTCGCTATCCAGCTCGTCGGTCTGGCCACGCCGCTGTTTACCCAGGTGGTCATTGACAAGGTGGTGGTTCACCAGACGCTATCCACGCTGACGGTGGTCGGTATCGGGCTGTTCGTCTTCATGGTTTTTTCGGCGCTGATGACCTGGGTGCGCCAATACCTTGTGCTGCACACCGGGAACCGTGTCGATGCCGTGCTCGGTACGCGCGTCTTCGAGCATCTCTTCGGATTGTCGCCGCGCTATTTCGAGCATCGCCCCACCGGTGTCATCGTCGCCCGGCTGCATGGTGTCGAAACCATCCGCGAGTTTGTTGCCGGTGCGGCGGTCAGCCTGATGCTGGACATTCCTTTTCTCATCATCTTTCTCGCCATCATGTTCTGGTACAGCTGGCAGCTATCCCTGATTGCCGTTGGTCTGCTTGGTTCAGTGTCTGTCCTGAGCGTTCTCGTCGCGCCGGTAATCCGCAACCGCCTGAACCAGCAGTTCCTCATCGGTGCGAGGAACCAGGCTTTTCTGACGGAATACGTTGCCGGCTTCGAGACAGTCAAATCCCTCCAGATGGAACCGCAGCTCAAGAACCGCTATGGCGACTACATGGCCGATTACCTGGCTGCCACCTTCCGCACCCGGCAACTCTCGAACACGTATTCGGTGGTGGCCAATAGCCTGGAGCAGATGATGACGCTCGCCATCCTCATGGTCGGCGCATGGCTCGTCATGCAAAACGATGGTTTCACCGTCGGCATGCTGGTCGCCTTCCAGATGTTCGCCGGGCGGCTCAGTCAGCCGCTGCTGCGCCTCGTCGGTCTGTGGCAAGAATTCCAGCAGGCCGGCATCGCCGTCAAACGATTGGGCGACATCATGAACGCACCGGCCGAACCGACCTCCCTGATCCCCCAACGCGGCAAGGCTGCCGCCGGCAGTATCGAGGTCGAAGCCATTGCCTTCCGCTATGGTCCGGAACAGCCCTGGCTTTATCAGGATCTGAGCCTAAGCCTCGCTCCCGGTCGCTGCCTTGCCCTGATGGGACCTTCCGGCTCCGGCAAGAGTACGTTGGCCAAGCTGTTGCAGGGCTTCTACTTCCCCGAGGCCGGCCGCATCACCATCGACGGACGCGACTTGCGTCACCTGCCGGCCAATGAGTTACGCAGCCACTTCGGCGTCGTCCCGCAGGAAACTATCCTTTTCTCCGGCACCCTCTACGACAACCTGATCCTCGCCAACCCGAGAGTCAGTTTCGAACAGGTGGTGCAGGCCTGCCAGTGGGCAGAGATTCACGACACCATCGAGAAACTGCCCAAGGGCTACCAGACGGAGGTGGGCGAACGCGGCGTCGGCCTCTCGGGCGGACAGAAACAGCGCATCGCCATCGCCCGGGCGCTGCTCAAGCAGCCGCGCGTGCTGATCTTTGACGAAGCCACGGCCAACCTTGACCCACAGACGGCGGAACATTTCGCCAAGACGATCAACAGGCTCAAGGGCAAGGCGACGATGCTGTTTATCGCCCACCAGTTGCCAAAGGGATTGCAGGTGGATGAGGTCGTCACGCTCGGAGAACACGGCGCCAAGGTGGCGGTGGTTCAGGAACAGAAGAATGGCTGAGGAGAATGAAATGAAGGAAGCGGGAAAAGTCGGTGCTGGCGGGACGGCAAATGATCCGATGTGGAGGGTGGCAGCGTGATCACAACCAAATTCAATTACCTTGGAGCAGTAACGGCAATCATCACCTTGGGGATCAGTATGAACGCGTTTGGATTTCTCGGATTTGGCGATTCGGCAAGTTGGAAAGAAGAAATTCTCCTGCATGATGGGACGACCATCATTGCCGAGCGGAAACAAACCTATGGTGGCAAACCGACCATCGATAGTCGTGAGCGAGCATTAATTGATGAGGAATGGATATTTCCTATTCCCAACGGGAAAGGGAGTGTTACGTGGAAGAACAATTTCAGAAATCCTCCGGAAGGCCAAAGCTTAATGTTGATGCTGGTTGATTTTGTTGGTGATGTGGCGTACCTGGCCACATCGCCGGCTGGCTGCATTGCTTACAACCATTGGGGGCGCCCCAATCCACCTTATGTCCTCTTTCGTTACGACGGAAAACAATGGCAGCGCATCTCGTTGGCCGAATTTCCAGCGAAGTTTAGAGAATCGAATGTGGTTGTCGGACGCCCAGACCCAAATCACCGATCCGGAACGCTAACGCACAATATGGTGAAACAGGACAACGCTGGATTGGAGCCTTACCACCGTGCCATTTCGAGGGAGGTGTTGCCGGCTGGTTCGGCCGGGGTGAGTTGTGAGGAGCAGGTTTATTACAAAGGTGCATGGGTTGGCCCTGGAGATTCCATTGGCAAGCGGATGATGGACCGACGAACTCAACAGGAAAACACGAGTGGCAATACAAATTCTGAGAATCGAGGGGAGCGTTGATCATGACAACCAGTACAGCATTCGCATTGATGGCTGGCGTTTCGTATCGCTCAACACGCCACGAGAACAATCGTCTCCCGGTTCCTGATGGTTGGACGGAGGTGCCCTTGTCGCATGTCAATCTGCCTTCTGGTTTTGAAGCCGTTACCTTCCGCAACAATGCCACGGGCGAACTGGCCATCTCCTTTGCAGGTACAAGCAACCTGCGTGACTGGACAGCGAACTTCGGGCTGGGTACGGGCTTTGGCGCGGATCAGTTGAGGGATGCTGCTGACTACTACATGACCATTCTGACCAGCCATGGCGGCAGCAACCCCAATGCCGCGATCACCTTTACCGGTCACAGTCTGGGCGGTGGTCTGGCCGCGTTGATGGGTGTCTTCTTCAACAAGAAGGCAGTTACCTTCGATCAGGCGCCATTCGCCAATTCCGCCACCACCGCCATACGTGACGATCTGGTGAACTACCTTGCCACGCATGGCTACAGCAGTAACCTCAATACCTTGGCTCCCGCCTTGGCTGGCTTTACCGGTGTTGCCCAACGGGCCGGCAATGTCACTGGCATCAACGTCGAGGGTGAAATCCTCTCTTCGAAGATGGTCGAATTCTTTCTCAGCCGGATCGGAGCGCAAAGCTTGCTCACCCACGGCGACTACTTCGCCCCGATCGACCTCCACTCCCAGGCCCTGCTCACCACCTTCGTGCAGAACGACGGCTTCCGCAAAGTGACTTTCACGCTCACCGACCTCTTGCCGATGGTGTTCGACAGCCAACTCTTCTATTACGACCCCAACAACAAAGACAACCCACAGCGCAACTTTCTTGAAAACCTTCTGCGCCACGAAGTCGGCGGCGTGGACAGCATCCCCGAAGGTGGCGACAAAATGCTCGCCCGCTTCACCGCCGATCTGCAAAAGCTCGCCGCCACGTCCGGCCTATCGATTTCAGGCAGCGACCTCACCAAAGCCCTGATCGCCTTTGCCATGCAGGCCTACTACGAAGGGCGCATTGCCACCGACGTCAGCAAGCAACTCTTTGAGGCCATCGGCGGCGGCCTCCACTTCGAGCGCAGCGACATCAGCAATGACCCCGACCTCAACAAGATCAAGGGCTACGTCCAATACTTCCAGGACCACCTCGCCACCCTGCCACCCACCGAGCAAGCGCTCATCAACCAGCAACTGCCCAATCTCCTCGACTGGTACCTCGCCGGCACGCGCCTCAATGCCACAGCCCAGGACAAATCCGCCTTCATGCTCGGCGCCGGCAAGACCGACAACCTGACCGGCGGCACGCGAGGCGACCTACTCGTCGGCATGGCCGGCGGCGACCTACTGTCCGGTCGGGGGGGTGCCGACACATTGATCGGCAGCACCGGCAGCGACTTCCTCTTCGGCGGCGAAGGACAGGACCGCTACGTCTTCGACACCGGCGATGGAGAAAACATCCTGGCCGACTGGTCGGGCGACGGCAGGGGCGGCGACGGCCAAGGCAAGATTGAAATCGACGGCCAGGAACTCACCGGCAGCTTCACCCTCAAGTCCGGCAGCCGCACCCAGTGGCAGAAAGACGGCTGGACCGCCAGCTTCGTCGGTGAACCGGGGGAACGCGGTCTGCTCGTCCTGACGCGAGACGGTGGCAGCGACAAACTCGTCATCCCGAATTACCTCAACGGCGAACTGGGCATCAGCCTCGAAGCCCCGTCGGACATCGTTTATACCGACCGGATGGGCAGCGACCAGGATGACAACACGCTCCTGAACGATACCCATCCCCACGAAAACAGCCTGGAAACTGCTGCCGCCAACCAGAAAGCCTTCGGTCTCGCCGGCGCCGACCTCATCGAACTCAAGCATGCCGACACCATCGGTTATGGCGGTGCCAACAACGACGTCATCCGCGACAGTAACGGCAGCCAGGAACTCCGCGGCGAGGACGGCAACGACCTGCTGATCGCCTCGACTGGCGACGACAGCCTGTTTGGGGACATCGGCAACGACGTCCTGCAAGGCGGCGCGGACAACGACCGGCTCAACGGCGGCGACGGCATGGACTTCATCGACGGTGGACAGGGCAGCGATTACATCCTTGGCGGCATCGGCGACGACTTCATCCTTGGCGGCGGCAACCTGACGCTGGAACTGTCGGCGGTCGGTTCGCAATACAACGACTTCGCCGACGGCGAGATTGCCATGCTGACGAAGAACGCCAGCGGCCAGTTCGTCCTGCCCGACCTGGCTGGCATCTCGCCCACCAACGCGCGTGCTTACGAGGCTGAGGGCTGGGTCAATGTCGAAGGCGATGGCGCCGACTACATCGACGCCGGGGACGGCGACGACCTGGTGCTGGCCGGCGACGGGACGGACGTGATCAAGGGAGGGGTCGGCAAGGACACCCTGATCGGCCAGGCCGGCGGCGACTGGATCGAAGGCGGCACGGAAGACGACATCCTGCTCGGCGATGGCAGGCCGAGCGACGTGGTGCTCGTGGAGTCGGGGAATCCTCTCCCGGTGACGACCCTGCCGGCATCCCACGGCGATGACTATCTCGACGGCGGCGCCGGTAACGACTACCTGCGCGGTGATGGCGGCAGCGACATATTGGTCGGAGGCGCTGACGACGACACACTCACCGGCGATGCCGAAGGGCTGGATGTGGCCTTCCACGGCAACGACATGCTCGATGGTGGCACGGGCAACGACCTGCTGTATGGCTACGGCGGTTCGGATACGCTACTCGGCGGCGGCGACGACGACCATCTGGAAGGCGACAGCAGCACTATTCCTTTGTCGGCACATGGAGACGACTATCTTGATGGCGGTGCCGGCAACGACGTACTGATCGGCAGCGGCGGCAACGACATCCTGATCGGTGGCAGCGGCATCGACGTGCTGGCCGGTGGCAGCGGCAAGGACACCTATATCTTCAACAAGGGTGACGGCGTCGACATCGTCGCCGACGACGACAAGGGCGCCGATGCGAGCGTCTTCATCTTCGGCGCCGGTTTCGATCCGGCGGCCATCGAACTTGGCAAGGGCTCGCTGTTGCTCAACCTGGGTGACGGCGACGCCATCCATGTCGAGAACTTCGACCCCAACGATCCGCTCGCCAATCCCAGCATCGAGGAATTCCGGTTCGCGGACGGCACCAGTTTGAGTTGGGATCAGTTGCTAGCGCGCGGTTTTGATCTGCGCGGCACGGCCGGTGACGACGACATCATCGGCACAGCGCTGACAGATCGCTTCTACGGTGGCACGGGAAGCGACACGCTGACCGGTGGTGCGGGAGACGATACCTATTTCTTCAATCTGGGCGATGGTGCCGACACTGTCATCGATGCCGAGGGGATCAATGAGATCGTGCTGGGCGCGGGTCTTGATGCCTCTGCCTTGGTTGTCAACCAAAGCATGAGCCTGGACGGCAAGCGCTATCTCGATCTGGATTTCGGCAACGGCGACATCATCTCGATCCAGGATGGCGAGAATGGCGGCATCGCCAGCCTGCGTTTTGCCGACGGTAGTGTGCTGATGCACGCGGAACTGTTGCA
This sequence comes from Rhodocyclaceae bacterium, assembly GCA_030824115.1. Classification (GTDB taxonomy): domain Bacteria; phylum Pseudomonadota; class Gammaproteobacteria; order Burkholderiales; family Rhodocyclaceae; genus Sulfuricystis. The sequence goes on along the minus strand of JAVBYI010000023.1, from coordinate 193,732 downwards.
ACGCTTGCCCTATCTCGATCGCAGCGGCACCAATGCTGCAGACACCTTGATCGGTACTGTCGGTGAAGACAGTCTCATCGGCCTAGGCGGTGCCGACACCCTGATCGGCAATGCCGGCGCCGACCTACTCGACGGTGGCGCGGACAACGATCTTCTGCAGGGCGGCGAAGCCGACGACATACTGGACGGCGGTTCTGGCAATGACACGCTGCAAGGCGGTATGGGGACGGACGCCTATCGCCTGACCCTGGATATGGGGCACGACACTGCCGATGAAGCCGCAGGGGAAACCAGTATTCTCGAACTCGAAGAGGGCGTCGCCCTAGCCACGCTCACGCATGCACGCGTCGGTGACGACCTCGTCATCCGTTTCCAAAATGGTGCCGGCAGCCTGACCCTGGCGAACCACTATCAGGGCGAGCGGGACTGGCAGGTCAAACTGCAGGACGGCAGCCTGCAGCCGCTCGCCAACTTCCTGGCGGCCCTGGATGCCGGCCCGGCCACACTCGATGAGGCGCTGGCTGAATACAAGACGGACGTGGTTGCGGCATGGCAGGCGAGCTGGTATGGCCCAGAGGACCGAATCAGCAGCGACGGCAGCCTGACACACCGGTACCCCGGTTATCAGGGCGACAGCATTTACAGATACCAGACCGTGTTCGATGTCCAGAGCTCGACTGGCGGTACCTATGGCGAAGCCCTGACAATCACCGAGACGTCGGTGGAAAGTACGGTTCCACAACATTACATAAATGCCTCGGGCAAGTTTCGCTATTCAATCGGGTCGTCTTCCGAGAATTACAAGCCGCATTTTGTGCCCCGCGGAAGCATGGAGGGTCGCTCGGGCGCAGCAGGAAGCAGCGAAACTCTGTACGCGCGTAATGGCAATGGCGAGGTGATCGGCACTTGGCACTACTTGCCCTACACGACCGAACCAGTAACGGAAAACACCCCCCGTGTTGACACTACTTATACCAATACCGCACATGTGCCCGTTGTAACCGGGGACGATGCTGACAACTTCATCAATATTGAAGGACGCGGGATTGCGGACGGGGGAGTCGGCAATGATGTGCTCAGCGCGACCAGCCTTGATGATCATATTGACTGGAGTAGCACACGTGATCTGCCGGGCGCCTTGCTGTATGGCAATGACGGGGAAGACGGACTATTTGGCGGTGCTGACGATGACGTGCTGATCGGCGGCCGCGGCCGAGACAACCTGTACGGTGGCGATGGGGCAGATACCTATCGTGTGCTCGAAGAAGACAGCGTTGACTGGATCGACGATGCGGGAAGTGATTTCGCTCGCTACAAGAACGCCTATTACCATGGGCTCGGGATCCAGGATATACCCTTCCATGAGCAGTACGGCGGACAGTGGTTCGTGTCTTACGATGGGGGTGGCATGGGCTTTGGCACCTATGAGGAAGCTATAGCTGACATGTCCGCTCGGGGATGGCCCACCAGTCCCGAGCAAATGCTGGCCAACGGCTGGATGAAGTATGTAGAACCCCTGCCCGAACTGCCAGCCATTGCCGGGAATGACTATGCCGCTATCGAAGCTTTGGTTGCCCGTGGCGTAGTTCGTCCTGACCGGGTTGTGTTCGGCCCTGGCGTAACGGCTGAGAATCTCATCGTCTCTGGCAGCGAAGCTTATGGCTCGTTGCGATTTGCGGCACCTGACGGCAGTGGCGTGGAGATCGGCCTGCCGAACGAGGCCAGTCCCGTGGGCTATGGCATAGAACAGGTTGAATTCGCCGACGGCAGCCGTTTGACAATGCGCGAACTGCTTGAACGGGTCAACGCCGATCATGACCTGGCAGGAACCGATGGGGACGAATCCCTCGTCACCGCAGCAGGCAACGACAGCCTGCAGGGCTTGGCTGGCATGGACTACCTGGATGGCGGCGCCGGGGACGACCTTCTAGATGGCGGTGCCGACGCCGACAGCATGGATGGCAGCGCAGGGGCCGACACGATTGTCTATCGTCTTGGCGATGGCGCAGACTGGATCGCCGATAGTGGCAACGATCTGCTGGCCTATGCCCAGGCGCAGGGCATTGCCGATGCCGAACTGCGCGTGCGCTATGGCAACCGCTGGGTGGTGGACAATAACGGTTGGCATGCCTTTGAGACGCGCGAGGAAGCCGAACAGTTCATCGACGACCATTGCATGGTTCGGCAGAATGATCGGGCTACCGGGCTAACAGCGCTCGAGACGGCCGGGCGACTTCGCTATGTTGAAGCATATGAACCATCTGTTGCGGCAAACGACTTTGCTGCGGTCGATGCCCTGGTGGCTGCAGGTGCGATTCGGCCAGACCGGATTGTCTTTGGCGAGGGCATCACGCCGGCAAACGTCCAAGTAAACGGCAACCCGGACTATGGCTCGCTATACCTGACGATGCCGGATGGAGCGCAAGTGCAGGTAGGCGTGGCGACGGCGGCCGATCCGCTGGGCACAGGGATTGAACAACTCGTCTTTGCCGACGGAACGACCATGGGCGTCGGCGGGGCGGTAGCCCTGGCCAATGCCGATCATGTCCTGGTCGGTAGCGAAGATGCAGACTGGATGACGACCGGCGCCGGCAACGATACGCTCGATTATCTGGGAGGTGACGACAGTCTCGATGGTGGTCGCGGCAACGATCTACTCAAAGGCGGAACGGGATCGGACAGCTATATGTTCGAGCGCGGTTACGGTCAGGACACCATCGTCGAAACGACAGCAGGTGCCGATACCAACAGTCTCTGGCTAGGTTTCAATTCCGAGGCTGTCAGCCCCGATGCCTTGGGTTATGCGCGTAGCGGCAATGATCTTGTGGTCACTATTGCCGGCTGGACTGGGGATGCAATCAAAATTACCGGCTGGTTCGATGCCGCAACGCCAGTACGCCTCCAGACAATCTGGTTCCCGGTCTGGGATGATATGGCTGGCAACTGGACCAGCATGGATGCAGCGGCCATAGAGGCCGCGGTCGAAGCGGCGATTCCGACCGTATCGGAACCGCCTACCGTAACGGCAAGTAACCGTACCTTGCTTCTTGGCACTGCCGTGGCGGCAAGTGATCTGATCCAGACGACTGGCAATGTCCAGAACTATCAATTCTGGGACGACGTGAATGGCGGGGGACGTTTCCTGCTCGATGGCGTAGCCCAGGTCGCCGGAGCAAGCATAACCATCTCTGCAGACCGGATTGCCGATCTCCAGTACATCGCTGGCGACGCTACGGCGACGGAACGCCTCTGGGCAAGAGTCACGGATGGCAGCACCTGGAGTGCCTGGACGCCGTGGAACATCACGAGCGCACCACACCTCACCAATGATGCGCCGATTGCCAATGCCGACAACCTCACCATAGGACTCGGTGACGCGGTTGCAGTTTCCGGCATGTTCTCGGTTACGGATGCCGACGACGATGTGCCAACCAAGTACGAGTTCTGGGACGATGGCGCCAGTGGCGGACGATTTGTCCTGGACGGCGTCGACCAAGCCGCCAGTGCCAGCATCGCCGTTGCCGCAGACCAACTTGCCAACCTGCAATATGTTGGCGACAGCGCAATCGGGACGGAGCGCGTTTGGGTACGCGCCTTCGACGGACAGGCATGGAGTGCATGGAAGTCCTGGAACATCACCAGCGCTCCACACCCGACCAACGAAGCGCCTGTCGTGTCCGCAACGGACAGTACAGTTGGACTCAATGCACCAGTGGCTGCCGGAACCTTGTTTTCGGTTGTGGATGTCGATGGCGACGTATCCACCAAGTACGAGTTCTGGGATGACGGACAAGGTGGCGGCCGTTTCGTGCTAAACGGCGTTGATCAGGCAGCCGGCACCAGCATCGCGGTAACCGCCGACCAGTTGGCCGGTCTTCAATATGTCGGCGCCGGTGCGATGGGCAGCGAGCGTGTTTGGGCGCGAGCCTGGGACGGTCAGGCGTGGAGCGCATGGAAATCGTGGAACATGCTGAGCAGCAATCATGCGACCAATACCGCACCTGTCGCATCGGCCGCCAACGCCACGATGCTTCTGGGCGAGTCGGCCGCAGCTTCGAGCCTGTTCACGGCCAGCGATGCCGATGGCGACCCGGTCGTGAAATACGAGTTCTGGGACGACGTGAATGGCGGCGGTCATTTTGCCAAGGGTGGCATCGAACAGGCAGCGAGCGCCAGTATTGCCGTAACGGCAGCCGAACTGTCAGAGGTATCGTATGTGGCCGGCAGCCAGACAGGCAGCGAGCGTGTCTGGGTGCGTGCCAGTGATGGCGTGGCCTGGGGAAGCTGGACACCCTGGAACATCACCAGCGCCGCCCATCTCACCAATGCTGCACCCAGCATCACCGCACCAACCGGTATTGCCGGGCTTGGACAGGCGGTTGCTGCTGCGTCGCTCTTCAGCGTTGCTGATCCCGATGGCGATGTGCCGACCAAGTACGAATTCTGGGACGACACCAATGGCGGCGGGTACTTTGCAAAGAACGGTATTGCCCAGGCGGCCGGCGCCAGCATTGCTGTAACGGCAGCCGAATTGCCCAGTCTGAATTATGTTGGCGGCAACGCAATGGCATCAGAGCGGGTCTGGGTACGGGCCTATGACGGCCAGACCTGGAGCGGTTGGGCGGCCTGGAACATGCAGAGCAGCAACCATGCATCGAACGTGGCTCCAACCATTACGGCCGCCAATCGGGGCATATTGGCAGGCGATCCTCTGGCGGCATCCTCACTCTTCACGGCGACCGATTCCGATGGGGATGTGGCAGTCAAATACGAGTTCTGGGATGACATAAATGGTGGCGGCCATTTTGCCAAGGCTGGAGTGCAACAGGCAGCGGGGACAAGTATCGCCGTCTCTGCGGCGGATCTGTCCAACCTTTCATACGTGGGCGGCAACGCGGCAGCGACTGAACGGGTCTGGGTTCGTGCGAACGACGGCTTGGCCTGGAGCGGTTGGAAGGCCTGGAACATGACGACGGTAACCGGCATGCAACGCGGTGGTCCCGGGGGCGACAGCCTGATCGCCAATGGCGAGATACTTATGGGCAATGAAGGCAACGACAGTCTGGCGGGACCGACCGGCAACAACCTGTTGTTCGGTGGCGCCGGCGACGATACGCTATCGAGCGGGCCAGGCAACAGCTTCCTTGCCGGCGGAACAGGCAACGATAACTTGCAAACTGGCAGCGGCAACGATGTCATTGCCTTCAATACCGGGGACGGCGCCGATGCGATATACCTGAACGGCGGTTCCGATACGATTAGCCTGGGTGGCGGCATTCGCTACGAAGACTTGGCATTGCATCAGGAAGGCAACGATCTGGTGCTCGATACCGGCAACGGTGAATCGCTAACGTTCAAGGATTGGTATACCGACATCAGTCATCAATCGGCACTGAACCTGCAGTTGATTGCCGAAACGATGGCGGACTTCGATGCCAATGGCAGCGACACATTGCACGAAGACAAGGTCGAAGCATTCGATTTCGGGATGCTGGTCGAGCGCTTCGAGCAAGCGCGGGCAGCCAATGCCGCCATCACCCAGTGGAACCTGATGAACGACCTGATGGATGCTCATCTCTTCGGCTCAGACGATGCGGCGTTGGGCGGCGACCTGTCCTACCAGTACGGCCGCTATGGCAACTTTGCCAATGTCGGTCTGACCGGTGCCCAGAACGTCCTCAACGGTAGCCAGTTCGCCATCGGTCCGCAAACCTTCCAATCCCTCCAAGGATTGCAGGAAGGCGTGGCCAGGCTAGGGTAGAACGCCATGACGACAATGCAAGAGCGTCTTCTCGGGCTGACAGCGCCGCCCGAGGATTTCAGCCCACCGATTCTCAAGCTACAGACGGCAGCACCATCGCCGCTTCCGCGGCTGGTGTTGCGCATCGTGCTGGGTCTGCTGGCAGTGCTGCTGCTATGGGCAACTTTCGGACGGCTCGACATCATTGCCGTGGCTCAAGGCAAGCTGGTGCCGGTCAGCTATCTGAAGGTCATCCAGCCGGCCGAATCAGGCATCGTTGCAGAACTGCTGGTCCGGGAAGGCGACGCCGTCAAGGAAGGTCAGGTGCTCGTTCGCATGGATCGGCATGTGTCCGATGCGGACAGCCGCCAGATCGAGAACGACATTGCCATCAAGCGGCTGGCGTTGCGCCGCATCGATGCCGAACTTACCGGCAAGCCAATGCAACGACAGAAGGACGACCTGCCAGGTCTCTACGCTCAGGTGGAAGCGCAGGCTCTGGCCCGCAAGCAAGCTTACCAGGATGCGTTGGGTGCCGAGCGTGCTCTTCTGGAAAAGGCTGAACAGGACTACCGCGCCGCCTTGCAGCAGGAGAAAAAACTCGCCAATACCCTGCCGATCGTCAAGGATCAGGAAGCTGGATGGGTTCAGTTGAAGACGGAGGGGTTTGCCGGTCGACTGATGGCGTTGGACAAGACCCGGGCGCGGATTGAAGTTGAACAGGAGCTTGCGGCGCAAAAACATACCGTCGAAAGTCTCAAGGCTGCGATTGAGCAATCAAGGAAGCGGATCGCGCAGATCACTTCGAACTACCGTCAGCAACTCGCAACTGACCGGATAGACGTAGAAGCACAGGTGCACAAGTTATCCCAGGATATGGATAAGCAGAACCATCGCCATGGTTTGCTGGAACTGAAGGCACCACAGGCAGGCATCATCAAGGATCTGGCGACTCATACGCGCGGAACCGTGGTGCAGCCCGGCACGATTCTGATGACGCTGATCCCGCAGGACGAACCGATGCAAGCCGAGGTCTGGGTGGCAAACCTGGATGCCGGCTTTGTCCAGGAAGGACATAAGGCGAAGATCAAGTTCGTGACCTACCCCTTCCAGCAATATGGCATGGGCGAAGGCGAGGTAACGCATATCAGTCCTGATGCGACGGAAGGCGGCGACCCCAATGTGAAACGATCAACACAAGGAAATGCAGGAGAACCGCCAACGCAGACGGTCGGCTATCGAACGCTGGTAGCCCTTAAGACACCCTACCTGGAAAATGACGGCAACCGCTATCGACTATCACCTGGCATGCAAGTGGCAGCCGAAATCCATCTGGGAACACGTACAGTACTTGAGTATCTGCTTTCACCGGTACGCAAGGTGACTCATGAGGCCGGGCGGGAGCGGTAGGTGTGTAGAACTTCAGACTTGATCTGACAGTTAGCCATCATTACCGCTTAAGTGACTGAAAGGCTACCAACGTCTTGGCATCTATACTGGTATCGCGAGTAGCGAAGACGCCGACGGTAGCCTTCACTAAATCTATTTAAGCACCAGATTCGATAATGTCGAGAATGAATGGTAGCGGCAACCAAATAGCGACGATTCTATGGTGAGCAGGTGTGTTCTCTGACTTACTAAATCAGTTGTCGCCAATCTTTGTATCGAAGCAAGCGCCCGATCATCCGAATATGTTTTGCGCTTATGTAGGTACGGTCAACTCAGAGATGTTGTCGTAATTTCACGGGCTGTCGTCGAGGATAAGCGAAAGGTGAACTAGGCAAGGGGTGGGGGATCATCACAGATGGCGCTCGGAATAGTTGATCACATTGGTCACCATTGGAAATCTGTTCAGCAAATAGATAATCGGTTTGCCTTTTAACTTCGTATCAATAACGATTTCGAATCGGGCGTTGACGAAATGATGGGTGTAGTCGTAAACCCCTTCTTCAAGCTTGCTTTTACGGGGCTTGCAGGCTGAATGTTTCAGTATCGCATCCAACTTGGGGATGATATTGGTATCGACCTCATTTTTATCCGACAGCGAAAGTGCTGCATATTGGGTCGGAGCATGACCACCAAGCACTTGTGTTGGTGTTGTGGGTGCCATGCGTTACTACCGTACAGTTAAATTACTCAGTTATCTCGACAAAGCCAAGACCCTTCTCATATTTAAGATGGTGGTAGCGTTCCTTCAGCGACCTGATGTGGTTGTTCTTCTCGATGCGATTAAGTCTCCTGAATATTTCCAGCTGACTCTCAATCGTCTTTGTAAGGCGCGGATCGGTTTGTTCTGCCACAAGATTCTCAAAAGTAGTCTCATCCAGCAGGACTTTTAGAACACCAACAATTGTGCGCAGTTCCCATAGTTCACCCTGTACTCCCACATCTGCTGCTGTTTCTGCTTGTTGATCTTGTATAGACGGGCGGCTATGAGGGATCAGATGTCTTTTGGTTTCATGTTCCCATAAAAGTCGCTTCTTACCGTGGTAGCTCGACCCGACAACTGCAGCAGTGAAGTTGAACATTTTTTGCGGGGATGTTTTGCGGGCGAGCTTTCGCAAGCCTACGATAACCAGACGGTCAGACGACTCTATCGTGACACCTAGTGCTTCTAGTGCCCCATAAACGGATGCCTGCTCGATTTCTCGATTGGATTTGTACGATGCCACCTCCATCGTATTGTGTTTGGCGCGCCCTTTCACTGACGACAGAGCCTTGGTGTGAATTGACTTGGGTTGTGCGTGTGAAATTACGTTTGGCATGCGAAATTAGGAAGAGGTCAATGTACCTCTATAGTACGGCAGAAAGATATCTGTTAATTATAACTGTACGATTACAAAGGGGCTTTTGATTCTGATTGTTGGGTTTTTTGAACAGGTTCCAACCTGCGGTTTCGTTATTGCGAACGGCCGAATTTCGTTTGAAAGCGCCTGGAGGTGGCGCTGCGCCGCCGTTATTCGAGATGGTGACGCGGGCGTTGCTAAACGTGTGGAGTTGAACACTAGCTGTAGCGCGTTTTCCAGCAGTGACAGTGCAGTAGCGGCCTCAACTGGCAAAGGGAGGCCATATTGGGTGGCAAGCCGGATGAGGCGCTGCCTGTCGACGACAATGACGCTCGGTAGGTTAGTGGTGCGCTCCAGTCCAGAACCTGCGGACGTGCGCACTAACCGGGCAGTGCAGTTTGTATACGGCTAGCTAGGCTGAGCAACCATGCAGCTAAACTCTCATTACGAAACTACCGGCTGTTCATAATAACGGCGATTTGTCGCCAAAGCGTCGGGCCGAACGGAAGGTGATCGACACATTGCGGAGATTCTCTACCGATTAGTCGAACGGCCATTTTGGCCGAGGTGAGGTCCGATGAATATCCAGACCAACCGCTTAGGTACCTTGGAGACGACTGTTCTGCCGCATGCATAACTGTGCCGTCTAGTTTCGGTGGCATAAGCGTTCCGGAGCGGAACGCTTATGCCACTAGACACAGGGTGGTCTGTATCAGACCTTTTTATGGTGGAGAGGATGAGGATCGAACTCACGACCTCCTGATTGCGAACCAGGCGCTCTCCCAGCTGAGCTACCCCCCCACGATGGCACGAAGTATAGCAATGAAAAAAACGGCCGGCGCAGTCAAACTGCGCCGGCCGCCTATCCCCTTTGGCCCCTTTGATGCGTTCCTGCTTACTTGCCGGCGATCTTTTCGAGCTTCTCGGCTTTGATCAACTGGCCGTCGAGGCCGGCCTGCCGGGCGGTGCCGCCGTAGGCGAGTGTCATCAGTTGCGAGTAGTAGACGACGGGCATGTTGAACTTGGTACCCTGTTTCTTGTTGATCTCGGACTGGTAAATCTCGACGTTGGCCTGGCACAACTGGCAGGGCGTGACGATCATGTCGGCGCCGTGGTCGTAAGCTGATTCAACGATGTCGCGAATCTGCTTCTGTGCCTTGTCCGGCTCGGAGAAGGCCAGCGCACCGCCGCAGCAGGTGACTTTCTGGTCGTAGGCCACGGCTTCGGCACCACAGGTCTCGATCATCTTGTCGAGGTACTTGGGGTTTTCGAAGGACTCGCCGACGATGCCAAACGGACGGTTGGTCTGGCAACCGACGTAGCCGGCGAACTTGAGACCGTCGAGCGGCTTGACCACTTGCGACTTCATCTTGTCCCAACCGATGTCCTCGATCAGCACTTCGACGAAGTGACGCGCCTTGACTTCACCCTTGAAGGTGAGGCCGGCTTCTTTCAGCGCTTCGTTGGTTTCGGCCAGCAAACTGTTCGATTCGTGCAGGCGCTCGGCGGTCTCGCGCGAGGCGAGCCAGCAGGCGGGGCAGACCGAGACCATGTCCTGGCCGGCGAAGTTCTGCTCGGACAGGGCAAGGTTGCGGGCTGAGAGGGCCAGACGGGGCAGTTCGCCACCTTCGCCGTAGCCGATCGAGGCGCCGCAGCAGTTCCAGTCGGGAATCTCGTTCAGCTGGACGTCAAGCTTCTCGCAGACGACATCAATCGAGCGGACAAAGTTGTCGGCCGACGCCTTGGCCTGCGACGAGCAGCCGGGGTAAAACGCATATTGCTTCTTCGACATTCGTTCGTCTCCTCTGGGCTTATTGGGCGAAGCCCTTGCGGCGGTCTTCGATCTCGCGCGCTTTGGCGATCATCTTGTGGATGCCGCTCTTGTCGCTGCAGGAATGGCCGCCGAGAATTTCCATCGGGTTGAGGCGCTTGGCCTTGACCAGACCAAGACCGACACCTTGCATCGCCATGGCATTCTTGATGCCCTGGGCGAAGCCGTCCTTGAAATACATCGCCAGCGAGAAGGTCAGTTCATTGACGCGCCCGGTCTTGATGATGTTGTTCCAGAACAGCTTGGCGATCTCGCGCGTCGGCTGGCCTTGCGGGGCGAGGCCGAGGCGGTGCGAGTAGTTGGCCAGACCGTGCATGATGTGCGTGATCGGCAACTTGCGCGGGCAGCGCACGATGCAGTTGTAGCAGGAGGTGCACATCCACATCGAATCGGAGGACAGCACTTCCTCGCGCTTGCCGGCGCGAATCATCATGAAGATCTTCTGGGGCGAATGCTCCCAGGCCGGGCCGAGCGGGCAGGAGCCGGCACAGACGCCGCACTGCATGCACATCTTGACCATGTGGCCGTCTTCGATATTGGCCTCGACTTCCTTGAGGAAGTTGTTCTTGTACTTGGCCTGGACTTGTTGGTTGGCAGTAGTCATCGTCATGCGCTCCTCTTAGCCGAAGCCCTTCATTGGCGACGGGCCCATTTCATTGAGCTGTTCGACATACTCGTTGATCAGCTTGACCACGCGGGCGCTGTCGGTGATGGCCACCTCCTGCGTTTGGACGCGTTCTTCTTCCAGGCCGAGCTGCTTCAGCGTATCGCCGATCTTGCTCATGCGGTAGAAGGCCATCTCCGAGCCCTTGACGAAGTGGCACTGGTAGTCGTCGCCCTTCTTGCAGCCCATCATCATCACGCCGTCGTAACCGGAGTTCAGCGCGTCAGTGATCCAGATGGTGTTGACCGAGCCGAGGCAGCGCACCGGAATCGCACGGACGAAAGCCGAGTAGGTCATGCGCTGCAGACCGGCCATGTCGAGCGCCGGGTAGGCGTCGTTCTCGCAGGCGAGGATCAGGATGCGTGGCTTCTCTTCGAACTCGTCCGGCACATTGACGGCCTTGACCTGCATGCCGACGGTGTCGCAGCTGTAGTTCTCGAAGGAGATGACGCGCACCGGGCAGGCGCCCATGCAGGTGCCGCAACGGCGGCAGCGCTCTTCGTTGAACACCGGGAAGCGTTTTTCGTCTTCATCGATGGCACCGAAGGGGCACTCGACCGTACAACGCTTGCACTGCGTACAGCCTTCGAGACGGGCGCTGGGGAAAGACAAGTCCCAGGCGCGCGGGTGGGCGGCGCGGCCCTTCTCGACGTTCTCGACCGCCTGAATCGCTTTTAGCACGGCGCCGGTGGCGTCTTCCGTGGCCTGGAACATGTCCATCGGCCGGCGCGTCGGACCGGCGGCGTAGATGCCGGTGCGGCGCGTCTCGTAGGGGAAGCAGATGAAGTGCGAGTCGGCGAAGCCATACTTGAACTGCGGAACATCCGGACCCTGACGGTAGTTCAGGTTGAGCACGGAAATCTTTTGCAGCGCGGACTTCTTGGCCTTGGCTTCTTCGTCGCCACTCTCGGCGGCGGTGACCGTGGTGGTCCACTCGTCGAGATTGACGCCGGCGACCGGTACCTGACCGGTGGCCAGTACGACGAGGTCGGCATCGGCAGTGACGTCTTCATCGAGGATCAGATCCTTGAAGCCCACCTGGCAGCTATCGCCACCCTTGACCGAGTTAACCTTGGCCTTGGTGAAGATCACGCCCTTCTGCTGGGCGCTGCGGTAGAAGTCTTCGCCCATGCCCGGCACGCGCAGGTCCTGATACATCACGACCGTGTCGACATCGGGGTTCTGATCCTTGAAGTACATCGCCTGCTTGATGCTGGTGGCGCAGCAATGGCCGGAGCAGTAGTCGAGATGCTCGCCGCTGCCGTTGCCACCGTGGCCGCGCTGACCGGCACACTGGACGAACACGACGCTCTTGACTTCCTTGCCATCGGCACGCTTGATCGCGCCGCCGTTGGCTTGCTTGGCAATGGCTTCGAGACCGACCTGGTCCACCACGTTGGCTTGACCACCACCCAGTTCGGGCAACTTGTCGAGCGGGTAGGTGGTGAAGCCGGTGGCCTGGACGATGGCACCGCAAATCTCTTCGCTGATGCTGCCCGATTCGGCGGCGATCTTGACGGCGAAGCGGCCGGGCGCACCGGCGGTCTCGGTGACCGTCGAGTTCAGGTAGACCTTGATCTTGCTATTGCCAGTGACCTTGGCGGCCGTCTCGCCAGCGCCGACTTCTTGCGGCTCGGCATACGGGCCGTTGAAGGGCACGCGCTTGTAAAGATTGTTGGCGAAGCCGCCGAGGGTGCCGGTCTTCTCGACCAGCACGACTTCGTAGCCGGCATCGGCTGCGGCGAGGGCCGCGGTCATGCCGGACATGCCACCACCGACGACGAGAATCTTCTTGCTGGAAGCTTCCTTGACGTTGCCGGCAGGTGCCTTCATCTTCTTGACTTCGGCACAGCCCATGCGGACGTAGTCCTCGGCCATTTCCTGGCGCACTTCGTCATGCTCGGAACCTTCGGCGACGACCCACAGCACGCCTTCGCGCAGGTTGGCGCGCGACATGGCGGCGCCAGCGAACTGGAAGGCTTCGGTCTTGGCGCGACGCGAGCAGGCAGCGATACAGAGGTGGGTAACGCCCTCGTTGGCGATGTCGTCACGAATCATCTGCACGCCTGCGGCATTGCAGAGGAATTCGTGGGTTTTCACCAAGGCCATCTTGCCTTCCTTGGTGGCGACCTTTTCCAGCGCGGCGATATTGAGCTTGTCGCCGATGCCGCAGCCGGAACAAACGTAGGCGGCGTATTTTGGAGTGGCGGGGGCGTTCATGCCGAGGCCTCCGTGGATGCGGTTTTATGGATCACTTGGATTGCCTTGAGACTGGCGGCGGTGGCGCTTTGCACCGCGCGGTTGACGTCGAGCGGGCTGGCCGCGCTGCCGGCACCGAACATGCCACCGCTCTTCGAACCTTCGATGAAGTTCGAGGAATCGAGGACGATATCGTCGGGCAGTTTGACACCGGTGACTTCGGGTTCCATGCCAACAGCCAGCACGACAAGGTCGTGCTCGGTGGCGTAGCGCTGGTAGCCCTCGGTGTTCACGCCGTGGAGGACCGGGTTGCCATTCTCTTCGTTGAGGGCAATGCGCGCCACCTTCGATTTGACGAAACTGACGGTGGCATCGTTCCACACCTTGGCATAGAAGTCTTCGAAGCGGTCGATGGCGCGGATGTCGATGTAGTAGACCGTCGACTTGCCTTCGTCGCCATAGACTTCACGTACATACTGGGTCTGCTTCAGAGAGGCCATGCAGCAGATGCGCGAGCAATGACGCAGATAGTTCTCGTCACGCGAGCCGGCGCACTGGATGAAGGCGATGTTCTTGGCTTCCTTGCCGTCACCCGGGCGGACGATCTTGCCGCCGGTCGGGCCGTGCGGGTCGCACAGGCGCTCGAACTCGAGGCTGGTGATGACGTTGTCGAAGCGGTCGTAGCCATAGGGCTGAATTTTCGCCGCATCGAAGGGACGCCAGCCGGTCGCCCAGACCACACTGCCGACCTTGAGTTCAACGGTTTCTTCCTGCATTGCCAGATCGACGGCGCCAACCTTGCAGGCCGCTTTGGCGGCTTCGCCGTCGGGCGTGCCGACGATGGAGGGATCGATCACGAAACGCTGCGGATAGGCCATACCGTGGGGCAGGTAGGCCGCCTTGATCTTGTCCAGCCCGTAGTTGGCGGGGTTCGGCACTTCGGCCGTCACGGCCTTGCCACAATCGCCACAACCCGTACAAGCTTCAGTCACATAGCGCGGCTTGATCTTCAGCGTGACGTTGTAGTCGCCGCGGCTGCCGGAAACGGCGGCCACTTCGGTCATCGTCATCACGCGCACATTGGGGTTGCCGCGGATGCGCTTGAGGTTGATCTCCAGCCCGCAGGTGGGGTGGCACATTTTGGGGAAATAGCGATACAGCAGGGATGTGCGGCCGCCCAGCGTGGGGGTTTTTTCCGCGAGAATCACCTGTTTGCCGCATTCGGCCGCTTCGAGAGCGGCCGTCATGCCAGCGATACCGCCGCCGACGACCAGAATGGTCTGGTTGGTTGCGATTGAAGCCGTCATCGAGCCTCCGTGAAAGAGTACAGCAAAGGGGTACTACTGAAAATGGTCCGCGATTGTAGTCGCCAACCCCGGCCGAAGTTCATGCGCTAGATCAAATGGCGACCAGATTGTTCCTATGGCGAAATAGAACAGCCATATAGGGATTTATTTGATATGCTGTCCTGCCAGCGCCGACTTTTTATTTGGCCAAGGTGCGAATCTCGAACTGCATGCTGTCGAGGTCGCCGAGAATCCAGGTGGCCGCCGGGGCGCCCAGTCCGGCGACGGTGCCGGGATTGACGAGCCAGGTTTGACCGCCTTTGACGTTGGTTTGTGCGCGGATCAGGGGTTCATGGCTGTGGCCGCAGCAGACCAGATCGTAGTCTCCGGTGCAGGCCATACCGTTGCCGTAGTGGGGGTAATGGGTCATGAAGATGCGCTTGCCGCCGAGGGAGAACGAAGCATCGCGGCCATGGTAGATGAACTGGCCCTCGGAATTGCAGGCGACGCGGGCGAGCGAGACGATGTCGCCGAGGTTGTTTCCGTGCACCAGGTGAATCGGTAACTGGAACTTGAGTGAGGCCTTGAGGGTGTTGGTGCCAATCAGGTCGCCGCAATGGATAACGGCTTCGGCGCCTTCGGTCTGGGCTGTGGCGATGGCCTCGGCCAGCATCGGGCCGCGGTCGTGGCTGTCGGAAACAATGCAGATTTTCATGTGAACTCTAGATGATGATGGGGGCGTGGTAATCCTCGCCGTCGTTGGCCTTGGTAAAGTCGACAGCATTCAGGCCGCGCATTACGCGAAGGCGCTCTTCCTCGTGTTTTGCCTGGAGTTGCAGTAATTTAAGGGTGCAATCGCCGAGGTTGTCGAATTCCTTTTCATCCGTACCGAACTGCTCGGCATCGGTGTAGTAGAACTGGCAACGGAAGCGGCTGTCGCCGGTTTTGAAGATCACGAAGTGGCAGACGTTCTCCTGCCAAGTCAGCGCCGGACACATCGTCAGTTCGTCCTGCATCAGATTGAGCTGGACTTCGGCCTGGATGGCCTGGAGCGGAATCGGCTTGCCGAAGCGCTCGACCAACGTCTGGTTGACCAGATGGCGCTCGCGGGCAGTAAATTCTGGAATGGGGCGCGGCATGGTACTGTTCCTGGCGGGGTGTTTATCGGGAAATAAAAATTACTCCCTTGTGACAAGGGCGTGTGGCTGCAACAATATCGGAAAATACTAATAGACCGATTGTAATAAATTCGAGGGGCCGACAGAGACATGACACAACAATCCGTGCAGGAAGTCAAAAACACGACCTGCTACATGTGCGCTTGCCGCTGCGGTATCCGCGTCCACCTGCGCGATGGCGAGGTGCGCTACATCGATGGCAATCCCGACCACCCGCTCAACAAGGGCGTGATCTGCGCCAAGGGTTCGTCCGGCATCATGAAGCAGTATTCGCCGGCACGCCTGACCCAGCCACTGCGCCGCAAGGCTGGCGCCGAACGCGGCGCGGGCGAATTCGAGCCGATTTCGTGGGAAGAGACCTTCACCATTCTTACCGAGCGGCTCGGCAAGATTCGCGCGACCGATCCGAAGAAGTTTGCGCTGTTCACCGGCCGCGACCAGATGCAGGCGCTGACCGGCATGTTCGCGCGCCAGTTCGGCACGCCCAACTATGCGGCGCATGGCGGCTTCTGTTCCGTCAATATGGCCGCAGGCATGATCTACACCATCGGTGGCTCGTTCTGGGAGTTCGGTGGCCCCGACCTCGATCGCGCCAAGCTGTTTGTGATGATCGGCACGGCCGAAGATCACCACTCCAATCCGATGAAGATGGCCTTGTCGAAGTTCAAGCGCGACGGCGGCCGTTTTGTTTCGATCAACCCGGTGCGCACTGGCTACTCGGCGATTGCCGACGAATGGGTGCCGATCCGTCCCGGTACCGACGGCGCCTTCCTGCTGGCGGTGATCCACGAGATCATCCAGAAGGGCCTCTACGACCGCGATTTCCTCGTCCAGTATTCGAACGCCGGCGAACTGGTGAACGTCAACGAGACGAGCGACGAGTTCGGCATGTTCCTGCGCACCGAGGTGCCGGAGGAAGAGGCCTGCTACGACCCGCAAGACAAGCTGTGGTGGGACCGCACGACCAACCAGCCAGTCGTGACGCATGCTGAGGGCGCTGATCCCTTCCTGCTTGGCGAATTCAAGATGAAGGACGGCACGCCGGTCAAGCCGTCGTTCCAGTTGTTGCTGGAGCGCGTCAAGGACTACACGCCCGAGTGGGCTGAGGGCGTCACCGGCATTCCCGCCGACACGATCCGCCGCCTTGCCTACGAGATGGGCGTGACGGCGCGCGACCAGCGCATCGAGTTGCCGATTGCCTGGACGGATAGCTGGGGCAAGGAACATGACACCGTCACTGGCAACCCCGTCGCCTTCCATGCTATGCGTGGTTTGGCGGCCCATTCCAACGGCTTCCAGAGCATCCGCGCGCTGGCCATCCTAATGTCGCTGCTGGGCACCATCGATCGGCCCGGCGGCTTCCGCCACAAGGTGCCCTTCCCACGACCGATTCCGCCTTGTGCGCGGCCACCCAACCACCCGAACGCCGTGCAGCCCAACAAGCCGCTTGACGGCATGGCACTCGGCTGGCCGGCCGACCCCGACGATTTGTTCGTTGACGAGAATGGCGGCCCGGTGCGCATCGACAAGGGTTTCTCGTGGGAATATCCGCTGTCGGTGCACGGCCTGATGCACAACGCCATCACCAACGCCTGGCGCGGCGACCCGTACAAGATCGACACGCTGCTGATCTTTATGGCCAACATGGCGTGGAACTCGACGATGAATGCCGTCGAGGTGCGCAAGATGCTCAACGACAAAGACGAGAACGGCGAGTACAAGATCCCCTTCATCGTCGTCGCCGATGCCTTCCAGTCCGAGATGACGGCTTTTGCTGATTTGATCCTGCCGGACACGACCTATCTGGAACGCCACGATGTGATGTCGCTGCTTGACCGGCCGATCTCGGAGTTCGACGGTCCGGTGGATTCGGTGCGCATTCCCGTGCTACCGCCGACCGGCCAGTGCAAGCCCTTCCAGGAGGTGCTGATCGAACTCGGTTCGCGCTTGAAACTCCCGGCCTTCACCACCAAGGATGGTCAGCGCAAGTATCGCGACTACCCCGACTTCATTGTCAATTACGAGACCGAGCCGGGCTCGGGTATCGGCTTCCTCGCCGGCTGGCGCGGCAGGGGTGGCGAGAAGTCGTTGCGCGGCGAACCCAACCCGAACCAGTGGGAGATGTACGCGAAGAACAATTGCGTGTTCCACCACGAGCTGCCGAAGAGCTACCAGTACATGCGCAACTGGAATCAGGGCTATCTGGAGTGGTCGCAGCGCAACCGTATCACGCGCTATGCCGAGCCAATCCTGATCAATATCTACTCGGAAGTGCTGATGCGCTTCCGTCAGGCCGCGCAGGGCAAGGGTTTCTCGCGCAAGCCGCCGGCCCACCTGGCGAAGCGCGTCGAGACCTTCTTCGACCCGCTGCCCTTCTATTACGACACATTAGAAGCTCAAGCAACAGACAAGCACCAGTATCCGCTGGCCGCGATTACGCAGCGGCCGATGGCGATGTACCACTCGTGGGATTCGCAGAATGCCTGGCTGCGCCAGATCCATGCGCACAATCTGCTCTATGTGAATGCGCACACCGCGCGCGTGCAGGGCATCGAGGACGGCGACTGGATCTGGGTCGAGTCGCAGTGGGGCAAGGTCAAGTGCATGGCGAAGCATTCCGAGGCGGTCGAGCCGGGTACGGTGTGGACGTGGAACGCCATCGGCAAGGCGGCAGGCGCGTGGGGTCTGACGCCGGATGCCAACGAGTCACAGAAAGGCTTCCTGCTTAACCACCTGATTTCCGAAGAACTGCCGGCCTGCGAGCGTGGCGTGGATCGGCGTGTATCGAACTCCGACCCGATCACGGGTCAGGCGGCGTGGTACGACGTGCGCGTCAAAATTTATAAAGTCGGCGCTGGCGAGACGGCGGTTACGGAACCGCAGTTTCCGCCACTCAAGCCTTATCCGGGCCAAGTGGAGCGCAAGTCGATCTGGAACTATTTCGCCGGCAAGAAAGGGGGCAAGCAATGACGCAACTGGCCCTCGTTATTGATTTGAACGTCTGTGTCGGCTGCCATGCCTGCGTGACGAACTGCAAGGAATGGAACACCTCCGGCCCCGCTGGCCCGATGGTCGACCAGAACCCTTACGACAAGGACCCGACCGGCACCTTCTTCAACCGCGTGCAGACCTTCGAGGTCGGCGAGTTTCCCAACACGGAGACCGTCCACTTCCCGAAATCCTGCCTGCATTGCGAGGAGCCGCCCTGCGTACCGGTATGCCCGACGGGCGCTTCGTACAAGCGCAAGGAGGATGGCATTGTCCTCGTTGACTACGACAAGTGCATCGGCTGCAAGTACTGCTCGTGGGCCTGCCCCTACGGTGCGCGTGAGATCGACGAGCACCAGCGGGTCATGAAGAAATGCACGCTGTGCGTCGACCGTATCTACGACACAACAATGACGGCGGACGAGCGGCGTCCCGCTTGTGTGCGTGCCTGCCCGACCTCGGCTCGGCTATTCGGCGACATTCACGATCCTGATTCCGAAGTGTCGAAGGCGATTCGTGAGAATGGCGGTTATGCGCTGATGCCCGAGTGGGGCACGCAGCCTGCCAACCATTACTTGCCACGCCGCAAGACCAATATTCGTATTCGCGAAGACGAGCTTGAGCGCGCCGACAATCCGCTCAAGATTGACTCGCAACTGCCCAAGCCGGGCAAGGCCGAGCCTTCGCTCGACGACGTCACTTCCTGGTAAGAAAGGCGACCACCATGCATCCCGCTTTCTCCGTCGTTTTCCTCACCACGCTGATCGGCGCCGGGCAGGGCCTGTTCCTCGCTTTGTTCACCGTCGAGTCTTACGCTGCTTTTGGTTTGCTGCCCGCGCAGGCGGATAGTTTTTATGCCATCGGCAGTGCTATTGCCACGATCCTGCTGGTGCTCGGCCTGTTCGCGTCCTTTTTCCATCTGGGCCATCCCGAGCGGGCGTGGCGGGCGGCGGCGAAATGGCGCACCTCCTGGCTGTCGCGTGAGGTGATCGCGCTGCCGGCTTTCATGGGTACGGTATTCCTCTATGGCGTGGCCCACTGGTTTGGCATCAATCCCGTGTTGGCCGAACTACCCAGCGGTGCGCCGGTGAATATCACCGCCGTGCTGGGCACGCTCGGCACCGTGCTTGCCTTTGCCCTCTACATCTGCACGGCGATGATCTACGCCTGCCTGCGCTTCCTGCGTGAGTGGCATACGCCGCTGACGGTGATCAACTACATCCTGCTCGGTGGCGCTTCCGGCTTTACGCTGGCGGCTGCGCTGGCCGCCACCGAGGCGCCGGATGTGATGCCGCTGCTGGCGAGCTGGGCGCTGATCATTACCGTACTGGGTTTGATCGGCCGTGCCGCCACGCTGATTCGCAATGCGCGCCTCAAGCCGAAATCCACCTTGCAGACCGCCATCGGCATCAAGCATCCCAAGATTGTGCAGAAGGCGATGGGCATGATGGGCGGCGCCTTTAATACGCGCGAATTTTTCCATGGACAAAGCGCAGCCCTGCTACGCTCGCTGAAGTGGGTATTCCTGCTGACGGCGTTCGTGATTCCCATAGGCTTGCTCAGTCTGGGCTTGTCACTAGCGGCTGGCGGCACGCTACTGCTGGCATTTGTTGTCCAGTATCTGGGTTTGTTGGCCGAGCGCTGGTTCTTCTTTGCCCAGGCCAACCACCCGCAGAACCTGTATTACCAGTCGGTCGCTTGATCATGCTCAATCGAATCGACTTGTCTTTGGTATAAGTTTTCACATTTGCCGCAAAATCGATTGCGGCTTATGATGCAGCACCGTTTTGACCTACATCCACTTACCGGAGGAACACAATGAATTTCGACAAAGAACTCGATGCACGTGGCCTGAACTGCCCGCTTCCCATTTTGCGTGCCAAGAAAGCGCTGGGTGAATTGACCACAGGCCAAGTCTTGCGCATCATCGCCACCGACCCGGGTTCCGTGAAGGATTTCGCGGCCTTCGCCAAACAGACCGGCAACGAGTTGCTGTCGAGCGCCGAGAACAACAAGGAATTCGAGTTCTACATCAAGCGCAAGTAATACCCAAAAGTCGGCGCTGACAAGACGGCGCACTGAACGAGAAGGGCGTCCATGACGCCCTTCGTTCTTTCTGTTGATGCCGGTATTAGTAAATTTGCTTCGATGCTGCAGCGCGATGTGCGGCATCATTCCACTCTGTTGACGAGGAGGATGCATGAGTACCAACCCCGAAATGGAAGCATTGATCAACCAGAAACTCGATGAACTGCTGCCCAAGAAGCTTGAGGCGCTGTTGCAGGAGCGTGAGGAATCGAAGACGCCTTCGATGACCATCATCGCCACCAAGGGCACCCTCGACTGGGGCTATCCCCCCTTCATTCTCGCTTCCACAGCCGCTGCACTTGGCTGGGATGTCACCGTCTTTTTCACCTTCTATGGCTTGCAACTGGTCAAGAAGGACATCTCCGACCTCAAGGTCAGCCCGCTAGGCAATCCCGGCATGCCGATGAAGATGCCTTTTGGCCCGGACTGGTTCAAGAGCATCAACTGGAACATTCCGAACATCGTCCAGGCCAACATCCCCGGCTTCGAGGCAGTGGCCACCGGCCTGATGCAGCAGACCATCAAGAACAACGGCGTGGCCGGCCTCGCCGAACTGCGCGAACTGTCACAGGAAGCAGGCGTCAAGTTCGTCGTGTGCCAGATGACCGTCGAATTGTTCGGCTTCGATCATGCCGATTTTGTCGATGGCATGGACTATGTGGGTGCAGCCTCCTTCCTGCCTGTAGCGCAGAAGGCGGACGTCAACCTGTTTATCTGATCTGTCGTATTACCACAACGAATTTGTAGTACCCGGTGGTTTGCAACAAGTATGTCGTTGGTAGCCACCGGTAAGCACCTTTAGAGTGCATTCACTTGTTGTATTAAAAATCAACCCAACCACAGAAACCTATACCCATCGGGGGGAACTATGAAAATCAAAAAAATCGCAGCATTGATCGCTGTCGCCGGCTTGTCTGGTTCGGCTTTTGCCACTAACGGATATTTCTCGCATGGCTATGGTATCAAGGCCAAGTCGATAGGCGGTGCAGGTATTGCGCTGCCACAAGATGCAATGGCAGCTGCTACTAACCCTGCTGGTATGGTTTCGGTGGGGAGCCGAATTGATTTTGGCGCAGACCTTTTTATGCCAGACAGGACAGCCGAATGGACCAAGACAAATGCCGGTGCAGGTTTTAACGTTCCGATTGGTTCGTATACCAGCGGGAAAAAGCAGTTTATAGTTCCTGAGTTTGGATATAACCGAATGATCGGTAAGGACATGTCGCTTGGGGTTGTGGTATATGGTAACGGGGGGATGAATACTACTTATGATCGTGCAGTTTTGGCGGGTGGTACGACAAATACTCATAGCAATCTGGAACAGTTGTTTATTTCCCCAACATTGTCTATGAGACTTACACCCGAACATTCAGTAGGGGTGTCGTTGAATCTTGTTCGCCAGACATTTGTAGCTAATGGCCTTGAGGGTTTTGCAGCTTACACGAGTGACATGGGTGGTTTAACCAATAGGGGTGAGGATGTTTCAGGCGGCGCAGGGGTGAAGGTTGGTTGGGCTGGACAAATAGCCTCATCAGTTACTCTAGGCGCCGTATATCAAAGCAGAACTCGTATGTCTCGCTTTAGTAAATACAACGGTCTCTTTGCGGAGAATGGCGATTTCGATATTCCCGAAAATTACGGAATTGGTGTGGCTTTCAAGCCAAACGCCACCCTGGCAATTGCTGCTGACATTGTCGAAATTAAGTATGGTGACATTAAATCGCTAGCCAACGATGGGTCTGTTCACCCAGTTATGTCTGGTATCAAATTGGGGGCTAGCAATGGTGCCGGTTTCGGGTGGTCAGATCAGACGGTATATAAGCTTGGTATGCTTTACCAATATAACGACAGTTTGTTGCTGCGTGCAGGATACAATTATGCCAAGATGCCGTTAAATCAACGTAATACTTACTTCAATATTCTCGCACCAGCCACCGTTGAAAGTCACCTGACTTTGGGGGCGACATGGACAATGGCAGACAAATCTGAACTGACTGTTTCCTATATGCACGCTTTTAATAGAAGTCTGTCTGGAACTGGTGGAGATGGTACAACGGGTGCATTTGGTGGAGCTGCAGGCTATCCGGTCAATCTGAAGATGGACCAAAAAGCCATTGGCGTTGCATACGGTTGGAAGATGTAATAGGCGTATGTAGAGCAAAAAGCCGGCTTAGCCGGCTTTTTTTGTATGAGCAGCATATAAAGATAATAAACCTGGACATAAACGGAGGGTCCTTATGAAAACATTTTTGAAATTGCTCGTTGTGCTTGCTGTTTCGCTGAGCGCGACGTTCGCATCGGCTCAAGTGCTGAAGCCCTTCATTCTTGGCTTTAAGGGGCCGGGCGATCTGGCGCAAAAGGTTGAAGAGACCAAGAAAGCACTGGCCGGCGCAGGTTTTACTATCGTTGGTACCTACAACCCCTATACCAACACGAGCCTGATCGTCGTGACGAGTGACGAACTGAAAACCACGGCGGCCAAGTCGGGCAGGGGTGGGTTTGGCGCTGGTCAGCGCGTTTCGGTTGTCAAGGTGAAGGATGAGATTCAGGTTGCTTATACCAACCCCATCTACTGGTCAAATATTTACCGCATGGCCGGGGATTTAAAGGGTACGCAGGAAAAGCTTCAGGCTGCGCTTGGCAAGATCGAGGAGTTTGGTGCCAAGGGGCTGACGGCACAGCAGTTGCGCAAGTACCACTACATGATGATGATGCCCTACTTCGATGATCCGGACCGGCTCATTATTCATCCCAGCCACGAAGCTGCTGTGAAAGCGGTGGAAGATGGATTGGCGGCCGGCAAGTTCGGCGTGACCAAAGTCTATCGCATCGATATTCCAGGCAAGAAGGAGGTCGTCTTCGGCGTTGCCATGAAGGGCGAAGGGAAGGATAAGATCATGGACGACAAGTTTATTATGGGCGAGGTCGACTTTAAGGATGTAAAGTCAGCCGCCCATTTACCCTACGAAGTACTGGTGGTTGATCAGTACGTTTATGCCTTGTCGGCACGCTTCCGTATCGCAGCCAGTTTCCCTGACCTCTCTATGACGGGCGAGAACAGCTTCATGCGCATCATGGAGTGCCCGGAGGCGATCAAGAAAGCGCTGGCCTATACCGCAGGCGACAAGGATTGATCGACTAACCGAGGCGGGTGATCTGGGCCTGCAGTTTGTTGCGCAGTTCCAGAAAGTCCGCCAGCCGCTCGCGTTCCTGCGCCACCACGGTGGCAGGGGCGCGGGCCACAAAGCTCTCGGTCGAGAGCTTTTTTTCTGCCTTGATGATTTCCCCTTCGATTCTGGAAAGCTCCTTGCCAAGGCGCTCCTTCTCGGCGGCGACGTCAATCTCGATCTTCAGCATCAGACGGTAGTCGCCGACGATTTGCACGGGCGCATCGCTGTCGGGAAGCGCTTCCACGGCGGTGACGTCGGAAAGCTTGGCCAGTGCTGTCAGGTAGGGGCCGAATGCCGCGATGGCCGCTGTGTCGCCGGCGCCGATGAGCGGGACTTTCTGGGCGGGCGAAATGCTCATCTCGCCACGCAGGCTGCGGCAGGCGGTGACCAGTGATTTGAGCGTGGCCACCCAGGCTTCCGCCGCTTCATCGCAGCGCGACGGGTCAGCCACGGGGTAGCGCTGCAGCATGATGGTTTCCTGTGCCGTCTCGTCAGCGCCGACATTTGCTTTGCCGGCCAGCGGTGCCACGGTCTGCCACAGCTCTTCGGTGATGAAGGGGATCAGCGGATGGGCGAGGCGCAGTATGGCTTCCAGCACGCGTAGCAGCGTGCGCCGCGTGGCCCGTTGCTGTGCCTCGGTGCCTTGCTGCAGTTGCACCTTGGCCAGCTCCAGATACCAGTCGCAGTATTCGTCCCAGACGAATTCATAGAGTGACTTGGCGAGCAGATCGAAGCGATAGTCGGCGAAATGTTTTGCTACCTCGGCTTCGGTGCGCTGCAGGCGGCTGACGATCCAGCGGTCGGCCGGGGAGTGATCCAGCGGCAGGGTTTCATCGAGGCCGACATCCTTACCGTCGCAATTCATCAGCACGAAGCGGGTGGCGTTCCACAGCTTGTTGCAGAAGTTGCGATAGCCCTCGCAGCGCTGCATATCGAACTTGATGTCGCGGCCCGGCGAGGCCAGCGAAAGGAAGGTGAAGCGCAGCGCGTCGGTGCCGAAGCCGGCAATGCCGTTCGGGTATTCCTTGCGGGTGCGTTTCTCGATCTTGGCGGCGTCCTTGGGATTCATCAGGCCGGTGGTGCGCTTCTTCACCAACTCGTCGATGCCGATGCCGTCGATCAGGTCGATCGGGTCGAGCACGTTGCCCTTGGATTTCGACATCTTCTGGCCTTCCGCGTCGCGGATCAGACCGTGCACATAGACGTGCTTGAAAGGAATTTTGCCGGTGATGTGCTTGGTCATCATGACCATGCGCGCGACCCAGAAGAAGATGATGTCGAAGCCGGTGACCAGCACCGTCGAGGGCAGGTAGAGGTCGAGCGCCGGGTTCGACTTGGCCGGCCACTCGGGCGTCCAGTCCAGGGTCGAGAACGGCCACAGGGCCGAGGAATACCAGGTGTCGAGCACGTCGTCGTCGCGCTTGAGGCCACCTGTGTAGCCGTCGGCGCGGGCCTGCGCCAGCGCCTCGGCTTCATCATGGGCGACGTAGTGGCGGCCGTCATCGGTGTACCAGGCGGGGATCTGGTGGCCCCACCAGAGTTGGCGCGAGATGCACCAGTCCTGGATGTTATTGAGCCACTGGTTGTAGGTGTTCACCCAGTTCTCGGGCACGAACTTGATCTCGCCCGAGGCCACGCATTCGAGCGCCTTGCCAGCGATGCTGCTGCCGTCGGTGCCCGGTTTGCTCATGGCAACGAACCACTGGTCGGTGAGCATCGGCTCGATCACCACGCCGGTGCGGTCGCCGCGCGGCACCATCAGCTTGTGCGGCTTGGTGGTGACGAGCAGCCCAGCAGCATCGAGGTCGGCGACGATGGCCTTGCGTGCCTCGTAGCGGTCCATGCCGCGATATTGCTCCGGGCCGTGTTCGTTGATGCGCGCATCCAGCGTCAGGATCGAGATCGGCGCCAGACCGTGGCGGTGGCCGACCTGCCAGTCGTTGAAGTCATGGGCCGGCGTGATCTTGACGCAGCCGGTGCCGAATTCCTTGTCGACATAGGCATCGGCGATGACGGGGATGGTGCGATCGCACAGTGGTAGATGAACGTGCTTGCCAATCAGGTGCGCGTAGCGTTCGTCATCTGGATTCACGGCGACCGCGACGTCGCCGAGCAGGGTTTCCGGGCGTGTTGTCGCGACCGTGAGCGAACCATTGCCGCAGGCGAAGGGGTAGCTGATTTCCCACATGAAGCCATCTTCTTCCTCGCTGACGACTTCCAGATCGGAAACAGCGGTGAGCAGCTTAGGGTCCCAATTGACGAGACGCTTGCCGCGATAGATCAGGCCTTCCTTGTAGAGACGGACGAAGGTCTCGGTGACGATCTTCGACAGGCCCGCATCCATGGTGAAGCGCTCGCGGCTCCAGTCCGGCGAGGTGCCGAGGCGGCGCATCTGCTGGGTGATGGCGCCGCCGGAATATTCCTTCCACTCCCACACTTTTTCAAGGAACTTCTCGCGGCCGAGCTCGTGGCGGCTGATGCCCTGGGCGTCGAGCTGGCGCTCGACCACGATCTGCGTGGCGATGCCGGCATGGTCGGTGCCGGGCTGCCACAGCGTGTTGTCGCCGCGCATGCGGTGGTAGCGGGTGAGCGCGTCCATGATCGACTGGTTGAAGCCATGGCCCATGTGCAGCGTGCCGGTGACGTTGGGCGGCGGCAGCAGGATGCAGAAATTGTCTGTTTTGGTGGTATCGAGGCCGGCGGCAAAATGGCCGTTAGATTCCCAAACGGGATACCAGCGCCGCTCGATATCGGCGGGCTCGAAGCTTTTGGCGAGTTCCATGGATGCTTGGTCAGGTAAGGCTTACGCAGAACAACGAATTATATCGAAGGGCCAGTAACGCCCTTGCTTATTGGCCGTTGTTTCGGCATGAATCAATCAAGGCCTGGACCTGCGGCAACAGGGTAAGGCGGGCCTTGGTGTCCACTTCCGTCAGGATGTGCTGACTGGCGTTCGCGATGGCTGCGGGCAGCGTGTCGATGAGCCAGTTGGCGATTGTTTGCTCGATCTCCCGGTGCAGGTCATCCAGCACCCTGTCGATGCTTGGCGGCACCAACTCAGCAGGTGCTGCGACGATTTCAGTCAGCAAGGGGATGTCGCTATCGTCAGCGAAATTCTGTAGCGGGCTGGCTTCGCCGGATTGTGGTGACTGGGCGACAAAACTGCGATGACGACGCATCAAGGCATCGGCCTGGAGGAGTACGTCTTCATCGGCCATCAGGACAGCCCTCCGGAAATGTCGCGGCTTTCGACCGGATAGCCGCGCTCACGATAGAACTTGAAGCGTTCGCGTGCTGGTAGGCGGTCGATATCTTCGATGCTGACGATTTCGACCAGTTGTTCGAAGCGGGAAAAAGTGGGCGGAAGTTCGTTGCTGAGATTGAGCAGACAGCTTTCCTGGGGGGGCGCGTCCAACTGGTCTGTCAGCAGGATGGGGGTTTCTGCTGCCAGCGGCGCGTCGGCACGACAATGCGGCAAAAAGGAAAGTTGAGGTTGCGTCCAGAGAACTCGATCCAGACGGGCCGCAGCTTCAGCGTCGGGGACATACACCAGTACGGATTGGCGACGCGCCCATGCCTGCTGCAGCCACTGCGCCGCTGCCTGGAGTCGATCGGGCGCCCCGTGAAGAAATTCGACGTGTGTCATGAGGCTGCTTAGCCAGCCTTCGCGGCGGCACGTGCCAACAGGAAGTGGGTCAGCAGAGGGACAGGGCGTCCGGTCGATCCCTTGTCCTTGCCGGATTTCCACGCAGTACCGGCAATATCGAGGTGAGCCCACTCGTATTTTTTGGTAAAGCGCGACAGGAAGGCCGCCGCCGTGATCGTGCCAGCGGCCCGCCCGCCAATATTGCCCATGTCGGCAAAATTGCTCTTGAGTTGTTCCTGGTAGTCCTCCAGCAGGGGCATTTGCCAGGCACGATCCCAGCTGGCCTGGCTCGCGTCGAGCAACTCGCGCGCAAGTCCCTCATCGTTGGCCAGCAGACCGCTGACCACATGGCCGAGGGCGATCACACAGGCACCGGTCAGCGTGGCGACATCAATCACGCAGTCGGGCTCGAAGCGTTCGACATAGGTCAGTGCATCGCAGAGAATCAGGCGCCCTTCGGCATCCGTGTTAAGAATCTCGATGGTCTGACCAGACATCGAGGTGACGATATCGCCGGGACGTGTGGCACCGCCGCCGGGCATGTTCTCGACCGTTGGGACAACGGCGATGACATTCAGCGGCAGTTTCATCAAGGCGGCAGCCTTGATGGTGGCCAACACGCTTGCTGCGCCAGACATGTCATATTTCATCTCATCCATCTCGGCGCCGGGCTTCAGGGAGATACCGCCGCTGTCGAAGGTCACCCCCTTGCCGACGAGAACGATGGGTTTGTCAGTTTTTTTACTGCCTGAATAACGGACAACGATAAATTTGGGGGGCTGGTGCGAACCCTTGGCTACTGCGAGCAGCGCGTGCATGCCCAGCTTTTCCATGTCGGCACGCCCAAGAATGTCAACCTTCAGGCCGTGTTCCTTGGACAGCTTGCGTGCCTGATCGGCCAGATAGGTGGGTGTGCAGATATTCCCGGGTAGATTGGCCAGATCTTTCATGAACCCCGTGCCCGTGGCGATTGCCTGCCCTTCTTGAAGTGCCTGTTTGGCAAGTACTAGTTCTCCTGACGGTGCAACGGAGAAAATGAGCTTCCGCAAGGGACGGCGTGCCTCGTCCTTTTTCGACTTCATCCGGTCAAACCGGTAGAGCGATTCGGCGGCCACCATGACCGCCTGACGTAACCGCCAAGTGATATCCCGTTTGCCGACGGTGAGTCCGGCCAGGCAGAGGGTGCCCTCGGTCCCGCCGGCATGGTTGAGCGCGCGCACGGCGGTGGCAATCGCCGCACGATATTCATTCTCGCCAAAGCCCGTTTCTTTGCCCAATCCAACGAGCAGGACGCGTTCGGCCTCGATACCGGGCACCTTGTGGAGCAAGAGGGTACTGCCGGCCTTGCCCTCCATGTCACCTCTGCGCAGCAGGTCGGACAGGTACCCATCAGCGGCCTTATCGAGCAATTCGGCGGCCTGGGAGAGCTTGCGGGTTTCATGGACGCCAACGACAATACAGGCAGTTCGCTGCTTCTCGGGGCTACCGCTCTTTATGCTAAATTCCACCGCCTGCTCCTTTTGTTAGCCCCATTGTGGGCAATGGCGGCAAGTTTAAGCATTTTTTGCGTGCTTACGTGCCGTGACTACCAAATCCGGCGATTATTACCTCACTGTCCCGACCATGATTTTCCAGCGTGCCGCCCAGCGCGAGTTTGCCCAAACGGCAGCGGCAGTGTTCGTTGCGCTCTTTGCCATCCTGTTGACGACGCAGTTGATTCGTCTGCTGGGTCAAGCGGCAGGGGGGCAGACCGCCTCTGAGGCTGTTATCGCGCTCTTGGGGTTTGCCGCGCTTCAATACCTGCCGGTCCTGCTTTCGCTGACCTTGTTCATCGCCATCCTGTTGTCCCTCTCGCGCATGTATCGCGATTCGGAGATGTCGATCTGGTTTTCCTCTGGCCTGCCCTTGACGGCCTGGATTTGGCCCGTGTTGCGCTTTACCTTGCCGGTGGTGCTGGCGATCACTGCTTTGTCGTTGTTGCTAACACCATGGGCGATGGAACAGCGCGAGACTTACCAGAAGCGCATGAACAATCGGGATGAGGCTTCGCGCGTGACCCCCGGGTCTTTTCGTGAGTCCTCACAAGGTGAGCGGGTTTTTTTTGTAGAAGCCGTTGGTGGTGGCGAGGACAATACACGCGTTCGCAATGTGTTCATCAATTCCGTGCAACATGGACGGCTTGGTATCGTGGTGGCCTCCGAAGGGCATACCGAGGTGGCTGAGAATGGCGATCAGTTCGTGGTTCTGACAGATGGGCGACGTTATGAAGGTAGTGCTGGCGAGAAAGCTTATCGTGTCATGGAGTTTGAACGCTACGCGATTCGTATGGAAACGGCTGAAATGCGCGGGGTTGAGAAGTCTCCCAGAATGCTTTCAACCTTGCAGTTGCTTCAAGACAGGAGCCCCGCAAACCTGGGTGAGTTGATGTGGCGGATTGGTGTCCCTCTTTCGGCATTGACATTGGCACTATTGGCTATCCCACTCTCTTTTGTGAATCCACGTGCTGGACGAACCAATAATCTGATTTTCGCCTTGCTGACTTTCATGATTTATAACAATTTGATTTCAGTTAGTCAGGCATGGGTTGTGCGAGGCAAGCTGCCCTTTGAGATTGGCGTATGGGCTGTTCACCTTTTGATGGCACTGGTGCTAGCGGTACTGTTTTGGAGGCGTTTGTCTGTGTTGTCGGTGTGGAAGACATGGCGTTAAAAGTATATGAGCGCCATCTGGCGCGAGAGATTTACGGGTCAAGCCTACTTGTACTCGCAGCTTTTCTTGCCTTGTTTGCATTTTTCGACCTGATTTACGAGATGGAGAGTCTTGGCAAGGGAACCTATCAATTGCAGGATGCCCTGCTTTATGTTTTGTTAACACTGCCAGGACGGACCTATGAAATCCTACCGGTAGCAGTTCTTATCGGTACGCTCTACGCATTAACCCTGCTGGCGCGTCACTCTGAAATTACCGTGCTGCGGGCATCGGGTCTGCCGACCAGTACCTTGTTAAGGAGCTTGGGTAAGATTGGCGCCCTGTTTGTGGCCTTGACGTTCATTGTCGGTGAGTTCATCGCGCCTCCCTCTGAGCGTGCCGCACAGCAATTACGGCTGACGGCGATGAGCAATCTTATTGCACAGGAATTTCGCTCTGGCTTGTGGGTCAAGGATGGCTTGTCGTTCATCAATGTCCGCGATGTCCTTCCCGATGCCAGCCTACGCGAGGTACGGGTTTATGATTTTGATGCCGAACATCATCTGCGTTCAATCAGCCATGCGTTCTCCGGGCATTACACTGCGGCCAGTGGCTGGCAACTCGGCAAGGTGACCCAGACTCATTTCGATACAGCGGGGGCCCGTATTGAGGAGCATGAGACGCTACAGTGGCAGTCGGCGCTGAATCCCGACATTCTGTCGGTTCTGCTGGTAGTGCCGGAGCGCATGTCGCTGGTGAGCCTCTACCAATACATTCGCCATCTGAGTGAAAACAACCAGAAAACCCAGCGCTACGAAATCGCTTGGTGGAAGAAGATCCTTTATCCCTTTGCGGCACTGGTCATGATGGCGCTGGCCTTGCCGTTTGCCTTGAGCCATGACCGGATGAGCGCGGTCAGCGTCAAGGTGTTTACCGGGGTCATGCTCGGCATTTTCTTCCACATGTTGAATGGCCTGTTTTCCCACCTCGGCATGATCAACAGCTGGCGCCCGTTGATTTCTGCCATCACGCCCAGCGTTATTTTCCTGCTGGCGGCCGCGTCGATGTTGTGGTGGGTGGAACGAAGATGATGCGTGTACCGGCCAGTCGGTCATGCAGGAACTGACGATCACGGTCTA
The DNA here is from genome assembly GCA_030824115.1 of Rhodocyclaceae bacterium. Lineage (GTDB taxonomy): Bacteria > Pseudomonadota > Gammaproteobacteria > Burkholderiales > Rhodocyclaceae > Sulfuricystis. Next base: position 162,329 of record JAVBYI010000023.1, on the reverse strand, counting down.
CCACTGCCCAGATCAGGCCAGCGCCATAGAACAACAGGCTGGGCCAGGACAGAAGGTAGCGCAGTAACAGTTGATTGAGCGAGGGTTTTTCGCCATCGGCGCGGACAATTTTGAGCTTCCAGGTTTGCATCGCCAAGGTGTGGCCATGCTGGTGCCAATACCAAACGAAGTAGGCGCCTAGTACAAGAAAAACATGCAGTACCAGTACCGGTCCGGGCAGTACGATCTCGTAAGCGAGGCCCAATGCGAGGTGCGGCAGCATGAAGCTGACCGACAGAACGCCAAGTAATAGCAATGACTCGTAGAGCATGCTGGCGAAGCGCCGGCGCAGGCCGGCTAACGAAATACTGGCTTGCATGTCCAAGAGCTACTCGCTTGGCGCTGTGGAGATGGGTGAGGGGGCGGGAGGTGTAACAACCACAGCAGGGGACAGCGCACTTTGTGGTGGTTTGATCGGCGAGATGGGTGATCGCGGCGTTGTGATGGTGGGGGTGGCAACGCGTTTATCTACGGCCATTGGCTTTGCAGGTGTTGGGGCAGGCGGATTCTTCGGTGTCCTCAGTTTTTTTTGTTGAGGCGCTTTTTTACGCAGCCGCTCTTTTTCCTCATCCGTCAAAGCGGCGTATTCCTCCCACTTTTGTCGCACAATGCGGCGCTTATCGGGTGCAATGCGTTTCAGTGACTTGTATTTCTCGCGAGCGATCTTGCGCTCCTCGGGCGCCAGTCGCGCCCAAGCATGGATGTTGCCTTGAATACTGGTCTGCTCGTCGGGTGTCATGTCGGGGAAGCGGTTGGCGATGCCCAGCCACTTCTTGCGGCGAAACGCGTCCATTTCGCCCCACTCTTTTTCGAGCGGCGCCAGAATGGTTTTCTGGTCTGGCGTCAGGGCAACCCAGCCGGGCTGTTCGAATTGGGGCAGAGCCGCCTGCGTCGGCAGAGCGGCGGCAACCAAGACCAGCGTGACCAGCCCGGTCCTTATCGTTCGGGCGAGGTGTCTTGGTCGATCCATGCCTGGAATCCTCGGTCCAGATACGCATTAGGCGGCAGGTCATCGGCCAGCAGAGCGCTATCGATGGCCTCATTTTCATCGGCCTGGCTGAAGCCATTCCAGTAGTAAGCCAGGCTAAAGCCGAGCAGAAGAGCCAGAATCGCAAACAGCATGCGAATCGGGTGGCGTTCATCTTCATGGCCATGCAGCAGTGCCGTCCCGCCAGCGCCGACAATTTGAGTCTCGGTCGCCAGAACATACTGACGGGCCAAGGCACGTTCACGGGCAGCGCGCAGACGTTCCGTGATCGACGCATCCAGGGCGCAGGTGCCTTGATCAAGTGCCTGACAAATTGGTTGGGCAAAGCGTTGTTCAGTGTTCATGTCGAGAGTCCTCGGGACGGAGGCCTTTGGCTGCCAACCCACTGGCCAGTGCCTGACAGGCGCGCGAGCAATGGGTTTTGACGCTGCCTTCACTGCACCCCATGACGGAGGCGGTTTCGGCGATATCTAATCCTTCCCAATAACGCAGCAGGAAGGCTTCGCGTTGACGTGGGGCGAGATTTTGGAGCGCTTCCTCGATCAGCGTCAAGGTTTCGGCCTGCAACAGGGCGGCATGCGGGGTTGCAAAGGGCTGCAGATCTTCGTCGACGGGCAGGGTTTCCAGCGGGTCATCGGCCCCGTCTTCCTCATATTCGAGGCTGGACAGGCTGATGACCTGGCCGGCACGTGTGCGCATGCGCCGATAATGGTCGCGAATGGCGTTTTGCAGGATGCGCTGGAACAGCAGCGGCAACTCCTCCGGCGGCCGCTCGCCGTACTTTTCGGCCAGTCGCATCATGCTGTCCTGAACGATATCCAAGGCAGCATCCTCGTTACGAACCGCGAACATGGCCTGTTTGAAGGCGCGGCGTTCGGCATTCGCGAGAAAGTCGGCAAGTTCCGAGCGGGAGGCCAAATCGAAGAAAGACCGGACGAAATTTATGGGTAAAGCAGGGGTGAAGCACGCGTCAAGCCTTGACCAGCAAGGCGTTAGTCAAGTATTGTTGCACGTTTCGGGTTTTACCCGCTAACCATGGATCCAAAAGAATGCAACTGACGGGCGCGGAGATTGTCATCAGGTGCCTCCAGGAAGAAAAAGTCGAGCACGTGTTCGGCTACCCTGGCGGTTCGGTATTGTTTATTTACGACGAGTTTTTCAAGCAGGACCAGATCAAGCACATCCTGGTTCGCCATGAGCAGGCTGCTGTACATGCGGCGGATGCCTACTCGCGCTCCTCGAACAAGATCGGGGTCTGCCTCGTAACTTCGGGCCCCGGCGTGACGAATGCCGTGACCGGCATTGCCACGGCCTACATGGACTCGATCCCGATGGTGGTGCTGACCGGTCAAGTGCCGACGCAGTACATCGGTCAGGATGCCTTTCAGGAAGCCGATACGGTGGGCATCACGCGTCCCTGCGTCAAGCACAACTTCCTTGTCAAGGACGTCAAGGATTTGGCTGTCACGATCAAGAAGGCTTTCTATCTGGCGAAAACCGGACGTCCCGGTCCGGTGTTGGTGGATATCCCCAAGGACATTACGGCGCAGAAGTGCGACTTCCACTATCCGAAGACTGTTTCGATGCGCTCCTACAACCCTGTGGTGAAGGGGCATACGGGGCAGATCAAGAAGGCAGTTCAACTGTTGCTCGAAGCCAAGCGCCCGATGATCTACACCGGTGGTGGCGTGATCCTCTCCGATGCAGCCGACAAGCTGACCAAGCTGACGCGTCAGCTCGGCTACCCCATTACGCAGACCCTGATGGGCCTGGGTGCCTACCCGGCGACCGACAAGCAGTTCCTCGGCATGCTCGGCATGCACGGCACCTACGAAGCCAACATGGCGATGCAGGAATGCGATGTGCTGCTGGCGGTGGGTGCGCGCTTCGATGACCGCGTGATTGGCAATCCGGACCACTTTGCACGCAACCCGCGCAAGATCATCCATGTGGATATCGACCCCTCGTCGATCTCCAAGCGCGTGCGCGTCGATGTGCCGATCGTCGGCAATGTGCCCGATGTCCTTGATGAAATTCTCAAGCAGATCGAAGCCACCGATGGCAAGCCCGAGGCCAAGCCGCTGGCAGCCTGGTGGAAGCAGATCGAGGAGTGGCGCAGCATCAACTGCCTGAAATACAAGATGGGCAAGGATGTGATTCAGCCGCAGTATGTCATTGAAAAACTTTACGAAGTGACGGGCGGCGATGCCTTCGTGACCTCAGATGTCGGCCAGCATCAGATGTTTGCCGCCCAGTACTACAAGTTCGACAAGCCGCGTCGCTGGATCAATTCCGGTGGTCTCGGCACGATGGGCTTTGGTTTGCCGGCGGCGATGGGGGTGCGCTTTGCCAACCCGAAGGCGCAGATTGCCTGCGTGACCGGCGAAGCCTCGATCCAGATGTGCATCCAGGAGCTCTCCACCTGCAAGCAGTTCCGTCTGCCGGTCAAGATCATCAACCTCAACAACGGTTATCTCGGCATGGTGCGCCAGTGGCAGCAGATGTTCCACGGCAACCGCTATGCCGAATCCTACGTTGATGCGCTGCCGGACTTCGTCAAGCTGGCTGAGGCCTATGGGCACGTGGGCATCAAGGTCGAGAAACCAGCCGATGTCGAACCCGCTCTCCGGGAGGCTTTCGTCAAGCACAAGAACGAGCTGGTTTTCCTCGACTTCATCATCAACCCTGAAGCCAACGTTTTCCCGATGGTCGCGGCGGGCAAGGGACTGTCCGAAATGATTCTGGCGGAGGACCTCTGATCATGCGCCATATCATTTCCATCCTGATTGAAAACGAAGCGGGCGCCCTGTCGCGCGTGTCCGGCCTGTTCTCGGCCCGTGGCTACAACATCGAGTCGCTGACGGTTGCGCCGACCGAAGATCCCTCGCTGTCGCGCATGACCATCGTCAGTGTTGGTTCCGAGGACATCATCGAGCAGATTACCAAGCAACTCAACAAGCTGATCGACATCGTCAAGGTTGTTGACCTTTCGGAGTCGGCCCACGTCGAGCGCGAGCTGATGCTGGTGAAGGTGCGGGCGACCGGCAAGGATCGCGAAGAGATGAAGCGGGTTGCCGATATCTTCCGCGGCCATATCGTCGATGTGACCGAATCGTCGTACGTCATCGAGTTGACTGGCAACACCTCCAAGCTCGACTCCTTCCTCAAGGCGATCGATACCTCGCTGATTCTCGAAACGGTGCGTACCGGTGTTTGCGGTATCGGCCGTGGCGATCGCATTCTCAAAGTCTAATTTTGTAATTACCTGAAAATTCAAAGGAAAACCATGAAAGTTTATTACGACAAGGATGCCGACCTCTCCCTCATCAAGGGCAAGAAAGTCACGATCGTGGGTTACGGTTCGCAGGGCCATGCCCATGCGCAAAACCTCAAGGACTCCGGCGTCAAGGTGACGGTGGGTCTGCGCAAGGACGGTGCGTCCTGGAACAAGGCCAAGAAGGCCGGGCTCAAGGTCGAAGAAGTCGCCAAGGCCGTCAAGGATGCTGATGTCGTCATGATGTTGTTGCCGGACGAGACCATCCCGACCGTCTATTACGCCGATATCGAACCGAACATGAAGAAGGGCGCCACGCTGGCCTTCGCTCATGGCTTCAACATCCATTACAACCAAGTGGTGCCGCGTGCTGACGTCGATGTCATCATGGTCGCCCCCAAGGGCCCCGGCCACACGGTGCGTTCCGAATACCTGCGTGGCGGCGGTGTGCCCTCGCTGATCGCGATTTATCAGGACCAGTCCGGCAAGGCCAAGGATGTTGCCCTGTCTTACGCAGCGGCCAACGGTGGTACCAAGGGTGGCGTGATCGAAACCTCCTTCCGTGAAGAGACCGAGACCGATCTGTTCGGCGAACAGGCCGTGCTGTGCGGTGGTGTGGTCGAGCTGATCAAAGCTGGCTACGAGACACTGACTGAAGCTGGCTACGCGCCCGAGATGGCCTACTTCGAGTGCCTGCACGAAGTGAAGCTGATCGTCGACCTGATCTTCGAAGGCGGCATTGCCAACATGAACTACTCGATCTCGAACAATGCCGAGTTCGGCGAGTATGTCACCGGTCCCGAAGTCATCAATGACAGCTCGCGTGCCGCCATGAAGAACGCCCTCAAGCGCATTCAGAACGGTGACTACGCCAAGATGTTCATCCTCGAAGGCAAGACCAACTACCCGGCCATGACGGCACGTCGTCGTCTGACCGCCGCTCACCCGATTGAAACCGTGGGCGAGGAGCTGCGCTCGATGATGCCGTGGATCAAGGCCAAGGCCCTGGTCGACAAGTCGAAAAACTGATGATCCTGAGCGGGGCGGCATTACCGACCCCGCCGGTTTCTCATGCCTGATTACCGACCCCGCAAGACGCTGTTTAACCCGGAGCTGCGCCGGCGCGGCATCTATGTGTTGCCCAATCTCCTGACAACCGCAGCTCTGTTTGCGGGGTTTTTTGCCATTGTTCAGGCGGTGAATGGCAAATTCGAAGTGGCGGCAGTGGCGATCTTCATCGCCATGGTGCTGGATGGCCTCGATGGCCGCGTGGCACGACTGACCAACACACAAAGTGCCTTTGGTGCCGAATACGACTCACTTTCCGATATGGTGTCCTTCGGTGCTGCCCCGGCGCTGGTGATCTATGTCTGGGCGCTCAAGGACCTTGGCAAGCTCGGCTGGATTGCGGCCTTCATTTACTGCGCGGGCGCGGCATTGCGGCTGGCCCGCTTCAATACCAACATCGAGGTAGTCGACAAGCGCTACTTCCAGGGGCTGCCGAGTCCGGCTGCCGCCGCCCTGGTCGCAGGCCTGGTCTGGGTGCTGATCGACAACGAATGGAGCGGTAGCGAGGCTGCTTGGTATGCCTGCGCCCTGACGATCTTTGCCGGCGTGAGCATGGTGACGAACCTGCGTTTCTGGTCGGGCAAAGCCATCAACCTGCGCAAAAGCGTGCCCTTCATGATGGTGGTGGCGATTGCCCTCGGTTTTGCCTTGGTGTCCAGCTATCCGCCCGGCGTGCTGTTCGCCCTGTTCCTCGTCTACGCGTTGTCGGGTTATGTCCTCGCGCTTCTCGATTGGCTCAATCGACGCAAAAAACTCCAGGCTTGAGATCGCTCATGAGCAAAGAACAATTATTGATTTTTGACACCACCTTGCGTGACGGCGAGCAAAGCCCCGGCGCGGCGATGACGCGCGAAGAGAAATTGCGCATTGCCCGCCAGCTCGAAAAAATGCGCGTCGATATCATTGAAGCCGGATTCCCTGCCGCCTCACCGGGCGACTTTGAATCCGTGCGGGCGATTGCCGAGGTGATCAAGGATTCCACCGTCTGTGGCCTGTCGCGGGCCAACGAAAAGGATATTGCCCGCGCCGGCGAAGCGATTAAGCCGGCGGCGCGTGGACGCATCCACACCTTTATCGCCACATCGCCGATCCACATGCAGATGAAGCTGCGCATGGAACCGGAACAGGTGATCGAGCAGGCCGTCAAGGCGGTGAAATGGGCGCGCCAATACACCGATGATGTTGAGTTTTCTCCCGAAGATGCCGGCCGCTCGGAAACCGATTTCCTTTGCCGCGTGCTTGAAGCTGTCATCAATGCGGGGGCGAAGACCCTCAACATTCCGGATACGGTGGGTTACAACATTCCGCAAGGCTGGGGCGAACTCTTCAAGACTTTGCGTGAACGGGTGCCCAATGCCGACAAGGCGATCTGGTCGACGCATTGCCATAATGATTTAGGACTGGCGGTGGCCAACTCGCTGGCCGCTGTTTTGAACGGCGCGCGTCAGGTCGAGTGCACCATCAACGGTCTGGGCGAGCGTGCCGGCAATGCGGCGGTTGAAGAAATCGTCATGGCCGTGCGTACGCGCAAGGATCTGTTCCCGGTCGAGACACGCATTGACGCGACGCAGATCGTGCCGGCGTCGCGCCTTGTCTCGCAAATTACCGGCTATGTCGTGCAGCCGAACAAGGCCATCGTCGGCGCCAATGCCTTTGCGCATGAATCCGGCATCCATCAGGATGGCGTGCTCAAGCACCGCGAGACCTACGAGATCATGCGTGCCGAAGACGTGGGCTGGAATACCAACAAGCTGACCCTGGGCAAACTCTCCGGCCGCAATGCCTTCAAGACCAAGTTGCAGGAACTGGGGATCGACTTGGCAAGCGAGGAAGCCCTGAATGCGGCCTTTGCGAAATTCAAGGAATTGGCCGACAAGAAGCGCGAGATCTTCGATGAAGATTTGCAGGCACTCGTCTCCGACGAGCTGGTGACACCTGCAGTGGAACACTACAAGTTGGTGTCCTCCAAATTCCATTCGGAAACGGGAGAAGCGCCGCTGGCCGAATTAACACTGGCGGTGGGTGGCGTGGAGCAGCGCGCAAAATCAACCGGGAGTGGTCCCGTCGATGCGACCTTCCTAGCGATTGAAAGCGTGGCTGGCAGTGGTTCCGATCTCCTGCTCTATTCAGTGAATGCCATCACGACCGGCACAGATGCGCAGGGTGAAGTGACGGTGCGGCTCTCGAAGGGGGGGCGGATCGTCAATGGCCAAGGCGCGGATACCGACATCATCGTCGCATCGGCCAAGGCCTACCTGAACGCCCTCAACAAGCTCTACGCGGGACCGGAGCGGGTCAATCCGCAGCTGTAGCTGCCTGCTTTAATCGGGAGGGTGCTGTCTGGCGCGCGTAGATCAGCGTCGCACCAAAAAAGATGAGTGCCAGTACCACCTCGATCGCGGCCAGTAGCTGCATGGAGCCGCTGTCGCTGGTGGCGCGTGCCAGGCCCTCAAGCAGATAAATCTGGATCATCAGGCTGGACCACTGGTAGGTGTAACGCTTGCCGCGCAGGATGCCGAACAGCGGCAGCAGCAAGGGCGCTGCCTTCAATACCAGCCAGGAACCACCCGGCCGCAGCGGAGCCAGCCACAGCTCCCAGGCGATGCAGAGAGCGATCAGGGCAATCAGGCTGATGCTGGCGAAAAGGCTGGCGCGGCGGGCAAGTGGTGGAATCCGGGTCATGAGTATGAAAAGTCGGCGTTGGCAGGACGGCGTGAATTCCCTCGCCGACCGATAGAATTGATTATATGTTCCTGACTCCCTTTCGCCTCGTGACCAGCATCGTGCAGCGCTTCCTCGCCGAGCGCTGCATGCAGACTGCCGCAGCACTTTCCTTTACGACCCTGCTGGGCTTGGTACCGATGGTTGTGATTGGCGCGACGCTGATCGAAACATTGCCATTCGGTATCAAACTGACGGCGGCACTCGAAAGCTTTCTGACAGCGACCCTGTTGCCCGAGAAGGCCGGCACGGTGATTGTCAAATACCTCGGACAGTTTGCCCACCGGGCAGAGCGGATTCCCTGGCTCGGACTGGCTGCGCTCGCCATCACCGCCCTGATGCAGATGCTGACGATCGAACACACCTTCAATGCGATCTGGAAGGTGCGGGCGCAGCGCCCGTTCCTGAAGCGGCTGGCGATGCATGTCATCGCCTTGCTGGCCGGTCCGCTGGTGTTTGGGGCTGCACTGGCGAGCATCACCTATCTCGCCGGTATTTCCTTCGGCTTTTTTGACGAACCGCGCTGGTTCCGTGTTGCCTTCGCGCAGATACTGCCGGTCGTGTTCCTGGCCCTGTTGTTCGCCCTGTTGTACTGGGCCGTCCCCAACAAGCCGGTATCGCGCTGGCACGCCGGGACAGCCGGACTGCTGGCCGCGCTGGCGTTTGTCGGCATGCAGCGGCTCTTTGCGCTCTATATCGTCAAGTTGCCCACCTATGCGGCGATTTATGGGGCATTCGCCGCATTGCCGGTCTTTCTGCTGTGGCTCCACCTCTCCTGGTCGGTCATCCTGATGGGCGCCCTGATGGTCGCCGAGTGGCCATCGGCCAGCCGGCGCTAGACGGACTAGTCGTCAAAAATGCTTGTCTTTCAGATGGTTCATCAATAGAATCGCGGGTTTTTCCCTTTCGGAATCCCAGAGGAATCAGTATGGTCGTCATCCGTCTTGCCCGCAGCGGCGCCAAGAAGCGCCCCTTCTTCAACATGGTCGTTACCGATTCGCGCAACCGCCGCGATGGTCGTTTCGTCGAGCGTGTTGGCTTCTACAACCCGAAGGCTTCCGCCAACGAAAAGGGCCTGTCGGTTGACACCGAGCGCCTCGCCTTCTGGCAGAGCAAGGGTGCCCAGTTGTCGCCCACGGCTGCTCGTCTGGTCAAGCAGGCTGCCAAGGCTGCCTAAGTTGCAATGATTGTGCTGGGGCGGATCACTGCCCCATACGGGGTGCAAGGCTGGTTGAGGCTTCATCCCTTCGGCGATGATCCGGATAGCTGGCGCGACATTTCGTGCTGGTGGCTGGGTAACGACGAAAACGATTTTTCGGCTTGGCGCGCTTACCCACTGCAGTCCTTGCGGATGCAGGGCAAGGGTTGGGTCGTCAAGCTGACCGGGGTCGATGACCGCAATGCAGCGGAGCAGATGACGGGCAGTTTTGTCGGTGCACCGCGCTCGGCTTTGCCGGCAACCGATCCGGATGAGTTTTACTGGGCCGATCTGGTCGGCCTGCAGGTGGTGAATGAACAGCAGGAAACGCTGGGGCGTGTGACCGAGTTGCTTGAGTCCGGCGCCCATGCGGTGATGGTAGTGGTGGAAGGCGAGGGAGAGAAAACGCAAAAGCGTTTGTTGCCATTCGTCAGCCATGTTGTGAAAGATGTTGATGTACCGGCCGGCGTGATTCACGTCGATTGGCACAAAGACTGGTGATGAGAGACTGGTGATGCTGCGCTTCGATGTCATCACCCTGTTCCCGGAGATGTTCGCGGCGGTGCGTGATTGCGGGATCAGTCGGCGTGCGCTGGAACGGGGCTTGTGGCAGTTGGACTGCTGGAATCCGCGTGACTGGGCAGACAATGCCTACGGCTCGGTGGATGACCGGCCGTTTGGTGGTGGCCCCGGCATGGTGATGCAGGCGGGTCCGCTGGAAGCAGCAATTGGCGCAGCCCAGGTGGCACGCAGTAGCAAGGCGAAAGTGATTTATCTTTCGCCACAAGGAAAGCCGCTCAACCACGCGAAAGTGGCGGAGCTGGCGGCTGGAGAGGGGGCGATCCTGCTCTGCGGCCGCTACGAAGGGATTGATGAGCGCGTGATTGCGCGCTGTGTGGATGAAGAAGTATCGCTGGGTGACTTTGTGTTGTCTGGCGGAGAAATTGCGGCGCTGGCCTTGATTGATGCCTGCGTGCGGCAACTGCCGGGGGCGCTGAATGATGTCGCTTCGGCCGTTGAAGACTCGTTTGTGGATGGGCTGCTGGATTGTCCGCATTACACGCGGCCCGAGGTGTACGAAGAATTGCCGGTGCCGGAAGTGTTGTTGTCCGGGCACCATGAGAACATCCGCCGCTGGCGACTGAAACAGTCGCTGCTGCGGACCCGGGAGCGCCGCCCGGAGCTGTTTGCCAAATGGCTGGCGCAACGTGCAGCAAATGCTCGCGGTTTGAGCAAGGAAGAAACGCAACTCCTGCGTGAGATCGAAGTTGATTCAAACACCGGAGCTCTGCGGTCGTAACTGTGTTTAATTAATAAGGAAAAAACGACATGAATCTGATTCAACAGTTGGAACAGGAAGAAATCGCCCGTCTGGGCAAGACCATCCCCGAGTTTTCGCCTGGCGACACCGTGGTCGTCAACGTGAACGTGGTGGAAGGTGAGCGCAAGCGCGTACAGGCTTTCGAAGGCGTCGTTATCGCCAAGCGTAACCGTGGCCTGAACTCCGCCTTTACCGTCCGCAAGATTTCTTCGGGCGAGGGCGTCGAGCGTACGTTCCAGAGCTACTCCCCGCTGATCGCCAGCATCGAAGTGAAGCGCAAGGGCGATGTGCGTCGCGCCAAGCTGTACTACCTCCGCGATCGTTCCGGCAAGTCGGCCCGTATCAAGGAAAAGCTGGTTCGCCGGACCACCGAAGTCAAGGCATAAGCCGCCTTGCCCCCATAAAAAAGGACGCCTCGGCGTCCTTTTTTACTGGGTACCGATGTGTTTCAGGCCAGCTTGTTCTTCTCGATCAGCGCATAGGCCGAGTGGTTGTGGATCGACTCGAAGTTTTCCGACTCGACTACATAGGCATCAATGCGCGGATCGGCGTTCAGCACCCCCGCGACATCGCGCACGATGTCCTCGACGAACTTCGGGTTGTCGTAGGCGCGTTCGGTGACGTGCTTCTCGTCCGGGCGCTTGAGCAGGCCGTAGAGTTCGCAGGAAGCCTGGCTTTCGGCCATCTGGACGATCTCTTCGATCCAGACGAAGCTGTTGGTCGTGGCGGTGATGGTGATGTGTGAGCGCTGGTTGTGGGCGCCGCGCTCGGAAATCTTCTTCGAGCAGGGGCACAGGCTGGTCGCGGCGACGATGACGCGAGTGGTCTGGCGAAAGCGGTTGTCGTCGAGGATCTCGCCAATGAAAGTGACCTCGTAGTCGAGCAGGCTCTTGACCTTGGAAATTGGCGCTTCCTTGTTGATGAAGTAGGGGAAGCTCATTTCGAGGTGGCCGGTCTTGGCCTCAAGCTTGATGACCATCTCGCGCAGCATCGTCTCGAAGCTCTCGACCGATACCTCGCGCGCATCGCTGTTGAGGATCTCGACAAAGCGCGACATGTGCGTGCCCTTGAAGTTGTGCGGCAGGCCGACATACATGTTGAAGGTGGCGATGGTGTGCTGCACGCCGCCGCTTTTGTCGAGCACCTTGACCGGGTGGCGGATGGATTTGATGCCGACCTTGTTGATCGGCAGTTGGCGCGAGTCAGCGCTGGATTGAACGTCAGGGATGGCCATTGTTATATCTTTCAGATTCATGGGGATGTCTCCATTGGGGGTAAGCCCTATATAACATTCCCGACTTGTTTTCTCAAGTAATAGAAGATTCAAAAGTTTTGATGCGTTCGATAAGCGCGGTGGCATTCAGCCCGAGTTCGGCCAGCAATTGCCCCTGTTCACCATGTTCAATAAACTGATCCGGCAAGCCCAAGCGTAACAAGGGCAACAGGGGCTTGCACAGCCCCATGCCTTCCAGCGCCCGGGCAACTTCCGAGCCGGCACCGCCGATCACAGCATTTTCCTCGATGGTGACGAGCATGTCGTGTGTTTTGGATAACTCGCGGATCAGGGCCAGATCGAGTGGTTTGACGAAGCGCATGTTGGCTACGGTGGCGTTGAGCGCCTGACCGGCTTCCAGCGCGGCACCCAGCAATGTACCGAAGGCGAGGATCGCAATGCGCTGGCCTTGGCGACAAACTTCGCCCTTGCCGATGTCGATGCACTCAAATGTCGGCGCTGGCGAGACGGCATGATGGCCACTGCCACCGCGTGGGTAGCGCACCGCAGCAGGCCCCGGATGATGGTAGGCGGTGGTCAGCATGCGGCGGCATTCCGCTTCGTCGGCGGGCGTCATGATCACCATGTTCGGGATGCAGGCCAGATAGGAAAGGTCAAAGGCGCCCTGATGGGTTGCACCGTCGGCACCGACCAACCCGCCGCGGTCAATCGCAAAGGTGACGTCCAGATTTTGCAACGCGACATCGTGGATCAACTGGTCGTAGGCCCGTTGCAGGAAGGTCGAGTAGATCGCCACGACGGGTTTCATACCTTCGCAAGCAAGACCTGCCGCGAAAGTGAGCGCATGCTGCTCGGCGATGCCGACATCGTGATAGCGCATCGGAAACTGCTCGGCGAAGCGCGTCATGCCGGAGCCTTCGCACATCGCCGGGGTGATGGCGACCAGTTTGTCGTCCGTTGCCGCCATGTCGCACAGCCAGTCGCCAAAGACTTGCGTGAAGGTCAGCTTGCCGCCGCTTTTGCCGGACTCAATGCCGTTGGTGGCATCGAACTTGGAAACGCCGTGATACAGCACGGGGTTGGCTTCGGCGAGTTTGTAACCCTGGCCCTTGCGGGTGATGATGTGGAGGAACTGCGGGCCTTTCAGCTCGCGCAGGTTTTCCAGCGTCGGGATTAGCGAATCGAGGTCATGGCCATCGATCGGGCCGATGTAGTTGAAGCCGAATTCCTCGAACAGCGTGCCGGGGACGAACATGCCCTTGACGTGTTCCTCGGCGCGTTTGGCCAGTTCCAGCAGTGGCGGGGCCACCGACAGCACTTTTTCGCCAGCCTTGCGCGCGGCGTTGAAGGTGCGGCCGGACAGCAGGCGGGCAAGGTACTTGTTGAGCGCACCCACCGGTGGTGAGATCGACATGTCGTTATCGTTGAGGACGACGAGCAGGTTGGCGTCGATCACGCCAGCATTGTTGAGCGCTTCGAAGGCCTGACCGGCCGACATGGCACCATCGCCGATGATTGCCACCACGCGGCGATCTTCCCCTTTGTCGCGAGCGGCGACTGCCATGCCCAGCGCAGCGGAAATCGAGGTGGAGGAATGGCCGACGCCAAACGTATCGTAGGGGGATTCTTCGCGGCGCGGAAAGCCGGAAACGCCATCCTTCATGCGCAGCGCCGCCATGCCGGCGCGACGACCGGTGAGGATCTTGTGGGCATAGGTCTGGTGACCCACATCCCAGACCAGCCGGTCTTCCGGTGTATTGAAAACGTAGTGCAGTGCGACGGTCAACTCGATGGTGCCGAGATTTGACGAGAGGTGCCCGCCGGTCTTGGCCACCGAATCAACCAGAAAGGTGCGCAGTTCTTCGGTGAGCGGTGCCAATTGCTCGCGCGGCAACTGGCGCAGGTCGGCAGGGCTGTGGATGGCGTCGAGTAGCGGGGTGGTCATGATTACTCAGTCACCATCAGAAAGTGCGCTCTGCGATGTAGTCGGTCAGGCCGGCCAGTCGGCCCGTGTCGAGCAGGCAGGCGTCGAGGGCCTCATGCGCTTCGGCACGCAGACGGGCGCACAGTTCCTTGGCACGCGTGAGGCCGAGCATGCTGACGTAGGTCGGCTTGTCATTTGCCGCATCCTTGCCAGCCGTCTTGCCGAGCGTGGCGGTGTTGCTTTCGGCATCGAGAATGTCATCGACCACCTGGAACAGCAGACCGGCACGGTTGGCGTAATGGCCCAGCGCTTGCAGGGTGGCGTCATCGGCGTCACCACAGTGTGCCCCGAGCAGCACGGCTGCGCGGATCAATGCGCCGGTTTTGTGAATGTGCATGAATTCGAGCTCTTCCACTGTCAGCGCCATGCCGACGGCGGCGAGGTCGATGGCCTGCCCACCGGCCATACCGCGTGAGCCGGCGGCGTGGGCCAGCAGAGCGAGCATGGAAAGTCGGCGCTGGCAGGATGGCGTAATGAGCGGCAGTTCGCTCTCTGCCAGCAACTGGAAAGCTTGTGTTTGCAAGGCATCACCCACCAACAGCGCGGTAGCTTCGTCGAATTCGACGTGGCAGGTCGGGCGGCCGCGACGCAGTGCGTCATCATCCATGCAGGGCATGTCGTCATGCACCAGTGAGTAGGCGTGGATCAGTTCCACGGCACAGGCGGCGGTATCGACCACACGCGGATCGGCGCCCAGCGCCTCACCGGCGGCATGACAGAGCAGGGGACGCATGCGCTTGCCGCCGCCGAGAACGCTGTAGCGCATTGCCTCATGCAGACGGGTCGGTGCCAGCGCGGCGGGGGGAAGGCAATGATCGAGCGCGGTTTCGGTGCGCCGCTGAATTACCGTCATCCAAGCGGCGATATTGCTGGATAAGTCGCTCACGACTCGTTTCCGGGGACAGGTTGAAAATCGCGCAAGGCGTCCTGCTGGAGCAGGCGAATCTTCTGATCGGCCTGCGCCAGCGTGTTTTCACAGTAGCCCATCAACAGCATGCCGCGCTCATAGGCCTGCAAGGATGCCTCCAGCGCCGTACCGCCACTTTCAAGCGATTGAACGATGGTTTCGAGTTCCTGCAAGGCAGCTTCGAACGAAGCAGGGGGCTTGGCGGCAGACTTCATGGCGGGAATGGATATTTGCGAACACGCGAACATAGCCCAAGGTGGCCCCCTTGGTCAAATTCCCCTATACTCGCGCGTCCCTGTAACGGCCTGCCGCCGCAGGAGACCGACCGGTTTCCGGGTGTTCATTTTCTTGGAGGTTGGTACCCCACCATGTCCGACATTGCATCCCGCGCCCTGCTGGCGCCGAGCCATTCCCAATTCCCCGTCGAGTGGTATTTCGACGAGAAGCTGTTCGAAATGGAGAAAAAGCTCATCTTCGATGCCGGACCGGGCTATGTCGGCCATGAGTTGATGGTGCCGGAGCTGTACAACTACCGCTCCACCGAATGGACTGATCATTCGCACATCCTCGTTCGCCAGCCCGATGGCATCTACCAGATGTCCAATGTCTGCCGCCATCGTCAGGCCATCATGCTGCAGGGTTCCGGCACGGCGCAGAATGTCGTCTGCCCGATTCATCGCTGGACCTACGATACCCAGGGCGAACTGATCGGCGCGCCGCATTTCCCGGCTAATCCCTGCCTGAATCTCAACAAGCAGAAGCTGGAAAACTGGAATGGCCTGCTGTTCAAGGGGCCGCGTTCGGTGAATGCAGACCTGGCCGGGATGAAGGTGGCGGGCGAGTTCGATTTTTCCGGCTACAAGCTTGACCGTGTTGAATTGCACCAGTGCAACTACAACTGGAAGACCTTCATCGAGGTGTATCTGGAGGATTACCACGTGGCGCCCTACCACCCGGGCCTTGGCAACTTCGTGACTTGCGATGACCTGACCTGGCAGTTTGCCGACTGGTATTCGGTGCAGAAGGTCGGCATCACCTCGCTGGCCAAGACTGGCAGCGATACCTACGCCAAGTGGCACAAGGCGGTGCGCGACTACTACAACGGCGAATTGCCGAAGCAGGGCGCCGTGTGGTTGACCTACTATCCGAACATCATGGTCGAGTGGTACCCGCATGTGCTGGTGGTTTCAACCGTGATTCCGCAGGATGTGGACAAGACCCTCAACGTCGTCGAGTTCTACTATCCTGAAGACATCGCGCTGTTTGAGCCGGACTTCATCCAGGCCGAACAGGCCGCCTACATGGAAACAGCGATTGAGGATGACGACATTGGCGAGCGCATGGATCGCGGCCGTCATGCCCTGCTCAAACAGGGACGCAGCGAAGTCGGCCCATATCAATCGCCGATGGAAGATGGCATGCAGCATTTCCACGAGTTCTATCGTCGTGTGATGGCCGGTCATCTCGGGTAGCCCGCGCAAGTCAGTGGCGATCAAATTGCCCCCAACCGAGGAGCGATTTTCGCCCATGCGCCTGATGTGGAAAATCAGCACCCCGGTATTCGCGGTGCTGTTTTTTTCGCTTTGTCTGCTCGGATTTTTGAATCTTCACAAGTTCGAACAGTTGCTGGATGGATTGGCGACCGCTCGCATCAAGGTGACGGCAGCCGAAAGCAAGGCGGCTATCGAACAATCGCTGCAGTTGGGCCTGCCGCTGGCTGAATTACAAAACATCCAGTCGGTCATTGAACGGGCACATTCTTTTGATGCCGAGATCAAGGCCGTGTCGGTGATCGACCTTGAACTGACCCGCGGCGAGGTTCTTTTTGCGAGTGGCCCGCGCCCAGCAACGGTTCCTGCCAAGTGGTTGAGCACCCAGGCGCGTGCCGGCCGTGGCGGTTGGCACAAGGTGGATGATCAAGGACAGTTGATTGTCGCCTGGCCCCTGGTCGATCCACTGGACCGCGTGGTGGGCATGCTGGTTTTCAGCGTTTCGCGTGATCGACACACAAGCATCGTCGATTTTATGCAGCAACACCTGATGATGGTTGTCGCGGTGCTCGGGATTGTCCTGGGGTTTGCCACGGCCCTCATCATGACGCGGCTGTTGCGCCCCTACGTGGCTTCTTTGGCGTTGGGCGCAGCAGCGAAAGATGGTGCAGCCGGGCAAGAGGGCCGGCTTGCCCGACGCATCGTTTTATATGCCAGTGCCGTCATGGTGACCCTCAGCCTGGGGTTGTCCGCATACGCATTGCATTTGTTCGATGCGCAGTTGGTGCCCGAGGTCGATGCAAAGTCTTTCGCGGTGGCACGCGCGGTGCAGTCGGACATCGATCGGGCGATTGGCTATGGCATTCCCTTTGCCGAGTTGCGGGGAATGGAGGATTTTCTGCGTGAAACGATCGAGGAAAATCGGGAACTGGCAGAGATCGTGGTCCTGGATGCTGACGAGCGTCCGCGCTATGTCGCCAGATCAGCTGTGGTGGCCAGTGAAACGCGCGCAATTCGCCAGCCGCTGAGCGCAACGCCAGCCTCGGTTGTCGTGGAAGTACGCGCTGACTATGTGCGCAACAAGCTGCTTGAGGTATTGATTGATACAGCGATTGTCCTGTTCGTGGCACTGTTGATTGCTTTCGAATTGCTGCCGTATGTGGTGAGCCATGGTTTTGGCAAACAGACCCACGTGGCAGCCCCGAGGGATATCCGCGTGCCGATGTTCGTGTTCGTGCTGGCTGAACAGTTATGCACCCCTTTCTTCCCCCTGTATGTCCGCGATCTGTATGTGCCGATTGCTGGCCTGAGCGAGCAAGCCGCGATTGGCCTGCCAATCGCCTTATTCATGCTGTCCGTCGCGCTAGGGACGATCTTCGGGGGCAATGCCATCAACCGCCTCGGCGCTGTGCGCGTTTTCCGCTGGGGCGTTGCACTTGCTTCAGCCGGCTTTCTTGGGCTTGCGCTGGCCTATAGCCTCTATGACTTGCTGTTATGGCGCATCCTGACGGCAGTGGGTTACGCGCTCAGTACACTGGCCTGTCAGGCTTATGTGGCGACCGTCAGCACCAAGGACAATCGCACGCGTTCCATGGCCGTCTTCGTTGGTGCGGTCATGGTGGCCTCTGTCTGCGGTGCCGCCATTGGTGGTGTGCTGGCCGATCTGGTCGGCTATCGATATGTGTTCCTCGGTTCGCTTGCTTTGGCGTTGCTCTCGATTGCAGTTTTCCCCCGGGTGGCCGGGGCGGCGCAAGAACGGGATGGCGAGATAACAAGCTCACTGCCGATCCTGACTTCGTATCGCATACTGATTGCGGATCGTGGTTTTTCTGCGGTGATGTTGTTGGCCTCGATCCCGGCAAAGCTACTGCTGACCGGTGCCGTCTTTTTCCTTACGCCGCTCTATCTGAGTCAACTTGGTTACGATGCCGCGACGATCGGACGTTGCATCATGGTTTATTACCTGCCGATGGCGTTTGCCGCTTCGCTGGCGGCATGGGCGGCGGATCATTACCATCTGCGCCTGTCGCTGGTGGTTGCGGGGGGGGTGATCGCCGGTCTGGGAAGTGCGTCAGCCCTGTTCCTGAGCGGGCTTCCAGCCGTGCTGGTGGCCATGACTGGCTTGGGTATCGGTCAGGTGCTGGCAACTGCACCGACTTTTTCCCTGGCGCTGACGGCGGGACAGCCGAGTGTCGAGCGTGTCGGTCAGGCGAATGCCCTGGCGGCGATTCGTGTGCTGGAGCGTGCCGGCAGCGTGATTGGCCCGGTGCTGACCGGGGGCCTGGTGGTTCTGGCAGGATTCGAAACTGCACTTCTGGTGATTGGCATCGTCGTGACAATCAGCGCACTGCTACTCCCCTTCGCGTTGCGCGGCCGAGTGACGGGAGGTGAAGATTGAGCGCGCAACCGTGGCGGTGCTTCGGCCTGTTCTGGCTTTGCTTGCTGCCATTGGCTGCCGTGGCAAAGCCGGCGGAATACCGGATTGCGATGCTGGTATACCGTGGTTGCGAGGACGCCTGTCAGGGTTTTCTCGATTACCTCAAGCTGCGCAAGGTTCCTGCACGGGTCGACATTCTCGATGCTGCCACCGATTCGAACCGGATGTTTGCGCACATTGCGAAGGTAAAGCGCGAGAAGCCGGATCTGGTGGTGACCTGGGGCACCACGGTCAGCCTGGAAGCGCTTGGAACCTTTGACAAGGTTGATCCCTCCCGGCACATCGTGGATATCCCGGCAGTGTTCATGATTGTTTCAAATCCGGTGGAGGCCCGACTGGTACCCGATCTGCAGTCATCCGGGCGCAACATTACCGGCACGCGCTATCTGGTGTCCGAGGAGGTTCAACTCAAGGCCGCCCGGCGCTATTTGCCTTTTGATCGGCTCGGGGTTATCTACAACCCGCAGGAGAAAAACTCCTTGCAGACGGTCGCCAATTTGCGGCAGCAGGCCGCTTCGCTCAAGTTCACCCTGATCGAGCGAGCCGTGAAGGTAACGGGTGGCAAGCCAGATCCTGACAGCCTGCCTGAGCTGGTGGCGGAGGTTGTGCGTGCCGGTGCGCAGCTTCTCTATCAGCCACCGGATACCTTTCTGTTGATGCACCGCGCGGCACTGACGGGCAGTGCCGTTGCCAAGGGCTTACCCGTGCTGGCCACCGCAGAGGCGCCCGTGCGTGACGGGCAGGCACTGATGGGGATTGTCAATCGCTACTACACCGTCGGACAACTGAGTGCAGCGCAGGCCGAGCGCATCCTGATCGACAAGGTAGCGCCCAGCGCAATCCCGATTGAGGCGCCACGCAACTTTTCATTTCTGGTGAATCTGCCCGTTGCCCGGGCACTCAAGCTTTATCCGCCGATGCAGGTGCTGAAAATCGCGGATGTGATTGAGTAGCGGCCTTGTCCTTATTGGCAGGCACCCACGCTGCCATCGGGCATTTTGGCGCCGCAGTAATTGGCTTCGGCATCCGAGACGCTGCTGAATTTCGCGCCGGTGAGGTCGGCCCCGGAAAAGTCTGCCTGGCGCAGGTTGGCGCCATCAATGACGGCATTGACCAGACGGGCATTGCGGAAGCTGGCTTGCCGCAGATTGGTATAGGCAATGCGGGCCCCCGACAAGTCGGCCCCGCTCAGGTTGACGCGCGGCATATGCGCCACGCTCAGGTTGGCTCCGTTAAGCCGGGCGCCCGCGAGGTTGGCGCCTTCCAGGTCGGCACTGGTCAGATCAATGCGCATCATGTTGGCCTGTCGCAAATCAGCGCTGCGCATTTTGGCGTGGCTGGCGAAGGCATCGGTCAGATTGGCCTTGACCAGCGATGCCGTGGTCAGCACGGCATGGGTCAGTTCCGCCGCTTCCAGTTTGGCTTCATCAAGCTGCGAGAAGGTGAGGTTGGCGCCACGCAGGGTGGCGCCATAAAGATCAACTTCCTGCAGGTGCGCCTTGGCGAGATTGGCGTCGGTGAGGTCGGCGCGCTTCAGATCGGCATGCGTCAGGATGGCGCTTTCAAGATTGGCCGCACTCAGGTTGCAGTGGGAAAAGTTTGCGTTGAACAGATAGGCGGCCGTCAGCACGCTGCCGGAAAGATTCTTGTGCGCGAAGGTTTCGTAGCGCAGGTCGCACTGGACACAACTTTGTTTTGATAGAAAGTTGGCCAGGTCGGCCGGACTACCTGCCCGTACAGGGGAAGCAACAGTTAGAAACAGCAAGACGGGGATCAGGGAGGGCTTGATCTGCATCATCGGTTCTCAGTAGAAGAGGAACTCGACCGCCTGGCGCAGGCGCTCATTCAATGTGGCTTGCCGATCCCAACGCTCCAGCGTGACATCGCCGGTACGGAACTCGCGGTAGAGCGAGGACGAGCCGAGATGATGGAACACCGAGGCGAGGTTGGGATAGGGCTTGAACCAGTCGGCATAGCGGGCGCGCAGTTCGCCGAGCGCTTCGCTACCCTCGGCGGCGATGAGTTTGCCACCGCTTCCACTTTTTGGCTGATAGACGTGCTGGGCACGGCGCGGCGTCAGCAGGATCAACACTGAACTCTGAAAGTCGCGGGTCTTGGCCTCCGAGAACAGGTATTGGAGCAGGGGAATATCCTGCAAGACCGGGACACCGTCACGCGTGCGGCCTGTTTCTTTTTCCGACAGACCACTGAGAATAACCGTTTCGCCAAACTTCATGATGACGTTAGCGTTGACGGTGGTCTTCGTGGTTTCAAGCCGGTAGTTAAAGCTTTCGTCCTTGATGGGGGGTTTGACAAAGGCGCGGTTGGCTTCCACGACCAGTTTGACGCGGTCATCGTCGAGAAAGTACGGCGTAATGGCGAGTCGTACGCCGATTTCCTTCTCAATGGAGATTGATGCGCCGATACCCCCGTTATTCGCCTCGGCCACAATACCAGCACTCAACTCGATGCCTGAAAAAAATTCGGATTTAACGCCATCGAGTGCCGCGAGGGTCGGGCGTGCAAGAATTTCGTTGGTGCCACTTTTAGTGTTGGCAATGTTGAGTGAATAATCCAACATTGCTGGAATGGTGAGCCCGCGTTTTAGTGTCGTGGTGGAGGTGGCGACGCCAGCCTGATCAGTGGATTTTTCATACAACGTCTGGTAGGCCGGAGAACTACTGGAGCCGAATGAAAGCTTCAAGGAAGTTAGCAGGTTGGTGCCTTTGATGGTGGATGTGGTGTCCTCGGTACGGATGATGACGACATCGACCAGCACCATCCGATCGGCTTGGCCCTCTGCCATGAAGGCAGGCTGGTTTTCCATGGGCATTCCACTTTCCGGTGCCGTCCCGCCAGCGCCGACATTCTGGGATTCCTGCCCACTGAACTGCGTCTTGATGAAGGCGCCGCGCGCATGAACCTGCTGCCAGTTGTGCACACGTTGTTCAACGAGACGAAGGTCACGAGACGACTCGGTTGTGTGCCGGTAGCGTTCCAGAAAGTTGCTGGCCTCTTCCTGGCGACCCAGGGCAGCGAGCACGACGGCGGATGCGCGTAGTACGCGCGGGGTTTCCGGTCGTTCATCGCGCAGACGATGTAACGCTGCCGCTGCCGTGGCTGGATCGCCTGCCAGATACGATGCGGCAGCCAGTTGGTAGAGCACCTCGGGATCGCTGTCGACATACAGCAGTGCCTCGGCGAAATCCGCCTGGGCTGCCTTGTACTGGCGCCGGTCAAGCTGGAGGTTGCCGCGGAAATAGCGGGCCAGCCAGTTGCCATGGTCGAATTGAATGGCCAGTGTATAGCCTTGCTCTGCCAGTGCGAACTTGTCGGCATCCCCCGTGAGGCCCTGCAGGTGATACGCGAGGCCGTTGAGCAATTGTAGATAGGAGCGCGAGGGATCAAGTTGCAGTGCTGCATTGAACTCGCGCGAGGCAGCGGTGTGGCGTCCCTGTTCGAGATGGCGAATGCCTGCCAGTGCGCGCTGCAGGGATTCGTCCTGAAGGTTCTCGCTGTTGAGTTTTTCCAGCAGTACGGAAGGAAGAGGCTGCGACGGAGATGTGCTCTCCGTTTCCGCAAGTGCAAGGGCAGGTGTGGGCGCTGCTGCCAGCCAGGCAGCCAGAAGCAGGCTTGCAGGTAGCCAGACAGTTTTACTCATGGGGTAGAGGGGGGGGCCAAATAGCGTTTCATGCCATCGTGAAGCGGGATGGTGATGCCTTCACGGGTCATCGATTCCAGGGTGATGTCACGCAGTACCGGCTGCGTTTTCCTGAGCTTGTCGAGCCGCGCGTGAAGAGATTGTGCGACGCGACGGATCGTTTCGGCATCGACGCTGGCCGATGTCACCAGGGCGGCCTTGAAGCCGAACGAAGCCAGCGGCTCATCATGGCCGCGATAGATGCCGGCAGGAATATCCAGGCGCCCGAGATGCGGCTGGTCTTTCAGGATGCGTTCCAGGACTGGTTCCGACAGGGGGACAATCATGCCATCACATTCTTCGATGGTATGTCGATAAAACGGGGCCGGATTGCCAAGTGCCTCGACCATGACGTCGATGCGCCCCTCACAAAAAGCCTTGCCCATCTCTGAGGTGGTCAGTTCGCTGACCGCAGAGAAATCGCCAAGCCCGAGATCGAGGGCGCGCAGCAGGGTTTCGACGATGTTGCGCTGGCCGGAACCACGGTTACCCAGATTGATGTGCTTGCCGGCAATTTCCTCAATGCGCTGGATGTCGGCTGCGCGGCGCGCAATGACCGTAACCGGCATGCCGTACAGGGTGGCGATGATGCGAAGTTTCTGCGCCGGGCCGGCGGCGGCAAAATCTCCCAGCCCGTAATAAGCCTGAAAGGCCAGATCGGAACGGGTGATGCCAAGGTCGAGCTCGCCCGACATCAGCGCATGAATGTTGTATAGGGAACCACCGGAAGCATACGGAAGGCAGCGTATCTGCTGTTCGAGACGATCCTGATTGACAATCTCGCAAATCGTTTTGCCAACGGGATGGAAAATGCCACTTTCAGAGGCGGTGCCAAGGGCGAGAAACTTTGACAGCGCGACTGTTTCGGCGTCAGCATGTGCGGTGAATGCCAGCAGGCATGAAACTATGCTCAGGAGTTTTCGCATGGGCGCATTATGACCGGATTTCCAGTCAGTGTGGCGGTTGCTGCCTGCTACCAAAGCCTTCCAGACAGTCGAGATAGTCCTGAGGTTTTACCAGCGCACCACCCTTGGCGCGGAATGCGGCGAAATCCTTAGTGCCGGGCATGCTACGGTACTCTCTCAGCGCAGGGTTCTGCAGTGTCAGTGGTACCGATTGTCCGCGTTCCAGTAGGGCGATGACTTCAAGAAAGTTGGCAAGTCCCAGTGGATAGAGATGTGCCACGTGCCAAAAGAGTGAGCGCTCAGAGGCTGCTTCCAGATACGCGATGCTGTGGATTGGCCCGCTGTCGATGCCCGCATCGATGCGATGCAAGGTACAACCAAGTTTTTTGTCGCCAGCCTGGAGCGCGCGCATGGGTGCGAACAGCCCCCCGTAGCGAGGTAGTTCACCGGGATGAATGTTGTAGATGCCATGCCGTGGCAGGTCGATGGCCGGCTGCTTGAAAATCAGGCTGAAACGTGCCGACAAAATCAGGTCAGGCTTGAAGGTCTGCAGAATGGCGAAGCCGTCACCGTCATTGATTTGCTGCACAGTGTGAATGGGGGTGGCATGGTGCTCGGTCAGTTGCTCAAACGTTAGCAACCGTCCTTCATGCCCGCCGGTACTTTGATTGAGCAGTGGAAAGATGACTTGCAGCGGCAGGTCCCGCTCCAGCAACTTGAGCTCGGCCAGTTCGGCCACGCTTTCCTCATTGGGGCGGGTCTTGTCGGAAAGGAGCACGACGACATCGTGCTCCGCGAGGCGCGGCAGCAACCAGTTGAGAATCAGGCAACCGAAAATGTCACGTTTGGTGCAGAGGGTTAGGCGCATGGGCGGTGACGGTGCAACGCCTTCTTCGCAAGGAGACGTTGCACCGCTTGTCATTTGTTTATCTTGATGTGGGGAATTTTCCGTCGATGCCGTTTTACGGTCAAGGCACCAACACCTAAGGCCAGCGTAGAACTATTTTTTGACCTCAACCAGTTTCCGGCTCTTTAGCAGCTCCTCGAAGCGCTGTTGCGATACTTCACGCTGGATGAGGTTGGGCTTGGCTGCGCCCGCTTTGGCCGGGGCTGCCATGACGCTGGAGGGCGCGCTCTTTGCCGCCATGACGGTGCTGCCCTTGGAGAAGTTGCCGCCGGTGACACTGTTGCAGGCGCTGGTGACCTCTTCCCCGTTCATGGCGTAGTTGACAAGCCGTTTGCCGTCCGGTGACGTCTCATCTACGCTAATCGTGCCGTGCAGCGTGAATTTTTGGGCGTCGGCTGGCATGGCTGTCTTGAGGGAGGACCAGCCGACAGCTTTCGAAGCAGTCTTGGCATAGACCTTGAAGGATGAGTATTCATCGTTTCTGTTTTTGCCGATCCAGCTGCTACTGCTCTCATAGTTGTCCTTGTAGCCGCCGTAGTCCTTGTGTTGCCAAAGCGAAATGGCAGCGGTGCCGGTTACCTTGACGCTGGATACCTTGTCGTTCCAGTCTTTGCCGATCCAGGACTGATCAGTGCCGATATTGAAGCAGTTGCCCTTGCCGCCATAGTCCTTGTGTTCGTAGATGCAAGCCTGTCCGGTTGTTCCTTCAAGCGTGAACTCCAGTTGGGTCGTGTCGACAGGCGTGAAATCGATGCTGTAGGGAATCTTGTTGGCGCTCAGTTTCATGGCGTACAGCACTGAAACGAAACCGCCGACCTGAGCGGGAAAGCTAACCGTCGTGGTATCGGAAATGCTGGCCGTGGTGCTTTTTTCCTCGGTGGTTGATTTGCTGCTGTCGTAGGTAAACGTTTGAGTGGCGCTGGCCTCGATACCCATGTAGGAGCCGCTGACCGATGCACTGGTTTCAGAACCAAAGGTCTCGGACTTGGTGACCGAGGTGGTATTCGTGATTTCCTTGCCCAGGCTCAGTTCGCGCGAACTCTCGATGGCCACGCAATTCAACACCTCGGTCGAGGTAATGTAAGTCTGTTTGCGATCGGGCAGTTTGAGATTTTTGCCGATGGCATCCATGCGGCCGTTGGTGACCTTGATCGACTGGATCTTCCAGGCGTTGGCGTCATAGCCGAGCTGCTGAAAAACCTTCGCTTTCAAGCTGGCATCCTTGTTGATGCGATTGACCAGTTCGTTGCCGACATTGATGGTTGCAGCAAAGGCAGCGGTAGAGAAGAACGTGGTGCCGATGAGCGCGGCGGAGAGACGAAGATTCATGGTGATTCCTCCTGAAAAAATACACGTAATGCCTTGCCTCAAGCAAACGATGGCAGCCTAAGCCTATCGTGGCAAAGCGCTTTCACGACGGAACTTACTTTGCTGCCGGGAGCACATTCAAAGGTAACTTCACCACTTGACCGCTGCTATCGCTGATGGCGATGGGGACACCACGGGCGGGCCGCAGGCCGGTAATGGTGGGTGGATTGTTATTGACGGGCTTGCGAGTGATCGGGTTGATGAGCGGGCTGTTAATTCGGACATTGCCGGATCGACCGGCATCTTCCACTCTGAAGGGCGGGGTGCCGCCTTCGATATTTACCGTGACAGGGGTGCCGCCGATGGTGACACCCGGTTCAGAGAAGCTGACTACCAGCCTGGGGCCGGTTGGTTTCGACTTTGGCGCAGCCACTACCGTCAGGCTGAGTTTGTGTAGACCGGAGGCGGCATCGGTAACGACCACGGTGCCCGTGCCGGGCTGCAGGCCGCTGATGGTGTAGGTGTCGGTGCCCGGATCGTGTTGACCAGGACGAACCACAACCTTGCGCACCGGGTCGACACGGATGACGCCATTGCGGCCGGCGTCTGTCGCCTTGTAGGGCGGCTTCCCTCCCTTGATGGTCAGTGTGGCCGGCTCACCGCCGGCGGTGAGCTTGTCGCCGGAGAGTTCCCCTGCCAGCTGGCCCTCTCTGGATGCCATGGCGCCGGTGGACGCCAATAAAATTGAAAATGCGAGCAGCAGGTAACGATAGACTTGGTACATGGCGATTCCCCCTGGATGTCATTTCAATCGTTCATCATAATCAATTTGGATGACGGATGCACGCACTAGATCAATCTTCTCGCTTACACTGAAAAAACGAAATTCCCGGAACAGTCAGCAATATGCGCATTGGCCCCTATACGCTACGTGTCAATATCACCACCATTTTCACATTGCTGATCTTGGTGATTTCCGCAGTGACGGTCTTCTATATCTATGAGAAGAACTCGCGCTCGGTGCTGTCCCTGGCCAATGAGTTGATCGATCGCACTGGCAAGCAAATCGTCGAACGCAGTGAAGCGTTCTTTCATCCGGTAGGGGCTGCCGTCAGTGGCCTGGCGGTGCTGGGACGGGATCAGGAGTCGTTGGCGCGGAGCGGCCGCCTGTTCCCGCTCCTCACGACGCTATTGCAGGAGTATCCCCAACTGCAAAGTCTCTATTTTGCCTTCCAGTCAGATGGAGATTTTTTGCAGGCCTATGCTGTGCCGCCGGATGTGCGGCGCTACGGCCCCAACGATACGCCCACCCACCCTGATACCGCCTTTGCGCTGCGCACGTTGCGGCGTCACGTGTCGCCGCCTACCGACGAGTGGGTTTATCTCGACAAGGCGGGTCGCGAACTCGGCCGCGAATTTGCGCAGACCGTCAGTTACGACGCCCGCTCCCGCCCCTGGTATCTGGCAGCCACACAGGAAGAGCAGTTGCTCTGGTCGGACATCACGATTTTCACCTCTACCCAGTTGCCGGGATTGACGCCGGCTCACCCGATCTTTCGCGATGGGCAGCTGATCGGTGCTGCCGCCGCAAACATGACGCTGGACCGGATTGCTGACTTTCTGGCGGAGCTGGAGGTAGGCCGCAATGGCGTTGCTTTCTTCATGGACCGCGAAACCCGTTTGATTGCTTATCCCGACCGGGGTAAGGCGGTGCGCCGCGAGGGTGAGAAATTTGTCCAGACGCGCGCCGATGAGGTTGGTAATCCATGGGTGGCCGAAGCGGTCAGACGTTATCGTGCGGGACAGCGTGAGCGTTTCTCCTTCGAGTTCTCGGGCAGTCATTACATGGCCGCCTTTACCGATATGCCCGCCACCTTTGCCAAACCCTGGGTGATCGCTATCGTTGTCCCCACCGACGATTTTGTCGGTGAGCTTAAACGTACCAATGTCGAACTGCTGGTGATCGTGCTGGCGACCACCTTGATCGGTATTTTGTTGGTGGGGTTGTTTGCACGGTTGATATCGCAACCATTGACCGAGATGGCCGCCGAGGCCGACAAAATCCGCCGTTTCGACCTGGCTGAAGATATTCACCTGAACTCCCGCATCATGGAAATCCAGCGGCTTAGCGATGCACTGGCGGCAATGAAGGCCGCGATGCATGCCTTCGCGCGCTATGTGCCGCGTGAGCTGGTGCGTGATCTGATGGCGTCTGGTCAGGCATTGAAAGTCGGGGGACAGACGCGTCATCTGACCGTCATGTTTACCGATGTGCGGGGATTTACCGGCATTGCCGAAAAACTGCCGGCGCATGAGTTGCTGCAGCACATTTCGGAACATTTTGATGTTGCCACGCGCTTGATCATGGAAACCGGCGGTACGGTGGATAAGTTCATCGGTGACTCGGTGATGGCGTTCTGGGGTGCACCGAATCTGGTGGAAGAGCAGGGCGCACGGGCCTGCCGTGCCGCACTGGCGATTCGCGACCAGATGGCGGTGTTGAACGAAACGTGGCAGCGTGAGGGTAAGCCGACCCTGTTCATCCGCTTCGGCATTCATGCCGATACGGTTGTGATTGGCAATGTTGGCTCTGCCGAGCGACTCAGTTACACGGCGTTTGGCGATGGCGTGGTGGTGGCGCAGCGTCTGGAAGGTTTGAACAAGAACTACGGTACGCAGATTTGCGTGAGCCAGACGATTTACCGGGAGGTGGGGGATCGCTTCCTCATGCGCCCTCTCGACTTTGTCGTCGTCAAGGGGCGTCGTGCGCCCTTGCTCGTCTATGAACTGCTGGGGGAGAAATCCGCAACCTCCTCAGCACTTGAGGCGATGGCGTTTGCTACCCGACAGGCATTCGATGCGTACATGGGGAAAAACTGGCAGGCAGCGCTGGATGGGTACGGCGCGCTTGCCGTGGATTATCCAGATG
This sequence comes from Rhodocyclaceae bacterium, assembly GCA_030824115.1. Classification (GTDB taxonomy): domain Bacteria; phylum Pseudomonadota; class Gammaproteobacteria; order Burkholderiales; family Rhodocyclaceae; genus Sulfuricystis. The sequence goes on along the minus strand of JAVBYI010000023.1, from coordinate 133,919 downwards.
ACCCACTCTACCCGCTGTTCGTTGAGCGTTGCCGATACTATTTGGCACGCCCACCAGTGAATGACTGGAATGGTCTGTTTGCACGGGCAGACGACTGATTGCTGCTTGCGCTATAGTTTCAACAAAGCAAGCAATCCAAAAGGGGCACACCATGATTACCGTAGACCTTGCCGAGAGCCGCGTCAGCCTGACCGTCTTTGGCGAATTCACCCTCGAAGACTTCACTGAGTTCGAAGAATTTCTGATGGCCGGAAATCTCTTTGATGCCCGTCCCGATTTGCTCGTCGATCTGCGCGAGATGGCCGGCTTTACCGTTGACATGGCGGTGGAGGAGATCAAGTTCTCACGCATCCATGGCGGCGATTTCCGGCGTATTGCCGTGGTGACCGACAGCCAGTGGGTCGCCTGGAGCGCCTGGCTTGAGACACTGTTTGCCAATGCGGACCTGCGCGTGTTTGCCGAGCGTGATGAAGCGCGCAGTTGGCTGGCGGAGGCAAGTTGATGTTCGACAAACTGGTCGATGCGCAGACACTTGCGGCGCATCTCGATGATCCGCAGTGGCGTGTCTTCGACTGCCGCCATGATCTGCAGAATACCGAGTACGGCGCGCAGGCCTATCTCAAGGGCCATATTCCCGGCGCCCTGTTCATGCATGCCGACCGTGATCTGTCCGGCCCGCTGACAGGCAAGAATGGTCGCCACCCCCTGCCGGATATGGTGACGTTTGCGCAGCGCCTGAGCGAATGCGGTGTCGGGCCTGAAACGCAAGTCGTCGCCTACGATAACGAGGGCGGCGTGTTTGCCTCGCGCCTGTGGTGGATGCTGCGCTGGCTCGGTCACGACAAGGTGGCCCTGCTCGATGGTGGCATGGCAGGATGGCGGCGTGCCAAGTTTGCACTTGAGATGGAGGTACGGCCGGTGATACCGGCGCACTTCATGCCGAAGCCGCAGGACATCCAGGTCGACACAACTTATGTGGCGCAGCGTCTGCATGCGCCGGACATGGTGATCATCGACGCGCGCAGCGAAGAGCGCTACGCCGGCGAGAACGAAACGCTCGATCCGGTGGCCGGCCATATCCCGGGTGCGATCAATCGTTTCTTCTTCGACAACCTCGACGATGCAGGCTGCTACTTCAAGCCGGCCGATGAATTGCGTGCCGAGTTCGAGGATATTCTCGATGGCCGCGATCCGAAGACGGTGGTGCAGCAGTGCGGCTCGGGCGTGACGGCCTGTCACAACCTGCTGGCGATGGAGATTGCCGGGATGTCGGGTTCCAGGCTCTATGTCGGTTCGTGGAGCGAGTGGTGCAGCGATCCAGCCCGCCCGGTAGCGACCGGCGATCAACCAGGATAGCGGGATAGCGCCCAGGCTACGTGTTCGCGTACCAGCGCGGACGGATGGTCCTGTCGCGTAAGCAATGCAGCTTTGGCTTCTGCTGCCGGTGCGTCATTTCCCAAGGCAATGGCGATGTTGCGCAGCCAGCGTTCATGGCCGATGCGGCGGATCGGCGAGCCGGCCAGCCGGTCATTGAATTCTGTTTCTGTCCACGCGAACAGTTCGACCAGCGTCGCATGGTCGAGGCCATGGCGTGGCGCGAAATCCGGTTCCTGTGTTAGCGGTGAAAAACGATTCCACGGACAAACCAATTGGCAATCGTCGCAGCCGTAGATGCGGTTGCCCATCAGTGGCCGCAGGTCTTCGGGAATGCTGCTTTTCAACTCGATGGTGAGATAGGAAATGCAGCGTCGCGCATCCAGTTGATAGGGGCCGATAAAGGCACTCGTCGGGCAGACGTCGAGGCAGGCCGTGCAGGTGCCGCAGTGTGAAGTGATGGGCGTATCCGGGGGTAGGGGCAGGTCGCAATAGATTTCGCCAAGAAAAAACCATGAGCCGGTTTGCGACAGCAGCAAGGTGTGCTTCCCGCGCCAGCCGAGGCTGGCGTTCTGGGCGATGGCCACTTCCATGACCGGCGCCGAGTCGACGAAGACACGGTAGCCGAAGTTGCCGATCTTGGCGGTCATGCGGTCGGCCAGTTTTTGCAGGCGGTTGCGCATCAGCTTGTGATAGTCGCGGCCGAGGGCGTAGCGGGAAATGGCGGCGCCAGCCCCACCCTTAATTTCCGGCAGGTAGTCCACGCGACAGGAAATGATTGAGCGCGTGCCGGGAATCAGTTCGGCGGGCCGCGAACGCTTCGTGCCATGCGCCGCCATATAATCCATCTCGCCGTGTAAACCGGCGTTCAGCCAGTCCATCAGGCCCGTTTCGGCAGCACTGAGTTCAATGCCGGAAACGCCGACGGCAGTAAAGCCCAGTTCCCGGCCCCAGCCACGAATCCTTTCCTTCAGAACGTTTCCATCATGCATCCTGCCGATGATACCTGTCGCGAATATGACCTGCCGGACGAGGCGGCCACGCTGGCGCTGGGCGCCGCATTGGCTCAAGTGGTGACCCCGTTGGCCGTGATTTATCTCGAAGGCGATCTGGGTGCAGGCAAGACCACGCTGGTGCGCGGCTGGCTGCAAAAAGTCGGCGCTGGCGAGACGGCAAAGAGCCCGACCTATACCTTGGTTGAACCTCATGTAACTTCTGGGTTAAACTTGTATCACTTTGATTTTTATAGATTCACTATTCCGGAAGAGTTTTTGGATGCGGGACTGGACGAATACTTCGCAGCGCAGGGCATTTGCCTGGTCGAGTGGCCGGATCGGGCTGCGCCGTATTTGCCGGCGCCCGACCTGCGCGTCCAACTCACCTTGGACGGTGCCGGGCGCCGTGCCGTGCTTGTTCCCGGCAGCGAACGGGGATGCCAATGGTTGAACCAACTTCCGTCCTCACGCGCCACACTCGTCGAAATTTCCTCCAGTTTGCCGCTGCCGCCAGCCTGACCCTGCTGGTCACGCCCGTCCGTGCGGGCGCGCAGCCGACGCTGCTGGCCGTGCGGGTCTGGCCGGCGCCGGATTACACGCGGGTGACGATGGAATACAAGGCTGAGGCTACTCAGCCGCTCAACTTCAATCATCTGCTGCTGAAAGATCCCAACCGGCTGGTGCTGGATATCGAAGGCGTCGAATTCAACTCGGTGCTGCAAAGCCTGCCGGGCAAGATCAGCGAGACCGATCCGCAGATTCGCCTGATTCGCGCCGGCCGCTTCAAGCCCGAGGTGGTGCGCATCGTCATCGAACTCAAGGCGGAAGTGAAGCCGCAGGTGTTTACCCTCAAGCCGGTCGGGGAATATGGGCATCGGCTGGTGCTCGACCTCTATCCGGCCGAACCGCCGGACCCGCTCATGGCGCTGCTGCAAAAGCATGGGCAAGGTGATCCCTTTGCCACACCCAGCAAGCCGGAAAAACCGGTGGAACCGGTCGTCGATCGACTGGTGACGGTGGTGATTGATCCCGGCCATGGCGGCGAAGATCCGGGTGCGGTCGGTCATGGCGGCAGCTACGAAAAAAATGTCACGCTGTCGATTGCGCGGCGGCTGAAGGCGAAGATCGACAGCCAGCCGAACATGCGTGCCTTGCTGACGCGCGATGGCGACTTTTTCATCCCGCTCGGCCAGCGCGTGGCCAAGGCCAGAAAAGTGAAGGCCGACCTGTTTGTCTCGATTCATGCCGATGCTTTTGTGAAGCCCACCGCACGTGGTTCTTCGGTCTTCGTGTTGTCGGAAAACGGCGCCTCTTCGACGGCGGCACGCTGGCTGGCGCAAAAGGAAAACGCCGCCGACCTGATCGGTGGCGTGAACCTCGGTGTAAAAGACCCGCATCTCGCCCGCACCCTGCTGGATTTGTCGCAAACCGCGACGCTGAACGACAGCCTCAAGCTGGCCAAGGCGGTGCTGGGCGAGATCGGCGGCATCAATGACCTGCACAAACCCCATGTCGAGCAGGCCGGCTTTGCCGTGCTCAAGGCGCCGGATATTCCATCGATTCTGGTCGAGACCGCCTTCATCTCCAATCCGGAAGAAGAAAAGCGTCTCAACGACGAGGATTATCAGGACAAGATGGCCGATGCTTTGCTGGCCGGCATGAAGGGCTATTTCAAGCAAAACCCGACACTGAGTAAGTCCAAGGTTGCCCGCCTCGACTGAGATAAAATCGGCCGCTTTCCCCGATCCCTTCAGTGATGCAGCTTTTTCGCACCATACCGGCGCAGGCAACCCATTCCCGCGTGCTCGCCATCGGCAATTTCGATGGGGTGCACCTGGGGCATCGTGCGCTGCTCGAACGGCTCGCCGCCGATGCGCGCCGCCTCGGCTTGCCGGCTGCGGTGATGACCTTCGAGCCGCATCCGCGCGAACTGTTTTCGCCGGATCAGGCCCCTGCACGCCTGACCAGTCTGCACGAGAAACTGGCCCTGCTTGAAAGCTGCGGTATCGAGGAAGTTTTCCTGCTGCATTTCAGTCGCAAACTGGCCGGGCTGACCGCCGAGGAATTCATCGAACGCGGGCTGGTGCAGGGCCTCGGCGTGCGCCATCTGATCATCGGCGATGATTTCCGTTTCGGCAAAGGCCGTGCGGGGGATTTTGCCATGCTGCAGGCGGCGGGGCAGCAGCATGGCTTTGGCGTCGAAGCGATGCACACCATCGAGATCAACGGTGAGCGTGTTTCCAGTTCAGCTGTTCGCGATGTGCTCGGTGCGGGCGATCTGGAGCATGCAGCACGTCTGCTCGGCCGGCCTTACAGTATTTCCGGCCGGGTGATTCATGGCAACAAGGTCGGGCGCAAGCTCGGCTTTCCGACGGCGAATATTCAACTCAAGCGTAAACGTGTGGCGCTGACCGGCGTGTTTGCAGCGACCGTGTCGGGTCTCGATAAACGCTTCCTGCCCGGTGCGGCGAGTCTCGGCGTACGCCCGACACTGGGACAGGGGCTGCGCCCGGTGCTGGAGGTGCATCTCTTCGATTTCGATCGCGAGATTTACGGCTCGCATGTCAGCGTGCATTTTCTGCACAAATTGCGTGACGAGGCGAAATACGATTCACTGGAAGCACTGACCGCGCAAATCGCCCGCGACGTGCAGGCAACGCAGAACTACTTTGCAGGCAAAAACTGACATGGCTGACCAAAAAGCTGATTATCGTAAAACGCTAAACATGCCCGACAGCCCATTCCCGATGCGCGGCGATCTCGCCAAGCGCGAGCCGGGCTGGGTTGCTCAATGGCAGGCGCAACAACTCTACAAAAAGATCCGTGCCGCCTCAAAAGGCCGCCCGCGTTTCGTGTTGCATGACGGTCCCCCGTATGCCAACGGCGATATTCACATCGGCCATGCGGTGAACAAGATTCTCAAGGACATCATCGTTCGCGCCAAGACATTGAGCGGTTTTGATGCGCCTTACATCCCGGGCTGGGATTGCCATGGTCTGCCCATCGAGCACCAGATCGAAAAAACCCACGGCAAGCACCTGCCGTCCGATCAGGCGCGGGCGCATTGCCGTACCTATGCGCAGGAGCAGGTCGAGCGCCAGAAAAAAGATTTCATTCGGCTGGGCGTGCTGGGCGACTGGGACAATCCCTACAAGACGATGGAATTTCGCACCGAGGCCGACGAGATTCGTGCGCTCGGCGAGATGTATCGCCGCGGCTATCTGTTCAAAGGTTTGAAGCCGGTTAACTGGTGCTTCGATTGCGGCTCGGCGCTGGCCGAAGCGGAAGTCGAATATGCCGACAAGAAATCGCCGGCCATTGATGTGGCCTTCCCGCTGGATGCCGCTGAACGCAGCCGACTGGCGGGTGCCTTCGATGTCGCTACGCTGCCGGAAAAGACCGCCTACGCGGTGATCTGGACGACGACGCCGTGGACGATTCCCGGCAATCAGGCCCTCAATATTCATCCCGAGTTTGTCTATGAACTCGTCGATACGCCGAAGGGCCTGCTGATTCTTGCGGCCGAACTGCGAGAGCAGGCGCTAAAGCGCTACGATCTCGAAGGCAAGGTGCTGGGTGCCTGCCGTGGCATTGCGCTGGATCGCATGCAATTCCGTCATCCGCTCTACGACCGTGCCTCGACGGTGTTCCTCGGCGACTATGTGACGCTCGACACCGGTACCGGCATCGTGCATAGCGCGCCGGCCTATGGCATGGAAGACTTTGATTCCTGCAAGCGTGCCGGCATGAAGAACGATGAGATTCTGACCCCCGTGCAGGGCGACGGCTGCTACGCCAAAGACCTGCCGTTCTTTGGTGGTCAGCATGTCTGGAAAGCGAATCCGCTGATTGTCGAGAAGCTGTCCGAAGTCGGCGCGCTGATGGCGAGCGATGAGATTGTCCATAGCACCATGCACTGCTGGCGTCACAAGACACCGACGATCTATCGCGCCACGACCCAGTGGTTTGTGGGCATGGATCGCCAGCCGAATGAAGGCGAGACCTTGCGCAGCGCCGCTCTTGCCGCCATCGAGGCAACCGAGTTCTTCCCAAGCTGGGGCAAGGCGCGCTTGCACGCGATGATCGCCAACCGCCCGGACTGGTGTGTGTCGCGCCAGCGTAACTGGGGCGTGCCGATTCCCTTCTTCCTGCACAAGGAAAGCGGCGAGCCACATCCGCGTACGCTGGAGTTGATCGAGGAAGTCGCCAAGCGTATCGAGCAGGGCGGCATCGAAGCCTGGTTCGCGCTCGACGCGAAGGAGTTGTTGGGCGATGAGGCAATTCAGTACGACAAGATGAGCGACACGCTCGACGTCTGGTTCGATTCGGGCACGACGCACTGGTCCGTGATGCGGGGTTCGCATGAGGCCGATTGCGCCTATCCCGCCGATCTCTATCTCGAAGGCTCGGACCAGCATCGCGGCTGGTTCCATTCGAGTTTGCTCACCGGCTGCGCCATCGACGGCCGCGCGCCCTACAAGGGGCTGCTGACCCACGGTTTTGTCGTGGACGGCAAGGGCATGAAGATGTCCAAGTCCAAGGGCAACGTCGTCGCGCCGCAGCAGGTGTCGGATTCGCTCGGCGCCGAAATCCTGCGCTTGTGGACCGCCTCGACCGACTACTCGGGCGAGCTGACCATCTCAAAGGAAATTCTCGACCGCGTGGTCGAGGTGTATCGCCGCTTGCGCAACACGCTCAAGTTCCTGTTGGCGAACACAGCGGACTTCGACGCGCAGGTGCAGATGTTGCCGGTGGGCGAGTGGCTGGAAATTGATCGCTACGCGCTGGCATTGACCCTTGAACTGCAAAGCAATTGCTTGGCAGCCTATGACCGCTATGAGTTTCACAAGGTCGTGCAGGCGCTACAGAACTTCTGTGCCGAAGACCTCGGCGCGTTCTACCTCGACATCCTCAAGGATCGCCTCTATACCAGTGCGGCCGATTCGCGCGCTCGCCGTTCGGCACAAAGTGCGCTCTGGCATATCGTGCAGAGCATCACGCGCCTGATGGCGCCGATCCTCAGTTTTACCGCCGAGGAAATCATGGCGCTGCAAGGTAACGAGAGTGTGATGCTGACGACGTGGCACACGCTGCCGGAACTGGCCGAAAAGTCGGTGCTGGCCGGACGGTGGAGTGCAATCCGTGCCGTACGTGCCGAGGTGCTCAAGAAGATCGAGGAAGTGCGCAGCGCTGGTGGCATCGGTTCCTCGCTGCAGGCTGAGGTTGAAATCCGTGCGGAAGGCGAGATCTATGATCTGCTGGCATCGCTCGGCGACGACCTCAAGTTTGTACTGATCTGCTCGAAGGTCTCACTACAAAAAGTCGGCGCTGGCGAGACGGCAGTAGTCGTTGTTCCCAGCGCGCATCAGAAGTGCGCGCGCTGCTGGCACTGGCGCGAAGATGTGGGGCAGCACGACCTTGCCGCCGAACATCCCGAACTCTGTGGCCGCTGCACCAGCAATCTCTTTGGCGCGGGCGAGGCCCGCAATTTTGCCTAGGTCGGGCTATTGGCTGGCGCTGGCCGCGCTGGTGATCCTGCTCGACCAGGCTAGCAAGCTCTGGGTGCTGGGCAGTTTCCACCTCGGCGAAAGCCTGCCGATGACGAGTTTTTTCAATCTCGTGCTGGTGTTCAACAGCGGTGCGGCCTTCAGCTTTCTTTCGGATGCGGGTGGCTGGCAGAAGTGGTTTTTTGTGACCCTGGCACTGGTAATCTCAGGCTGGCTGGCGGTGATGATTCGCCAACATGCGGCCGAGCGCTTGCAGCCGCTGGCGTTTGCGCTGGTGCTGGGCGGCGCCCTCGGTAATGTCATCGACCGCTTGCGCTTCGGAGCGGTCGTCGACTTCCTCGATTTCCATGTCGCCGGTTGGCACTGGCCCGCCTTCAACGTCGCCGATTCGGCCATTACCGTCGGTGTTGCATTGCTGCTCTGGCAGCAACTTACCCATAAGGAGCAGCGTGATGAATGACCGCGTCCGGCTTGATAGCCTCGTGACCTTGCACTACCGCGTGGCAACTTCGGACGATACCGAAGTGATTGCCACCTTTGGTTCGACGCCGGCCACGCTGCAGTTAGGCAGTGGCGAACTCGCCCCACCCCTCGAAGCCTGCCTTGAGGATTTGCCAGTTGGCGAGCGCCATGTATTTCTGCTTGAGCCTGCACAGGCTTTCGGCCCCCATAATCCCGAACTGGTGAAACGCCTGCCGAAAACCGAACTCCCCAAAGGCGGCGCCGGCATTGATGTGCTGACGCTGGTTGAATTCGAAGCCCCTCCGCAACTAGGGGGCGCAAAGTTTGCCGGCATGGTGCGCGAGATGGACGAAACGTCCGCGCTGGTCGACTTCAATCATCCGCTGGCCGGCAAGTCGATCCGCTTCGAAGTCGAAGTGATCGGAATCCTCTGATGAAAATCCTGCTCGCCAATCCGCGTGGTTTCTGCGCAGGCGTCGAGCGCGCCATCGCCATCGTCGAACGGGCGTTGGAGAAATTCGGTGCGCCGATCTATGTGCGTCACGAGGTGGTGCATAACCGCTTCGTCGTCGACGACCTGAAGGCAAAGGGCGCGGTCTTCGTTGAGGAACTTGACGAGGTGCCGGATGGTGCGACGGTGATCTTTAGTGCGCATGGGGTGTCCAAGGCGGTGCGCGAGGAAGCCGACAAGCGTGGCCTTAAAGTATTTGATGCGACCTGCCCATTGGTGACCAAGGTGCATCTGGAAGTCGAGCGCCACCGCAAAGCCGGACGCGAAGTGGTGATGATCGGTCACAAGGGCCATCCCGAGGTCGAGGGCACGATGGGACAAAGTGAGGGGGGCATGTACCTCGTCGAAAGTGTCGAGGATGTCGCCGAGCTGAATGTCGGCGCTGGCGGGACGGCACTGGCTTATGTGACACAAACGACGCTATCGGTGGATGATGCGGCTGGTGTTGTTGCCGCCCTAAAGGGGCGCGTTCCGGATATCGTTGGCCCGAAAAAGAACGATATTTGCTATGCAACGCAAAACCGGCAAGATGCCGTACGACACCTGTCGCAGAACTGTGATTTGATTCTCGTGGTGGGTTCGCCCAATAGCTCAAACTCCAACCGCCTGCGTGAAACTGCCGCAAGCTGCGGAATTCCTGCTTATCTTGTCGATGGGCCGGACGAGATCAAAGCTGAGTGGCTGGCAGGCGGGCAGCGTATTGGCGTGACAGCAGGCGCTTCTGCACCAGAGGTACTGGTACGACAGGTTCTCGGTCGTCTGGAGTCATTGGGCGCGGATGATGTCATTGAGCTCTCAGGAACGGAAGAGAGCGTTACCTTCCCGATGCCGCACTTCGAGTAGAAGACGGGATTAGCGCTTCAGCAAGGGGCGCACCACAATCTCCACGCGGAGGCGACTTTTTACTGGCTGGTCGTTGATTCGGGCTGGTTCAAAGACTGCTTTGCTAAATTGCCCGGCAACCGCATTTGTAATTCGCTCGCCGGGTTCGGCAAGTTCAACCGCTGCCTTGTCGACATAACCGCTTTCATTGATGTAGAGAAAGAGGACGATTCTTCCATCTCCTGAAACAGTGGCGAAATCGGGAAGGTCGAAATCAATGTCGCCAAGCGGTTTGGCGCGGATGGAAACCTCGTTGTTATCGAAGTAATTCGGCGCGGGCAGTCCCAGTTCGACGGGTACTGAAACGTTTTCATCTGCGAAATTTTCAGTAGCCTCGCCGTTACCTACTCCGGTGTCGGCTACGGCAGGAGACAAGGCCTGCGTGGGTGCCAGTGTGGCCGTATGTTTCTCCACAGGCAACAAATAGGCAGGTTGGAGCTTGAACGGGGCGAGCCTTATCGTGATGGGTGCCGGCCGACCGGCCGGGACGTTGTAACTCGGTGCCAGTGGATGCCTGACCAAGTCTCCGGCCTGAAGGAGGAGTACGCTGCCATGCAGCAAAGTGGAAACACACAGAACGACTGCCAAGCGGCGGCGTGCGTTCCGTGCTGCCTTCGCAATCGAGTCGATATACTGATCAATATCGTCAGACATGACGGGTAGAGTAGCAGGGGCGCGCGTTTCAGTGCGCGTGACATGGAAGATATGCCGCTGAATTGCCTTTTGTCCGCCGCTCATACGGGCTGAGCGACCGTTCGTCGTGTGGCGCTGGCGCTTGAAAGTGACAGGACTATTATCAACCCTAAGGAGAAATGGAAATGGATTGCAGGGAATTCAATTGCAGATTGAATAGCGACAGTGGCTTCTCGCTTATCGAGTTAATGATCGCGGTAGCTATCATTGGTGTGCTGAGCGCAATTGCCGTGCCGGCGTATCAGGACTACGTCAAACGCGGTCAGATCACCGAGGCGACGAGTACTCTTTCCGAGTTGCGTACGCGTGCCGAGCAGTGGTTTGCCGATCGACGGACTTATGTTGGGTTTTCCTGCACGCCTACGCAGGCGCCTGCAAAATTCACCGTGACTTGCGCCTCCGACGTCAATACCTACACACTAACAGCGACGGGTACGGGGCAGATGGATGGTTATCTCTACACCATCAACGAGACCAATGCCAAATCCTCGACGACGCCTAATTCATCTGGTGCGTGCTGGATTACGAAAAATGGAGGTTCGTGCTAATGAACCGGCGCGGCAATCGAGGTGTGTCATTGCTTGAGCTGATTATCACGCTGCTTGTGCTGGGGGTGGTAACAGCGGTTGCGTTCCCCTCGTTTGTCACCCTGATGGCCAACCAGCGTATCAAGACGGCCACTGAGTCGATGAGGTCAGGTTTACAAGTTGCGCGCATGGAAGCATTAAAACGGGGACGTGGTGTAGTTTTCGATATGTCCAACCTCGACAGCTCCTGGATCGTCGGTTGTGAAATCCCTGTGGCCGATGATAACGATGGGGATGGGCAGCAAGATTGCCCTTCACAGATACAAATTTCTGCGAGTACGACATCGGGCAATGCGATTGCGATCACGACAGATACGGGCACGCTGGCTACCTTTTCCCCGCTGGGACTGGTGCGTCAGCTCAATCAGGATGGTACGGCACCCTTCACGCAGGTCAATGTGACTGCACCGGATGTTACTTCTGATGGCCTGATCCCTTTGCGCATCCTTCTGCAGGCGGGAGGGCTTTCGCGTATATGTGATCCGGAAATCACGACGGATGGAGATATGCGGAAATGCTAAACAAGCAAAGAGGCTCTATTCTCATCGAAGGGCTGGTGGCCATCCTGATCTTTTCTGTTGGGGTGCTGGCGCTGATGGGCATGCAGTCTGTGGCCATCAAAAATGCCAGTCAGGCGAAATATCGCAATGAGGCCGCTTTACTGGCCAATCAGATTCTCAGCCAGATGATGGTCGATCAGGTCAATATCGCGAACTACGTAGATGGCGGTTCAGCCCCCGCCAGAACAGCGTGGGATACGCAGGTTGCAGAACTCCTGCCGAACGGTTCTGCCGTAATTACCTATGTAGATACTGCGGCAACACCGCGCTTCGTGACTATTACGCTGAGTTGGCGCGGACCTGATGAGCCAGCGGATGCAGCGCATCAATACGTAACGGCGGCGAATGTCATGCCGGCCGTTAACTGAGGAGCAATCATGGTGACCAACGAGAGGCAAACAGGTTTTTCGCTGATCGAACTGATGGTCGGTGTTGCCATCGCGCTGATTGCATTGCTTGTGCTGACGGGCGTATTAATGGGTTTCAATGCACAGAAACGGACGACTGTCAGCAGTTCGGATGCACAAGTTGCCGGTGGTATCGCGGCCTACATGATCGAACGTGACTTACGCCGCGCCGGATATGGGATCAACAGCGAACCTTTACTTGGATGTAATCTTTACCTTCAGGATACAAGTGGTGGCCCATCACCCATGGCGCTTCAGCCGGTACTGATTACGCCGGGTGCGACTGATCAGGTAACAGTTACCTACAGTACAGCCCGCCATGGTTGGTACTACGCTACCCTGTCGCCGCCGAGTGGCTCGTCATTTCCCGGTGACGAGAGCGATCTGACGGTTGATAACGTCTATGGTTTTACCGTAGGTGATCTGATTGCTATTGGCCAGAACGGCATTGATGCGAATGCAGATGGTGTTACTGACTGCAGTCTCCGCGAAGTGACGGCCATCGATACGGTAAATTTCCGTCTGTCCCACAATGGGGGAACTTACAACAAGCCTGGCGGAGAGGGCATTCCTTACACAAAGGGAGCGCGTGTTTATAACGTTGGCTTGTCTTCAGGGGCTGAGTTGCCCGAGGCGGTGACCTATACCATCAATGCCAATAACGAGTTGACTATGACCAGTCGGCAGACAGGTTTCCAGCCAGTATCGATTGGCGAACACATCATCATGCTGCGGGCTTGGTACTGCAAAGATATGGTGAATGCGACACCGAGCACGATTACCACATGCGATCAGGCAATCCCTGCCAATGCGGCAGCATGGCGGCAGGTACTTGCCGTTCGCTTTGCTGTGGTGGCGCGCAGCCCGAATCGCGAGAACACCGTTGTCAGTGATGCCAGCCTGCGTTTATGGCCGGATATGACCTTGCCGAGTGGCGCCGTACTGACTGGGCCGACGACAACGCTCTCGGAGGAGCAGCAACACTACCGCTACCGAGTCTATGGAACGTTGGTGCCGATCAGGAATCTGCTCTGGCAGGTCCCCAATAGTTGAGGTGAGCAAAGATATGAGACGCGAAAAAGGCTTCATCCTCTTCATCGCGCTGACGATGCTGGCACTGATGACGATTATTGGCGTTGCACTTGTGCGCGCCGTCGACACCACCAATGAAGTGGCAACCAACATTGGTTTTGTTCAATCAACCCTGGTATCGAGTGATTCCGGCATGGAGGCAGCTACTACTTGGTTGCAGAGCAATCCCAGTCTTCTCGAGGCAGATAGTGTGGATAACGGCTACTATGCCCGAGATGTTGAGTTGATTGCCGCAAATCAGTTGATTGACTACACGGGCAGTGTCACGCCGGGTAATACTAACGATGATGTCGACTGGGATGGCTCCGGTGGGGGACCATATAAGGCACGCCTTATCTCGGGTGCCGATGTCTCGGGTAACCAGATTGCCTATCTTGTTCACCGTCTTTGCGACAACTATGGCTCTCCCGGCGCAAGCGGGGTGCGTTGTGCACGCATGAGCTTGGCTGCTACAGGGGGCTCTTCCAAGAGCGGGGCCGGAGGTTCGAGTGGCCGAGCTATTTCGACCAAATCCCAAGTTTATTACCGCATTACTACCCGGGCCAAGGGGCCACGCAATACCGCTAGTTACGCCCAGTCCACCATCGTCATCGAATATTGAACGGGGACCGTCATGACAAATAAATCGACCCTCCTGAAATCCCTACTTTGTGTGGGCAGCTTGTTAGCTGTCACCCAAACTTATGCTTATGATGTTCTCCAGATATCGTCCGAGCCACTCGGCACTGGCACAGGTCTGAGCGTTAAACCTAATCTCTGGTTCATTCTCGATGATTCCGGCAGTATGGATTCGACCTTTACGCCGGATTATGTGAACGACTCAATTTGCTCGTCGAACATGTCTTCATTTGGCTCAACCTACGGTTGCAACGTGGGGGACGTACCCTATATGGCGGCGGGGTTCAATAAGAGCTATTACAACCCTGCAATTACCTATACGCCCCCGGTGGACTCCAGTGGCACCTCGCTGGGGAATGCGAGCACGACGGCGGCCAAGGGAGAGCCATTCAGATACCCAACGGCCAGTTCTGCCGTAACGACGACCTGCTTTACCAGCAACTACACCGATGTCGGCAGTAGTGGCAACAAGATTTGTGACTTGACGACCAAGTTTCCTCGCAAGACTTGGTGCAAGGGTGATGGCACCAGTTGCATCGAAAACACCAACACCGAAATTGCTGCTGCAGGTGGTGCTTATGCCTTCCCGGGTAATCGCGGCGCGGCGGCGGGTGACACGAACGCCCGTACCACCGCCGGGAGTACGACCTATGGGGCACCCTATTACTACACCATGTCTGGCTCACCACTCTGGTGTAGTGACAAGGCGCTGACGAGTTGTACGGGTACGAAATGGTCATCCGCTACGCCGTACCCACGTTTTAGTAGCGGTTCTACCGTGACAGGGGTTGCAGCGACGGTTTCGGTCACTGTAACCAAGGCAGGTGCCAGTTCCTGTACTGGTACGGCCTGCAAGGTTACTTTGGTAAGGGTTGATAGTGGCGGGACGAACCAAAAAACCCTGTTCAGCGGCAACCTCTATGTGACCGGATCGGATAGCAAGACCAACCGTAATGCCTTAGCTGTAGCAATTGTTTCCGCGATTAATGGCCAGCAAGGATTCTCAGCAACACAGACAGTGACGTGCAACAGCAGCAGTTCTTCGACCTGTCAGCCTGTGTTTGTTGTTACCGCGCCTCCTGGCTCGGTTGCTGCTGCGGCAGCGATTTCTGGTAATGACACATATAACAACAAATTGCTGGCCGTGACTGACAACACTAGCAATATCAGTGTATCGATCTCCAATAGCGCAAAGTTTTCTGGCGGCAAGAATTTCCAGGCATCGTTTTCAGGTGTTACCTTTACTCGTTATGACGTTATCCCCACCGTTGACTCCTATCCGAAGGCATCAACACGAACTGATTGTGTCGCTGTAACTGATGGTTCTGATCCCGGAGCCACGGGTTCCACCTGTAGCTATAAACAGGAACTGCAGAATTTCGCCAACTGGTACTCCTATTACCGCGGTCGTTTGCTGATGACCAAGTCGGCGATTGCGCTAGCCTTCAAGGATGTCAATGATTCTGCGCCGGGCATTGGTTTCCGCGTTGGTTTTTCGCTGATCAGCATTGGTACGACTAGCCCACAGAGCGGTTTTTCCGAACTGGCGATTGATGATTTTGATACCGACCAGCGCAGCAGCTTCTACACTAAGTTGTTTGCGGTCTACCCGAATAGTTTTACCCCATTGCGCACCGCCTTGTCGCGTGCCGGCCAGATATTTGCCGGCTCTCTGGGGACTGATCCGGTGCAGTACTCCTGTCAGCAGAACTACACTTTCCTGGCGACAGACGGTTACTGGAACACGAACATCGAGCCCAACACCAATTTCAATAAGGACATGAATGGTACGGTGGGCGATGTCGACGGTAGTGCCGTTGTACCGTACAAAGACAAGAGTGCGAAGTCGGATTCGTTGGCCGATATTGCGCGCTATTACTACGTTAATGATCTGCGCCCGGATACTGATAATGACGTACCCAAAGCATCAGGGGATGAAACCGATAGTGCGAAGATGTGGCAGCACATGAAGACCTTCACCATGGGGCTGGGGGTCGATGGGAATTTGAGCTATTGCACCTCTTACGCCTCGGGCTGTTCTGCCGACTACAACACGATTCTGGCTGATGGCAACAAGGACTGGGGCAATCCGATTACCAACACGACCTCGGATCGTATCGACGATCTCTGGCACGCAGCGGTCAACGGTCATGGTCAGTATTTTTCGGCGAGTGATCCAGGCGAAGTGAGCGAGGCGATTGCAGCAACGCTGGCAGCGGCAGAGCAACAAACGGGTTCCGCCGCGGCGGCGGCGACGTCGAACCTAGAGCCAGTCGCAGGAGATAACTTCGTTTTTACCGCCAGCTATACGACGAACGTCTGGGACGGCAACCTTGAGGCGAAGACCATGGACCTCAGTACCGGCGAAATCTCTGCCACATCACTTTGGCAGGCACGTGATCAACTCGATGGACAGGGGCCAGCCGGTACGCGGATACTTTATACCTACAACGTGACTGGTACCCCTAAGTACAAGTTATTGACCTGGGCGAGTTTGACGGCAGCCGAACAGGCATATTTCGATCCAACCCAGATGACGGCCTGCAATCCGATCGGCAATTGTCCGGGGGCCACAAATCAGAACCTATTCGACTTTGTGACGGGCAAGATCGATGCAACAACCAATGCCTCCTATCGAGACCGAGAGCATGTGTTGGGCGATATCGTCAACTCCCAACCGGTTTATGTGAAGGCTCCGGCTTACAATTATTCCGACTCCGGCTACGATAGTTACAAGGCCATCTCGCGCCAGGGAATGGTTTATGTGGGTGCGAACGATGGCTTCCTGCATGCCTTCAATGCGGATAGTGGTGCTGAGGTTTGGGCGTATACGCCTATGGCGGCACTACCGAACATGTGGAAACTGGCGGACCCAGCTTATACGCATAATTACTTTGTTGATGGCACACTGACGGATGGCGACATCTACTCAGGAAGCTGGAAAACCATCATCGTCGGTGGTATGAACTCGGGTGGCAAGTATTACTACGCCTGGGATGTCACCGACCCGGGCGCCCCCTCCTTACTGTGGGAGTTTACTGATGCGGACATGGGTTACACCTATGGCAATCCAGTAATCACCAAGCTGTCGGATAACTCATGGGTTGTATTGCTAACTTCCGGACATAACAATGCAAGTGGTAGAGGCTATTTGTATGTGCTGGATGCCGTAACAGGTGCTATCCGGATGAAAATCGGCACGGGCAGTGGTTCGCCAACAGCCCCGAGTGGCCTATCCAAAATATCGAATTGGCTGGATGACCCGGATGTAAATAGCACGACACGTTATGTGTATGGTGGCGATCTGAATGGTGATATGTGGCGCTTTGATCTTGATCTTGGCACAGCGACTTCACTAATAAATGTAGGCGAGCCAATCACTTCGCGTCCTGAACTTGCTGAAATTAAGTATCAGCGTGTTGTCTTCTTTGGCACGGGCTTGTTCTTGCAGGGCGACGATCGGACGGATTCGGCAAGTCGGGCGATTTATGCAGTCAAGGATGACGGTGCTACGACTTACTCCAGCGCGAGAGGTAACAGTGCGTTTGTTGAGCAGACATTTTCTTCCTCAGGAGATACACGAACCCTTTCCGGCAATAGCGTCAATTGGGAGAGCCAAGCAGGTTGGTATATTCCGCTGCCCGACAGCGGCGAACGTGTAAACGTTGATCCGAAGATCCAGCTGGGAACGCTGGTCGTGGCTTCGAACGTACCGACTTCGTCAAGCGCAAACACTTGTACGGTTGGCGGATATGCGTGGCTGAATAATATTGATATCACGACTGGTTCGGATGTCAAGAACTCAAACAATGAGGTTGTTAAACCATCGCAAAAGATTACTGGTGCGCTTGTCGTGGGCATTAATATCGTGCGCTTGCCGGACGGCAAGGTGGTTGCCATCCCAACAACAGCGGATAACCGGCATCCGGTCACAGAGGTACCTGTTGGCTCAAGTAATGTAAAGCCGCGTCGCATCTCTTGGCGCGAACTGACCAACAACTGATGCGAGAGTGCTGGAGCGTGGTTATAATGCTGACCTCTGATTTGACGCTGCTGTAGCTCAGTTGGTAGAGCAACTGATTCGTAATCAGTAGGTCACCAGTTCGATTCCGGTCAGCAGCACCAAGATACACCACACGGCCCCCGGTAACGGGGGCCGTTTTGGTTTATAAATCGCTCATGGACATTCGTTCTCATACCTTCCACCGCATTCGCCGTTTCTTCAGCGGTGGCCTAGATTTCATCGAATACATTGGCTTGCTGATCATCGCCATCGCAACGACGGTGGCGATTTATCAGGAAGTGACCGTCATGGTTCGGGCCAACGAGGTGCGATTGGCCGATTTGCTGTTGATGTTCCTTTATCTGGAAGTCTTGGCTATGATCGGCCAGTATTTCAAATCCGGGCAGTTGCCGGTGCGCTTCCCGCTCTATATCGCCATGGTGGCATTGGCGCGTTATCTGATCCTCGATATCAAGGAGATGACAGAATGGCGCATGCTGGCGGTGGCGGCCGCAATTTTCCTGCTGACACTGGGCGTTCTGGCGATTCGCTATGGCCATGTGCGTTTCCCTTACCGCGAAGACGCCAGTGAAGGTACCCCCGAAAAACGTTTCGTTCGAGAGTGATTATGACGCAAGCCCTGTTTGAATCCACCATTACCAGCCTTCCTCTGCTCGGTCGCGGCAAAGTCCGCGACAACTACGCTGTTGGCGAGGACAACATGCTGATCGTTACCAGCGATCGCCTGTCGGCCTTCGATGTGATCCTGCCCGACCCAATTCCCGGCAAGGGCGCGGTGTTGACAGCGGTTGCCAATTTCTGGTTCGGCAAGCTCAGCCACATCATTCCCAACCAGCAGACCGGTATCGATCCTGAGACGGTGGTGGCGCCTAATGAGCGCGATCAGGTGCGCGGCAGGGCCATCGTCGTTAAACGCCTCAAACCGCTGCCGATTGAGGCGGTGGTGCGCGGCTATCTGATCGGTTCCGGCTGGAAGGATTACAAGGCCAGCGGCAAGGTTTGTGGCATCGACTTGCCGGCCGGCTTGCAAATGGCCCAGCAGTTGCCGCAGCCGTTGTTTACACCCTCGACTAAAGCCGAGCTGGGCGACCACGACGAGAACATCGATTACGCCACGGTCGAGAAGACCATCGGTCCGGCGCTGGCGGCCCAGGTACGCGATGCCGCGCTGCGCCTCTACAGTGAGGCCGCTGCCTACGCACTGACGCGTGGCATCATCATTGCCGATACCAAGTTTGAGTTTGGTCTTGATGCTGCGGGTACGCTGCACCTGATCGACGAGGTACTGACGCCTGATTCCTCGCGTTTTTGGCCTGCCGATACCTACCAGATCGGGACCAGCCCGGCGAGTTTCGACAAACAGTTCGTGCGTGATTACCTTGAGACGCTCGACTGGAACAAGCAGGCGCCCGGCCCGAAATTGCCTGCCGAGATTCTGGAAAAGACCAGCGCCAAGTACCGTGAGGCGCTGGATCGTCTGACCCGCTAAAAGTCGGCGCTGGCGAGACGGCATAAGCTATATGAACCCACTCCTCGACTTTGGCGGCTTGCCGCGCTTTGACGCTATCGCGATTGAGCATGTCGCGCCGGCCATCCGTCAGCTGCTCGACGAAAACCGCCAACTGCTGACCAGGCTGGAGCAACCCGAAACACCCGCGACGTGGGATGCCTTCGTTCAGCCAATGACCGATGCCAGCGAGCGCCTGGGGCGTGCCTGGGGAATTGTCAGCCATCTGCATGGCGTCAATGACGTGCCGGAATGGCGCGAAGCCTATAACGCGATGCTGCCCGAGGTGACGCGCTTCTATGCCGAACTCGGCCAGAACCTAGCGCTTTACGAAAAGTACAAAGCGCTGGCGGCAAGTCCTGAATATGCCCAGCTTTCTCCGACGCGCCAGCGCATCATTGACCATGAGGTTCGCGACTTTCGCCTGGCGGGCGCCGAATTGCCGGCTGATCAGAAGCCTCGCTTTCAGGCCATTCAGGAAGAAATGTCTGCACTGGCGGCGAAATTCTCGGAGAACTTGCTGGATGCCACGAATGCACACGCCGAATGGGTGGACAGCGAAGCTGGCCTGAACGGACTGCCGGACGATGTGAAAGCCGCCGCCCGGGCTGCCGCAGAAAAAGATGGCAAGGCGGGCTGGAAGTTCAGTCTGCACGCCCCTTCCTATTTTCCCGTGATGCAATATGCCGAAGATCGGGAGTTGCGTGCCCGCATGTATCGCGCCTATGCAACGCGTGCTGCCGAATTTGGTAACACCGAGTGGAATAACGGTCCGCTGATCGAGCGCATTCTGGAACTGCGTGCCGAGGAAGCCGCCATGCTCGGCTTCGCCAGCTACGCCGAACTTTCCCTGACGCCAAAAATGGCGGATTCGCCAGCGCAGGTGGCTGTTTTCCTGCGTGAAATGGCTGCCAAGGCACGCCCTTACGCCGAACGCGATCTGGCTGAGTTGCGCGAGTTCGCCGTGCAGGAACTGGGATTGACCAAGCTCGAAAGCTGGGACATGGCCTGGGCGGCGGAGAAGTTGAAACTGGCGCGCTACGATTTTTCCGACGATGAGGTAAAACAGTATTTTCCCGAGCATAAAGTGCTGGAAGGACTGTTCCGCTGTGTTGAAACGCTCTTTGGCGTGCAGATCAAATCAGATAGCGCGACGATCTGGCATCCGGCCGTGCGCTTCTTCCGCATTGAGCGCCAAGGTAAGCTCGTTGGTCAGTTCTTCCTCGATCTTTATGCGCGAGAAACCAAGCGGGGCGGGGCGTGGATGGCAGATGCCATCAGCCGGCGCCTGACGGTGAGCGGCATGCAGACACCCGTCGCGTATTTGTGCTGCAATTTCCCGGCCCCGGTAGGAAGCAAACCAGCTACCTTTAGTCATGATGATGTGCTGACGCTGTTCCATGAAACCGGCCACGGCTTGCACCACCTGCTCACAGAGGTCGAAGAACTTGCGGTTTCGGGCATTGACGGGGTGGAGTGGGATGCGGTCGAACTACCCTCGCAGTTTATGGAAAACTTCTGCTGGGAGTGGGACGTGCTGACCGACATGACCGCCCATGTCGACGCTGGTGAGCCACTGCCGCGCGCGCTTTACGACAAGATGATTGCCGCAAAAAATTATCAGAGCGGTCTGCAAACCTTGCGGCAAGTCGAATTTTCGCTGTTTGACCTGCGCCTGCATGCCGATGGCCGCAAGGACTTCATGGCTGTGCTTGATGAAGTCCGCCGCGAAGTGGCGGTGATTATTCCCCCCGAGTGGAATCGTTTCCCGCAGAGCTTCTCGCACATTTTTGCGGGGGGCTATGCGGCCGGTTACTACAGCTACAAGTGGGCCGAAGTCTTGTCGGCGGATGCCTATGCGGCCTTTGAGGAGGTCATGCCCAGCGTCGGTTCGGTGCTCGATACGGCCACTGGCGAGCGTTTCCGCCGCGAGATTCTGGCGGTGGGCGGCTCACGCCCGGCGCTCGATTCCTTCAAGGCATTCCGCGGCCGCGAACCTTCACCGGACGCCTTGCTGCGTCATAATGGCATGGTCGCAGCGGCCTGAGGGTGTCCCATGAGAGTTGTGATCTGGTTAACTGCTTTTCTTTGCGCTGGTCTGGCGCAGGCACAGATGGCTTATCGCTGGGTGGATGCGGATGGCAAAGTGCACTACAGCGACCGCACACCGCCAAAAACGGCACGTGAAGTCCAGGAGAAAAAGCTGAATGCGCCTGCGGCTACCAAGGAGTTGCCGTATGCCGTGCGTCAGGCAGCGAATAATTTTCCCGTCACCCTGTATGTCAGCCCAGATTGTGGCACCGGTTGCAAGGAGGGGCGGGATTACCTCAATCAACGCGGCATTCCATTCCGCGAAAAAGCCATTGCGACCAATGAAGATGTGGAAGCGCTGAGAAAGCTGTTGGGCGGAAGCGACCCTAGCGTGCCCGTACTAACGGTCGGCAGCAAGGTATCCCGCGGTTATTTGCAAACCGACTGGGCCGGTTTGCTCGACGCAGCCGGTTATCCTGCTTCGCCCTGATCGCTCTGGTCGCTTTCGTGCAGCAGGGCCGAGAGTTCGCGATCCAACAGACCAGGATCGCCTGCGTTCAACTCGACCAATCGACGCAAATGCGTCACACTGTCCAAGTCGATACTATCGCAATGAAAGCCGACACGTCGCCC
Source organism: Rhodocyclaceae bacterium (assembly GCA_030824115.1). Lineage (GTDB taxonomy): Bacteria > Pseudomonadota > Gammaproteobacteria > Burkholderiales > Rhodocyclaceae > Sulfuricystis. Next base: position 112,036 of record JAVBYI010000023.1, on the reverse strand, counting down.
ATCGATGTGCGTGATGGTGGTGCTCATGCTGATGATGGCGTGCGTACCGAGTGCGAGCCGCAACTGACAGTATTCCCCGTCTTTGCCCACCCAGCCATCCGGTACTTTCACAAGGGCACCCTTGAGCGAAATGTCATAGAGATCGGCTTCGCTGACTTGGCCGTGCATGGCCAATTGAACAGGAGAGTGAAAGTGCGCGCGCCAGAATTGGCGACGGTTTTGAGAGTTGGGCATTGCGCGATCCTTCTTGAGTTCTTTGAGGCAGGGTGTTTACGTATCATACCTGCCCTTGCCACGGTATTTTGTCTATGAAAATTGCCACCTGGAACGTCAATTCGATGAAGGTTCGCTTGCCGCATGTGTTGGACTGGTTGGCGGTGGCACAGCCGGATGCCCTCTGCTTGCAGGAGACCAAGACTGAAGACAAGGGTTTCCCTTATGAGGTATTGCAGTCCGCAGGTTATCAAGTGATTCACAATGGACAGAAAACCTACAATGGTGTGGCAATTCTGGCCCGCGCGGAACTTGCAAATGCAAGCCGCGACATCCCCGGTTTTGATGATTCCCAAAAGCGCGTGATTGCAGCAACCGTTGATGGTGTAAGAGTTGTCTGCGTCTACATCCCAAATGGACAGGAAGTTGGTTCGGAAAAGTATGCGTACAAGCTGAAATGGTTGGCCGCCCTGACGGGCTGGTTGCGGGAGGAAATGCAGCGTTATCCGAGGCTGGCTTTGCTGGGCGATTTCAACATCGCCCCGGAGAATCGGGACGTCCATGATCCTCAGGCTTGGTTGGGGCAGATTCTCTGTAGCGAACCCGAACGTGACGCCTTTCGCAGATTTCTTGAACTTGGCATGACAGATGCCTTTCGGCTGTTCGATCAACCCGAAAAAAGCTTTTCCTGGTGGGATTACCGCATGATGGCCTTCCGCCGCAATATCGGCCTGCGCATTGACCACATTTTGCTATCGACTGAACTGAGCAGTTATTGCACAGCTTGCAACATCGATAAGGCCCCCCGCAAACGGGAGCGCCCTTCGGATCATGCGCCAGTCATCGCCGAATTGACCAGTTAATTCTGAGGGTTAAGCCGTTTGGTTGCAGGTAAAATGGTGTCATGTTGAAGCAACGTACGCTCAAATCGCTTGTTCGCGCCACAGGTGTGGGTCTCCACTCCGGGGAGAAGGTCACGCTGACGTTGCGACCTGCCCAACCGGGGACGGGGATCGTGTTTCACCGGGTGGATCTTGATCCGCCGGTTAGTTTGCCAGCGAGTCCGTATTCGGTAGGTGATACACGCATGGCGTCCTGCCTTGAAAAAGACGGCGCGAAGCTTGGAACCGTCGAACATTTGATGTCGGCCCTTGCCGGATTGGGCATCGACAACCTGCATGTCGACGTGGATGCCGAAGAAATTCCCATCATGGATGGCTCGGCGGCCCCCTTTGTTTTCCTGTTGCAATCCGCTGGCATTGTCGAACAGGAGGCGCCAAAGCGCTTTTTGCGCGTGAAAAAGGCGGTTGAGGTCAAGGATGGCGACAAGTGGGCCAGACTGACGCCATATGATGGCTTCCGCCTCGAGTTTTCGATCCTCTTTAATCACCCGGCGGTAGATAAGTCAGGGACGCAAGTCGCTATCGATTTTGTCGATCAGTCCTACATTCGGGATATTGCCCGGGCGCGGACTTTCGGTTTCACGCAGGACGTCGAAGCAATGCGTGCCCAGGGGTTGGCGTTAGGCGGTAGCCTCGAGAACGCGATCGTCATGGACGAGTACCGCGTCCTGAATGCCGAAGGCCTGCGGGTGCCTGACGAGTTTGTCCGCCACAAAGTGCTGGATGCCATCGGCGACCTCTACCTGGTCGGTGCACCCCTGCTGGCCTGTTTTAGTGCCCACAAGTCAGGTCATGCCATGAACAACAAGTTGCTGCGTGCCCTGCTGGCTGATGCAGACGCATGGGAGTGGGCTACTTTTGAGGTGCCGGCGACGACGCCGCCACGCATCGCGAAACTCTATCCTGACGTGCAGTTTGCCTGATGTTGTTGTTACGCATTGTTGGCCTGCTGGCGGTAATCGCCATCGGTGCCGGCATTGTGGCCTATCTTTTCACGCGCCAGCGACATTACCTCTCACTTTCCTGGCGCATCGCCAAGTACACATTGATCTTTAGCCTAGCCCTGTTTGCCTTGCTGGCATTCGAGCGGCTGGTCGTGTTGCTTTAGGCCGTATTGCGTAACAGCCTGTCCAGTGCCAGCTTGAGCGGGGAGCCGTCGGTCAGGCCAGAAGATAGGGATGTGAGTACCTGCTTTTGCTGGGAACCAAGTTTTTTCGCTGATTTTGGGCGAGTGTTTCCCCGGGAGGGGCGCCGGGCTTGCACCTTGACCTCGATTCCGGTAACCTCATGACCTTGTTGAATAAATGTTTCGGCAAGCGTAGGCGCCATCTGTCTGAGCTTGACCGCAACCGCGCCGCTGTCGGCGTGAATAATGATCTTGCCCCGCTTGAGGTTGGCGATATGGGTGCCGGGCTGCAGGTAGGCCGGCAGACTGACATCAAGCAAGGTTTGCAGTTGCCGCAGCCGGTTGGCCTGCTCTGACAGGCGAATGTAGGCGTCGGCAGCGGCTAAGTGGTTCATTACGGTGCCACGGCTGGATGAGGATGCGCGAAAGAATTTGCGTGTTTTCGGCAGCGGTGTCATGGGTGAGCCAGTCTGGCAATCGGGATAAAGGGAGTTCGCACGTGCATATTATTCTGGTCTCCGACCGCATGGCAACCGCCCGCAGCATTACGCTCACTCGGCTGCATTTGGCCATGTTTGGCCTGGGCATGATAGTCGTCATTCTGGCACTGTCTTCGATGTTCTCCTACCTGACCATGCGTCATGCCGCAGAAATCCGCATGCCGTTTCTGCAGGAACTGGTTCGCACCCTGAGCCTGGAAGAGTCAACCAAGACCCGTGAATTGGTGAAAGAGAGTCTTTCGACTATGGCGGTGCGCCTGGGGCAGATGCAGGGGCAACTCATGCAACTGGATACACTGGGTGAGCGACTGGCAGGCCTTGCCGGTGTCAAACCAAAGGCTCACCCGACTGATAAAGGGGCAGTGGCAGAAAAGGTAGCACCCAGTGGTGGTCCACTGATGCGCCCCAGTAACCTTAGTCCGCAAGAGATGCAACGTGCACTGGAGGATCTTTCGCGCCAGATCGAGCGGCGTAGCGAGACACTTTCTGCGCTGGAAGACCAACTCTTCGAAGAGCGCATTCGCAAACATCTGCTGCCCACCGCCAGCCCGGTTGCGGCCGATGTACGCGCCTCGGGCTTCGGCTGGCGTATGGATCCATTTACCGGCCAGACGGCCATGCATGAGGGCATCGACTTTATCGCCGAGCCAGGTACCCCCATTCTCGCTGCCGCCGCTGGCATCATCATGACCGCAGAGCGTCATCCGCAGTATGGCAACATGGTCGAGATCGACCATGGTAATGGTTTGACGACACGTTATGCCCATGCGTCAGCGCTGTTCACCCAAACCGGAGAGCTGGTCAAGCGGGGTCAGCAGATTGCCGCAGTTGGCTCGACTGGGCGCTCAACAGGCCCCCACCTCCATTTCGAGGTCCGCATCAACGGCGCAGCACAAAACCCCGGCCGATTCCTTGAAAAAGGCATCACCGCCATCGCCAGCCGCTGAGTTTTTCCGGGCGAAAGCCCGGATTACCCCATGCTAAGATGCGAGATTGCCTGGCGCACTGCAATAGTGCGCCGCTTTCCAATGCTAACCAGTTGATATTCCATGCTTACCGGCTTTCTTAAAAAGATTTTCGGCAGCCGCAATGACCGTTTGCTGCGCCAGTACTCTGCCATCGTCAAGAGCGTCAATGCCTATGAAAGCCGTATGCAGGCGCTTTCGGATGACGAACTCGCGGCCCAGACGCCCGCCCTGAAGGCGCGAGTGGCCAATGGCGAAAGCCTCGATGCCCTCTTGCCCGAGGCCTTTGCGACCGTACGGGAAGCCGCCCGCCGCGTGCTCGGCATGCGCCATTTCGACGTGCAATTGGTCGGCGGTATCGTCCTGCACAACAACAAGATTGCCGAAATGCGTACCGGCGAGGGCAAAACGCTGATGGCGACCCTGCCGGTGTATTTGAATGCCCTGACCGGCAAGGGCGTGCATGTCGTGACGGTGAACGACTACCTTGCCAGCCGCGATGCGGAGTGGATGGGGCGCGTCTATAACTTCCTTGGTTTGACGGTGGGCTGCAATCTGCCACATATGGATCATGAAGCCAAGCAGGCCGCCTACGCAGCGGATATTACCTACGGCACCAACGGTGAATTCGGTTTTGACTACCTGCGCGATAACATGGTCTATGCGGCCGGCGAACGCGTGCAACGGCCGCTTCACTACGCGATCGTCGACGAGGTCGATTCGATCCTGATCGACGAGGCACGCACGCCGCTGATCATTTCCGGCCAGGCCGAGCAGCATACCGAACTCTATATCAAGATGAATGCGGTGCCGCCGCTGCTTGAAAAAGGTGAGGCGGCACCCAGCCCCGAGGAAGCAGATACCGGCGACTATGTCGTCGATCTCAAGGCCCATTCGGTGCTGATGACCGAGCAGGGCCATGAAAAGGCCGAGGAAATCCTGGTCCGCCTGGGCATCCTGCCGGAGGGCAGCAGCCTCTATGATCCGCAGAACATTCTGCTGATCCATCATCTCTATGCGGCGCTGCGCGCCCACAACCTGTTCCATCGCGATCAGCAATACGTCGTGCAAAACGGCGAGGTGATTATCGTCGACGAATTTACCGGCCGCCTGATGTCTGGCCGCCGCTGGTCCGATGGCTTGCATCAGGCCGTCGAGGCCAAGGAAGGCGTGTCGATTCAGTCCGAGAATCAGACACTCGCGTCGATCACCTTCCAGAACTACTTCCGCATGTATCAGAAGCTGGCCGGCATGACCGGCACGGCGGACACGGAGGCCTACGAATTCCAGCAGATTTACGGCCTCGAAACGGTAGTGATTCCCACCAACCGGCCGATGGTCCGCGATGACCGCAACGACCAGATCTATCGCACGGCCACCGAGAAATACCAAGCCATTCTTGCTGATATTCGCGACTGCCACCAACGCGGTCAACCGGTACTGGTCGGTACGACGTCGATCGAAAATTCCGAGCTGATCGCCGGCCTGCTGCAACAGGAGAAGCTGCCCCATCAGGTACTCAACGCCAAGCAGCATGCGCGCGAAGCGGAAATCGTCGCCCAAGCAGGGCGACCGGGCATGATCACGATCGCCACCAACATGGCTGGCCGTGGGACCGACATTGTGCTCGGCGGCAACGTGGAAAAACAGACCGTCGCGATGATGGCCGACGCGGCGATTCCCGAAGGCGAGAAGGAGAGTCGCGCTGCCAAGCTGCGCGATGAATGGCAGTCACTGCACGAACAAGTGCTGGCTGCGGGCGGCTTGCATATCATCGGTTCCGAGCGTCACGAGTCGCGCCGTATCGACAACCAGTTGCGCGGTCGCTCTGGTCGTCAGGGCGACCCGGGTTCCTCGCGCTTCTATCTCTCGCTTGACGATCCGCTGCTCAAGATCTTCGCCGGCGAACGGCTGAATACCATCATGGTGCGCCTCAAGATGCCCGAGGGTGAGGCCATCGAGCATCCGCTGGTTTCGCGCTCGCTCGAGTCGGCGCAGCGCAAGGTCGAACAGCGCAACTTCGACATTCGCAAACAATTGCTGGAATACGATGACGTCGCCAACGATCAGCGCAAGGTCATCTATCAGCAGCGCAACGAACTGCTCGATGCGGCCGATATTGCCGAGACCATTACTGCCATGCGCCAGGGCGTCATTCATGACCTGCTGCGCGAATACGTGCCGCCCGAGAGCGTCGAGGAACAATGGAATCTTGGCGGGCTTGAGATGGCCCTGCTGGCCGAAACCACCCTCAGGCTGCCGGTCGCGCAGTGGGTCAAGGATGACCCCAAGCTGAATGACGACGACCTGCTGCGGCGCATTCTGGATACGGTCGATGCTGCTTACGAAGAAAAGGTCGCACGCGTCGATCTGGCGGCTTGGCGCGGCTTCGAGCGTAGCGTCATGTTGCAAAGCCTCGATACGCACTGGCGCGAGCATCTGGCTGCGCTGGACCATTTGCGTCAGGGCATCCACCTGCGCGGCTACGCACAAAAGAACCCGAAGCAGGAGTACAAGCGCGAAGCTTTCGAGCTCTTTGAAGCGCTGCTCGGCACGGTACGTAATGAAGTCTCGCGTCTGTTGATGACCGTGGAGATTCGTAGCGAAGCCCAGATCGAAGAGGCAGAGCAGCAACATCCGCAGCTTGAAAACGTCCAGTACCACCATGCGGACTATGACGAGGTGCTGGGTACCGCTACTTCAGAGGATGAAGCGCCCAAGCCTCATCAACCGATCGAGCGTAGCATGCCCAAGGTCGGCCGCAACGATCCCTGTCCCTGCGGGAGCGGCAAGAAATACAAGCATTGCCACGGCAAATTGAATTGAGCGCGTTGCGTACGATTGCCGAGGAAGACGGCGCAGTCGTCATTCTTGACCAGACCCGGTTGCCGAAAGAAACGGCATTCGTGCGTTTGCACACCCTCGCCGACGCAGCGCATGCCATTCGTGTCATGCAGGTGCGCGGTGCGCCGCTGATCGGCGCAACTGCAGCTTACGGTGTGGCGTTGGGTCTATCCGAAGCTCAGCCACTGGAAACGATTCTTTCCACGCTTGCAGCCACGCGACCGACGGCCGTCAATCTGCACTGGGCACTCGACCGCATGCAGCGCGTACTCGAAAAGTCGGCGCTGGCCGGACGGCAGGATGTGGCTTGGCGGGAAGCTCGGAAGATTGCGCAAGAGGACGAGGCGGCAAACGCCGCAATCGGCCAACACGGCCTGGCAATGTTGCGCCCACTGGCTACCAACAAAGGCCGCCTCAACCTGATGACTCACTGCAACGCCGGCTGGCTGGCGACCGTGGCGCATGGGACGGCAATTTCGCCGATGTACGCAGCGCATGCGAACGGTCTGGATATCCATGTCTGGGTTTCCGAAACCCGGCCGCGCAACCAGGGGCTGCTCACCGCCTGGGAACTGGCGCAAGCGGGTGTGCCGCATACCCTGATTGCCGACAACGCTGCGGGGCTCCTGATGATGCAAGGTAAGGTTGATTGCATCATCGTCGGTGCCGACCGCATTGCTGCCAATGGCGATACCGCCAACAAGGTTGGCACCTACCTCAAGGCGTTGGCCGCGCAAGCACACAAGGTGCCGTTCTATGTGGCGGCACCGGTGTCGACCGTCGACTATGCCTGCCCGGACGGCAGCCGGATTCCCATCGAAGAACGCGCTGCCGATGAACTCGGTGCCGGGGACGTTCCGGTCGCCAACCCTGCTTTCGACGTGACGCCGGCCAACTTGATTGCTGGCATCATTACCGAGCATGGCATTGTTGCGCCGGGTGAACTTGCCAGCATCAAGCCATGAGTAAGCTGCCAAGCGAGGTGCTCGCAACGGCGCGCGCCATGAATGCCTGCGGCATCAATCGTGGCGCAGCCGGCAATGTCAGCGCACGCTGCGACGGTGGTTTCCTGATCACGCCCACCGGCATGGCCTACGATGAATGTGCCCCCGAGGACATCGTAAAAGTCGGCGCTGGTGGGACGGCACAAGGGCGCCGCAAACCCTCATCGGAATGGCGTTTTCATCGCGATATCTATGGCGCATGCCCGAACGCGGGCGCCATCGTGCATACCCACTCTCCTTTCGCGACCTCGCTGGCCTGTCAGGCAATCGAGATCCCGGCCTTTCATTACATGATCGCCCGCTTCGGCGGTGATACGCTGCGCTGTGCCGCCTATGCCACCTTCGGCTCGCAAGAATTGTCTGATGCGATACTCGTCGCACTAAAGGACCGGCGTGCTTGCCTGATGGCGCATCATGGCATGGTAGTTTTCGGCAGTGATTTGAAGGAAGCCTTGGCGCTTGCCGTCGAACTGGAATCGCTGTGCGAGCAATACTGGCGCGTATTGCAACTGGGCGCGCCGAAGTTGCTTGAAGCCGAGGAAATGATGCGGGTGATCGAAAAGTTCAAAGACTACGGGCGCCAGCCGGAGGCGCAGCCTTGAGTGAAGATGCCCATTCCTGTTACCACTGTGGCCTGCCCGTTCCGGCTGACTTGCATCTGCCTGTCGACATCGAGGGCACGCCTCGTGAGATGTGCTGTGCGGGCTGCCAGGCGGTCGCACAGGCGATTGTTGAAAACGGGCTGATCGAGTACTACAAGCATCGCGATGCGCTGCCGGAGTCGCCGCGCGAGGCCATTCCCCTGGCCTTGCAGGAATTGGGCTTGTTCGACCACCCCGAGGTGCAGAAGAACTTTGTTCGACCGGTCGGGGAGCATGAGCGCGAGGCGGCGCTAATCCTCGAAGGCATTACCTGCGCGGCCTGTGTCTGGCTCAACGAAGCGCATATTGCCCGGCAGCCGGGCGTAACGGCCGTCGATATCAATTACGCCACGCGGCGTGCCCGGGTGCGTTGGGATGAGAACGTCACGAAGCTTTCGACAATTCTTGAGTCGATCCAGGCGATCGGTTACCGCGCCCATCCTTATGACGTGACGCGCTCCGAGCAGCTGGCACAGAAGGAGCGACGCACCGCGCAATGGCGTCTGTTTGTCGCCGGCTTTGGCATGATGCAGGTGATGATGTATGCCGTGCCGGTTTATATGGCGCTGGATGGCGAGATGACGACGGATGTCGAGCAACTGCTGCGCTGGGCGAGCCTGATTCTGACCCTGCCGGTGATGTTCTATTCCTCTGCGCCGTTTTTCAACAATGCCTGGCGCGACCTGAAGTTTCGCCGTGTTGGCATGGATGTGCCGGTGGCCCTCGGGATGGGCAGTGCCTTTCTGGCGAGTGTCTGGGCGACGCTGACTGCTACCGGCGAGGTCTATTTCGATTCGGTGACGATGTTCGTGTTTTTCCTGTTGACCGGACGCTATCTGGAGATGATGGCGCGTCAGAAGGCGGCACGCGGCGTGGAGACACTGGCCAAGGCGCTACCGGCCTTTGCTGAGCGCTTGCCGCAATGGCCGGCAACGGAAGGCGAGCGCATCGCGGTGGCCGATCTGGCGGTCGGTGACATCGTGCGCGTCAAGCCGGGTGAAACGATTCCTGGCGACGGCGAAGTGATCGAAGGCGAGAGCAATAGCGATGAATCCCTGCTGACCGGGGAAAGCCGGCCGATTGCCAAACGGTGTGGCGATCCGGTAACCGGCGGTAGCCAGAACGTAGGCAGTCCATTGGTGATTCGCTTGGCCCGTGTGGGCGAGGCTACCCGGCTGGCTTCGATCCGGCGCCTGATGGAACAGGCGGCTGCTGAAAAGCCCGGCATCGTGCAGATGGCGGATCGGATTGCCATGCGCTTTGTCTGGGTACTGCTGGCGCTGGCGCTGGGGACGGCTGCCTACTGGCTGAGTGTCGATCCTGATCGTGCCTTGTGGGTGTTCGTGGCAGTGCTGGTGGTGAGTTGTCCGTGTGCCCTGTCGCTGGCCACGCCGGCTGTGCTGACCGTGGCCACCGGTGCCCTGGCGCGCGAAGGGGTGCTGGTAACGCGTGGACATGCAATCGAAACCTTAGCGCGCGCCAACCACTGGATTTTCGACAAGACCGGGACGCTGACGGTAGGGCGCCCGAGCGTGGTCGCGGCCCGCTTTACGGCACGTTCCGATGAGGTGAAGAGCTTTGCCTTGGTGCGGGCGCTTGAACAGGCCTCGGAGCACCCCTTGGGCCGTGCACTATTTGAAAAAGTCGGCGCTGGCGAGACGGCAGCGGTGACGCAGCTGAAAGCCATTACCGGACAAGGCATTGAGGCTTGGCAGGGCGAGGCCGCGTTGCGCATCGGCGTCCCGGCCTTTGTCGCCCAATTGCATGGCGAAGCGTTGCCGGATGAGATGTCCGAATGGCTGACGGGCGGCGATACGGTGGTGGCCTTGGGCGACAGTGCCGGGTGGCTTGCCTGGTTCCGCATTGCCGATGCCTTGCGTCCCGGTGTCAAGGCAGCGCTGGAGGGTCTGCGTCGGCAAGGGGTGAAGCTGACCATTCTGTCCGGTGATGCGCCACAGACGGTTGAAGCCGTCGCCAGAGAATTGGGTGTCGAGGATTACCGTGGCGGTATGGCCCCCGAGGACAAGCATGCCTATTTGCGGGAAGCCCAGTCGTGTGGTGAAACCGTGGCGATGGTCGGCGATGGCGTCAATGATGCACCCGTGCTGGCGCAGGCACATGTGTCGGTGGCCATGGGGGGGGGGACGGATCTGGCGCGCGGCCAAGCGGATGTGGTGCTTCTGGCCGATGATCCGGCGCGTCTGGTGGCCGGTGTGGCGCTGGCACGTCGCACGTTGCGCATCATGCGCCAGAATCTGCTCTGGGCGTTTATCTACAATGTCACGGCGATCCCCTTGGCCATGGTGGGCTGGGTGACGCCCTGGATGGCGGGCATCGGCATGTCCGCCAGTTCACTGTTTGTTGTCCTGAATGCGCTGCGTCTTCAGCGCAAGGTACGGTAACCATGGAAAGTCTTTACTTGCTCATCCCAGTTTCTGTCGTCCTGGTTTTTCTGATTGGCGCAGTTTTCTGGTGGACGCTGCGCAGCGGGCAGATGGAAGACCTTGAAGGGCCCGCCTACCGCCTCTTGATGGATGACGACCGTACCGCAGAACCGCCCGTTGAAAAACCAACTAACCCAGAGGTGCCGAAGCAGGAATAAGGGAATAAGCGCGGATGTTGACCCAGATCAATGCTACAGGGTAATCGAACAGACAGAATTCGCGCCGTTCACTCAATCTGGCCAGACTTAATTCAGGCCGGCTTGGGTGGTTAGTCTCTCTGTTGGGGTTGGGGGTGCGCGAAGGCGCACCCTTTTTTTTCGCCTACAGTCAATGTAATAAGCTGAATATATTGATGCATAAAATATTCTGCAATGCACCATAGTTGACCTGGGTCAAAATGCCGCACCCTGAGATGGGTATCCTGCGCCGCTAGCTCCGGGGTGGTAGGCGGAGGTTCGAGAAGTTTTTCTGACTTTTTAATGTGAAAAGGGGTGAAAACCATCATGCAATCGCAAGCGACTTACAACTACAAAGTCGTGCGCCAGTTCGCCGTGATGACCGTAATTTGGGGCATTGTCGGCATGTTGGTCGGCGTTATCATTGCCGCCCAACTGGTCTGGCCTGAACTGAACGTCATCGAGTTTCTGTCGTACGGAAGGCTCCGGCCGCTGCACACTAACGCGGTAATTTTCGCCTTCGGCGGTTGCGCGTTGTTCGCCACCTCCTACTACTCGGTCCAGCGGACCAACCATACGACGCTGTTCGCGCCGGGTCTGGCTGCCTTTACCTTCTGGGCTTGGCAACTGATCATCGTTCTCGCCGCTGTTTCGCTGCCGCTGGGTATTACCTCCGGCAAGGAATACGCCGAGCTCGAGTGGCCGATCGATATTCTGATCACCGTCGTCTGGGTTTCCTATGCGATCGTGTTCTTCGGCACCATCGGCATCCGCAAGACCAAGCACATTTATGTGTCGAACTGGTTCTTCGGCTCGATGATCATCGCCGTCGCCCTGCTGCACCTGGGCAACAGCGCCGCCATTCCGGTTAACTTCTTCAAGTCCTACTCGGCCTACGCCGGTGTTCAGGACGCGATGATGCAGTGGTGGTACGGCCATAACGCCGTGGGCTTCTTCCTGACCGCAGGCTTCCTCGGCATGATGTATTACTTCGTGCCGAAGCAGGCTGGCCGTCCGGTGTATTCCTACCGCCTGTCGGTGGTGCACTTCTGGGCACTGATCTTCACCTACATGTGGGCCGGTCCGCACCACCTGCATTACACGGCGCTGCCTGACTGGACCTCGTCCATTGGCATGATCTTCTCGCTGATTTTGCTGGCACCGAGCTGGGGCGGCATGATCAACGGCATCATGACTCTGTCGGGCGCATGGCACAAGCTGCGTGATGATCCGATCCTGAAGTTCATGATCACCTCACTATCCTTCTACGGTATGTCCACGTTCGAAGGCCCGATGATGTCGATCAAGACCGTGAATGCGCTGTCGCACTACACCGACTGGACGGTTGGTCACGTGCACTCCGGTGCCCTCGGTTGGGTGGCCATGATCTCCGTGGGTTCGATCTACTATCTGCTGCCGCGTTTGTTCGGCAAGACCGAGATGTATTCGACCAAGCTGATCAACGTGCATTTCTGGCTGGCAACGCTCGGCACCGTGCTGTATATCGCCGCACTGTGGATTTCCGGCGTGATGCAGGGTCTGATGTGGCGCGCTACCAACGCCGACGGCACGCTGACCTACGCCTTCGTTGAGTCGGTCAAAGCTTCCTATCCGTTCTGGACCATCCGCGTGGTTGGCGGTGTGATGTTCCTCACGGGCATGCTGCTGATGGCCTACAACATGTTCAAGACAATCGGTAGTGGCCGTGCGGTCGATGACGCCAAAGTCCTCGAACCCGCTCACGCCCACTGATCGCAAGGGAGAGTAAGCATCATGTTGACGCAAGAAAAAGTCGAGTCAAGTAATACCCTACTGATCGTCATGACCCTGTTCGCGGTCATCTGGGGCGGCCTGGTGGAAATCGTGCCGCTGTTCTTCCAGAAGTCGACCACGACGCCGGTGAATGAAATGGTCAAGCCCTACGATGCACTGCGCCTCGCCGGCCGGGACATCTACATCCGCGAAGGCTGCTACAACTGCCACTCGCAGATGATTCGTCCCTTCCGCGCCGAGACCGAGCGCTATGGCCACTACTCGGTGGCGGGTGAGTTTGTCTATGATCACCCGTTCCAGTGGGGCTCCAAGCGTACCGGTCCGGATCTGGCCCGCGTCGGTGGTCGTTATTCCGATCAGTGGCACAAGATGCACCTGCTGAATCCGCGTGACGTGGTTCCTGAGTCGAACATGCCTGGCTACTACTGGCTGGATCGTCCGATCAAGGATCCTGCAATCGGCGCCAAGATGGCTGCGCTGAACAAGGTCTTCGGTTCCAGCCTGAAGGGCTATACGGATCAGGAGATTGCAGATGCGCCCAAGGCGCTTGAAGGCAAGACTGAGTTGGATGCAGTCGTCGCCTACCTGCAAGGTCTTGGCCTGGCTCTCAAGCAGACCCGCTAAGGCACATTGAGCGTCATGGATATCAACGACCTGCGTTCCATCGCCACGGTGCTGTCCTTCGTGGCTTTTATCAGCATCGTGGTGTGGGCCTACTCTGGCAAGCGCAAGCGCGCTTTTGACGAGGCGGCGGCACTAGCTGTCGATGATGAAGAACAAGTTTCACGCGGTGGTAGCGCGGGTCATTCAGCATAAAGAAAGGAATTCGTCATGGATTTCAATATAACGAGCGATTTCGTCAGCGGCTTCTGGAACATGTACGTGATCGTTCTGGTTGGCGTCAGCATTTTGTTTTGCGGCTGGTTCCTCTGGATTCAGGGTTCAGTCAAGTACACGCCGGGTGATGTAACTGGTCACAAGTGGGACGAGACGCTGGAAGAGTACAGCAACCCGTTGCCCAACTGGTGGCGCTGGATGTACTACATCACCGTGCTGTTTGCGGTGGTTTATCTGGCCCTCTACCCCGGCTTTGGCAACATGGCAGGCAGCTTTGGCTGGACCATGCGTGGTCAGTACGATGCCGAAATGAAGGCCGCTGAAGCGCAATATGGTCCCAAGTTCAGCCAGTTCCTCAAGCAGGACGTGATGACCGTTGCCAAGAATCAGGAAGCCAAGGAAATGGGCCAGCGCCTGTTCCAGACCTACTGCGCGCAGTGCCACGGCGGTGACGCCGGTGGTCAGCCGGGCTTCCCGAACCTGAAGGATGGTGACTGGCTCTGGGGCGGCTCGCCCGAGAAGATCAAGGAAACCATCACCGGTGGCCGCATGGGCATCATGACGCCGAAGGGTGTCAAGCCGGATATGGATGCCGAGCAGGTCAAGGATGTGGTGCACTATGCCCGTTCCCTGTCGGGGCTGACCTCTGATCCCGTACGTGCTCAGCGTGGTGGCGAACTGTTCCCGCAAGCCTGTGCTGCCTGCCACCAAGCGGATGGCAAGGGTCTGCAAGCCGCTGGCTACCCGAACCTGACTGACAAGGTCTGGCTGCACGGTTCGTCCGAAGCCAAACAGATCGAAATCGTCACCAAGGGTATGACCAACCAAATGCCCGCATTCGGTGCGTTCCTCGGTGAAGCCAAGATTCATCTGCTGACAGCCTATGTCTGGGGCTTGGGTGGTGGTGTTCAGCCCGCAGCTGCAGCGCCGGCTGCTGCCGAAGCACCGGCTGCTGCCGAAGCACCGGCTGCCGAAGCTGCACCGGCAGTTGAGCAGAAGTAAGCGTCGAAGTTGAGCGTTTAAAGTATCAAACTCCCGGTCCCTGATGGATCGGGAGGTTTCATCACCTGTGGGGGACTCGCAGTAGCGATTCAGGTGGGATTCGGTGGACAGTAACAGGGGATTGTCCGTCACGCGTAAGATTAAACGTTTTGTCAGACGAGCTAGACAAATAACCCTTGAAGAAGTCCAGACTATGAGCCAATCCCCGAAATCCGATACCAAAACTGGTTCGGAAGAGGTCATCACCCTCTATAAATCCAGAGTGAAGATTCATCCGCGTACGGTCACTGGCCTGTTTGCCAACTGGCGCTGGTTCTTTGTCTGGTTTACGCAAGTCCTGTATTACGGCCTGCCATGGTTGCAATGGAATGATCGCCAAGCAGTTCTCTTCGATCTTGTTCATCGCAAGTTTTATATTTTTGGTCTGGTGCTCTGGCCTCAGGATGTGTTCTATCTGGCCATCATTCTGATCATTTCAGCGTATGCCCTGTTCCTGTTTACCGCAGTTGCCGGCCGCTTATGGTGCGGTTATGCCTGCCCGCAGACTGTCTATACCGAGATCTTCCTATGGATCGAGGCCAAGATCGAGGGCGACCGTAGTGCCCGTATCAAACTGGACAAGGCACCGAACGATGCCCGCAAGATCCGCTTGCGGACCATGAAATATGGCGCATGGGCCCTGCTGGCCCTCTGGACCGGCTTTACCCTGGTCGGTTATTTCACCCCGATCAAGGAAGTGTGGGTTTCTTTCTGGTCCTGGGATCTGGGGCCATGGGAAACGTTCTGGATATTCTTCTACGGTGCTTTTACGTATGCCTTTGCAGGACACCTGCGCGAACAGGTTTGTCTCTATATGTGCCCCTACGCCCGTTTTCAGGGCGTTATGTTTGACCCTGACACGCTGGTGATTACCTACGACCCTGAGCGTGGCGAGCCACGTGGCCAGCGCAAGAAGGGCGTTGATCCGAAGAGTGTCGGCAAGGGCGACTGTGTTGACTGCAGTCTGTGCGTACAGGTTTGTCCGACCGGCATCGACATTCGCAATGGCTTGCAGTACGAGTGTATCGGCTGTGCTGCGTGTATTGATGTTTGCGACGATGTGATGGCGCAAATGAATTACCCGAAGGGGCTGATTCGTTACACCACCGAGAATGCTTTGGCCCAACACTGGGGATGGCGTGACATCCTTGGCCATATTATTCGTCCGCGCATCCTCATCTATACCGTGATTCTGGTCGGCATCACACTGGCGCTGATCTGGGGGCTGGCTAACAAGGCCGACCTGCGGGTTAACGTTATCCGCGACCGCGCCATTCTGGCGCGTGAGGTTGAGGGTGGCCTGATCGAGAACGTCTATCGCCTCCAGGTCATGAACGTCACGGAGCAGGCACATCGCTATGTGGTGACGGTGAGTGGCCTCGACAATATCAAGATGGAAGGCGAAACCGAAGTGGAAGTTACGCCAGCGGCATCGAAGAGCTTTACGGTTGCTGTTCGTGTGCCGCCCGAGGCCGCCAAGAAGGGGTCGCATATGATCTTCTTCGATGTCAAGGCGGAAAACAATCCGAATCTGGCCGTGCACGAAAAGGCCACATTCCTGATGCCATGAAAGAGAAACAGATGACCGTAACGACCATGATCAGCAAGCAGCCTGCAAACCCCTGGTACAGGGAGCCATGGCCTTGGCTGCTGATGGCTGGGCCGTTTATCGTCATCATTGCCGGGCTGGTAACGGCTTGGTTGGCCGTTACCAGCAGTGATGGGCTGGTGACCGAGGACTACTACAAGAAGGGCTTGGCTGCCGGTGAAACCATAGCTAAAAGCCAGCAGGCTGAAAGTCTGGGGATCACGGCAGGGATCATGCTGACCCGCGAGGCGATGCAGATTCGCCTGAACGCCACCCGGCAATTCGATCAGCCGCCGGCCCTGAACGTCACGCTGTCACACCCGACGCGGGCGGGTATGGATCAGCAGGCATTGCTGAAGCGCAACGGTGATGTATATCGTGGCGAGATGCTGTTGCCGGCATCCGGCCATTGGCTGGTGCTGGTCGAAGATGAAGCAAAAACATGGCGGATCATGGGGAGTGTGATGCTGCCTGCCGCTCAGGAAACGGTGATCGGTGGAGGAGATTCCGCCAAGCCGCAGTCGTAGCTGCTTTTATCAACTAGGGGAGATGTAAAGATGGATGCAATCAAACTGTTGTTTAGTTCCGATATCGGTCTGCTCAGCGTTTTTACCGTGGCTTTCTCTGCATTCTTCGTGGTGTATGTCTATGGCTATGCCAAGAAGAAGATGGAAGAAGACGCCAAGAACGCCGAGAAGAAGTAAGTCGCCCGGCTAAAAAAAGGGGCAACCTGCGTAAGCAGGTTGCCCCTTTTTGTTTTCACTATTTACCTAGTCGCGTGCTGGCCCGACGCCGATTGGTGGCGGAGCCAGATTCACGATCCGGGTAAAGAGATCGCGGAATTCGTGATCCGGTTTGGGACCGAAGCGCGGGTCGCCATCTTCGCTGAAGGCTTCACCAATGGTGATCCAGTCCGCCGTCGTCAGGTGCTTTTTGGCCAGCGGAATCACGAGTTTTTCTTCGAGGCTCATGTGCTCCCATGCCTCCTCGGTCAGGCGATCAGCGGCCGCTGAAAATGCTTCGAGCGCGCCTGTGATACCGGCCTCCATTTGCCCCAAAGCGAGTTCCAGTTGGCGCACATGCTCGCCGCTTTCGACATGCTGGCGTTCCAGTGTGGCGATGATCTCATCGGCCTCATGCGTGCGGGCCTTGAGCGCAGTGAACAAGTAGGCGTCTTCGCGCGGGTTGTGCAGGCGCTCGGAGAAGGCGTCCATGTAGTAGATCATTGCCCACAGCAGCTTGAAGTCGGGGGCGACATGCTTT
Organism: Rhodocyclaceae bacterium; assembly: GCA_030824115.1. Lineage (GTDB taxonomy): Bacteria > Pseudomonadota > Gammaproteobacteria > Burkholderiales > Rhodocyclaceae > Sulfuricystis. The sequence goes on along the minus strand of JAVBYI010000023.1, from coordinate 94,719 downwards.
TCCTGCATGTCGCGCACGAGAAAACGCAAGCCATGCAGCACGGCGCTCAAGGCGCGGTGCTCGTCGTGGATGATGGCCAGGGCGCGGTTCAACATCGGCTGATTAACGGTAAACGAGGACGGGGATTGTCGAGTGCGTCAGCACCTTCTGGGTTTCCGAGCCCAGGAGCAAGCCACTGATACCGCGGCGTCCGTGAGACGCCATGAAGATCAGGTCACAATCCGCTTGTGCCGCTGCAGCGATGATGGCTTCATAGGGCACGTCACTGGTAATGGCGATGCTGGTGCTATTCACCTCGCGCGACTTTGCCTGGGACTCGGCGGCTGACAGCAGCGTCTGTGCCTGCTCATCGGCTAGTTCGGCGAATTTCTCAGGGGTGGTGGGATCGATCAGGGCACCTTCGCCATAGAAGCTAACCGGGTATTCCGGCTTGGCGTAGCAGAAGGTGATGCGGGCACCGGCTTCACGGGCGAATTCGATGGCCTTCTTGACGGTGTCGGTAGACAGTGCGGAGCCGTCGGTTGGAACGAGGATGTGCTTGAACATGGCTTTCCCCTAACAAGTGAATCGTCGTGGTTGCGCTTGTGGCCGTCGTGCGACGATTGATGCAGATCAACACGCAGAATGCGTTACTTGTCACAATCATAACGCATTCCTCGGGCATGATTTGGCGTATGGTGGGATCACTCAGGGAACAATAGATAGCGCAGCCAGAACTGCGCAAGGAGAGTGGAAAATGGTTGCTGGAAAAGAATTGCGCGCCGTCGCACCGCATAAAACGCTGCGTGCCATGCACGAGGCGATCGAGGCCCATGTTGACCCGCTCGGCGTCGCGATGCCCTTGATGCATGCACAGATGGCGTGGCTGTCGCATCCGCAGGAAATGGCAGAAGCAGCGGCGGATTTTTCCACGCGCATGATGGCGCTCCAGTGGCACTCCTGGCAGCGCATGTTTGGCTTACCAAGCGAAGATGTCGAGAAACCCAACCCGGACGATACGCGTTTTTCCGATCCGGTCTGGTCGGATTCGGCCAGTTGGGACATCACGAAGGAGTGGTACCTGACCTTCACCCACCACATTCAGGACATGCTGTATCACACGCCGGGTCTGTCGAGCCGTGACAAACGGCGTGCGGCTTTCTGGTGGCGAAAATGGCTCAATGCCATGGCGCCGACCAATTTTCTGCTAACCAATCCCGTGGCCATGCGCAAGGCGGCTGAAACCAATGGTGACAGCCTGGCGCGTGGCCTGCGCAACATGATGGCCGACATCCAGGCCGGCAACATTCGCATGACGCGGCCGGACGATTTCAAGGTGGGCGTCAATCTGGCGGCCACGCCCGGCAAGGTGGTGCTGCAGAACCGTTTGCTGGAGGTCATTCACTACACGCCAACAGCCAGCGAAACCTACCGCACGCCGATCCTGATTGTGACGCCCTGGATCAACAAGTTCTACATCCTTGATCTGGTGCCGAAGAAGAGTCTGGTGAAGTTTCTGGTTGACCAGGGCTTTGATGTTTACATCACCAGCTGGAAGAACCCGGACGCCTCGATGGCCGAGGTCGGTTTCGATGATTATCTGACCGAGGGCATCGGGGCCGCCGCCGAAGCTGTGCGCAGCATTGCCAAGAGTCCGAAAGTGCATGCGGTCGGTTACTGCATCGGCGGGGCGGCGCTGGCCAGCTATATGGCCTGGGCCAATCGCGAATATGCCGAGAAAGATGTGCCCGTCGCCAGTGCGACGTTCTTCACGACACTGGTCGATTATCACAAGCCGGGCGATATCGAAGTCTTTCTCGACGAGGGCAGCTTCAACTATCTGGCGAAAAAGATGGCCGAAAAAGGTTATCTGGATGGCAAGGAAATGGCGGCAGCCTTCCGCCTGTTGCGCTCCAACAGCCTGATCTGGCACTATGTCGTGCATGGTTATTTGTACGGCGAGGAGCCGCCGCCGTTCGACGTCCTGTTCTGGAACATGGATACGACGCGCATGCCGGCGAAGATGCACACCTGGTATCTGCGCAACCTCTATCTGGACAACAAGCTGATCAAGAAAGATGCGCTGGAAGTGGCCGGACATCCGCTTGATCTCACCCGGATCGTCCAGCCGACCTATGCCGTGGCGGCCGCGGATGACCATATCGCTCCCTGGGAGCAGACTTTCCGCATCAACAATGTCGTTTCCGGCCCGAAGCGCTATGTGCTGTCCAGTTCAGGGCACATCCTTGGCATCATCAATCCGGTCGTCAATCCGCCCAAGCGTGAATACTGGGTGGCTGATGCCGAGCGCCATGACACGGCGGATGATTGGCGCGAGCGAGCCGAGCACCATGCCGGTAGTTGGTGGGAGGACTGGATGCGTTGGCTTAAGCCGCAATCCGGCGCCCTGGGCAAGCCGCAGCCGGCGTCCAACAAGGCCTACCCGGCTTTGGGCGATGCGCCGGGGAGTTATGTGCTGGAGCCGTAGGAAATCATCAATTAAAAGTCGGCGCTGGCGAGACGGCACCAAGCCGTTCGGCTATCATTGCGGCCTATCACTTAGGTCGCATGGGGCCATAGGTCTATGGTAGCCGGAGGAGCCAGGCGCGAGCGCCAAGGAATTCGATAATGAAATGTGTGGATGATTTCCGCCTACGGCTGGGGCGCCACGAGCTGGTGCCCATCATGATCGGCGGCATGGGCGTGGATATTTCCACTGCCGAACTGGCCCTTGTGGCAGCCCGCCTTGGCGGGGTGGGCCATATTTCCGACGCGATGGTGCCGACGATCTCCGATCGACGTTACAACACCAAATACGTCAAGGACAAGCTCAAGCTCTACAAGTACAACGTCGCGAATGCTGACAAGTCGGACGTACAGTTCGATCTTGCGCTGCTGGCCGAAGCGACCGAGGCGCATGTCCGTCACACCATGGAAGCCAAGCGTGGCGACGGCATGATCCTCATCAACTGCATGGAAAAGCTGACGATGAACGCGCCGAAGGAAACATTGCGCGTGCGCTTGCGTTCGGCACTCGATGCCGGCATCGATGGCATTACTTTGGCTGCGGGCCTGCATCTTGGCTCTTTCGGGCTGATCGAGGATCATCCACGCTTTCGTGATGCGCAACTGGGCATTATCGTTTCCAGCCTGCGCGCCTTGCAGCTGTTCATCAAGAAAAGTGCCCGCACCAATCGTCTGCCCGATTACGTGGTTGTCGAAGGCCCTCTGGCCGGTGGGCATCTCGGTTTTGGCATGGACTGGGCAGAATATGATCTGGCCACCATCGTCGCAGAAATCCAGGCTTGGCTGACGGCCGAGAAGCTCGACATTCCGCTGATTCCAGCCGGTGGCATCTTCACCGGCGGCGATGCCACGACCTTTCTTGAGCAAGGCGCGGCGGCGGTACAGGTCGCCACGCGCTTTACCGTGGCGAAGGAATGCGGTTTGCCGGACGACGTCAAGCAGGAGTATTTCAAGGCCAGCGAGGACGATATCGAAGTCAATGGTATTTCGCCGACCGGCTATCCGATGCGCATGCTGAAGGGCAGCCCGGCGATCGGCGATGGCATCCGCCCCAACTGCGAGGCGTATGGCTATATCCTCGATGCCAATGGCCATTGCCAATATATCGATGCCTACAACCGTGAAGTGGCCGCCCACCCCACGGAAAAGAAGATCAAGGTGCCGGACAAGACCTGCCTGTGTACGCACATGCGCAACTTCGACTTGTGGACCTGCGGCCACTATACCTACCGGCTCAAGGACACCACGGCGCGTCTGCCGGATGGCAGCTATGCCCTGCTGACGGCTGAGCACATCTTCAACGACTATCGCTTCAGCAAGGGCAATACGCTGGCTCAGTCGCCAGCAGCGACCGAGGCAACCTCTCCCTGATCACGGCGAGAATCCCCATGGCAGCTGTACCCCAGGACACCGGCCGCGAACTGCGCCGGATCGTGCGCACCAACGAAGAAATCAAGCGCGTGGTGGCGACGGCCTTCAAGATCAATCTGATGGCGATGAACGCCATCTTCCTCGCTAAACGCGCCGGTCAAACGGCGCTGGGGTTTGGCGTGCTCTCCAACGAACTGCGCCGTTTCGCGATGGACCTGCAAAAGCAGATGAGCCAGTTGCGCGAAATGACCTACGGCAGTGTCAGCACGATTACGGCGCTGGTCAAGCAGGCACGCCTCAATCGCGTGCTGGAGCGGACACGCAAGGAGTCCACCGGTGTCGGCCGCAGCCTGATCGATGAATTCATGCGTACCCGTCACAGCCTGACCTTTGCCCGCCATCGCGAGCAGATCGCCGCGCTCAATCGCCGTCTCTCGCAGATGATTGCCGATACGGCGCAATTGGTTGAACTGGGTAGCGTGCTGGCGCGTTCCGCCAAAATCGAGGCGGCCTATGGCGGTGCGTTTTCCGCATCGCTGATGCAGGTCTCGTGCGATTTCGAGCGCACCATCGGTGATATCCAGCGTTCTCTCGAAAGCCTCACCAAGCGACAGGATGCCAGCCTATGAAAACAGCCCGCGTCATTTACGAAGATGGCAAGCACAAGTGGATTGCGCTGGTGCGCGATCCCAATCGACCAGACTATCTGATCGACAGCAACGAATATCTGGTGGTTGACGACGATGATTCGCTGCTGCTCGACCCGGGTGGCAACGAGGTGTTTCCCTCGGTGTTTTCGGCCCTGTCGACCGAGTTCGATCCGCGCAAGATCAACAAGCTGTTCGCCAGCCACCAGGATCCGGACATCATTTCCTCGCTGGCCCTGTGGCTGGAGTTCAATCCGCAGGTGAAGTGCTACATCAGCTGGCTGTGGGCGAGCTTCGTGCCCCACTTCGGCGGCAACAAGGAAACCTTCATTTCCATTCCCGATGGCGGTATGGACATCATGATCGGCAGCCAGCGCCTGCAGTTGATTCCCGCCCACTATCTGCATTCCTCGGGCAACTTCCACCTTTACGATCCCAAGGCCAAGATCCTGTTCTCCGGCGATGTCGGTGCTGCTTTGCTGCCGCAGGGCGAAGACGATTTGTTCTTCGGGGATTTCGATCGCCATATTCGTCATGCCGAAGGTTTCCACCGCCGCTGGATGGGCTCGGAAAAGGCCAAGCACGACTGGTGTCAGCGCGTCAGCCAGCTTGATATTCAGATGATGTGTCCGCAGCATGGCGCCATCTATCGGGGTGATCAGGTGCGGCGTTTTATTGACTGGTTCTCCCATCTTGAGGTCGGTATCGTCAAAGGTTGATTGCAGTCAAGGTGCCCGAAGGCAAAGGTGCCGACAATGATGGCTCCTGACATTGAATGGTTTTTGACGATGGCTGCATTGACGGATCCCCTCCAGCATCACCACAAGCATTGCGATGATTTGTTTGCTGACGCAGAGGCCGAGGCGCTCGCGGGCGACTGGCCCCATGCCAAGGAAAGCGTGACGCGCTTCCAAACCGAGATCGAATGCCATTTCCGTACCGAAGAAGAGTTGCTGTTTCCGGCCTTCGAGGCAGAGACCGGCATGACGCTCGGCCCCACGCAGATGATGCGTCTCGAACATGCGCAGATGCGCGAGTTGATCGGACAGATGCAGACGGCACTGGCGGCGCAGGATCGCGAAGGGTTCGGCGGGGCGGCGGAAACCCTCCTGATCCTGATGCAGCAGCACAACATGAAGGAAGAAAACATTCTCTATCCGATGTGCGACCGTAGTCTGGCGCCCCAGGAGGCTGTCTTGGGCCCGCAACTGCAAGACAGGATTGATCTGGCATGCCAGATGGCCTAGACAAACCGGCTGATCTGGTGGTCGACGGCCGCGACATGCAGCCGCCCGAACCCCTGGAAAAAACCCTGGCGGCGCTGGATGTTCTGCCAAGGGGAGGGGAATTGCTGTTGTTGATTTATTGCCATCCCGTACCGCTGCTCAACATCCTGCGCAAGAACGGTTTTGTCTGGACAGAGTCCATGCGCGAAGACGGTACGCACGAGATTCGCATCCGCCACGCCTGATCCGGAGGCCGTTTCCACGTGCATCCGAACCTTTCCTTCGAGCAGGCACCGCCGATCTCGGTGCCCTACCGGTTCTTCCTGACGGCACCCTGGTTCGGCATCGCGGCAGGGCTGTTGCTGCTGGTGCAGGGGGAAGTCTTGCTGGCGTCAAGATGGGCGCCTGGCACCTTGGCAATGGTGCACCTGTTCGTGGCAGGATTCATGTTGCAGGCGATGTGCGGCGCCCTGCTGCAATTCATCCCGGTGGCGGCGGGCGGCAACATCTGGCGCCCGCGCTGGCTGGCGGCAATTGTCCATCCGCTACTGATCGTGGCCGCCGGCCTGCTGGTGGCGGCATTTCTGGCACAGCGCCCCGGCTTTTTCATGGCGGCGGGGCATACCTTCGCGGTTGGGCTGGGTTTTTTTATCGTCGTGCTTGGTCTGGCGGTGTGGCGCACACCCGCACAGGGGGCGACGATTGTTGCCTTGCGCATTGCCCTTGCCGCGCTGCTGGTGACCCTGATCACTGGTGTGACGCTCGCCACCGGCTTGGCGAAAGGACTGCTGCTGCCACTACCGCCGCTGGCGGACGTGCATGCTGCCTGGGGTCTGGGCGGCTGGGCTTTGATCCTGCTCGCCGGGGTGTCTTATTTCGTGGTGCCGATGTTTCAGCTGACCCCGGCCTATCCGGACTGGTTTTCCCGGGGCATGCCGTGGGCGCTGCTGGCCGTGGTGGGCATTTGGTCGGCGCTGTTCCCCGATTTTCCCGAACCGTTGCGGTCGATCGTGCTGCTGTCCGGCGTTGCCGTGGCGGCAAGTTATGGGGCCGTGACCTTGCACCTGCATGCCCGGCGGCGGCGCAAGGTAAGCGATACCTCGTTCCTGTTCTTTCGACTGGCGATGCTGTCGCTGCTGCTCCTGCTGCTATCGGCCCTGATGCCCCTGTTTGGGGATGATGAGCGGATCACCGTCTGGCTGGGCGTGCTGGCCTTGTTTGGCGTGTTCTTCAGTGTCATCAACGGCATGCTTTACAAGATCATGCCCTTCATCAACTGGCTACAGTTGCAACGCCACTATGGCATGCAGGCCCTGCCGCCGACCATGAACCAGATGCTGGCCGAGTCGCAGATGCGCGCCCAGTTCCGGGTGCATCTCGTGACCCTGACCGTGCTGCTCTCGGCCGTCTGGCTACCGGTACTGGCGCGGCCGGGCGGGCTGCTGCTGATGCTGGACTGCGGTTGGCTGGCGCTGAACCTGTTGCGTATTGTGGGGGCTTACCGCCGCTTCAAAGCCCGCGTGGCGTGATTGGGGCGATTTTGCGACATGTCCTACCTCGCCATCAAGCACCTGCATATTGCCTGCGTCATCCTGAGCATCTCGGGATTTTGTCTGCGCGGTCTGTTGCTGATGCAAAAGTCGGCGCTGGCAGGACGGCGTGTTTTCAAGGTATTGCCGCACGTCAACGATAGCCTGCTGCTGGCGGCTGCCTTGGTGCTGATGGTGAAGCTGGAGCAATACCCGTTTATCGATGCCTGGCTGACCGCCAAGGTGTTCGGGCTGATTGTTTACATCATCCTTGGGGCCTTGGCCTTTGGCGTCCGCTACCCACCACGCATGCGCCTACTGGCAGGACTGGGCGCGGTGCTGAGCTTCGGCTGGATTGTCTCGGTGGCCCTGACGAAAAATCCGTGGGGCTGGCTGGCCTGATCAGTTGCGCCGTTCCGAGAGCAGTTTTTTCAGGCCGGCCACTTCAAGAATCTGGATGTGCTTCTGATGCACGGTGATGAGGCCTTCATCCTGAAAACGCGAGAAGGCACGGCTGACGGTTTCGAGCTTGAGTCCCAGGTAGGAACCGATCTCGTTGCGCGTCATGCGCAGGTTGAACTCGGTTGGCGAGTAGCCACGGGCGGTAAAGCGCTGCGAGAGATTGAGCAGGAAGGCGGCCAGCCGTTCTTCCGCACGCATGATGCCGAGCAGCATCATCACGCCATGGTCACGGACGATCTCGCGCGACATCACCTTGTGAAAATGGTGCTGCAGCGCGCCGATTTCACGCGAGTAGTTTTCCAGATCGATGAAGGGAATGACGCAGACTTCGCTGTCTTCGAGGGCGATGGCATTGCAGGCATGCTTTTCGGTGCCGATGCCGTCCAGGCCGAGGATTTCGCCGGCCATCTGGAAGCCGGTCACCTGGTCGCGGCCATCTTCGAGCAGCACATCGGTCTTGAAAAAGCCGGTTTTGATGGCATAGAGCGCCTCGAAGGGGTCACCGCTGCGGTAAATATGCTGGCCGCGTAGCACCCGCCGGCGCGTATCCACCAACTCATCAAGCTGCCCCAACTCCTCGGGGGAGAGCCCGACAGGCAGGCAAAGCTCGCGCAAATTGCACTGCGAACAGGCCTCGCGCAAGGCAGGGACAGACAAGGGGGTTACCTGCGCGTGCATGAAACGATTCCAGGTGCAAACACATCAAATACGTGAGCTTTGATCTGCGTCAACGTGAATCGGCGACGCTTGCTGCATTCTGCATACCCCGCGCCCGGTTCCGGGCGTCGCAGTGCGTACAGTGAGTGTTGAGCGTTTTCAGTCACATCGAGACGGTATATTTGTGAGCCACTATCAAGAACTAATTTTCGATCCGGAAGTCATTCGCCGCTTTGATGTCAGCGGTCCGCGCTATACGTCTTACCCGACGGCCGATCGCTTTGTCGAAGCCTTCGATTCTGCTGCCTACAGCTCATGGCTGGGCAAACGGACGATTGGCGGGATTGGTCGAGCGCTCTCATTATACTTTCACATCCCGTTCTGCAATACGATCTGCTATTACTGCGCCTGTAACAAGATTATTACCAAAGATCATGGTCGTTCGGCCAAGTATCTGAAGTATCTCGGCAAGGAAATGGCGCTGCAGGCCGAGTCACTCGATGGCCCGCGCGAGGTCATTCAGTTGCACTGGGGCGGCGGCACGCCGACCTTCCTGTCGCACGACGAAATGCGCCGCCTGATGGAAATGACCTGGCAGCATTTCAAGATGCTGCCCGATGGCGAATACTCCATCGAAGTCGATCCGCGCAAGGTTGATCGCGAGACGGTCAAGCTGCTCTCCGAACTCGGTTTCAACCGCATGAGCGTCGGCGTGCAGGATTTTGATCCGCGCGTGCAGCAGGCCGTCAATCGCATCCAGAGCCTCGACGAGACCAAACTCGTCATCGACTCGGCGCGCGAATTTGGTTTCAAGGGCCTGTCGGTCGACCTGATCTACGGCCTGCCGAAGCAGAACGTCATCAGTTTCAACCACACGCTCGATGAGGTGATCAAGCTCTCGCCGGATCGTCTGTCGATCTACAACTACGCCCATCTGCCGAACCTCGCCAAGCCGCAGCGCCGCATCAGTGAGGCCGAACTGCCCTCGCCCGAGGCCAAGCTGCAAATCGTCCAGCTCGCCATCCGCCGCCTGACCGATGCCGGCTATGTCTTCATCGGCATGGACCACTTCGCCAAGCCGGATGATGAACTGGCCGTGGCGCAGCGCCAGGGCCGTCTGCACCGCAACTTCCAGGGCTATTCGACGCACGCCGAAGCCGACTTGCTGGCCTTTGGCGTTTCCGCCATCGGCAAGGTCGGCCCGACCTATTGCCAGAACTATCGCACGCTGGACGAGTATTACGACGCGCTTGATCAGGGCATCCTGCCGGTCATGCGCGGGCTTGAGTTGACCGCCGACGACCTGCTGCGCCGCTCGATCATCCAGGCGCTGATGTGCCACTTCGAACTGTCAATCGAGTCCATCGAGATTGCCCACCTGATCGACTTCAAGTCCTACTTCGCCGCCGAACTGGCCGACCTGCGCGAGATGGAAGCCGCCGGCCTGCTCTCTATCGACGACCAGTGGATTACCGTCGAGCCGAAGGGCCGCATCCTCGTGCGCGTGATCGCAATGGTGTTCGACAAGTACCTGCGTTCCGACCGCGAACGCGTGCGCTACTCCAAGGTCATTTGAACCAAAAGTCGGCGCTGGCAAGACGGCAGTTGCGGCGTGGATAACAGTTTCCTCGCACTCTTGCTCGTCGGCCTGCTCGGCGCAGGACACTGTGCCGGCATGTGCGGCGGCATCGTCGGCGCACTCAGCCTGCAGGCAAACGCTGGCACGCCGGCCTTCTCGATCCACCTCGCCTACAACCTCGGCCGCATCGCGAGCTATGCGTTGGCCGGCCTGCTGGCCGGGGCCATCGGGCAAGTGGCCGGGTCACTCTTACCGCTGCAACATGGCCTCTACCTCCTTGCCAGCCTGATGCTGGTGGCGCTGGGGCTTTATCTGATTGGCGCGACACAATCCCTCGCCTGGGTGGAGCAGGGCGGGCAGGCCGTGTGGCGCCGCATCCAGCCATTGACCAAACGCTTCCTCCCGGTGCGCGGCATGGCACAAGCCTTCCCGCTCGGCCTGCTGTGGGGCTGGCTGCCCTGCGGGCTGGTCTACAGCGCCCTCACCACGGCACTCGCTAGTGGCTCCGCCGGGCAGGGTGCGCTACTGATGCTGGCCTTCGGCATGGGTACATTGCCCAATCTGTTGCTGGCCGGGCTGCTGCTCACCCGCTTCCGCCGTTTCGCCCAAGCGCGCGCCACGCGGGTGATTTCTGGCTTGCTGGTGTTGGGTTATGGGGTGTATGGCTTGCTGAATCTCTGGCGCGGCTAGCGTATTCACTTGCCGTCTTGTCAGCGCCGACATTTTGGACGACGGGACTGGACCAAAAGCAGGAGTTTCTGGATTGCAAAGCAGACGGTTAGCAAATCGACCCAATCCTGAACCTGTTTAATGAGAGGGTAGGCAGGTACTTCTGGAATGAGTCTGCATGACCGTAGGCCTTAGCCATAAATTCGCTTATACGCTTCGCTAGAAAATTCGAGGAGAACGATATTGTTCTCTTGGATATTCTTGCGAATATCGTCAGGGTTGATAGCCATTAGATCCTTCAAATGTTTCTGCACTCGCGGATTATCCCAATTCCATGTTGGCGACCTGATGACAACCATGAACGCCTCTATCCTATCGAAATGCCATGTAAGCGTTGCAACTGCGTTCTGGCATTTCGCATAGTCATCGAACTTGAATACCTGTCCCTTCGCAGCTAGCGACCTGAGCTTAATCACTGATGGTTGGACGGTCTTTAGTACTTCTAATAGACGGTTGCCGTCATACTCCCCGTTTTTCTGTATGTAGGCAATCGCACCTTTGACCTCTATCTCTGCTTGGTCTCCGTTTTCCCACGTTGGCGCATGACTTGTCATGCCGATCTTTGCTATCTCGAAGAGCGTGATGGGCTTAGACACCTCTGCAATGTAGGTGTGTGCAGCTTCAATCAATGCATCAAGAAATTCAGCTTTGCCCTTGGCCTTATCTTGGTGCCGCCAAGTTTGCAACGCAAATAACGCAATGGCTGTCGTGGCCACAGCAGCTAGCGCACTGATTGTTTCGGGCCAGCGTATCGCGTCAAACGACCAAACAAGTATGTCGCACATCCGCAAATCTCCAACGACAAAATGGGCCAAGGCAGGTTTCGCTAGTAGCTGAACCAAAAAAGCCGATAGCATACCTCTAGCGTAACTGGCTGTCCGCTTCGGAACAGTGTGATCAACAGCCGCTTCTGGCCGACCTCGCCGTCCCGCCAGCGCTGACTTTTACTGCGAGGCCATCCGCTTGATCAGCACCAGCAAGTCCGCGCCATAGCGTTCGGCTTTGGCTTGGCCGATGCCGGGGACGTCGAGCAGGTCGTCCGGGGTGGTCGGGGGGCGGTCGGCAAGTTCGTGCAGGGTTTTGTCGTGGAGGATGACGTAGGCGGGTACGCCTTGGGTCTTGGCTTGCTCGGCGCGCCAGGCGCGCAGGGCTTCGAAGAGCGGCGGGTTGTTGCTGGTTTGCGGCGTGGCGGATGATCTGCGCCGCTCATTGCGCCGTCCTCCCAGCGCCGACATTTTCTGGCGGCGCATGGACAGGGTTGATTCGCCCTTCAGCACGGGGCGGGCGGCGTCGGTCAGTTTGAGCGCGCCGTAGGCTTGCGCGTCGGCATGTAGCAGGCCGGCGGCGAGGAGTTGGCGGAAGACTGAGCGCCAGTTGGCGTCATCAAGGTCGCTGCCGACACCGAAGGTGGGCAGTTTGTCGTGGCCGAGTTCGCGCATGCGTTCGCTGGCTTTGCCGCGCAGCAGGTCGATCAGGTGACCGGCGCCGAAACGTTGGCCGGTGCGCAGGATGGCGGACATGGCTTTCTGCGCGGCGACGCTGCCGTCCCACAACTCTGGCGGCGTGAGGCAGGTGTCGCAGTTGTTGCAACGGCCTTCGCGGGTTTCCGCGAAATAGGCGAGCAGGCGCGTGCGGCGGCATTCGGCGGTTTCGCACCAGGCGAGGAGAGCGTCGAGCTTGCCGCGTTCGATGCGCTTCTGATCTTCGCCAGCCTCCGATTCGTCGATGCGCTGGCGATGAATCACCACGTCGTTGAGGCCGTAAGTCATCCACGCTTCGGCCGGCTCGCCATCACGGCCGGCACGGCCGGTTTCCTGATAGTAGGCTTCGAGACTTTTCGGCAGGTCGAGGTGGGCGACGAAGCGTACGTCGGGCTTGTCGATGCCCATGCCGAAGGCGATGGTGGCGACCATGACGATGCCGTCCTCGCGCAGAAAGCGTTGCTGGTGGCGCGTGCGCACATCGGCGCCGAGACCGGCGTGATAGGGTAGGGCGGCGATGCCCTGCGTATTGAGCCAGGCGGCGGTCTCGTCCACCTTCTTGCGCGAGAGGCAGTAGATGATGCCGGCCTCGCCCTCATGGCCGGCAAGAAAGTCGAGCAACTGGCGCCGTGGGTTATCGCGGTCGACCACGGTGTAGCGAATGTTCGGCCGGTCGAAACTGGAGAGGAAGATACGCGCATCCTCCAGCCCGAGGCGCACGCGGATTTCGCGCCGTGTCAGTTCATCGGCGGTGGCGGTGAGCGCAATGCGCGGTATGCTCGGATAGCGTTCGTGCAGTACCGAGAGCTGGATGTATTCAGGCCGGAAGTCGTGGCCCCACTGCGACACGCAATGCGCCTCGTCGATGGCGAACAGGGCGAGTTTTCCGTCCGCATTCAGGCGGTCAAGCAGGGCGAGGAAGCGTTCGGTGAGCAGGCGTTCCGGTGCGACGTAGAGCAGGTCGAGTTCGCCGTTGAGCAGTTGCTTTTCGGTGCTGCTGGCGCTGGCAAAGTCGAGCGAGGAATTCAGGAAGGCCGCGCGCACGCCGGCTTGGTCCAAGGCTTCGACCTGATCTTGCATCAGCGCGATCAGCGGCGAGACGACGATGCCGACGCCGGGGCGCAGCAGGGCGGGAATCTGGTAGCACAGCGACTTGCCGCCGCCGGTCGGCATCAGTACCAGCGCATCGCCGCCGCTGGTCAGGTGATCGATGATCTCTGCCTGCGGCCCGCGAAAGGCCGGGTAGCCGAATATCTGGCGCAGTGCATCGAGAGCAGTCGTAGCGAGAGCGGTCATGGGCGGCGGATTATAGGCGGCGGCAGATTACGCCCGCGCGCGGTGATCTGGGATAATCAGCCTTTCCTAATAATTCATTCCCCCGGAGAGAAATATGGCCGTTACACCGCACGACCTCGTGGTCGAAGCCAAATCCCAGATCAAGGAAGTCGCCACTGCCGAAGCACAGGCCCTGCTCGGCAAGCGTGTCGTCATCGACGTGCGCGAGTACGACGAATACGCCGCCGGCCATCTGCCCGGCGCGATCAACATCCCGCGTGGCGTGCTGGAGTTCAAGATCGGCATGGTGCCCGAGTGCGCACGCAAGGACGGCGCCTTCCTGATCTACTGCCGCACCAGCGGCCGTGCCGCCCTCTCGGCGGTGCAACTGCAGAAGCTCGGCTACAGCGACCTCCTCTCGATGGCCGGTGGATTCGAAGCCTGGAACAACGAGCAGCGGCCCACCGAGAAGCCCGAGCCGATCAACTTCGAGTAAGGTTTGATCTATCTCTGCGCCACCCAGCGGCTGGCGCGCAATCTTCAGCTAGGGCACGGCCGGCAGGCGATGGCGCAGGGGCTGGCGGTCTGGCCCAGCCTGCGCGCCACGACGCTGGATGCCTGGCTGGCGGAACTCGGTGAGGCCATCGCTCTGTGCGGCGAAGTGCCGGCCGACGCGGTGCCCGGCCGGGTGCTGTCGGCCGATGAAGCGCTGCTGGTCTGGCGCGGCTTGCTCGACGCCGATGCCGATCTGGAACTGTTTGATCGCCACAGTCTGGCCGAATCCGCCTACGAAGCGCATGCCTTGCTGACCGGCTGGGGGCTGCCCGTCGATGCTGCCAGCGACGTCGAGGAAACCCGCCGTTTCCTGCAATGGCGCCGCCGCTATCTGGAGACCCTGCGCAGCCGCAGCTGGGTTGATCTGGTGCAATACCGCGAACGTGTATTCGGCTGGATCGAGCGCGGCTTCGGCCGTCTGCCCGCAAGCATGGTGTTCGCCGGTTTCGATGCGCCCAGTCCGCAGGTGCGACGCTTGCGCAGCTTGTTGACGACACGCGGCGTGGCGGTCAACGACCATCTGCCTGAAAAAGATGCGGCCGAACGGCTGCAGGCGTGTCCGGCCAAGGATGCCGAGGCCGAGTGTCGTGCCGCTGCGGCGTGGGCGCTTGAGCGTTTGCAGGCCGCGCCGGGTACGCGGCTCGGCATCGTCGTGGCGGATCTCGAAGCGCGTCGCCGTTTGCTGACGCCGATCCTCGACGAACTGCTCGCGCCCGCTGCGCTGGAAAACGGCTGCGACGCCCTGCCGGCCCCCTACAACCTCTCGCTGGGCTTGCCGCTACTGCAGCACGGGCTGGTGAGTACGGCAATCGCTTTGCTGCGCATTCTGGCAATGCCGCAGGGGTTGATGCCGGACGAACTGGGTGCCTTGCTGCTGCGCCCCTACTGGTCGGCTGATCTGGCCGAAGCGGATTTGCGCGCGCGCATCGATGCGGCCCTGCGCGAACGGCCGGGCCAGAAAGTCGCGCTGACAGCCGGGGTGCGTCTCGCGCATGCGCTGGCGGAAGCAGATAGGCCGCAACTGACCAAGCATCTGCGCGCACTGGCCGATGCGCAGGCGAATGTGAAGTCGGCGCGGCGTCCGAGTGAGTGGGCGGTACAGTTCCGCGAAACCTTGGGCGCCGTGGGCTGGCCGGGGGAGCGCACCCTGTCCTCGACCGAATTTCAGGCACGCGCTGCTTTCCTTGAGGTGTTGGAACGCTTTGCCCGTCTTGATGAGGTGCTGGGTGCACTGCGCGCGGGTGCGGCGGTGAGCGAGTTGCAGCGCCTGTGTGCCGACAAGATTTTCCAGCCCAAGACGCCGGGCGATCCGCCGCTGCAGGTGCTCGGTATGCTCGAAGCCAGTGGTGCCGCGTTCGATGCGCTGTGGGTGATGGGCATGAACGATGATTGCTGGCCGCCGCCGGCGCGACCCAATCCGCTGCTGTCCGCCGAAGTGCAACGTCGCCACGCGACGCCTGCAGCCTCGGCCGAAATCCAGGCCGTTTTTGCGCAGTCGCTACATGCCGATCTATTGCGCACGGCCCCCGAGATCATTTTCAGCTACGCGGAAAAAGAGGGCGACCGCGAGTTGCGTCCCAGTCCCTTGATTGCCGGCATTGCCGTCTCGCCAGCGCCGACTTTTACGACTGACGTGTCTTCCATCAAGCCCGAGTTCCTCGATGACGCGCTGGCACCCCCCGTGGCCGAAGGCGAGCAGGTGAGCGGAGGCAGCAGCCTACTGAAGGCGCAGGCGCTGTGCCCGGCCTGGGCGTTCTATCGCTACCGCCTCGGCGCCAAGGCCCTGCAAAGTCCGGCGGAAGGGCTCGATGCCAAAACGCGCGGCACGCTGGTGCATGCCACGCTCGAAGCTTTCTGGCAGTCGATCAGCACGCTAGTGAACCTGCTGGCGCTGAGCGACGCGGCGCAGCAGCAACAACTGGTTGCGGCGGTCGAGACAGCGCTGGTGCGACTGGAGAGCGAACTGGGCGAAGCCTTGACGCCGACCTTGCGTGACCTTGAAACCAATCGTCTGCTGCGCCTTTGCGGCGAATGGCTGCGCGCAGAAGGGACACGTACCGCGCCCTTTACGGTACAAGCCTGTGAGGAACGGCACACCGTCAGCCTCGGGCGCTTGAAAATTCATCTGGTGATCGACCGCATCGATTTGTTGGCGGCGGATGGCCGGCGCGTGGTGATCGACTACAAGACCGGCGGCAAGCTGGATGTGAAGCATTGGCTGAAAGAGCGCATCCTCGAACCGCAACTGCCGCTGTATGCCGCGCTGGTGCTGGCCGAGCCGGGACAAACGGAAGTGGCTGCCGTGGCGTTTGCCAAGGTGCGGCGCGGCGAATGCAGCTTTGTCGGGCTGGCCGCGCAGGAAGGACTGCTGCCGGACGTGTCCGGCCGTGACGATTGGAGCAGCCTGCTCGCCGAGTGGAAGTCGAAGCTGCTGGCGCTGGCCGACGAAATCCAGCGTGGCGAAGCGGCCGTGCGCTTTGAGGACGAGCGCGATCTGGCGTATTGCGAAGTCCTGCCCTTGCTGCGCTTGGCCGAACGGCGCACGCAATACGAGAACTGCCATGACTGAAATGTCGGCGCTGGCAGGACGGCATGAAGACCTCGCCGCGAGCGATGCGGCGGCGCGTGCGCGTGCGCTGACGCTGGATCAATCCTTCATCGTGCAGGCCCCCGCCGGTGCCGGCAAGACCGAACTCTTGACGCAGCGTTATCTCGGCCTGTTGGCGTGCGTCGAGGCACCCGAGCAGATCGTCGCGATTACCTTTACCCGCAAGGCGGCGGCCGAGATGCGCAACCGCATCCTGCTGCGGCTGGCCAAGGCAGCAGACCCCGAACCGGCGACAGCACATGAGCAGACCAGTTGGCGCCTCGCCCACGCGGTGGTGGCGCGCGATCGCGAATTGGGCTGGGGATTGGGCGATCAGCCGGAGCGTTTGCGCATCACCACCATCGACGCCCTGTGCGCTAGTCTGGTGCGGCAGATGCCCTACCTCTCGCGCTTTGGCGGCATGCCGCGCATCGCCGACAAGCCGGCCCTGCATTACGAAGAGGCGGCGCATCGCACGGTGGCTGCCGTCGAAGCCTTTCCTGCCGTCGCGCAGGCGCTGGCCTGCCTCGACAACGATGCCGCCCAGTTGCGGCGCCTGCTGGTTGGCATGCTGGCCTTTCGCGAACAGTGGTGGCCGCATGTGCATGGGCTGCGCGCTGGCGATGAGGCAGATCGCGAACGGCTGGGCGAAGCGCTGACCGAAAATCTGCAGCGTCTGGTGACGCGCGATCTGTCCGCAGCGGCAGCGGCGCTGCACGTGTGCCAGACCGAGGAACTGTTCGCCGCCGGGCGCCATGTGGCGCTGGCCGTCGGCGACGAAAAGCCGGCCTTTGCCGCGCTGGCTGACTGGGCTGCCCCACTGGAAAATACGCCGGACGATCTGCCGCGCTGGCAGGCGCTGGCGGCACTGCTGCTCAACAACGACGGCGATCCGCGCAAGGCCTTTGATGCCCGGATGGGACTGCCGGCCAAGGATGCCGCGTTGCAGGAACACCGCGCCACGCTCAAGCAGGCCGCCGAATGGCTGGCCGAGCAGCCGGCGGCACTCGATGCCCTGCGCAGCGCGGCCGGCTGTCCGCTGCCGCGCTACGCAGTCGTTGATCTCGCGGCCATCGAAACTTTTGCCGAAGTGCTGGTGCTGGCCGTCGCCCAGTTGTGGACGGTCTTTCAGGAAGCCGGCGAAACCGATTTCTCCGCGATTGCCGAGCGCGCGCTGGAAGCGCTGGGCAATGAGGATGCGCCGACCGATCTGGCGCTGCGCCTCGACTACGGCAGCCGCCATTTGCTGGTCGACGAATTCCAGGATACCAACCCGCAGCAGATCGCGCTGCTGGAGAAGCTTACCGCCGGTTGGCAGCAAGGGGACGGGCGCACGCTGTTCGTCGTCGGCGATCCGATGCAGTCGATCTACCGTTTCCGCAAGGCGGATGTCGGTCTGTTCCTGCGTGCCTGGCAGCGGGGTATCGGGGCGCTGTCGCTTGAGCCTCTGACGCTCTACCGCAACAACCGCTCGGTGCCGGCCATTGTCGACTGGGTGAATGCGAGCTTCCCGACCATCTTTCCGTCACAGCCGGATGCTGAACGCGGTCGGGTGAGCTATGCGCCCTCGATTGCCACGCGCGACGCCCGTCCCGGTGGCGGCGTGTTCGTGCATCCGGTGCTGGTGCCGAAGGATGTGGCGGAAGGCGAGGTGCTAGGCGATGAACAGGAAGCCGCCGCGATGAGGCAGATCATCACGGCCACTTGGCGCGACGAGCCGCAGGCAACGATTGCCGTGCTGGTGCGCGCCCGCGATCACCTGCGACCCTTGATCGATGCGCTGCGGCGGCATGCGCCAACACTGCGCTACGAAGCCGTCGAGATCGAATCGCTGGGTGCGCGCCAGCCGATACAGGATTTGCTCTCTCTGACCCATGCGCTGTGCCATCGCGCCGACCGCGTGCATTGGCTGGCCATCCTGCGCGCGCCGTGGTGCGGGCTGACGCTGGCCGATCTGCATGCCTTGTGTGGAAATGTCGGCGCTGACAGGACGGCATGGACACTGATGCATAATCCAGAACGCATTGCAAATCTTTCCGACGATGGTCGACAACGGCTGGCCCATGCGGTGGCGGCGCTTGCCCCCGTGATCGACGCGCCGGGTCGCCTGCCACTGCGTCGTCAGGTGGAAACCGCCTGGCGCCGCCTCGGCGGCCCGCGCTGTCTTGGCAACGCGACAGATCATGCCGATGTCGCCGCCTATTTCCGCCTGCTCGACGATCTGGAAGCGAGCGGTCGTTTCGAACAGGATCGTCTCGATGCCGAAGTGGTGAGCCTCTTCGCCGCCGCCAGCAGCGACCCGCTGGCGGCGCAGCTCAAGTTCATGACGGTGCACAAAGCCAAGGGACTGGAGTTCGATACCGTCATCCTGCCCGGCCTGCATCGGCAGATCAGAGGCAACGAGCGTCGCTTGCTGACCTGGGACAGCACGCAGGATGAACAGGGCTGGCCGCATCTGGTGGTGGCACCGATCCGTACTATCGATAGTGAGGCGGATGAATTTACGGACGCGGAGGAAAGCGAAGAAGACAGCATCCGCCGCTACATCGCCACGCTGGAAGCCGAGCGGGCCGACCAGGAAACGCGCCGCCTCCTGTACGTGGCGGCGACCCGCGCGGTGCGCTGCCTACACCTGCTGGCGGTGGCGCGCCCGAAGCGCGAGGCGAAGACTGGCCTGTACAGGATCGAGCCGCCGCGCAAGCGCGCGGGCAAGCCTTTCAACATCCTCTGGCCGGTATTGGCGGATGCGTTTGACGCGGCTGCAACAGAACTGGATGCGCGACTGGAAACGCCTGCCGAGCCGGCGATCAGCTTTGCTGACTTCGTGCCGCAACTGCAGCGCCTGCCACTGGCGGCGCTGACCATGCCCACGCACGATGGCGCGGGCGACGAATTGCCGGCGACAGAGTTCCCGCTTTATCTCGCCAATTCATCGCTGGCGCCGGATGTCGGCACGCTGGTGCACCGCTATCTGGAACTGATCGCCGGGGAAGGGCTTGAACGCTGGTCGCCAGCGCGTGTCCAACAGTGTCTGCCCTATTGCGAAAAATGGCTGCGCCAGCAGGGGCATGAGGTGACGACTAGCCAGCAAGGCGCGGCACGCGTGCTGCGTGCGCTGACGCATGCGCTGACGAGCGAGCGGGGTCGCTGGATGTTGCAGGCGCGGGTAGAGGACGCGTGCGAACTGCGCCTGACCCAGTTGGATGAGGAGATCGGGGGCTTGCGTAACCACATTGTCGACCGCACCTTCATTGAAGACGGCGTGCGCTGGATCATCGACTACAAGACCAGCGTGCATGAGGGGGGCGACGTGGCCGCCTTCATCGCCGCCAAACGGGCAGAATACGCACCGCAACTGGCGCGCTATGCTGCCCTGTTCGCCCATGAGGGCTTGCCGGTGCGGCAGGCGCTCTATTTCGCCGATCTGGATCATTTTGAAGAACTGGCATGACTACTGAAGAAGTTGAAAAAGTTGTTGAGCTTTCGATTGCCGGCATGACCTGTGCCGCCTGCTCGGGGCGCATCGAACGGCAGTTGAACAAGCTGCCGGGCGTGGAGGCGGTGGTAAACCTGCCAGCCGAGCGGGCGCATATCCGCTTCGATCCGGCGCAGGCCGATGTCGACAAGCTGATCGCGACCATCGTCAAGACCGGCTTCAAGGCGGCGCTGTCGACGGCGGATACGCGGGGTGAGGAAAAGGCCCGCAAGGCGGCGGCGTATCAGGCCGAGCTCAAGCGCTTCTGGATCGCGCTGGCGCTGACCCTGCCGCTGCTGGCGCAGATGCCGGCGATGTTCGACGGCGGTTTCTCATTAGGTGCCGAGTGCCACACCGAAGACATCATCCCGCGCTGGCTGCAATTCATGTTCGCCACGCCGGTGCAGTTCTGGGTGGGCTGGCGTTTCTACGTCGGCGGCTGGAATGCGGTGCGCGGCGGCGGCAGCGGCAACATGGATGTGCTCGTCGCGCTCGGCACTAGCATGGCGTGGCTGTACAGCACGGCGGTCTGGCTGCTCGACTGGACGCATCTGCATGTGTATTTCGAGGCGTCGGCGACGGTCATCACGCTGGTGCTGATGGGCAAGATTCTCGAGGCGCGCGCCAAGGCCAAGACCGGCGCGGCGATCGAGGCGCTGATGAAGCTGGCGCCGCAAACGGCGTTTGTCGAGCGTGGCGAAGAGATCGTCGAAGTACCGGTGGCGAGCCTGATTCCCGGCGACATCGTGGTGGTGCGGCCGGGTGAGGCCGTGCCGGTCGATGGCGAGGTGGTCGCCGGTAACTCCAGTGCCAATGAATCGATGCTGACCGGCGAGAGCCTGCCGGTCGCGAAAGCTCCCGGCGATAAAGTCTTCGCCGCGACCATCAACGGCGATGGCCTGCTGCGTTGCAAGGCGACCGGGGTGGGTTCACATACATTGCTGGCCGGCATCATCCGTCTGGTGGAAGAGGCCCAAGGATCAAAAGCACCCGTGCAGCGCCTCGCCGACCGGGTGTCCGCGATCTTCGTGCCGGTGGTGGGTGCCATCGCACTGCTGACGTTTATCGGCTGGATGATGTCCTATGGCGACTTTACCTATGCACTGGTGAATGCGGTGGCCGTGCTGGTGATCGCCTGCCCCTGCGCACTGGGGCTCGCGACACCGACGGCGATTATGGTCGGCACGGGGCTGGGCGCCAAGGCCGGCGTGCTGATCCGCAATGCGCAGGCGCTGGAACTGGCGGAAAAGATCAATGTGCTGGCGGTGGACAAGACGGGGACGCTGACGGAAGGCAAACCGGTGGTGACTGATATACAAAATGTCGGCGATGGCAGGACGGCAGATGAGGTATTGCGCCTTGCCGCCAGCCTCGAACAAGGCTCGTCGCACCCGCTGGCTGCTGCGCTGGTGGCCGAAGCGAAGGCGCGCGGATTGGCACTCGATGCGCCGCAGGAGGTGACGGTTGAAGCCGGCCGTGGAATTGCCGGCACGGTAGCGGGCAGGGCGGTGCGCGTCGGTTCGCCGGACTGGCTGGGGGTGACGGAAGCGAAGGCGCAGATCGTCGTGGCGCTCGGTGACGACATCGTCGGCATGATCACTGTCGCCGATCCTTTGCGCGAGTCCTCAAAGGCGGCCGTGGCGCGCTTGCAGGCGCTGGGTGTCGAGGTCGTGATGCTCACCGGTGACAACGCCGTAACCGCCGCCGAGATTGCCCGACAGGCCGGTGTGACGCGTTTTGAGGCCGGTGTCCTGCCGGCCGACAAGGCGACCCATGTCGCCGCGCTCAAGGCGGCGGGCAAGGTGGTTGGCATGGCCGGCGACGGCATCAACGACGCGCCGGCGCTGGCCGCCGCCGATGTCTCCTTCGCCATGGGTGCGGGGGCCGACGTGGCAATGCAGGCGGCCGACATCACCCTGATGCGCAACGATCTCAACGGCGTGGCGGATGCGATTTCCCTGTCGCGCGCCACGCTGGCGAAGATCCGCCAGAACCTGTTCTGGGCCTTTATCTACAATGTGATCGGCATTCCCGCGGCGGCGCTCGGCTATCTCAACCCGGTGATTGCCGGCGCAGCGATGGCGATGAGCTCGGTCTCGGTTGTGAGCAACTCCCTGTTATTGAAACGCTGGAAACCGGAAAGGAAGTGAATATGGAAACAACGACCATCAAAGTGGGCGGCATGACCTGTGGCGGCTGCTCGGGCAGCGTGACCCGTGTGCTTTCGGAAACCCCCGGTGTGGCCAAGGCGGAAGTGACGCTCGATCCGGGTCAGGCCGTGGTGGCGTTCGACCCGGCCAAGGTGACACGCGAAGCGCTGTGCGCGGCGATTGACGATGCCGGGTTCGAAGCAAGCTGAGTTGATGCGCTTATAATTATTCTTTTTTACGCAGGAGCAGCCCGTGGCACTCAACAACGTCCCCTCCGGCAAGGATTTGCCGAATGATTTCAACGTCATCATCGAGATTCCGATGCGTTCCGATCCGATCAAGTACGAGGTGGATAAGGACTCCGGCGCAATCTTCGTGGATCGCTTCATGGGCACGGCGATGCACTATCCCTGCAACTACGGTTACATCCCGCATACCATCGCGGGCGATGGCGACCCGGTCGATGTGCTGGTCGTGACCCAGTTTGCGCTGCCGCCCGGCGTGGTGGTGCGCTGCCGCCCGGTCGGCATGCTGAAGATGACCGACGAGGCCGGCGAGGATGCCAAGCTGCTGGCGGTGCCGGTCGACAAGCTGACCCCGATCTATCGCGAAATCGAATCGCCGCGCGATTTTCCGCAGATCACGCTCGACGCGATCTCCCACTTTTTCGCTCACTACAAGGATCTCGAGCCGGGCAAATTCGTCAAGGTCGAGGGCTGGGTCGATGCCGAGGAAGCGAAGAAGGAAATCATGATCGGCGTCAAGCGCTTCAACGACGCCAAGGAAAAGCCCGCGTACTAAACCATGGCCGGCCTGAAGATCGCCCTCGCGCAGATCAACTGCACTGTCGGCGATTTGGCCGGCAATGCAGAACGCATCCTGCGTGCCGCGCAGGATGCGCATGCCGCAGGCGCCGATCTGCTGCTGACCCCGGAGCTTTCGCTCTGCGGTTACCCCCCGGAAGACCTGTTGTTGCGGCCCGACTTTTATCGGGCCTGTGCGCACGAATTGTCGGCGCTGGCCGGACGGCTGCCGCTGCCAGCCATTGTCGGACATCCCGAAGCGGTTGGTTCGGCGCGCTATAACGCCGCCTCGCTGTTGCGTGATGGCCGTATCGAAACAACCTACCGCAAGCAGCGCCTGCCGAACACTCAGGTGTTTGACGAAGAGCGCTATTTCACGGCGGGCAGCAAACCCTGTGTGATCGAGTGCCAGGGCGTGCGACTGGGCATCGCCATTTGCGAGGATATTTGGCTGCCGGGGGCGGCCGAGGCCAACCACGCGGCGGGCGCGGAAGTGCTGCTGGCACTGAATGCCTCGCCCTACCACATGAACAAGCAGACGACGCGGCATGCCATCCTGCGCGAACGCGTCGCCGCGACGGGCATCCCCGCGCTGTATTGCAACATGGTCGGCGGACAGGATGAACTGGTCTTCGACGGTGCCTCGTTTGCCCTGGATGCTCAGGGGCGCCTGACGCACCAGCTGCCCGCTTTTACCGAATCCACGGTGGTCGTCGAGATCAACGCGGGCCACATCCTGCCGGGCGAACAGCGTGCCGAACCCGCGCTCGAAGCGCTGGTCTATGACGCGCTGGTGCTCGGCGTGCGCGATTATCTCGGCAAGAACGGTTTCCCCGGCGCGCTCATCGGCCTGTCGGGCGGCATCGATTCTGCGCTGACGCTGGCCATCGCCGTCGATGCGCTGGGCGCCGACAAGGTGCGCGCGGTGATGATGCCCTCGCCGTGGACAGCGCAGATGAGCCTCGACGATTCACGCGAAATGATTCGCCGGCTCGGCGTGCAGTATGACGAGGTGCCAATCGCCGCTGCGATGACGCAATTCGCTGAGTTGCTGGCGCCGGTATTCGCCCCGCTCGGCCAAAAGCCCGAATGGGACACGACCGACGAAAACCTGCAAGCACGCATTCGCGGCATGCTCCTGATGGCGATCTCGAACCGCACCGGCCGGCTGGTGCTCACCACCGGCAACAAGAGCGAGATGGCGGTCGGTTATGCGACCCTTTACGGCGATATGGCCGGCGGTTTTGCTGTCATCAAGGATGTCTTCAAGACCTTCGTCTATCGGCTGGCGGAATACCGCAATACGATCTCGGATGTGATTCCACGCAACATCATCGTGCGCCCGCCGTCGGCCGAGCTCAAGCCGGGCCAGACCGATCAGGACAGCCTGCCGCCATATGAAGTGCTCGACGCCATCATCGCCGCCTACATGGAGCGTGACGAGAGTCCGAAGGAAATCATCGCCAGCGGTTTGGCCGAGGCCGATGTGAAGCGCGTGGTGAATCTGCTCAAACGCAACGAATACAAACGCCGCCAGTCGCCGCCGGGCATCCGCATCAGCAAGCGTGCCTTTGGCAAGGACTGGCGTTATCCGATAACATCGCGTTATCCCGACGAATGGAATTAACGGAGCTCAACCCATGAAAAAGATCGAAGCCATCATCAAGCCGTTCAAACTCGACGAAGTGCGCGAGGCGCTGTCGGAAGTGGGTGTCACCGGCCTGACCGTGACCGAGGTCAAGGGTTTTGGCCGCCAGAAGGGTCACACCGAGCTGTATCGCGGCGCCGAATATGTCGTCGACTTCCTGCCCAAGATTAAGGTCGAGATTGTCGTGGGTGACGAAGCGGTTGACCCAGCCATTGAAGCGATCATCAAGGCCGCGCGCACCGGCAAGATCGGCGATGGCAAGATCTTCGTGTCGCCGGTCGAGCAGATCGTGCGTATTCGCACCGGCGAAACGAACGAAGCGGCGATCTAAGTCTGATCAAGACGGGCAAGGAAGGCGCCTTCCTTGCCTGCCGGTAATGGCAGCCGTACGCGGTAGCCGTTGCCCGGTGCCACATCGGTCGCTTGTGCCGTCCCGTCAGCGCCGACTTTTTCCATCCTTGTAATCGACACAATCTCGTTGCCGGCCGGCGCAATGATTTCAAGCCGGTCGCCGACTGCAAAGCGGTTCTTGACCTCCACTTCGGCCAGTCCATCGACATAGCCGGTGACATCGCCGACGTACTGGCTTGAGCCCATCTGCGAGAGGCCGGTCAGATAATTCTGATACTCCTGATCAGGGTGGCGATCATAGAAGCCGGCGGTATAGCCGCGATTGGCGAGGTCGTCGAGTTGCGTCACCAACCCGGCATTGAAGCTGCGCCCGGCCAGTGCATCGTTGATGGCCTGTCGATACGCCTGACAGGTGCGCGCCACGTAGTAGGCCGACTTGGTGCGGCCTTCGATCTTGAGCGAGTCGACACCGATTTTTACCAACTGATCGATGTACTCGATGGCGCGCAGATCCTTGGAGTTGAGGATGTAGGTGCCATGCTCGTCCTCCTCGATCGGCATCAATTGTCCCGGTCGCGTTTCCTCCTCGATCAGCCAGACATCGCCCGTCGGGTTTTCAGTGGCCGGCTTGACGTCGTAACTCCAGCGGCAGGAATTGGTACAACTGCCCTGGTTCGGGTCGCGGTGGTTGAAATAACCGGAGAGCAGGCAGCGTCCCGAATAGGCGACGCACAGGGCGCCATGCACGAAGACTTCCAGCTCCATATCGGGACAGGCCTGACGGATTTCGGTGATCTCATCCAGCGACAGTTCGCGCGACAGGATCACGCGCGACACGCCGACCGATTGCCAGAAACGCACGGCCGCATGATTGACCGTGTTGGCCTGCACCGAAAGATGGATCGGCATGTCCGGCCAGGTTTCGCGGATCATCAGCATCAGGCCGGGATCGGCCATGATCAGCGCATCGGGTTTGAGTGCGACGACCGGCGCCATATCGTCGAGATAGGTCTTGAGCTTGGCGTTGTGCGGAAAGATGTTGCTGACAATGTAGCACTGGCCGCCGCGCGCATGGGCGAGGTCAATGCCGGCCTTGAGCTTGGCCAGGTCGCCAAATTCATTGTTGCGCACGCGCAGGCTGTAGCGCGGCTGGCCGGCATAAATGGCGCTGGCGCCAAAGTCGAAGGCCGTCGCAGCCATTTTCAGGCTGCCGGCCGGGGCGAGGAGTTCGGGGGTAGCTTTCATAAGCAAAGCATACCCGCGAATCCGGGTTGAAACCTTCTACCTGTTGTTAGTTGATTTTCTTGAGCTTGCCGGATTTCAGCAGGCTCTCGAACCGCTGTTTGTCGACGCTATTCACATAGGTAGCGGCCGACATCGGCCCCTTGCCTGCCATCCCTGCCTGTTTTTGCTTGTCTGCACCCTGAGGTCTGCCCGTCAGCCTTTCGCAGGCTGCCTTGACTTCGTCATCGGTCATGGCATACGTGGATATCCGCTTGCCATCAGTGCTTGAGGCATCGATGCTGATGGTGCCATTCAAATCGAAGGATTGCACGGTTTTCGGAAC
The DNA here is from genome assembly GCA_030824115.1 of Rhodocyclaceae bacterium. Taxonomy (GTDB): domain Bacteria; phylum Pseudomonadota; class Gammaproteobacteria; order Burkholderiales; family Rhodocyclaceae; genus Sulfuricystis. The sequence goes on along the minus strand of JAVBYI010000023.1, from coordinate 68,122 downwards.
CAAGGCCTTGATGTCAGACCACTTGAGCATCACGGTTTGCGTCTCTGCATCGCCACGCACTTTCAATGAAGAATAGTTGGCTGGGCCAAGTCCGGTGTTTGTGAGGGAGGCATTAACATTGGTTTTGGCACCACCGAAGTTGATGTGTTCAAACACTTCGGCGCGTGCTTTGCCCTCAAGCTTGATACTGCGGATCTTGTCATTCAGATCCCCCACTGAGGAAACTTCTTTACCCACGGGATAACAGGCACTCCGGCCCGAGAACCCAACCCCCTCATAAAGGCAGGCTTGACCATTCGCGGCCTTTTCAACCTGGAACTCGAACTGTGTTTCATTTGTCGGGACAAAGGTGATGGTGTAGGGAATACCGGTTGCGGTGAGCTTCATCGATTCAAGAACGGAAACGAAACCGCCGACGGCTGCCGGGAATAACACTGAAGTGGAATCTTCGACCTTGACGGTTGATGAGTTCTCTTGCATGTTCTCGGAGGTGTAGTCATAGGAGGCCGTGGCTGTGCCGCTGACTTCTGCGCCCATATAGGAAGCGCTGACCGTAGCGGAAACCTCGGCACCGAATGTTTCGCTCTTGGTGACCGCGACGGTGTTGGTTGTTTCCTTGCTCAGCGTGACGTTCCGGGTAACTTCGACCGGCACGCAGTTGAGCACTTCGCTGGAGGTGATAAAGCTCAGCTTGCGTTCCGGCAAGTGCAACTTCTTCCCGATGGCATCCATTCGCCCGTTCATTACCCGGATGCCCTTGATGCTGCTGTTGCCATCGACACCGAGCTTGGCCAGTAATTTGCTCTTTGCTGTGGCATCCGCATTGATCTTTGCCAGGATGCTGCCGGATACGCTAAGAACTTCTGCATTGGCTGTGGTGACCGTGGCCATGGCGAGCGCACCGATCAAGGTGGCACGGTAGGGCATCGAACTTGAATTTCTGGGCATTGCGCTTCTCCCTGAGTGAGGTGGGTTCAAAAAATCGAGATGAAGTGTAGAAGGATGGGGGCGGCAAAAAAATACGGCCGATGCCGTATGGGACAAGGGTCATGAGGCATAACTGGCTCGAATGGCGAATGCCACTAGTTCGGCGGTATTCCTGACATGGAGCTTGCGACAGAGATTTTCCCGATGCTTGCGCACCGTGAGGTCGGAAATGCCCAGATGCCGGGCGATTTCCTTGCACGAAAGCCCTTGTCCCACGTGACCCAGTACCTCCCGCTCGCGCGAGGTCAGTGCGTCGGTAGGGGGTGTTTCCTGCGAAGGCGGGTAGAGATGGGCAATCTCGGGACTGATATAGCGGCGATCAGCGGCGACAGCGCGGATGGCCGTGAGGAGAACGTCGCTGTCCTCATGCTTGGGCAGATAGCCGGCGGCGCCGAGGGCGAGGCTGGTTCGTACCGAGACCGGGTCAAGGCGGGCCGTGACGACCAGCACGCGCGTCGGCAACTTTTCCGTGGCCAGCGCCGCCATGACGGCCAACCCATCGAGTTGGGGCAGACCCAGGTCGAGGAGCAAAACATCGGGGCGATGCGCTCGCACCAGCGGAACGACCGCTTCGCCATCTCCCGTGTCAGCCAGCAGTGTCATGTCCGACTGAGCGGAGAGCAGCAGACGCAACCCATCGCGTACCAGGGCATGGTCTTCGGCCAGCAATAGACGAATCATGAAAATGTCGTTCAGGTAATATCCAGATGTCAATATTACCCTGCCAACCCCAAGGTTTTGTCATGACCCAATCATTTTCTGCCGGGCAGGTGCATCTTGAAGAGCGCCGGGAACTTGCCCGGCTATTCCTGCGCCAGGCCAGCCACGGATTTTTGGCAGGCGTGATGATGTGCCTGCTCGTGGCAAGCCAACTTCTTTATCAGAACGGAATATTACGGGCATGGCTTTGGGCTGCCATCATGTGTGGGCTGAGTGGGGCGACGCTGCTGTCGATGCGACGCCAGCGTTGCCGGGTCGACGCGATGAGTCTGGACGATATCGACCGAATGGAGTGGCGCTATGCCATGCTGCACGCCGCCGTTGGACTTTGCTGGGGTGTGCTGCCATGGACGATGTTTGGCGGGTTGGCGCAGGAGTGGACTTATATCGCCATCACCATGGCGTTGGCAGTGGGCATATCCTCGGCAGCCTCGGCCATGCTGGCACCGCTCCCGAAAACCGGGCCGGCCTTCGTCATTGCTACCTTGCTGCCCTATACCGTCAAGCTATTTCAGAGTGGCGAGAGCATTTACTTCACTGCAGCCGTCGTGGCCCTGGGCGGGATTGTCGCCATCGTCCTGCTAGGCCACACCTATTACCGGACCATTGCTACGGCCGTCAGGCTGCAGTTGGAAAACGTCGCACTTGTCGAGGAAGTGCGCGCGGAAAAGCAGGCCGTCGAGGAAGCCTCGCGCATCAAGTCACTCTTTCTGGCAGGGGTGAGCCACGATCTCAAGCATCCCCTGAATGCCCTTGGCCTTTACCTTGGTTATCTCAAGACCCGGCGAACCGAGGGAGAGGCCGCTGCCGGGGTGGCTCGCACCCTGCCGGGCATGGAAGAGGCATTGGGTGGTATGGGCAATCTGCTCTCCCGTCTGCTGGAACTGTCCCGCCTCGAAGCCGGCGAATATCAGCCCCGTAGGGAAGCTGTCGAACTGGGGAGTCTGTTGCAGCGCTGTGCGGCCCAGTTTGCCGACAAGGCCGGCGCGAAGGGCCTGCGTTTTTCTTGCGTGCCGACACGCACCCGACTGATCGGCGACATTACGCTACTGCAGTCGATCCTCGACAATCTGGTCGGCAATGCCATACGCTATACCGAGCGGGGCGGCGTTGTGGCAGGGGTGCGCCGTTGCAACGGACGCCTGATGATTCAAGTGGTGGATAGCGGACCGGGCATTCCGGCGGAGCGCATACCGCTTCTCTTCGAGGCCTATCGCCGCTTCAACGATACCCAACGCAGCCAGGAGGGTTATGGGCTTGGCCTGGCCCTGGTGAAAAAACAGTGCGAACTGGCGGGTTACACAATCAAGGTTGAATCGGTATTAGGCAAAGGCAGCGTATTTTCCATTCAACTGGAATCAGCCTAGAACTTGCCGTCGTCGACCAGGAAGGGTAGTTCCTTCGTGATCTGGTCGAAGCGCAGGATGCGTGTGCCTCTCTTGCCTTTATGTTCCTTCATGAAATCTTCGGCATCGGCCATGCTGGCCAGTGGCACGAATTCATGACCCATCGGACCGAGCACGTCGGAACCGATCACGTAGAGCGCGGTCTTGGCGTCGATGGGCTGCAGGTTGTAGTAGTCGGTGACGGTGATGCGCGCCATCTGCTCACGGCTGTGGCCAGCGGCGTATTTGGGTGGGTCGAACCAGAACTTGAGCAAATCCTTGGCGCCGTCGAAGTGATGGGCGTGACCATCCTTGTAGACGATGGTGGCGACCCAGTGCGGATACTTCGAGACCAGCATGCCGCAGACGGGGCACAAATCTTTTGACCCCGGCTTGGGCGGCGGCGGCAACTGGGCGGCGGCAAGCGCCGTCCAGGTTGCCAGCAGCAAGGCAAAGAAGGTTTTCATCCCTTGTGTTGTTGTTCCATCATTTTGCGTTTGCGTTCCGCGCGGTTCTTGCGGATACGAGCGACGTCCTTCGACATGTCGGTGTAGGCGAGCAGCAGTGCCTGATCGAACTTTACCAGTTCGCCACCATTGGCGGCCTGTGCGGCCTTGGCGGCATCTTCCGTGCCGTAGGCGACCTTGCTGTTGGCGGTCATCACGCCGGGCAGCTTGCTGCCGACCAGGAAGGTGGCTTTGTCGACATCGACCAGCGGCTTGATTTCGCCGGCGGCGGCATTGTCGCCCACTAACATGGCTTTGGGCTCACGGTCGACATTGAGTGACAGGCTGATGGCCGCGCAATGCAGCGAGCAGGTGCCGTCGGCAAGATCGTCGCTGTAGTGCACCAGCATGCGCGAGTGGTGATATTGCTTGCGATCCATGCCGCAGTAGGGGCACTTGGGATATTTCTCGATGTCGTTCTGTTGGGCTTGGGGGTCCGCCGGCTTTTTGGGGGTGAACTGCAGCGGCGTGCCGTCGCCGGGGCAGGATTGTTGGGCATTGGCCTGTCCGGCAACGAGGCCGGCACCGGCGAGCAGGGAGAGTTTGAGGGCTTCGCGACGATCCATGATGGGCTTCCTTGGTGCGATTGATGATGCCCTGCAATATAAGGCGGCGATGATGAATCGGACTGCGGCAAATTGCCGCAGTCGTCATGCGCCCTCAGGCACCTACGGGCAAGGCTGTCTTGTCCACCACCCGCCGCAGCACGAAACTCGAATGCACGCCGGTAACGCCGGGAATGCGCGTGATGCGGTTGAGCAGCAGTTCCTGATAGGCATCCATGTCGCGCACCACGGTCTTCAACTGGTAGTCGGCGTCCTGGCCGGTGATCAGCAGGCATTCGATCACCTCGGGAATCGCGTTGATCTCGGCTTCGAAGTTCTCGAAGCGTTCGGGCGTGTGGCGATCCATCGAGATGTGGATCAGCGCCATGAGAGAGAGGCCGAGCTTTTTCGCATCGAGTAGCGCGCGATAGCCGCAGATCAGGCCGGCTTCCTCCAGTGCACGCACGCGGCGCAGACAGGGCGAAGGCGAGAGGCCGATGCGGTCGGCCAGATCCTGATTGCTGATGCGCCCATCCTCCTGCAAGACTTGAAGAATCTGGCGGTCGTAGCGGTCGAGTTCCATGTCTATGCCTGTAAATACGTTTAATGAGCAACATTATTGCGCAAATCACCTCTGTATGGCCATAGAACGCAAACACATGCCAAGGACTTTTGCCTAAGATGGCGCCATCGAAACGCATTTCAGGAACGCCATCATGATGATCCAACCCGCCGCCAAGTACTGCCCCTTTCCGCCGGTCGCCTTGGCCGACCGCCAGTGGCCCAGCCGAGTTATCGACCACGCGCCGATCTGGATGAGCACCGATTTGCGCGACGGCAATCAGGCGCTCTTTGAACCGATGAACGCCGAGAAGAAGATGCGCATGTTCAAAATGCTCTGCGCCATCGGCTTCAAGGAAATCGAGATCGCCTTTCCCTCCGCTTCGCAGACCGAGTTCGACTTCGTGCGCGGCCTCATCGAGGGCCGCCACATTCCCGACGACGTGACCATCGAAGTGCTCACGCAGGCGCGTGAGCACTTGATCCGTCGTACCTTCGAGGCGGTGAAGGGCGCCAGGCGTGTCATCGTCCATGTCTATAACGCCACCTCGCAGCCCTTCCGTGACTTCGTCTTCGGTATGTCGCAGAAGGAGGTCGTCGATATGGCGGTGAGCGCCGTGCGTCTCATCAAGGACTTGGCGGTGCAGCAGCCTGAGACGGAATTTGTCCTCGAATACAGCCCCGAGACCTTTACCGCCACCGAGCTCGACTTCGCCCGCGAAGTCTGCGATGCCGTCACCGCCGAGTGGGGCGCGACGCCGCAGCGCAAGGTCATCCTCAACTTGCCGGCCACCGTCGAAGTGGCGACGCCGAACGTCTATGCCGACCAGATCGAGTGGATGCACCGTAACGTCGCGCGCCGCGACAGCGTTCTCATCAGCCTCCACCCGCACAATGACCGTGGTACGGCTGTCGCGGCTGCCGAGCTCGGCCTCATGGCCGGCGCCGACCGCGTCGAGGGCTGCCTCTTCGGCAACGGTGAGCGCACCGGCAACGTCGACCTCGTCACCCTCGCCTTGAATCTCTACACACAGGGCGTGGCGCCGGGGCTCGATTTCTCCGATATCAACGCCGTCGCGCGTACCTACGAACACTGCACCCAGCTTCCCGTCTCCCCGCGCCACCCGTACGTGGGGGATCTCGTTTTTACGGCCTTCTCCGGCTCCCATCAGGACGCCATCAGGAAGGGGTTCGCCGCCCAAAAGGTGGATGAAGCGTGGTCGGTGCCCTATCTCCCCGTCGATCCCAACGATGTCGGCCGCAGCTACGATTCGGTCATCCGTGTGAACAGCCAGTCGGGCAAGGGCGGCATCGCCTATTTGCTTGAGACGGAGTACGGCATCGTCATGCCACGTCGCTTGCAGGTCGAGTTCTCTGCCGAAGTGCAGCGGTACACCGATACGCACGGCGGCGAGATGAACGCGGCCGACATCTGGGCCTTGTTCACCCACACCTATTTCGAGCGCGAAATGCCGCTGCGCTACGTCGAGCATCACCTTTTCGAGCATGGCAAGGGGCAGGGCATTCGCCTCGCCGTCGAAGTGAATGGCGTGCCGCATTTGCTCAGTGGCGAAGGCAACGGTCCGATTGACGCGGCCGTGCATGCCTTGCGCGGCATCGGCATCGACGTCCAGGTGCGCAGCTACGAAGAGCGAGCCATGAGCGCGAGCGGCAATGCGGGCGAGGCCGTGGCCTGCGCCTTTCTCGAACTTGCGCACCATGGCGAGAGCCAGCAGCGCTACGGCGTAGGGCTGGACGCGAATATCGTCACTGCCTCGATCAAGGCAATTGTCGGTGGCGTGAATCGCTTGGGGGTTGCGGCGGTGCGGGCGGCGGCATAAGCATATCTCCAAATATCGGAATATTCCGATGGCAAAAATCAGCCGCCTGCTGATAGTGAAGAGGTGGCTACGTTGCTAGCATCCGTCTGCATCAATACTTTCCGACGGACGATATGAGCGAGCCCGGTGCCGCACTTCGCCAAATACAGGCGATACCCTTCTTCGATTGCCTGTCCAACACGCAATTGCAGTTACTCGCCAGGATGAGCCGGGAGCGAAGTTATGGCAAAGGCATGCTGGTATTTCTCAAGGGCGATCAGCCGACCGGCCTGTTTGTCGTCATTTCGGGAACGTTCAAGATGGCCTGCCAGTCTCCGCGCGGCGGCGAAAAAGTCATCGACCTGCCTGCCCCAGGACGGGTATTTGGTGAGGCGGCGCTGCTCCTTGGCAGTCCCTACCCCTACTATGCGGCGGCGCTGAGTCCAGCGCGGTTACTCTATATCGACGGTAGTGTGCTGTACGAATTGGTTGGCGCTTCGCCCACTTTCGCGCAGCGAATGATGTTTCACATTGCGCAGGGCATTTCCTCTGTCCTCAACGACCTCGAAGACTATTGCATGCGTGCCCCGCGTCAGCGCGTCGCCCGCTATCTGCTTGATAGCGTTACTAAGGGCGACGGAGCGCCAGTCAGTTTTCCTGCGCTTCGCCACATATTTGCCTCGCGCCTCGGCATGACGCCAGAGGCGCTGTCGCGCGCCCTGCGCGATCTCAAGGATGCAGGGGTAATTGAGGTTTGCAAGCGAACTACCCGGGTAGTCGACCGGGAAAAACTTGCAGTGCTGGTTGGTTGAATAACCGCTGACGGGTGTGCGGCGGTTTGTCCGATTGTCGTGATCACCGGACTAATCAGGATTGGAGATGAACCCGATCCTGACGAGCCCCGCCTTTGCCGCAAGCGCCATCACCTGAGCGATCTTCTCGTAATGTGCGTGGCGATCAGCGCGGATATGCACCTCCGGCTGCGGTTGTTTTGCCGCCTCCGCCGCAAAACGTTGCGGCAGTTGGCCGAGCGCCACCTGCTCGCCGCTCCAGAACAGGCTACCGTCCTCGCGGATACCGAATTCGATATGCTCCGGCTTGGTGATGTTGGCACTGGAGGACGCCTTCGGCAGATCGATCTTCACCGCATGCGTGAGCAGCGGCGCCGTGACGATGAAGATCACCAGCAACACCAGCATGACGTCGACCAGCGGCACTACGTTCATGTCCGCCATCGGTGCGCTGTGGCGTTGGCGTCGGGGATCAATGCTGGCCATTTTTCACTGTCAGCAGCACGTAGAGATCGTGGGCGAAGGACTCCAGCCGTGAAAGCCACATGCGGTTCCTGCGGTTGAAGGCGTTGTAGGCCAGCACCGCCGGAATCGCCACCGCCAAGCCGAGCGCTGTCATGATCAGTGCCTCGCCGACCGGCCCTGCCACCTTGTCCAGCGTACCCTGGCCGCTCATGCCGATCTGCACCAGCGCGTGATATATCCCCCAGACCGTCCCAAAGAGGCCGATATAGGGCGCTGCCGAGCCGGCCGACGCCAGCACCGTCAGGCCGTGTTCGGCTGCCGCCGACTCGCGATCCACTGCGTTGTTCAGCGTGCGTGTCAGATACTCGCCCATGCCGCCGGCCACGGCGAGATTATTTACTCCGCCGTGAGCGTGTGCCAACAAAGCCGCATCAACCAGCACGGCGAAGGCATTGTCGGCACCACCATGCAGCGAAACGGCTACCTCGTCGAGTGAGCCTGCTTGCCAAAAGCGCGCAAGAAAGGCGTCTGCCCGCCGCTGGGCCAGCCAGTTCGTTAGCGCGCGGGTGACGATCAGATACCAACTGGTGACCGACAGCAGCAGCAATACGGCCAGCACACTTTTGCCGACGCCATCGGCCTGGGTAAGAAAGTGGGCAAAGCCCAGTCCTTCGACAACGGTCTGTTCCATCGGTCAGGTTCCTTGCAAAACAAAATTGAAAGGTTGCACGGCCACGGCGCGCACCGGAAGGCCGTGGCGCGTTGCCGGATTACACCGCCAGGTGCGGACGGCGATGAGAGCGGCTTCATCCAGTCGCGCATAACCACTGCTGGCTGACACCTGCGCTGCGCTGACACTGCCCTGCTCGTTTAGCTCTACACGCAGCACCACGGTACCCTCCTCACCCATGCGCCGCGAATGATGCGGATAGCGTGGTGGCGTGCGCTCCGGGCAGGCGACGGAGAGTTCCCCGCCAAGGGTGACGGGCCCTGCCGGTTTCGGCGGCGCGGTGGACACCACGCCGATGGGGACGGGCGGGGGCGGCGGCGCGACGTAGTCGGTTGGGGTAGGCACCGGGGTTTCGGCGACGATCTGCCGTGGCTGGGGTTTCTCGATCGGCTTCGGCTTGGGTAGCGGTTTGGGGGGGGCCGTTTTTTCGGGCACGGGCGGCGTGATGAAGTTCACGAAAAGCGTCACGGCTTCCTGCGGACCCGGAATCAGCCGGTGTTGCCACAGGCTCCACAGCGCGGCGGCGTGCAGCGCCAGGACAACCGCCAGTCCCGCGGCGCGCTCGGGTTTGAACGGATGAACGGTTCGATCCATTTTCGTTAAAAGGCCAGCAGGATGCGCCGCAGACCCAGCAGGATCAGGACGGCCGCAGCGCTCCAGAGCAGCCAGCGCGACAGCCAGGCGCGGCCTGCACGCAGTTCGCGTCCCAGCCGGCCAGCCAGCGGCACCAGCACCAGCATCGGTGTCATCGCCGCGCCAAGGCCGAAGGCCAGGCCGAAGAACGCCCCTTCGGTGGCGCTCCCCGCGTTCGCGGCCAGTGCCAGCAGGGAAGCCAGCGGCATGCAGGGGGTCAGCGAGAGTGCTGCGCCAAGAAACAGCGGCGGCAGGCTGTCGGCCTTGCGACGATGCACCTGCACCGGTGCAAAAGTCGGCGCAGCCTCTTCGGGCCGCTTCCGGCCTGACGGCCTCCCTGCTGGCAGGACGGCACTGCAAGCTTTTCCCGTTGGCTTGGCCAGAAGCCAAAGGCCGGCAAGCACGCTCGCCGCGCCGATGAGGGTGTTACCCAGCGGGCCGCCAAGCGCTTGCGCCAGCCCAAAACCCACGGCACCGGACAATGCCGCCAACAGGGTGTAGGTGGTCACCCGGCCGGCGAGAAACACGCCGGTGTGAACAAAAGCTTCGCGTTGCCCGCTGGCGCGCCCCAGCGCCCACGTCCCCATGAATGGCAGGCAGGTGACGGTGCAGGCGGTCAGCCCCATCGACACGCCGAGCAGCCAGACGGTGGCCAGCGTGACTTGTCCGGCGGCGAGTTCCTCAAGCATCGGCTGCATCCACCGCAGGCTTGGCCGCGTTCTTCACGAACCTGACCGGTTTCACCGTACCGTCCGGCAGCTCGCCCTTCACTTTTGCCTTGTAATACTCGCGGCTGGAGGAAAACAACGCGAATGGTCCCCACTTGAGCCGGATCACGCCGTCCTGCGGACAGTATTCCGCGCACCGGCCGCACAGCGTGCAGTCCTCGTGAAATGCCTTGCGCCCGCTTTCCGATGAGATTTCCGGGATGTCCATCGGGCAGGCCTCGGTGCAGATATGGCAGGAACCGCACTTGTCGCGTGACGGCTTGGCCAGACGCAGTGGCGACAGGCGCTGGAATAGCGCATTGAGCGCCAGCAACGGGCAGATGCGGCAAAAGGGCTGGCGCATCGCCAGACCGCCGATCAACATGAAGCCGATCAGCGTATTGGCGGCCGCACCCAGGCCAAACTTCCAGTCGTCGCCCAGCCGCAGGGCAAGTTCCTCGGTGTTGCCGGTCAGCAAGGTGGTGGCAACGCGCGAGGGACAGATGTCGCAGTAGGGATTGCCCAGGGAATGCGGCGTCACTCCCAGGCCCGTCAGCAGCGGCAGCAGAAATACCAGACCCAGCAGCAGCAGCCATTTGAACGGCCGCACGCGCTTCACTTCGCCTAGATCCCCTTTATCGAAGCGGCGCAGACCGATGCCGAAGCGCCGCCCGATTTTTCCGATCCATTCCTGAAGGGTGCCCAGCGGGCAGACCCAGCCGCAGAAGGCTTTGCCGATGACGAAGAAGAAGGCGAAGAAGGTGAGGAATGTCATCAGTAGCGGCAGCACCATCTGGAAGGTCAGTTGCTGCGCCTTGACCATTGCCTGACCGATGCGATGATGCACCTGATGTTGGGTCGGCACCAGGATGCAATAGCTGCCATTCATCTGGTCATAGGCGCAGGACAGCGCCGGCAGGGCGCCGGTAATCTTGTCGGCGGCGTAGTGGCCGACGATGACGCTGCCATAGACGGTGACGAACAGCATGAGCACCTGCACCGCAAAACGGAAACGGGAAAGCGTGGGGAAGAAATGCTTAAGCATGGCCGTTGGCTCCTTCATTCTGTTGCCGCCGCCGCAATAACGGCGTGGCTGCCACCATACCGAGGAGGCCGAAGGCCACCCCCCAGGTGAGGCTGCGGTTGCGGTCGGGGTCCTGGGCGTAGGTGTAATTGAACGTTGTCAGATAACGTTTGCCGTCTGCTTCCTTCTCGGCGAACAGCACGAATCGCGCACGGCTGCGCGGGTCGTTGCTTTCTTCATCCGCCCCGGATGCCGGCTTGAAGTCCCGGGGGAAAACAATCGTTGCATGGCCTGAGACATCGGACACTGCCGCGGAACGGCTGCCTAGCTCGGTTTCCATGCCGACAGTCTGCCCGGCCAGCGGTTGCCCGTTGAGGCGGACCAGGAAGCGCCATTTCTCGGCCTCGCGATAGCTGCGGTGTTCGCGCGGCAGCGGCGCGGGCACGATCTCGAGTTCATGCTTCGGCAGAGCGAGCATGTCCGTTGGCGAGTCGCCGGGCTCGCCGAAATACCAGGCCGTCGTGGCGACACGCACCGTATCGCCGCTTTCTTCGCGTGCGACGAGCCAATGGTAATTGCCGATTTTCGGTGCGACGGATTCGATCTTTGCGCCTTCCGCTCCCACCGGATAGTCAAGCTTGCGGCGTTCGGCCGGCCCTGCGGAGGCATACACGGCGACGCTTGTTGCTGCCAGGCCACGCGGGGTCAGCATGGCGGTGGTGCGGCTGCCCCGCTCGGCCTTGCCGAGCAGCAGCGGCTGCCCTGTCCAGTCACGGGCTGGCGGGCGACCGGCCGGCCGCCCCGGCGGGGCGGAAGCAGCGCTGGCTGCGGGCGCCGCACCATGATCGTGCTGGGCAAGGGTTGGCGTCGCAAGCCCGAGCGACGTTAGCGACAGAATCAGGAATAAGGCCTTCATTTTTTCTCCATCAGATAAACAGTGCATCACCACTTTCCTTCCAGCGAGAGCAGCACGGTGCGCGCACTTCTGTCCTCACTGCTCAGGAACCAGATGCTCCCCGGCGCGAAGGCATCCATCTGCCGCCGCGTATCGGCGCGGAACAGGTTTTGCAGCGACAGGCGCAGGTTGAGTTCCTGATTCAGCTTCTGCAGGGCATAGGCGTCGACCACCGTACGCCGCCGGGTCTCGAAAGACTGCTCGCCGGACACATGGGTCAGTACGCGCCCGCTGTGCTGGAACGACATGCCGAAACTGCGGGAGCCCAGCGTCTGGTCGTAGCCGCCACTCAGGATGTAGCGGGGTTGATCGCGCGCGGCACGGCGCATGCCGAGGCGCTCGTCGTCTACACGACTGCGTGGTACGGTGAGATGGGTGCGGAAAGTGGCGCCGTGCCAGCCGAGGCTGTCAGTGCGCAGCTTGCCGTCGAGTTCAAGGCCCCAGTGACGCGCCGATCCTTCGTTGTAGGGTCGATCCACCCAGCGCGCACCTTCCAGTTGCACGCGTCGCTCGGTGAAGTTCTCGGTATGCCGCAGATAAAAGTTGGCGCCAAGCACGCCCGCCTCGCCCGGCAGATAGCGTTCGAGCACGGCCTCGAAATTGATGCTGCGCTCCGGGTGCAGATTTGGATTGCCGCGTCGGTCGGGTTCCAGCGGTGTGTTGGCATTGACGCTGTACACCGGCTGATTGGTGAGTTCGTCCAGTCGCGGCGGCTTGATGCCGGCACCCAGAGAGGAACGGACGACCCACTGTTCGAGCGGCTCCCACTTCACGGCGAGCGATGGCAGCAGTTTTCGGTGGCGCTGGCCGATTCCGTCGATGGCGTAACGGATCGATTCGCCACGCAATCCCAGCGTCAGCGTCGTGGCGGCGGCGAGGCGCCACTCGTCCTGTAGCCAGACGCTCGATTGCCGGTCCCAACCATCATGTGTCTCGGCGACCCCGAGGCCGCTGTTCGACTGGCGTTCATCACGTCGATGGCCTGAATGCTCGACAGCAGCGGCCAGCACATGCGGACCCTTACTCCAGTCGGCACGCAAGGCACCGCCAAGATCCCGCTCCTTGCGGCGGGTCTCTTCATCGGAGACTGTGGCAATACCACCAGCGGTCATCCCGCTGCGTTGCGTGTCGGCATTGCGCTCACCATCGGAAAACGCCAGCCGCCCGGAATATTTCACGCCCTGCCGGAATATCTCGCCATCGGCACGCATGCGGTTGAAGGCATTGCGGCTCTTTCCCTTATCCGTGCGCGTGGAACTGCTGGCCGGGACCCCCAGATCGCTGCGCCCGAAATCGTTGTCGCTGGCGCCGAAGGAACGAAAGAACACCGGATTTAGCGTCAGGTTGTCCTTTCCCGACTTCCAGATCAGGCGCGGCGAGATCACGAATTCCTCGGTGCTGCGGTCACCCTGCTCGCTGTCCTCCTGCCGCAGGCCGGTACTGTCTCGCCGACTGGCTTGCCGCGCGGACGGCATTTCGTGGTGGTTCAGCGTCACCGGCAGCAACCAGGAGAAGTCCTTGTCGCCACCGCCCTTCGTGATGTTGGTTTGCGCGATAAGCCGATCACCAAGGAAACCGGTTGCCGCCTTGAAGGCGGTGGACTTGCGCGACATGGGCTTGGCGAGCACCAGATTTACAGTAAGCGGTGCGCTACCGCCACTCTCCGCTGAAGATCCGCGCATGATCTCGACCCGCAGCAGTTCCGTTGCGGGCAGTCGACCGACAATGCCCTGAGCGACACGGGCATTCTGGTGCACCCGCTCGCCATCCACCAATATCTGGACGGAGTCGCGCACCATGCCACGGGAACGTAGCGCCATCGAGCCGTCGGCGCCCGGCGTACTGGCATCGACGCCCGGCAGCTTGCCCATCACATCGCTGATGGTCAGCGCGCCCATCGCTTCGATGTCCTGTTTCGTGACGATGGTCTTTTGCGCGGCGGACTCGCGGCGCTCGGCGACGTCATCAAGCGTCGCGGTGACGGTGATCGTGTCGAGCGATTTTTCGCTTTGGGCGAAGACGGCACCGGCGACCAGCAACCCGCCACAGAAGGCGGGCACCAGTCTGAAGGTAAGCAGCGACACGGCGATCAGAACTGGTAGCTCAGGCCGGCACGCAGGGTCAGCGGCGTGTAACTGCCGGCGTTGCCCTGACCGGCTTGCGCTGCAAGAACGTTCTGGACACCACCGACGGTGCTCAATTGAACACGTGTTGCATACTTCTGGCTGGTCAGATTGATTGCATGGAGCCAGAACGACCAGTCCTTCTGGCGATAACTGGCGCGCAGGCTGAACAGGTCGGGTCGCTGATAGGTGCCATTGTTGTTGGTGTTATCGACGAAGTACCTGGAGATATGGTCGCCTTCCAGTTCGATCAGCCAGCCGGGGGCCGGCTTGAAGCCAACACGCAGGTTGAGTTTGTGACGAGGTGCAGCTTGATACGTCTTGCCGCTGTAGTCGAAGGTTGTAGTCTTGTAATCAGTGAACCAGATACGGGCATTCGTGTAAGTGGCACCCAGATCGAGCCAGGAAGTTGCAGCCCAAGACAGCATCGACTCCAGCCCGGTTGTGGCGAGTTGGCCTGCCGTCTCGTTGATGGTGCAGGCCAAACCGCCGTTCAGGGCTGCCGACTCTGCTGCGGTACAGGTGCGAGTGGTGTTGAAGCCGTTGGAACGCGCGTCGAAGAAGGTCATGTCGTAGCGAAGTCCCAGCGGATGGAATCGTCCGCGGAAACCAATCTCCTTGGTTTCGCCGCGTTCCGGCGCTAGAGCGACGCCAATCACATTGTTCGCGGCATTGCCGGCAAGTGAATTAATCAGGCTGCTTGTCGACTGCGGATTGAATGTTTCACCGTAGTTGGCCCAGACGATATGGCTCTTGTCGAGTTCGTAAGTCGCGCCGAGGCGGAGCACATTGCCCTTCCGGGTCATCGTGACATCCTTGTTTGATGCGGTCCTGTCGTCGACCTTGTAGTTGATTTTGCCGAAGCGTTCGCCAAGGTGAAATCGCAGGCGGTCTATCGGGGAGAACTCGATATGGACGAAGGGCGTTGTATCTCGGGTTTTGTTGAATGATCCTTGGCCGGTGGCGGTCATCGCTCCATTCGCCCACAGTCCGGCCTGACCTTGCAAAGCAGTGTAAGCGTTGTTCAAGGTGGTGGAATCGGTGGCGATATCGATCACCTCGGCGCCGACATAGGCGGTTGTCTTGGCGAGGTCGAATTCCTGACGGTACATGGCCTGGGTCGTCTCCGTGATGGTGCGGGAAACCTTGACCGTATTGGTGACGGTGGCCGAGACGTTGACTACGTTACAGGTTACGGTGGCGTTATCGCAGATCACGCCGTTGGCGCCGCCCGAACCACCGTTGCCATTATTGACACTATCATTGGCGATGCGGCTACGCGCCAAGGTCAGTTCGCCTCGATCCCCGAGCAGTTGCTGCAGACGCAGTGTTGTCGTCTGGTAATCGTCGATGTACTGGCCGTATGTACCGGGAACCACCTGCTGCCAGTCGTTATTGAGATAGACGCTGCGCAGGTTGGTGCCATTCAGAGTCTGATTCTTCAGCTTGGCCGCTTCGGTTGCATTTAGCGGGATTGGCCCGGCCCAGCGGTAGTCGTATTTCAGCTCGCTGTAGCCAAGCGTCAGCTTGGTCGAGTCTGTTGGCCGGAATTGCGTGCGTAACGTGAGTCCATCCTTGTGCTCGGCGGCGGCATCGCTGGCGCCCGGTGCGGTATTTTTCCGCCAGCCATCGTTATCCATGGTGCTGCCGGTGACGATGAAGCCGACGCGGCCGTCGGCGAACGAACCGCCGGCATAACCCTTGGTGCGAGCGAATCCCCAACTGCCGAGTTCTTGTGACAGGTTGGCCTTGAAATCCCGCGGCGGCTGGCGCGTGAAGACGCTGATGGTGCCGCCGAAGGCGCCGCTGCCGTAAAGCGCCGAGGCCGGGCCAGTAATGACCTCGATGCGTTCGATGTCGGCCTGGTCGATTTCATCGAGCACCGAGGTGTTGGTTGCGGTGGCGCGCATGCCATCGATGCGATTCTCGGTGTAGAGCTTGCCACCGTCGGGAATCCGCATGTTGCGGATCATGGCAATGCCCGGGATGCGTTTGCCCAGTTCGAGCAGATTATTCCCGAGTTGCAGATGTTCGAGTTCTTCCTGACTGACGACCGCGCCGGAAATCGGCGTGTATTCCGTCAGCTTGCCCAACTCTGTCCGCTGCTGAACGGGCTTGTCCGCATCGGATGCAATCGTCATCGCCGGCAGGCTGGTCTCCTGTGCTGAAATGATGGCGGCGGGAGAGACCAGAAGCAGCGCCGCAAGGGGACGCATCATGAATTTTGCAGGGTGGCGAGCGGGCATGCGACGACCTTTTCCAGATTGGCGTAATCAATGAAGCCACGCATTCTGAAGAGGCGCTAGCGCATCGGGAAGTGACATGTTGTCGCATGTGACATCATGTCGCGCGACATGTTGTCGCAGGTGCTTACAAAGACTTGAGTTGTTTGATCGTGATCAATGAGCGGCGAAAGATTAATATGCGCCATCCCGCCAGCGCCGACTTTTTCTCAGCCGACCAGTTTCCACATGACGAGGAAGTAACGCAGCCCTTGCCAGAGCGTCGATACGCCAAGCGCAATGACAAACAGCGCGGCGCCCTTGAGTAGCCAGCCGCGCAGGCGGGGGCCGAGTTTGCCGAACAGCACCGAGGCGGAGAGCATCGCCGGCAGGGTGCCGGCGCCGAAGGCGAGCATCAGCAGCATGCCTTCGGGTGGCGAGGGCGCGGTGGTGGCCTGCACGGCCATCGCCATGGTCATCGAGCAGGGCATCAGGCCGTTGATGGCGCCGCCGATCAGTGCGCCGAGGATCGGGCCTTTCTGTGTCGCGGTCATGAACTGTTTGCGCAACCAGGCGAGCGGTGCGAAGCCGTAGGCGTTGCGGATCGGCGAGAGGCCGAGCAGGTCGAAGCCGAGCACGATGACGATGAGGCCGGCAACGATTTGCAGGATGCCCTGCGCGAGGCCGAGGCGGCCGGTGGAGACGAGCACTGCGCCGAGTGCGGCGGCAATCAGGCCGACGACGGCATAGACCGCGATGCGGCCGGCGTGGTAGGTCAGATAGGGCCAGGGCCCGCGTGCGTTCAGCTTCATGAAGAAGGCCGAGACCAGCCCGCCGCACATGCCGAGGCAGTGGCCGGCGCCGAGCAGCCCGGTCATGAAGGCGAGCCAGTAGGAAAACTGGACGGCGTGGTGCGCGTGGTCCAAGATTACTTCTGCAGGCGCAGCGAGTTGGTGACCACCGAGACCGAGCTCATCGCCATCGCGGCGGCGGCGATCATCGGATTGAGTCGACCGGCCGCCGCGAAGGGGATGGCGACGATGTTGTAGCCGAGCGCCCAGAACAGGTTCTGGCGGACGATGGCCATGGTGCGGCGCGAGAGTTCGATGCCACCGGAGACGCGGGCGATGTCGCCGCCGACCAGCGTGACGTCGGCGGCTTCCACCGCGATGTCGGCGCCACCGCCGATGGCGAAGCCGACCGCCGCCGCGGCGAGCGCGGGGGCATCGTTGATGCCGTCGCCGATCATGCCGACTTTCCTGCCCTCGCGCTTCAGGCGCTCGATCAGCGCGAGCTTGTCGGCGGGTGTGGCGCGCGCAATCACTTCGTCGATGCCGACCTCGTGTGCCACATGCCGCGCGGCGGCTTCGACATCGCCAGTGCACATGATGGTTTTCAGCCCGAGCTGATGGAGCAGGGCAATGGCATCCTTCGCACCGTCGCGCGGTGCGTCGGCGATGGCGAAGAGCGCGATGCAGCTTTGGTCGAGCGCGACGAAGACCGGCGTCTTGCCTTGCTCGGCAAGCGCGTCTGCCTGTGCCAGTTGGGCGCGGCAGTCGATGCCGGCGGCTTCGAGGAAGCTGGCATTGCCGATGCGCAGCGTGCCGCCGTCGTAGCCGGCCTGCACGCCGTGGCCGGGCGTGGCGACGAAATCAAATGTCGGCGCTGGCGGGACGGCCCTCGCTTGGCAATAAGCGATGATCGCACGGGCGAGGAAGTGTTCGGAGTGCTGCTCGGTACTGGCGACGAGCGCCAGCAGCGTGTTCTCGTCCTGTCCGGCTATGGGTAGGAAATCGGTCACCACCGGCTTGCCGGCGGTGATTGTGCCGGTCTTGTCGAACACCAAGGTATCGAGCGTCGCAGCGGTTTCGAGCGCTTCGCCGTTGCGAATGTAGATGCCGCGCCGCGCCGCCTGGCCGGTGCCGACCATGATGGCGGTGGGCGTGGCCAGCCCGAGTGCGCAGGGGCAGGCGATCAGCAGCACGGCGACGGCGTGCGAGAGCGAACGCGCGAGCGGATGACCAGCCAGCAGCCAGCCGGCGAAGGTGGTGGCGGCAACGGCGCCGACCGCAGGCACGAAGCGCGCCGAGATGCGGTCGGCGAGTTTCTGCACCGGCAGCTTGCTGCCCTGCGCGTGGTCGACCAGCTTGACGATGCCAGAGAGCACGGTATCGGTGCCGATGGCCGTGACCTTGAGCGTGAAACCGCCATTGCCATTCAGCGTGCCACCGACGACCTTGTCGCCGAGTGCTTTCGCCACCGGCAGTGGTTCGCCGGTGAGCAGCGATTCGTCGATGGCGGAACTGCCTGCCAGCACGATACCGTCGGTCGGCACCTTGTCGCCGGGCCGTACGCGCAGGATGTCGCCGAGTTGCACGTCGTCGATGCTGACGGTTTCATCGCCGCTGTCGGTCACGCGGATTGCCGTATCGGGCTGCAGTTCGATCAGTTTGCGAATCGCTTCCGACGCTTTTCCTTTGGCCCGTTCTTCCATGTAGCGGCCGCCGAGCACGAAGGCGATGATGGCCGCCGCCGACTCGAAGTAAACGTGGTGCTCCAGGCGCAGCACGCCGGGGATGCTGTAGAGGAAGGCCGCGCCGGCGCCCATGGCAATCAGCGAATCCATGTTGGCTTCGCGTTGCTGCGCAAGCGCCCAGGCTTTCTTGAAGATGTCGTTGCCGGGGCCGGCGATGACATAGGTGGAGAGCGCGAGTTCCATCAGGCGCAGCAGCGGCGAGCGGTGCATCAGCATGCCGGAAACCATCACCGGCGCGGTCAGGGCGGCGGCCAGCATCAGTTTGCGCTTGGCGGTTTCCAGTCGCGCCTTTTCACGCTCGACCAGCAGGCGGCGCTGTGCCAGTGTGTCCATCGGCCGTGCCTGATAGCCGAGCTTGCTAACCGTGGCGAACAGTTCGTCTTTCGAGAGATAGCCTTTGACGGTGACGGTTTCGGCGGCGTAATTGACGGCGACGTTCTCGACGCGCGGGTCGCGCTTGAGCGAGAGTTCGATCAGTGCGGCGCAGGAGGCACAGGTCATGCCTTCGACGGCGGCGAGGCATTCCTGCGATGGACCTTCGGCTACAAATGTCGGCGCTGGCGAGACGGCCTTGTTCGGTGCAGCAGCGAGGTTGCCGATCACCGCATTGGCCAGCGCCAGCAGGCGATGTTCGGGCAGTTTGGCCGGGTCGTACTGGATCGTGACCGAGGCAATCTCGGCGACCACACGCACATGCGTAATGGCCGGATGCTTGCGTAGCAGAATTTCAAGCAGGTAACACTTTTCCTCGTTGCGGACGAGCGGCGGCACCAGCAGGCGAATGCGTTGCGGCAGGCGGTGGACAACGCGGTAACGCATCATGCAGCTTTCACGATTTGCGGTAGCGCACCAGCAGGAAGACGAGGTAGAAGACGGTCAGCCAGGCGTTGCCGTATTTCACCGGGTTCTTGATCCACAGCCGGGTGATGAGATCCCAGTGGGTGCGGATCAGGTAGAAGGCGACGATGTCGTTGAAGAAATTGGTGACGGCTTTTTCGGTTGTCGCGCTTTCGACCAGCGGGCGGAAGCGCTCCGGCGCGGCGAAGATCAGCTTTTCGCGCAGGTCGTCGAGGCGCTCAACGAGGTTTTGCGGCGCGGGTGTCGGTAGCTCTTCAACATTTTCAGTGGCCTGCTGTGGCTGAGGCAGTTCGGTCAGCAGCGCTTTGACGCGTCGGGCCACATCGGCATGCGTGCAGACATGCGGATCGAAGCGGGTGGCGAGTTTCCCTTCGGCGGTGAGCCAGGTCACGCGCTGCATGCCGGGCAGCGACTTGAGTCCGTTTTCCAGCATTGCGCCGATTGTGGCGACACGGCAATGCGCCGGCAGGCGCAGGCGCAGATAGCCTGTCTCGCGGTGCAAGACCTCGATCGTGCTTGCATCCATGGGGTGCTTACTCCTGCGTGGGCTGGGCCGGGGTGGTGGCGGTCGATTGCGATTCGGCAATCAGGTCGTCGAGATTTTCCTTCTGGTGCAGCATGAAATCCTTGCCCATGCCGGTGGCCTTGGAGACAGTCTCGATGATCTCTTTTTCGTATTTGTGCATCAGGTAACCGGCAGCCAGGCCGGCGGCAACAAACAGCAGCGGGTTGCGCAACAGTCCTGCCCCAGCGCCCAGCAGCCCCTTGCCGGCGGCATACCCCCCTGCGGCGAGCATGGCGCCACCGGCCATCGGGTGGGACATCATCTGGCCCATATTGCTCATCATGTGCGGCATCTGGCGGGCAGCTTCCATCATTGGCGTGTTCATGTTGGTTTCCTTTCAGGTGAGTTCGGATTATTTTGCGTCGTTTGCGCAGGCGCTGCCTTGATATCGTGCAACATTTCGTAGATTCCCCGGCAGCCCTCGCAGCAGAATTGCAGCGTCTTTTCCGGTGTGACCAGATCGAAGGGCTTATTGCCGCAGTCGAGGCTGCATAAATCGCAGGGTTTCATTTCAAGAGTGCCTGGACATGGTGTTCAAACATCGCCTCATCGGCCTCGCCGATGATCTTGCCGCGCACCATGCCCCGGCCGTCGATCAGGAAAGTGGTCGGCAGGCCGACGACACCGTAAGACTTGGCGATTTTCGAGCTTTCGTCCATGGCAGCCGGATAACCGACGCCGAGCTTCTTCATGAAGGCTTCAACGGTCGCCTTGTCCTGCCCGGCATTGACGGCGAGTACCTCCAGTCCGGCATGGCGCTGGCGCACGGTGTCGATCAGCTTCATTTCCGGCTCGCAATACTTGCACCAGTCGGCCCAGAAGCGCAGCACGACAGGACGGCCGGCGAAAGCGGCGGGGAAGTCGACGGGTGTGCCATCAAGCCGCACGGTTTTGAAGACGGGCGCGACATCGCCAGTGTTGAGCTTGGCCGGCGGTTCGCCGCCGCAGGCGGCAACGAGGGCAGTGATCAATAGGACAGAGAGAAAGGGCAGCAGGCGTTTCATGCGGGCGGGCAGGGGCAGGGGCAAGCCGGCAATATACCAACAGGCTCAGAGAAGTTCGACGCGGCCATGTGGGACAGCCTGCGACGAATTGCCGCAGCTCAGACCGTCGCCCGCAGCCCCGCGAAATAGGTGTCAATGGCCGCAGTGCCGTAGTCGGCCAATGGGAATAGTTTATGGTCGAGGGTCCAGTTCACCACCAAGCCGTCTACCACCGCCATGACCCCCACTGCCGCTCGCCGGGGATCAACCCGTGGTGACAGGTAACCGCGCTCGATGGCGAGCCGGATGGCGTCTTCGTTGATGCTCAAGTAACGGTTGCCGCACTCCAGATGGTTGTCGCGGCTGGTGGCCATTTCGCCGACGTACTCGCACTTGTGCCAGCTGATCTCCAATACCCGCAGGTAGCAAGGCTCGGCGGCGACCCGCTCGATGAAGTAGACGGCCAGATCGCGCAACATTTGCAGCGGATCTTCCGCCTCCCGCGCCAATACCTCGGTCAGCTTTGCCTCCAGGGGATCGAACACCCGCTCGATCATGGCGTCGAACAGATCGGCCTTGTTCTTGAAATGCCAGTAGATGGCTCCCCGCGTCACCCCTGCCGCCGCGGCGATCTGCGCCAGAGAGGTATGACCGACGCCGTGTTCCTGAAATACCCGCTCGGCAGCGTCAAGGATGGCGTGACGGGTTTCCTGCGCCACTTCCTTGGTCTTGCGAACCATCGCTTCTTACCTCCCTCATGATTTGATCCCGCACGAAATAATTGTAGCTCATCATTTACATACATACAGAAATGTATGTAATATTCGTGGCGCTTGTCAGCCGTCGCCCCATTTCAGGAGAACCTCATGTCCAGCCTTGCCATCCGCCTTCGTAGCCCTTTGCTTTCGCTGTCCCTGATTGCCCTGACGCTTGCGGCTTGTGATCAGGGACAGGGAGGACATGGTCCTGCCGGCTTCGGCGGCCCGGTGCCGGTGGGGGTCGTCACCGCACAGCCCGAATCCTTCCCGGTGACCCTGGAATACACCGCCCAGACTCAGGGATCCCGGGAGGTGGAGGTGCGGGCACGGGTTGCCGGCATTCTCGAAAAGCGCAATTACGTGGAAGGTGGTCTGGTGAAGGCGGGTCAATCGCTATTCACCATCGACCCGGCTCCCTTTGAGGCCGCCGCTGCCAGGGCGGCGGCTGACGTGGCAGCTGCTGAAGCCCGTCATGCCCAGGCGAAGCGCGAAGCCGGGCGACTGCAGCCGCTGATGACCAGCAAGGCGATCAGCCAGAAGGAATTCGATGATGCTGCTTCGACCGAGTCCATCGCCGCTGCTGACCTGCAGGCGGCCAGGGCGCGTCTCAAAGAGGCACATCTCAACCTGGGCTGGACGCGGGTGGCGTCCCCGATCACGGGAACTGCCAGCCGGTCGCTCAAGTCCGAGGGTTCTCTGGTCTCTGGCCCGGACGTGCTGCTGACGACCGTTTCCCAGACTAATCCTATCCATGTGCTGTTCGGCATTCCCGATAACGAGCGCCTGAAGCTGCATCAGGAGGCCGATGCCGGCCGCTTGCAGCTGCCGGCCGACGGTCGCTTCACGGCTACCCTGAAGCTCGCCGACGGTAGCACCTATGCTCAGACTGGCCACACCGATTTTGCCGACGTGCGTGTCTCGCGTGATACCGGCACCAGTGAAGGGCGTGCCGAGGTGCCGAACCCGAACGGCCTGTTGCAACCGGGTCAGTTTGTGCGGGTGATGCTGTCCGGCGCAGTACGTGCCGGCGTTTTCCGCATACCGCAGCGGGCGGTACTGGAGGGGCCGAAGGGCAAGTTTGTTTTCGTCGTTGGACAGGAAAGCAAGGCCGATATTCGACCGGTGACGACGGATGAATGGGATGGCCGTGATGTGGTCGTCACTTCCGGCCTGACTGCCGGCGAACAGGTGATCGTCGACGGCGTGCTCAAGCTCGGCCCCGGCGCGCCGGTACAGGTAACGCCTGCCGGGAGTGCACCGGCGGTCGACGCAAAGAAAGGGAACTGAACCATGTTCTCACGCTTCTTTATTGATCGGCCCATCTTCGCGATGGTGATCTCGATCTTCATCATGATCGCGGGATTGGCCGCGATGCGTGGACTGCCGATTGCGCAGTACCCGGAAATTGCACCGCCGCAGGTGCTCGTCGCTGCCACCTACCCCGGCGCTTCGGCCGAGGTGCTGGAAAAGACCGTTGCCGCACCGCTGGAAACGCAGATCAATGGCGTCGAGGGGATGCTTTACATGAACTCGACATCGGCTTCGAACGGTCGAGTCGAGCTCTACGTTACATTAGAGATCGGCACCGATATCGATCAAGCCGTCATCAACGTCAGCAACCGCGTCAAGCAGGCCGAGGCGCGGCTGCCGCTGGAAGTGCGCCGCCAGGGCATCCAGGTCGAGAAGTCCTCGTCCTCGTTCCTGCAAGTGCTTGCTTTCACTTCGCCGGACGGTCGCTACGACGATCTGTACACCAGCAACTACGTCACCCTGAACGTGCTCGATGTGCTGAAGCGTATCCCGGGTACGACCAATGTACAGATCTTCGGTGCCAAGGACTATGCCATGCGTGTCTGGCTGAAGCCGGATCGGCTGGCGCAACTGCAGCTGGCCAGTTCGGACATCGTGCGGGCGATCAACGAACAGAATGCGCAGTATGCGGTCGGTCGCATCGGTCAGCCGCCGACGCTCTCCGGGCAGGAACTGGCCCTGACGGTGAACACCAAGGGGCGGCTGGCGACCGTCGCCGAGTTTGAAAACATCGTTGTCCGCGCCAATGGCAATGGTTCACTTTTAAAGCTGAAAGACGTTGCCCGCGTAGAACTCGGCTCCCGCGACTATGACTTCATCGGCCGTCTTTCCGGCAAGCCGGCGACGCTGGTCGGCATCTTTCTCAAACCGGGTGCCAATGCGCTTGATGTCGCGCAGGAGGTGAAGGACACGCTGGCTGGATTGTCGACGCGCTTCCCGGACGGGCTAACGGTCGACGTGCCCTACGACACTACCGACTTCGTGCATGTCTCGATCCGCGAGGTGCTGAAAACACTAACCGAGGCGATGCTCCTCGTCTTCCTCGTCGTCTACCTGTTCCTGCAGAACTGGCGTGCAACGTTGATCCCGACGCTGGCGGTGCCGGTCTCGCTGATCGGCACCTTCGCCGGCCTGCACCTCCTCGGCTATTCGATCAATACGCTGACGCTGTTCGGCATGGTGCTGTCGATTGGCATTGTGGTCGATGATGCCATCGTCGTGCTGGAAAACGTCGAGCGCATCATGCATGAGGAGAAGCTGGCAGCGAAGGCGGCGGCAATTCAGGCGATGCGCGAAGTGACCGGGCCGGTGATCGCCATCGTGCTGGTGCTGTGCGCGGTGTTTGTGCCGATTGCCTTCCTCGGTGGCTTGACCGGTGAACTTTATCGTCAGTTTGCCGTGACCATTGCCATCGCAGTCGTCATCTCCGGGGTCGTTGCGCTGACGCTGACGCCGTCTTTGTGCGTGCTCATCCTGAAGCACGAGCACAAGGCCGAGAACCGCGTTTTCGCCGCTTTCAACACCTGGTTCGCCCGCGTCACCAGCCGCTATACCGCTGGCGTCGCATGGCTGATCCGGCGCGGCACGCTCGGCCTGCTGCTGTTCGCCGGCATGGTGGCGCTCACTGCCGGCCTGTGGAAGATGACACCGGGCAGCTTGGTCCCGGACGAGGATCAGGGCTACTACATCACGGCCGTCTATCTGCCGGACGGCGCCTCGCTCGATCGTACCGACCGCATCGTGCAACAGGTCGACGCGATCATCCGCGAGAATCCGAACGTCGCACGCACGGTTGCTTTCACCGGCCTTGATTTCATCGGCGGCAGTTTCAAGAACAATGCCGCTACTTTCTTCGTTACCTTGAAGCACTGGGACGAGCGGCAGGTGCCGGCGAGCGCGCTGGTCGGCGAACTGTTCATGAAGACCGCGCATATCCAGGAGGCGCTGGTGCTGGCCTTCGGTCCGCCAGCGATCTTCGGGCTGGGCAACTCCGGTGGCTTCGAGTTCTATCTGCAAAATCGCGGCGAAGGCGATGCCAGGCGTCTGGCTGAAGTCAGCGAACAGTTCATCGGCAAGCTGCGCGCCGACCCGACCTTCGGGATGGTGTCGTCGATGTGGCGCTCGAATGTGCCGCAGCTCGATGTGGCCGTCGACCGCGAGAAGGCGAAGGCGCTTGGCGTGCCGCTCGATGGTCTGTTCGACACGCTCTCGGCGACGCTCGGCACCTACTACGTGAACGACTTCAACAAGTACGGCCGCGCCTGGCAGGTGCTGCTCTCCGCCGAGCCGGGCTTTCGCGCACGACCGACCGACATGAATGGTATCTACATCCGTTCCGAGCGCGGCGAGATGGTGCCGTTGGGCGCGCTGGCGCAGGTTCAGCAGACAACCGGGCCGGAAACGCTGGAGCGTTTCAACAACCTGCCGTCGGTGAAGATCATCGGCTCCGGCGTGCCCGGCACCTCGTCCGGGCAAGTCATCGAGCGTGTTGAGCAGATTGCACGCGAGACGCTGCCGGCGGACTTTGGCTTCGATTGGGGTGGTGCCTCGTTCCAGGAAAAGAAGTCGAGCGGCGATTCCGGCTTCGCCCTCGCGCTTGGTGCGCTGATGGTGTTCCTGATCCTGGCCGCGCAGTACGAGCGTTGGTCGCTGCCGCTCGCGGTGCTGCTGGCGCTGCCCTTCGGCACCTTCGGCGCGCTTGCCGCGGTCTGGCTGCGTGGCATGACCAACGATGTCTATTTCCAGATCGGTCTGGTCACGCTGCTTGGCCTCGCGGCGAAGAACGCGATCCTGATCGTCGAATTCGCCATCTACAAACACCAGGAAGGGATGAGCGCGGCGGCGGCGGCGATCGAGGCGGCCCGGCTGCGGTTCCGACCGATTCTGATGACCTCGCTGGCCTTTATCCTGGGCGTCCTGCCACTGGCCATTTCCCACGGCGCCGGCGCCGGTGCGCGGCAGGCCGTGGGCACGGGCGTCATGGGCGGCATGCTGGCGGCTACCTTCCTTGCGGTTTTCTTCGTGCCGCTTTTCTACCGCTTTATCGCCGACCGCAAGCTGTCGGAAGCCCGCAGTACCGATGCGATGTTTGCAGAGATCAAGGAAACCCATGCCAAGGCCCACGAAAAACTGCTCGAACGCGTCAGGAAAGATGAAGAAGCCCCAGGAGACGACCATGTATAAGCCTGTCTTGCGCTTGCTCCCCCTGAGCGCGGCGCTGTTCCTTGCCGGCTGCGCCGTCGGCCCCGATTACGTGCGCCCGTCGCAGCTCATGTCCAGTGCCTGGAGCAAGGCCGCGGCGTCCGATCCCGAGACCGTCCTGCCGACCGACAAGGCGGGAGAGCGCTGGTGGTCACTCTATGCCGACCCGGTGCTCGATCAGTTGGTGGAAGAGGCACTGGCCAACAACGCCGATATCCAGGTGGCGGCTGCGCGGGTGCTGGAGGCGCGGGCCGTCGCCGGCACGGTGGATGCCGACCTCTATCCGGCGCTTTCCGCCGGTTATGCCGCCAACCGTAGCAAGAGCACCCTGCTGGGCAGCATGCCGCAGCCGGCTGACTTGCCGCGTATCCAGAACAGTTACCGGGCGACGCTCGATGCCAGCTACGAAATTGATCTCTGGGGCAAGCTTCGCCGCGCCAGCGAAGCGGCCAGGGCCGATCTCTTCGCGGCTAGTGCTGCGCGGGATGCCGTGCGCCTGAGCCTGAGCGCTGGCGTTGCCCAGCAGTATTTCGCCCTGCTTGCCAGCGATGCCCAGGTGAAAGTGGCTGAGCGTACCGCTGCCTCTCGCGTCGAGACGCTCAAGCTCTTCCATCAGCGCCTGGAGGCCGGTGTTTTGTCCGAATTCGACCTGCGTCGGGCCGAGGCCGAAGAAGCCGCAACCCGGTCACAACTCGCCGCGCTTCTGCTTGAACGGGAGCGCGCTGAAACAGCCTTGACCGTGCTGCTCGGGCGTTCTCCCAGAGAGGTGCTTGAAGGCACGGTTATCCGTGGTACGCCGGGTGCCTTGCCGCCTCTCACCGTGCCGGCGGGCCTGCCCTCAGACCTGCTCCTGCGCCGTCCCGACCTGCAGGAGGCAGAGCAGAAGCTGATTGCTGCCAACGCCCGCATCGGCGCAGCCCGCGCCCAGTATTTCCCGTCTATCGGCCTCACCGCTTACAGCGGCGGCGAGAGCGTGGCCTTCTCGAAATTGTTCACTGGCCCTGCCGGCATTTTCTCCTTCGTCGTCAGCCTCGCCCAGCCCATCTGGAACGCGGGTCGCATCGGTTTCGCGGTGGACGCAGCCGAGGCGCGTCGCGAACAGGCACTGGCCCAATACAAGCAGGCGGTGGCGAATGCGTTCAAGGATGTGCGCGATGCTTTGGCCGCACAGACCGCCGTCCGCGCTGCCCTGGCGGCAGAAACGACCCGTGCGCTGGCGCTGGAAAAGGCGCTGCAGGCCGCCCACCAGCGCTTTGATGCCGGCATTGCCAGTCGTCTCGACGTGCTGGATGTCGAGCGCAACCTGCTGGCCGCCGAACTGGCCCGCATTGATGCCGAACGCGCCCAGCGCGCTGCGCTGGCGGGTCTCTTCAAGGCATTGGGCGGTGGCTGGCCGTCATCCCCGACGTAAATGTCGGCGCTGGCAGGACGGCACTTCAGTCGAGCAGGATCAGATTCGATTGCCAGATCATCAGGCTGGCGATCAGTGCGAACAGCACGTAGCTGATCGCGGCGATGCCGGCGAGTCTTCCCGTCAAGGCCGGCACGACTTGGGCGAGGCTGGGACGGTTAGCAAAAACGCGTAACACGCCGGCACTCATGCCGGCCGCTGCGGCCGCAAACAGCGGCAGGTAGAGCCAATAACCCTGATAGTCATACTCCGGCTTGAGGATGCAGAACGGGCAGTGGTGGTGCGGGTGCTCGTAGATGTAGAGCGAGACGAAGGCGAGGATGCCGGCGATGCTGGCGACGAATGCAGCGAGTGCGCCGAGGCCGCTGGCGTAGCCGCTCAGGTTGCCCTTGTCGCGCCAGTGCCAGCCGGAGAGCGTGATGGCGACGATGAGGCTGCCGTAGAACATCAGTAGCGCTGGCTTGGGTTCCAGGGCGCTGACCTCGCTGGCGAGAGTTGGCGCGTCGCTGGAGAACAGGCTGCCGCAGCAGGAAGTGATGACGTCGGCTTTCAGACCGAGGAAGTATTGCAGCTGTAAGCCAAGGCTCAACGCGAACAACGGGATGGCGGCGAGCAGCAGCGCGTACTTGAGCTTCACCAGCGGGTAGTCGCGCGCCTGACTGTCGGCGTGGTTAATGGCGAGCCACAATGTCGCCAGGAAGAACAGCGCGAGTTGCAGATAGAGCGCGGGGAAGCCGAATTCATTAACGTTGAGCGCGCCCACCGCGCACATCGCGCCAACGAACATCACCGACATTTTGTCGGCATTGAAGACGAACAGCAGCGCCGACAGGATTTGCACGAGGCAGACGAAGGCGACCAGCGTTGAGAACAGGTAGGTCAGGCGTTCCAGTTTCAACTGCCGTTCGCTGCCGCTCGTGATGTCCCAGTGGCGGATGACCTGCATGGCGAACGGCGAGGCGATGATGAGCATCAGCAAGCTCAGGCTGGCGGCCAGCAACAACGCGATGATTGCCGGTTGAAAAATCACTGTTCAACAATCTTTCCGTCGCGCAGCGTCACGATGAAATTCACGATCTCGGATTCCACTACCATCGGATCGTGGCTGGTGAGGATGATGGTGCGGCCCTTGTCGGCAAGGCCTTCGAGGATGCCGAGAAATTCGCCGGCGAGCCGGGTGTCGAGGTTGGCGGTCGGCTCGTCGGCAATCAGGACTTCGGGGTCGTTGATCAGCGCGCGGCAGATGGCGACGCGCTGCTGCTCGCCGCCGGAAAGCCATTCCACCTTCGCCTCGCGGCGATGGCCGAGGTTGACGTCGGCGAGCAGCGCCTCGGCCTTTTCGAGCAGTTCCTTGCGGGGGCGGCCAGTTGGGTAGGCCGGCAGGACGACGTTCTCGATGGCCGAGAGGCCGCGGATCAGGTTGAACTGCTGGAAGATGAAGCCGAAGGTCTGGCGGCGGATCTCGGTGAGGAAGCGCTCTGGCAGACCGGAGATGTCCTCACCCTTCAAGCGCACGCGGCCTTCGGTGGGACGCGCGAGGCAGCCGAGGATGGTCAACAGCGTGGTCTTGCCCGAGCCAGAGGGGCCGCGCAGGGCCGTGACCTGCTTTTCAGGGATGGCGAGATCGATACCGGCCAATGCCCAGTATTCGTTGTGTTTGCCCTGGTTGAAGGCTTTGCGGATTTGGGTGAGTTCGAGCATGGCTTAACCCCGCATCACGGTGTCTGGATCGGTGGTTGCTGCGCGCCAGATTGGCACCAGCACGGCCGCCGTGTAGGGAAACACGGTGAAGAAGAACAGTGTCGCAACCTGCAGGCCGTCGATGTGCGGGGTGAGCGTGAAACTCGGGTAGAGCACCGCCCAGCCCTTCAGCACCGGTTCGAACAGGATCGATCCGAAGTGGAAGACATGCAGATAGGCGGCGATGTAGCCGAGCAAAAAGGCCAGCAACGAGATCAGCAGACCTTCCCAGAACTTCATCTTGATGACGTCGCCGGTTTCCCAGCCGATCGCCTTGAGGATGCCGATTTCGCGCTTCTCTTCGGCCGAGAGGCCGGCGGCCTTTTCCCAGGCAAAGATGCCGAAGGCAAGGATGGCTGCCGAGAGCAGCGCGAGCATGATGCCCTCGCGCCAGTCGAACACCGAGGCATAGGTACGCAGTACCTCGTCGCGCAGGATGGGCCGGCTATCGGGTAGGGCGTCCATCAGCTTGAGCGCGACGTTCTTGATCTCCTGCGGATTGGCCACCGATAGGGCGACGTCAGTGACATGTCCCTCTGGATACTTGAAGAAGGCGCGAAAGTCCTCCTCGTGCATCAGTACAAGGTCGGCACTGACCAGTTCGGACGTCTGCGGCAGCACATCGGCGACGATGAAGGTGTGCAGCTCGCCCGAATAGGAGCGGAAGGAGATGCCGTTGCCGGCAGCCAGCCCGCGCGAGCGTTCCAGTGCCGGGCCGACAATGATCTCGCCGCGCGCCACCTGCATGTTGCGCGGGGCCATGAAGGTGTAGTTGGCCTTCACCACGCTGTCGTAGTAGTAGCCCCACAGGCGCCCTTCCTTCTTCTGTACACCGCGAATCCTGCCGATCTTCTCGATGTAGCCGGGCGGGATCAGATCATGGCGGCCGGCGACGAGGCGTTGCAGGACGATCTCCGGCGTGCCGGCGAGCACCTTTTGCGCCTCGGTGCGCAGCGCGTGGGTGTACAGCGCTACCGAGGCGAGCACGAATACCAGCAGGCCGTAGATGAACAGCAGACCGAGGTTCTTGCCCTTGCGCCGCGCCAGCGAGGCGAGGGTGAAGTCAATCAGGTGCTTTTGCTTTTCGATCCAGATTTTCATAGGCGGTGAGGATGCCGGCCGGCGGCGGCATGAGCGAGCCGGTGGGGAAGTGTTCGAATGCGACGGGGTGGTCCTGGAAGGCCGACTGCAGGTCGGCCTGGGTCGGGTGGCGCGTGTAGCGGGCTTCGGTGAACAGAACCAGATCAGTGAGTTCCAGTCGTTCCACCAGCGCGGCGGTGGCGGCGACCGATGCTGCATTGGCCGCGCGCAGCCGTGCCGCATCGATGAAGGTCAGCGCAAAGGCGCCGAGGGCGAGGGCGAAGACGGAGAGGGCGAAATTGGCAGGGCGCATCAAAAGCAAACGGCGCATCCTGACCGGACGCGCCGTAGATCAAACATCAGGGGATGCGATTATGTCAGAAGCGATTGGCGGCCCGCATCAGGGCGCCGCGTAGCGCGATAGTGAGGCTCGACCCCATGCCGATTTTCTGTGCCACGGCGGGCAGGATGATCAGCGAGGCGAGCGCGAAGCCGGCACCCAGCAACAATGAAGCCATTTCGGGTGGATTGGACGATTGCGGCTGGCTCATGGTGATGACTCCTCAGGCGGTCTGTTGTGTGAGGCAATTTACGCCCGACGGCTGCGGAGGGGAATGCGACAGATTGTCGCAGGGGTGCGCACGTTGAAATGTCGGCGCTGGGGAGACGGCACCTTATCCCGCTAACAGTACGATGACGGCCCCCGCGCGCCCCTCAACCGTGAGGGCCTGTCAGTAAGCAAGTACTTCCTGACGCCGTCCCGTCAGCGCCGACTCTTGTAGTGCTAAACGCCCATCGCATCAGGGAATCGTCAGTCGACCGAGTGCACGTTCGGCCTGTTCAAAATTGAATTCAAAAATAGTGTGGGAAAGCGAACGCACAGGCTGTTCCAGAACAGTTCCATCGGTCAGCGACTGCAATTGCTGGACCGTTTCAACGGCCTCCGCATCGGCATCGGCCAGTTGCTGCGCCAGCAGTTTGGCCAAGGCAAGGACTTCCTCCCGCCTAAGTACCTGGGTGGTACCGCTTTCGGAAAACTCCGGCTGGTCCATCAGGGCCAAACCGGCCAGTACTGGCCCCAGTTCGCCGAGAACCTTCGCCAACAGTTCGCCGATAATGGTCTGATTGGCACTGCGCGCGCTAGCGGCCTCCAGTTCGCCCGCCGCGCGCGCCACCGCCTTGGCCCCAATGTTGGCGGCATTGCCTTTGAGTGTATGAGCACAGCGCGTGGCGGCCGATGCGTCCGATGATTCCTGTGCCAACGCAAATGCTTCGGCGAAATGAGACTGGCTGGCATGGAACTTCTGCAAAAGACGCCGGTACAGCGTGAGCTGGCCCATGGCCACCGCCATCCCGGCATGGGTGTCAATGCCTTTTAGCTCGGGTAACCCTTCAATAAGCGTCGGGCTAAAGGTGCGTTCTGCATCAATAATTGTTTCCACGGACTGGGGCATCGCGCCGGGCGAAATCCAGCGCGCCATGGTGCCAAACATTTCTGCCACATCAATCGGTTTGGCAATGTGGTCGTTCATGCCGGCGTCCAACACTTTCTCCTTGTCGCCGGCCATGGCATTCGCCGTCATGGCAATCACCGGCAGTGACGCCAACGCAAGATTTGCGCGCAGCGCACGGGTTGCGGCGTAGCCATCCATCACCGGCATCTGGCAGTCCATGAGCACGCCATCAAAGCGCGAGTCGCGCGCCAGTACGTCGAGCGCCTCCTGCCCGTTGGCGGCGACCACCACCCGGATTGACGCAGAGCGCAGAAGTTCGACAGCCAGTTCCTGATTCATCTCATTGTCCTCGACCAGCAGCACACGGCTACCCGCCAGGCATTTCATGGCCTCGGCCTGACTACCGGCCGACGGCCGGTCATGCTGGTAAGCAGCGCCTTGTTCGCCGGCCTGCACCCCAAACTGTGCATGAAAGTGGAACGTCGATCCCGTGCCGGGAATCGAATCCACCCAGATCCGACCGTTCATCAGTTCGACCAGATTCTTCGAGATCGCCAATCCGAGCCCCGTGCCGCCATACTTCCGCGTGGTCGAACTATCGGCCTGACTGAACGACTGGAACATTCGCCCGCATTGTTCCGGCGTCATGCCGATGCCGGTATCCGTCACCCAAAAATGCAGCACGACTTGATCATCCTGGCGACTGACGGTTTCAATGCCGATGAGGATTTCTCCGGCATCAGTGAACTTGACGGCATTGTTGCCCAGATTGATGAGGATTTGACCCAGTCGCAGCGGGTCGCCAATCAAGGCCGCCGGCACATCCGGCGCGGGCAGGAACTTGAGTACGAGACCTTTGTCCTCGGCCTTGAGACCCA
Organism: Rhodocyclaceae bacterium; assembly: GCA_030824115.1. Taxonomy (GTDB): domain Bacteria; phylum Pseudomonadota; class Gammaproteobacteria; order Burkholderiales; family Rhodocyclaceae; genus Sulfuricystis. The sequence continues at coordinate 35,173 of JAVBYI010000023.1, read as the reverse complement.
CCAAGTCTTCCAGATGATCCATCACCTCTTCGATGCGGAACTCAGTTTCCTCAATGGTCAGTTTTCCAGCTTCAATTTTCGAGAAATCGAGAATGTCGTTAATGATGCCCAGCAGATTCTCTGCCGCGCGTTTCACCTTGCTGATGTAGTTGCGCTGCTTTTGGTTCAGATCGGTTTGAAGCGCCAGATGGGACATGCCGATAATGGCATTCATCGGTGTTCTGATTTCATGACTCATGTTGGCGAGAAAATCGCTCTTGGCACGCGTTGCCTCTTCAGCGCTATCGCGCGCAAAGCGCAGTTCATCTTCGGCGATATCGCGGCTCTCGCTCACCAGCACGATCCACCAGGTGGCCATACTGGATAGCATTGCCCCACCAAAAAACACCCGCCAGCGGTAGTCGCCGATCAGGGCAAACGCTGCGGCATCGAGCTCGCCCAGTTTGGCTGGCAGGCTCATCCACAAAATCATGGCGATGATGACCAGCATCGCGCTCCAGACCAGCGCGAAGTTTGCGACCCGCAGCGCCGCTTGTTGTGAAATCTCGCGCCCCAGCAGTTTTACCAAACCGTGGAGCACCCACTCACGGTAACGATCCAGCGGGGTTTTGACGATCGGTTTGCAGATGTCCTTGCAGGTGGATTCCAGCGTACAGCACAGAGAACAGATGGTGCCTTCGTGATGGGGGCAGTGAGTCGAATCCGCTTCAGCATAGTGGTGTGTGCATACCGTACATTCCGCCAACTGATTGGATCGCTCGTTGAACGGACCGCTTCTGGCAATGTAGTACTTGCCCTTGGTCCAGATGGCAATCAGCGGCGACAAAATGAAGGCCAGCATGGCAGCGATAAGCCATGAGTAGGCCTGTGCATAGTCACCGAGAATACCGCTGAACGCCACAGTGGATACCACGGAGGCCACCACCATGCTGACAACCCCCACCGGATTGACGTCGTAGAGATGGGCACGTTTGAATTCCACGATCTTCGGACTGAAGCCCATCGGCTTGTTGATCACCAGATCCGCCACCAGGGCGCAAATCCACGCCACGGCAATATTGGAATACAGGCCCAGCACGCTATTCATGGCCTCGAACAAATCAAGTTCCATGAGCAGCAGTGCAATGGCACAGTTGAAGATCAACCAGACGACGCGACCCGGATGCGAATGGGTAACCCGGGAAAAGAAGTTCGACCACGCCAGCGAGCCGGCGTAGGCGTTGGTGACATTAACCTTGAGCTCGGAAACACAAACAAATATCGTACTGATCAACAGTGCGGCAAAGGGGTCGCTGACGGCGAACTGAAACGCATGATTGAATATCTGTATGGGCTCTTTGGCCTCTGCAATGGAGAGGCCGGCGACTACCGCAGCCGCCGCCAGTAAAGCGCCGCCCATCTGCTTAACGAAAGCGATAATTACCCAACCGGGCCCGCCCACCATCATGTTCAGCCACCAGCTGGTACGATTGCCCTGGGTTCGCTCCGGCATGAAACGCAGGTAGTCCACCTGTTCGCCAATCTGGGCGATCAACGCAAAAGATATCCCTGCGGCAATGCCGAAGTGAAACAGATCGAAGCCGTTGCTCTTGGAAACATCACCGGCAAACTGCTGCATAGCTTCCAGCGCCTGTGGATCGCGCGTCAGCACAAAATAGAAGGGAATCACCAGCAGAATCAACCAGAGTGGCTGCGTCCATTTGTGAAAGCGGTTGATCGCCGTTACCCCGTAAAAAACGATGGGGATCACCACCAGCGAACACAGGATGTAGCCCAGCCAGAGTGGCACGCCGAAGCACAGCTTGACGGCCTGCGCCATGATCGCCGTTTCGAATGCCAGGAAGATAAAGGTGAACGAGGCGTAGATCAGCGAGGTGAAGGTAGAGCCGACGTAGCCGAAACCGGCGGCACGCGTCAGCAAGTCCATGTCGATACTGTACTTGGCGGAGTAATGGCAGATTGGCCAGCCGACGGCAAAAATCACCACCGTCGCAAACACCATGGCCCACATGGCGTTGGCAAACCCGTAGCTGAGTAGTAGCAATGCGCCAATCGCCTCGTAAGAGAGGGCCGAGTTGGTGCCGATCATGGTGTTGCCGATGGAGGCAGGCGTCCACTTGCGAAAACTCGCCGGCGAGTAACGCAGCGCGTAATCTTCAATCGTTTCGTTGGCAACCCAGTTGTTGTATTGGCGCCGTGTTACTTCGACTGTATGCGTGGCCATGAAACGCGCTCCCTCATTGCTCTCAATCAAGTTTAAGTCTAACGCATTGTCATTACCATGGTTGGCAACCTGATTTTTCCCTGGCAAACAGCCGTCGTGGCTGACCATCTTTCGCGTGAGGTTGAGCGCGCAGTTGCACAGGAGTGATCACCGTTCGACCCAAGGCGACGACGCTACCCTAGCGGCGCCCGCGTTGCCGGTCGGCGTTGATCAGATCCGTAAGCAGGCGCTGTCCCGGATACCCTCAATTAAGGCTCGCCACCGTCCACTTGCCTGCGGAATATCGACTGAGTTGGCCAGTTGATTCATGTCACTTGACTATGGATTATCGTTATCTTGACTAGGTGATATCAGTCGGCAAACGGCCAAGAGCGGGCGTGGACAACTGCTCCCCGAAGCGGACAATCGGCTGTGCTACAGGTATGCTGTCAGCGTTTCGTGGCTCGGGCCGCTAGTCAAAATGTGAGCATTACCCTTTTATTCTCTACAGCTTCGTTAGACACTCAATCATGCAGCCGAAATGTCGCCACTGTCACTTCTTGTCCAAGGAGTACCGAGAAGAGAATACCGGTCGCCCGCTCAGCTTTTCATTGAGCCTCGAAGAACGCAAAGCTGCCGAGTCCTCGCCCGCCGAGGTAGTTCCCACTTACTACTCGTTGAAATGCTACATGGGGGTTTGGGATGAAGGCATTTCCGGTTCTTCGCACGAACGAGATTCGATCCTGAACCACATCCCAAGGGAAGGCGTTTGTTTCTTCTTTCCATACCATCCCGCTATGCTCTTCGACGCTGCACGGGAACTACAGAGTCGGGCCTCCGAGAATCAACAGATGAAGAGGTCAAACCTCTATACCCGCATCGGTCTATGGGTAGCAGCCGGAGCCCTTGCGGTTAGTGCGTTAGTGGAGTACCTGAAGAATGTTTAAGAGTACCGAGAAATTACGCTTCTCGGTACTCTTGCTCCGCTCGGCAGCCCCCAGCTCAAACGCAGAATGTCCGCTTCTCTGGATGGCAACATCCGCTTCGGATCGAGTCCTGTCTCACAAATGTCGGCGCTGGCAGGACGGCACCTTATCCCGCCAATAGCACGATAACCGCTCCTGCCCCCCCTTCAACCGTGCGGGCCTGGCAGTAAGCAAGCACTTCCTGACGCTGCGCTAGCCAGCTGATGACCAATCGCTTGAGCACTGGTATCCGCCCCGGTGAGCCATGTCCCTTGCCATGCACGATGCGCACGCAGCGCTGACGGTGCGCCACACATTCGGCGAGAAACAGTGCAACCTGCTGGCGCGCTTCGTCGCGGTGCATGCCGTGCAGGTCGAGGTGGGCCTGCACCACCCAGCGCCCGCGCCGCAGGTCCTTGAGCACCTTGGGGGCCATGCCGGGCTTGAGATAGACCGCTTCATCGCCGCCTTCCAGGGCGAGATGCAGCGGATCGACGTCAGAAAGCGATTCGTCCAGCGCGGCGCGTTCGTCGCGTGCCTTGCTGCGCGGGATGGCGGGCGGGGGCGGCGGTTCGTGATGCATCCGGTCGATCGAGAGCGGCACGGCATCGGCCACCGCCTCCCGGAACAGGGCGCGCGACTGTTCATCCAGCGCCCTGTTGGCCATTGCTTTAACTCAGATGGTCGAGGTATTTCTCGGCATCCAGCGCAGCCTGACAGCCGCTGGCCGCCGAGGTGACGGCCTGCTTGTAGATCATGTCCTGCACGTCGCCAGCGGCGAATACGCCCGGCACCGAGGTAGCCGTGGCATTGCCGGTGCGACCGCCCTGAGTGACGATGTAGCCGTTGTCCATCTCCAGTTGGCCGGCGAAGATGTCGGTATTCGGCTTGTGGCCGATGGCGATGAACACGCCCATGAGTTGAATGTCCTCGGTGGCGCCGGTCTTGACATTCTTGATGCGCATGCCGGTGACGCCGGTCTTGTCGCCGAGTACTTCGTCGAGCACGCAATCCCACTTGATGGTGACCTTGCCGGCGGCTTCCTTTTCGAACAGCTTGTCCTGCATGATCTTCTCGGCGCGGAACTTGTCGCGGCGATGCACGACGGTGACATGGCTGGCGATGTTGGCCAGATACAGCGCTTCTTCCACGGCGGTGTTGCCGCCGCCAATGACGGCGATCGGCTGGTTGCGATAGAAGAAGCCGTCGCAGGTGGCGCAGGCCGAAACGCCCTTGCCGGAGAACTTTTCTTCCGAAGGCAGGCCGAGATACTGAGCGGAAGCGCCGGTGGCGATGATCAGGGCATCGCAGGTGTATTCGCCGGTATCGCCGATCAGCCGAATCGGCTTTTCATCGAGCTTGGCCGTGTGAATGTGGTCGAAGATCATTTCGGTGCCGAAGCGGGCGGCATGCTTCTCGAAACGCGCCATCAGGTCCGGGCCTTGCACGCCGTCGGCGTCGGCCGGCCAGTTATCCACCTCGGTGGTGGTCATCAACTGGCCGCCTTGCGCCATGCCGGTGATGATGACGGGTTTCAGGTTGGCGCGGGCGGCATAGACGGCCGCAGAGTAACCGGCCGGGCCGGAACCGAGAATCAGGAGCTTGATGTGGCGTGCAGACATGGGAAATCCTTTCAAAATCAGTCGTCCGATTATAAAGGGCGAAAACAGCGGGATTGCTCCGCTGTTCCACCCTTCTTCAAGCCCGCTTCTCAGGAGAATTGCCACGTCCATAGCGTCTCCATATTGTGAATGAGTCCGCCCATGAATACCGCTGCCTACACGGTTTCGCACAAAACCACCCCTGCCACGCCTCTGCCCGAGCGCATTGCCGCGCTGGTGCATGAAGCCCGCTGGCTGGGGATTGCCGCCATCGGCTTGTACCTTGCCATGATCCTGTGGGGCTATTCGCCCGTCGATCCCGGTTGGTCGCGTGCGGCGGTGGTCGATCAGATCGCCAACCCGGGCGGCCGCTTCGGCGCCTGGCTGGCGGATGTGATGCTCTACCTGTTTGGTTTCTCGGCTTGGTGGTGGGCGGTGCTGCTGTTCCTGCTGGTGGGAATGGGCTATCACCGCATCAACCACATGTTTGCCGAGGATCGTCGGCCGGTCTTTATCGCGCTCATCGGATTTGTGATTCTGCTTGTCGCCAGTTGCGGCCTCGAAGCCATCCGCTTCTGGAGTCTTACCACGCCCTTGCCGCTGGCGCCGGGCGGCATGCTCGGCTATGAAGTCGGCCGTTTCGCCTCGGTGTTCCTTGGCTTTACCGGCGGCACCTTGATCCTCATGGTACTGATGATGGCGGGCTGGAGTCTCGCGACCGGCATGTCCTGGCTGTGGTTCATCGAAAAGTCTGGCGGCTTGCTCGAAGCCGCGTGGTTCGGCGCCTTCAGTCTGGCGGAACGCTGGCAGGATCGGCGTTATGGTCGCCAGCTGGCCGAACAGCGTCAGGCTGTGGTGGCCGAAGAGTTGAAGAAGATTGAAACCAATCCGCCGCCGCCGGTGCGGATTGAGCCGGTGGCGCTCGATATTCCGCTGGCGAAAAAGGCCGAGGTGCGCATCGAGAAGGAGCGTCAGGCGCCCATGTTCTTCGATGCACCGGGCGAGGCGCTGCCGCCGCTGCATCTGCTCGACGAAGCCAATCACAGCAACGATGAACTGCCGAGCGCCGAGACACTCGAATTCACCTCGCGCCTGATTGAAAGAAAGCTCGCCGATTTCGGCGTGACGGTGCAGGTGATGTCCGCCCACCCCGGCCCGGTGGTGACGCGCTATGAAGTGGAGCCGGCCACCGGCGTGAAGGGTGCGACGATTGTGGGTCTGGCCAAGGATCTGGCGCGGGCGCTGTCGCTGATCAGCATCCGCGTCGTCGAAACCGTCCCTGGCAAGAGCTGCATGGCGCTGGAGTTGCCCAATCCGCGCCGCCAGAACGTGCGTCTCTCCGAGATTCTCGGCGCCAAGGTGTATCACGACATGCATTCGCACCTGACCATGGCGCTCGGCAAGGATATTTCGGGCCAGCCGATGGTCGCCGATCTGGCCAAGATGCCGCACCTGCTGGTGGCCGGCACCACGGGTTCAGGAAAATCGGTCGGCATCAACGCGATGATTCTCTCGCTGCTCTACAAGGCCGAGCCGAAGGACGTGCGCCTGATCCTCGTCGATCCGAAGATGCTCGAACTGTCCATCTACGAAGGCATCCCGCACTTGCTGGCCCCGGTGGTCACGGACATGAGCAAGGCGGCCAACGCCCTGCACTGGTGTGTGGGCGAGATGGAGCGCCGCTACAAGCTGATGAGCGCGCTGGGCGTGCGCAATCTTGCCGGCTTCAACAACAAGATCAAGGAAGCCGAAAAGGCCGGCACGCCGATTTCCGATCCGCTGGCGCTGGTGGGCGATCCCGAAGCCGGCACGCCGATGCTCAAGACCTTGCCCTACATTGTCGTGGTGATCGACGAACTGGCCGACCTGATGATGGTCGTCGGCAAGAAAGTCGAGGAACTGATTGCGCGTCTGGCCCAGAAGGCCCGCGCCTCCGGCATCCACCTGATTCTCGCTACGCAGCGGCCGAGCGTGGATGTCATCACCGGCCTGATCAAAGCCAACATCCCGACGCGCATCGCCTTCCAGGTATCCAGCAAGATCGACTCGCGCACCATCCTCGACCAGATGGGCGCCGAAGCGCTGCTCGGGCAGGGCGACATGCTTTACCTCGCGCCGGGCACCGGCCTGCCGGTTCGCTGTCACGGTGCTTTCGTCGACGACAACGAAGTGCATCGTGTCGTCGAACATCTGCGCAAGGTGGGCAAGCCCGAGTACATCACTGACGTGTTGGCCTCGCCGCCCGCCGAAAGTGCCGAAGGCGGCGCTGGCGAGGGTGGCGATCTGGAAAGCGACCCGATGTACGATCAGGCCGTCGAGATCGTTCTGCGCGAACGTCGGCCTTCCATTTCGCTGGTGCAGCGTCATCTGCGCATCGGCTATAACCGCGCCGCACGGATGATCGAGGCAATGGAAAATGCCGGCCTGATTTCACGCGCCAATGGTGCTGGTCAGCGCGAAGTGCTGGCGCCGGCGCCGCAGGATTGAAGCGAGCGGCAGGGCGCCGTCCTGCCAGCGCCGACTTTTACAGACGATGTAGCCAGATTCCCGTCAGCGCCGCAAGGTTCCCGGCATCTGCGGCACGCAAAGCTAGAAAATAACGCTCGCGCTGGGCTGCGCCTTCAGCCGGATCGATGGGAGGTAGCCCCAGTTTGTAGGCAAGCGCCACCAACAGAATGCGCCCAACGCGACCGTTGAAATCCTTGAACGGATGAATCCACTGGAAGCGCCAATCTACCCAGGCCAGTAGTTCGGCCACGGATTGCGCATCCCCTATGTGGCGCAGGCGTACTTCCAGATCAAGACAGAAGTTTTTTACATACACCGGCACATCGTGCGGTGGTGGTGGGAGATGCGTGCCGACCTGAACCTCGGTAGTACGCCAACGTCCAGCCCAGTCCGGGAACAACTCGGCGGCGATGCGGCGGTGAATATCGCGCAACCACTCAGACGAAATCGCAATGGCGGCAGGATCGGCGTCGAGCAGCGCGTCGATGCAATCTGCAACCCTTGCTGCTAGCTGTTCGGAAACCTCGGTATATGTCAGCGAACCCGCCGCGCTGGCGAATTCGCGCGTGGCGTCTAGCGGGCGGGTCGAGTCCGTAGCGCCTGCACCCGCGTCCGATCCACTGGTTCGTTTTCCAGCGCCATCGAGTTCAGCGTGAAGTCCAGCACCTTCTCCCGATAGGCGGCACGACGGCTGGCGACGTCCGGATGCTGGGCGCGCCATTGCTGGAGTTTCTGGTCGATCTGCTGGATGCGGCTCGGTGTCATGGGCACTATCGTCGCACGATTCGGGTCTGCCCGCAATCGACGGTTTCTCAAAGTTTGGCTTACTACGAAAAGGAGGGGGCAATGTGTATTGGTCTTTAGGGCAGAGGCATATGCAATTTACCGGAATTCCTTCAAAAAGTCGGCACAGGCCCGCCGTCAGCATGGGGACGGTAGCATGAGCGTGGCAGCGCGCTTGGGGGATAATGCACCCATGCGCACAATCCTTCTGCTTACCGCCCTACTGTTCTCCGGCGTTGCCGCCGCCACCGGCATCGACCAGCTCAAGGCCTTCTGGGCCAACACCCATGCGGCACAGGGCACGTTTGCCCAGAGCGTCGCCACCAAATCCGGCCGCAAGCCGCAGAATTCCAGCGGCAGTTTTTCACTCGCCCGCCCCGGCAAGCTGCGCTGGAGTTACGAGAAGCCCTACAAATTGATATTGGTTGCCGATGGCGAAAAGCTTTGGACTTACGACGCCGATCTGAATCAGGTCACCATCAGCAAGATGGACAAGGCGCTCGGCGCCAGCCCGGCCGCGCTACTGACCGGCGAATCGCTCGACAAGCATTTCACGCTCACCGAGGCCGGTGCGGCCGACGGGCTGGAGATCGTCGATGCCATGCCCAAGGCGAGCGACAGTACCTTTGCCCGGGTGCGCATCGGTTTATCCAACAACCTGCCGCGCCTGATGGAAGTGCGTGACAACTTCGGCCAGACCACCACGTTGTTGTTTTCAGAATTCCAGCCCAATCCTGCTTTGGCAAAAGATACTTTCCGCTTCGTGCCGCCCAAGGGCGCAGACGTGGTGGGCGAGTAGTTACGCATCATTAATTCCGATGCGGTGATGCGTTTCATATATTGAGCGGCCTGCGGTTTTTACGGATAATCGCGCACCTTCCGTTGCGCAACCCGGCCTGTCGCCCTGATGAAATCCACTGTCGCCAAATACAACGCACTACTGGTCGTGATGATCCTGCTGGTCGCCCTCGCCAGTCTGGCCTTCAATCGTCATCTGATCTATCAGGAGCGCCTGGCCCACGCCAGTCAGATGCTCGCTGGCGGGGTCAATAATCACATTACCCAGCACCTGCGCGAGGCGGGCGGCCGGGCGGACAAGCTGGACGCGGGGCGACTCACCGAGATCATCCACGAAAGTCTGCACCTGCCCGGCGTGGCAGCCTTCGGCGCGGTAGTGGATGCCGGCAATCAGGTGGTTGGCGGCGTCGGCTTGACGGACGAGATCCGCCATGCGGTGGCGGCCCATCCGATCGGTCCCGGCAACCACGCCTTGATTGAGGCGGGCGATCTGGTGATGCTGCCGGTCCAGGCGGTCGGCGGCCTGAATGTTGTCGCCGGATTCAGCAAGGACAGCATCGCGCGCAGCATCTGGCCGTTAACCGCCAATACCTCGCTGTTCGTGGCCGCCTTGCTGGCGATCTATTTCCTGCTGGCCTACACGGCCCTGCGCTACTGGATCGTCAATCCGCTGGTGCGCTTTCTGGAAACCCGGCTGCGCGGCAGCATTGACGGCATTGTTTCCGGCAATACGCCATCGGCCCTGCCGGAAGAGCGCTTCGAGGTGCTGCCGGAGGAAATCTCGGTCAACATCGAGCGCAACATGCGCGCCCTGCATACCTGGGCGCGCCACAAGACCAACTTCGACAAGTTCATCGCCATCTCTACCGCTGAGAACAACAAGCAGCAACTGGCGGCGAATCTCCACAACATCCTGAGCCTGGAGTTGCCGCTGAAGAACTTCACCGTCCTTGAGGTCAACCACAGTCTGAACCGTCTCAACCCGATCTTCGATGCGCGCGCTTCCAGTTTCTGCGACGAGCTGCTGAGCGATCCGCAACGCTGCTTCGTTTACCGTTCCGGCTCCCGGCTGGTGCAGATGCCCGGCGAGGCAGTGTGCGGTTACTGCCGCACCGGCGACAACCAGTGCAAAGACGAAGTGCTGATCTGCAAGCCACTGGTTTCGGCCGGCAAGGAAATGGGCGTCTGCAAGGTGACACTGGACAACGCGCGCCTGCAACGCGAACTGGCCGGTGCCGGTAACGGCAGCCCGGTCGCCGTCGCCGAGTCCCTGCTCGACACCTACGTCTACCTCGCCGCGCTGTCGCTGAGCAACCTCACCCTGATCGACTCCTACAAGAACCAGGCACTTACCGACGGTCTCACCGGACTCTACAACCGGCGCTACATGGTCGAATACATGGCCAGCCTGCTCAGTATCTCCAAGCGGGGCAACAAGCCGCTGGCCCTGTTCATGGTCGACATCGACAACTTCAAGCGCCTCAACGACGAATACGGCCATCACGTCGGCGACCTGGTGCTCAAGGAAGTGGCGAGAACCATGCGCCGCGCCATTCGCGAATGCGACATCATCGCGCGCTACGGCGGCGAAGAATTCGTCGTCACCCTGCCCGATACCGACAGCGCCGTGGCCAATGAAGTTGGCCAACGTCTGGTCGAGGCCGTTGCCAGCATCGAATGGAACAGCCACAACCTCGGCAACATCCCGCAAGTGACCGTGAGTGTCGGCGTCGCCGAGTTCCCGCTGCACGGCTACAGTCACTACCATCTGACCAACGCCGCCGACAAGGCGCTCTACGCCGCCAAGCGTAGCGGCAAGAACCGCGTGGTGATCCACCAGGTGCTGCCGGACGAAGAGTCCATTGCCAGGGCGCTGGAATGCCCCGACAGCGCGCTAGCCTGACCCGGTAGATCACCCAGCCGCAAAGTCGGCGCTGGCGAGACGGCCTTATCATTCGCACATGTCCGACGATCTGTTCAAAGAACCCAATCCCCACGCGCCGCTTGCGGAGCAGTTGCGCCCCGCCACGCTGGATGAGGTGATCGGGCAGAAACACCTGCTCGGGCCGGGCAAGCCCTTGCGCCTGGCGTTTGAATCGCGCACACCGCATTCGATGATTTTGTGGGGTCCGCCGGGCGTGGGCAAGACCACGCTGGCGCGGCTGATGGCGGATGCGTTTGATGCGGCATTTCTGGCGCTTTCGGCGGTGTTTTCCGGCGTCAAGGATATTCGCGCGGCGGTGGAGCAGGCCGAACTGACGCTGGCCCAGAGTGGCCAGCGCACCCTGCTGTTCGTCGATGAGGTACACCGTTTCAACAAGGCACAGCAGGATGCCTTTCTACCGTTTGTCGAGCAGGGCCTGCTGACCTTTGTCGGCGCGACGACGGAGAATCCTTCCTTCGAAGTGAATTCCGCGTTGCTCTCACGAGCGGCGGTGTATGTGCTGAAGTCGCTGACGGCGGAGGAGTTGTACGAACTGTTTGCGCGCGCCCGGTCGCGTGCGTTTGCCGATCTGGATTTTGCGGATGACGCGGTGGATCGTATCGTCGGCTACGCCGACGGTGATGCGCGGCGCTTGCTGAATGTGCTGGAAACGCTGCGTACGGCCGCAGGCGCGGCGGGATGCCGTCTTGTCAGCGCCGACTTTCTGGAACAGGCGATGGCGTCCGATCTGCGCCGCTTCGACAAGGGCGGCGATGCCTTCTACGATCAGATCTCGGCGCTGCACAAGTCGGTGCGCGGCTCGTCACCCGATGCGGCGCTGTACTGGCTGACGCGCATGCTCGATGGCGGGGCCGATCCGCTTTATCTCGGTCGGCGCATCATCCGCATGGCCAGTGAAGATATCGGCTTGGCCGACCCGCGCGCCTTGCGCATCGCGCTGGATGCGGCCGAAACCTATGAGCGCCTCGGCTCGCCCGAGGGCGAACTGGCACTGGCGAATGCGGTGCTGTATCTCGCCGTAGCACCCAAGTCGAATGCCGCCTATGTGGCTTACGGCGCGGCGCGGCGGTTCATCGGCAAGGATGTCAGCCGCCCAGTGCCGGAGCACCTGCGCAATGCGCCGACGAAGCTGATGAAGGAACTGGGCTTCGGCAAGGAATACCGCTATGCCCACGATGAGCCGGAGGCCTACGCGGCCGGTGAGAACTACTTTCCCGAAGGCATGCCGAAGACAGACTGGTACCAGCCGACGCCACGCGGGCTGGAACAGAAAATTGGCGAAAAGCTGCAACACCTGCGCACACTGGATGCGCAAGCGAGCAAAAAGAAACGCTGATTAACTTCCGGGCGATTGAGGGTGGTTCACGGCGAACTGCTGTTCCGCGCGTTCGGCTACCCGCAGGGCTTCGGCGTGTCCACAGGCCGCTGCATCGCAGACGGCATTCTTAAGCAGGCAGCGCAACAACTCGGTGCCGTCCTGACTTTGCGCCAGACAGCAGGCCAACTGGGCGGCCGAGGCATAGGGCAGATGTTCGTGTTCGGCGATGGTGGCGACCTCGTCTTCGGTCAGGTCGCTGTAATCGATGCAGTCCTTGATGGAAATCATCTGCGTTCCTCCGCTTAAAATGTCCCCCAACTCCCGTCGCTCAATCTAAGCCTATTCGCTCGGCTTTTCAAGGAATCAATCCATGCTCGATATTCAACTCCTGCGCACGCAACCCGATGTCGTTGCCGCTGCCCTGGCACGCCGTGGCGCCGCCATTGATCTGGCGCCTTTCGAGGCACTGGAGGCGCAGCGCAAACAGGTGCAGACGCAGACGCAGGATTTGCAGGCCAAGCGCAATACCCTTTCCAAGCAGATCGGCATGCTCAAGGGCAAGGGGGAGGACGCCAGCGCCGTACTGGCCGAGGTGGCTGGGCTGGGCGATGAACTTAAGGCCAATGAAGACAAGCTGGCCGTGCTGTTGGCCGAACTGGATGCCTTCGTGGCACGCATCCCCAATCTGCCGCACGAGAGCGTGCCGGCAGGGCGCGATGAGTCGGGCAACGTTGAGGTTTCGCGCTGGGGAACGCCGCCCGCACTGGGGTTTGAAGCGAAGGATCACGTTGAGTTGGGTGAAGCGCTGGGCGGACTCGATTTCGAAACCGGCGTGAAGATTGCCGGCAGTCGTTTCACGCTGATGAAAGGCGAGATTGCGCGCCTGCATCGCGCCCTTGCACAGTTCATGCTCGATACGCATACACGGGCGCATGGTTACACCGAAGTGTCTGTGCCTTATCTGGTTAACCCGGACAGCATGTTTGGCACCGGCCAGTTGCCCAAGTTCGAGGAAGACCTGTTCCGCATCGAGCGGGCCGATGGCAGCCGCCTCTACCTGATCCCCACCGCCGAAGTGCCGGTGACCAACATCGTGCGCGGCGAAATTCTCGACACCGAGAAGTTGCCGCTCAAGTTCGTTTGCCACACGCCCTGTTTCCGTTCCGAGGCGGGCAGCTATGGCAAGGACACGCGCGGCATGATTCGTCAGCACCAGTTTGACAAGGTGGAACTGGTGCAGATCGTGCCGCCCGAGATGTCGTGGGAGGCGCTGGAACAACTGACTGGCCATGCCGAAACCATCCTGCAAAAGCTGGAATTGCCTTATCGCAAGATGGCACTGTGCGCCGGTGACATGGGCTTCTCGGCGGCCAAAACCTACGATCTCGAAGTGTGGTTGCCGGCGCAGAACACCTACCGTGAGATTTCTTCCTGCTCCAACTTCGAGGCTTTCCAGGCGCGGCGCATGCAGACGCGTTGCCGAGAAAAGGGTGGCAAGCCGCGTCCGGTGCATACGCTCAATGGTTCCGGCTTGGCGATCGGCCGTACGCTGGTCGCCATCCTTGAAAATTATCAGCGTGCCGATGGCACGGTGGCTGTGCCCAAGGCCTTGGCAGCCTACATGGGTGGCGTGGAAGTGCTAACGCCGGCGCGCTGATTTCTTGCTCAGCTTTTTCTTCGCAGGGGTTTCCTTGGTCATGCTCGGCGGTGTCCAGATCGGTTCCAGCCTTGACAGCACATCGAAGTAGTTGCGGATGTTCTCGACCAGAATGACGGCCTCGCCGCCGCGTGCGCGGCCGCTCTTGAGGCGCGCATAGTATTCGGGCCGCGACATGAGCGGCAGCACCTGCTTCATGTCGGCCCAGGAATTCGGATCACGATTCAGGCTGGGTGCAAAGCTGCGGGCCCCGCGCAAATGCCCCATGCCGAGGTTGTAGGCGGCCAGGGCAAACCAGAGGCGGTCTGGCTGCTTCATTTCAGGCGGCAGTTCATCCATCAGCATCACCAGATACTTCGCCCCGGCACGGATACTCTGACCGGCATCGAGACGGTTGGTGACGCCGAGTCGGTCGGCGGTATCCTCGGTCAGCATCATCATGCCGCGTACGTTGGTGAATGAGGTAGCCAGCGGGTCCCACTTCGATTCCTGATAGGCGATGGCGGCGATCAGACGCCAGTCGATACCGGTGATCTCCTGGGCATCGTGGAAGGCATGGCGGAACTCGGGCAAACGGCCGCGCACATGTTCCAGGAAGATCTGAATATCACGTGTATCAAGTCGGCGGATATGGCCAAAATAGCGATCGTCGAGCCGGCGCAGCGTGCCATCGGCAACCGTGGCGTCGATGAAGTGCTGCGCGCGTTCCCGCAAGTCCTCGTTGTTTTTATCGAATGCCCAGGCGTAGCCGAGCTTGCCCGGTAATTCGAGGGCAATGTTCAAATCGGGGTGGGCATTGGCGGCGACAGAGAAATGCAGATCGTCGGTTGCGACCAGTTCGAAGCGACGGCGGGCCAGCCCTTCGAGCAACTCCAGTTCATCAACTGCGCTGTGTTCGATGATGACCGGGGGCGGGGTCAGTTGCAGCGCGCGCAAGGTTTGTACTTGCGCTGCACCGGGGCGGACGGCAATTTCACGTCCAGCCAGCTTTTCCGGCGTATCGACCGGCAGGCTGTCGGCATGTTGCGCAATGATCTGTTGCGTTACCTTGAGCGTCGAGGAAAACGCCACGCCGCGATGATCGCCTTTGTCGGGGAGGGCAGCGGCCATATGCACCTTGCCGGATTCCAGCATCTTCAACAGGGTTGGCTGGTCGGGAGCGGTGACAAACTTGACCTGAACGTCGATGGATTCGGCGAACAGCCCGACCAAGTCACGACTGAAACCCTGCAGGCCTTCGGTGGGGGGCGATAGCTGCTGGAAAACCGGATCGGCTGGCAAGCCGACGATCAGCGGTTGATCCTGACCTGGGGGTTCCAGGCGCGTGCAGCCCGCTAGCAGCGCTAGCAAGATCGGCAGCAAGGAATGGATAGCCTGTCTCAACATGAATTTGAAGAAATCGCAGCGACCCTGAAGACAAGCTGGGCGTCACGGTTATAATTCGAAACGTCGGAGAGGTGGCAGAGTGGTCGAATGTACCTGACTCGAAATCAGGCGTACTGAAAGGTACCGTGGGTTCGAATCCCACCCTCTCCGCCACATTATCCCCTCAATCCCCATAAAAATAGCTTGATCTATAGCAAATTCTTTTATTTGCTTTACACTTTCTCGCGCCTAAAATCCCGACAAAATTAATCAACAATTACACCCTCAACCCCACCCCTTACAGAGAGGAAATAAAAAATGATCAACGTGAATGGCAAAGATATCGAAACCGATGCGGAAGGCTTTCTGGCGAATCTGGATGACTGGAGCGAAGACGTGGCCGTCGTGCTGTCGCATCAGGACGAGTTGGCACTCGGCGAGAAGCACTGGCAGGTGATCAACTGGATTCGCGCCTACTACGCCGAGAATTCCACGGCACCCAACCTGCGTGTGATGACCAAGATGATTGGCAATGACCTTGGCGACGAGTTTTCGGACAAGAAGTATCTGTTCGATCTGTTTCCCTACGGTCCGGCCAAGCAGGCAGCGCGCTACGCCGGCATGCCCAAGCCCACAGGTTGTGTCTGATCAGAGCTTGAGAGGCCCGGAACCGGAGTAGCGGTCGAGGGCCAGATAGATCACCGGCGTAATCAGCAGGGTGATGGCCTGTGAAAACAGCAGGCCGCCGACAACCGAGAGCCCGAGCGGCTGACGCAATTCGGCGCCGGCGCCGAGGCCCAGGGCGATCGGCAGTGCCCCCATAAGGGCGGCCGAGGTCGTCATCATGATTGGCCTAAAACGAATCAGGCAGGCCGTGCGGATCGCCTCGCGCGGCGTCATGCCCTGTTCGCGCTGCGCGGCGAGCGCAAAGTCGATCATCATGATGGCGTTCTTCTTGACGATGCCGATCAGCATCAGGATGCCGATCATGGCGATGATCGACAGGTCCAGCTTGAACAGCCATAGCATCACCAGTGCGCCGACGGCGGCCGACGGCAGGCCGGCCAGGATGGTGAGTGGATGGATGTAGCTTTCATACAGCACGCCGAGCAGCACATAGATCACCAGCAGGGCCGTGATGATCAGCACGATCTGGCTGCCCTGCGATGACTGGAAGGCGGCGGCATCACCGCCCCAACTGGTCAGAATGCTGGCGGGCAGGGCGAGTTCCTGCTTGTAACGGTCGATTTGCTTTGCGGCATCGCCGAGTGCCGCCCCTGGGGCGAGGTTGAAGGAGAGCGTCACGGCTTCGAGCTGGCCGGCATGATTGATCGAGACCGGGCCGACCTCACGCTGGACCGTCGCGACGCTGGAGAGCGGAATGAGGGCGCCCGTTTTTGCGCGGACGTGAATCTTGCCAAGGTCGGTCTCATCCGTGCGATCCTCGGCACTCACTTGAAGGATCACCGGATAGCTGTCGCTTGAGGTGTAGATCGTCGATACCTGTCGTTCGCCAAAGGCACTGTATAGGGCCGAGCGAATGTCAGCGACCTGCAGGCCGAGCAGGGCCGCCTTGTCGCGGTCGATGTTCAGGCGTGCCTGCAGGCCCTTCATCTGCGCATCGGTGGTGACATCGCGGAAGACGGGGTCTTCGCGCAGTTTCGCCGCCAGTTGCGTGGCAGAGCCTCGCAAATCCTCGGCATCGACACTGCGCAGGATGTACTGGTAGCGGCTTTTGCTGATACGCCCGCCAAGGCGCAAGTTCTGGATCGGATTGATGAAGACGCTTACGCCCGCGATGCCGCGCACCTCCTTGCGCAGGCCTTCGACCACCTTGTCGATGTGCGGTCGCTGGGCCATCGGCTTGAGCGTCATGAACATGCGCCCGCTGTTGCTGTCGTTGGCATGGACGATCAGCGTTTCGACGGCGGGATTGGCGCGGATCACCTCGCCGGTTTTGGTTAGCAGAGCCGCCATCGCCGGGAAGGAAATATCCTCGACCGCCTCGACGGTGATGAGGGCCTGCCCGATATCCTCGTTCGGGAAGAAGCCCTTGGGCAGTGCCATGAACAGGGCAACCGAGGCGGCGAAGGTGGCGAAGGCCAGCGCGAGAATGCTGCGCGTGTGCTGCAGCGACCAGTCGAGGGCGCGTTCATATGCGGACTGCACCCGCAGGAAGCCGCGCTCGAACCAGGCCGTCCAGCGCATGCCGGGGCCTTCCGCTTCCTCATGGCGGACATAGCGACTGGCCAGCATCGGAATGATGGTCAGCGAGACAATGGCCGAGACCAGCACCGAGAGACCGACCACGGCAGCGAATTCATGGAACAGCAGGCCAATCACGCCGGGCATGAAGAAGATCGGGATGAATACAGCGACCAGCGATACGGAGATGGAGATGATCGTGAAGCTCATCTCCTTCGAGCCACGCAGGGCGGCCTGTAGCGGCGTTTCGCCTGCCTCGATGTGGCGCACGATGTTTTCCAGTACGACGATGGCGTCATCGACTACCAGACCGACTGCGAGGGTGATGGCCAGCAGGGAAATGTTGTCGAGGCTGAAGCCAAACAGTTGCATGAAAGCGACTGTGCCGAGCAGCGAAATCGGCAGCGACAGGGCGGGAATCAGCGTGGCGCTCGACTTGCGCAGGAACAGAAAAATCACGCCGACGACCAGTGCAATGGTAACGGCCAGCGTGATTTGCACGTCGCGGATGGCATGGCGAATCGAGAGCGAGCGGTCATTGCGTGTGGTCAGTTCGATCGAGGCGGGCATCTGGGCAATCAGGCCGGGCAGGGCGGCGCGAATGGCATCGACGGTGGCCACCGTATTGGCCCCCGGCTGGCGCATGACCGAGAGCGTAATGCCACGTTCGCCATTCACCCAGCTGGCGGTCTTGATTGATTCGACACTGTCGATGACCTCGGCCACTTCGGCGAGACGTACCGGGCGACCGCCGGGTGCACTGATGACCAGCTCGGCAAAGGCGGCAGCGTTGGCCAGTTGCCGGTTGGCTTGAATCGTCAGCGTCTGGCGTGGCCCTTCAAGGACGCCGACCGGCGAGTTGGCATTGGCGTTCCTGAGGGCAATGGCGACATCGTCAATCGAGAGGTTGCGCGTGGCCAGCGCCTCGGCATCGACGCGCACGCGCACCGCAAATTTTTTCTGCCCGTTGATATTGACCTGCGCGACGCCCGCCAGCGTTGAGAGGGTCGGGGCGATCAGGTTATCGGCAAAGCTGTTGAGGTCGGACAGCGCCATCGAGGGTGAGGTGAGCGACAGAAACACGATCGGACTGTCGGCCGGATTGACCTTGCGATAGGCGGGCAGCGAGGTCATCTCCTCAGGCAGGGCGCGTTGCGCGCGTAGCAATGCCGCTTGCACGTCGAGTGCCGCTCCGTCAATGTCACGCTTCTGGTCGAATTCCAGCGTGATCGAGGTGCTGCCCAGTGTCGAGGTCGAGCTGATGACCGCGAGGCCCGAGATCGTCGAGAACTGCCGTTCAAGCGGCGTGGCGACCGATGAAGCCATCGTTTCCGGGCTGGCGCCGGGTAGCGAGGCGGTGACGGAAATGGTGGGTGCGTCGTAACTGGGCAATGCGGCAATTGGCAGTTCGCGATAGGCCAGTACGCCGGCTATGATCGCGGCCAGCGACAGGAGCACCGTCATCACCGGACGGCGGATGCAGAGCTCGGAGAGGTTCACGATTTCTTCGCTGCGCCCTTGCCGCCTTCGCTGACGCTGCTGCCCGGGCGCAGGTTCTGGGCACCTTCGACGACCACCTTCGTGCCCGGTTCCGCACCTTCGATGACGGCAAGCTCCTCCTGTATCAGCAGCACGCGCACCGGCAAGGGCGATACTTTGCCGTCCTCACCAATAACGTAGAGAAATTTGCGTTCCGGGCCGGTCTGCACCGCTTGCACCGGTACGGTCAGGGCGCCTGTCAAGCTGCGCGGCGCGAGGGCGATGGTGACGAACATGCCGGGCCACAGCTTGCTGTCCGAATTATTGAAATGGGCCTTGAGGCGGATCGTGCCGCTGGTGGTGTCGACGCTGTTGTCGATGAAACTTAATTCACCGCTGGCCGTGCTGCCATCTTCCAGTCGGGCGGTGACGGTCACACTGCCTTTACCCATGGCCTCGCGCAGCGCCGGCAGTTCGCGTTCCGGCAGGGTGAAACTGATATTGATCGGGTCGATCTGCGTGATGCTGACCAGCGCTGCGCCGCTGGGCTGCACGAGGCTGCCGGGATAGACGCTGATGGTGCCAATCCGTCCGGCGATGGGTGCGACGATGTCGCCGAAGCCGCGATTGACCTGCATGGCGGCGACGGCGGCCTGATCGGCGGCGACCTGCGCGCGCAGGCTGTCGACTAAATTCTGAACGGTGTCGAGCGCCGTTTGTGAAATGAACTTCTGGGTAAATAGTTCCTTCTGGCGCTGCAGGTTGCGTTCGGCATTGGCGAGATCGGCACGGCTCTTGGCCACCTGTGCCTGCGCCTTGCCGAGATTGGCCTCCTCGGTGCGCACGTCGAGGCTGAACAGTCGCTCGCCCTGCTTGACGTGCTGGCCTTCCTTCACATGCACGGCGCGAATCGTGGCACTGATCTGGGCGCGTACCTCGACTGACTGGACGGCGGTAACCGTGCCGTTGCTGGTGAGTTGTACCGAAACATCCTGCGGCGTCACACTGGCGCTGACGATGGGCACGACACCCGGGCCCTTTGACTTGGGTGCTTCGCCCTGGCCGAACCAGAACCAGCCGACGGCGCCGAGCGCCAGTACAACCAGCCCGACGATGCTTGCTTTGTTACGCATGGGGTTTCCTTCTTGGCTGCGGACGCCGTCCTGCCAGCGCCGACTTTTCATCCGAAGGCTGCCATGATGGCACGAGATGGCGCTTGCCATTGCCGATCAGGTCGGCGCGGCCCATCGCCTTGAGCGCTTCGCGCAACAGCGGCCAGTTCTTCGGGTCGTGGTAGCGCAGGAAGGCTTTCTGCAACTTGCGCTGGCGACCACCGCGCACGACGGGCACTTCCTCCGAGTCTTTCGAAACCCGCTTGAGCGGATTCTTGCCGCTATGCCACATGCCGGTAGCGATGGCCAGCGGCGTGGGCAGGAAGGTTTGTACCTGATCGAGACGGAAACCATTCTGCTTGAGCCACAGCGCCAGTTCGACCATGTCGTTGTCGGTAGTGCCCGGATGCGCGGCGATGAAATAGGGAATCAGGTACTGTTCCTTGCCCGCTGCCTTCGAGGCCGCTTCGAAGAGGCGCTTGAACTTCTCGTAGCTGCCCATGCCCGGCTTCATCATCTTGGCGAGCGGGCCTTCTTCAGTGTGCTCGGGCGCGATCTTGAGGTAGCCACCGACGTGGTGGCTGACCAGTTCCTTGATGTATTCTGGCGAGCGCACGGCGAGGTCGTAGCGCAGACCCGAGCCGATCAGGATGCGCTTCACACCGGGCACCTGCCGCGCGCTGCGATACAGATGGATCAGCGCGCTGTGGTCAGTGCCGAGGTTCGGGCAGATGTCGGGATAGACGCAGGAGAGGCGTCGGCAGGCGGCTTCGATGTTGCTGTCCTTGCAGGCCATGCGATACATGTTGGCGGTCGGGCCGCCGAGATCGGAGACGACGCCGGTAAAGCCCGGCGTCTTGTCGCGAATTTCCTCGATCTCATGGAGGATGGAGGCCTCCGAACGGCTCTGGATGATGCGGCCTTCGTGCTCGGTAATCGAGCAGAAGGTGCAGCCGCCAAAGCAGCCGCGCATGATGTTGATGGAGAAGCGGATCATCTCCCACGCGGGAATCTTCGCCTCGCCATAACTGGGGTGCGGTGCGCGAGCGTAGGGCAGGCCATAGACGTGATCCATCTCGGCCGTGCTGAGCGGCAGCGGCGGCGGATTCAGCCAAAGGTCGCGATTGCCATGCTGCTGCACGAGGGCGCGGGCATTGCCGGGGTTCGATTCGAGATGAAACAGCCGAGAGGCTTCGGCGTAAGCGACCTTGTCGGCCTTCACCGTTTCGTAGGCCGGCAGGCGCACGTAGGTGAGGGTGCGGTCGTCATGCACGTGGCGTGTGCCGACTTCGTGCCAGTTTGGTGAGGGCGTCCAGCCTGTCGGCACCATGAAGGCGCTGCCGCGCAAATCGCGAATCTCGCTGATCGGCGTGCCTTTGGCAATGCGATGCGTTAACTCAACCAAGGCGCGTTCGGCATTGCCGAACAGCAGCAGATCAGCCTTGCTGTCGGCCAGCACCGAGCGCTTGACGGTTTCCGACCAGTAGTCGAAATGGGCAATGCGCCGCAGGGAGGCTTCAATGCCGCCAATCACGACGGGTACATCCTTGAACGCTTCGCGCGCCCGTTGGGCATAGACGGTGGCAGCGTAATCCGGGCGCTTGCCCGGTTCGGCGTTGGCGGTGTAGGCGTCGTCGGAACGAATTTTCTTGTCGGCCGTGTAGCGGTTGACCATCGAATCCATGTTGCCGGCGGTGATGCCAAAGTAAAGATTCGGTTTGCCAAGGCGGCGGAAGTCGTCTGCCGCTGTCCAGTCCGGCTGGACGATCAGGCCGACGCGGAAGCCCTGCGCTTCGAGCAGGCGGCCAACCAGCGCCATGCCGAAGCTCGGGTGGTCGATATAGGCGTCGCCGGTGACGAGGATGACGTCGCAACTGTCCCAGCCGAGTGCTTCCATGTCGGCGCGCGACATGGGCAGGAAGGGGGCGGTGCCGAAACGTTTGGCCCAATAGGGGCGGTAAGCCGTGAGGCTTTTGGCGGGTTTCATCGCCGCAGTTTACAGCCGGATTCGACTCTTCTCCGGGACGTGGCGTGCCAGAAAGTCCATCTGGTCAGCAAGGATTTGCCGGTTCGAGAGGATCAGGTATTCAGCTTTGTTCGGGACGTAGGGCGCATACAGCAGTTGCATGTGCGCCTGTTCCGGCGTGCGTCCGCTTTTGCGCTGGTTGCAGGGACGGCAGGCGGTGACGACGTTCATCCAGATGTCCTTGCCGCCCTGCGAGACCGGCTTGATGTGATCGCGAGTGAGGCGCGCACCGGGGAGATTGTCGCCACAATAGCCGCAGATGTGGCGGTCGCGATGGAACAGTTCGCGGTTGTCGAGCGGTGGGATGCGATGGTATTGGTCGCCGGCCAACGCCTTACCCTTGATGGCGATGATGCTGTTGGCGTGGATTTCCGAGCGCAGCCCGGTGATGCGGTTGAGGCCGCCGTGAATGGTGAAACTATGCTCGCCGATGGCCCAGGCGACCAGATCCTTGGCATAGTAAAAGCACGCATGCTGCCACGTTACCCAGCGGTGGGGAACGCCATGCGGGTCAAGCGTGAGGATCAGTGGGTAGGTACTCATCGTCTCCAAACCATGTCCTGCTTACAATGCGCGTTTGCAACGTGCCAAGCGCTACAGCCTATCAGAGCATTGTGACAATGGAAAGTTCACACCAATACGGGAAAGACATGCGGGGAATCGGTGGATTTCCCTGGCATGCGCTGGCCTGGTCATTGGGTGCGCATGCGTTGGTCTTGCTGGCCCTGGTGCCGGTGTTGCCGCAGGGGGAAGCCGGTGTACCGTCGGCGCAGCGCTTGCTGGCCCGCTTGCGCAGCGCGCCGGTGCCTGCTCCTGCTGTCCTGCCAGCGCCGACTTTTCCTGCGCAGGCCAATGCGACTGTACCGTCTGCGCGTCCGCAGATTGTCACGCAGTCGAGTCATTCCGCGCCGGTTGATAACCCTGCGTCCGTACCGCTCACCGCCATGGCGGGTGGTGAGCCGGCGGTTGCAACGGAGGCAGCGGCGCCTTCGGTGGCGTTGCCCTCACCAGCCGAACTTGGCGCCCCTGATGCGGCTGGCCTGCGTCAATATCGTCTGGCCTTGGCCAGCGAAGCACGCCGTTACCGGCGCTATCCAGCCGCCGCACGCCGTGCCGGGCTGGCTGGAACGGCGGAAGTGCGGATCAGTATTGCCGCCAGCGGTGTCGCTGCCCAGACCGAACTGACGCGGTCGAGCGGCCATGTCCAACTGGATACGGCGGCAGTCGAGATGTTGCGTCTGGCCGCTGAGCGAACCGCGCTACCCGATGCCTTGCGTCATCGGCAGTTTGCCGTGTTGTTGCCGGTGGTGTTCGAGGTGGAAGAGTAGTTCAGTCGGGCGTCAGTGCTTCGGCATGCAAGCTGAAGGAACCGTGTTGCCGGTCAGCAAAAAAGTGGCGCAGGGTCAGGGCAACGGTGCGAAAGGAAATTTCCTGCCACGGGATGGCGGATTCCTCGAACAGCGCGACCTCCAGCGTTTCCTCGCCGGGGGCAAAATCGAGGTCGAGCAGGCGGGCGCGGTAGATCACATGCACCTGGCTGATGTGCGGTACCGAGATCATCGAGAACATCTCGCCCAGTTCGATGCGCGCGCAGGCTTCCTCGCTGGTCTCGCGCTCTGCCGCAGCGGCGACGCTTTCGCCGTTTTCCATGAAACCTGCCGGCAGGGTCCAGGTGCCGAGGCGCGGTTCGATGGCGCGGCGGCAGAGCAATATCTTGTCTTCCCAAACTGGTAGGGTGCCGACGACCAGTCGTGGGTTGCGGTAGTGAACGACACCGCAGGCGTCGCAGACGTGACGCAACAGACTGTCGCCTGCAGGGACCCTGAGGGTGACTGGCGCAGCACAACTGCAACAAAAACGGATTGGCGGTTCCATCGGTTCCGATTCTAGACCCGACATGCCGCCAGGAAGTTTGGCCTAAAATGAAAGCCTGTACAGTCTCTAGCTTTAGTTATGCCCATCTCACACGATTCGTTGCCGCCAAAATACGAAAAACTCCAGGAATTGAAGTCGCTGGGGGATTTGCCTTCGCCGAAAGGTGCGGCGCTGGCCGTGATGCGTCTGACACGCAAGGAGGATGTGTCGATCAGCGAGTTGGCGCATGTGGTGCAGACCGATCCCGCCTTGGTGGGGCGCCTGATCAAGGCGGCCAATTCAACGCAGGCGGGCGCTCATCGCCCGGTGGCGGCCGTGCAGGATGCGCTGCTGTTGCTCGGTGTGCCTACCGTGCGTTATCTGGCGTTGAGTTTTTCGCTGCTGTCCGGCTATCGTGCGGGGCAGTGCGCCAGTTTCGATTACCGTCGTTTCTGGTCCTATTCGCTTGCCTGTGCGGTGGCGACGCAGGCGCTGGCGGGCCAGATTCGCGCAGCACCGCCCGATGAGGCGTTCAGTGTCGGTTTGCTCAGTCGTATTGGCGAACTGGCGCTGGCAACGGTTTATCCCGAGGACTATGCGCGCCTGCTGGGGCAATTGGCGGTGGATCGCGCCGCGTCATTGGCGGCGCTTGAGCAGGCCACCTTTGCCATGACGCATACCGAACTTTCAGCCGCCATGTTGCATGACTGGGGCTTGCCACGTATGTTCGTCGATCCGGTCTATTCGCACGAGACACCGGAACAGGCCAATTTCCCGCCCGAATCACGGCAATACAAGATGACCTGGACGCTGACGCTGGCGCGGCTGATCGCGGATATCTGTCTGGCGGCCGAGTCGGAGCGGCGCGCCATGATGTCCAAGCTGTTCCTGCTGGGCGGCAAGCTGTCGCTCGAAAGCGAAACGCTGACAGCGCTGTGTGATCGCGTCGTGAGCGGCTGGCAGGACTGGGCGCAGCAGTTGAATGTCGATTCGAACATCGTGCCGCCATTTGATGAGCTATCCAAGCCGCCGTCAGCCCCCGAACTTTCGCAGGCCGGCATGCCCAGTGCCACGCACGATAGCGAGGGCGCCATGCGTGTGCTGGTGGTGGATGACGACAACAGCATGCGGACGCTGCTCAAGGCGTTGCTGACGCATTCTGGTTATGAGGTGCATGAGGCAACCAACGGCCAGCAAGGCTTCGAGAAAGCGCTGGAAGTACGGCCGCAGATCATGGTGACCGACTGGATGATGCCCGAGATGGATGGCGTCGAACTGACGCGTGCCTTGCGCCAGACCAAGGTCGGGCGCAGCATCTACATTTTGATCCTCACCGCGCTTGAAGCCGAGGACAAGCTGATCGAGGCTTTCGATGCCGGCGTCGATGACTTCATGAGCAAGCCGCTCAAGTCGCGCGTGCTGGGCGCGCGCTTGCGCGCTGGCCAGCGCGTGGTGATGTTGCAGAACGAGATTGAGCGCGATCGCGAGGAAATCCGTCGCTTTGCCGCCGAACTGGCGGTGACCAACCGGCGCCTGCAAGAGGCGGCGCTCACCGATGTGCTGACCGGCTTTCCCAACCGGCGCTATGCCATCGAACGTTTCCAGCAGGAATGGCTGGCCTCCAACCGCAGCAATCGCCCTTTGTCCTGCATGGTGGTCGATATCGACCATTTCAAGACCATCAATGACACACACGGCCATGACATCGGCGACCTGGTGCTCAAGGAAACGGCACAGGCCATCAAGAGTGGCCTGCGGGCGCAGGATGTGGTTTGCCGTACCGGCGGCGACGAGTTTCTGGTGATCTGTCCAGAGACAGATATTGTTGCCGCCAAGGTCTGTGGCGAACGCGTTCACCGGGCCGTGGCGAACATGCGCCTGATGGCGGGTACGTTGAAGCTGACCGGTAGCGTCAGTGTGGGCTATGCCACGCGGGATGCAGGTACGAAGGACATCGATGCCCTGATCAAGCGCGCCGATGAGGGTGTTTACCTTGCAAAACAACAGGGTAGGAACTGTATTGCATGTGTGCCGGATGTGCCTGCAAAATCCGGCTAACAGAAAATATTGCTTAAAAACATGGGATAAGCTGGTATTTGTAAGGTTTTTTCTTACAAGACATCACCATCCTGTTCTTACAAAAGGATGGTCTTTCCGTTGATTTTCTTCTTGTCGAATTCTCTTGAAAATGCCATCACTGCCAAACGGGCATGCGCGAACCACATTCGGCGCCCGGGATTGGTGGCAATGCAAGGAGAGAATGATGAAATCGACCGACACCTACAATGATATTAAGGAGGTCAATCTCGCCTATCTGATGCTGGCACAGAATATGGTCCGCGCCGATCGCTCGGCCGCCATTTTCCGTCTGGGTATCAGTGAGGAGATTGCCGACATCCTGGAAACCCTCACCCCGGGACAGGTTCTGAAAATGGCCAGTACCGACATGCTGTTGTGCAACTTCCGCTTCGATGACACCCTGTTGATCGATCTGCTGGCCAATCACGAGCGCGAGCGCGGTGTTGGTCACATTCATGCTGCGATTCTCGCTGCCGGCAAGCCGGTCGAGACTGTCGCCTGATCGCCCAAGTCGAAGACCGGAGGACTCTATGCGTAATAAATCCGTCATCACGGAGGCGAAAGATATTCATCTCGCCATCGAATTGATCGAGCTGGGCGCCCGCCTGCAGTTGCTCGAAGCCGAAACCAATCTTTCCCGCGAGCGCCTGCTCAAGCTCTACAAGGAAGTGCGCGGTGTTTCGCCCCCCAAGGGCATGCTGCCGTTCTCGACCGACTGGTTCATGACCTGGCAGCCGAACGTCCATGCCTCACTGTTCATGGCCTATTACAACTTCCTTGAGCGTCATACCGGTTTGAACGGTCTGGAGCGCATCATCAAGGCCTATCGCCTTTACACCGAGCAGATCAATCGCACCGGTATGGAAAGCGTTCTGTCACTGACTCGTGCCTGGACGATGGTGCGCTTTTTCGACGCCGGTATGCTGCAAATGACGCGTTGCAAGTGCTGCGGTGGTGATTTCGTGGCGCATGCCCATGATCCTAAAAAGGATTATGTCTGCGGCCTGTGCCACATGCCGGCCCGTGCCGGCAAGACACGCCGGGCCGCTGAGGCCAGCGCGCTGGAAGCCGCCGTCGCCTAAGTTCACTTAGTTCTCTCTCTCCCTGCTTGAAGAGGGCATGATCTCCTGGTAACGGGGGTTCATGCCCTTTGTACGTCTGGCGTGGCAAGTGAGCTCGGACATGCTTGATTTGTGCCGTGCAGCGCATTTGCCGCTATCATTGCGGATGTTTGCGCGCCTCATGCCCGCGCTGCCTGAATTCAATCCCGGGGTCGTTCATGTTATTGCTCATTGGCTATGTGGTTGTTCTGCTGTCTTCGGTGGGCACTTATGCAGTTCACGGCAGCCTGGGCGCCCTGTGGGTGCCGCTTGAATACATCGCCATTGTTGGCCTTACCGCTGGTTACCTGGTTGCTTCCAACAGTCCGCGTTCGTTGAAAGTCGTATTGGGCGCCATTCCCTCGGTGCTCAAGGGTTCGCATCTCAACAAGGCGCTTTACATGGACCTGCTGGCCATGTTGTTCGAGATTCTCTCGAAGGTACGCAAGGAAGGCCTGATGTCGATCGAAAGCGATGTCGAGAATCCCGAGAGCAGCCCGATCTTTTCAAAGTACGCCTCGGTTTCCCATGACCACCATGTGATGGAGTTCATTTGCGACTACCTGCGCATGATGGTCGGCGGCAACCTGAATGCCTTCGAGATTGAGAACCTGATGGACATCGAAATCGAAACCCACCACCATGAAGCCCACTTTCCGGCCCACTTCGTTCAGACCCTGGCGGGCGGTATTCCTGCCTTTGGTATCGTTGTGGCGGTGATGGGCGTGGTGAACGTGATGGGGTCGGTCGGACAGCCGCCGGCCGTTCTGGGCAAGATGATCGGGGGTGCGTTGGTCGGTACCTTCCTCGGTATTCTGCTGGCCTATGGTTTTGTCGAGCCGATTGCCAACCAGTTGAATCAGAAAGTGGATGAGGGCAGCAAGATTTACCAGTGCATCAAGGTGGTATTGCTGGCCAGCATGAACGGTTATGCACCGCAGGTGGCGATTGAATTTGGTCGCAAGGTCCTCTACTCTGCGGATCGTCCGACTTTCATCGAACTTGAAGACGACATCAAGGCACGCAAGGGTAAGTAAGTCGTGAGCGACGACAGCCAACAACCGATCGTCGTCAAGAAGATCAAAAAGGGCGGTGCCGCCGGTCACGGTGGTGCCTGGAAGATCGCCTACGCTGACTTCGTGACGGCCATGATGGCCTTTTTCCTGCTGATGTGGCTGCTTGGTTCGACCACGCAGGGAGACCTGAAGGGTATTGCCGACCACTTCCAGACCCCGTTGATGGTCGCCATGTTTGGCGGCTCGGGTTCGGGCGATTCCTCCTCGGTAATTCAGGGTGGTGGTGAGGATTTGACCCGCACCCATGGTCAGGTCAAGCGCGGCGCCATTGAGGCGGACAAGAAGGCGATCAACCTGCAGGCACTCAAGGCCGACTTCGAGAAAATGGAAAAGCAGAAGCTTGAGGCCTTGAAGGCGGACATTGAGCAGCTTATCGAGTCGAATCCGACGCTCAAGCAATTCAAGAATCAGCTTCTGATTGATGTGACCAGTGAAGGCTTGCGCATTCAAATCGTCGATGAACAGAACCGGCCGATGTTCGATCTCGCCAGTTCCGAGTTGAAGCCTTATACCAAGTTGATTTTGCGCGAGATTGGCCCTGTCCTCAATCGTGTTGAGAACAAGGTGTCCCTGTCCGGTCATACCGATGCCACACCTTACGCTGGGGGCGACAAGGGCTTCGGCAACTGGGAACTGTCGACCAATCGGGCCAATGCCTCGCGGCGCGAAATGATCATCGGTGGGTTGGAGGAACGCAAAGTCATGCGGGTGGTGGGGTTTGCCTCGACCGTGTTGTTCGACAGGGAGCAGCCTAACCACGCGATTAACCGGCGGATCAGTATTGTCGTGATGAACAAGCGTACCGAAGAAGCCATCCTGAACGATGGTAGGGAGGAGCCGGTGGCCCAGGTGAGTGATGCCCAGCAATTGACCGCCCCGGCCACGGGGACGGCCGCCCAGCCGGTTCCGGGCAAGCCGCCGTTACGCTGAGTTGCACCATGCATGTCCTTAACAAGTCTTGGGCCTTCGGCGGCGAAGACGAGCGGGCGCTCCTGGAGGAGTTTCGCAACTTGTTGCGCGAGATGGCGCTGCAGTTCAGCAACCAATTGAATGCGGCGCGCGGTGAGATCGCCAGTGTGCAAGACCTGTTGCAAGAGGCAATCGACGCGCTGACCGTCAGTTTTCAGGATATGGCTGCTCGGGACATGCGCGCCACGCCCGAGTCGTCGCAGCAAGCGGGGGACATCCTCGGCCGAGCGATCACCGCGCTGCAATTCCAGGATATGGTGTCACAGTTGCTCGGCCATGTCGGATGCCGCATCGACGCGATGGATGGTGTGATGCGCGAACTCAATACGTTGGGCTCGACGCTCGAACAGGAAGCCCGCAGCCATGATGCCCGTGGCGCGATTGCCTCCATGCGTCAGGAACAGGGTAGGATCATCGCGGCCCTCAAGAATATCGAAGCACAGACCATCAATAATCCTGTCGACCAGAAGGCAATGACCCAGGGCGACATCGAACTATTTTGAACCTACCCTGCACACAGGAGCTTACCCATGGCTAAAACCATCCTTGCCGTCGACGATTCCGCTTCCATTCGCCAGATGGTGACCTTTACCCTCAAAAGCTCCGGCTATGAGGTGACCGAGGCCGTCGATGGCATGGACGGCCTTGAAAAGGCCAAGGCAAAAACATTCGATCTGATCCTGACCGACCAGAACATGCCGCGCATGGACGGCCTGACGCTGATCAAGAATCTGCGCGGATTGCCGCAATACAAGACCACGCCAGTCCTGATGCTGACGACGGAATCGTCGGATGCGATGAAGCAGCAGGGACGTGCTGCCGGCGCCACCGGCTGGCTGGTCAAGCCCTTTGATCCGCAGAAACTGGTCGAAGTCGTCAAGAAAGTCATCGGCTGATTCCTCCGCACCACCACAGATTTCACGAGGAGGCGCCATGTCCATCGACATGAGCCAGTTCTACCAGGTCTTCTTCGAGGAGACCGCGGAACATCTGGCCAATATGGAAAACCTGCTGCTCACGCTCGATGTGCACGAGCCGGATCACGAGCAGCTGAATGCCATTTTCAGGGCCGCGCACTCGATCAAGGGGTCGAGTGGCACCTTCGGTTTTACCGATTTGCAGGATGTCACGCACATCCTCGAGAACTTGCTCGACAAGGTGCGCAAGGGTGAGCTCAAGCTGCGCGAGGACATGATCGATGCCTTCCTTGATGCCGGCGATGTACTGAAAGGCATGCTGGCGGCGCATCAGGGCGATGGCGAATCGGATACCGACATGGCCAAGGCGGTGTGCCAGCGCCTGCGTTTGCTGACCGAGAACGAGGCTGCGGCTGCGCCGGTTTCAACTCCGGCTAATGCCGTCCCGCCAGCGCCGACTTTTGCCGGGACGACTCCCGTGCCCGCCGCCGAGTTGCAGCAAGGTTTTCATCTCCACTTCGTCCTTGAAGGCGATGCCGCAACGACCGAAGCCACGCTTGAAAACCTGATGGCCGAACTGGCCGAGCAAGGCGATGTGCGAATCGTCGGCCGTGCTGCCAGCCCTGATCAGCCCTGGCATCTGCAGATGGGCGGTGTCGAAGACGCTGAACTGCTGCGCGGCATGCTTGAATTCGTGGCCCGTAATGACAGTATTCGCGTGACGCCACTGGATGAAGGCGGCGGATTAGGGGATGCGACCGATGGCGCCTATGGTTTCTTTACGGACAGTGCGACACCGGGGACGGTTGCCGATGAGGCCTATGGCTTCTTCGAACCGGTAGGCGAGGCGGCAGGGACTGCCGCATCAGACGATGCCTACGGTTTCTTCGAGCCGCTGCCCGAGACCGCAGCCCCTGCGCCTGAGACATCACCTGAGGATGCCTATGGCTTCTTCGAGCCTTTGCCCGAGCCGGTGGCCGCGACTGCCGCATCCACCGCCGTGCCGACGGTGGCGCTGGTCGTCGAAGAAAAGCCTGCAGCGCCCAAAGACAAAGAGGCTGGCACCAAGCGCCCTGCGCCGGTGGCCGCCGCCAAACCCGGTGCCGATACCTCCATTCGCGTGGGTGTCGACAAGGTCGATCAACTGATCAATCTGATCGGCGAACTCGTCATCACGCAGGCGATGCTGGCGCAGTCGGCTTCGCAGATTGATCCGGTCGAGTTTGAACGCCTGCACAACGGCCTGATCCAGTTGGAGCGCAACACGCGCGACCTGCAGGAGTCGGTGATGTCGATCCGCATGATGCCGATGTCGGTGGTGTTCTCACGCTTCCCGCGCGTCGTGCGCGATCTGTCGCAGAAACTTGGCAAGCAGGTCGAGCTGAAAACCTCGGGCGAAAGTACCGAACTCGACCGGGGGCTGATCGAGCGCATCACCGATCCGTTGACCCACCTGATCCGCAACAGTCTTGATCATGGCATCGAGATGCCTGACGAGCGTGCCGCGAAAGGCAAGCAGCCGGTTGGCACGATCACCTTGTCGGCCTACCATCAGAGCGGCAACATCGTCATTGAAGTGGGCGACGACGGCGCCGGCCTGCCGCGCAACAAGATTCTCGCCAAGGCCAAAGAGCGCGGCCTCAACGTGCACGACCAGATGACCGATCAGGAAGTTTATGGCCTGATTTTTGAGGCGGGGTTTTCAACCGCCGACCAGATCACCGAAGTGTCTGGTCGCGGTGTCGGTATGGACGTGGTGAAGAAAAACATCACGGCGATGGGCGGCCGGGTTGAAATCGACTCGCTGCAAGGTGTCGGCACGCGCATGACCGTCAAGCTGCCGCTGACGTTGGCGATTCTCGATGGCATGTCGGTCGCCGTCGGCAACGAAACCTACATCATCCCGCTCGGCTACGTCATCGAGTCGCTGCAGGTTGAACGCGGCATGATCAAGAGCGTCTCCGGTGTTGAGCGACTGATCCAGGTGCGCGACGAATATCTGCCGGTGGTGACCTTGTACGAAATCTTCCGTGTGCCCGGCGCTGTTACCTCGTTCGAGGAAGGCATCATGATCATCCTCGAGGCGGACGGCACCAAGGCGGCACTGTTCGTTGATGCCATGGTCGGTCAGCATCAGGTCGTCATCAAGAGTCTCGAATCAAATTACCGGAAAGTTGCCGGCGTATCCGGCGCCACCATCATGGGCGACGGTCGCGTCGCCCTGATCCTCGATGTCTCGATGCTCGTCAGCATGGCCCGGCATACCCTGCCGGTGGCTGCGTAGTCCATCTGCCTGACGTTCGCCAAAGGAGCACCACAGCATGGTTCAGGAAAACAAGACCAAAACTGCCGATGAGGGTGGCTTTGCCCAGGAGTACCTCACCTTTACGCTTGGCCCGGAGGAGTACGCCATCGATATCTTGAAGGTGCAGGAAATCCGTGGCTATGAGCCGCCTACCACGATTGCCAATGCGCCGGCCTTCATCAAGGGTGTTATCAATCTGCGCGGCATCATCGTGCCAATCGTCGACCTGCGCATCAAGTTCGGGGTCGGCAAGGCGGACTACACGCCTTTCACGGTCGTGATCATTCTGTCGATCGTCGGCCGTGTGGTCGGCATTGTCGTTGATGGCGTGTCGGATGTGACCAGCCTGCGCAGCGAGCAGATTCGTCCCGCTCCCGAGTTTGCCGCTACCGTGGATACCCGCTACATCAATGGTCTCGGCACGCTCGGCGAGCGCATGCTGATCGTGGTCGATATTGAAAAGCTGATGCTGTCCGGCGAGATGGCCCTCGTGGACGAAGTTACCCAGTCCTGACCGGAGTCAAAACATGCGTACCAATTTGCCAGTGACGGGTAACGAAATACTGTTGAGCGACAACTCGATGATCGTCTCAAAGACGGATCTCAAGGGGCGTCTCACTTACGTCAATAAGGATTTTCTCGAGATCAGTGGCTTTACCGAGAAGGAACTGATCGGCGAGCCGCACAACATTGTGCGTCATCCCGACATGCCGGTTGAGGCCTTTCAGGACCTGTGGGATTCGCTCAAGGATGGGCGTCCGTGGGTCGGTTACGTCAAGAACCGCTGCAAGAATGGCGACCACTATTGGGTCGAGGCGCATGCCGCACCGGTTTGGGAAAACGGCCAGGTGACAGGCTATATGTCGGTGCGCCGCAAGCCGGCGCGTGACAAGGTTGATGCCTGTGAAA
The DNA here is from genome assembly GCA_030824115.1 of Rhodocyclaceae bacterium. Lineage (GTDB taxonomy): Bacteria > Pseudomonadota > Gammaproteobacteria > Burkholderiales > Rhodocyclaceae > Sulfuricystis. The sequence continues at coordinate 1,999 of JAVBYI010000023.1, read as the reverse complement.
AAGCCTACCGTGATTTTCGCGAGGGCAAGGCTAGGGGCCTCAGTGTTCTGGATGGTCAGGTGGTATCCAATTCTGCCGTCGCGCGCTTTGGCCGCAAGATCAAACAGTCCTCGCTGACGACCAAGCTGGTGATGGGCTGTGCGATTGCCGCCATGCTGGTGATGGGACTTTCGGCCCAAATCCTGGGTGCGCGCATGGGCAGTTTGCTTGAAGCGCGGGGGGTGGCCGATTTACGCCAGAACCTTGGCCTGATTCGCGGCATGATTGAGGTGCGGGCTTTCGCCATGCAACGCGAGGCCATGCGCCTCAATGATTTGTTTGTCGGGGGCTTTACCGAGGGCTTCACCCTTGAGGACGGCGAGAAGCCGACCCTGCGGCATGGCAAGACCGACATGGCCTATCGTGAGACCGAGGTCGATGGGTTCACTGCCTCCAGCAAGGTGGCGGCGACAGTGTTCATGCGCAAGGGTGACGATTTCGTGCGGATCGCCACGTCACTGAAAAACGACAAGGGCGCGCGTGCCGTTGATACGCCGCTGGGCAAGGAACATCCGGCACGTACCCGCTTGCTGGCCGGGGAGCGTTACACGGGCAAGGTCAAGATGTTTGGCACGGATTATTTCACCAGCTACGCACCCATCAAGAGCAAGGAGGGGCAGGTCATCGGCGCCATGTTCATCGGCATCGACGTCACTTCGGAAATTACCGCGCTCAAGAATGAAATCAAGAAAATCAAGGTGGGCGAGAGCGGTTATTTCTTCGTGCTTGACGCCAAGCCCGGCCCTGATCTGGGGATGGCGCTGATTCATCCGGCCAAAGAAGGGCAGACGATCCTTGATGCCAGGGATGCCGGTGGCCGTGAATTTATCAGGGAGATGATTGACCGGAAACAGGGTGAAATGCGCTACCCATGGGTCAATCAGGAGCTTGGGGACAGCCAGTCCCACGAGAAGATCGCTGTCTTTGATACGCTCAACGAATGGCAGTGGCTGATCGGTGGCGGTACCTATATCCACGAATTCGAGGCCACTGCCCGCACGGTGAAACAGCTGCTGCTGGGGGTTTCGTTGCTGGTCGGTTTGTTGCTGGTCGGTATCATCATCTGGCTGGTCCGCAACCTGGTCTATCGTCCGTTGAACGACATGGTGCTGCCGGGCTTCCGTGCCCTGTCGGCGGGTCAGTACAGCAATGCGCTCGACACTACACGCTACGATGAAATCGGCAAGGTGTTGCAGGGCATGGAGACCATGCAGAACCGCCTCGGCTTCGAGGTGGCGGAATCCAAGCGCCAATCCGAGGAAATGGCGCGGATTCTGGGGGCGCTGGACAATTCGACGGCCTGCATCACGATTTCGGGCGCTGACGGCAATCTGATCTATATGACTCCGGCGGGGAAGCAGTTGCTGAACAGCATTGGTGGCGCGGGGTTCGATGCCGCGACGCTGGTCGGCGGCCGTGTCACCGACCTGATTACCGACCCCGCTGCCGTCGAGAAGATGAACGAAGCGGCCCACCAAGGGGCCGATGTTGATATCGAGTTCAATGCCCACTTCCTGCGACTGGCGGCACGCCCGATCATCGATACTCAGGGGGCGCACATTGGCCGTGTGACGCAATGGACGGACCGTACCGCCGAAGTCAATCTGGAAAAAGAGGTGCAGGAAATCGTTCAGGGTGCGGCATTGGGCGAATTGACGTCACGTCTTAGCCTGGAGGGCAAGAGTGGCTTCTTCATGGTGCTGGCGACCAGCCTGAATCGCTTTCTTGATACCACCAGTACCGCTTTGCAGGCTACTTCGAATGCACTGAATGCCTTGGCGCGCGGTGACCTGACGCAGACCATCGAGGGTGACTTCTATGGCGTGTTCGGCGAGTTGAAAGACGACACCAACACGACGGTAGAGCGGTTAAAGGAAGTAGTGGGTCGGATCAAGGAAGCGACGGAGGCGATCAACACGGCGGCGCAGGAAATTGCGGCGGGCAACCAGGACCTGTCGAG
>JAVBYI010000014.1 GCA_030824115.1 Rhodocyclaceae bacterium | reverse complement strand
GAAATGCTGGCCGAGGAAGATTTAACCGTTTGGGAGGGTATGCCGAAGGACACCCCCCATCTGACTAGGGGGGAAAGGTTGTGATGAGCGAAATTCCACGGACAGGGTTTCTACGCCTCAAGCAGATTCTTGGCGATCCTTACGCTAAGCCTCCGGTGCCCCCGATCATCCCTATTGGCAAATCGACGTGGTGGGATGGGATCAAGAAGGGGAGATTTCCCGAGCCTGTGAAATTGACTGCCCGGACTACGGCATGGCGGGCAGAGGATATTCACGCCCTGGTGCTGCGTTTGGCGATTGGAAGGCTGTAATATGCCCCTTGAGATGCCTATCTGTGCGCCATTCCAACTGAGTTGGGGGCATATTTGGGGGCATCTTCCAGCCGGTAAAACTATAATGCGCTTAACTGCGCGGTTTTGGGCGAGATGTTGGAGTCCCTCTCACCAGAGAATTATGCGGGCAGCAAAATTTGCCCTTGTTTTGTCAGGTTTCAAGCGCTATATTGAGTACAGCCGGGACATTTATGGGACAGTGGAAATGGCCGTAACGTCTGCAACCTCCAGTAGTTTGTCTGCCGCTCAACTGGGCATGCAGCAGTTGAGGGTTCAGCAGGCAAAGCAGAACGCCGAGCGTGCGGAGTCGGCGGCACGTTCCTTGCGCTCCCAAGCTAATGCGGCGCAGCGTGAAGCCAGTCAAGCTCAGGAAAATGCCCGTTCCCTTTATGTGCGTTCCGATCAGGCGCAAAGCGTCGCAGGTCAGGCTCGTCAGGGTTTGGCTGCCGTGCGGTCGCAGAGCGAAATGCAGGTTAGTCTGTCCAACACCGTTGATCAGGTTGCCGAGCGTGCTAACGTGACTGCGGTGACGACGGCTGATTCAGCCGCGAGCAGTGTGAGTGCGTCGGTTCCGACGCCCAGTGCGACAGCGCAGACTGCACCGCAGCCGGTTTTGAATACATCCGGGCAGTTGACGGGTACCGTGGTGAACACGACGGCGTAATGTCCGCGTGATTCAAGGAGAAAGACATGGAAGTTAGTTCGGCAAGTTCAGCGACTGTCTCACAACAGCAGCAATATCCGGTCGCTCGCCCCTCTCAGGAGTCGCGTCCGGCGCGTGAGCGCGAGGGCGCAACCCAACAGATTCAGGCTAGGCCGCCTCAGAACGAAGCACCGCAACGGGCCGAACGGAACGAGCAGGCGCAACGTTCCGCACAGGCAGAGCAGGCGCAACGCCAGGAACAACCCAAGCCTGTAGTGAATGCACAAGGCCAAAAAACAGGTACCATCATTAACACAACGGCGTAATTTGCATGGCAGAATACGCCGTCGCCATATTTTTCACCCGGTAACCCGCTTGGCAGGCAGCATTCCAAGTGGGTTGATTGTTTTTCAGCACACTGTCCATCCATCCAGGAGTCAACACTATGAATAAATCTGAACTGATCGAAGCAACCGCAAAAGCTGCAGATATCTCCAAAGCCGCTGCTGAACGTGCTCTTTCTTCGATGATTGAGGCCGTTGTCAAGGCAGTTTCGAAGGGCGATACCGTGACGCTCGTGGGCTTCGGCACGTTCAAGTCGGCCAAGCGCGCTGCGCGTACTGGCAAGAACCCGAAAACTGGTGAGCCGCTGAAGATTGCAGCGACTACCGTGCCGAAGTTTTCGGCGGGCGCTGGTTTCAAGGCTGCGGTTGCCGGCAAGAAGGCTGCTGCCAAGAAGAAGTAACTCTTCAAAGGGGCAACAAAAAGGCCAGCCCGCGGGCTGGCCTTTTTGTTGCCTGAAACTGCTTACTTCTTGGCAGCGTCGGCCGGAGCGGCAGCGGGTGCAGCGGCCGGAGCGGCAGCAGCATCAGCAGGCTTGGCAGCGTCGGCCGGAGCGGCAGCGGGTGCAGCGGCCGGAGCGGCGGCGGCATCAGCAGGCTTGGCAGCATCGGCCGGAGCGGCAGCGGGTGCAGCAGCCGGGGCGGGCGCCGGAGCAGCAACAGGTGCGGGTGCCGGAGCAGGTGCAGCTTCTTGCTTGCCACAAGCAACCAGGGTCAGAGCGGTCAGGCTAACGAGGAGGAGGGAGCTTTTCATTTATTTTTCCTTCGGAGTGGTATTGATGAAGAGACGATGGCAAAACTAGCCGAGTAGCATTGTACCGGGACTGACATCGTTGCGGCTCAAAGACGCGAAGCCGTGCTGCGTGGTTTATCCCTGCTTTCTCCAAACGCGCTTGAGGACGTTTACGATGACAAGACATCATGCCTCTTTTCGCGCAAGCCACGCAAGCGTCCACTGGAGTGCGGCGTCGAGATTTGCGCTGGCATTGGCGGTCAGGGGTTCGCCCAGTTCGAATTGCTCACCACGGATGGCCAGTTGATAGCAAGGGGGCGGGGGCTTGTCGTGCAGGTCAACATAAACCTGCATCACGGATTCCGGCGTGATGGCATGCGTGCTGAAGCTGGCGTCGCGTGCGGGTAAAAGTCGGCTGTGGTGGAACGGCGCCTCGGTTTTGATGCTGGCATCGATGAACAGAATGCGCTCCCGGTTTTCGAGGTCGAGGGCGTGTTCGACCTGCAACTGAAAGTCGGTGAGGCAGGCGACGCCAGGCAGATTCATCGCCTCGATCCGCTCGATCAACAGCGGGCCCAGCGCATCGTCACCCCGGCTGGGATTGCCCCAGCCGAACAGCAGGATGGGTTCTGTCAATCTCGCTCAGTCCAGTGTGGGGCGGTCGCAAACCCCGTGCATGTTGCGCGTCATGCGGTCAAGCGCCGTCCCGTCAGCGTCGACTAATTCAACTTCCAGCGGCATCTGGCCGAGCGCGTGCGTGGCACAGGACAGGCAGGGGTCGAAGCAGCGGATGGCGACCTCGATGTGGTTGAGCAAGCCTTCGGTCAATTCTTTGCCATCCAGATACTGCTTGGCTACCACGCGGATGGCTTCGTTCATCGCCTGGTTGTTGTGCGTGGTCGACACGATCAGGTTGGCGCGCGTCACCTGATCGTTTTCATCGACACGATAGTGATGGATCAGCGTGCCGCGTGGCGCCTCGATGACGCCGACGCCGCGCTCCTGACGCTGGCCTGTGGCCATCAGTTCCTTGCCAACGATATCGTCGTCGTGCAACAGATCCTTGATGGCTTCGGCAGCATGCAGCATTTCGATCATGCGTGCCCAGTGGTAGCCGAGTGTGGCACCCGTGGCGCTGCCCTTGTCGAAGGCCATGAATTCCTGGCGTTCCTTGTCGGCCAGCGGGGTCGGAATGAAATCACACTGTGTCACCCGTGTCAGTGGGCCGACGCGGTACCAGCCGTCATCCGAATTTTTCATTGCATTGAAGAACGGGAATTTCATGTAGCTCCATGACTTCACGTCCTCAGTGATGACATCCCAGTAGCGGCTATAGTCGAAGTGATCGAACAACGTCGAGCCATCCGAGCGCCGCGCACGCAGGCCGCCGTGGTAGAGATCCATGGCGCCATCGGCACGCACCAGCCCCATGCTGTGGGCGGTGAAGCGGCCGAAGCTGTTGTACTCCGCCAGATTCTTCTCGAACAGCCCCTTGATGATCTGCACGGCCTCACGGCTCCAGGACACCATCGTGTAGATCTCTTTTTGCAACGCGGCACGTTCTTCGGCAGAGAGCGACTTGTTGACGCCGCCGGGAACCGAGCCGGTGCCATGGACGCGCTTGCCGGACGTCATGCGGATGACTTCCTGTCCATACTTGCGCAGCAGCACGCCTTTCTTGGCGACTTCCGGCGCGGCAGCGATGACGCCGACGATGTTGCGCGTGGCGACGTCCGAGCCGAAGCCGAACAGCAGGTCAGGCGAGGAAAGATGGAAGAAGTGCAGCGCATGTGACTGCAGGATCTGGCCGTAGTGCATCAGACGGCGGATTTTTTCCGCCGTGGGGGTCAGGGTTGCGCCGACGATCTGGTCGAGTGCCTTCGAGGCTGCCAGATGGTGGGAGACCGGGCAGATGCCGCACAGGCGCTGCACCATGACCGGTACTTCCCAGTAAGGCCGGCCTTCGATGAATTTTTCAAAGCCGCGGAACTCGACAATGTGCAGGCGCACCTGTTCGACGTGGTTGTCATCGTCGAGCAGGATGGTGACCTTGCCGTGGCCTTCGACGCGCGAGACCGGTTCGATGGCGACGCGCTTGAGTTTTTCAGGGTTGCGGGCAGTTTCTAGTTCGAATGGCATGGTCGCCTCTTCAATCGTAATGGATCAGACCGTGGCCGAGATGGGGCGTGCGGCCGGCAATCAGGTCAGTGAGGAATTTCCAGATGGCATCGCCCGAGGGCGGGCAGCCCGGCAGGAAGTAGTCGACCTTGACGACTTCATGGATCGGATGCACCTGGTTGAGGGGCAGGGGCAGCTCGGGGTCGTTGGGGATGTGCACGCCGTGGGCGAGACCGCCTTCGGTCTGATACACCGCCGTGAGAATATCGTGGAGTTCAAGGTGGTTGCGCTGTGCTGGCAGACCGCCATTGACCGAGCAGGCACCGATGGCCACAAGAATTTTGCAGTTGTTGCGAAACTCGCGTAGTACATGCACGTTTTCCGCATTGCACACACCGCCCTCGATGATGCCCAGATCACAGGGGCCGCAGTGCTTGATGTCGGTGATCGGCGAACGGTCGAACTCGACTACTTCCAACAGGTCGAGGAGGCGCTCGTCGATGTCGAGAATCGACATGTGACAGCCGAAGCAACCGGCCAGCGAGGTCGTCGCTACGCGCAGTTTCTTTTTCTCGCTCATTTCGCTACCTCCACGACGGATGCGGGCGCCTTATCGTACTTGCGCTCGCCGTAGGGCACGGCAAACCCGACGCGCTTCTTGAGAATCACGCCGACCGGGCAGATGCTCGCCGCACGATCATCGACGCTGAAGTTCGTATCGCCGAGCTTGCCCGATTCGCTATTGATGATGATCTTGCGGCCGCGCATGCCGCGCCCGCCCATGTTGAAAACAAACTTCTTGTCCGCCAGCTCGGAGGCTTGCACGCACAGCGAGCAAAGGATGCAGCGGTTGAAGTCGAGCAGCACGTCGGGATGCGAGGCATCCACTGGTCGATCCGGGTAGAAGTGGTCGAAGTGGGGCGACATCATGCCCAGATCGTAGGCGGTGGCTTGCAACAGGCAGTTGCCGCTTTTCTCGCAGCTCGGGCAGAAGTGGTTGCCTTCGATGAAGAGCATCTGCAACAGGGTGCGCCGCTTGTCATCCAGTTCGGTGGTGCGGTTCTCAACCGTGATGCCGGCGGTTGCCTGCATGGTGCAGGAAGAGCCGAAACGGCCATTGACTTTCACCGTGCATAGCTTGCAGGAGCCGTGCGGCTTGAACTCCGGGTGCCAGCACAGGTGCGGGATGTATTTGCCGGCTGCCTTGGCGGCCTGCATGATGGTCTCGCCCGGATTGAAGGGAATTTCTTCGTTATCGAGGAGGAAGGTCTGCTGTTCGCTCATCGTGATGTCTCCACGTGGGATAGCTCATTGGATAAATGTGCGCCGGCATCGTCGCGGCCGGTCATCTGGCGGGCCTCTGACAGTGCGGCATCCAGGTCGAAGGCAGGCTCGAAATCGAGCGACTTGAGGCGACGTTCGTAAGCCGGCTTGAACTTGTTGAGCGTGTCGAAGATGGAATTGCACGCCGTATTGCCGAGACCGCAATGGCTGGCGCCTTGCATCAGGCGGTGCATCTTGAACAATTCGCTGATGTCGTACTGCGAACCGTGGTTGGTGGCCAGTTTGTCCATCAGGCGCGCGACGATCTGCGTACCGACTCGGCACGGGGTGCAGAAGCCGCAGGATTCATGCGCGAAGAAATGGGCGAAGTTGTGGGCCACCTCGAACATGTCGCGGCTGCAATCGAAGACCATCATGGCGCCGGCTGTCGGCGTGTCCTCGAAGGCAATGCGCCGCTCCAGCTCGTCGGCCGACAGGGTGATGCCGGAGGGGCCGGAAACTTGTACGCCTTGCACACAACCTTTGGCGCCGGCATCGTCGAGCACCTGCTGAATGGTGACGCCGAACGGATATTCGTAGAGACCGGGACGCAGGACATCGCCGGAGACCGACAGAATCTTGGTGCCGGTCGATTGCTTGGTGCCGATCTTGCTAAACCATTCGCCGCCGTTGAGGGCGATCATTGCTGTGCTGGCAAAGGTCTCGACGTTATTGACGATGGTTGGCTGGTCAAGATAACCGTTGGTGACCGGGAAGGGCGGGCGGATGCGCGGCCGGCCGGGCTTGCCTTCCAACGATTCGATTAGCGCGGATTCTTCGCCGCAGACGTAGGCGCCGGCACCGAGGTGAATCTCGATGTCGAAGTCCGCACCAGATAAACCAAGAATGTTCTTGCCGAGCAGGTTGGCCTGGCGGCGACGTGCCAGCACTTCATTGAGCGGTTCGAGCAGGTAGCGGTATTCGCCACGCAGATAGACGAAGCCTTTGGTGGCGCCGATGGCATAGGCGGCCACGGTCATGCCTTCGAAAACCAGATCGGCATGCGCAGAGAGCAGCACGCGATCCTTGAAGGTACCCGGCTCGCCCTCGTCGGCGTTGCAGACAACGATGCGCGTCTGGCCGTCTTTCAGCGGAGCATTGCGGCAGGCTTCCCACTTGAGACGGGTGGAAAAACCGGCACCGCCGCGGCCGCGCAGATTGGAGAGGCGCATTTCATCAAGCATGGCCGTTGGGCCGACCAAGCCGCGTGGCAGGGATTCCTTGACCGAGCGGTCATTCGATGCCGTCGTGCCGTCGGCGGTGGCGCGTGCAACGGCCGCGCGCAGGGCCGATCCCGGCACGAAGTTGCCTGAGAGCAGGATATCGGCACGGCGCACGTTGTCCTCAACGCGGAACCATTCGGCCGGCCACTGATCAAGCGGCGTTTCCGAGCGGATCAACTCGACCATTTGTTCGACGCGGGCCATGTCCATGCGCGTGATCGCACGGTAATTCACCAGTAGCGCCGGCCCCTGGTCGCACATGCCGGTGCAGGAGGTGGTGTTTACGCTGACCAGACCATCTTCGGACAGGCGCCCCGGTTCCAGCCAGAGCTTTTCGCACATGGCCTGCATCAGGTCGCGGTTGCCGAGCATGCGGTCGGTGATGTTGTCCGACCACAGCACGCAATACTTGCCGCGCGGCCGCGTGTGGAAAAAGCTGTAGAAGGCAGCAGTGCCTTCGACTTTGGCGCGTGGCCAGCCGATGGTTTTGGCGACGGCGGTGAGTGTGGCGGGGGAAAGCCAGCCCAGTGCTTCCTGGGTTTCGCGCAGGATTTGCATCAGGCGCGTGCCGTCGTTACCGTGGCGTGAAAGTACCGCCTGGAGCGTGCTGAGCGTGTTTTGGTCGTTCATGGCGTCCTCATGTTGCAATGCGACATACGGCGAAGCTTACGCCTCTCTTGTGACAGTTTTTTGCGCTGGATCAATTATTTTTCCGGGAAGGACCGATGGCGGCGTGGCGGGCGACGTCGGACTAGAATCCATCGAAACGTGACCCTGGAGAACCATCATGTGCCTTGCCATTCCTGCCCGAGTTGTCGAACTGCCGGGTGACGATGTCGCCATCGTCGATCTGGGCGGTGTGCGCAAGGATGTGTCGCTGGCACTGGTAGAGGATGTGGCGCTGGGCGATTATCTGATCATCCACGTCGGCTTTGCCCTCAACAAGCTTGATCCTGAAGAGGCCGAGAAAACCCTCGCCCTGTTTGCCGAAATGGGGGCGGCGGTGGCGGCACTGGATGAAGCGGCAGGAAACCCGGCTTGAAATACATCGACGAGTTTCGTGACGGCAACCTTGCCAAGGGGCTGGCTGCGGCTATCGTCAATGAAGCCCGGCCGGATCGGCGCTATGCCTTCATGGAATTCTGCGGCGGCCATACGCATGCCATCTCGCGTTACGGCGTTTCCGACCTGCTGCCGGAAAACGTGCGCATGGTGCACGGGCCGGGTTGCCCGGTCTGCGTGCTGCCGATTGGCCGCGTCGATATGGCGATCCGCTTGGCGCTCGATCATGAGGTAATCCTCTGCAGTTATGGCGATTGCCTGCGCGTGCCGGCTTCCGACAACCTTTCCCTGCTGCGCGCCAAGTCGCGCGGCGGCGATGTGCGCATGGTGTACTCGGCGGCGGATGCCCTGCGGATTGCCCGCGAAAATCCGGTGAAGCAGGTGGTGTTCTTCGCCATCGGTTTCGAAACCACCACGCCGCCAACGGCGGTGGTGATCCGGCAGGCGGCAGCCGAAGGCCTCAAGAATTTCAGTGTGCTGTGTTGTCATGTACTGACGCCCTCCGCCATTTCCAGCATCCTCGAATCGCCCGAGGTGCGGCGCTGGGGCACGGTACCGCTCGACGGCTTCGTCGGCCCGGCGCATGTGTCGACCGTGATTGGCAGCCAGCCCTACGAGTTCTTTGCCGAGGAATACCACAAGCCCGTGGTGATCGCCGGCTTCGAACCGCTCGACGTGATGCAGGCGATCCTGATGCTGATTCGTCAGGTGAATGAAGGCCGCTACGAAGTCGAAAACGAATTTACCCGCGCCGTGTCGCGCGAGGGCAACCGCAAGGCGCAGGATCTGGTGGCCGAGTTCTTCGAACTGCGCCGCGCTTTCGAGTGGCGCGGGCTGGGCACGATTCCCTATTCGGCGCTGACGATCCGCCAGGGCTACGCGGACTTCGATGCCGAACAGCGCTTTGCGCTCGAATACCAGGCCGTGCCGGATCACAAGGTTTGCGACTGTGGCGCGATCCTGCGTGGCGTGAAGCAGCCGCGCGATTGCAAACTGTTCGGTACCGTGTGCACGCCGGAGAATCCGATTGGCTCCTGCATGGTGTCGTCGGAAGGCGCCTGTGCCGCGCATTACACCTACGGCCGCTATAAAGATACGCCGTGAAAATTCTCTTTCTGACGCACAGTTTCAACAGCCTGACGCAGCGGCTCTTTGCCGAACTGACGGCATTGGGTCACGAGATTTCGGTGGAGTTCGACATTGCCGACAGCGTCAGTGAAGAGGCGGTGGCGCTGTTTCAGCCCGACCTGATCCTCGCGCCCTTTCTCAAGCGCGCGATTCCCGAGTCGATCTGGCGCCAGCATGTGTGCCTGATCGTGCATCCCGGCATTGTCGGCGACCGTGGGCCGTCTTCGCTGGACTGGGCGATCCAGAACAATGAAGCTGAATGGGGCGTGACGGTGTTGCAAGCCGAGGCGGCGATGGATGCCGGGCCGGTCTGGGCGACGGCGACGTTTCCGATGCGGCAGGCGAAGAAGGCCAGTCTGTATCGGCAGGAAGTCACCGACGCGGCCTTGTGTGCCGTGAAAGAGGCACTGGCCCGTTTTGAACACGGCGAGCCGCTGGCGGAGATTCCAGAGGTGCGCGGGCAGTTGCGGCCGGTGATGCGGCAGGCCGACCGTGCGATTGACTGGCAGCGTGACGACACGCAAACGATTCTGCGCAGGCTGAATGCGGCCGATGGTTTCCCCGGGGTGGCGGACAGCCTGTTCGGTCAGCCTTGCCATCTCTACGATGCCTGGCTGGAGGCGAAGCTGTGTGGTACGCCGGGTGACGTGATTGCGCGGCGCGAGACGGCCGTGTGTCGTGCCACTGTGGATGGGGCGCTCTGGCTTGGCCACGTGCGTCGTCCTGACGGTTTCAAGTTGCCGACCACGCTGGCCTTTGCCGCCGAGTGCGTAGCGGTTCCCGAGGTGCCGCTGGAAAGCTGGTTTGCCGCCGATCATGCCACTTGGCAGGACATTCGCTACGAGGAAGCCGAAGGCGTCGGTTTTCTGCATTTCGACTTCTACAACGGGGCGATGGGCACGCAGCAATGTGCGCGGCTGACCGAAGCTTTTCTGTTTGCCGCACAGCGGCCGACGCAGGTGATCGTGTTGATGGGCGGCCGCGATTTCTGGTCGAACGGCATCCACCTGAATCTGATCGAACATGCGGCAAGTCCGGCGGACGAATCATGGGCCAACATCAACGCCATTGACGATCTGGCCGAAGCCATCCTGCGTTGCGAAACGCATCTGACCGTGGCGGCAATCGGCGCGAATGCCGGTGCGGGCGGCTGTTTCCTTGCCCGCGCCTGCGATCAGGTGTGGATTCGCGAAGGGGCAATCCTTAATCCGCACTACAAGAACATGGGCAATCTCTACGGCTCGGAGTTCTGGACCTACCTGTTACCGCAGCGAGTCGGCGCTGCGGGGGCTGCCGCCTTGATGCAGCACCGCTTGCCGATGACGGCGGACGAGGCGGTGCGGCTGGGCTTCTACGATGCCGTCCTGCCAGCGCCGACATTTCGGGTTGATGTCGCCCGCCGCGCCGTGGCACTGCTCAAGGACGATGTGCGTTGGCGGCTCGAAGAAAAGCGACAGGCGCGCGCGGCGGACGAAGCCGTCAAACCCCTGGCGGTCTGGCGTGCCGAAGAGCTTGCCGCGATGCGGCGTAATTTTTATGGCTTCGACCCCAGCTACCATGTGGCACGCTGGCACTTTGTGGCCAAGTCGCCGCAATCCTGGACGCCGCGTCACCTCGCCCGGCATCGTTTGTATTAAATCCAACAATGCTTATATAAGTATTGTTTGACACAGGTCAACGCCTGCATATTTCGAGAAGATTACAAAGCTGCATTGCTTGATATGCGAGGGGAGGCAGTCATGGCCGCGTCGATTTTTGAGGTTGATCGGGAGGGCTTGTCGGCACTGGAGCAGCGCTTGCAGATGCCCAGACGAGAGTTTTTGCAGTTCTGCGCGACGGTCGCGGCGACGCTCGGCCTGCCGGCCGGCGCCGAGGCGGCGGTGGCCAAGGCCGTCGAGTCGGCCCAGCGGCCTTCGGTGATCTGGTTGCACTTTCAAGAATGTACGGGCTGCTCCGAGTCGCTGTTGCGTGCCGAACACCCGACCATCGAAAAACTGATTCTCGATGTTATCTCCCTCGACTATCACGAGACGCTGATGGTCGCGGCCGGCCACCAGGCCGAGGCAGCGCGCAAGGACGCAATGAAAGCCCACAAGGGCAAGTACGTGCTGGTGGTCGAGGGCGCGATTCCCACCAAGGAAAACGGCATCTACTGCAAGATCGGCGGCCATACCGCCATCGATCTGCTCAAGGAATGCGCCGCCGATGCGGCCGCCGTGATCGCCATCGGCTCCTGCGCTTCCTGGGGCGGCATGCCGTCGACGATTCCCTCGATTGCCGGGGTGGATTCCAGCCCGACCGGTGCTACCGGTGTGGCCGAGGTACTGGGCAAACCGGTGGTGACGATTCCCGGTTGTCCGCCCAATCCGTACAACTTCCTCGCGACGGTGGTGCACTTCCTCACCTTCGGTGCGCTGCCGCCAGTCGATAAACTGGGCCGCCCGCTGTTTGCCTACGGCCGCCTGATTCACGAAAACTGCGAACGGCGCGCCCATTTCGATGCTGGCCGTTTCGCCATGCAATTCGGCGACGAAGGCCATCGCAAGGGTTACTGCCTTTACAAGCTCGGCTGCAAGGGGCCGGAGACCTACGCCAACTGCCCGACGCTCGGCTTCAACGACGTAGGCGAGAGCGCCTGGCCGGTGGCTTGCGGCCATCCCTGCATCGGTTGTAGCGAGAAGGGCGTCGGCTTTACGAAGCCGATCCACTCCGTTGCCAAGATGCTCAATGTCGCACCGCCGACGCAATATCCGCGTATCAGCGAAGACGTTGGCAAGGGTGCGAGCTTTGCGAGTGCTGCCGCGCTCGCCGCGATTGCCGGGGCCGCCGCCGGCGGGGCGGTGATGATGGCGAAGAACCTCGGCTTGTCGCATCAGGCCGCCGAACTGGAAAAAGCCAAAGACAGCAAACCCAAAGCGGAGGTGTGAGATGACCACCCGACGCAATTTTCTGCGTGGTGCACTGGCGGCGACCGGTGCGATTGTCGGCGCAGGCAGTACGGCATCTGTTCAGGCACGCGAGACTCACAAGGTGCCGGAAGAGGCCTTGGGACTGCTCTACGATGCCACGCTGTGCATCGGCTGCAAGGCCTGCGTGGCGGCCTGCAAGGCGGCCAACAATAATCCGCCCGAGTTCAGCACGGTCGACAAGTTGTGGGATACGCCGCTCGATACCAGCGGCACCACCTTCAACGTCATCAAGATGTATCGCAGCGGCACGATGGAGACGAAGGACGCCGAGACCAACGGCTACGCCTTCATGAAAACCTCGTGCATGCACTGCGCCGATCCAAGCTGCGTGTCGGCCTGCCCGGTGTCGGCGATGACCAAGAATCCCGAAAACGGCATCGTCGAATACAACCCGGACAAGTGCATCGGCTGCCGCTACTGCGTGGCGGCTTGCCCGTTCGGCATCCCGAAGTATCAGTACGATGATCCCACCGGCCGTATCGGCAAGTGCGAGTTGTGCCGCCACCGCCACAAGGACGGGCATTATTCCGCCTGTGCCGAAGTCTGCCCGACGGGTGCGACGCTGTTTGGCCGCACCGAGGACCTGCTCGCCGAGGCGAAGCGCCGGCTGGCGCTCAAGCCCGGCAGCGTGACCACCTACCCGCGCGGCCACCTGCGCCACGGCCAGCTCAAGGCGCTGCATGGCGAGCAGGAAGGCAAAGGGCGCATGGAACGCAAGGGGTGGAAGGACGAGCCGAACCAGAATTACGAAGGCGAGGTCGGCAACTACCAGCAGCATGTGTATGGCGAGAAGGAGTACGGCGGCACGCAGGTGCTCAAGCTCTCCGGCGTGCCGTTCGAAAAGGTGGGCATGCCGAAACTGCCGCCGTATTCATCGGCCGCCACTTCCGAAACCATCCAGCACAGCCTGTATGGCGGTCTGCTGATGCCGATTGCCGTGCTGGGGGCACTGACCTGGGTGGCCAAGCGTAACGTCAAACCTGAAGAAGGAGACGAGCAATGAGTACCCTTCATGCCCATGCCAAACCCGCCCCGGTCGGCGGGTCGCTGTTCAATGCGGTGACGCTGATTTCGGGTGTGCTGATCGTGACGATGGTGACCATTTTGCTGGTGCGTTTCGTCTATGGCCTCGGCAGCGTCACCAACCTCAATGACGGTTACCCCTGGGGTATCTGGATCGCCGTCGATGTCGTGATCGGCTCGGCCTTCGCCTGCGGTGGTTTTTCGGTGGCGATGCTGGTGTATATCTTCAACAAAGGCGAGTACCACCCGCTGGTACGGCCGGCGCTGCTGGCGAGCCTGCTCGGCTACACGCTGGCGGGCGCCGGGGTGATCTTCGACCTTGGCCGCTGGTGGAACGTCTGGAACATGTTCTGGCCCGGTTCGGCCAACCCGAACTCGGTGATGTTCGAGGTGGCCGTGTGTATTTCTGCCTACATCGTCGTGATGTGGATCGAGTTCGCACCGACCTTCTTCGAGCAGTTCGGCATGGACGCGGCAAAACGCAAATTGTCCAAATTCATGTTCGCCATCGTCGCGCTCGGTACCTTGCTGCCGATGATGCACCAGTCGTCCCTCGGCACCCTGCTGGTGGTGATGGGCGAACAGGTGCATCCGCTCTGGCAGACGCCGGCCTTGCCGGCGCTCTATCTCCTCTCGGCCATTACCATGGGCTATGCGGTGGTGCTGTTCGAATCCTGCCTGGCCTCCGCTGCCTATCGGCGCAGTATCGAGATGCACCTGCTGACACCCTTGGCCAAGGTCATGCTCGGCATGCTGGCGGCTTTCCTGGTCTTGCGGCTGGGCGATCTGGTGGTGCGCGGTGCGCTGCCGCGCGCCTTCGGTGCCTCGCTCGAAGCCCTGTTTTTCTGGCTGGAGATGCTCTGCTTCCTCGTGCCCTTCTTCGTGATTGGCAGCGCAGCGAACCGGCGCAATCCGGCCCGGCTGTTCGTCGCCGGCATCCTGCTGATGCTGGGCGGTTCGCTGCTGCGCTTGAACGGTTTCCTGATCGGTTATCAGCCGGTGATTGGTGCGGAAACGTCCGGCGTGAATTTCAGCTACTTCCCGTCCCTCCCCGAACTCCTCGTCACCCTTGGCATGTTTGCCATCGAGGTGTTCGCCTATATCGCTATTACTCGCCGCTTCCCGGTACTGCCCCGGGAAGAAGTCAAATCGGCCTGACATCTGGAGATCAACATGAGCAAACGCATTACGATTGACCCGATCACCCGTATCGAAGGCCATCTGCGCATCGACTGCGATGTCGATGGCGGGCGCGTCAAGAAGGCCTGGTCGTCCGGCCAGATGTGGCGTGGCGTCGAGCAGATTCTGCTCGGCCGCGATCCGCGCGATGCGTGGGCCATCACGCAACGCATCTGCGGCGTGTGCACCACCGTGCATGCCGTGACGTCCGTGCGTGCCGTCGAGAATGCCCTGCAACTCGAAGTGCCGCTGAATGCCCAGTACATCCGCAACATGATCATTCTGGCGCACTCGATTCACGACTTCATCGTGCACTTCTATCACCTCTCGGCGCTCGACTGGGTGGATGTCACCTCGGCGCTGAAGGCCGATCCCGACAAGACGGCGTCACTCGCCGAGAGCCTGTCGTCATGGAAACTCAACGGCAAGCACGAGATGCGCGCCACCCACGAACGCCTGAAAAATTTCGTGAATGGCGGCCAGCTCGGCATCTTCACCAACGGCTACTGGGGCCACCCGGCGATGAAGCTGTCGCCTGAGGTCAACCTCCTCGCCGTCGCACACTACCTGCAGGCGCTGAAAATCCAGAACCACGCCAACAAGATCGTGGCCATCCTCGGTTCCAAGTCGCCGCACATCCAGAACCTCGCCGTCGGTGGTGTCAGCAACCCGCTGGCGGTCGATTCGCAGCAAGTGCTCACCGTCGAGCGTCTGCTGGCCGTCAAGGAACACATCGACGCGCTGCAGGACTTCGTCAAGAACGTCTACATGGTCGATGTGGGCGCCGTCGGCGCCTTCTATGCCGACTGGACGAAATACGGCGCCGGCGTCACCCACTATCTTTCGGTGCCGGATATTCCGCTCGACACCAAGGGCACGCAGTTCGCCTTCCCCGGCGGCTATATCGAGAACAAGAACCTCGCCGGCCAGAAGCAGATCAAGAACTTCAACGACGACTTCTGGGGCAAGGGCGTCGAAGAGTCCGTCAAGCATTCGTGGTACGACTACAGCGAGCAGAAACCGCTGCATCCCTATCAGGGCGAAACCAAGCCGAACTACACCGATTTTCAGGACAACGGCAAATACTCCTGGATCAAGTCACCGACCTTCTACGGCAAGCCGGCCCAGGTCGGCCCGCTCGCCCGCGTGCTCAACATGCTGGCCGCCGGTTACGAGCCGGCGACGAAGTACGCCACCGGCACGCTCGATCTCGTCTCCAAACTCGCCGGCACCAAGGTCGGGCTGGATGCCATGCATTCGACCATCGGCCGCCATGCGGCGCGCATGATCTCCTGCTGCATCAACGCCGATTTGCTCGCCGAGCAGTGGGGGCTGCTGATGAACAACATGGCCAAGGGTGACCTCAAGACCTTCAACGCGCCGATCTTCCCGAAGGGCGAGGTGATGGGCGTCGGTTTCCATGAGGCGCCGCGTGGCGTGCTGTCACACTGGGTAGTCATCGACAACGGCAAGATCAAGAACTATCAGTGCGTCGTGCCCTCGACCTGGAACGCCTGCCCGCGCAACGACAAGGACGAGCCCGGCCCGTATGAGGCCTCCCTGCTCGACAATCCGGTGGCCGACCCCGAGAAGCCACTGGAAGTGCTGCGCACGGTGCACTCCTTCGACCCGTGCATCGCCTGCGCGATTCACCTGACCGACAAGGAAAGCAACACCAACGTTTCCGTGAAGGTGGTTTGAGCTTGCGTGCCGTTGTTCTCGGCGTCGGCAACACGATCCGTGCCGACGAGGGCATCGGCGTGCGTGTCGTCGAGGCGCTGGAGCGGGAATACGCCTTGCCCGAAGGCGTGGCTGCCATCGACGCCGGCACGTCGAGCATGGAAATGCTCGACGATCTTTCCGACCTCGATTTCCTGCTGGTGATCGATGCCGTCAATGACGGCAAGCCGCCGGGCAGCCTGATTCGATTGGTGGACGCTGACGTGCCGGTTTTTTTCCGACGTAATCTCTCGCCGCACGGCATCGGTCTTTCCGATGTGCTGGCCGCCCTTGAGTTGCTCGGCAAGTCGCCCCGGGAGACGGTCATCCTCGGCCTGCAACCGGTGTCGATGGAACTCTCGCTGGAACTCACCCCGCAAGCCGCTGCCTGCGTGCCGCTACTGGTGACGCAGGCGGTGCAGGAATTGTCGGTACGCGGTCTGACCCCGACCCCGCGCTGATGACGTTTCACGCAAGCGACCCCAGCGCGTTGCTGGAAACCACGTTCAAACGCATCGAAACCGAGCGCTGGGCCGGCATGTCCATGCTTAATCCGGCGCTGGCGGTGGTGGCCGTCGGCTTCGCGCGCCAGGCAAACGAATGGCGCGGCGTGCTGGTCACGCCGTGGGGCATCAACCTGCTGCTGTTGCCGGCGGCAGCCGACTGGACGCTACCCGCCTCCCACGAGCGCAGTTTCCGCCAGTACGCTGCCGGCAGCTTTGCCTTTCTCGGCAACCATGAGGACGGGCTGGGCGACTACCTTGCCTGTCCGCTGATTCATAGCGTCAGCCATTTTTTCGACCAGGAAACCGCGGTGATGACGGCGCACGCCTGCCTGATCGCGATTGACATGGCGCCGCCGGCACCCGAGGTACCGCCCCGCGATCCTGAAGCCCCGGAATCACCGTCACGGCGAGGTTTTTTCACCGGCCAGAAGAAATAGGCGGCATACAATCCGCCGATGCAAGTTTCCATTGGCGCTGTGCGCATTCGTGTGACCGGTATCGTCCAGGGCGTCGGCTTTCGGCCGTTTGTCTGGCGGCTGGCGCATGAGTTGGGCCTGAAGGGCTGGGTGCGCAACGATGCGGCTGGCGTGGAGATTCATGCCGAAGGGTCGAACACCGAAGGACTCATTGTCCGCCTGAAAGCAGAGGCACCGCCGCTGGCGCGGGTCGATCGTGTGTCCGCGCATGCCGCAGAGATCGAGGATACAGACGACTTCACCATCCGCGACAGCGGCGGCGGCAAGATCAGCACCGCCATCGGCCACGACACCGCACCATGCCCCGCATGTTTGGCAGAACTGTTCGACCCGAAAAGTCGGCGCTGGCGGCACGGCTTTATTACCTGCACCCATTGCGGCCCGCGCTATACGGTCACGCGCCGGCTGCCCTACGACCGGCCGCAAACCAGCCTCGCGCCGTTTCCGCTGTGCCCCGATTGCCAGCGCGAATACACCGATCCGTCCGACCGGCGCTTTCATGCCGAGACGACCTGCTGCCCAAACTGTGGCCCGCGCCTTGCGTTGCTCGACGCAGCGGGCGGCCCGCTGCCGGGCGACCCGATCCGCGCAACGCTGGCCCTGTTGCAGGCCGGTCAGATCGTCGCCATCAAGGGGCTGGGCGGCTTCCATCTGGCCTGCGATGCGCGCAACGCCGCCGCCGTCGCCACGCTGCGTGAACGCAAGCAACGCGAAGAAAAGCCCTTTGCGGTGATGCTGCCCGACGGGGCCACATGTACGCGCTACGCAAAAGTCGGCGCTGGCGAGACGGCATTGTTGCAAAGCCCGGAGCGTCCCGTCGTGCTGTTTCCCAAGCAACCCGCAACCGACGTACTGCTGCCGGGCATTGCCCCTGGCTTGGCCGAGATCGGCCTGATGCTGCCCGTCACGCCAATCCAGTTCCTGCTGTTTCACGAAGCACCCACGATGGCGCTGGTGATGACCAGCGCCAACCCGCACGGCGAGCCGTTGGTGATCGACAACGACGAAGCCCGGCAGCGATTGCACGACATCGCCGATGCCTATCTGCTGCACGACCGCGACATTGTCGTGCGTTGCGACGACTCGGTGCGACGCGGCACGGGGTTTGTGCGACGCGCCAGGGGCTATGTCCCGCGTGCCATCAAGTTGCCCAGCGCTGGTCCTTCTGTATTGGCAGTGGGCGGCTGGTTCAAGAACACCGTTTGCGTCACGCGCGGCGATGAGGCGTTTGTCTCGCAACACATCGGCGATCTCGACAACGCCGCCGCCTACGGTTTCTTCGAGGAGAGCATCGTGCATCTGCTGCACATCCTCGACGTCGAGCCGGAAATCGTCGCGCATGACCTGCATCCTGATTTTCATTCCACCCGTTTTGCCGCTGCGTTTGCGGCAGAACGTGGCATTCCGGCCATCGGCGTGCAGCATCACCACGCCCACATCGGCGCCGTCTGTGCCGAGCATGGCGTCATCGGGCCGGTGCTGGGGCTTGCTCTGGATGGCGTCGGCCTGGGCACCGATGGCAGCGCCTGGGGGGGCGAGTTGCTGCGCGTCGAGGGGCGCGCCTTTGAGCGGCTGGGCCATCTGACTCCGCTGGCCTTGCCCGGTGGCGATGTGGCGGCCCGTGAGCCGTGGCGTATGGCCGCCGCCGCACTGCATGCGCTGGGGCGTGGTGGCGAGATGGTTGCCCGCTTTGCCGATGAGCCGGCCGCCCGCACCGTCGCGACCATGCTCGAACGCGGCCTGAACTCTCCACAAACTTCCAGTGCCGGCCGCCTGTTCGATGCCGCCGCCGGCTTGCTCAACGTAAAACACCGCGCCAGCTTCGAGGGAC
Source organism: Rhodocyclaceae bacterium (assembly GCA_030824115.1). Classification (GTDB taxonomy): domain Bacteria; phylum Pseudomonadota; class Gammaproteobacteria; order Burkholderiales; family Rhodocyclaceae; genus Sulfuricystis. The sequence goes on along the minus strand of JAVBYI010000014.1, from coordinate 67,831 downwards.
AGGCCGCCATGCTGCTCGAAGGACTGGCCGCACGCCATGGCCCGGTCGCGCCGATGAAAGATGGCTGGCGTATCGAAAACGGCGTGCTCGATCTGCGCCCCCTGTTAGCCCGGATGTGCGAGGCAGATGAAAGCCGCCACGCCGCCGCGCTATTCCACGCCACCTTCGCCGCCGCGCTGGTCGCGTGGGTGGCCGAAGCCGCCCGACAGAGCGGTATCCAGACCATTGCTGCTGCGGGCGGCTGCCTGCTCAATCAAATATTGTCGGGGGCGTTACAGCAGGGGCTGGTGCAACAAGGCCTGCGTCTGCTGCTGCCGCGCGAACTGCCGCCGAACGATGGCGGGCTGTCGCTGGGGCAGGCGTGGGTGGCGGGAGTCAGCCAGAACCAGCCGGAAATTCCGGGTTGGTCTACGATAGAACACTTTCGCGCCCGCGCGCGTTTCTTCGGAGCAAGCACAGAATGAAATTTACATTCCGCTGGTCGTCCAACATCGCTGACAGCAAGAAGGCTTCAACCGAAGAAGCCATTCGTGAAGGTCAGGAAAGCGGCGACTCACCGATCTCGTTCTGCCATGATGGACCGGCCGTCGTGGTGCTGGAGTTATCAAAGGCCTTCCCCTCCCGCTTCGACGGCACTATGGCGTGCAGTTGCGGAAAGACGCGGGGGATTCTCCAGGGTAAGTGCAACGGGTCGAGCGTCACCTTCGAGGCCGTTAACGCCTAAATATGAACAACGACTCGTTCGAGCACACTCGCCTCCCTTCGGTCGCCAAGGTGCTCAACTCGTGGACGTTGGACGTCTACCCGGTACGCCTCACGCCTGACAATGGAACGAATGTCCAATGATTGAGTACCGCGATAACCAGTCCCTTGATCCTGTCGACGTTGCTCGTGTCTTCGAGGCTTCTGGCATTAGCAGACCAACGACAGATATTCCACGTATCGCGCGAATGTTTGCGAATGCAAACATTGTCATTTCAGCGTGGGATGGCGCACGCTTGGTTGGCGTAAGTCGGGCGCTGACGGACTACAGCTATTGCTGTTATCTCTCTGATCTTGCAGTTGATGTCGCCTATCAGAAGCAGGGTATCGGCCAGGCGTTAATCCGGCGTACCCAGTCCATTCTTGGAGAAGAGGTTTCTCTTATCCTTATGTCCGCACCCGGTGCGATGGCTTATTACCCCAAGGTTGGCTTTGCGTTGGCAGACAACGCTTATGTCATTCGGCGGAAGCGTTAGTGACGCGTCGGCTCAACCTGCCATGCCTCGTTACGTTGCCTTCCTTCGCGGTGTCAGCCCTCAAAACGCCAAGAACGTCGATCTGAAGCGCGCATTCGAGACCGCTGGTTTCGCGAATGTGAAGACTATTCTTTCGAGTGGCAATGTTGCCTTTGATGTTTCTTCACAATCTGAAATCGCTATCGAGCGGCGGGCCGAGGCGGCACTCCAGGAATCGCTCGGCCGTAGCTTCTATACCATCGTTCGTTCTTCAAGCTATCTGAAGGATCTGCTGGCGCAAGACCCATACGCCACCTTTACGTTTCCATCCCAAGCGAAACGTGTGGTGAGCTTTCTTCGGGTTTCCTGCACATCGAAGGTTCCTCTTCCGCTCGTCTCCGATGACGCCTACCTCCTCGGAATGATGGGCCGGGAGGTATTTACCGCCTATACGCCAAACCCCCAAGGCCCGGTGTTCATGCGACTGATTGAGAGAGCGTTTGGCTCGAATGTCACGACTCGAACCTGGGAGACGGTCAGGAAATGTTCTATTTCGTAGCTTCGGGTTACTAACTGCCGTCCTGCCAACGCCGACTTTTACGCTGTCGCCCCGGGAATAGGCGGCGTTTCTGGTGGTTTGGGTGCAAAGAGTTCCTTGATGCGTGGCTCGGCACGCGCCAGCAAGGCGGGGTTCTGCCGGTAGACCATGAGCAGAAATTCGCGGTTAGCTTCGATTTCGAGAATCAGGCGAAGGTTTTGTTCGCCGGTCATGATGTTTCCCCACCGCGCAGCTTTTGTAGTTCTTCAATGTCGATGAGGTCTTTGCTGCGACCGGATGCACGCTTCATTGCGATTAGGTGGTCGATCGAGGCGACAGGAATGCGGTAAGGTCCTGTTTCGATCATAACCGCATCACGACGTAGGTCGGCGTAGGGAACGGGCGATGCGATCAGTACATCAAGCACGGTGGCTTGCGCTTTTTCGCCATGCAGGCCAAAGGCCAGCATGCCTTTTTCACGGTGCCATTGTGTTAGCAGTTCGGGGCGAGCGAGCGATTCGAGCGGTACTGGCATGACTGGTCGCAAGCCGGCGGCGCGGGCATGCGCGATTAAACGTTCAAGGTTGGCAGGCTCCATGGCCAGCACGACATCGACATCCATGGTTACGCGCTGATAGCCGTGTAGCGCGACAGCCAAACCACCCACCAGCACGTGGTCGGTTTTGCTCTCTGCCAACAATTTGATCAGATCGAATATACCCATGGCGTTACCTTACCTCATCCACCGGTTGTCGTCCAAGCGATGCCGTCCCGCCAGCGCCGACTTTTAGTTTTTTGGCTTCGAGGACAAAGCAGCCGCGCCGGTAGCAGTCGATGCGGCCGGGGCTGCTGCCGCCGTCACCATGACGGAAGCTGACCGGCCGCTCGAACATGTAGTCCTGCTCGGGCGTGGGGTGCGGCACGTCCAGTTCCAGCAGGCGGCACAGGTCGATGACGAAGCTCTGCGCGGTAGCGAGTTCGGAAGCGGTGACGCCCTGCCAGCGGGCGATGAAGGATTCGGCGGGGGTGAGCTTGCTATTCACGCAGCAGCGGCTAGGTGCATGTCGACGTGGATGTCGGCAAATGGGCAGACGATTTTGTCGTCGGGCGTTTTCTCGATCAGGCCGAGTTCGAGCAGGACGCGCACGTCGTCGAGCACGCGCTTGGGGTCGCGCGCCACGCGCCGCGCCAGTTCACGCACGCTCATGGCGGCTGTGCCCTGCATCTGGCGCACGATGTCCCAGCGCTTTTCGGTGAGTTGGCCGAAGAATTGCGCTGGCGCTTCGAAGTTTAGATATTCGCCCTGATAGCGCCCGTTGGCCGCGCCGCGCGCAGCTTTCGTGCCGGCGGCACGCAAAGCTGTTTGCCAGTCGGGACGCAGGGTGATGGTCAGTTGTCTCATGTCTTTCTCCTTTCGTTCACGGCGGCGATGAAGTCTTCGATCAGATCAGGAATGGTCATGTCGGGAAGCGTTGCGGCCATTTGCGGGCAGTGTGAAATACCCGCAGGATTTCGACGGCTTCACCGCGCACGCGATAAGGCAGTATGTAGGGGAAACGTGTAACGACCAGCTCGCGTGTGCCGGGCACACGCCCGGGGCGACCCATCTGGGGGTGCGCCAACAGCATGTCGGCGCTGCTCATAAGGTGACTGACAAATGCCGCTGCGCTTTGCGGGCTATCTTGCGCGATGTAGGCGGCTTCGTCATCGAGGTTGCGCAAGGCTTGCCGCAACCACTTAAGTTGCATATTTCGCCTTCAAAGCGGCTATTTCTTCATTGCTGGCGAAGTCGCCGGCATCGGCTTCTGCTAGTGCGGTAACGGTCTCACCGATCTGCCAGGCTTCGATGTCGAGGTAGCGCTGGATAGCTTCACCGGCCAGCCAGGATTTCGAACGGTGGGTGGCGTCGGCGAGTTGGTCGAGTTGCTGTTTGACTTCGACGGGCACGCGCAGCGTGAGGACGGCGGTATCCATGGATTGACTCCGAAGCGGTTGTATACATCCGCATACTAGCACTACACCGTCCCGCCAGTCCCGAAAAAGGGATTCCCTTCGGTCACGCCGACTTTTCGTTCAGAGCGGCGCGGCGGCGCTGAAGCTGCTGCCGTGCTGCACGATGCCACGGGTGATGGCCATTTCTTCGAAAGCGATGGCATCGAGGGCCGGGGCGTAGATGAAGCCCTGACATTCGTTGCAGCCAGCGGCGAGGAGGAAGCGGCGTTGCGGTTCGTCTTCGACGCCTTCGGCCAGTACGGTGAGGTGCAGGGCGTTGGCCATTTGGATGATGGCGTTGACGATGGCGGCGTCGCTTTCGTCGTCGGGCAGGTCGTTGACGAAGGAGCGGTCGATCTTGAGTTTGTGGAGCGGGAAGCGCTTGAGGTAGGCGAGGCTGGAGTAGCCGGTGCCGAAGTCGTCCACCGCGAGGCGCACGCCGAGGGCGGCGAGGGCTTCGAGACGCTTGAGGGTTTCGTCGGCCTCATGGACGAGGATGGATTCGGTGAGTTCGAGTTCGAGCAGGGCCGGGGGCAGTCCGTGGCGGGTGAGGGTTTCGTCTACCCGGTCGACGAAGTCGGCCTGCTGGAACTGCAGGGCCGAGACGTTGACGGCCATGACGATGTTGAGGCCCTTGGCCATCCAGGCAGCACATTGGCGCACGGCTTCTTCCAGCACCCAGTTGCCGATGGCAATGATGACGCCGGATTCCTCGGCGATGGGGATGAACTGGGTGGGGGCGATTTCGCCCATGTCGGCATCGCGCCAGCGGATCAGCGCTTCGGCACCGAAGATGACGTTATCGCGGAAATGCACCTGTGGCTGGTAGTTGAGGCGGAAGCCTTCGCCGGGTGTGGTGTTGGCAAGGGCCTGACGCATCGCGTGGTCGAGCTTCATGCGCGTGAGCAGGCCGACATTCATCTGCCGCTGGTAGAAGCGGAAGCCGGCGCGGCCGCGTTCCTTGACGTGGTACATGGCGGCGTCGGCATTTTTGATGAGTTCGTCCATCGAGTCGCCATCGCCTGGGAACAGGGAGACGCCGATGCTGCAGGTGACGGTGAAGGACAGATCCTCGAACTCGAAGGGTTGCGAGAGGCGGTCGAGGATGCGTCGCGCGGTGATTTCGGCGCCGCGTTCATCGGTCTTGTGCAGCAGGACGAGGAATTCGTCGCCGCCGAGACGCGCAGCGGTGTCGACCTGGCGCAGGCAGTCCTTGATGCGTTCGGCGACGTCAACCAGCACGCGATCACCGAACTGGTGGCCGAGCGAATCGTTGATGTGCTTGAAGCGGTCGAGGTCGAGGAACAGCAGGGCGAAGGCACTGTCATGTTCGCGCCGCGCCACGCTGATGGCGAACTCGATACGTTCGGTCAGCATCAGGCGGTTGGGCAGGCCGGTGAGGGTGTCGGTGTAGGCCAGTTCCTCGATGCGCTTTCTGGCACTGAAGGTCTCGGAAAGGTCCTTGAAGAAGCCGATGATGTGGGTGAGTTGGCCTTCGCTGTCCTTGACCTGAACGAGCGATGCCTGGCAAGGCAGGTTGGTACCCGCATGATTGCGGTGCCAGAGTTCGCCTTCCCAAAAGTTCTGTGTCGTGAGGGTGGCGAACAGGAGGGGCGAGAGCTTTTGTTGCTCGGGCGTGTCGCCGAACAGGGTCTCGATCGACTGGCCCAGCAGGGTGGCGGGTGCATGGCCGGTCAGTTGTTCGCAGGCGGGGTTGGCTGCGACGATGGTGTGGCTGGGGTCGGTAACGAAAATGGCATCGAGGCTGGTTCCGAAGACCTGGGCGGCGAGCTTCAGTTGTGACTCGTCGGCGAGGCGCTGCGTGATGTCACGGAAGGAATAGACGCGGCCAATCGGGTGGCCACGTGCATATTGCGGCAGGGTGACGCGTTCCAGCACCATGCCGGAGCGCAGCATCAGGATGTCGTTGGTTTCGAGCAGCGGCGAACGCAGGATGACCGCAAGGCGGGCGGCATAGTTCGCTGCGTCGGCAACGTTCTGCGCCAGCCAGCCATAGATGCCAGTGTCGTCGCGTTGCGTCATCAGATGCTGGGGTAGATCCCACAGTTCGGCAAAGCGCTGGTTGTAGCCGCGAATCGCACCATTGAGGTCGGTGACGAGGATGCCGTCGGCTGTCGATTCCAGCGTGGCGCGCAATTCGGCCACGATCTTCTCAAGTTCGGCTTCGGCGCGCTGCTCTTCGGTCTGGTCGCGAATGCCGACGACGTAAACCGAATGGGCATCGCCGAGTGTGACGCGGCTGACGCGGCGCTCGACGGGAATCGTGCTGCCATCGGGGCGCAGCAGCAAGGTTTCAGACAGGATGTGGTCGGATAACCCCTCGGCCACGTCTTCCCAGAAGTAGACGTCCTCCGGGGTGGAGGCCAGCTCGACGACCGGCATGCCGACCATGGCGGATGGTGTGGTGTCGAGCATTTTGGCTGCATTGCGATTGACAGCGAGGATGCGCAGATCGACCGCATCGACGATCCATACGGCTTCGATCATGCCTTCGATCAGGGGTAGCCAGGCGGGTTGGCTCATGACAGATCCTCTCCGTCGTTGGCACTGCGGGCGCGCTCGAAGAAGTAGCACATGCGTTGGCGTGGCGAGAGATAGTCGAAGGCTGCCTTGGGCAGCTGGATGGGTTTGATGCTGCGGCGGATGCACACTTCGGGCAGGCGTTCGAGATCTTCGACCAGGGCTTCGTCGCGCGCGACGCGCGGATCATGAATGAAGACGCTGGGCTTGAGCGGACGGCTGGAGTTGACCGAGACGACCAGCCCGAGGCGGCCATCGGACAGTTCGACGATTGAACCGGGCGGGTAGACGCCCATCATGCGGATGAAGTGCGTCAGCACGTTGGGGTCGAACTGTTTTTTCATCTGCGCGAAAATCAGCGACAGCGCTTCGTGCGGGGTGACGGCTTCGGCCGGGTTGGCGGGATTGCACAGGGCATCGTACTGGTCGACCAGCGCCACGATGCGTGCCAGCGGGTGAATCTGGTCGCCTTTCAGTTGGCGCGGATAGCCGCGTCCGTCGGCGGTTTCGTGATGCTGGGCAATGATCGACATGGCCTCGACCGGCAGCTTCATGGTCTGGCCGAGGGCGATGCCTTTGGGGACGTGTTCCTGAAAAATATTGCGTTCGGCATTGTTGAACTGGCTGCTGCGCCAGCGCAGGCGCTCGGGCAGTTCGAGTTTACCGACGTCGTGCAGCAGCGAGCCGGTGCCCAGATGGGTCAGGGCAGTGGCATCGAGGCCCATGGTGCGTCCCAGCAGCAGGGAGATGACGGTGACGTTGAGGACGTGCATGGACGTCTTTTCGCCAGCGCTTTCCGAGAGCAGGCGGATGGCTGTCTCTTCCTGCTGGAGCAGCTTGCCGACCATGTTGCCAACGGTTTGCTCGGCTTCGCTGCGGGCGCGCTCGGGCTGGTTGCGCACGCAGTCCAGCACCAGCCGATAGGTGCGTGCGGCGACTGAGAACTGCTTCTCGCAGACTTCGAGGCTCTCGCGCTGGGTGTTGAGCTTGGCGCGTTGCTGGCGGCGCTGTTCGGCCTCGGCAGCGACGGCGTCGAGCACGGCCTGACGTTCAGCCGCTGCCGTCTCGCCAGCGCCGACTTTTTGTGGCGCTGGGTCTGGCACCACCAGGGTGGCCGGGTCCGGGTCGCTTTTTTCCGGCGACCAGCGCAGGCGATTGACGCCGAGGCCGCGCAGGGTGGCGATCTGGTCGGGCGAGGTGATCTTGAAACTGTTGAGGGCGAAGGGATGCTGCATCCAGCCCAGATCGACGAAGATGAACATGCCGATGCGCAATTCGTCGATATTGACGAATTGCGCTTCGCAATCTCCATTCTTATGCCTTGCGGGAGTGGCCATGAGTGGATTATTCCACGACTCGATGGCAAGAGGACGTCAATTCATCCAGTCTCTGAAAACCAGGTCAGCTTGTCCTTGAGCTTGACGACCTCCCCGACGATGATCAGCGTCGGGGCCTTGAGTCCGGCATTGACGGCCAGTTCCGGCAGGGTCGTCAGCGTGCCGGTGACCGTGCGCTGGTTGGCGGTCGTACCCTGTTGCACGATGGCGGCCGGCCAGTCGGCTGGCAGGCCATGCGCGACCAGTTGCTCGCACAGATAGGACAGGCCGTTGAGGCCCATGTAGATGATGACGGTCTGGCGGCGACGGGCGAGGCCGGGCCAGTCGAGATTCATGCTGCCGTCCTTGAGGTGGCCGGTGACGAAGACGCAGGCCTGGGCATGATTGCGATGCGTCAGTGGAATGCCGGCAAAGGCGGCGACACCGGCGGCGGCGGTGATGCCGGGTACGACTTCGAAGGGCACGCCATTTTCCTTGAGCGTTTCGACTTCCTCGCCACCGCGGCCAAAGGTGTAGGGATCGCCGCCCTTGAGGCGCACGATCCGTTTGTTTTCCCGTGCCAGCTTGACCAGCAGCAGGTTGAGATCGTCCTGCGGCACGCTGTGGTTGCCGCGTTGCTTGCCGGCGTACATGCGCTCGGCCGCCGGATTGACGAGGTCGAGGATGGCCTGCGAAACGAGGTGATCGTAGACCAGCACATCGGCTTGGGCAATGATGCGCAGGGCGCGCACGGTGAGCAGTTCGGGATCGCCGGGGCCGGCACCGACGAGGTAAACCGTGCCGGGTTGGGCGGGGCCGCGCGTGGGGTAGTCGGGAAGCAGGGAGGGAGTCATGACGAGGACGAGAAGCTTAGTTGCAGGAACTGCTGCGGTTACCGCAGGAGCCGCAGCCGCCCTGATTACCAGGGGATTGGCTACCGCAGTGGGCGGGTTCGTTAGGGTTGACGAAGATGAACTGGAATTCACCCGGCTTGAGTTCAACAAAGTCGAGCACGGCACCTTCGAGCAGCGGTTGGCTGCGCGGGGCGATCAGCAGGGTGACGCCCCCGGTTTCGAGGACGATGTCGTTTTCGCGCTCGTCGTCGAAGCCCATGCCATAGACGATCTCGCCTTCTTCGAGTTTGGCCGCAATGCGCAGGGTGGGCGATTGATCTGGGATGTCAGGTTGTCCGTCGGCAGCTTGGCGGATTTGCTCGGCGGCAGCCGGGGTCAGGGTAAACATGGGGCGCTCTCCTCGACATGATCAATGTCCCGCCGCGACTGCACTTTGCATTGGCGGGCAAACTCGATGAAACGGGCGGGCCAGTTGGACCGGGCGACGCCGCGCAGATGGGTGTAGGAGGCAAGCATGTTGTGCAGAACGATACCGTCGTTCTTGCCGTCAATACCATGACCTCGCTCAACTTTATAGGCAAATTGCGTGTCGGCAGGCAGACCGCGTAATTCGGAATAGTGGAATTCGTGGGCGTGAAGCGGCGCTGAAAAGTCGGCGCTGGCAGGACGGCATTGCCAAGAGTGTTTGTCTGTTGGCGCAAGAATCACATAGCCGCGCCCGACCGGCTTGGGGTGCATGACGATCTCACCGGGGATGACGCCGACCATGGGGCGGGTGTTGCCTTGCCAAGTGATGCTTTGCGCGAGATACATCAGGCCGCCGCATTCAGCATAGGTAGGCAGGCCGGCTTCGATTTTCTGGCGAATGTCGTTGCGCAGGTCGGTATTGGCGGCCAGTGCGTCAAGGAAGGATTCGGGAAAACCGCCGCCGATCAGCAGGGCATCGCAGGCCGGCAGTTGGGCGTCTTTCAGGGCATCGAAGGGCAGCAGGTCGGCGCCGGCGGCACGCAGGGCGTCGAGGTCGTCGGTGTAGTAAAAGCCGAAGGCCGCATCCTGGGCGACGGCGACACGGATGCGCGGGCTATCGATGACGGGGGCGGCAACGGGCGCGGGCAGGCTGACCGTGGTGGCGGTGATGGCCAGCAGACGATCGAGATCGACCTGGCGGGCGACAGTCTCGGCAATGCTGGCAATCAGGTGCTCGGCGCCAGCGGCCTCGTTGGCGGGCATCAGGCCAAGGTGGCGCTCGACCAGCGCGAGCTGGGCATCCTCCTGTACCGCACCGAGAACCGGTACCTCCGTGTAATGCTCGATGACCGCGCGCAATTTGGATTCGTGGCGCTTGCCGCCGAGCCGGTTGAGGATCACGCCGGCGATGCGGATATCGCGTTCGAAGGCCTGGTAGCCGAGGATCAGCGGCGCGATGCCGCGTGTCATGCCGCGCGCGTCGAGGACGAGGATGACCGGCAGATCGAGCAGGCGGGCGAGGGCGGCATTGCTGTTGCCGCCATCCAGCGCCAGCCCGTCGTAGAGGCCCTTGTTGCCTTCGACGAGGCAGACATCGGCATCATGCCCCTGAGCGAATTGCTGGCGAATTTCCTCGTGCGAGGAGAGGAAGAAGTCGAGGTTGCGGCAGCCACGGCCGGCGGCGCGCGACAGCCACAGGGGGTCGATGTAGTCCGGCCCCTTCTTGAAGGGTTGCACGGCAAGACCGCGCGCCTTGAGCGCAGCAGCGAGGCCGATACTCAGCGTGGTCTTGCCTGAGGATTTGTGGGCGGCGGAAATTAGAAAACGGTGCATGGGCTGCTCATGCCCGGCCCGAGTGAATCGGGTCGGGCGTTCCGCCGCAGAAGCTTAGTCGAGCATATGCCCGGCAGATTCGAGCTTGTGGATGTCGTCCTGCGGCAGGAATTTCAGCACGCGCACGCCGATGACCGTGGCGGTGAAGGCGATGCCGAAGCCGCCCAGTCCAAGGAGGATTTCCGGCAGGCTGGGGGTGTAGGTGTCGATCTGCCCGTCAAAGAAGCTGCTCTTGACGTCCATGCCCGGGAAGATTTCGAGCGGATACACCTGGCCACCGATGATGAAGACGTAGAGCAGGCTGAAGGCGCCGACGAGGACCAGCGATGCGGCGGCGAAGACGGAGCCGCGTATCTTGGACAGGTCGGGCACGAACAGGATCAGCAGGGGAACCAAGGTGCCGAGGAAGACATAACCGCCCCAGAACAGGGTTGGGAAAATGCCGCCGGACAGCAGGATGAATTGTTCAAAGGCAGTTTGCTTGGCGAAGTAAATGTTGGTCAGGTGATAGACCATCACAAAATAGAACACGGCGGCAATGAAAGTCGCGAGCAGGTTCTTCATGCGCGAGCGAATCTGCGGATGCAACTGCATGCCGTTCCAGGCGAACATGGCCTTTTGAACGATCATGAAGACGGCGAGACCCCAAGCGAATGACATGATGATGAACATCGGGGCGATCATGGCTGACTGGTAGGCCTGACGGGCAACGAGAAAACCGAAGATCGAGCCGGTACCGGTGGTCAGCAGCAGGCGCCAGATGAAGGCGGCGAAGCCAGCCGGCTTGTAGTAGGGGTTCATCCTGCGGTCCATCAGCGTCCACAAGTAGATGCCGACGATACCGAAGAAGCCGGGATAGAGGATGACGTTCCAGCCGAACACCGAGGTGGGGTTGAAGTGCGTCATGGCGACGATCAGGCGATCGGCACGGCCAAGGTCGAGCATGATGACGGCCAGACCGGCAGCCAGCATGGCAATTGCCAGCAGGCCGGAAAGCGGTGCGCGGGTCTTGTAAACCGTCTTGCCGAACACCGAACCGATCGAGGCGACGTTGAGCACGCCGGAAGCGGCAACGATCAGGAAGATCGCGAAGACATGCGGCATGCCCCAGACGATCTGGTTGTTCATGCCGGTGACGACGTGACCGCTGTGCTCCATGAAGAGCGCGGCAGCCATGCCGACGGCGGTGACGAGGCCACCGATGCCGGCGAGGATGTAGAAGAGGTGTTCTTCCAGACGGCTGTTGAGGTCGAGGCGCATGGCGATCAAATTCCCTGGTATCGGACGCCGAGGTTGAGCTTGAGATCGGCTCGAACCTGGGTGGTGGCTTCACGGGCAATGCGTTGGGCGATGGCGCTGTTCGGATCGTTGAGGTCGCCGAAGGTCATCGCGCCTTCAGGACAGGCTTCGACGCAGGCAGGCTTGAGGCCCTTGTCGACGCGCTGCACGCAGAAGGTGCAGGATTCGACGCAACCGATGCCGCGCGGCACTTCCGGATTCTGGGTGGTCAGCGGCTGATGGACGAAGGAGCGTGCCTTGTACGGGCAGGCCATCATGCAGTAGCGGCAGCCGATGCAGATGTGACGGTCGACCAGCACGATGCCGTCGGCACGTTTCATCGAGGCACCGGTGGGGCAGACATCGACACAGGGCGGGTTGGCGCAGTGCTGGCACATCATCGGCAGCGAATGCTCGCGGCCGTTCTTCGGGTCCTTGAGATCGATCTTGCGAATCCACTGAGAACCCTGACGTGCATCCTTGATCGGTTCGACAAGGCCGTTCTCGGTGTTGCAGGCGGTGACGCAGGCATTGCAATCCTTGGCGCACTTGGTGCTGTCGATCAGCATGCCCCAGCGTACGGTGTTGCTGGCTGCTTCGCCAGCCGTGCGGGGAGCGGCACCAGCAACCTCGATCAGGTGCAAGCCTGGGGCAATGGCAGCGACGCCCATGCCGGCGCCGGCGACAGCAGCGGCAGTGACCGCCTTACCCATGAGGGCGCGACGTGATTTATCTTGCGGTTCGTTCATGGTTTGACTCCCGCGGCTTTGGCGTGGCCGGCCTTGGGTTGATGGCAATCCCAGCAGTCGAGCTTGACGGCAGCGTAGCTGTGGCATTCCTGGCAGAAACCCTCCTTGCCCAATACCGAGCCGGTGGTCTTGCTGGCATGACAGTTGATGCACTCGTTGAGGCTGGCCTTCTCGCCACGGATGCCCTGGCGCATGGTGCGATCGCGCTGGTGATGGAGCATCTCCATGTGGTTCTTGCGCATCTCCTCAGCCGGGGCAATGCACTGACCGGGATTCTCGATCTTGATTGCCGGCTTCGGCGCGCCAGCGAAGGCACAGGCCGAAGTCAGCGCAAGAAACAGCGCGAGCGCAGCGGCTTTCATTTACTCTCCCAAGCCCATCTGGATGTAGCCGGTCGGGCAGACATCGTGACAGATGTGGCAGCCGATGCACTTGTCGTAGTCGGTGGCGACATAACGACCCGTGGTGGCATCCGTCTTCTTCACCTTGTAGACCGCAGTCTGCGGGCAATACACCACGCAGTTGTCGCACTCGAAGCACAGGCCGCAGCTCATGCAGCGCTTGGCTTCGGCAACGACCTGCTTGTCGTCAAGCGGGTCCAGACGCTCTTCGAAGTTGCCGAGCGCGGAGTTCTTGTCGAGGTGGGTGATGTGGCGCTTGTTGCGCGGCGTGTATTGGAAGTGGCCGAGGAACAGTTCGTCATGGGCGATGACGTAACGATCGGAGCGGTTGTCATAGTTATGCACGGCGCCCTTGGTGGCATCGGTGCCACGCAGCGGCTCCTTGATCGCATCCAGCGAAACACCCTTCTCGACATACTTGCGCATCAGGTCGAAGACATGCACGTCGATTTTCGGCCGGCGGCCGGCTTCGAGACCCAACAGGTACTGGTCGATGCTGTCGGCCGCAATGGCGCCATGGCCCACTGCGGTGGTCAGCAGGTGGGGACGCAATACGTCGCCGCCGGCATACACGCCCGGCTTGCCCTGTACCTGATAGCTACGATCGGCGGTGACGCCGCCTTTGCCGTTGTTGAATTCGTCGAGACCGGCGAAGTCGACCATCTGGCCGATGGCGGAGACGATCAGGTCGGCCGGCAGATCCTTCTCGCTACCGTCGATTGCCTTGATTTCCAGCTTGCCGCCGACCATCTTGGCTTCGCACTGCTTGACGCGCAATGCGGTGGCGCGGCCATCGGCACCCTTGACGACGGCGACGGGCATCCAGCCGCCCATGATCTCGATACCTTCGGCCTGGGCGTGATCGAGCTCGCCCTTGCTGGCCATCATCTTGTCGAGCGGGAACACGGAGGTCAGCACGACTTCAGCGCCCTTGCGCATGGAAACGTCAGCGACGTCCTGCGCCATCTGGCCGGCGATGGCACCTTCCCAGTCGGTGGGCTTGGCGCTGTCGATGTGGCCGAGGCGGCGGGCGACGGTGGCGACGTCCATTGAGGTATCGCCGCCGCCGACGACGACGACGCGCTTGCCAACAGTCTGCAGGCGACCGTCGTTGAAAGCCTTCAGGAAGGCGGTGGCGGTGACAACGTTGGAAACGTTGTCGGCACCTTCGGCGGGCAGGGCACGGCCGCCCTGGGCACCGAGGCCGAGGAACACGGCGTCGAAGTCCTTGCGCACCTGCTCCATGCTGATATCGACGCCCACCTTGGTCTTCAGTTTGACTGCAACGCCCAGATTGAGGATGCGCTGGATTTCGGCGTCGAGGACATCGCGGGGGGTACGGTAGCCCGGGATGCCATAACGCATCATGCCGCCAAGGTGCTCGTGATCGTCGAAGATGGTGACCGAATGACCCTTGAGGGCGAGTTGGTAGGCGACCGACAGGCCAGCCGGGCCGCCGCCGAGGACGGCAACCTTCTTGCCGGTGAGCTTGGCGGGTTTGTTGAATTGCAGATTGTTTTGGATCGCGTACTCGCCAAGGAAGTGCTCGACGGAGTTGATGCCGACGTGGTCTTCCACCTGGTTACGGTTGCAGCCGGTCTCGCACGGGGCGGGGCAGACGCGGCCCATGACGGCGGGCAGCGGGTTGGCTTCGGTCAGACGACGCCAGGCATATTCCTGCCAGGGCATGACCGGCTTGCCATCGGCGCCGACGGGGGGCTTCTCGATGCCGCGCACGATGTTGAGGTAGCCACGGATGTCCTCACCTGAAGGGCAGGAGCCTTGGCAAGGCGGGGTCGACTGGATGTAGGTCGGGCACTTGTGAGTCCAACTGGCCTGGAAGATCTGGTCCTGCAGACGCTTGAATTTCTGTGGCTCGCCATCTTTGTACCGGCGGAAGGTCAGTTTTTCTGTTTGAGTTTCTGTGGTCGCTGACATCGTCGTCTCCGTAGTAATCGTTGTTTGTCTATAGGAAATTACTGCTCATCGCCGAGGCGAATGGCAGTGCTGACCAACTGGTGAACTCCTCCCACCAGCCGCATGTTGAATCCGTAATAAGGCAGCACCTTGCTGAACTGCGCCTTGCAGATGGCGCAGATGGTGGCCATGAAATTGACCCCGTCATGTTCGACGACATGCTGCAGGGCTTCCATGCGCGGGAAGGCGCCCTTGACGCGCAGCTCGATCAGGTCGTCGGTAAGGACACCGCCACCGCCACCGCAGCAGAAGGTGGTTTCGCGGATGGTTTCCGGCGCCATATCGACGAAATTGTTGGCCACGGCCCTGATGATGTTGCGTGGAATTTCAAACTGGCCGCCGGCAAAGTCACCCATGCGTGAACCGCGCGCCACGTTACAGGAATCGTGGAAGGTAATGATGCGGCTGTCGTTGGCTTCCTTGTCGAACTTCAGGCGGCCCTGCTGGATCAGATCCCAGGTGAATTCGCAGATGTGCGAAGGCTGCTTGTAGCGCGGATCAAGCTGCTTCTGCAGTTCGACGGCGAAGGGATCATTGCCGCCGGCACCGAGGCCGGTCAGGGTGTTCCAGAAGGCGTAGGCGACACGCCAGGCGTGGCCGCATTCGCCGACGACGATGCGCTTGACGCCGAGTTCCAGCGCTTGCTCACGGATGCGCATGGCGACCTTGCGCATCATGGCGTAGTCGCCGTTGAACAGGCCGAAGTTGCCGGCTTCCGATGCGTAGGAGGAGAGCGTCCAGCTAATGCCGGCAGCGTGGAAAACCTTGCCGTAGCCGATCAGCGATTCGATATGCGGTTCGGCGAAGAAGTCGGCCGAGGGGGTAACCAGCAGGACTTCGGCGCCGGCGACATCAAGCGGATATTTGACATCGACGCCGGTGTCGTCCTTGACGTCCTCTTCCAGACCTTCCAGCGTGTTTTCCAGCGCCGGGCCGGGCAGGCCGAGGTTGTTGCCGATCTTGTTGACCTTGCCGAGAATTTCGTTCGAGTACTTCTGGCCGTAACCGACGGAGTCGAGGATGTGGCGCGCGGCCATGGTGACTTCGGCGGTGTCGATGCCGTAGGGGCAGAACACTGAGCAGCGACGGCATTCCGAACACTGCCAGAAGTAGCTGAACCACTCGTCGAGCACTTCCTTGGTCAGGTCGCGGGCGCCGACCAGTTTCGGGAACAGCTTGCCTGGCATCGTGAAGTAGCGGCGGTAGATACTGCGCATCAGTTCCTGACGCGCCACCGGCATATTCTTCGGATCGTTGGTGCCGATGAAGTAGTGGCACTTGTCGGTACAGGAGCCGCAATGCACGCAGGCGTCCATGAAGACCTTGAGCGAACGATATTTGCCGAGCAGTTCGCCGAACTTGCCGATCACTTTGTCGTGGGTGACCTGCCAGTCGTCATCCAGTTTGGTCGGCAGGCCGATGCCTTCCTGCACCTTTTCGTTGGCGACATAGGGCTTGGAGTGCGCCATCGCACCGGGCACGATGGCCGGCACGGTGGGGAACTCGCGGAATTTCGGGATTTCGAATTCGGGAGCGGCCATGGTCAATTCTTCTCGATCTGGGCGGCCCACGGTGCCAGACGGCGAGTTTCACGCGGGTTATCGACCTGGTTGCGGGTCGGGCTGAAGAAGATGCCCGGAGCATGGAGCAATTTGCTGAAGGGGAACAGGATCATCAGCAAGGCGACCAGCAGGAGATGGATGAACAGGCCGGGATGGGCCGGCAGCGGCTGGATATCGAAGGCCATCAGGCCGAGAAAGAAGGCTTTTACGGCAACGATATCGGTGTGCATCAAAAAGGTCATGCCCAAGCCGGTCATGCCAATGCCCAGCAGCAGGGCCAGCCACAGATGGTCGGATGGCGTCGAAATGTAGCGGATGCGCTCGACCAGAAAACGGCGCGCCCACAGGCCGCCGAGGCCGGCCACCATCATGAAGGCAGCGTACTTGCCAAAGGGCTGGATGAACAGCAGCCAGGCCGGAATATCATTGACGAAGTAGCGCAGATGGCGCACCAGCACAAGGAACAGGCCCATGTGGAACAGCCAGCCGAACAGCCAGATCCACAGGTTGCCCTTGAACAGGCTTTCAAAGAGGACGACTTCGCGGGCCATGCGGAAGGCCACGCCGGATTTCGTCGTCGGCGCAGGCGTTGTCGGGATCGACAGCGGGGCGGGCGTACGCGCGAAATCATAAATCTTGTAACCCACACCGGCGAGGAGCACGGCGAAGGCCAGATAGAAGAGAACCGCGAAGAACAGAGTCATGGACGATGTACCACGGCAAAATCAACCACAGATAGCGACAGCGGAATTAATTCTCGATGGAATCAAACCCGCGACAAACCCCGAGGAACGGGCTTAACCCGTCCTGAGATAAAACTAAAACCAGCCAAAAGTCGGCGCTGGCGGGACGGCCCCTGACTGCCGGGGCCGGGCTTCCCGCCGCCAGATGCTTAGACGCAGCCGGTAGGCTTGGGCAGGCCGGCGATCTTGCAAGCCTGCTTGGCCGGGCCGTAGGGGAACAGTTCGTACAGGTACTGGCTGTTGCCCTTTTCCGGGCCGAGCTTCTTGCCGATGGCCTTGGTCAGCACGCGAACGGCCGGGGCAATCTGGAACTCGTTGTAGTAGTCACGCAGGAAGGTGATGACTTCCCAGTGCTGCTCGGTCATGTTGACGCCTTCCTGCTGTGCCAGGTAAGCAGCGACTTCTTCGTTCCACTCGCCCAGGTTGAGCAGGTAGCCTTCTTCGTCGGTTTCGTAGGACTTGCCATTCAGTTCGATTGCCATGTGATACCTCCTAGTAAATTTCGTGTGTGATGCGCGTTCAGAGCCAGGACTGGTTGGTTTTGTATTCGGCGACGAGATCGACGAAACCACCGTAGTCTACGACGGAGATGCCCTCCATGACGCGGTCGGTCAGACCACGGGCATCGACGTCGGCGCTGAGTGCATAGAACTTGAACTTGCCCTGGGCTGCCTTGATCTTGGCTTCGGCAGCACCACCCTTGGCGATCGCATAGACGCCATCCTCGGTGAAGAGGATGCCGCCTTCGCCTGTCTGGAGCGCCGAGTCAAGCGCGGGACGGTCGTATGGGGATTTGTTGATGATATGCAGCATGTTGGTTTCCTCAGAACGACAGCAGAACGTCCTGCTCTTCCATCTTCTTGCCGATTTCGGCACGGGAGAGCACTTCAACGGGAATGGCGAGGTCATCGGCCGTGAGGCCGCGCTCTGCCAGCGATTCCTGGGCAACGTAGAGCTTGGTGACATCGTAGTCTTCGAGTGCACCCCAGGTCTTTTCAAAGGCCTTGACGCCGATGTCCTTGGTCTGGTGACCCTTCTTGAGCTGGAACACGCCATCATCGAGGAAGGCCAGCGAGACATCCTGCTCGAAGGCAGCAGCGATCAACACGACTTCAAGGGCTTCCCAGGCGTAGATCGTGCCGTAGGGCGCCTTGCGGTTGACGAACATGAATTTCTTGGTAGTCATCGTGTCGTCTCCCATCAGTCGCCGAATACGACGATACGGTCGGCCTGGATGCCGGCTTCGACCAGTTGACCAAGGCCGGAGATGCGGAAGCCGGGTGCCAGGTTGGTGGCATCCTTGCCGTTGCGCTTCATCTCGCCGTCATCGACGATGCCGCGACGCTGGGCTGCTGCGACGCAAACAACCATGTCGAGTTCGCTGCCCGTGGCCAACTTGGACCAGCGGTCGACGATGTTGCGGTCGTCTTGCGGTGGCGTGGTCAGGCGCGTGGCGTTGTTGACACCGTCGTGATAGAAGAACACGCGGAAAATTTCGTGACCCCGGGCCAGCACGGCTTTCGCGAAGTGGAAAGCCGTGTCGGAGGCCTGATGCGTGTAGGGGCCTTCGTTAATCAGAATGGCAAACTTCATGTCGTCTTGATCCTCAGAAACGAACGTGAGCCGAGGCGTTCAGGTTGTAGCGGCTGCCGCGCCAGTCATCGATCATGTACTTGGTGAAGGGCAGGTCGGTCTTTTCGAAGAAACGCGGCCAACCGATACGGTCGATCCAGTCGGCCATGCGCTCCCACGGACGGGCGTCGGCCTTGTAGGCCATCAGGATACGCTTGACCACCTCGTTGACCTCGGGCCAACGCGGGGCGTTGTTCGGCAGGCCGGAGGCGACCATCTTGTGGAAGGTCGGCTTCGAGCGGGCGTTGGAGTTCTTGCCACCCACCCAGATCGCCAGCTTCGAATGCTCGGGATCGTTGATCTGCATCGGGGGGCAGGGGGGATAGCAGGCGCCGCAGCAGATACACTTCTTCTCATCGACTTCCAGCGAGGGCTTGCCATTCACCAGCGCGGGACGGATGGCGGCCACCGGGCAACGGGCAACCACGGCGGGACGCTCACAGACGTTGGCGACGAGGTCATGGTTGATTTTCGGCGGCTTGGTGTGCTGGATGATCACGGCGATGTCGGCCTGGCCGCCGCAGTTGATTTCGCAGCAGGAGGTCGAGAGACGTACGCGGTTCGGCATCTCTTCGTTCTTGAACTCGTCGTAGAGTGCATCCATCATCGACTTGACCACGCCGGAAGCGTCGGTGCCGGGGATGTCGCAGTGCAGCCAGCCCTGGGTGTGGGCGACCATCGACACGGAGTTACCGGTACCACCGACGGGGAAGCCGTTCTTCTCGAGTTCGGCGATCAGCGGGGCAACCTTGGATTCTTCGGAGAGGATGTACTCGATATTCGAACGGATGGTGAAGCGGACACGGCCTTCGGCGAACTTGTCGGCGATGTCGCACAGCAAACGGATGGTATGAACGTCCATCTGGCGCTGGGTACCAGCACGGACGGACCAAACCTGATCACCGGTATTGGATACGTGATGCAGGACGCCGGGGCGCGGACGGTCGTGCGTTTTCCAGTTGCCATAGTTGGCAGCAAACTTCGGGTGGAGGTATTTTTTGTTGTCGAGGAAGTACTCGACGGGTTTGCGCATCTGAGGTTGTGCCATGAATCGTCTCCGCAAATAATTATGAATTGTCGCTACTAAAGTAGGGGCATCAGCTTGGCCGAAGACCGAACCTCACACGAGGTCCGGCAACGGTCAAGTTGTGCAACCGGTATGGATGCGACCTGGCTTAGGCCGCTGCCTTCTTCTTGGCGTTGATCTTGGCGACTTCTTCGTCCCAGCCATCGGTACGAACATAGGGGTTCATACGCGGGTTGGTGACCATGTTGGCATCGACATCCAGACCGACACCTTCAAGGAAGTTGACCAGGCCGATACGTTCGATCATCTCGCCGGTACGCTCGTGCTCGAGGGCGTTTTCGGCAAAGAAATCGATCATGGTCTGGGCCAGCTCGACGAGCTGCTCGTAGTCTTCATCCTTCTTGAGCGAGATGAAGGGAACCACGACGGTACCCATGGTGGCGCCGATCTTCAGGTGGCTGTGACCGCCGACAAGGATGGTAGCTCCCTTGTCGTTGCCGACGTTGAGGGCACCGGTCATGACGTTGAGGCAGTGCATGCAGCGCACGCAATCCTTGTTGTCGATTTCGAGCGACTGGGTATCGTTCAGGGCAACGGCAGAAATGTGGGCATCCTTGCGCACATCCTTGGTGTCCTTGATCTGCAGGGCGCGAGTTGGGCACATGCCGATGACGTCATTGACCAGTTCGTTCATGCCGTGCTTGGCAAACCACTTCTTGCCGAGAGCATCGTCGGTCTTGATGTTGTCACGCCAGGTACCGATCACGGCCATGTCGGCGCGCTGGATGGCGTTCATGCAGTCGTTGCCGCAGCCGGAGAACTTGAACTTGAACTTGTAGGGCAGGGCGGGACGATGGATGTCGTCGAGGAACTGATTGACGATCTTCTGGTGGGCTTGTGCTTCGTCGTAGCAGGACTGCTCGCAACGTGCAGCACCCACGCAGGACATGGCGGTACGGACGGCCGGGCCGGCGCCACCCATGTCGAAACCCATTTCGTTGATCTCGTCCCAAGCCTTCTGGACGTTCTCGGTAGTGCAACCCTGCAGCATGATGTCGCCGGACTGGCCATGCAGGGCGATCAGGCCGGAGCCGTGCTTTTCCCAGATGTCGCAGAACTTGCGCAGGGTGTCGGTATCGTAGTGCATGCCGGGGGGGGGCATGATGCGGATGGTGTGGAATTCGGCCGCATCCTTGAAGGTGGGCTCGCCCTTCTCATCCTTGATTTCGGTAAAACGGGGGATGACACCGCCGCCATAACCGAACACGCCTACCGTGCCACCCTTCCAGTATCCCTTGCGGGTCTTGTAGGAGTGCTCCAGATGGCCGAGCAGGTCGACGACGTAATCCTTGTCCTTGGCTAGACGCTTGAGACCCGTCACGAAGCTGGGCCAAGGGCCGGTCTCGAGCTGGTCAAGCATAGGGGTGGCGTGAGGCTGTTTGGCCATGTTGTCTCCTCAAAGTGTGGCTGTTAGGGGAACCGTCCGCGTGGCGCGCGGCCAGTTCCGAATTTTGATGAATTATCCGGTCGACGCTTATCTGTGCGCCATACCTCCGGCCGGTAGGTTAGCCCCAACTGACGGATTAGGGGAAGCTACCCGAAAGGAGTAGTTGTTGCTCCCCGACTCGGTGATGGTTTCCCAGGGCTTGCGATGCGATAGTCCGCCCCTATCTGAAGACCAGCTCATCACCCAAGAAAGCGACGTCAGCGTGGACAACAAGATTACCAGCCTCGACAAGTTTCGTGTGCCGGTCGGCAATCAGGAGATCGAACTGCAACAGGTCGATTTCGAGGCTGGCGGCATGGCGGTGCTGCGCTTGCGCATTCGCGAGCATCGTCGTTTCACGATCTTCGATATTGACCCGGTGACGGCCGGTCACTGGGCCGAGGTGATGGCGACCTGGTCGAAGCAGCAAATGGACAACCAAATGGATAACGTTGGGGCCAACGTACAGGCGGATACGCAGTCCTGACGCTAGAATGAACCATAAATATTATTTCTAAACATCCCTGAAGGAGGAAAACCATGAGTATTGTCATCAACGGCGAAGAAAAAGAAGTGGACGATTATGGCTACCTGTTGGAGCCTGATTTCAGTGAGGAAGCCGTGGCCGCGTTTGCTGCCGCCGAAAGCATCGAACTGACCGATCAACATCGGAAAGTCATCAACTACCTGCGCCAGAAGTATCAGGAAGAGGGCCATACGCCCAACCTGCGTAACCTGATCAAGGGTCTGCAGGACGAGGGCGACATGCCCGAGGCAGACAACAAGCTGATGTTCGATCTTTTTCCCGATGGCGGTGCCGCCAAGCAGGGTTGCCGTTTGGCCGGCCTGCCGCAGCCGAAGGGCAAGGGCGGCTACTGATCCGTCGGCGCTGACTAATTGTCGGCGCTGGCGGGACGGCAATAAAACATGGCCATCCGCCTCAAAACCAAGTTCCACACCAAAGGCCAGCGCTCCCCCGCGACGCTGGCCTCGGTGGTGGCCGTGCTGGCCTGGAAGCTCGCCATCGAGTCGATCAAGCGCATGCGCAAGGCTGATTACGATATCGATATCGGTCGCCCCTATTTCGATTTCGTCTGTGAGTTTCTGGTCTTTCTGGCGATGTCTGCCGACCGGATTGCCTATCGTGAACTGGACGAAGCCGAGCGTGTTGAGTTTACGACCGCGCTGGCCCAGAACATTGCGCGCTTTGTCGAGGAGAACCGCATCATGCTGTTGGGTGAGGCGGTGCCGGGGGAAAGCCAGCAGCATTTCCTCAATCTGTTTAACCAGCGTGGCGGCGAATATGCCGAGTTTGGGTACGATGAAAACGGCCCGGACTTCGGTTTCAAACGCTTCTTTGCGGCCTGTTTGCGCGATGTGCTGCCGGAGAAGGACAAGCTCTGGGTCGTCGATCAGGCCATGGATATCGAGGCGCCCGAAGCGTTGAAGATGATCAATAAAACCCTCACCGGCCTGTTCGATCCCGATCAGGCGCACAGCCAGCGCCGCCAGGATCTGCGTGGCTCGATTGACTGACTTTCCTATGCCAAGTCCGTTTGATCTTGATGATGTCGCTGCTTACGCTGTATGGCGTGAGCGCAAACTCGACCAGGCGCCGCGTCGTCTCGATGATATTGTCGTTGAACTGGATGATCCGCGTGCGCTGCAGCCTACAGAACGTGTGCGACTGATCGAACTCAATGCCCGCTGCAACATGGCGGTTTACGTTGGCAAGACTGGCAGCGATCCTGACAAGGAGATTCCGCGCAAACTGGGCGCGCAGCTTGGTCTGCATACGCTGGATGGTCATTGGCTGACAGACAACGATGGCATTTCGCCACTTTCCGTGATCGGTGCCGAGCAGCGCGGCGAGCGCAAGGAGTTCATTCCCTACACCGACAAGCCGATCCGCTGGCATACCGATGGCTACTACAATCTGCCGGAGCGCACCATCCGTGGCCTGATGCTGCATTGTGTGCAAAGCGCCGCGAGCGGTGGTGACAACCAGCTGCTCGATCATGACATCGCCTACATCTTGTTGCGCGATGAAAATCCCGATTACATCCGCGCCCTGTCTGCGCCGGATGCGATGACGATTCCGCCGCGCATGGAGGATGATGGTATTGCCCGTGCCGAGCAGCCCGGCCCGGTGTTCTCGGTGAATGCCGATGGCAGTTTGCATATGCGCTATACGGCCCGGACGGTCAGTATTGCCTGGCATGCGGCCACGGCTGCGGCCCGTCAGGCGCTTGAGCGCATCCTGGCGACGCCAACGCCATGGACGCTGCACGGTCGCCTTGAGCCCGGCATGGGACTGGTCTGCAACAATGTGCTGCATGATCGCAGCGGATTTACTGAAACGCCTGATAAGCGCCGGTTGCTTTACCGCGCACGCTACTACGAACGCGTCGCCCCGGCCTGAAGGCGCGTCGATATAATCGACCGGTTATTTCACTTCCGATCGCGTCGCGATGTCACAACTTACCCCGGAGCTTGAACGCAAGCTGATGACCGCTGTCGAGCGGATGCCCGCCTTTCCCAAGAGCGTGCAGTCGATTCTCGAGATGACGCGCAACATCAACTGCCTGCCCAAGGATCTGGTCGGGGTCATCGAGAAGGATCCGGTGATGACGATGAAGATCCTGCGGGTGATCAATTCCGCCTACTACGGCCTGCCGAGCAAGATTACCTCGGTCGGTCAGTCGGTCGTCTATCTCGGCATCAACACGATCAAGAACTTGGCGTTGTCTTTCGCGGCGGTCGGCATCCTGCCGCGTTTCAGTACCACGGGTTTTGATATTCAGCGCTACCTGCTGCATTCGCTGACCGTTGCAGCGGTAGCACGCATCCTGTGTGAAAAATATGCGCGGACGGAACTGGATCCAACCGATTGTTATATCGCCGGCTTGCTGCACGATTTCGGCAAGGTGGTGTTTGCCCAGTTCACGTCGGTGGAATTCATGAAGGCCCTGGCGACTGCGGCTGATTTCGGAAAGCCGCTTTATCTCGCCGAGCAGGAGCATATCGGTGCCGACCACGCCTACGTGGGGGCGCTGTTGGCAAAGCGGTGGCAGTTTGCCGATACGCTGGTGGAATGCATTCGCGACCACCATAAGGAAGCGGTTGAGCCTACCGCGATGCTGGATTGCCTGCGTATGGCCGATATCATTTGCCGCAAGCATGCTTTTGGTGATGCCGGCAACCCGTGGCGCGAGGAAGATCTGACCTACATCCCGGCGCGCTTCGGCGGTGATTTCGAAGCGATTGTGGGCAGGCTGGGCAGCCTGGAAAAGATCGTCGAAGACGCGCAATCCTTTGCGCAAATCGGTACGGAAAGGGCAGCCTGATGAAAGTGAAGATGTGGGGGGTGCGCGGTTCGATTCCTTCCCCCGGGCCGAAGACGGTACGTTACGGTGGCAATACGACGTGCATCGAGGTGCGCAGCGATGACGATAGCCTGATCGTTCTCGATGCCGGCACCGGCATCTTCCCGCTGGCCCAGACGCTGCTCGCCCGACTGCCGGTAACCGCCAACATTTTCATCACCCACACGCACTGGGATCACATTCAAGGACTGCCGTTCTTCGTCCCGCTCTACATTCCCGGCAACAAAGTGCGCATCCATGGTGCCTTCGACATTGTGAGCATGCAGGGCATCCAGCAGGTGATGGAAGTCCAGATGCAGTACAGCTATTTTCCGATCCGTGAAGCGGAACTCAAGGCGGGCATCGAATACGTGACGCTGACCGTGGGCCAGCCGGTGAGCATCGGCGATGCCACGGTGACGCCGGTATTGATGAACCATCCGGTAACCGATCTTGGTTACCGGGTCGAGAGCAATGGCAAGGCCATGTTCTTTACCGGCGACCATGAACCCTGGCTGAATATCTACAAGCCGGAAGACCCGGAATATGCCGACTATCAGGGCATGATGGATTTGCGTCAAGCCGAGTTGCAAGCGGCGATTGGCAAGGTGGATCTCCTGGTGTGTGATTCCGCTTATACGATGGCCGAATATCCCCCGAAAATCGGCTGGGGTCATGGTACTTTCGATCATGCTTTCGCCATGGCGCAGCAGGTGGGGGTCAAACAGTTAGTGTGCACGCATCACGAGCCAACCCGTAGCGATGAGGATCTTGAAAAGGTATTTGCCGAAGCCTTGTCACGCCATTCCGGCTTGCCCTTCGAGGTGATGCTGGCCTATGAGGGCCTCGAGTTCGAGCTATAGGAATCGAACTTTAGGCGGCTTCCGCAGCTTCCTGTTGGTCGAGTGCGGCGCGTGCGGTCGCAATTTGTTTGTCGAGGCGTTCGGCAATCTCCGTCAGCAGATCGCGTCCCTGACGAGCAGCCATGCGTGATGCCGAAAACAGCTCATACAGCTTCGAGCCGTAGAGACGATCCAGTTCGGCTGAAATCTCGCGAATACGCAAGCGGATGCGCGTGGCCTGCTGGCTTAGTCCGGTGGCGTTTGAGACATTGGACATCTTTTCGGCCGGCATCGGTGCTTTTGCCGCGCGGCCTTCCTGCCAGAGCGTCAGCAGTTCATCCAGTGCCTCAGTATCGCCCGCACGATAGGCACGATTGGCTTCCGTCATCAGTTGGGTGCGCCAGGCTCGCTCCTCCTCATTGCGGGCGCGGTCGGGGTGAATCTTCTGCGCCAGTTGCCGGAAACGTTTTTTCAGATCCTGGCTGGGCGAAAAGGTTTCCTGCTGCGTGGCCTTGCCATGCTGCTCGCGGAAGGACTCACTTTCCTGGCGGGACTGTTTGGCACGAGCATCGGCGGATTGGGCAGCATTTTCGAGCGCCGGATCATCCGGCGACTGTTGCATGCGATAGCGGGCAAGCGCCGCCTGTAACTGGTCGAATTCGGCGATGCGGTCGGCAATCAATGCGTGGTAGCGCTCGCTGAACAGCGCAAGCTCGCCTTGGGCCGTGGCGAGTTCCAACTCCATTTCGGCGAGTTCCTGACCGAGCACCTCAATTTCGGCGCGCAGTTGCGCATCCTCATCGAGAAAGGCCAGCGCTGTGGAACCGTGGATTACCGCCGTATCCAGCAACAGGGTTAGCTGCGCGCCAGGCCAGCTCATGCGGTAGTGATCGGGCAGTCGCCCTGGCTCGGCCAATATCACCCAGTCGGCCGGGGTGGTCAGTTGGGTGGCCAGGGCGGCCGGCCCGATCCTGACCGGAAAAAGGCTGGCGATGCCGGGTGGCGGCGCTTCCCGGTCAAGACCGCGAGTGCTCCAGGCCAAGCTGGCACGCCAGAGCTCATCCAGTTCCTGCAAGCGGGTGCGCATGGCCGACCAAGCCGGACCTTCACTGTCGGCGGCGGCGCGGGTGAGGCGGCTTTTCAGCAGTGACAGGGTGGCGCGGAGCGTAATCCGTCCGGCATAGTCGGCGCCCGGCATGACCAGGCACAGCGGGCGGAGCTGCAAATCGAGGGCGTTTGACAGGTCGGGCAACAGGCTGTCGTCAGCCGTGATGATCCACAGGCTGCGATCGCGGGCCAGCGCTTCGGCGGCGAGTGCAGCCAAGGCAGCGATGAGGGTGTCAGGATCTTGCGGGCCGGCGACTTCGCGCACCATGCCGCCATCGGTTGTGAGCCGAAATGTCGGCGCTGGCGGGACGGCATCAAAATGCCGTAACCATGCCTGCAGCGTCGTGGCGATTTCCGGGGCGGAGTCCATGCGTCATTGTAGTAGCGCTACTGCCTTATGCAGTCACTGGACAAACCCTGACAACCGGGTGCTTTTCGGTGCAATTCCGGCGATAACAGCCGGGCTCGAGCGCCACCTTCGTAGTAAAGTTCGCAACTGAGCCACTTTTGCTCCTACTGTCCGGAGGTTAGACCGTGTTTTCCATCATCCAGGCCGCCGGTTGGCCCATCTGGTTCCTGTTGCTGGCGTCCGTGATTGCTGTCGCGCTCATTATCGAGCGTGGCACAGCCCTGCGTCCCAGCAAGATTGTCCCGGCCGGCCTGCTGCAAAGTGCCGTCGCCGAATTTCGTCGTACCGGGGTGACCGATGAACTGCTGAAGCGCCTTGATGTCCATTCGCCGCTGGGTAAAGTTTTCGCGGCCGGATTGCGCAATCACAAGAGTTCTCGCGAGGTGATGAAGGAGTCCATCGAGGAGGCGGGGCGCGGCGTCGCTCATGAGCTGGAGCGTTTCCTGACGACGCTCGGCACCATTGCCTCGATCAGCCCCTTGCTTGGCTTGTTCGGTACTGTCGTCGGCATGATCGAAATCTTCGGCTCGGCGACGGCTGCCGGCAACAATCCGCAACAACTCGCGCATGGCATTTCGGTGGCGCTGTACAACACCGGCTTCGGCCTGATCATCGCGATCCCGGCGATGATTGCCTATCGACATTTCCGTGCGCAGGTGGATAGCTTTGTGGTTGAACTGGAACTGCAGGCGCTCAAGTTGGTCGAGCAGATTCACGGAGAGCGCAAGTGAACTTTCAGCGCGGCCGCAACCGAGAAGAGCCGGAGATCAACCTGATCCCGATGATCGACGTGCTGCTGGTGATCCTGATTTTCCTGATGGTCACCACGACCTACTCGAAGTTTTCCGGCCTTGAGATCAATCTGCCGACGGCGGATGCGCAACAGCCACAGGACAAGCCCAACGAAATTGATGTGGTCGTCACTGCAACGGGTAGCGTGCTGGTCAACAAGACACCGGTGGCCGGGGCGGTCGAGGCGATCGGTGTGGCGTTGCGTCAGGCCGCTCAGGGTGCCAACGAGCCGGTGGTCATCATCAATGCCGATGCTAAGGCGGCGCACCAGAACGTCATCGATGTGATGCAGGCGGCCCGCAATGCCGGCCTGTCGCATATTTCCTTTGCCACCCAGCAAAAATCGCAGTGATCACCTGATGCAGTGCTGGCAGCAGCGCGGTCTGCTTGCCTGGGCCTTGCTGCCGGTTGGCTGGCTATTTTTTGCGCTGGTCAGATTACGTCGTCTTGCCTATCAGCGTGGCTGGCTGCGCAGCAGACGACTACCGGTTCCAGTCGTTGTGATCGGTAACCTCGTCGCTGGCGGTGCCGGCAAAACGCCCTTGACACTCTGGCTCGCGCAACACCTGCGCTCGCTGGGCCGCAAGCCGGGCATTGTCAGCCGTGGTTATGGGCGCACGGATGAGACGATCCAAAAAGTCGGCGCTGGCAGGACGGCATCCGAGGTGGGCGATGAGCCCCTGTTGCTGGCGCAACGTTCCGGGTGCCCGGTATTCGTCGGGGCGGACCGGGGAGCCGCTGCTGCTGCGTTGCTGCATGATTATCCTGAGTGCGACGTCATTCTTTGTGACGATGGGCTGCAGCATTTGCGACTGGTGCGTGATGTTGAAATCATCGTGATGGATCGTCGCGGCCTGATGAATGGCTGGCCACTGCCGGCTGGGCCTTTGCGGGAGCCGGTCGAGCGTGCTTCCCGAGTCGATGCGCTCGTCTTGCACAATAGTGACCAGGTGCGGGTGGATGGTGTGCCGACCTTTCAGATGCATCTTGCAGGAAATGATTTCTACCGGTTGGATGCACCGACTGAGCGCTTGCTGCCAGCGGCGTTGCAAGGGCTGCGTCTCGCTGCGTTTGCCGGCATCGGTGAGCCGCAGCGCTTCTTCGATCATCTGACGGCGCTCGGTTTGTCGTTCGAGTCCCATGCCTTCCCGGATCATCACCGTTACACCCGCGCCGACTTTTCTTTTCCTGCAGATGCCCTCCTGACGACAGAAAAGGACGCGTTAAAATGCAGCGGTCTTGCCGATGTGCCCATCTGGGTATTACCGGTCGAGGCCGTGGTCGAACCCGATCTGGCTCATTTCGTGTTGGAGAAAATCGATGGATGCACGCCTGCTTGAAATCCTCGTTTGCCCTTTGTGCAAAGGCCCGCTCGACTACCGTAAGCCGCAGGCTGAGCTGGTTTGCAAGCCCTGCCGCCTCGCGTTTCCGGTCAAGGATGACATTCCGGTGATGCTCGAAGATGAGGCACGCCAACTTTCTCCCGAAGAAAACTGAAAATGACTTTCCGCGTCGTTATCCCGGCGCGTTTTGCTTCAACGCGTTTGCCGGGTAAACCGCTGGCGGATATTGCGGGTAAACCGATGGTGGTGCGTGTCGTCGAGGCCGCACAGCAGAGCGGGGCGACCGAAGTGATTGTGGCGACAGATGATCGCCGCGTGTTCGATGCCGTCGTCGCCCAAGGACATGTGGCGATCATGACACGTGTCGATCATGTCAGCGGCACTGATCGACTTGCCGAAGTGGCGGTGCTGCGGGACTGGGCCGAGGATGAGATCGTCGTCAATGTGCAGGGCGACGAGCCGCTCATCGAACCGGCGTTGGTGGCCGAAGTGGCGCGAGCGCTGCAGGCAGACCGGGAGGCCGCTATTGCGACGGCGGCTCATGCGATTACTGCGATCGAAGACTTTCTCAATCCCAATGTCGTCAAAGTGGTGACGACGGCGAATCATCGCGCCCTGTATTTTTCACGCGCCCCCATTCCCTGGCATCGCGATGGACTGGCGGCGCAGCGCGATGCGCTGCCGCCAGAACTGCAGCCACATCGTCATATCGGCCTGTATGCCTATCGCGTGAGTTTCCTCAAACAATATGGGCAGCTTGCGCCGGCGCCGATCGAACAATGGGAGTCGCTGGAACAACTGCGGGCCATGTGGCATGGCTTTCACATTCACGTCATTGAATGCGCGCATGCTCCGCATGCGGGGGTGGATACCCCGGAAGATCTGGCTCGGGTACGTGCGCATTATGCTGCAGCGCACTAGTTGGAGAGGCTATTTGGCGATAGAGAAATTCATGACAGGCGCGCGATAAATAATGCGAATATCCCAAGGCTATCTAAACTATCATTATTAAAAAACGAGGAGATTTACATGCGTCTGATTTTGTTAGGCCCACCCGGTGCTGGTAAGGGCACCCAAGCCAACTACATTCGGGAAAAGTTTGGTATCCCGCAAATTTCCACCGGCGATATGCTGCGTGCGGCCGTCAAGGCCGGCACCCCGCTGGGTCTGGAAGCCAAAAAAATTATGGATGCCGGCGGCCTCGTGCGTGACGACATCATCATCGGCTTGGTCAAAGATCGCCTCAAAGAAGCCGACTGCAAGGACGGTTACATGTTCGACGGTTTCCCGCGCACCATTCCGCAAGCCGAAGCGATGAAGGACGCAGGCGTACCGATTGACTTCGTTCTCGAAATCGATGTGCCGGACAGCGAAATTGTGACGCGCATGAGCGGGCGTCGCGTGCATGTGGCCTCTGGTCGCACCTACCATGTGAAATTCAATCCGCCGAAAGTCGCAGGCAAGGATGATGTGACCGGCGAAGACCTGATCCAGCGTGCCGATGATGCGGAAGAGACCGTGCTGAAGCGTCTGGAGGTTTATCACCAGCAGACCAAGGCGCTGGTGGATTACTATGGCAAGTGGGCTGCGACTGGGGCAGCAGGTGCGCCGCAATACCGCAAGATCAACGGCCTCGGCAAGGTTGAGGATGTACGCGATGCAGCGTTTGCTGCATTGAAGTAAGGGGAGAGCACGACAATATGGCAGCCAAGAAAATGAATGCGTTTTACGCGCAATCTGGCGGTGTGACCGCCGTCATCAACGCATCCGCCTGCGGTGTGATTGAAACCGCACGCAAGCACAAGGATCAGATCGGCAAGGTCTATGCCGGGTGCAATGGCATCATCGGGGCGCTGACCGAAGACCTGATCGATACCACCAAGGAATCCACCGCCGCTATTGCTGCGCTGCGCACCACGCCGTCGGGTGCATTCGGTTCCTGTCGCTACAAGATGAAGAGCCTGGAAGCCAACAAGCGCGAGTAC
This sequence comes from Rhodocyclaceae bacterium, assembly GCA_030824115.1. GTDB lineage: Bacteria > Pseudomonadota > Gammaproteobacteria > Burkholderiales > Rhodocyclaceae > Sulfuricystis. The sequence continues at coordinate 36,875 of JAVBYI010000014.1, read as the reverse complement.
GACCGCCTGATCGAAGTCTTCAAGGCACACAACATCGGTTACTTCTTCTACAACGGCGGCGGCGACTCGGCCGACACCTGCCTGAAGGTCTCGCAACTTAGCAAGGCGACCGGCTATCCGCTGCAGGCTATCCACGTGCCGAAGACAGTCGATAACGATCTGCCGATCACCGACAACTGTCCGGGTTTTGGTTCGGTGGCCAAATACATCGCGGTGTCGACGCTGGAAGCAACCTTCGACGTGCGCTCAATGTGTGCGACTTCCACCAAGGTCTTCGTGCTCGAAGTGATGGGCCGTCATGCCGGCTGGATTGCTGCGGCCGGTGCCATGGCATCAACCGAAGGAACGGAACTGCCGATCGTCGTCTTGTTCCCCGAGGTGCTCTTCGATCAGAAGAAGTTCCTTGCCAAGGTCCAGAGCCTCGTCAAGAAATTTGGCTACTGCACGGTGGTTGTTTCCGAAGGTTGCCACTGGCCCGACGGCAAGTTCCTTGCCGAGCAGGGTACACGTGATGCTTTTGGTCATGCCCAACTGGGCGGCGCAGCACCGGTGGTCGCCAACATGATCAAGGATGCGCTCGGCTACAAGTTCCACTGGGGCGTGGCCGACTATATGCAGCGTGCCGCACGCCATATCGCTTCGAAGAGCGACGTGGATCAGGCCTACGCGATGGGCAAGGCCGCCGTCGAGTTTGCGCTAAAGGGCCACAACTCGGTGATGCCGACGGTCGAGCGCGTTTCCAGCAAACCGTACAAGTGGAAGGTCGGCATGGCGCCCTTGTCGAAAGTGGCTAACGTCGAAAAGATGATGCCCAAGAACTTCATTACTGCCGACGGGTTTAGTATCACTGCGAAGTGCCGGGAATATCTGGCCCCCCTGATGAAAGGGGAAGACTATCCCCCCTACGGTACGGATGGCCTGCCGAAGTACGTGACATTGAAAAATGTTGCAGTCGCAAAGAAGCTGACGGCATTCAAGATGTAGTCGTCGCAGGATCAGAAGGGCGCACCAAAAGTGCGCCCTTCGAGTTTTAGATGTCTCATGAATTGATTTGAATCAACTGAGAAAAGGGGAGTGCTTATGTCATCAGGGCTGATCTTCGCGTTGGTCTGTGCTGTCGGCGCCATTGCCTACGGCTGGATTTCCACCCAATGGATTCTTGCGCAACCGACCGGCAACGATCGTATGCGAGAAATATCTGCGGCGGTGCAGGAAGGCGCACAAGCCTACCTGAAGCGGCAATACACGACGATTTCGATGGTGGGTGTGGTGTTGGCGGTTCTCATCGCCGTCTTTCTCGGTATGTCGACGGCCATCGGCTTTGTGATTGGTGCCGTACTTTCCGGCGCTGCCGGTTTTATCGGCATGAACGTTTCGGTGCGTGCCAACGTGCGGACAGCGCAAGCGGCAAGCGTTGGTTTGAACGAGGCGCTGAACGTCGCTTTCCGTGGCGGCGCGATTACCGGCATGCTGGTGGTGGGCCTCGGTCTGCTCGGTGTGGCCGGTTACTACGCGATCCTCAAGATGACCGCAGGTGACGCGAGTCTCGATCACATCCTGCATCCGTTGGTGGGCCTTGGCTTCGGTTCCTCCCTGATCTCGATCTTTGCGCGACTGGGCGGCGGCATTTTCACCAAGGGTGCCGACGTTGGCGCCGACTTGGTTGGCAAGGTGGAAGCCGGTATTCCCGAGGATGATCCGCGCAACCCGGCGGTGATTGCCGATAACGTCGGCGATAACGTCGGTGACTGTGCCGGTATGGCGGCCGACCTGTTCGAGACCTATGCCGTGACCATCGTTGCGACCATGCTGCTGGGCGCGCTGTTGTTCAAGGCGAATGGTGCCGCTGCCGAGACGGCCGTACTCTACCCGCTGGTGTTGGGTGGCTTCTCGATCATTGCCTCGATTGTCGGCGCCATGTTCGTCAAGACGACACCGGGCGCGAAGATTATGAACGCGCTTTACAAGGGGCTGATTGTCGCCGGTGTGATGGCGCTGGTGGTCTTCTATCCGCTGACCACCTGGATTCTTGATGACCATCTGCTCGATCAGGTGATGGGCATCAGTGGTGGTTCGCAGATGCGCCTTTACGGTGCGGCAGTGATCGGCCTGATTCTGACCGGCTTGATGGTGGTGATTACCGAGTACTACACCGCTACCGAGTACGCGCCGGTGCGTCACATCGCTCAGGCATCGACGACCGGTCACGGTACCAACGTCATCGCCGGTATCGGCGTATCGATGCGTGCTACTGCCTGGCCGGTGCTGTCGGTGTGCGCCGCGATCTGGTCGGCGTATGCGATGGGCGGTCTTTACGGTATCGCGATTGCTGCCACCTCGATGTTGTCGATGGCCGGCATCATCGTTGCCCTTGACGCTTATGGCCCGATTACCGATAACGCCGGTGGTATTGCCGAAATGGCCAACCTGCCGGATTCCGTGCGCGGCATTACCGATCCGCTGGATGCGGTCGGCAATACCACCAAGGCAGTCACCAAGGGCTATGCGATTGGCTCCGCCGGTCTCGCTGCGCTGGTGCTGTTTGCTGACTTCACCCATGGTTTGGAAGCGGTCAAGCCGGGCGTCAAGTTCCTGTTTGACCTGGCGGATCCGGCGGTCATCATCGGCCTGTTCGTTGGCGGCATGGTGCCTTACCTGTTTGCTGCCATGGGCATGGAGGCTGTCGGCCGTGCTGCCGGCTCGGTGGTGGTCGAAGTGCGTCGCCAGTTCCGCGAGATCAAGGGCATCATGGAAGGCACGGCCAAGCCGGAGTACGGCACCTGTGTCGACATGCTGACCAAGGCGGCGATCAAGGAAATGATGATTCCTTCGCTGCTGCCTGTTCTGGTACCGGTGGTCGTTGCGCTTGTGATGAACTTCCTTATGCCGGCAGTCGGCGGCGTCGGCGCGGGTGTTCGTGCCCTCGGCGGTGTGTTGATGGGTACCATCGTCACCGGTTTGTTCGTCGCCATCTCGATGACGACAGGCGGCGGTGCCTGGGATAACGCCAAGAAGTACATTGAGGAAGGCAACTTCGGCGGCAAGGGTTCCGAGGCGCACAAGGCCGCCGTCACCGGCGATACCGTGGGCGATCCCTACAAGGACACCGCTGGCCCGGCTGTGAATCCGCTGATCAAGATCATCAATATCGTGGCTTTGCTGATCGTGCCGCTGGTGGCCTGATCTCGCAAGCGGCAATCTCGGCGGGCAGCCTGCGGGCTGCCCGTTTTATTTTCAACTTGCGCTGCGGCGCTTGAAGTCGTTGAGGCGAAAACCCAGCAGCCAGAGTGTGACGAAATAGGCCGTCATGCCAGCGCCGACAATTGCAGACAAATGCAGGACGCGCGTCATGGCTGGCGCAGTGAGCCAGTCGGCTTCCTTGCCCATGCCCAACCAGAGGATGAGTCCTAGCGCAATCAGTGCAACAACGAGCTTGCCGGTGAAGGCAGCCCAGCCGGGACGCGGTTCGAAATGGCCGTGCTGACGCAGGCCACGAAACAGCAGGGCCGCATTCAGGCAGGAGGCCAGACCGATCGACAAGGCCAGACCGGCATGCTGCAGTGGTCCAATGAATCCCAGGTTCATCATCTGGGTGGCAAGCAGTGTGATCAAAGCTATTTTGACCGGGGTCTTGATGTTCTGGCGTGCATAGAAGCCCGGTGCCAGTACCTTGACCAGAATCAGTCCGATCAGGCCGATGCTGTAAGCCACCAGCGCTTGGCGGGTTTGCAGGACGTCTGTTGCTGTGAAGGCGCCGTGCTGAAACAACGTGGCGATCAGCGGCACACCCAGCATGGCAAGACCGAGGGCCGCCGGTAGCGTCAGAAGACAGGTAAGGCGTAGGCCCCAGTCGAGTAGGGCTGAGAACTCCTGCGGATTGTCGGCAGTGTGTGCTTTGGAGAGGCTGGGCAGAAGGATTGTCCCGAGTGCTGCGCCTAGCAGACCCGCCGGAAACTCCATCAGTCGGTCGGCATAGTAGAGCCAGGAAACGCTGCCCGAGGTGAGGAAGGAGGCAAAGATCGTGTTGATGAGTAGCGATATCTGTGCGACGGAAACACCCAGTACGGCGGGAGCCATCAGTTTCATGACGCGCCGTACCCCTGGATCGCCAGGTGCAAAATCCAGCCGAGGCAGCATACCAATACGCTTTAGTGCAGGTAGCTGGATCGCCAGTTGCAGGAGGCCACCGATAAACACCGCCCATGCCAGCGCCAATACGGGTGGATCGAAATAGGGGGCGGCCAGCAGCGCCATGCCAATGAATGACAGATTGAGCAGCACGGGGGTGAACGCAGGCAGCGCGAAGCGGCTCCAGGTGTTAAGGATGCCGGCTGCCAGTGCCACCATCGACATGAACAGAATGTAGGGGAATGTGATGCGGGTCAGCATCACTGTGAGCGCGAACTTGTCGGGCTCATCGGCAAAGCCTGGAGCCGACACGTGGATGATCAGAGGGGCGCCGATGACGCCTAGCAGCGCGACGAGCAAGACGACAAGAAACAGCACTGTGGCGACCCGATCCACCAACTGTCGTGTTGCCTCCGCTCCTTGCTGGTTGCGATATTCCGACAAAAGCGGCACGAAGGCTTGGGAAAATGCCCCCTCGGCAAACAGTCGCCGCAACAGGTTTGGGAGGCGAAATGCCACAAAGAAGGCATCCGTCAGCATGCCGGCACCAAAGGTGCGGGCAATGACAAAGTCACGGATAAAGCCAAGGATGCGTGACAGTAGCGTCAGGCTGCTGATGGTGGCGAGGGCGCGGAGCAGGTTCATGCGCTCATGGTAAACACTCATCCCTTGCGCAAAAGAAGGAAAAGTGCCTTGCAAAGGCTTGCAACTCTGCTTATAATTTCCTCCTTTCAACAGATTACTCGTCGAGCTTCTCTATGGCCAATACCGTCCAAGCCCGTAAACGCGCACGTCAAGCGATCGTGCGTCGCGCCCACAACATGAGCCTGCGCTCCGAACTGCGTACCGCCATCAAGAAGGTCCGCAAGGCTGTCACGACAGGTGACAAGGCAGCCGCCCAGGCGGTTTACAAAGAGTCGCAGTGTGTGATCGACTCGATTGCTGACAAGAAAATCATTCACAAGAATGCAGCTGCTCGTTACAAGAGCCGTCTGTCGGCTGCGATCAAGGCACTCGCTGCCTGATTGCTAGATAAGGCTTTAATGAACGGCCACCTTCGGGTGGCCGTTTTCCTTTTGTGCTCTTGCAGGCGTTAGCCTGCTGGTTTGCTTTCCTGCCAAGGCTCGACCTTCAGGTCGTTGTCACGGGCGAAATTGACCAGAAATGTGTAGGCCATGGGTTCGACATCGTGAATCCGGCCATCCACAAACACACATTTGTCGCCATGACGGTCGCCCGGTTGAACGTAGGGGGAATAGGTCATGCGGCGTTCTGACCCAAAGGCCGACATGACGCCGCACAGTCTTTCGGCCCAGTCGCTCGGCCGAAATTTCTTCCCTGCCTGTGTGACTCCGACGATGACAAAGTTTTCGGCGACGAAATGGGGCATGGGGGCGTGCGGCGTGTGGGGGCTTGGTCTAACTTGTTGGGACGCTGTATGCGCCAAACACAATATTAACTGCGTGAATTATAGCAAAAACATAATTTAATCGGCCGGATGCGTGTTGGGGCGGCGCGGCTTGGCTGGGTGGAGGCAGGTGTTGTTTTATCGCGATAAAGCGCTTAATAACCATGTAAATGGATTGCACTTCTAGGGATTGGTTTATATACTTTCCACATCTTATTGAAAGATAAGGAACTGAGATGCAGCTTCCCGTCTTCACCAAATATGGATTCCGTATTCGGACGCGTGTCGGCATGACGGTCGATAATCTTCTGATTCAGGGGCAGGATGAGTCCGATGCGCGGCGCAAACTGCAGCAGATGTATCACAATTGCGAAGTGCTGGAGTGCGTTTGCCAGTCCGGGACCGGGCGGAGTCCTTCGACGAGTTACGAAGAGATACTTGGCTTGCTCAGCCGCTGAGCTTCAGTCTGTACTGGTGATAAATCCCGTCACCATCAATTCATCGAGCAGCGCAGCATAGTCCAGGGCACCACGGCTTGAAGCCGCGTGGGCGAAGACGTCGCAGCCGAGAGCAGGTGACTCTGCGACAGCGACATTTTCGGAAATGACTGTCGTACACACATCCGTACCAAACAAGGTTTGCATCTGTGCCAGTATCTCCTGGCTCATGCGCCGCCGACGGTCGTAGCGTGTCAGCAAATAGCGACGTGGCACGCGACGCTTCAGGACAGGTTCAAGTGCAGTCAAGGTGCGATTGATCTGTTGTGCTCCGCGCAGGCTTAAATGGTCTGACGAAACGGGGATAAGGACGCCATCCGCTGCGAAGAGGGCGTTGAGTGACAACACGCCCAGGAAGGGGCAGCAGTCAATCAGAGTAATGTCGCTTTGCCCCTTGTCGTTCGCGGCCACCGCCAGTTCGTTCAGTCCGGCTTTCAGCCGGTTGATGATGTTGGGTCCCTTGCCGAATAGCGAATCGACTTTGATGAGTTCTGCATGGGCAGGAATCAGCCAGCCAAGTGTTGGCCACTCAATGACCAGTTCAACCAGCGGACGATTGTGTTGGTAGAGGGAGAAGATACTGGCACGTGCCTCGATGCCATCGATGGTGTGAATCGAGCTTAAATGGTTTTGCGGGTCCAGATCAACCAGCAGGCAGCGCTTACCCTGGCGAGCCGATGCTGCTGCGAGGTTCAGCGTGGTCGTGGTTTTACCCACTCCGCCTTTCTGATTGAAAACTGCAATGCGCACGATCTTCCCTAATGGATATTCTTCGACTTGACTGGCTTCGAGAATAATCGCTTGTGGCTTGGTTGGTACGCCTATGTCGGGCCTATACAGGCCGTAATTTTTCACTTATGATCTGGATCCCGCACAAACGGCGGCCGCGGTTTCGAGGCCGCCGTCTTTTTTTTCGATGACGGAATTGTTGCTATAAGCGGAGCGAATCATGTCGCACCTGATGAAAAACTATGCCCGGCAAGCCGTGGCGTTTACCCATGGTGATGGTTGCACTCTGTTCGATGAGCAGGGGCGACGCTACCTTGATGGCCTGGCCGGTATTGCGGTCAATACGCTGGGGCATAAGCACCCACGGCTGACAACTGCATTGGCTGCACAGGTTGCGCGGCTGATCCATGTCTCCAACCTCTATACCGTGCGCGAGCAGGAAGTACTGGCTGATCGTTTGGCCGGACTGGCGGCAATGGACGAGGTGTTCTTCTGCAATTCCGGTTGCGAAGCCAATGAGGCGGCGATCAAACTGGCTCGTCTCTATGGGCACAACAAGGGAATTGACCAACCTGCCATCATCGTGATGGAGCATGCTTTTCATGGCCGTACGCTGGCCACCTTGTCGGCCACCGGCAATCGCAAGGTGCAGGCCGGCTTCGAGCCGCTGGTGCCGGGGTTCGTGCGTGTACCCTTCGACGATCTGGCGGCGATCGAGCAGGTTGCAGCGAACAACAAGAATGTGGTTGCCGTGCTGTTTGAACCGGTGCAGGGGGAAGGCGGGATTCATATCGCCCACGAGGACTTCATGCGTGGCTTGCGGCGTCTTTGTGATTCCCAGGGCTGGCTCTTCATGGTGGATGAAGTGCAGTGCGGCATCGGCCGTACCGGCACATGGTTTGCCCATCAGCACGCGGGTATCAAGCCGGATGTCATGACATTGGCCAAAGGTCTCGGTTCTGGCGTCCCTGTCGGCGCTTGCCTGACCGCTGGGTCCGCCACCGGTGTGTTCAAGCCGGGCAATCATGGCTCGACGTTTGGTGGTAATCCGCTCGCGTGTGTGGCGGCGCTGACGACCTTGGCGGTCCTTGAGGACGAAAAGTTGCTTAATCGCGCCGTTGTCCTCGGCGAGCGTATTCGCGCCCGTGTTCGGAGTGCATTGGCCGGCAATGCCGCCATTGTGGATGTGCGGGGCAGTGGCCTGATGATCGGCATCGAGCTTGATCGTTCCTGTGGCGCACTGGTGGCGGCGGGACTGGACGCCGGCATCCTGATCAACGTGACGGCCGACAAGGTGATTCGCCTGTTGCCGCCGCTGGTGATGAGCGATGCCGAGGCCGATGAATTGGTCGATACGCTGGCGGTTATCGTCAAGCGCTTTGTGGCTGCCTGAGGAGCATTGCAGATGGCCACACCAAGACATTTCCTGCAATTCAAGGATTTCACGCGCGAGGAATTCGAGTACCTGTTCGAGCGCTCGCGCATCATCAAACAGCGTTTCAAAAGCTACCAGAAGTACTGGCCACTGGAAGACCGCACCCTGGTGATGATCTTCGAGAAGGCCAGCACGCGTACGCGCCTCTCGTTCGAAGCCGGCATGCACCAGCTCGGCGGATCGGCGATCTACCTCAATACGCGCGACTCACAGTTGGGGCGTGGCGAACCCGTGGAAGATGCGGCGGAGGTGATTTCACGCATGAGCGATGCCGTGATGATCCGTACCTACGAGCAGGACATCATCGAACGCTTTGCGACCCACTCGCGCGTGCCGGTCATCAACGGCCTGACCAATGAATATCACCCCTGCCAGATCATGGCGGACATCTTTACCTTCATTGAGCATCGCGGCCCGATTCAGGGCAAGACCGTGGCCTGGATCGGCGATTCGAACAATATGTGCAACACTTGGCTACAAGCGGCCGAACTGCTCGATTTCAATGTGCATGTGTCAACACCGCCGGGCTACGAAGTCGAGCCTGAGCGTGCCGGCCTCTACGGCACCGATCATTTCGAGCAGTTTGCCGATCCGATGGATGCGACGCGTGATGCTGATCTGGTGACCACGGACGTGTGGACCTCGATGGGTTTCGAAGCCGAGAACGAGGCACGCATGAAAGCCTTCGCCGATTGGCAGGTGGATGGTGACATGATGCGCGTGGCAAAAGCTGAGGCTGTGTTCATGCATTGTCTGCCAGCGCATCGCGGTGAAGAAGTCGCGGCTGAAGTGATTGATGGGCCGCAAAGCGTGGTTTGGGATGAAGCGGAAAATCGCTTGCATACCCAGAAGGCGCTTCTCGAGTATCTGGTGTTGGGCAAGATCAAGGAATAAAGGGAACGGGAATGGCAAAGAGCAAATCAGACATCAAGAAAGTCGTGCTGGCGTATTCGGGCGGTCTCGACACGTCGGTGATTCTCAAGTGGTTGCAGGATACCTATGGCTGCGAGGTGGTAACTTTTACCGCTGATCTCGGTCAGGGCGAGGAACTGGAGCCGGCACGTGCCAAGGCGCTCAAGTTCGGCATCCAGCCGAAGAACATTTTCATCGACGATCTGCGCGAGGAGTTCGTGCGCGACTTCGTTTTCCCGATGTTCCGCGCCAACACGATTTATGAGGGCGAATACCTGCTGGGTACCTCGATTGCCCGGCCACTGATTGCCAAGCGCTTGATCGAGATTGCCCGCAAGACCGGTGCACAGGCGATTTCCCACGGTGCCACCGGCAAGGGCAACGACCAGGTGCGTTTCGAACTGGGTGCCTATGCGCTGATGCCCAACGTCAAGGTGATTGCACCGTGGCGCGAATGGGATCTACTGTCGCGCGAGAAGCTGATGGCCTATGCCGAGCAACATGGCATTCCGGTCGACATGAAGCACAAAAAGGGTGGCTCGCCCTATTCGATGGACGCCAACTTGCTGCATATTTCCTACGAAGGCCGACATCTTGAAAACCCGGCTGCAGAGGCAGAGGAGTCGATGTGGCGCTGGACGGTTGCACCGGAGAAGGCACCGGCCAAGCCGGAATACCTTGATCTCGAATTCAAGGCGGGCGATCTGGTGGCCATCAATGGCAAGAAGATGAAGCCGCACGAACTGCTGGCGACGCTCAACCAGATCGGCGGCAAGCATGGCGTCGGTCGCCTCGACCTGGTCGAGAACCGCTATGTCGGTATGAAGTCGCGCGGCTGCTACGAAACTCCCGGTGGCACCATTCTGCTCAAGGCGCACCGAGGCATCGAATCGATCTGCCTTGACCGCGAAGTCGCGCACCTCAAGGACGACCTGATGCCGCGCTACGCCAGCCTGATTTACAACGGCTATTGGTGGAGTCCCGAGCGCAAGGCCCTGCAGGTGCTGATCGATCACACGCAGCAGAGTGTCAACGGCTGGGTGCGCGTCAAACTCTATAAAGGATCCGTGACCGTCGTCAGCCGCGATTCGAAAACCGATTCACTGTTCGATCCGACCATCGCCACCTTCGAGGATGATGCCGGTGCCTACGACCAGAAGGATGCGGCCGGCTTCATCAAGCTCAACGCCTTGCGCATGCGCATCGCCGAGAACGCGCGGCTCAAGCGTACAGTCAAGGCCAAGAAGAAGTAAATGTTCGGCTTTACCGAAGCGCAGGTGGCGAATTTCGGCATGACGTTTGGCCTCGGGGCCTTCATGCTTTACATGCTCTTCATCATCGGCGAACTCGCCTATCGCTCGAAGGCAGGCAAGGTTGGTACGTTTGCGCTGTTTTTCGTCCTGGCGTTCGGCATGCTGGGTTTTGTCGCTAAGACCATCATCGAGAAAATGTGGGGAATCTGATCATGTCACTGTTTGAAAACGTATCCGTCATCAAAAAGGCCAACGTCTATTTTGATGGCAAGTGTGTCAGCCATACAGTCCAGTTCGCTGATGGCACCAAGAAGAGCGTTGGCGTGATTCTGCCAGCCACGCTGACCTTCAATACCGGTGCCCCGGAAATCATGGAGACTGTGGCCGGTACCTGTCGCTACAAGCTCAAGGGCGAGGACTGGAAAAGCTGTAGCGCGGGTCAAAGCTTTAACGTACCCGGCAACTCGTCCTTCGATATCGAAGTGACGGGTGAGCCTTATCACTACGTCTGCCACTTCGGATAAGCGGAGTACGCTATGCCTTCATTCGACATCACTTCCGAAGCCGATCTCGTCGCCCTGAAGAATGCGGTGGATGTGGCGGGACGTCAGATCGGCAACCGCTACGACTTCAAGGGCACCAGCGCCAAGGCTGAACTGAACGAGAAGGACAAGCTGATTACGCTGCACGGCGATTCCGACTTCCAGCTCGGCCAGATCAAGGACATCCTCTTTCCCGAGATGGAGAAGAAGGAGCACGAGAGCACCAAGCGCCTCGACATCGGTGCGGTGCAAACCATCTCCGGCAACAAAACCAAGCAGGAACTGAAGATCAAGAGCGGCATCGATCAGGAATTGGCGAAGAAGATCGTCAAGCTCATCAAGGACAGCAAGACCAAGGTGCAGGCGGCGATTCAGGGCGAGGCCGTGCGCGTCACCGGCGCCAAGCGTGACGACTTGCAAGCGGCGATTGCACTGGTGAAAAAGTCGATCACCGATTTTCCGCTCAACTACGGCAACTTCAGGGACTAATTGCCGTCCCGCCAGCGCCGACTTTTACTTGAGCGCTGCTATCCAGCGCGTGTAGAGCCGGTCAGCGGCGACGCGCATTGCCGTCAGCCGTTCCTCAATGCGTTCATTCATCTGTGCCGGCGTCAGCACCGAGGCGCTGGCGGCCGCACACTCGTCGGCCCATTGGCGGCACCAGAGGCGGATCATGGCTGCGGTCATTTCGACGTGGCATTGCATGCCGAGGTGAGAACCCATGATGAAGGCCTGATTCTCGCAGTAGGCACTTTTCAGGATGCGTGTGGCACCGGCCGGGATGCTGAAGGTTTCGCCATGCCAGTGGAAGGCTTCGAAGCTTTCGATGTCACCAAACCAGTCCTGTGCCACCGGATCGGTAACAGTGACCTGTCCCCAGCCGATTTCCTTGACCGGGTTTTTCGTCACCACGCCGCCGAGCGCCTTGCTCATCAACTGGCCGCCGAGGCAGTGGCCAATGACCGGAATGTCGGCACTGACGGCACGGCGTATCAGTTCGAAAAGTGGCGGCAGCCAGGGCAGGTCGTCGTTGACGCTCATCGGCCCGCCCATGAAGCACAGGCCGGAGAAGGCCTCTGGCGTGGCCGGCGGAGATTCGTCGGCATCGATGCAAATCAACTGTGTGGGAATGCCGTGGCGTTCGAGGAAAGTGGCAAAATAGCCGGGACCTTCCCCTGGACTGTGACGAAAGATGGCAATGGGTTTCATGGCTAAACAGTGCGTATTGTCGTTGAAACATTGTAGCGCCGCGATGCTGGCTATTTGCGGCATGGCGGCTCAGGCTGCGGATATCGCGCTGGTGGGCTTGCTGCCCGGCAAGGCGCTGGTGGTGATCGATGGCGGCAAGCGCCAGACGCTGGCCGTCGGGGCCAAGACTGGCGAGGGCGTCAAACTGCTGGCGATCGAATCGGGGGCGGCGTTGTTCGAGGTGGACGGCAAGTCGCGTCGCATCCAGATCGGTCAGAGCGTGGTGTCCTCGGCAAGCGCCGAGAAGCCGGTATTGACCCTGATGGCGGATAGCGGCGGTCACTACATCACTCAGGGCAGCATCAACGGGTCGTCGATGCGCTTTCTGGTCGATACCGGGGCAACCTATATTGCGCTCGGGGCGGCCGATGCGCGACGGGCGGGCATTGATCCGCACAAGGGGACGCCGGGCATCACGCAGACGGCCAATGGCCAGGCACGCGTCTGGAAGGTGAAGCTGAACAGCGTGAAAATCGGTGGCATCGCTTTGTCGAATATCGATGCCACGGTGCATGAGCAGGATATGCCCGTCGTCCTGCTGGGCATGAGCTTTCTCAATCGCATGGATATTCGGCGCGACGGTCAGTCGATGACCCTGACGCAGCGCTATTGATGGCCTATGGAATGGACTGCCGACTGGCTGCGTGAGCGCTGTTTGAACCTGTATCCGATGCAGCAGGTTGAGGAGTTGCCGCAAGCAGGGGAGGCCACCGCCGCTGCGGTGCTGATCCCAGTGGTTGATCGTCCGGCCGGTCTGTCCGTGCTGCTGACACTGCGCACCGCCCATTTGCGCGACCATGCCGGCCAGATCAGCTTTCCGGGCGGACGTTGCGAGCCGACGGACAGCAGCGCGGTCGATACCGCATTGCGCGAGAGTCGCGAGGAGGTGGGCATTCTGTCCGAGCAGGTGTCCGTGCTGGCGGTGCTGCCGGAATACTGGACGAGTACTGGCTTTCGCGTGACGCCAGTATTGGGCCTGGTGGCGCCGCCGCTCAATCTGCAACTGGACGATTTCGAGGTGGCCGAGGTGTTTGAGCCGCCACTCGCCTTTTTTCTGGATGCGACTAATTATCGCCGCGAGGCCCGGGAGTATCAGGGGCAGCTACGTCACTACTGGGCCGTGCCCTGGCGCAACTATTTCATCTGGGGAGCGACAGCGGGGATGTTTGTCAGCCTGCGTCAGAGCCTCCTGGGGCCTAGTCATGCCGGTACGTGAGTGTGCTATCTTCGCTGGGCTAGGGTTTTGCCCATAATTCCCCTTCGTTCATGACATTCCTCAGTATTTTTGTCGTCCTCGTCATCGAGCAGTTGAAAGCCGCGCCCGCTGCGCGTGTGCAAGAGTGGCTGGATGCCTATGCCCGCTTTCTCGAGCGACAGTTCAATGGTGGCGAGCGTCGTCATGGCGTGACGGCCTGGGGTGTCGGCGTGGCCGTCCCCACCCTGTGTGTGCTGGGCGTGCAGATCGGCCTGGACATGCTGCATGCCGTGCTGACCCTGCTGTTCTCGGTGGCGATGCTGTATTTCCTCATGGGCTTTCGCCAGTTCAGCCATTTTTTTACCAATATCCATCTGGCGCTGCGGGCCGGTGAGATCGAGCGTGCCCGTACCCTGTTTCATGCCTGGACCGGGCGTGAAAGCTCGCGCCTGAGTGCCTCGGAAATCGTCCGGCTGACCATTGAGGATGGAATTCTTGCGTCGCATCGTCATGTGTTTGCGCCTTTGTTCTGGTTCATGCTGCTGGGACCGGCGGGTGCGCTGCTGTATCGCCTGAGCGTTGCGATGAATCAGCGGGAGGCAGCACCGGCTACGCCGGAATCAGGCTTTGTCATCCCGCGCGATGCCTTTGGCGAGTTTTCACGTCAGGCCTTCGAGTTTCTCGACTGGCTGCCGGCGCGCCTGACTGCGGTGACCTTTGCGATTGTCGGCGACTTTGAGGATGCGATCTACTGCTGGCGCACCCAGGCACAACAATGGCACGATGCGGCCGCCGGCATACTCCTGGCGAGTGGTGGCGGTGCGCTGGGTGTCAAGTTGGGACAGCCCCTGCCCGAAGCCATTGGCGTCGAGGAGCGGCCCGAACTGGGCATGGGCGATGAAGCCGATATTGATCATCTGCAAAGTGCCATCGGTCTCGTGTGGCGTGCGCTCGTACTGTGTTTGCTCCTGCTGGTGCTGCTGACGCTGGCCAGCTGGGTAGGTTCATGAGGCGTCGTTTTGTTGATGCGTTACTAATAACAGGAGTGGAAAATGTCCAATAAAGAAATTGTTGCACTGAGTGCCGTACGTTCTGCCGTGGGTGCCTTTGGGGGGGGGCTGAGCAGTCTTGAGCCGTCCGAACTGGGGGGTATGGTGGTCAAGGCCGCCATCGAGCGTGCCGGTGTCGATCCCAAGCAGGTTACCTTCGCTACCGTCGGCAACTGTATCCCGACCGACTCGCGCTACCCGTATGTGTCCCGCGTCGCCACCATTCAGGGCGGCATGACGATGGACTCGACCGTGTTCGCGGTTAACCGTCTGTGCGGTTCCGCGATGCAGGCAATGGTTAGTTCGGCGCAGGCGATCATGCTCGGCGATGCCGATTTCGCCATCGGTGGTGGTGTCGAAGTCATGTCGCGCGGTGGTTACATGCTGCCGGCACTGCGTTCTGGCGCACGCATGGGCGATACGCAAGCCATTGACATGATGGTCGCCGTGCTGACTGACCCATTTGGTGTCGGCCACATGGGTATCACCGCCGAAAATCTGGCCACCAAGTGGGGCATCAGCCGTGAAGAGCAGGATGCGTTTGCCGTCGAATCGCAGAAGCGTGCCGCCGCTGCCCAGGTTGCCGGCTACTTCAAGTCGCAGATCGTGCCGATCACCATGAAGACCCGCAAGGGTGATGTCGTGTTCGATACCGACGAGCATCTCAAGCCGACCACCACGATGGAATCGCTGGCCAAGATGAAGCCCGCCTTCAAGAAGGATGGCACGGTGACCGCCGGTAACGCTTCCGGCATCAACGATGCAGCCGCCTTCCTGGTGCTGGCCGATGCTGCCAAGGCCGCTGCTGGCGGCCACAAGCCGATCGCCCGTCTTGTCGCCTACGCGATTGCCGGTGTGCCGAACGACGTGATGGGCGAAGGCCCGATCCCCTCATCCAAGGTTGCCCTGCAGAAGGCCGGCCTGACGCTCGACCAGATGGATATCATCGAGTCGAACGAAGCGTTTGCTGCACAGTCAATCGCTGTGGCGCGCGGCCTCGGCCTTGATCCGGTCAAGACCAACCCGAATGGCGGCGCCATCGCCATCGGCCACCCGGTCGGTGCGACCGGCGGCGTGATCGTTACCAAGCTGCTGCACGAGATGATCCGTACCAGCAAGCGCTACGGTATGGCCACCATGTGTATCGGCGGCGGTCAGGGCATTACGACAATTTGGGAACGCATCTGATCGAGTAGATTCGCATCAGAACAGGCCGCCCCCCAAAGGGCGGCCTTTTTATTGCCGTCTCGCCAGCGCCGACATTTCAGGTGACTTCTAAATATTTTTCCTTGGCCGCCCGCGCCTCGATCGCCTCGGCCTTGCTGTAGGCTTGGCCAGACCAGAGCATCTTGTAGGCAATTTCTTCGTTGCCGTTCTCGCAGAGTTCCAGCACTTGCTGGAACAGGGGCTGGAAGGTGTCGCTACGGTGCGAAGCTTCATGTTCCGCGAAAGAATTCCAGAAGGTGATGATCAGCGCCTCACGATCCTTCATCGGGCTGTCGACAGCCTGACCGACCGTGCTCCCTTCATTGGATACCATCCCACTGTTGAGCACGACCATGCCACCGACAAAGCCAGTCTCCGAGTGATAAGTCTTGACGTTCTCGCAGAGCATGGCAACACGCTCCTCAAGATCCTCGACACTGTATTTCGGCTTGAGAATGACGCGATTGACGGTGACAACACCGTCGCTTTCGAAACCGGGAATGAAGGCCATGGGAATCTCCTGTTCGGGGTGGGGATGGTGTGTTGTTGTGCTTTCTATATAAGCGTGTTCTGGTAGAGTTCAAGACAAATCAAAACCCTACAAAAATTATGGACAGGATGAGTGAGAGCGAGTTCATCGAGGAAACCCTCGAAAGCACGCAGGTCTTCGATGGTCGTTTGCTCAAGGTGTATGCCGACAAGGTGCGCCTACCGAACGGTACCGAGTCGACGCGCGAAATCATTCGCCACCCCGGCGCGGTCGTGGTCATCGCCGTGCTGGATAACGGCAAGCTGCTGTTTGAACGCCAGTTCCGCTATCCGCTGCGGCGCGTGATGCTTGAACTGCCGGCGGGCAAAATCGATGCAGGCGAACACATCCTCGATACCGCCAAGCGCGAATTGCGCGAGGAGACCGGCTATCGCGCCAAGTTGTGGCGCCATCTCGGCACCGTGCATCCGGCGATCGGTTACGCCGACGAACGCATTGAAATTTTCTGGGCGCAGGGATTGAGTTTCATCGGTGAGAGCCCGGATCACGACGAGATTCTCGAGATCGTTGAACTGAGTATTGCCGATGCCATGCTGGCGGTTCGCGATGGCGAAATCACTGATGGCAAGACCATCAGTGCGCTGGTCTGGGCGGAGAAGACCCTGTCGGGCGAGTGGCCGTTGCCGCTCTAGCGCTAGGTACAATGGCGACAGAGGAGAAAAACGTGCTGATGGAAACCCCTGCAGCGATGCGTCCGGCCGTGCCGGAAGTCGATAGCGAAGAACACTCGCGGCTGCTGGCGCTCGACATTTTTTCCGCCGTATCAGCGAGCCTGGCCGACGAGGACGATGTTGAGGAGTTGCTCGGCCGCTTCCTCGGCACCATGCTCAAGCTGACCAAGGCCAATGCCGGTGCGGTGCGTGTGGTGACGGCGGATGGCAAGCATCTGCGCCTCGTCGCTGCGCGCGGTCTGCCGCCTGAACTGGTGGAGCGCGAACGGCTGGTACCGATTGATTGTGGCCAGTGCGGCAATGCGATTGCCGACAACCATTCGCGCTACGAGATTGATCTTCACGAGTGCGCCTTGCGTACGCATCATTCGTATTTTGACGAGGGCTGTCAGGCGATGGTGGTCGTGCCGCTGCAACATGGCGGCAAGCTGCAGGGCACCTACAACCTGTTTCTGCCGGAGCGTTTCGAGTTGCCGGAAGAAGTGGCCTTACTGTTCCGCTCGATCAGCGAGCACCTTGGCATGGCGCTCGAAAATGCCCGTCTGAAGCGCGAGAACCTGCGCATCACGCTGATGAATGAGCGGCAGATGATGGCCGCCGAGGTGCATGATTCGTTGGCCCAGACGCTGGCCTACATGAAGATGCGCATGGCGCTGCTACAGGATGCGCTGCGTGATCGAGGTAGCGCGGGTGACGACGGTGCCGGCAAATATGCCAATGATGTGGGGCAGGCACTCGATGAGGCTTATGGCCAGTTGCGCCAGTTGCTTTCGCAGTTCCGCAATCGCATGGACCCGATGGGCTTGCAGCAGGCCTTGCCGCGGCTCGCGCAGGATTTCCGGGACCGCACCGGCATTGCGCTCGAATATCAGAATCTGGTGGCGGATCTGCGCCTGACCCTGGATCAGGAGGCACAGGTCTTCTTCATCGTTCAGGAAGCCTTGGCCAATGTCGGGCGCCATTCCCAGGCCACCGCGGCGCGGCTGTCGCTGGTCGGCGCAGGCGACCACTATCTGGTCACGGTCGATGACAACGGACGCGGCGGGCAGGGCTTCTTTGCCATTGCCAACCGCACCGGCGGTTTCGAGGAGCACCCCCACCTGCGTGATCACTTCGGGCTGTCGATCATGCGCGAACGTGCCCGTTTGATCGGTGGCCGCGTCGAAGTGGCCAATCTGCCCGCCGGCGGTTTTCGCGTCCGCCTGACCTTTCCTGCCATCAGCCCAACCGGCCAGCGAGTCACGTCATGACATCAGCCCCACAAATCCGCGTCATGCTCGTCGATGACCATACGCTGTTCCGTAAGGGACTCGCCGAACTGCTTGAACAGCGTGGGGCGATCAAGGTTGCCGGTATCGCCGGCAATGGTGACGAGGCGCTGCAGCTCCTCAAGACCGCTGCCCCCGATGTGGTGATCACCGACCTCAACATGCCGCCGCATGGCGGCTTGGCTTTGTTGCGCCAGATGCGTGCCGAGGGTTGGCGCGGGCCGGTGCTGGTGCTGACCGTGAGCGATGCCGAAGACGATCTGGCCAGCGCGATGAGCGCCGGTGCGCAGGGCTATCTGCTCAAGGACATGGAACCGGATGATGTCGTCGATGCCGTACAGCGTGCGGTGCGTGGTGAAACGGTGGTGGCGCCGGCAATGACCCTGAAGCTCGTGCACTTGCTGCAGGGGGGAGGGCAATCGCCCAAGGCCGATGCTTTCCAGCATCTCACGACGCGTGAGCGCGAGATTCTCGAATACCTTGCCCAGGGGCTGTCGAACAAGGCGATTGCACGCCACCTCGATATCAGCCACGACACGGTGAAGCTGCATGTGCGCCATATCCTGGCCAAACTCAACCTGACTTCGCGGGTCGAGGCAGCGGTTTTCGCTGTTGAACAAAAAGCCAGCCAGAACGCGCGCTCGGGCAGTCGCTAAAGCTGCTCCTATTGCATGCGTGTGACGCTCTCACGCAGGGCGCGCAAGTCGGCCACCAGCGCATCGCGTAGTGTGTGCAGTTCGCCGATCAGCGGCGCGTTGCGGTTGCCATCGGTAGCCTTGTGCTCTTCGACGATGTCCTTGCCGAGTTGGTGCACCCGACGATGCAGTTGATCGATTTTCCCGAATTCAGGGAGATCGCCATAGATATCGCGTCCCGGCCCGTCCATCCAGCGGCCAAAGGCGCAATGATGTGGATTGAGCGGGGGCGGTTTGCGGTGAATGCTGTCGCTACCGCTGACTGATGCCTCCAGTCTTTCCACCCAGCGGCGGTGATCCGCCTCGGCATGCAGGAGCGGATAGTTGGTGCGGCCAATTTCCGCGCTGTCGCCGCCCCAGAGCGGATCAGGCCGGAAAGCGGCGATCCAGCCCGGCATGCTGGCGGCCGGCATGGGCCGGGCAATGCCGTAGCCCTGGGCGAGTTCGCAGCCCAGGTGCAGGAGCATCGCGCCATGCTCGGGTGTTTCAACACCCTCGGCGAGGGCTTCACGCTGGAAGGCCTGGGTGAAACCGATGACGCCTTCGACGATGGCGAGGTCATCCGCTTCTTCGAGCATGTCGCAGACAAAGGACTTGTCGATCTTGAGCACCCGGGCGGGCAGGCGCTTGAAGTAGGTCAGTGAGGAATAGCCGGTGCCGAAGTCGTCAAGGGCGAAGGCAACCCCCAGACGGCCGCATTCCTCGATCACATGACTGATGCGCTCGATATCCTCCAGCGCAGCGGTTTCGAGGATCTCGATTTCCAGGCTGAACGGTGGCAGGGTCGGATGGCGTTGCAGTGCGGCCGCGAGCTTCTCGACGAAACAGCCCTCCTGCAACTGGATGGCAGCCGCATTCACGCTGACCGGCAGATGGAGGCCCGCCGCTTGCCAGGTGTCCATTTGCGTCAGGGCAGTTTCGATCACCCAGTCGCCGAGTGTGATATCGAGTTCGCTGCCCTCGATCACTGGGAGAAAAGCATCAGGCAGCAGCAGGCCGCGTTCTGGGTGTTGCCAGCGGATCAGCGCTTCGGCGCCGATCACTTCGCCGCGCCGGAGGTTGACCTTGGGTTGATAGAACAGCATGAACTCGTTGGCGGCCAGCGCCTTGCGGATATCCAACAGCCATTCGCGGTGTGCGCGGGCGCGACGATCATGTTCGAGATCGAAGAGGTGATAGCGGTTGCGTCCCTCCTGCTTGGCGGTATACATTGCCTGATCGGCATGCCGCAGCAGCACTTCCGGGTCTGCGCCATCGAGCGGATAGAGGGTCACGCCAATGCTGGCGGAAATCGATACCGGCTCGCCTTTCAGCAGGTAAGGTTCGGCCAGTGCGATGAGGACGCGATCGAAGGCGTGCTGCGCTTCCTGAATGTTTTCCAGTCCGACCAGCAGCATCACGAATTCGTCGCCACCCAGTCGGGCCACCGTATCGCCGGCGCGTACACAGCGCTTGAGACGTTGCGCGACTTCCATCAAAAGCTTGTCGCCGGCCTCGTGGCCGAGTCGGTCATTCACCGGCTTGAATTCATCCAGATCGAGGAAGGCAACCGCTAGCAGATCCTCGTTGCGGCTTGCCTGCATCAGTGCCAGTTGGAGGCGGTCGGCCAACAGGCTGCGGTTGGGCAACTGGGTGAGGGCGTCAAAGTGCGCCATGCGTTCAAGGCGCTGCTGCTGCTCCTTGAGGGCCGTGACATCGGAGAAGATGCCGACGTAATGACTGACGTGCCCTGTCGCGTTACGCACGCCGGTGATGGTAAGCATCTCGATATAGACCTCACCGCTTTTGCGGCGGTTCGAAATCTCGCCCTGCCAATAACCTTCCGTGACGAGCGCCTGCCACATCTGTGCATAAAACTCATCGCCCTGATGGCCGGACTTGAGCAGACTGGGATTCTTGCCGATGACCTCTGCGGCCGTGTAGCCCGTGAGCGTGGTGAAGCTTGGGTTGACGTTGATGATCCGGCCCTTGGGATCGGTGATGACGATCCCTTCGCGCGCGTTATCGAATACGC
Source organism: Rhodocyclaceae bacterium (assembly GCA_030824115.1). Lineage (GTDB taxonomy): Bacteria > Pseudomonadota > Gammaproteobacteria > Burkholderiales > Rhodocyclaceae > Sulfuricystis. The sequence continues at coordinate 16,075 of JAVBYI010000014.1, read as the reverse complement.
TGGCGGACAGGCGTAGCCCTTCTTCCTTGGCCAGCAAGGCGCTTTGCAGGCGATTGAAGCCGCCGATCAGCGTACCGACTTCATCGTCATGTTCGACCGGCAGGGGGGCCAGTGGCTGGCTGCCTTGCGTCATTGCTTCGAGTGCATGCGCACTGCGTCCCAGCGGACGGGTGATGCTGGTAGCGATCAAGGCAGCCAACAGCACCAGCACGCCGCCGATACCGGCGACCATGGCGAGGTTCCACCAGGTTTGTTCGAGCGCCAGGCGTGATACGTCATCGATATAGATGCCCGAGCCGATGACCCAGTCCCAGGGGGCAAAGTGCTTGACGTAGGACAGCTTGGGATAAAGCATGGCGGTTGCCCCCTTCCCGGCGAGCGGCTTGGGCCAGTCGTAGGTGACATAGCCATGCCCGCCGGTGCGGGCGACCTCGTTGAAGGCAACGAACAGATTTTTCCGGCCATCGGTTTGGGTGACGGCGCCGTCGCTGCCGACCTGCAGGCTGGTGGCACAGTTGAATTCCACGGCGTCAAGCACCTGGCCATTGAGTGCCGGCAGCGTGGGATGCATCACCATGCGCGGGACCGGTAGGGAAAAATCGTTGATCCAGAAATACTCCGCGTCCTGATAGCGCATGGCTTCGAGCGTGCGCTTGGCCGTTTCTTGCGCTTCGGTCAGCGACAGCCGGCCGGTCCGGTGCTGGTGGTTGTAATGCTGCAAGACGCCATGGGCCACTTCGACCAAGTGACGGGTCTTGAGCTTTTTCTCGGTCAGCAGGTTGTCTCGTGTCGACAGAATATTGACGATGCTGAGCACGGCCAAGCCGAGCACAAACAGCACCACCATTCCCCAAATCCTGTCGCGAACGCGCAAGCGATATGGCATTCGTCCCCCTTTATCAATTTCGATCATATTACGTTTGGCCGCAAAAAGGCTTGATACAGCACAAGTCGGGACTGTCAGGACGGCGAGGAGAGCGCAGGAAGTCTGCGATAATGCGTACCTTGCAGGCCAAGCCTGTCTTCTATTCCCCAAAGTGCGGGAGACCCCCATGACTGAACCTATCGAAAGCTTTGCGGCGCTCAATTTGCCGGCGCCCCTCCTTTCCGCCCTCGCCGAGGTCGGCTACGAAACCCCATCGCCCATTCAGGCGGCGTGTATCCCCCTGTTCATGGCCGGCCGCGACCTGCTCGGCGAGGCACAGACCGGCACCGGCAAAACGGCGGCCTTTGCCTTGCCGCTGCTGGCCCGCCTCGATCTGAACCTCAAGGCGCCGCAGGCGCTGGTGCTGACGCCAACGCGAGAACTGGCCATTCAGGTGGCTGAAGCCTTCCAGAAATATGCCCACCACATGCCCGGTTTCCATGTGTTGCCGATCTACGGCGGCCAGAGCATGGTGATCCAGTTGCGCGCGCTGTCGCGCGGTGCCCACATCATTGTTGGCACCCCCGGCCGCGTCATGGATCACCTTGAACGCAAGAGCCTCGATCTCTCCAATCTCAAGTCGCTGGTGCTCGACGAGGCCGACGAGATGCTGCGCATGGGTTTCATCGACGATGTCGAGTGGATTCTCGAACACACGCCGGCGGCGCGGCAGACGGCGCTGTTTTCCGCCACCATGCCCGATCCGATCCGCCGCATCGCCCAGCGCTACCTGCGCGAGCCCGAGCAGGTCAAGATTCGCTCGGCCACCACCACGGTAGCCGCCATCAAGCAGAAATACTGGCAGGTGCGCGGCGCCGACAAGCTCGAAGCGCTGACGCGCATGCTCGAAATCGAAGAGGATTTCGACGCCGCCATCATCTTCGTGCGTACCAAGCTGGCCACCGTCGATCTGGCCGACAAGCTGGAGGCGCGCGGCTATGCGGCGGCAGCGCTCAGTGGCGACCTGACCCAGGGGCTGCGTGAGCAGGTCATCGATCGCCTGAAGAGCGGCAGCCTCGACATCGTTGTCGCCACCGACGTGGCCGCTCGCGGTATCGACGTGCCGCGCGTCAGCCATGTGATCAACTACGACGTGCCCTACGACACCGAAGCCTACGTGCATCGCATTGGCCGCACGGGCCGTGCCGGTCGCGCCGGCGTGGCGATTCTCTTCATCTCGCCGCGTGAAATGCGCATGCTCAAGGCCATCGAGCGCGCCACGCGCCAGCCGATCGAGCCGATCGCCCTGCCGACGCGCGGTGAAGTGGCCGAGCGCCGGGTGACTCAGTTCAAGCAGCAGATTCTCGATACGATCGCCGAGGAAAACCTCGACTTCTTCTATGAAGTGGTGCGCCGCATGGAGACCGAGGAAAGCGTCGCGACACGGCAGATTGCCGCTGCACTGGCCTTCCTCGCCCAGCGCGAACGGCCCCTGCGTCCAGACGGCATGGAAGACCCGGTGGCGTCATCGCGCACCGAGTCGCCTTATGCCGTGCCATCACGCGGTGCGCCGTCCCGTGCCGTCCCATCACCACGCGGCGAGTCGTCTTATGCCGCCTCGTCAGCGCCGACATTTGATAAGCCGGCATGGTCCGAGCGTTCCGAGGCTGCCGAACGCAAGCCGCGCGCCGAAGCGCCCAAGCGGGCGTTCTCTGCAAGCGGTGTCACTGTGCGCTATCGCATTGAGGTGGGCAAGAATCAGGGCGCACTGCCCAAGGAAATCGTCGGTGCCATCGCCAACGAAGGTGGCATCGACGGCAAGCTGATCGGCCAGATCAACCTGTTCGACGACTACAGCACCGTCGAACTGCCCGAACTGCCGAATGATCTGCTGGAAACCCTGAAACGTACCCGCGTGCGTCAGTTGCCGCTGCGGATTCGCCCGGCAGCACCGGGCGAGGGCGAAAAAACTTTTGCGCGGCGCCCTCGTGCGGACGAAGCGCCGAAGGCACGTCGCCCACGGGAAGACGAAGCGGCTCGCCCACGCCGTCCCGCCAACGCCGACTTTTCGGCACGTCCGAAGCGGGAATTTTCAGATGCCGGGAGTGGCGGTAACAAGCCGCCCTATCGCGCTGACAAAAAACCGGCCGGCACCAAGCCGCCTTTTGACAAGCCCTTCGCCAAGCGCAAGGAACGCTAGTCGGTAAAGCCCCAGCCAGTGGCAGCGCACCTCAGTGCGCTGCCGCGCTGGGCATGCCAGTCACCCAATACCCAGCGCTGACAGGCACGGCCATCGACTTGATGGATGTGTGATCCCTGCCGATGGGTATGGCCGTGAATCAGTGCATCAGCGCTGTGTGAGCGCATCAACGCGGTCACGGCCTGTGCATTCACATCCATGATCGCCATCGGCTTGATGCGCTTTTCCGTTTCGCTGCGGGCGCGCAGCGTCTCGATTTCGCGTTTGCGCTCGGCCAGCGGCCGGGCCAGAAATTGTGACTGCCATGCGGGGCTGCGGACGTGGGCGCGAAAGCGCTGGTAGTCGGCATCGTCGGTGCAGAGCGTGTCGCCGTGCATCAGTAGCGTTTTGATGCCACCCACTTCGCGGATAGCGGGATCGTTCAATAGCGTCACGCCAGCGGCAGTAGCAAAGGCATTGCCAATCAGAAAGTCGCGGTTGCCGACCATCAGGTCGATGGTCACACCGTGATCGGCCAGCGCATGGAGCGCGGCGGCGATGCGGGTATTGAACGGGTCGGCGAGATCGTCGTCGCCTGCCCAGTAGTCGAACAGGTCGCCGAGGATGGTCAGACGCGTGGACTGACGGGCCGGCCCCTCTAAAAACTTCAGAAAGCGCGTGACGGTGGCCGCCGTGGTCGACTCGTGCGCGGAAAGATGCAGGTCGGAAATGAACAGTTCCGACCCGCAGCCAGGCATTTAGATAACCTCGGCCTTCTCGATGATCACGTCCTCAACCGGCACATCCTGATGGAAACCCTTATTGCCGGTTTTGACGTTCTTGATCGCGTCGACCACGTCCATGCCATCGACCACCTTGCCGAACACGCAGTAGCCCCAGCCCTGGCCGGAGGGTGCGCGGTGATTGAGGAAGTCGTTGTCGGCGACGTTGATGAAGAACTGCGAGGTGGCGGAGTGTGGATCGTTGGTACGGGCCATGGCAACGGTGCCGCGCTCATTTTTGAGGCCATTGGCGGCCTCGTTCTCGACGGGTTCCAGGGTGTCCTTTTCCTTCATGCCCACGCTCATGCCGCCGCCCTGAATCATGAAGCCGTTGATGACGCGATGGAAGATGGTGCCGTCGTAGTGGCCGGATTCGACGTAGGCGAGGAAGTTGGCAGCCGATTTCGGCGCCTTTTCGCTGTCGAGTTCGAGGGTGATGACGCCGTGGTTGGTGGTGAGCTTGATCATGAGGAATCCTTTATTTTTTCTCGATCAGTTTGGCCGATTCGATGACGATCGGGGTGGTGGGAACATTCTGGTGGCCGCCGGCATTGCCTGTAGCGACCTTGGCGAGTTTCTGCACGATGTCGATGCCCTGTACGACCTTGCCGAAGACGGCGTAGCCCCAGCCGTCCTGGCCGGGATAATCAAGGAACGTGTTGTCCTTGAGGTTGATGAAGAACTGCGCCGAGGCCGAATGCGGGTTCGGGGTGCGCGCCATGGCAATGCTGCCGGTGACGTTCTTCAGGCCGTTCTTGGCTTCGTTCTGGATCGGCGTGCGGGTGGGCTTCTCTTTCATGCCGGCTTCGAAACCGCCGCCCTGGATCATGAAGTTGTCGATGACGCGATGGAAGATGGTGCCGTTGTAGTGGCCGTCCTTCACATATTGCAGGAAGTTCTCGGTGGTCTTGGGCGCCTTATCAGCATCCAGTTCCAGCACGATGGTGCCCTGGTTGGTTTTCAGTTCAACCTGTGGGTTGGCCGCCATAGCGGGTAATGCAAGGCAAAAAGCGGACAGCAGAACGAGCAGTTTCTTCATGGGTGGCTCCTGGCGTAAAAAGCGTAAAAGTCGGCGCTGGTCAGACGGCGTCTTCGAACAGGATCTTCCAGCGACCGCCGTCCTTGATCCAGTACTGGCGCTTCTGCATCCGGTTCGAGAGGTTGCTGCTCTGGTAATCCTGCTCGAAGGTGACGACAACGTAGTCGTCGCGGCCGGGGTTGCGGAACATGCTGATGTTGTCGGTTTTCACCTTGATCCATTGCTTACCGGCATTGACCTTCTTCTTCTGGGCAACCCAGGCGGCCAGATCCTTGCCGTCGCTGCTGAATTCCTTGGCGTAGTGGCGGGCATAGCGGTTGATGTCGAGGCTTTCCCAGTCACTTCGCCATTCGTCGATCATGCCGATCAGCGAGGTGCGTTCGGCCTGCCAGTCGTCGAGCGAGAGCCACTCGATATTGTTGCTGATGATGACGGGCGTGGTGCCCAGTTGCAGGTTCTTCGCCAGTGCATCGAGATCGGTATTGGCCAGCACGACGCAGCCGTCGGAGGCTTTGGGCGGGCGCGAGAACGTGTCGGAGGGCGTGCCGTGCAGCCAGATGCCGGAGCCGTTGCGTCCCTGCTTCTTATCCCAGGCATTCGGGTAGTTGATCGGGAAAGCCCCGCTGCCATAGAAATCGGGCAGCTTCTGACGCGGGATGCTGGAGGTGACGTGATAAACGCCGATCGGCGTTTTCTTGTCGCCTTCCTTGAACTTGTCGGCACCCAGCTTGCCGTGGGCAATGTAGTAGTCGGCCACGAAGCGCGGCGTGCCGTTGTCGTTCTGGTAGAGATAGAGGCGCGCCTTCTGCGTATCGACAACCACCGCATGCTTCTGGTCCGGGCGCATCTGCAACAGGTAGCGCGGCACGACTTTCTCATCCGGCTTGTTGCGATAGGCGCGCAAGCGGGCGATGGCTTCTTCGCGCAAATCGGCCACCTGATCTTTCGCTTCCTTTTCGCCACCTTCGCCAAAGCGGCTGAGCGGACGGGTGCGCGCCATCAGCAGATCGCCCTTGATCAGATGCGCGAGGCGGAAATTGGGGTAGGCCTTGACCAGCGATTCGGTTTCCTTGAGAGCGACATCCCAGCGTTGCTGTTCGATGTGCTCAAAGACGCGGGCGAGCAGGGGTTCCGGGCCGGAGTCGGTGTAGCGCGGCGCGGATGCGTCCTTCGCGAAAACCAGCGTGCCCTGCAGGATCAGCGCGGCACACAGCAGACCGGTGCGTATTTTCAGGAGTTTCATCAGCCCACGCGCTCCTGCTGGATCAGCCATTTACCGTCACGCTTGACGAGCACGAGGGTTTTTCCCGAAGAGGTATTGAGGTTGGCCGATTTGTAATGCTGGCGGAAGCGCACGACAACCTTGTCGTCACCCTCTGCCTTGATGCTGAACTTGTCGCGGCTGACCTCGATCTTGCCGGGCTTGCCGACACGCTGGCTGCGCTCGGCTTCCCATGCCTTGCGGGCCTGACCGTTGGGGGTCTGGAAATCCTTGGCGTAGGCCGCCAAATAAGTTTTCACATCCTTGCGTGACCACGCGGAGAGCCAGCCATCGATGGCTGCAGCAATCTCTGCCGTGGCATCCGCCGGCTTGGTGGCGGGCTTGACTGGCTCCGGTTTGACGGGGTCGGCCGGCTTGACCGGTTCAGGCTTGGTGATGACCGGGGGAGCGGTCGGCTTGGCCGGTTCGGCCGTGACGGGAGCAGCAGCAACGACCACTGGCTTGGGTGGCTGAACCGTCGGATGCGCAGGAGAGGCCGTCTTGCCAGCGCCGACTTTTGCCGGTGCCCCCACCAGATCGTTGATCATCGCCAGCTTGGTTTGTGCCGAGGCGTTCGATCCGTCAATTTGCAATGCCTTGCCGTAGGCCTGGCTGGCGAGGCGGGAATAGATATCGCCGAGGTTTTCATGCGCGGTGGCGTAGGCGGGATGCGTGCGAATTGCCTGCTCCAAGGCTTCCTTGGCCTTCTCATACTGCTTTTGCTGGGCGTAAATAACGGCCAGATTGTTGTAAGGCTCGGGCAGATCGGGGTAGTCCTCGGCCAGCTTCCTGAAAACGGCAATGGCGTCGTTCGGCTTGTTCAGCCCGGTCAGAATCAGGCCCTTGAGGAAACGCCCCTGAGCATCCTTGGGCTTGTCGGACAGAAAGCGGTTAATTTGATCGAGCGCCTTGGCGTGGTCGCCCGCCTTGAGTGACTGACTGGCTTCTTCCACCGTGTTGGCAACTGCGGGTGCGGCCAGAAATAAACCCAATCCCAGGGTCAGGCCGGCGGCGATGAGCAGCGATCGAGCGCCGTGCGAAAAACTGAGGGCTGCCGGTCTGGCGAAGAGTGTGGGCATTGCTGATCCAGGCTGATGGAAACGACGTGTTATTCTAACAAACAAGCGCCGCCAGACCTTGTGCCCGAGCGGCTTGTAAAGCCTTATCACAATGGTTTTTCATCCCTTTTTCGGGGTGGCCGGCCACCTTCCTGCCCATGCTGAAAATCTACAATTCCCTCGCCCGCGCGACCCAGGATTTCGTTTCCATCGAACCCGGCAAGGTTCGGCTCTACGTTTGCGGCATGACTGTCTACGACCTCTGTCACCTCGGCCATGGTCGGGTCATGGTCGTTTTCGACATGATCACCCGCTGGCTGCGGGCCAGTGGCTATCAGGTCACTTATGTGCGCAATATCACCGATATTGACGACAAAATCATCAAACGTGCTGCTGAAAACGGCGAAACCATCCGCGTACTCACCGATCGCTTCATCGCCGCCATGCACGAAGACGCCGATGCGTTGGGCGTGCTGCGGCCCGACCATGAGCCGCGTGCCACCGAATTTGTGCCGCAGATGCTTGACCTGATCGGCAAACTGGAGAAGAACGGTTATGCCTATCAGGCGGCCAATCGCGATGTCTGCTACTCGGTCCGCAAGTTTTCCGGCTACGGCAAGCTCTCGGGCAAGTCGCTCGAAGATCTGCGCGCCGGCGAGCGCGTCGATGTCGATGCCGGCAAGCAGGACCCGCTCGACTTCGTGCTCTGGAAACACGCCAAGACCGAAGAGTCGGCCGAAGTGAAGTGGGATTCCGCTTGGGGCACCGGCCGTCCCGGCTGGCACATCGAGTGCTCGGCGATGAGTTCGCAGTTGCTCGGCGACCATTTCGACATCCACGGTGGCGGGCAGGACTTGCAGTTCCCACACCACGAAAACGAAATTGCCCAGAGCGAGGGCGCGCACGGCAAGACCTTTGTCAATTACTGGATGCACAACGGCTTTGTGCGCGTCGACGATGAAAAGATGTCCAAGTCGCTCGGCAACTTCTTCACCATCCGCGACATCCTCAAGAAATACGATCCCGAAGTCGTGCGCTTCTTCATCCTGCGCGCCCACTATCGCAGCCCGCTCAACTATTCCGATAACCACCTCGACGACGCGCGTGCCGCCCTGTCGCGCCTCTACACCGCCTTGAAGGGGTTTGATGGTGAGGCAAAAATCGACTGGGACGAAGGCTATGCCTGCCATTTCCGCGAGGCCATGGACGATGATTTCGCCACGCCGGAAGCCATCGCCGTGTTGTTCGACCTTGCCAATGAAGTCAATCGCAGCAAGGATGCCAAGCTGGCCGTTCAGCTAAAAGGGTTGGCCGGCATTCTCGGGCTGTTGCAGCGCGATCCGGTGAGTTTTCTTCAGGGGCGTCGTCCTGTGCGAGCGTCAGTGTCTGTGTCTTATGACATTGAAGGGCCTGACTTGTCTGATGGGGAAATTGATAGCCGTATCGCTGCGCGCAACACGGCAAAGAAAACGCGAAATTTCGCCGAAGCCGACCGCATCCGCGACGAACTTAAGGCCGCCGGCATTGTGCTGGAAGATGGCCCCGGCGGGACGACCTGGCGGCGGGGGTAACCCGCACCGTCTGGCACTCGCGTTAGCGGGTGAACACGATACCGAGGACCTTCATCTGCGTAGCGCGCTCGGGGCCGCTTGCGCTACGCAGGTTTTGCCCCGACTCAACGGCGATACCGGCAGTTTGCAGTTGCGCTAGAAGCGTTTGCGTATCCTTGCCGGCGAGCGCGGCAACTTGCGGTAGCGGTGCATCAAGCACGGCCTGCATGACCAGTATGTGTGGCGGTTTGTCGGACTTTCCTGCTGGTGAGATGAACGAGGCGGCCAACAGCGCAATAAAAATGCCGATGACGACAAGAGCGTCAGGGCGCGTGAAATACCGCTTGAATGACTTGATGTGCATCACGGCATGCAGACCGACCGCAGCCAGCATTACCCAGCCCAGCCATTCATGCGCAAATTTGTTGAGCCCGGAGTCGAGATGAAAAAACATCAGGACTCCAGTTGCAGCGATGAGTAGAAAACTGCCAATGGTCAGGGGCGTGGCCCAGTCGCGGTAAGTCATTGCATTCTCCCTTTACGTTTATCGATGCGGGAGAGGATGTCAAATGATTGTCAGCCGATTGTTGCGGGAGGGCTGAAATTTGTTGCCGGATGTAAGCGAGACAGGCGATGCCCGTATGCCGTCCTGCCAGCGCCGACATTTCACGCAGCGTGTAGAGCAACGGGAATCCGTCGTGCCCCGAACGGTTTGTCGAAGCGCCCGAAGCGCCCCGCAATGGCGGTGCCGCAATGCGGGCAATGTCCGGTGTCGTCGAGTGCGTAGCGGCGTATCTCGTACCAATCGCGTTCGATAACGGCTTTGCCGCAGCCGGGGCAGTGGGTGGTGTCGCCGGCGCGGTCATGCACGTTGCCGGTGTAGACGTAGCGCAGGCCGGCATCTTTGGCGATTTGCCTCGCCCGCTGCAGGGTGGCGGGGGGCGTGGCGGGGGCGTCGATTTTGTAGTCGGGGTGGTAGGCGGAGAAGTGCAGTGGCACGTCGGGGCCGAGTTCCTTGTAGCACCACGCCGCAAGTTGCTTCAGTTCGGTGTCCGAGTCATTATGGCCGGGGATCAGCAGGGTGGTGAGTTCGATCCAGCAGTTCGTGTCGTGATGCACCATCGCGATGAGGTCGAGCACGGGTTGCAGGTGGCCGCCGCAGAGTTTGAAGTAGAAGTCGTCGGTGAAGGCTTTCAGGTCGATGTTGGCGGCGTCCATCTTGGCGTAGAAATCGCGGGCCGCCGGCAGGTGCATGTAGCCGGCGGTGACGGCGACAGCTTTGATACCCTGCGCGTGGCAGGCGTCGGCGGTGTCCATGGCGTATTCGGCGAAGATCACCGGGTCGTTGTAGGTGAAGGCAACGCTTTGCGCACCGTATCTTTTGGCAGCAGCGGCGATGGCGGTGGGGCTGGCTTCGTCCATCAGCCGATCCATGTCGCGCGATTTGGAGATGTCCCAGTTCTGGCAGAACTTGCAGGCGAGGTTGCAGCCCGCCGTGCCGAACGACAGGATGCTGGAGCCGGGATAGAAATGGCTGAGCGGTTTCTTTTCGATCGGGTCGATGCAGAAGCCGCTGCTGCGGCCGTAGGTGGTGAGGATCATCTTGCCACCTTTGTTGGCGCGCACGAAGCAGGCGGCGCGCTGGCCTTCGTGCAGTTTGCAGTCGCGCGGGCAGAGGTCGCATTGGATGCGACCGTCTTCAAGTGTGTGCCACCAGCGCGCCGGTGCGCCGGTCAGGTCTTCTCGGCTTCTTTCCATTTCTGCACCTCATAACGATAGAGGTGGACGTCGGGTGACCAGAAATCGGCGGTGAAGCCGGCTTTTTGTTTCAAATGGGCAAGGAATTGGTGCGGGTCGGGCAGGCTTTCCCACACCTGCGGCAGGAAGGTGCCGCGCCGGCCGTGGCATTCGAAGATCAGGCCGTCGATGCCGGGACGCATCTGGCGGATGGCGTCGGCCTCGTCGGCGACCGGCATGGGAACGGCAGGGGTGAGCAGCGAGACTTCGACGCGGGTGTTGGCGAGTTCGGCGGCGGACAGTGGCGCAAAGCGCGGATCGCGGAAGGCGGCGGCCTGCGCATTGGCGCGCACGTCATCATCCAGCGGGCGCCAGGCTTCGAGGGAACCGATGCAGCCGCGCAAATGGCCTTGCTGCGTCAGGGTGACAAAGGTGGCGCCGGGCTGGGTCAGGGCGGGGTGATCGGGTTCGGCTTGCGGCTGCTGGCCAAACTCGCTGGAGATGGCATTGCGGGCACGGATGAGTAGGGCCATGCCCAATGTATCCAAGGCATCATCCATGGTTGGATTCCATAAAGGCGAAACTTGCGTAGCCGACCACGCGCGATTGGTCGCCGGCGGTGTCGCCGGAGTTGCGCAGGTCGAGCAGTTGCGGCGTGAGGCCGCGCCGCTCGGCGACTTCGATCAGGCCGTTGAGGGGCGTGGCGCCACAGGCTTGCTCATGGTCGAGCAGCAGGCGCAGGTGCAGGATGTCGTCGGCGGTATGGCGGTCGCGGCGCGTGGCGTCGGCATGGCTGTGATAGTGGGAGAGGTCGGTGCTGATGACGATCAGCGTTTCCGGCCCGTCCCAGAGCAATTCGAGGACTTCGGCCACCTCATCCGGTGTGGCGAAGCCAACCGAGAACGGCACGAGGCTGAAATCGCCCAGCACCTGTTGCAGGAAGGGCAGTTGCACTTCGAGCGAATGTTCCTGCGCATGGGCGGCGTCGTGTTGGATCACCTGGGGCAGTTTGAGGGCGTCGGTGATGGCGTCGGTGTCAAGGAGCACGTTGCCGAGCGGCGTGGCAAAGCTGCGCGCATGTGGCACGGCCAGCCCGCGCACCGCGACGCGATGGCTGGGACCGAGCAGCACGACGCGGCGGATGGTCGCGGCAAATGGCGCCAGCCGCGCATAGGCGCTAGCGGCGATGGGGCCGGAGTAGATGTAGCCGGCATGCGGCACGACGATGGCCTTGGGTTGTGGAAATGTCGGCGCAGCCTCTTCGGGCCGCTTCCGGCCTGACGGCCTCCCTGCTGGCGGGACGGCATCCAGCAGGGCCATGAGGTCGTTTTTCAGAACCTGTGGCTCGCCGGGGTAGAACATGCCGGCGACGGCGGGGGCACGAACGCTTGTAGCTTCCATGCAGAGCCTCCTTTCAGGACAGTACGGCGATGCCTACGATAAATCCTACGCCGATGGCGGCGAGTCCGGGCAGGGCGCGGCGGGCCAGCGGCTTGCCGCCAATGGCGATGACGAGGCCGGACTTGAAGATCAGGTTGGACAGGCTGGCGAGGCCGATGGCGACGACGGTCGGATTGGCGGTCAGCGTGTTCTGGTTGAACAGGCGCAGCGTCGACAGGGCAATGGCATCGATGTCGGTAAAGCCGGAGACGAAGGCAATAAGGTACAAGCCTTGGCTGCCAGCAACATCCTGCAGCCAGGCCGAGAGCACCAGTACGATGCCGTAGAGCAGGCCGAAGGTCAGGGCGGTGCGGATTTCCGTCGGGTTCTTCACTTCGGGCAGGGGCAGTTCGCCTGCGGCCGTCAGGGTGCGCCACTTGAAGAGGGCGACGATCAGGCCGAATAGCAGGCCGATGCCGAGGATGCCGGCCAGCGGCACGACCAGCGTCGGCGCCAGCACGGCGGCGACAATGCCGATGCGCACGATGACGACAAGGTTGGCAATCAGGATGACCAGCGTGGCGGTTTCGGTGAGCTTGGCGTCGTCGCGGGCATTGCGGGCGAAGACCATGGTGGTGGCGGTCGAGGAAACCAGCCCGCCGAAAAAGCCAAGCAGCGGCGCGCCATGGCGATTGCCGACAAAGCGCAGGGCGGCATAGCCAGTCAGCGACAGGCCGGAGATAAGGACGACCATCCACCAGATCTGGTGTGGGTTGAGCGCCAGATAGGGGCCATAGTCCTGATTCGGCAGGATCGGCAGGACGACCAGTGAGAGGACGCCGAACTGCAGGATGGAGATCAGGTCCTTGTGCGTGAGGCTGCGCGTGACATCCTGCAGTTGGCCTTTGAAATAGAGCAGGATGGTGGTGGTGATGGCGAGCATGACGGCCAGCGTGGCCTGACCATGCCAGACCAGCGCGCCGAGTCCGTAGCAGACCATCAGGGCGACCACCGAGGTGGTGCCGGGATCGCCATCGTCCTGTGGGTCTTGCGCGAGGCTGACGATCATCATGACCGGCAGTACCAGAAATCCGACCGCCAGCAGCCAGGCATTGCCGGTCTTTGCGCTGAGCAGCGCGGCAAGGCAGCCGAGCATCGCCGTGAGGGCGAAGGTGCGTAGCCCTGCCTTGGCATCCGGCTTGCGCTCGCGCTCCAAGCCCATCAGCAAGCCGATGCCGATGCTGATGGCAAATGCTTCGACGTTTGCGTAGGTGGATGGTTCGAGCGCGTTCATTGGCTCATTATAGAATCGGCCCATGAGTTACTTTGCATTGATTCCGGCCGCTGGCGGTGGCGCCCGCATGGCGGCCAGCTACCCCAAACAGTACCTGCCCTTGGCTGGCAAGCCCATGATCCGGCATACCGTCGAGGCGCTGAGCGCCGTCGCTGCAATCGACAAGGTGTGTGTCGTGCTGGCACCGGATGATGTGTATTGGGATGGCTACGATTGGAGCGATCTGGCCGCGCGTGTTTTCGTCCTGCGCTGTGGCGGCGAAACGCGCGCTGAAAGCGTGACGAATGGGCTGCGGGCGATGCGCGACATGGCGCAATCGAATGACTGGATTCTGGTGCATGATGCGGCGCGCTGTTGCCTGGCCCGCAACCATGTCGAGAACCTGATCGACGAAGTGGGCGAAGACCCGGTGGGCGGTTTGCTGGCCGTGCCCTTGTCCGATACGCTGAAGCGCGCGCAGGATGGCGGGCGGGTCGGCAGCACGGTGCCGCGCGAGGGCCTTTGGCAAGCGCAGACGCCGCAGATGTTCCGCTATGGGCTGTTGCTCGACGCGCTGGAGTATGCGCCGGCGGTGACCGACGAGGCCAGCGCCATCGAGGCGCTGGGGCTGCATCCCCGGTTGGTGGCGGCGGATGCAACGAATCTCAAGGTGACGTACCCGCTGGACCTTCAACTGGCAGAGTGGATTCTGCTCAACAGGAAAGACTGACATGGATATTCGGGTGGGGCAGGGGGTTGATGTGCATGCGCTGGTGCCGGAACGCAAGTTTATCCTCGGGGGGGTGACGATTCCCTATCACCTCGGTCTGCTCGGCCACTCGGATGCCGATGCCTTGCTGCATGCGATTACCGATGCCGTGCTGGGCGCGGCCGGCAAGGGCGATATCGGCCGCATGTTTCCAGACAGCGATGCGCGCTGGAAAGGTGCCGACAGCCGGGTGCTGCTGCGGGGCGCGTATGAGGTCGTGCGGGCAGACGGGTGGCGGGTCGGCAACATCGATTGCACCATCATTGCCCAGGCGCCGAAGATTGCCCCGTTTGTGAATGACATGCGTGACAATATTGCCGCCGACCTGCAGATCAATCCTTCCTGCGTCAACGTCAAGGGAAAGACCACCGAGCAGCTCGGCTTCCTGGGACGCGGCGAGGGAATTGCCACCGAAGCTGTTGTCCTGTTGTTGCGAGACTAAACAGAATCCGGATATGTCAATGAACCGCTCATTTCTCGGCAAGGTGTTCGCGCCACGCAAACTGACGCCGCAACTGGCCAATCTGGCAAAAATCTCCCTCTTCAATCAGTTGTCGGCCACCGAGTTGGGGATTGTGGATGGACTCCTGCATCACCGCGACTATCTGGCGGATGAAGTCGTTTTCGATGAGGGCGAGGAGGGCCAGGCGATTTATCTGATCGAGTCGGGCCAGATTGTCCTGATGCACCCCGGGCAGAAAGAGAACGAGAGCGAGCGTATTGCGACACTCGGCCCCGGTTCGTTCTTTGGCGACATGGCGCTAATTGATAATGTGCATCGTACGGCGCAGGCGCGGGCGACGCAGGGTTCGCGTCTGGCGGTCTTCTTCCGTGAGGACTTTCTTGGCTTGATGGATACCCATGCGCGGATTGCGAGCAAGATTGCCTTGCAAATTGCGCGTGAGATGGGACGGCGTTTGCGCCAGCAACAGTCTGCTGAGTCGCACACATGGCATCAACACCAGTGAGCGCTTCCATGGGACAGCGTCAGGCAGGGCCGTTGGTGTGGGTTGGCATCGTGGCCACCACGTGCCTTCTATTGGCGGCCCTGCAGAAGTTGTTGTGGCTAACTGTACCTTTCCTGCTTGCGCTGATTCTCTATTACATGCTGCAACCGGCGATGCAGGCCCTCATCTATCGGGGGATGCGGCGTGAAACGGCGGCGGGCGCCACCATGGCGGGCTTCATTGCGCTGATTCTGCTCGCTGGCGTTCTGATCCTGCCCGAGTTTGGCGCACGCCTGCTTGACTGGCAGACAACCCTGCTGCGCTATCTTCAGGGTGGCGTTGATCTGCTGGATCGCAGCCTGCGCTCGCTGGAGACCAGTTGGAGTGTGTTTGCCAATGCACAGCTTGCCGATACGGCCGCCGCGCGCCTTGCTCAATTCACCAATTCCCTGACGAGTTACCTTGAACCTTTAGTCGTCGGGGCGGCCACCTGGGCGCCCGCCTTGTTGCTGACGCCCTTCCTCGCCTATTTCTTCCTGCGCGACGGGCGCAACTTCCTCAGTTTTCTGGCGCGGGCGGTGCCCAATGCCTTTTTCGAGCGGACGCTGGATTTGATGGCCCAGGTCGATCACACGGCGCGTGCCTATTTTCAGGGGCTGCTGTGGCTGACGGTGCTGGATACGATCACGCTGGGACTGGGGCTCTGGTGGCTGGGTTTCCAGGGGGCGTGGCTGCTCGGCCTGATTTGCGCCATCCTCGCTTGGCTCCCCTATATTGGTTCAGTGCTGGGCGGACTCTTGGTCGTGCTAGTGGCTGCGACGGACTTTCCGCAAGTCCCGCAGATGGCGTGGTGGGCGGTGGGGCTCTTTGTCATGGCCCGCATGCTGGACGACTTTGTCTACATGCCCCTGACCATAGGTAAGAGCCTGAGCATGCATCCTCTGCTGACGGTGGTGATGATCTTTGTCGGCGGTGCGGTGGCCGGTGTCGCTGGTTTGATGCTGGTGCTGCCTGTGCTGGGGGTTGTGATGGTGATTGGACAGACCCTGGGTTACTTATTGACGGATGCACGCCTGATGGCTCGCCATCGCCATGCTCGCAATTTGGGCCGTCAGGCAGCCGAGGCTGATCTTTTTTAGGTATTTGTTAAAAAGTTTTCAAAAAGGTCTTGACGGTGGGAATTGTGTAGCTATAATTGCGGGCTTCGTTGGTGCTGAAGCAGCAACAGATCTTTA